>NZ_SCMK01000010.1 GCF_005503355.1 Sphingomonas sp. 1F27F7B
CCTTCAAGATCGCGATGATCTGCTCTTCGCTGAACCTGCTGCGCTTCATTCTCGTCCGACTCCTTTGCGTCGGACTCTACTCAAAATCGGTCACATTCCAGGGGCGCACGTCAGCCGGACATCACGGTGCGGGTCATGAACAGGCAGCGATGATAGGCTATGTTCAGGCCCAAGACATCGGCCATTGGCAAGCGGAAATCGCCAGCTGGATCGACGGCCTCGTCAAGGATGCGACCGAGAATTGGTCAGCCGCCGACAAGTTTGCAATGATCGCCCATGACGGCCTGCGGCGCACGGCAGCATTGCGATCGCGCCATATCCGGCGCGCCGGCCTCGAACCGATCCAGATCGATCATCTCTGGATCGAGATGTAGACGCGATCACGGATCTCAGCTCGGCGCTGACAGACTAACGCAGACGGCCATTGCGGCGAAGATGCTCGGGATAATCCGGTGCGCCGCCCAAAATCGCGAACCGATCCATTCCTGTGGGGAGAGGCGGAGGATTGTCCGCCAGCCAGGCGCGATATTCCTCTTCAGCGTCGAAGTCCGGCGTCTGATCGGAGAAATCGCTCAGACGCCCGCAGCTGATGCAGTGATAGGCTTGGGACGCCTCCTGGAAATGCATCCCGCACATTGCGCCACAAAATGGACAGCTTTCTTCGAGTTCGAGGTCGCCCCATTCCCAGACGCCGAGATATTCGGGGACTGCGTCACGATCATAGCCGATAATTTCGAATGCGTCGGCATGTCGCGCGACGAAGCCATCGCTGCCGGCGCACATGAGATCCTCCAGAATTTCGGTGGGCTGGAGACGGAACCACTCGCCTGCGACGCGGCGCGCATGATGCTTGCGGTGCAACTCTGCCTCAAGGAGGCTTTCCGCATCGGACTCTATCCACCCGACCAGCACCAGCGTATGCGGATTTCCAGTCTGCAGAGCGTCGCGGCGCTGATAAATGTCCTTGGCGCGTCCAATTTTCAGCAATGGCTCGCCAGCGCTCAATTGGTAGATGAAGTAAACAGCCATAGCTCTCGCACTTTCAGTCTGCGCGCTGACGGGATCAACCGCCCCGGCGCCAACCCGGACGGTCGCCTACCGGCCCAGCTTAAGTCGCAACGTCACGCCGTGCGGACAAGCGCTGAACGTCGGCTTATGACAAGAGCTGGCGCTCGATCTGCCGCATGGGAACGACGGATTTGTCCCAATCTCGGTCGTCCGGCTGGGCCTTGGCGAATGTCCGCTTTTGGGCGAACGATATCTGGTCTCCAACGACCGAGATTAGGGCGCAAAGCGGACAAACTCCCCGTGAGGCAGTGTTATCGTGGCCTTTGAGGCAGTCTTATCCGTGCTCAACAAGTCAACAAGGACTGGTGGGCGCTGACGGGCTCGAACCGCCGACCCTCTCGGTGTAAACGAGATGCTCTACCAACTGAGCTAAGCGCCCGGACCGATGCCGGTTCCGGACCGATGCCAAAGCTGGAGCGCCGCGGCAAGCCCCTCAGACGAGACTAAGCCCCGCACGGCGCACCGCATTCACATATCCACGCATGCCCTGCTGCGCCTTGTCGCTCAGTGCGATATAGGCCCGCCGCCGGTCGCCTGGATCGGCCTCGCGGCGGAACAGGCCGGCCTCGTGCATCGTGCCGATCCAGCGCAGCGCCGTAGTGGGCGGCACCGCCGCCGCGATGCACAGGCTGGAAACCGATACGCGCCGCCGCTCGAGCCCGGCAGCGAACAAGTCCAGCAGCATGTCCCAGGCGGGATCGGCGAACAGCTCCGACGCGAAATACTGGCCCCGCAACCGGCGCGCTCGGATGACGGCGCGAATCTCGTTTGCAGCGACGTCGATCGGAGGCTCGTCGGGCCCGCGATACTCCATGTCGGGCGCCCGGATGCCGGTGCGGCGCTCGATCTCGTCCTCTTCCTCGAACTCGCCTCGGGTCAGACGGGCAAGGGCATCGGCGATGCGCGCAACTTCTTCGTTGAGCCGGCGCAGGCGCACGACTTCGGAATCGCGCGTGACATCCGCCCAGGAAAGCCGCGCGGGCGCCGCGCCCTCCGTCCGGGCCAGCACCAGCGCCGCCAGCAACTCGCCGGCACCGGGGTCGCAGAGAAGCCGGCTGCGCGGCGCGCCGAGCAGCACGCCGGCAAGGTCGATCTGGTCGGCCGCGAAGACGGCAACCAGCGCCGGCCCCTCCGATGCGTCGCGTATCGCCAGACGTTCGAGCAACGGCGCCGGCACGGTTTCGGCGCCGGTACGCGCATCGAGCAGGATCAGGTCGAGCCGGGCTTCGTCGAGCAGCGGCAGCGCCGTCGCGAAATCCGCCGTGTCGCGCACCCGGACCCCGACTGCGTCCAGCGCCGCGATCACATCCCCGCTCGCGGCTTCCGCGATCAGTAACGCATTGACTGCCAGATCATAGGGCGCGCCGGTGAGTTCGGGTGCCGTGGACAGGTTCGCCATCGCCTTCTCAACGTCGCTCCAAGCTCCAGAGAGGCCCAACCTCCGAAGCGGATTGCTCTGTCCGCTCCATTCCGGAGCTCGTGGCGCGACGCGGACGGGCGCAAGGTTCATTGCCCGTCCGTTCCAAATCAGTCCATGACTGATCCGTCGGATTCGGCTGCAAACACCGCAGCTTCGCTCTCCCCACCGAGAAGCTCGCGCGTGGCGCTCGCCAGCAGGCCCGGGCCCAGCGCCAGCCCCACCGCGAAGAACACCGCCCCCACCACGCCGAACAGGATCTTGGTGACGAGCGGCATGGCGAACTGCTTGGCGGCGAATGCCTCCGCCGCCAGGCGCAGCTGTTCCTGATCGCCATGCGCCTGGTACAATGCGACGAAATAGTCGCCCATCACCGCCGACATCACGATGCCGGTGGCAACGACGAAAATCAGCCCGATCAGGAAATAGCAGGCGAAGAGCAGCCAGAAATGGCCGCGCGTCAATTCCCAGGCGGCATCGATGCTCATCCGGCGGCGATGGAAGCTCAACGGGAAGATCAGCGAGATGCGCACCTCTACCCAGACCACCGCGCAGAGAAAGGCCAGGAAGAGCAGGAACGAAATCACGCCGCTGATTGCCCCCGCGCCCAGCGCGAAGCCGATGACCATGATCAGCAGCAGCAGCAGCAATTCGCCGATCAGCACCGCGGCGAAGACGCCGATGCAGACCAGGACCACCAGCCCGAGCATCCGGAACTCGTCCATGCCGAGCCGCATGAAGGCAAAGCCGCCTTCCTGCGGCCGCAGCATCGCGCGGAACACGGCGTTCATCAGCACCACGACGAGCAGCAACAGGCAGAGATAGAGCAGCAGCATCAGGCTGAACATCGGCCCCGCCCATACCGAAAGCGCCGCGCCGGCATCGGCGCTGCTGGGCATCATGGTGCCGAACATCAACAGTCCCATGACCAGCGAAATGGCCAGCGAGCCGACACAATAGGTGATCGCCCAGATTGCCACCGCACCCGGCCGCTCGCGCAGCAGCCCGAACGCACCGCCGAGAATCGAACTCACGCTCGCCATCACAGTCTCCCCATTGACCGGCGTCAGTCGAGGCTCTTCACGATCTCCTCGACCATCTTCTTCGCATCCGCCAGCAGCATCATGGTGTTGTCGCGGTAGAACAGCTCGTTGTCGACACCCGCATAGCCCACGCCGCCCATCGAACGCTTGATGAAGAGTACCGTCTTGGCCTTTTCGACGTCGAGCACCGGCATGCCGTAGATCGGCGACGACTTGTCGGTCTTCGCCGCCGGGTTGGTCACGTCGTTGGCGCCGATCACGAAGGCGACGTCGGTCTGGGCGAATTCCGAGTTGATGTCCTCCAGCTCGAACACTTCGTCATAGGGCACGTTCGCTTCGGCGAGCAGCACGTTCATGTGGCCCGGCATGCGCCCCGCGACCGGATGGATCGCATATTTCACGCGGACGCCATGCTCCTTGAGCTTGTCGCCCATCTCGCGCAGCGCGTGCTGCGCCTGGGCGACCGCCATGCCGTAGCCCGGCACGATGATCACCTGCTCGGCCTGGCTCATCAGGAAGGCGGCGTCCTCGGCCGAGCCGCGCTTCCACGGCCGGTCGATCGCCTGGCCCGCCGCGCCGCCGCCATCGGTCGCGCCGAAGCCGCCGGCGATCACGCTGATGAAGCTGCGGTTCATCGCGCGGCACATGATGTAGCTGAGGATCGCGCCCGAGCTGCCCACCAGCGCGCCGGTGATGATCATCGCGCTGTTGTGCAGCGTGAAGCCCATCGCCGCGGCGGCCCAGCCCGAATAGGAGTTGAGCATCGAGACCACCACCGGCATGTCCGCGCCGCCGATCGGCACGATCAGCAGGAAGCCGATGACGAAGCTGAGCGCAGTCACGGTCCAGAACACCCAGGGGCTCTGATCGGTCACGAAATAGGCGATCAGGCCGAGAATGCCGGCAAGCACGCCCAGATTGATCACATGGCGCCCGGGCAGCAGGATCGGCTTGCCCGACATATTGCCGTTGAGCTTGAGGAAGGCGATCACCGATCCCGAAAAGGTGATCGCGCCGATCGCCACCCCCAGGCCCATTTCGATCCGGCTGACGCTGAGGATCTCGCCGTCGGTGCCCAGGATGCCGAAGGCGCCCGGATTGAGGAATGCCGCCGCGGCGACCAGCACCGCCGCCATGCCGACCAGCGAGTGGAAGGCGGCGACGAGCTGCGGCATCGCAGTCATCGCGATCCGCCGCGCAGTGACGAAGCCGATCGCGCCGCCGACCGCGATCGCCGCGCCCAGTTCGATCGGGCTGGCGATCTCGTGCGTGATCAAGGTGGTGACGACGGCGATGGCCATGCCGAGCATGCCGAGCCGGTTGCCCCGCCGGCTGCTCGCCGGACTTGAAAGCCCGCGCAGCGCGAGGATGAAGCAGATGCCGGCGACCAGATAGGCCAACGCCACCCAAGGATTGACAGGTGCCCCCTCGTGCATGGCTCAGCCCTTCTTCTTGTACATGGCGAGCATGCGCTCGGTGACGGCGAAGCCGCCGAAGATGTTCACGGATGCCAGCGCCACGGCGACCAGGCCGAGCCATTTGGCGATCTCCGCGCCCGAGGCGGCCGACGCGATCAGCGCGCCGACGATGATCACCGAGGAAATGGCGTTGGTCACCGCCATCAGCGGCGTGTGCAGCGCCGGCGTGACCGACCAGACGACATAATAGCCGACGAAGCACGCCAGCACGAAGATCGACAGGATCGAGATGAAGTCCACTTATCATTCCTCCCCGGAACGGGGAGGGGGACCATGCGAAGCATGGTGGAGGGGGCGTTCGGCAAGGGAGATGATCGACGAAACGACCGCTCCCAAGTCTCGCAGCACATCTACTGCACGCACCCGCATTACCCTGTACCCGTTCTCGTTCAAAAATCGGTCACGCAATTCGTCACGCTCTGGCCGATTTCCTCGTTCGTGCGCCTCGCCATCGACTTCGATGATCAACAAGGGCTCACGCGCGAAGAAATCCACTACATAGGGACCTACCGGATGTTGCCGGCGAAACTTGATCCCGGTCTTCGCCCCGCGAAGCGCCTGCCAGAGCAGCACTTCGGGGAGCTGCATCTCCCGTCTCAGCCTCCGCGCCGTGGAAACCTCGGGCCTCAGCATTTGCCTCCCTCCCCCTCCACCGCCTTCGGCGGTCCCCCTCCCCGTTCCGGGGAGGAATTCTACAGCAGCCTCTCGTGCACCACCTTGCCGCCCTGGGTCAGGCGGATGGCGTTGCCGATCTCCTCGTCGAGGACCGGTCTGCCCTGCTCCTTGTCCCAGAAGGCGGAGAGGAAGTTGAACAGGTTGCGCGCGAACAGCGCCGAAGCGTCGGCGGCGAGGCGCGAAGGCACGTTGCGATGCCCGACGATCTTCACCCCGTGCCGCTCGACGATCTCGCCGGCGACCGCCCCCTCGACATTGCCGCCCTGCTCGACCGCGAGATCGACGATCACGCTGCCCGGCTTCATGCTGGCGATCTGCGCGTCGCTGATCAGCCGCGGCGCGGCCCGGCCCGGGATCAGCGCAGTGGTGATCACGATATCCTGCTTGGCGATATGCGACGAGACCAGCTCGGCCTGGGCGGCCTTGTACTCGTCGCTCATCTCGGTGGCATAGCCGCCGGTGCCTTCGCCTTCGATGCCCTTCACCGCCTCGACGAAGATCGGCTTGGCGCCGAGCGAGAGGATCTGCTCCTTGGTCGCCGCGCGCACGTCGGTCGCCGAGACCTGGGCGCCGAGGCGACGGGCAGTGGCGATCGCCTGCAGCCCCGCCACGCCCACGCCCATCACGAAGACCTTGGCGGCGGAGACGGTGCCCGCCGCCGTCATCATCATCGGGAAGGCGCGACCATATTCGGCCGCCGCATCGAGCACCGCCTTGTAGCCCGACAGGTTCGACTGCGACGACAATATGTCCATCGACTGCGCCCGGGTGATGCGCGGCATGAACTCCATCGCCAGCGCCTCGAAGCCGCCGCTGGCATAGGCATCGATGCGGGCGCGCTCGCCAAAGGGGTTGAGCCCCGCGACGATCCACGCGCCCGGCTTCGCGCCCGCCAGGCTCGCGGGATCGGGCCCCTGGACGCCGAGCACGATGTCCGCATTCCGAAGCGTCACCGCGCGGTCGCCGATGGAGGCACCCATATCGGCATAGGCCTGGTCGGCGATCGAGGCGTCCTGGCCAGCGCCCGCCTCGACGGCCATTTCGGCGCCCAGCGCCATGAACTTCTTCACCGTTTCCGGAGTCGCGGCAACGCGCCGCTCGCCGGCGGCGGCCTCCTTCAGGACCGCGATCTTCACTTGGCGGAGATCAGGAAGACGACGAGAGCGGCGACCAGGGCCACGCCGACGGTGCCCCAGAACATCATCGCCTTGAAACCGTTCCAGGTCTGCTCGTGCGCCTTGAGCTGTTCGGCGCTGTCGACCGTATCGACCATTCGTCTCTCCCCTTGAAACGTGAATTGGCCTGACCTTAGCTCCGCCCCTCCACCCGCTCAACCCTCGTGCCGCTACGTTAGGCTTAAGCCCGCCTTTACCCATCTGCTCTATGACTGACGCCCTGAAACGGGACATTGGGGACAGAAAGAGCGATGACGCGCAACGGCCAGCGCCTCCTGATGCTGATTGACGACGAGCCGGCACAGCGCCGCCTCGTCGCAGCCATCGCCGCACGCCGCGGCTGGCGCACCATCTTCGCAAGCGAGGCCGAGACCGGCATCGCCACGCTGGGCACCCCCGACGGGATGGCGCTCGACGCGATCCTGCTCGACCACAGCTCGCCCGATGCGGATGCGGCGGGGCTGATCGGCGAGCTTCGCGCCCGCCGGCCGCAGCTGCCCATCCTGATGCTCACCGCCAACGGATCGGTGGCCAATGCCGTCAACGCGATGCGCGCGGGGGCGACCGACTTTCTGGTGAAGCCGCTCGCCGCCGAGCGGCTGCTCGCCGCGCTCGAAGCCGCAGTGGGCGGCAAGACCGCGGGCGAGCTGCGCCCGCTGACCGAGAAGCTCTCGGCGCCGCTCGCCTTCGACGAGATCGTGGGCAGCGCTCCCCTGTTCCGCGCCGCGCTCGCGATCGCCGCCAAGGCCGCTCGCGCCCGCGTGCCCGTCCTGATCGAAGGCGAGAGCGGTGTCGGCAAGGAAGTGGTCGCCGAAGCGATCCACGCCGCCTCTCCGCGCGGCAAGAAGGACATGGTCTGCGTCAATTGCGGCGCGATTCCCGCCAATCTGGTCGAAAGCGAGCTGTTCGGGCACGAGAAGGGCGCCTTTACCGGCGCCTTCGAGCGCAAGATCGGGCGCTTTGCCGATGCCGATGGCGGCACGCTGTTCCTCGACGAAGTGGGCGAGATGCCGCTCGATGCGCAAGTGAAGCTGCTGCGCGTGCTCCAGTCGGGCGAGATCCAGCCGATCGGCGCGCGCCATGCCCGCGAAGTGGACGTGCGCGTGGTTGCGGCGACCAACAAGACATTGCAGGCCGAAGTGGAGGCCGGGCGCTTCCGCGAAGACCTCTATTACCGCCTGAATGTCGTCCAGGTGACGATTCCGCCCCTGCGCGAGCGCACCGGCGACATTCCGGCGCTGGCCCGCCACTTGCTGGCGCGCATCGCCGATCAGCCGGGCCTGCGTCCGCTCGGCATCACCGACGATGCGCTCCAGCTGCTGGGCAGCTATGACTGGCCGGGCAATGTCCGCCAGCTCCAGAATGCGCTGTTCCGCGCCGCGGTGCTCTGCGACGGCGACGGGCTCGCCCGCGCCGATTTCCCGCAGATCGCCCAGCTCGCCGCCGGTCGCCCGGCGGCCAACGGCGCCCAGGTGCAAGGCACCGGCCATGCCGGCGTCACGCTGTTCCGCCCCGACGGCAATCTGCGCGCGCTCGACGAGATCGAGGCCGATGTGATCCGCCTCGCCATCGGCCATTATCGCGGCCGGATGACGGAAGTGGCCCGACGCCTGGGCATCGGCCGCTCGACGCTCTACCGCAAGCTCGGCGAGCTGGGGATCGACCAGACCGCCGCCTGAGCCTAGGCTCGCTGCCATGTCCAAGCTGGCCGAGGCCCACCGACTGCTCGTGCAGGCGGCCGAATCGAACGTCGCCGAGGGAATGGCGCGCTTCGGCATCGCCACGTCGGACCAGGTCATCGGCATCAAGGTCGGCACCATCCGCGGCATCGCCAAGGGGCTGGGCCGCGACCAGGCGCTGGCCGAGGCGCTATGGGACAGCGGCGTCTACGAGGCGCGGCTGCTCGCCTGCTTCGTCGGCGAGCCCAAGGCGCTGACGGCGCAAGGGATGGACCGCTGGGCAGCGAGATTCGACAATTGGGCGACCTGCGACACCGCCTGTTTCGACTTGTTCGACAAGAGCCCGCTCGCCTGGGACGCCGTCCGCCGCTGGGCGGAGGACGAGCGCGAGTTCGTGCGCCGCGCCGCCTTCGCCCTGCTCGCCGGGCTGGCGCTGCACGCCAGGAAGCTGGACGATGCGCCTTTCCTCGAAGCGCTGCCGCTGATCGAGGCCCATGCCGGCGACCCGCGCAATTTCGTCAAGAAGGGCGTGAGCTGGGCATTGCGGGCGATCGGCATGCGCAGCCCCGCCCTGCATGCCGCCGTCGGCGCCATGGCCGAGCGGCTTTCCGCTTCCCCCATGCCCGCCGCGCGCTGGATCGGGCGGGACGCCGCGCGCGACCTGGCGCGGCCGGCGGCGAGGCGGAAGGCCGGGCTCACCTAGACCATCAGCCACTGCCAGAGCAGCCGGCCGGGCAGGAAGGCGAACATCCCCGGCAGCAGCAGCGCCAGCACATAGAGTCGCCACATGTTGCGCTTGTGCGCGGCGAACTGCCCGGCACGGGCCTGGCGGACGGCACGGTACAGCGTGAAGAACACGACGGGCACGAACAGGTGCAGCCAGCTGAACTGGCCGTGGTTCAAATAGCGGATGAACAGCGCCGATGTCGCCGCGGTGACCATCAGCAGCGCCCAGATCCGGCCGAGCAGCTTGTGCGTCGCATCCCCCTTGCGGGCCAGCAGCACCCACAGGCCCAGCGGGATCGCCGGCAGCACCGCGACGAGATGGACGAGGATGGCGACCTGCCGGATCTCATAGGTCGCCGGCGTCAGGCCGAGCAGCACCCGGGCCACGGCAAACCCGGTAGCGCCCGCCAAGGCGCCCGCCGCGACGAACATGATCCCCTTGGCGATCCGCGACAGATCGACCCCCGCCGCTTCCCGAACGATTGCATTGCTGGCCATTGCCTGCCTCCTGACACTATTGGCAGGGGCAGGATGGCGGCTGGCGGCGCACCCGCAATCGCGGCTACGTGGACCGGCAAGGCGCTTCGCCGGCCGGCAGCGGCGCGGAGAGCGGCGCCATTTGGCGAAGCGCGAACGGGACGGGGAAGACAGGCATTGGGCGGCACGCGGCGGATCCTGATCGACTGCGCGATCATCCTCAGCGTCGGGCTGGTGCTGGCGCTGGTCGGGCCGTTCGGCAGCTTCGCGGCCCCGTTCGGCCTCAGGCTGCTCTATTGGCTGGCGATGAGCTATGCGGGATATTTCCTCTACTTCCCGGCGATGCGCGCCATGGGTGCGCTGGCCCCACGGCTCGACTTGCCCGAGCCGGCGCTCTGGGCGGCAGCCTGTCTGATCGTCTCGCTGCCGATGAGCGCCGTGGTGTGGATCGCCAACTTCGTCTGGCATCCCCCGCACCCACCGACCCTCGAACAGGCACTCACCCATTATTTCAACGTGCTCCTCCTCGGCGCCCTGGTCTGCGCGCTCTTCTGGTTCGCCCGGCAGCGGCACCTAGCCAGACCTGAACCGGCCGCGGAGCCGGGAGCGCCCGCGCCGCCCAGGCTGATCGCGCGCCTCCCGCCGCATCTCCGGGCGCTCCCGATCGCGCTGGAGATGGAGGACCATTATGTCCGCGTCCACACGCCCCGTGGCTCCACGCTCCTCCTGATGCGCATGCGCGACGCAGTGGCCGAGCTGGACGGCACCCCCGGCGCGCTGGTCCACCGCAGCTGGTGGGTGGCGCGCGCCGCCGTGCAGGGCGTGCGGCGCGAGGGGCGCAACATCCGTCTCCAGCTCATTGGAGGAATCGAGGCGCCGGTCGCCCGCGCCCAGGTGCCGGCGCTCGAAGCGCAGGGCTGGTTCTAGCGGACCGCCGCCAGCTTCGCCCTGGACAGGTGCCAGCGGCTGTCGGCGGGATTGTCGCTGACGCCCTCGACGACGCGGTGGAGCGTGTAGCTGCCCCGGAAATGCTGGCGCCGGCCGTTCTTGAGCGTGGCATAGACATCGACCGGCACCTCGATCCAGCGCTGGCTCATCCCCGCATCGGCATTGCGGGGGGCGCCGGTCACGACGCGGCTGTGCGCCGTCGCGGCAAAGCCCTGGCGGAAGCCGGCAAAGCTCTTGCCGCTCGCCTTGCCGCCCTCGTCCCAGGCGGCATAGGCCGCATGGAAATCGCCGCGCTCGATCGCGGCATAATAGGATTCGACTGTCCGGCGCGCGGCGGCGGGCGTGCCGGCATCCTGGGCAAGGGCGGCCGAGGGAGCGGCGATCAGGGCGAGGGCGAGGGCAAGACGCATGGGCTGTTCTCCTAGCGCGCGATCAGCGCCGCATCGCGCAGGCCGCGCCAGACGCGTAACGCCTGAACCGTCTCGAATACATCATGAACGCGGATCAGCTGGACCCCGGCATCGGCTCCCCTGAGCGCGAGCGCCAGGCTGCCGCCCAGGCGCCGGTCCGCCGGCGCCTCGTTCGAGAGCGCACCGATCATCCGCTTGCGGCTGGCGCCGAGCACCAGACCGCAACCGATTCCGTGGAAGAGCGCCAGCCCGTTCAGCAGCGCCAGATTGTCCTGGAGCGACTTGCCGAAGCCGATGCCCGGATCGACGAGGATCCTCGCCCGGTCGACGCCCGCCGCGACGACCGCCGCGACGCGCTGCTCGAGCCAGTCGTACACGTCGAGCAGCACGTCCGCATATCCCTCTCCGCCATGCGGCCCCCTTTGCGGCTCGGGCGAGTGCATCAGCACCACCGGGCAGCCGGCACCGGCCACCAGTTCGAGCGCCTGGGGATCGTAGAGCAGGGCGCCGACGTCGTTGACGATATGCGCGCCCGCAGCGAGCGCGGCGGCCATCACGGCGGCACGGCGGGTATCGATCGAGATCGCGGCCCCGCCGGCGGCAAGCTTGCGGATGACGGGGACGACCCGCTCGATCTCCTCGCCTTCCCACACGTCCGCCGCGCCGGGCCGGGTCGATTCGCCGCCCACATCGAGGATGGCGGCGCCGGCCGCCGCCATGTCGATGCCCGCGGCCGCCGCCGCGTCGGCATCCTCCATATGGGTGCCGGCATCGGAGAAGCTGTCGGGCGTGCGATTGAGGATCGCCATCACCTGGGGCTGGTCGAGCCGGACGATGCGTTCACCGAGCGCGAGCGGCACACGCGGGCGGGCGAGGCGATCGAGGAGGGCGGCGATGCGCGGATCGTCGGGCAGGCCGCCGACGGGGAGGGTGCGCTGGAGGATGCGCGCATCGCCCTCGCGCGCGATCAGCTCGAAGGCCGAGCACCAGCTGAGCCCCCCGGCAAGGCGGAAGACCTCACCGTCGCGGTTCACCGGCGAATCGGCGAGCTGGACGGGGCGCAGATAGAGCCGCGCGGTGGAGGGCAGGTCGAGCGTCATGCGGCGCGGAAGTTCAGGAAGTCGAGACTATGGGGGGCCCGATTCCATTCCCCGTGACGGAGTTCCGTACGCAGGTTGCAGTACAGCGATGCCGAGCGATTGGCCATGAAACCACCGATCCCAGACGCAATCCCATATTGGAAGCGGAAACTATGGCGGCGACGCTGGCACGCCCCCTGGCCGATCCCCGGCCTGCACCGGGGATCGGCAAGGGGAACGCCCCGAACGAAACCGCTACGGTTGGGTCGCCAGCAGATAGGTCTGCCGCAGCGCGTCGATCGGCTTGAGGCCGTCGGCGGCTTCATAGTTCCAGAAGGTCCAGCCATTGCACGACGGCGCGTTCTGCAAGGTCGCGCCGAGCTTGTGGATCGAGCCGGAGTGGCCGTTGCAGCTCAACGAGCCGTCCGCGCCCACGATCGCGCGCCAGCGGCGCTTGCTGTCCGTCAGCACCGTACCCGGCGCGAGATAGCCATTCTCGACCAGCTGGCCAAAGGCGACGCGCGGCTGGCTCTTGGGCGCCTGCATCGTCTTCAGCGCCGATTCGTCGAGCGGCAGCGCCGCCGCGATACGCTCCTGCGCCGCTTCTACATATTGCCCCTCGCGCTCGATGCCGATCCAGCGCCGGCCAAGCCGCTTGGCGACCGCGCCGGTGGTGCCGGTGCCGAAAAAGGGATCGAGGACGACGTCGCCCGGCTTGGTCGAGGCGAGCATGATCCGGTAGAGCAGCGCCTCGGGCTTCTGGGTCGGGTGGACCTTGGTGCCGCCCCGCTTCAACCGCTCCTGGCCGCCGCAGATCGGGAATTCCCAATCCGAGCGCATCTGGATCTCGTCGTTGAGCGTCTTCATCGAACGATAGTTGAAGGTGTATTTCGCCTTCTCGCCCGTCGACGCCCAGATCAGCGTCTCGTGCGCGTTGGTGAAGCGCGTGCCCTTGAAATTGGGCATCGGGTTCGCCTTGCGCCAGATGATGTCGTTGAGGATCCAGAAGCCCAGGTCCTGGATCGCCGATCCGACCTTGAAGATGTTGTGATAGCTGCCGATCACCCAGATCGTGCCGTCGTCCTTCAGGATGCGGCGCGCCTCGGCCAGCCATTCGCGCGTGAACGCGTCATAGGCGGCGAGGCTGTCGAACTTGTCCCAGGCGTCGGTGACCGCGTCGACATGGCTGCCGTCGGGCCGGTTCAGGTCGCCGCCGAGTTGCAGGTTGTAGGGCGGATCGGCGAAGATGCAGTCGATCGACTTGGCCGGCAGCGCGCGCATGGCCTCGATGCAGTCCTGCTGCAGGATCGTGTCATAGGGCAACACATCGACCCAGCTACGCGCCGTTGCCGGCTTGAGCCTGCCCTTTTCAAGAACCCCCATTAACCTCTTTCCCCTTGTTGGAGAGGCGGTTTCTGTCGCGGAACGACCATCCGTCAAGCGGAGATTGGTTAACGAAAAAGCCTGCGATTCCGTTAACTTGTGGAACGGCGAGCGAACTTATCCACATGCTGAGCCGCAAACTTATCCACAGGCACAAGATATGGGGTGTGACGAAAAAGACTCAGCCCGGCCCTTGCAGGCCTGTCCTTGCGGGCACCCCGTCGCCCGGCGAGTTTGCTCCGGAACGGTTTAATTCCATCGCATCCGAGAAAAATAGAAGCTTAAAACAGCATCTTGTCACGATGTTTCAAGAATTCATTTATAGTTGCCGAATCAAATTTTGATCCCCAGAATAATTCTGCAGACGGAATAGGGGGATTCATGTCTACCGATGATGTTGAACGCGAGTTTTGGCGCGCCTCTCATTCGGAACGAGAGGCCGCTAAATCATCATGGATAAGCTTTCTCGAATTCGCGGGAAGAGTTATACGAATAACTCTCGATATAATCGACGCGCTTCGCCAGCTATTCAATATTCTCCGCTGAACCCATGCTGCGAAACCTGCTTCGCCGGATCAGGGGAATCTGGCTCTGGCTCACTGGGGGATCCTCGTTACCGGAGGATAGCGCGACCAAGGATTCTAGCATGTTCAACCTGGAAGGCCTGTCGCCCGCCTTGCTCCCGCTCATGCAGAAGATCGAGGAGGAGTATCACAGGAATCCGCCGTCCATAGCGGTGATCGGCCTGTCGGGTGTCGGCAAGTCGACGACGATCAACGCGATGTTCAATACCAATCTCACGGTATCGGCAACTACGCGGGGAACGACGAAATTTGAATCGATCCGAGCCCGTCTGGATATTCAACGATCGGACGCCAAGGGGAATTCGGCATATCTTCAGGTATATGACGCCCCCGGACTTGGTGAGGACATCAAGCTGGATCCGGAATATCTGAGGATGTACGAGGACGTACTCCCGAAATGCGATGTCGCCCTATGGATCGTGGCCGCAAGAAACCGGGCGCTGGCACTCGATCAGATGTACCTCAAACGGCTCGAACCCTATCTCGACAAGATCGTGTTCGCCATAAGCCAAGTGGATCTGGTCGATCCCCTGGACTGGAATCAGCATGACAATCTTCCTTCGGATACGCAGAAGGAACATATCGACAAGATCGTTCGGGATCGCTCCAGCAAGTTGGCAGATGCCTTTGGAAGGCCGGTTACCTGCATCGCCTATTCTTCGACGAGATATTATCGCCTCATGCAACTCTATGAGCACATCATCGCCAATGCCCCCGAGAAGCGGCGATGGCTGTTCGAGCTCGTCAGAGCCTTCGACGCCTCCGACTGGCTGAAACAGGCCAGTGGCCTGAGCGATCAGGAAAAGCGGGACATCGTGGCGAAGTTCGAGCGCGAGAATCCCGCCTTGGCCTAGGCTAGGGACGGCGCACGCCGAATCACTTCGGCACGACCGTTCCGAAATCGAAATGCGCCTGTGCCACCGGCGCGAAGCTCTTGCGGTGGTGCGGCGTGGGTCCGAGCGTGCGCAGCGCTTCCTGATGGACCTTCGCCGCATAGCCCTTGTTGCTGGCCCAGCCATAGCCGGGATGCAGCGCGTCCAGTTCGATCATCATCGCATCGCGCCGGTGCTTGGCGACGATCGAGGCGGCGGCGATCGACAGGCAAAGCGCGTCGCCGCCGACCACGGCATGGCTCCGGTGGCTCCAGTCCGGACAGCGATTGCCGTCGACCAGCACGAAGGCAGGGGCCGGCCCGAGCGCCTCGACCGCGCGAGTCATCGCCAGCATCGTCGCCCAGAAGATGTTCAGCCGATCGATCTCCTCGACCGCCGCGATCCCGACTCCGACTTGCGCACAAGCGAGAATCTCGGCGCAGAGCCGCTCGCGCCGGGCCGGGGTGAGCGCCTTGGAATCGTCGATGCCCTCGGGAATGCATTTCGCGTCGAGCACCACGGCGGCGGCGACCACCGGGCCGGCGAGCGGCCCACGCCCGGCCTCGTCGACGCCCGCCACGGGGCCGCTGTGCAGCTTTCCGTATTTCCGCTCGAACTTGAGGTCAGGCATCGCCGACCCGCCATGGCGGATAGCGGCGCATCTCGCCAGCCTGGTAGAGGCGCACCGAATTGCCTGCCGGATCGCGCAGCCGCGCCTCGCGCCAGCCCCAGGTCTCGTCCCGGGGCTCCTGCTCGAACACGACGCCCTGTTGCTGGAGATAGGCGACGGTGACGTCGAGGTCGCCGCATTCGAAATAGACGACCGGCGCGGTATATCCCGGATCGGTGGCGATGCTGAACGTCGCGCCGCCCTCGGTCTCGAACCGGGCATAGCGCGGGCTGGCGCGGACGACCTGGGTGAGGCCGAGCAGCCGGTAGAAGCGCTCGCTGGCGGCAAGATCGGTGGCGGGGACGGTCACCTGGTTCAGCATCGGCTCGAAGAAGCTCAGGTTCAGGTCGAGCCGCACGGCCTGATGCCCCATCGGGCCGTGGCCACGGCCCAGCCCCGGCGCCTCACGCATCGCGATCCGCACGAAGCGGCGGGCGCGGCGGACGGCCTCGGGCAGGTCCCATTCCTCGGCCAGCCCACAGGCAATGGCGGAGGAAAGCGTGCAGCCCGTGCCATGGGTGTTGTCGGTCTCGATGCGCGGATTGCTCCATTCGATCTCAGGCGGATCCTCGGGATCGGCGGAATAGAGCCGGTCGGTGATGATCGGGCCTTCGACATGGCCGCCCTTGACCAGCACCGCGCAGCGATGCGCCGCGACGAGCGCGCGGGCGTCGCCGCCCAGCGCCGCGAGCTCGGGGATGTTGGGCGTGACGACGCTGGCGCGGTCCATCAGCCGCTCGAACGCGGCGATGGTCGCATCGTCGGCGAGCGCGGCGCCGCTGGTCGCGACCATGACGGGATCGAAAACCACCGGCACGCCGGGCAGCTCGCCGAGCTTCTCGGCCAGCGCCAGCGCGGTGCGCGCCGAGCCGATCATGCCGATCTTGATCGCGTCGACGCCGATATCGGTGACGCAGGCATCGATCTGGGCGAGCACCATCTCGGTGGGCACCGCGTGGACGCCCGTGACGCCCAGGGTGTTCTGCGCAGTGATCGCGGTGATCGCGGTCATCGCATGGCCGCCGAGCATGGTGACGGTCTTGATGTCGGCCTGGATGCCGGCGCCGCCGCCGGAGTCCGATCCGGCGATGATCAGGATGCGAGGCGTCATAGACATCAGCCCTTGAACCGGCGCTCCGTGCTGGCCGGGTTGTTCGCCAGCGCCTTACCCACGCGCGCCGGCCGGTCCAACAGCTCGCCGCCGCAATTGGGGCAGCGTTCGTCGAGCGCATCGGCGCAGGCGGCGCAGAAGGTGCATTCGAACGAGCAGATGAAGGCGCCGCCCTCGTCGGCGGGCAGGTCGGCGCCGCAGCGCTCGCAGTCGGGGCGCATCTCAAGCATCGGCACGACTCCGCAGCAGGTCGTAGAGGAACCACAGCGCGCCGGCGATCACCAGCACCGTCGCCGAATGCGAGACGCCGTCGAGCGGCGGCATCGCGCCAGTGGCCAGCCCGCCGAAATTCGCGAACCACGCGCCCAGCGCGCCCGCGCACCCGACCGACAGCGCCGATTTGAGCCGCGCGCTCATGCCGCCGCCTCGCGCACGACATCGCAGATGCGGTCGACCACCGCCTCGACCTGCGCCTTGTCGTCGCCCTCGGCCATCACCCGGATCACCGGCTCGGTGCCGGAGGCGCGGATGACGAGGCGGCCCTTGCCGTCGAGTTCCGTCTCGGCCGCGGCGATCGCATCCTGGACCCGGGGATCCTCCAGCGGCTTGCCGCCCTTGAAGCGGACATTCTTGAGCAGCTGGGGCAGGGGATCGAAGCGATGGAGCACTTCGCTGGCCGGCGCGCCGGCGCGAACCAGTTCGGCGAGCACCTGGAGCGAGGCGACCAGGCCGTCGCCGGTGGTGGCATAGTCGGACAGGATGATGTGGCCCGACTGCTCGCCGCCGACATTGTAGCCGGAGCCGCGCATCTTCTCGAGCACGTAGCGGTCACCCACCTTGGTGCGGATCAGCCCGAGCCCCTGCGCCGAGAGATGGCGCTCGAGCCCGAGGTTCGACATGACGGTGGCGACCAGGCCGCCGCCCGCGAGCCGGCCCTGGCGCGCCCAGCCGCCGGCGATCGTCGCCATCAGCTGGTCGCCGTCGACCACCTTGCCATGCTCGTCGACCACGATCAGCCGGTCGGCATCGCCATCGAGCGCGATGCCGATATGCGCGCCCGAGCCGACCACCGTCTCGCACAGCGTATCGGGCGCGGTGGAGCCGACGCCGTCGTTGATGTTCTTGCCGTTGGGAGTGACGCCGATCGCGATCACATCGGCCCCCAGCTCCCACAGCGCCGAAGGCGCGACCTGATAGGCGGCGCCATTGGCGCAATCGACGACGATCCTGAGCCCGTCGAGCGTGAGCTCCGAAGGGAAGGTCGACTTGGCGAAATGGATGTAGCGGCCGCGCGCATCCTCGACCCGGCGGGCGCGGCCGATATCCGCGGAGGCGGCGAGCGGCACCTCGCCGTCGATCAGCGCCTCGATCGCCAGCTCGTCCGCATCGGACAGCTTGTAGCCGTCGGGCCCGAACAGCTTGATGCCGTTGTCGGCATAGGGATTGTGGCTGGCGGAGATCATCACGCCCATGTCGGCGCGCATCGAATGGGTGAGCATCGCGACTGCCGGCGTGGGCATCGGCCCCACCAGCACCACGTCCATGCCGACCGAAGTGAAGCCCGCGACCAGCGCATTCTCGAGCATATAGCCCGAAAGCCGCGTATCCTTGCCGATCACCACCCGGTGCCGGTGATCGCCGCGCCGGAAGTGCGCGCCGGCCGCCATGCCGACCTTCATCGCCATCGCCGCGGTCATCGGCGACAGGTTGGTCGCCCCCCGGATTCCATCCGTCCCGAAATATTTTCTTGCCATGTGCCGTTTTCTCGCGACCTTGCGGGCCATCAACCGCCACCGGATTAGCGCGGAATTTCTCAAAGGGCGAGCATGTCGCAACCAACCCGTATCCTGTTGTCCCTGATCGCGGGACTGATCCTCGGCGCCGTGCTCGCCGCCTGGGCGCCCGCCACGGCGCTGATCGCCGCCGAATGGGCCCAGCCGATCGGCCAGGCCTGGCTCAACGGCCTGCAGATGACGATCGTGCCGCTGGTCGTCGCGCTGCTGATCACCGGCGTCGCCGCGACCGCCGAAGCCGCGCAGGCCGGGCGGCTGGCCGGCCGGGCGATCGGGCTCTACGTGGTCGTGCTGTTCCTTTCGGCCGTGGCGGCCGCGATCCTCACGCCGCTGTTCCTCCACATCGCCCCGCTCCCGCACGAATCGGCCCAGGCGCTGCGCGGCGCGCTGGCCGGTGCCGAAAGGATCGGGCCCGTCCCGCCGATCGGCGAGTTCCTGGCCGCGATCGTCCCCGCCAACATCGTAAAGGCGGCGGCGGAGAACGCCTTCCTGTCGCTGATCATCTTCTCGCTGATCTTCGCCTTCGCAATGACGCGGGTGGGCGGCGAGGCGCAGACGCTGCTGACCAATTTCTTCAAGGCGCTGCGCGACGTGATGCTGGTCGTGATCGACTGGGTGCTGTTCGTCGGCCCGATCGGCGTGTTCGCCCTCGCCCTTGTCGTCGGCGCCAAGGCCGGCACCGGCGCGTTCGGCGCGCTGATCCACTATATCCTCACTGTCGCTGGCGTCGGCCTGGCCGTGACGATCTTCGCCTATCCGGTCGCGGTGCTGGGCGGGCGCGTGAAGCTCGGCCGCTATATCCGCGCCGCCCTGCCGAGCCAGGCAGTGGCGCTCAGCACCCAATCCTCGCTCGCCACCCTGCCGGTGATGATCGAGGGCTCGGGCAAGCTGGGCGTGCCGGTGGCCGTGTCGGGCGTGACGCTGCCGCTGGCGGTGGCGATCTTCCGCGCGACCGGACCGGCGATGAATTTCGCCGTCGCCATCTATGTCGCCGAATGGTTCGGCGTGCCGCTGAGCCCGGCGACGCTGGCAGTGGGCGTGGTGGTCGCGACGCTGACTTCGCTCGGGTCGGTCAGCCTGCCCGGCACGGTGAGCTATGTCAGCGCCATCGCCCCCGTCGCCGCGACGATCGGCGCCCCGGTCAGCCCGCTGGGGCTGCTCGTCGCGGTCGAGACGCTGCCCGACATCATGCGCACCGTCGGCAACGTCACCTGGGACATCGCCGCGACGACCTGGCTGTCGCGGCGCGCCGGCAAGGTGCCGCTGGACGAGGCGGACGCGATCCTCGCCCACGATACGTGAGCGGCCGGACCGCCGGGCTCTGGCTGGCGCTGCTCGCCGCTTCGGCAGCGGGCGCCCTGCTCCTCGAATCGATAGGGCTTTCGGCCGGGCTGCTGCTCGGCCCGATGCTGGCGGCCATCGCCTTCTCCGCACGCGGCGCCGGGCTGCACCTGCCCCGCCCCTTCTTCGTCGGCGCCCAGGCGGTGATCGGCTGCCTGATCGCCGGCACGCTATCCATCGACACCTTTGCGCGAGTGGCGGCGCAGTGGCCGCTGTTCCTCGGCGTGACCGCGGCGACTTTGGGGGCGAGCAGCGCGCTCGGCTATCTGCTCAGCCGCTGGCAGGTGCTGCCCGGCAACACGGCGATCTGGGGATCGATGCCGGGCGCCGCATCGGCGATGGTAGTGATGGCCGATGCGTTCGGCGCCGACGCCCGGCTGGTGGCGTTCATGACCTATACCCGCGTGGTTTGCGTCGCCGGGGTCGCATCGATCCTGGCGGCCGCGCTGGGTGCGCGTCGGGGCGATGGCTGGCTGGAGTCGATGCTCGCTCCGTCTCCCCTTCTTCCCTCGCTCGCCACGCTGGCGGTGGCGGGGATCGGCGCGTTCGCAGGTCTGAAGCTGCGCGTGCCGGCGGGCGCGCTGCTGGTGCCGATGGCGCTCGGCATCCTGCTGCATGCGATCGGCGTGCTGCGGATGACGCTGCCCGAGCCGGTGCTGGCCGCCAGCTATGCGCTGGTCGGCTGGCGGATCGGCCTGGCCTTCACCCGCGAAACGCTGGCGCTGGCGGCCCGGGCGCTGCCGCGCATATTGCTCGCGATCCTCGCGCTGATCGCCTTCTCCGCCGCGCTCGCCTTCGCGCTGGCCGAGGGCGCCGGAATCGACCCGGTCAGCGCCTATCTGGCGGTGAGCCCGGGCGGACTCGATTCGGTGGCGATCATCGCCACCTCGGTGCCGGTCGACCAGCCCTTCGTGATGGCGATGCAGGCGCTGCGCTTCCTCGCCGTGCTGGTGCTGGGCCCGACTCTGGCACGGTTCGCGGCGGGGCGATTCGCCAAGTCGACGGCCGGGGTTCCGCCCGGCCGCGCCCTCCCTCCGGGGGAGTGACCGGCGAAGGCTGCCCCGCAGCCTTTGGTTCATGCCTTCGGCATGAACTTCCCGGTCACTTCATCAGCACCAGCTCTTCCGACATGGTCGGGTGCAGCGCCACCGTCTGGTCGAACGCGTCCTTGGTGAGGCCCGCCTTCACCGCCACCGCCGCGGCCTGGAGGATCTCCGGCGCATCCGGCCCGATCATGTGGAGGCCGACCACGCGGCCGGTCGTGCCGTCGCAGATCATCTTATAGAGCGCGCGCTCGTTGCGATCGGCGAGCACGTTCTTCATCGCGCGGAAATCGGACTGATAGACTGCGATCGAGCCGAGCTTGTTGCGTGCCTCGCTCTCGGTCATGCCGACGCCGGCCATCGGCGGGTGGCTGAACACCGCGCTGGGGATGCAGCCATAATCCACCCGGTGCGGCTTGTTGCCGAAGATCGTGTCGGCGAACGCCTGACCTTCGCGGATCGCCACGGGCGTGAGCTGCACCCGGTTGGTCACGTCGCCCACCGCATAAATCGAATCGATCGACGACCGGTTGTCCGCATCGACCTTCACTGCGCCCTTGTCGTCGAGCTGGACGCCGATCTCCGCCAATCCCAGCCCCTCGGTATTGGGCACGCGGCCGGTGGCGAAGAGCACGCAATCGACTTCGATCGGCTCGTGCCTGGTCAGCGTCACCTTGAAGGCGCCGCTCTCCAGCTTCTCGATCGACTTGAACTCGGCATGGAAGCGGAAATCGATGCCCTTCATCAGCGAGATCTGGAGCAGCCGGTCGCGCATCGAATGATCATAGCCGCGCAGGATCACATCGGTGCGGTTGACCAGCGTGACATGGCTGCCGAACTCGTTGAAGATGCCGGCGAACTCGTTGGCGATATAGCCGCCGCCCGCGATCAGCACCCGCCTGGGCAGCTTGTCCAGGTGGAAGACCTCGTTCGAAGTGATGCCCAGGTCGCTGCCCGGGAAGTCGGGCACGTGCGGATGCGCGCCGGTGGCGATCAGGATATATCTGGCGGTGATCTTGCGGCCGCTCGCCAGCGTCACTTCGTGCGGGCCCGAGACGGTGGCGCGCTCGAGAAACGTCTCGACCTGGTTGTTGTGCAGCGTCTGGGTGTAGAGGCCGTTGAGCCGGTCGACGTCCGCCAGCACATTGTCGCGCAGCACCGCCCAGTCGAAATCGCATTCGGGCACGTTCCAGCCGAAGCGGCGCGCGTCCTTCAGATCCTCGGCGAAATGCGCGCCATAGACGAGCAGCTTCTTGGGCACGCAGCCGCGGATCACGCAGGTGCCGCCGATGCGATATTCCTCGGCGACCGCGACCCTGGCGCCATGGGCGGCCGAGACGCGCGAGGCGCGGACACCGCCGGAGCCGGCACCGATGACGAAGAGGTCATAGTCATATTCGGCCACCGGCAATCCTCCGCTCGTTTCGAGGCCGGGAGATAGGGGGCATGCGACCCGATGCCAATGTCAGCCCTGGCGTAGGTCGATCCGGCGCGAGAGGAGATGGAGGATCCAGCCGATCGCCACCGCCGCCAGCGCGGCCGGAATCACCGCGCCCGGCACGTCCTGCGGCGCCACGAAATGCTGCGCGCCGATGCCGAGTGCGATCAGGCCCCAGACCCAGACATGGAGCGCGATCCGCCACGGATTGCGGCGGCGGAAGCGAGCGGCCAGCTCGCGCGGGATCGGCACTCGCCCCGCCAGCTCGCCGCGGATGCGTTCCCGCAGGCGGCGCAGATCGCGGCGGAAGCGATAGAGCTGCCAGATCGGCCAGCCGTGCATCACCGCACCGCCCGCCGCGCCGCCGATCGCCATGGTTGGCCCGATCGGCAGATGCGCGGCCATCGCGATGAGCAGGAGTCCAGCGAAGAACAGGCCGAACAGCCAGCCATGGACCTGGGCGGCGACATGGTCGTGCTCGACATGGCGATCGATCCGCGCGAACGCCTCGGCCTGCCAGCCGGGGATCGCCGCGGCGGGGGCGGGAAGCAAGTCTCCGGTGCCGGGATCGAAGAGCGGACCGAGCGGACTTGCCGGAAACCAGCGCTCGATCGCCGCCCGCTCGCTCTCCCGCACGATTCGCCTGTGATCCATCGGCCGCCCCCTTGCCGTGAGAGCACCGAGTCTAGCGGCGGAGAGTAAATGGGGGCTTTCGTTCCACCGTCGAACCGTCGGCCGGGGACCTAGGTTGAGGACTCATTCAGCTAACTCCGTCATCCCCGCGCAGGCGGGGATCCAGGGCCAGGCGCGGAGCCGGGGTGGCGGGGTCCTGTCCTCTCCGGACAGCGTTCGCGCGGTGGTGCCGATATCCCGCATTACCCTGGATCCCCGCCTTCGCTGGGATGACGATTGAAGGAATATGAATCTCCAACCTAGTCAGCCCGAAACCGCAATCCCCGGAGGAAGCCGGGATCTCGTGCGGCTCCTGTCCCGCGCGCGCTTGCGCCGCTTCGACGCTTGCCCCAGAAATCCCCGCATCGGACCATTCGGGGAATCTCCATGACCAAGCATCTGTTCCTGGCCGGCGCGATGGCGTTCGGCGTGCTGGCATCGCCGGCTTGCGCCCAGGACAATTGGACCGTCCGCGCCGAATGGGTGCGCGCGCACGAATCCTTCCTCGCCAGCGAAGCCCTGCAGGGGCGCGGCAGCGCAACGCGCGACGAAGCGATCGCCGCCACTTATGTCGCCTCGCAGTTCGAAGGCTATGGGTTGAAGGCCGCACCCGGCATGGCCGGCTATCTCCAGCCCGCCAAGGTGATCCGCTATGCGCTGAACGGCGCGGCGACGCTGACGATCGCGGGCAGGCCGGCTGCGGCGCCCACCGTGCTGGTCGGCGCGGCCGAAAGCATTTCGGGCGGCTCGGCGGTGTTCGACGGCGCCGATCTCGCCAGGATCCCGCACGCGCCGGTGCTGTTCGTGACTGGCGGCAAGGCCTCGCCCATGGCGCTGGTCCGCGCCGCCGGCGCCGCGGGGGCGAAGCTGGTGATCGTGCGCGAGGACGATGCGACGCGTGGGCTGGTCAAGGCGCTGGGCGGCAAGCCGCGCATGCCCGCCGGGCTCGAGGGCAAGGCGCTGCCGAGCTATGCCGCCTTCGCGACGCTGCCACCGGCCGATTTCGACAAGGCGGTGGCCCAGGCCGGCGCGCCGGTCGCGCTCGGCCTGCCGGTGGCGCGCGAAGAGGCGATCACCACCAATGCGATCGGCTGGCTGCCGGGCAGCGACCCCAAGGCGGGCGTGATCCTGGTCACTGCGCATCTCGACCATCTCGGCAGAAAGCCCGACGGCACGATCATGTACGGTGCGAACGACGATGCCTCGGGCACCACTGCGGTGCTCGAGCTGGCGCGGGCGATGGCCGCGGCGAAGCAGGCCCGGCGCGGGCTGTTGTTCGTCGCCTATGGCAGCGAGGAGATCGGCGGCTATGGCTCGAGCTGGTTCGGCGATCACCCGCCGGTGCCGCTCGACCAGATCGTCGCCAATATCGAGATCGAGATGATCGGCGCCCAGGATCCCAAGCTGCCGGCAGGCACGATGATGATGACCGGCTTCGAGCGCTCGACTCTGGGCGAGACGCTGAAGGCGCATGGCGCGCTCGTCACTGCCGATCCCTATCCGGAGCAGCGTTTCTTTGAGCGTTCGGACAATTATTCGCTCGCGGTGCGCGGCGTGGTGGCGCACACCATTTCGGGCTGGGCAGTCACGCCGACCTATCACACGCCCGACGACACGCTCGCCAATCTCGACATCGCGTTCATGACGCGCGCGATCCAGTCGCTGGTCGCGCCGCTCCATGCGCTGGCCAACAGCGACGCCCGGCCGCAATGGAAGCCGGGCGGCAGGCCCGAGGGGAAATAGGCGGCGGCAGCGCCGCCTGCGGCGGGCAAGGAAAAACCCCGGTGGTCGCTACCACCGGGGTTCCCCATGCGCCCCCTCCGGCAAGAAGGGGTGACCGGCCTTGGTGCCTGTCAGGGGGGTGACACCCCGACCGGCACGCGCTTACTGAAGCAGCTTGAGAACCGACTGCTGGCTCTGGTTCGCCTGGGCGAGCATCGCCGTCGAAGCCTGCGAGAGGATCTGGGCCTTGGCCAGCGCCGTCGTCTCCGCCGAATAGTCGGTGTCCTCGATGCGGCTGCGGGCGTCGCTCAGGTTTGCGACATTGGTCGTCAGGTTGTTGACCACCGAGTCCAGGCGGCTCTGCGCGGCGCCGAGCGAAGCGCGGAGCGTGGCGACCGACTTCAGCGCGCCGTCAACGGTGCCCTGGGCGGTGTCGGCGCTGCCGGCGGTGCCGACCGAGAGGGCCGGGACGGCCGGGCTGGCGGCCGCGTCGCCTACGATGGCGCCCACGTCGAGCGCGTCGATGCTGATCGTGATCTTGTCGGTCGATTCCGCACCGGTCTGGATCGAGAACTTCTTGGCTGCGACTTCGCCGGCTGCCGGAGCGGCCGGATCCGCCGGCGGCTTGCCGATCTGGAACAGCGCATTGCCGTTGAACTTGGTGTTGGTCAGCACGTCCTTGATCTGCGAGGTCAGCTGCGTGACTTCGGCCTGCAGATTCTTGCGGTCGTCGTCCGAATAGGTGCCGCTCGACGACTGGACCGCCAGCTCGCGGATGCGCTGCAGCATGTTGGTGACTTCGTTGAGCGCGCCTTCCGCGGTCTGCGCCAGCGAGATGCCGTCATTGGCGTTGCGGACCGCCTGGGTCATGCCGCGGATCGAAGCGGTCATGGTCGAGGCGATCGCCAGGCCGGCGGCGTCGTCCTTCGCGCTGTTGATGCGCTTGCCGGTCGACAGGCGCTCCATGGCCGTGCTCAGCGCCTTGTTGGCGCCGGTCGAAGCATTGGCGGCGCGCAGCGCCGCGGTGTTGGTCGAGATAACAGTCATGTTCGTTACTCCATGCTCGTCGGCTTCCCGCTGTCCCCCCTGAACGGGAGCCCGGAGCCGCCAAGCCAAGGAACGGCCGCCCGCAGCGAGGCTTAAGCAAAAAATTTTGCCCCTACGTGCGCACGCGTAGACGCGCCCGGACCAAGGTTGCTGCGGGATACGCAATTTTACGCGGCGTTAACCAAGCTGGCCGCAAAAGGATGGTGTCTCAGGGGGTAACCAATGCGATCCATCGTCCCGTCCGCTGCCGTGCTGCGCCAGAAATATGCTCTCGTCTCGTCGCTGCGCGCCCAGGGCTTCGCGATCGGCACCTGCGAGGATGGTCGCCCGGGCGCCCATGACCTGTTCCTCGTCGCCGAGGGCGAAGTGCCCCCCGCCGCCGCGCGCACGCTGATCCTCGGCGACGAGGGCCGCCAGGCGATTGCGTTCGGCGACGGCAATCCTGCCCGGCTTTCCTACACGGCGGACGATGCCGCGGTCGGTTCGGGCTTCGCCACGGCGCTGCTGCGCGGCCCGCACGAGCCGGTCGCCGCCGATCCGGAAAGCCTGGCGCTGCTGGCGCTGGCCGAGCGCGTCGCCGCGTCGGACATCACCGTGCTGATCAACGGTCCCACGGGCACCGGCAAGGAGGTCCTCGCCCGCGCCATCCACAACAGTTCCGCCCGCCGCGACGGCCCGTTCGTCGCCATCAACTGCGCTGCGCTGCCCGAGACGATGCTCGAGGCGATGCTGTTCGGCCACCAGAAGGGCGCCTTCACCGGCGCATCGTCGGGCGGCCAGGGTTTCTTCCGCGCCGCGCATGGCGGCACGCTGCTGCTCGACGAGATCGCCGAGATGCCGCTCAACCTCCAGGCCAAGCTGCTCCGCGCGCTGCAGGAGCGCGAAGTCGTGCCGATCGGCGGCACGATGCCGGAAAAGGTCGACGTCCGCGTCGTCGCCTGCGCCAATCGCGACCTGCAGGGCGAAGTCGCCGCCGGCCGCTTCCGTGCCGACCTCTACTATCGCCTCTCGGTCTTCCCGCTGACGACCAAGGCGCTGGCCGAGCGTCCCGGCGACATCGCCGCGCTTTCGGCCGCGATGGTCGTCCGCCACGCCGGCGGCCGCGGCGCGATGCCGTGGATCTCGAACGAAGCGCTCGACGCGCTCGCCAGCCACGACTGGCCGGGCAATGTCCGCGAGCTCGAGAATGTCATCCAGCGCGCGCTGCTGCTCTGCGGCGGCCGCACGATCGATCCCGAGCACCTGATCTTCGACCGGCCGGCCGCGCGCCGCGTGGAAGTCGAGGCGGCGGGCACGCTCTCCAACATCGTCCAGATCCACGAGTTCGCCGCGATCCGCGACGTGCTCGCCGAATGCGGCGGCAGCCGGATCGAGGCGGCGAAGCGGCTCGGCATCTCGGAGCGCACGCTGCGCTACCGCCTCGCCAAGGCACGCGAGCAGGGCGAGAGCATCGACTTCGGTAGGGCGAGGGCCTCGGCATGAGCGGCATCGACGGTATCGGCGGCGGCGCGATGAGCGTCGATCGGGTCCTGGCGCTCCGCGCCCAGATCCTCGAGCGCAACGCCGCGCTCGCCAAGGCCAACGAGACACCCGCCGGCGCGGTGACGGGTTCGTCGGGCAGCAAGCCCGCGACGTTCGCCGCGTCGATGGAAGACGCTTTCAAGCAGGTCAACCAGGCCCAGAGCCAGGCCGGCGCGCTCTCCGAGGCCTATGAGCGCGGCGAGACGGTCGACATCGCCAAGGTGATGCTCGCCCGCCAGCAGGCCTCGGTCGGCTTCGAGGCGACTCTCCAGGTCCGCAACAAACTCTTGTCCGCTTACAAGGACATCATGAGCATGCCGGTGTAATCCATGAACAACGCCCTCACCTCCACCGATGCGTCCATCGCGCCCGCCGCCGGCCGGCTCGGCGTCCCGCTCGCCCAGATGCGCGGACTGCTTGCGCAGCCCGCGGTCAGGCGCGCCATGCCGCTTCTCTTCCTGGTCGGCCTGGTTGCCGCCGGCTTCCTTGCCTGGTCGCTGGTCTCGACGCCGCCGCAGCGGATCCTGTTCGCCAATGTGAGCGATGCCGACAAGGCGGCGATCAGCTCGGCGCTGCAGGGCGCGAGCATCCGGTCGAGCATCGACGGCTCGGGCTCGATCACTGTCGCCGAGGACGATTATCACAAGGCGCGGATGCTGCTCGCCAGCCAGAACCTGCCCAAGGCGGCGCCGGGCGGCTACCAGATCCTCGACCAGCTGCCGATGGGCGTGTCCCGCGCCGTCGAAGGCGAGCGCCTGCGCCAGGCCCGCGAGACCGAGCTGGCCCGCTCGATCGAGGAAATCGATTCGGTCGCCGAGGCGCGTGTCCATCTCGCCACGCCCGAGGCCAGCGTCTTCGTGCGCGACAAGGCCCAGCCCACTGCTTCGGTGATCGTCAAGCTCCAGCCCGGCCGCGCGCTCGGCGATGCCCAGACCCGCGCGATCGTCAACCTCGTCGCCGCCTCGGTTCCCGGCATGGCGCCGGAGAACGTCACCATCGTCGACCAGATGGGTGCCCTGCTCTCGAAGAAGGGCAACGACGCCAATTCGGTCGGCGATGCGCGGATCGACTATCAGCGCCGCATCGAGGACAAGTATCGCGAGCAGCTCGTCCAGCTGCTGACGCCGCTGGTCGGTGCCGGCAACTTCACTGCCGAAGTGCAGGCCGATGTCGACCTCGACGAGAATCAGGCGACGCGCGAAAGCTATGACAAGGAAGGCGCCGTGCTCGCGGCCGAGCAGGGCGCGTGGACCGGCAGCAAGGACGGCAACGCACCCGGCGGCATCCCCGGCGCGCTCGCCAACACGCCGCCGCCGGCGAGCACGGTCGCTGCGCCCAATGCGCCGCCCACGCCGGGCGCCGCGCCCGCTGCCGGCACGGCCGCTGCCGCCGGCGCGAGCCAGGCGACGCCGCAAAAGCAGAGCGACAGCTTCTCGCGTGCCTATCAGACCGGCAAACAGGTTTCGGTCACGCGCCAGGCGCCGGGCGGCATCAAGCGGCTGTCGGTCGCCGTGCTGCTGCGCGAGGAGCCGGGCAAGCCGCGCTCGCAGGTCGAGATCCAGCAGGTCACCCAGCTGGTCCAGGCCGCGGTCGGCTACAATCAGGGGCGCGCCGACCAGGTGACGGTGATCAGCCGCAAGTTCACCACGGCAGCCGATGCCGCCGACAAGGGGCCGGCCTGGTACGAGGCCAATTGGGTACCGCTCGCCGCACGCAACGCCACGGCGCTGGTGATTGCGCTGCTCGTCCTGTTCCTCGGCGTCCGTCCGCTCACCAAGGCGCTGCTCAAGAAGCGCGAGGAGCCGGCGGCGGGCAACCGCCCGGCGCTGTCGATGGGCG
Source organism: Sphingomonas sp. 1F27F7B (assembly GCF_005503355.1). Taxonomy (GTDB): domain Bacteria; phylum Pseudomonadota; class Alphaproteobacteria; order Sphingomonadales; family Sphingomonadaceae; genus Sphingomonas. The sequence goes on from NZ_SCMK01000010.1 coordinate 29,212, forward strand.
GCCATGCCGGCGAGGAAGGCGGCCACAGCGCGCCGCCGGTCTCGATCGACATGCTCGAGGGCGGCCACAACAGCTATGACGAGCGGGTCGGCCTGGTCCGCGGGTTCACGCGCGACAATCCCGCGCGCGCCGCCCTGGCGGTCCGCGACATGATCAAGGCGGACGCGCAATGAACGCCATTCGCAGCTTCAACGGCGTCGAGCGCGCCGCTGTCCTGATGATGCTGGTGGGCGAAGAGGAAGCCGCGGCGATCCTCCAGAAGCTCGACCCCGAAGAAGTGCGCCAGCTCGGCAAGGCGATGTTCAACGTCGCCGACGTCAGTGAGGCCGAAGTCGAGATCGTCCTCGACGATTTCGTCTTCAAGGCGCGCGAGCGCACCGGCGTCACCTTCGATCCGGCGCCGAAGATCGAAAGCATCATGACCAAGGCGCTGGGCCCCGAGCGCGCCTCGGGCGTGCTCGCCCGGGTGATGCCGGCCAGCCAGGTCGCCGCGATCGAATGGCTCGACTGGTTCGAGCCCGAGGAAATCGCCGGGATGATCGAGGCCGAGCATCCGCAGATCGCCGCGGTGCTGCTCGCCAATCTCGATCCCGACATCGCCGCCAAGGTGTTCGAGCATTTGCCCGAAGCCGTGCAGCCGCAGATCCTGCGCCGCATCGCCAAGCTGGGGCCGGTGCCGCCCGAGGCGATCGAGACGCTGAAGACGATGCTCCAGGGCCGCGCCGGCATGGGCGGGCGCAAGTCGAGCGGCGGGCTCCAGCTCGGCGGCACGCGCGAGGCGGCGAAGATCCTTTCCGGCGCGCGCAAGATCACCGAGCAGCGCGTCATGCCCAAGCTCGCCAAGATCGACCGCGAGGTCGCCCGCGCGATCGAGGAGGCGATGTTCGTCTTCGACAACCTGCTCGAACTCGACGACAAGAACCTGTCGACGCTCATCCGCAACATCGACACCACGATCCTGGTCAAGTCGCTCAAGGGCGTGGAGGAAGAGATTCGCGGCCGGTTCCTCGGCTGCATGTCGAGCCGCGCGGCCGACGGCATCCGCGACGAGATCGAATCGCTGGGTCCGATGAAGATGGCCGACGTGCTCGATGCGCAGAAGGCGATGATCGCGATCGCGCGCGGCCTGGTGAAGGACGGCACGATCCAGATGCCGTCGAAGGGCGGGGAAGACGACTATGTCTGATTTCTCGCCGGGCTTTGCGGGGCGGATCAGCGCGGCCGAGCATGTGCTGGCCCGTGCCTTTGGCGACGGCGCCGGCTTTGCGCCGTCGGAAATCGACCGGATCGGCCGCCGCGTGTTCGCGGAGACGCCGGCCCAGCCGCGCCACTTCGCGCCGGCCAATCCCGATGCCAATCCCACCGACGGCTGGGATCCGTTCACCGCCGATGCCCAGCATTCCGCCGAGCACGGCGCGTTCATCGATCCGATCGCGGCCGCGCACGAAGCGGGCTTTGCCGAGGGGCATGCGGCGGCGCTGGTCGAGGCCGAGGCCGCGAAGGCGCGCGAGACCGCCCTGCTCGACCAGATCTCGACCGCGCTTGCCAGCGGCGCCCATTTCGATCGCGAGCGCATGGCCGGGCACTTGCGCCAGACCGTGCTCCATCTGGTCACCAGGCTGGTCGGCGAAGTCGGCGTCGCGCCGGACGTGCTCGCCCAGCGGATTCATGCGGCGGTCGACATGCTGGCCGACAGTGCCGAGTCGGCGCTGTTGCGCCTGCACCCCGAAGACGTCCCCTTCGTCCAGGGCAAGCTGCCCGCCACGGTTTTCCCCGTCGGCGATCCGCATGTCCAGCGTGGCGGCTTCGTGATCGAGAGCGCCTCGACCATCGTCGAGGACGGCCCCGACCTGTGGCTGGAGCAGCTCGCCCAGGCGATCGACCGCGTGCCGATCCCGCCCGTATGCTGAACCTCTTCACCGAAGACTATCTGGAAGGTCTTGGCCGCAGCGACTTCGTCGCCAGGCCGCGCGTCTCCGGCCGCCTCGCCTCTTATGACGGGCTGCTGATGGAGGCAGTGGGGCTGCAGCTGCCGGTCGGCACGGTCTGCGCGATCGGCGACGGCGAAAGCCGCGTCGAGGCCGAAGTGATCGGTTTCCGCTCCGGCAAGACGCTGTTGATGAATCTCGGCGGCCCCGCCGCCCTGCTGCCCAACGCCCCCGTCCGCCCGATCGGCGCGCCGGGCGAAGCCGAAGTGGGTGCCGCGATGCTCGGCCGGGTGGTCGACGGCTCGGGCAAGCCGATCGACGGCCTCGGGCCGATCCGGGGCGCGGGGAAATGGCCGCTCGCCGGCAAGCTCCAGTCGCCGCTCGACCGCGGCCGGGTGCTCGAACCGCTCGATGTCGGCGTGCGTGCGATCAACGGGCTGCTCACCATCGGCCAGGGCCAGCGCGTCGGCATCATGGCGGGTTCGGGTGTCGGCAAGTCGGTGCTGCTCGGCATGATGGTCCGCGCGGCCCAGGCGGACGTGATCGTCATCGGCCTGATCGGCGAGCGGAGCCGCGAAGTTGCCGACTTTCTCGAGACCAAGGTGGCGGGCGATGCGCGGGCGCGCTCGGTCGTCGTCGCGGTTCCCGCCAATCATTCCCCCGTGCTCCGCATCCGCGGCGCCCTGCGCGCCACCGCCATTGCCGAGGCGTTCCGCGACGAGGGCAAGAAGGTCCTGCTGATCATGGATTCGCTCACGCGCGTTGCCCATGCCGGCCGCGAGATCGGGCTGGCGCTGGGCGAGCCGGCCTCGGCCCGCGGCTATCCGCCCTCGGCCATCGCGATGCTGCCCAGCCTGATCGAGCGCGCCGGCACCGACGTGCATAGCGGCGGCTCGATCACTGCGATCTACACCGTGCTCGCCGATGGCGACGACGGCAACGACCCGGTGGTGGACAGCGCGCGCTCGATCCTGGACGGCCATATCGTGCTGAGCCGCGCGCTCGCCGAGCGCGGCGTCTATCCGGCGATCGATCTCGGGCCTTCGGTCAGCCGCGTGATGACCGATATCGTGCCGCGCGAGCATGTCGCCGCCGCGCGCGTGCTGCGCCGGCACCTGGCCACCTATGAGGAGAATCGCGACCTGGTGCTGATGGGCGCCTATCGCGCCGGAGCGGATCCGGAGATCGATGCGGCGATCGCCTGCCACCCCGCGGTGATGGAGTATATCCGCCAGGGCGCCGACGAGATCGTGACCTTGCCCGACGCGGTGGCCGAGCTGGTCGGCGTGTTCGGCCATGGCTGACTCGATGACGGCACCGACCCGCTCCCCCACCCGGCCACCCAATGCCAGTATCCCGTGGGTGGCCGGGTGGGGGAGCGGGCCGGCACCGGGAACCCGAGATGCCTAGGTCGGCGAAGAAGCTCGGCCGCCTGCTCCGCGTCCGCACGCTCCAGCTCGATCTGGTCCGCGCCGACGAAGTGCGGGCGCTCGCCAGGGTCGATCAGGAAGCCAGGCTGCGCGATCGCATCGCCAATCTCGCGGCGAACGTGGCGCCGGCGCCCAGCGTTTCCGAATCGGCGTCGAGCCTCGCGGCTGCCGCGCATTTCCGCGAGCGGCTCCACCAATCCGCCTTCGCGGCCGAGCAGCGCGTCGAAGTGGCCGAGCAGAGCCTCGAAATGGCCCGCGCCGCCACGCGCGAGGCGCGCCGCGACCAGAATGCGATCGAGAAGCTGATCACCCGCGCCGAAGCCGATGCCGCGCTCAAGGCGCTGCGCGAGCTGGAGCAGCTTCCGCCGATGGGCAAAAATCGGCACGATATTTGCTGAGTACCCGGTGAACCTAGTGTCACGGGGACCTGAACTTGATCCAGCTCGCTACCGCGCTTCCCGCCATCGCCACGGGGCCCGTCAAGCCGAATGCCGCGCCTTCGGCGGATGCAGGCGGCTTTGCGCTGGCGCTGGATGCGCTGATGCCCGGGATCGTCGCGCCTACCCCAGGCCCGCAGGGCAAGCCGGGCGAGGCGGCGATCCTGCTGCCCGGGCGGCAGGATGTTGCCGAGGGCGGCAAGGAACTGCCGGATGCCGCGCCGGGCCTGGAGAGCCGCAGCGAGGAGCAGCCGGGCGGCGATGCCGACGGCGACGATGCGGATGCGAGCGCCGACGACGCACCGCCCCCGCCCTTCGCCTGGTTCGCGACGGCTCCGGCTCCGCCCCCGGTCGCGGCGCCTGAAGCAACAGCCGAAGCCGCTCCCGCCATGACCGTGGATGACGGCGGCAAGAGCGCCCCGCGATCCGAGATCGTGCTGCCGGACATGCCGGTTGCCGATACCCTCAAGGCGCCGGTGAAGGAGGCTGGCCCGCAGGCCCCGGCGCCGGGGGCCGCCGCGTCCGAAGCCAGGCCGTCGATGGAAGCGCCTGCCGCTGTCCCGGTGCCGCGCCGCTCTGGCGCCGATGTCGCTGCGGCGGCAATGCCTGCGCCGGCAATGCCTGCGCCGGCCGCAACCGCCGCCGCCCGAGCAGGGGCCGCTCCGGCGCCGCCTACTGCCCCGTCCGATCCTGCTGTCCGGGCGGCGCTCGCCGACGGGCTCGCCACCACACCTGCGGATGCCGCCGCCACCACCGGCACCGCCACCACCGGCACCGCCACGGCCGGCGCCGCCGTCGAGCCGGTGCTCGCCCAGGCGCCGCGCGAACTGCGCCGGGCCGCCGCGGAGGCGCCGGTGGTGCGCATCGCGGTCGACCGGCCGGCACAGCCGCAAAAGGTATCGATTGCCGATGTGACTCAGGGACGGCGCGAGGCGGCGGCGATGCCGCAGGCCGCGCCGCAGCCGGCCGCCGCATTCGAACTGCCCCGGCCGGGCGGCCGGGCCAATGCGTCGAGCGATCCGCAGGTCGATCTCTCGACGCTTGCCGCCCCCGCCACCGGCACCCAGACCGCTATGGCGGTTTCCGCCGCCGGCCCGGGCCAGGACGCCGCGCTCGACATGCGCCACCAGCAATGGACGGCCAGGATGATGGACCGGATCGAGACGCTGCGCGATGCCGCGCCCGTCCGGGAGACTCGGCTCAGCCTGATGCCGGAGGCGCTCGGCAAGGTCGACATCGCGATCCGCCAGGACGATGCCGGCATCCATGTCCAATTCCATACCGAGAGCCAGGCCGCGCGCCAGCTGATCGCCGACGCCCAGCCCAGGCTGGCCGAAATCGCCGAGCAGCGCGGCATCCGCCTCGGCTCGACCAGCGTCGAATCGAACCCGGCCGGCACCGGTGCCGGCACCGGCAATCCGCAGGCAGGGCAGGGCCAGCGCCAGGATGCCGCCCCCAACCGCCACCAGCCTTCGGCGCCGCCCGGCGCCCGCCGCGAGGCACAGGCTTCCACCCATGACGACGAACGGGTCGCCTGAGACCCCCGGAGATAGATGATGTCCGACGCCAAGACCGAAAGCGCCGCTGCGCCGAAGAAGAAAAAGAATCTCCTGCTGCTCGTCGGCCTGCCGGTGCTGCTGCTCGGCGGCGGCGGGGGCGCCGCCCTTTACGGCATGCAGGCCGGCTGGTTCAGCGCGGCCGCGCACGCCGAGGAGAATGACGAACCCCGCCTCGTGCCCAAGGGCGAGGAGAAGCGCGCTTCGGTGAAGGAAGGCGGCGAGGGCGGCCATGGCGGCGAAGGCGGGGGCGGCGGCGCTCCGGGCCATGGCGGCAAGCCCACGCCCAAGGGCGAGGGCGGCGACAAATATGCCTCGAGCTATTATCCGATGGAAAAGGAATTCACTTCCAACCTGCAGGACAGCGTCCATTTCGTCCAGGTCGGCATCGCCGTGTCGACTCCCTATGACGAGCGCGTCCTCGAGAACATCAAGACGCACGAGATCGCGATTCGCTCGGCCGTGCTGATGGCGCTTGGCGAGACGACCGAGGACGAGGTGTTCACCGCCGAGGGCAAGCGCCACATCCAGGACCGGCTGGCCAAGGCGATCAACGGCGTTTTGAAGGAAAAGGAAGGCTTTGGCGGCGTTAGTAACGTCTACTTTACCAATTTCATTGTTCAGTGAACGGGCATGGTTAACAGCCCTTCACCAGACGGCACGGCCGAACGACGGGAACGCCCCCGAGCCAGCGCGGAGCACGCGCCGGCGCTGGGGACGACCAATCTCAATCCGTTCGGCGACCTTGTCACGCTGCAGCACCTGAGTGCGCGGCTGGCCAAGTCGTTGAAGGGTGCGTTCGAAGGGCTTCTGCGCAAGGATCTGCGCGCCTGGGCCGAGCCGCTCTCGGTGCAGCGCTTCGCCGACTACAAGGCGGAGCGCGGCGGCGTGCTCTCGGCCTGGCAGCCGATGGCGATGGGCAATGCCCGTGCCCGCGCCCAGTTCGTGCTCGAGGCCGGGCTGGTCTTCGAGATGCTCGACGCCTTTTTCGGCGGGGACGGCGAGGCGCCGCATCCGCTGCCCGGCGAGTTCACGCCGGCGGCCGAGGCTCTGGTCGGTCGGCTCGCCCATTCGGCCGCAGGGTTGCTCGACAAGGCCTGGGAGCCGCTCTCGCGCATCGCCTTCCGCGCGGAGGGCACTTCCAATCTCGCCGCCGCGCCCGATTTCGGCGCGGACGATCCGGTGGTGGTCACCCGCTTCGGATTGGCCGAGGGCGAAGGCCGGCCGCATTTCTGCGACATCCTCTATCCCGTCGCCGCGCTGAAGCCGCACGGCACTGCGCTGATGGTCAAGGTCCATGGCAACAAGGACGAGGTGGAGCCCGAATGGCGCTCGGGCCTGACCCGCGCGGTGATGGCCGTCACGCTGCCCGTCCGCTCGGTGCTCGCGGAGCCGGTCATGTCGCTCGGCCGCCTGCTCGAGCTCAAGGAAGGCGACGTCATTCCGATCGATTTTGGTCCGGAGGTTCCGGTGATGGTGGCGAAGTGCCGCCTGGGCACCGGCCTGGTCGGCACCGCCAATGGCCGCGCCGCGGTCCGTCTCACTTCGCTCGAACCGATCAACGCAGAGGATTTCCAATGAACGACATGACGGCCTCCTTCCAGGTCGACACTGCCGTCGCCGCCAATTTCCGGCTGCTGCAGGACGTTGACGTCAAGCTGACCGTCGAGATCGGCTCGACGCGGCTGACCTTGCGCGAACTCCTGGCGCTCGGCGAGAGCAGCGTGATCGAGCTCGATCGCGAAGCCAATGAGCTGCTCGACGTGTTCGTCAACGGCACGCTGATCGGCCGCGGCGAAGTGGTCACGGTCGGCGAGAAGTTCGGCGTGCGGATGACCGAGCTGGTCAGCCCGGACAAGCGCGCGGGCCGCTGATCCCATGACCTGGTACATCATCAAGCTGATCGTGCTGCTGCCGCTCGTCTGCGGCCTGCTGGTCGGTTGCCTCTATGCCTGGCGCAAGCTCGAAAGCCGCCTGCCCAAAAACCAGACGATGCGCATGGTGCAGCTCAAGGAGACGATGATGCTCTCGCCCGGGCTGCGTCTCGCCGTCATCGAGTTCGAGGGGCAGAAGCTGCTCGTCTCGGTGAGCCGCAGCGGCGTCACCCTGGTGGACAAGCAGCAATGACGCGGGCGATCATCCCGGCGCCGCGCACAGTGGGCGGGCGCGCCGCGCTGTTCATCGGGCTGCTCGCCTTTCTGGTGCTCTTCGCCTTCCCGGCCTTCGCCCAGGGCGCGGCGCCGGTCGCGCCCGCCCCGGTCGCCGCACCGGGCGTGGGCGACGCAGTCGATCGCGCGCTCGGCGACCTGGGCGGCGGCAACGCCCCGCTCAGCCTGTCGCTGCAGGTCCTCATCATCATGGGCCTGCTCACGGTGCTGCCGGGCATCCTGCTGATGATGACCAGCTTCACTCGGATCATCATCGTGCTGGCGCTGCTCCGCCAGGCGCTCGGCCTGCAGCAGACGCCGCCCAACCAGGTGCTGATCGGCCTGGCGATGTTCCTGAGCTTCTTCGTGATGGCGCCGACGCTGAACACGATGAACGTCAACGCGATCCAGCCTTATTCGGCCGGCAGGATCGGCGCGACCGAGATGATCGCGAAATCGGGCGAGGCCCTGCACGGTTTCATGATCAAGCAGACCCGCACCAAGGACGTGACCATGTTCGCCGGGCTCGCGAAGAGCGGCCCCTATGCGAAGCCGCAGGACGTGCCCTTCTCGGTGCTGCTCCCCGCCTTCGTCACCTCGGAGCTCAAGACTGCCTTCCAGATCGGCTTCCTCATCTTCCTGCCCTTCATCGTGATCGATCTCGTCGTCGCCACCGTGCTGATGGCGCTCGGCATGATGATGATGTCGCCCACGATCATCTCGCTGCCCTTCAAGCTGCTGCTCTTCGTCCTGGTCGACGGATGGGCGCTGACGATGGGCTCGCTTGCCTCCAGCTTCGTGAGTTAGCGCCATGGACGCCGATTATTTCCTTACCGTCGGCCGCGAGGCGATGTGGGTGCTCGCGCTCGCCGCCACGCCGATCCTGGTGCCGGCCCTGCTCGCGGGCCTGGTGCTCGGCATGGTCCAGGCGGCCACGTCGATCCAGGAACAGACGCTTACCTTCGTGCCCAAGCTGATCGTGGTCGCGCTCAGCCTGATCATCTTCGGTTCGATGATCATGGGGCTGCTCGGCGATTTCACCACGAGCATCTTCGAGCGCATCCCGGATCTGGTGAAATAATCCCGCGATGATGGGCTTCGGCCTCTCGATTGAGCCGCAGCTCTGGGCGCTGCTGTTCGCCATGGTGCGGATCGGCGCGGCGTTCGTTGCGGCGCCGGTGTTCAGCGCGGTGGCGATCCCGTTGCCGGCGCGCATCGCGCTCACCGGCGCGATCGGCGTGCTGGTGCTCAACGTCGCGCACGTCGCGCCGCCTGCCGAGATCTTCTCGCTCACGACCTTTCTCGCCATTGCGGCCGAAGCGCTGATCGGACTGGCGATGGGCTTCGTGCTCCAGGTTGCCTTCGCCGCGCCGATGGTGGCGAGCGAAGTGATCTCGATGTCGATGGGCCTGGGCTTCGCCAATGCAGTCGATCCGGCCAGCGGCCATGCGACGCCGGCGATCGGCACCTTCCTGTCGCTGATGCTCACGCTCATCTTCCTCGCGCTCGACGGGCACCTCGTCCTCGTCGAGCTGGTCGTGCGCAGCTATGAAGTGATGCCGCCGGGCGCCTGGATCGCGCCGGAGCGGCTGCTCGGCATCGCGATGTTCGGCGGCTACACTTTCCTCGCCGGCCTTCTGCTCTCGCTGCCGATCGGCTTCCTGCTGCTCTGCCTCAACCTGATCGTCGGCATGCTGAGCCGCGCCGCGCCCGCGCTCAACCTGTTCGCGGTGGGCCTGCCCGCCAGCCTGCTGTTCGGCGTGGTCGCGCTGCTGCTCGCGCTGCCCGCCATGGGGGATTATCTCGTCGTCATCATCCGCGAGGCGCTCGCGATGATGCCGCAGCTGGTGCTCGGCTGATGTCGGAGTCCGGCGGCGAAAAGACGGAAGCCCCGACACCCAAGCGCAAGCGCAAGGCGGCGGACGAGGGCCAGATCCTCAGCTCGAAGGATTTCGGCACTGCGCTGATCGTCCTGCTCGGCTGCGCCTGGATGGCGATGCTGGGCCCGGCGCTGATCCGTGCGTGCAAGGAAGTGATGGTCGGCAGCTTCAGCTTCGGCCGGGCCGATATCGAGGATTTCGAGCCCTGGCGCCCGATCGCCGAGGCGGGATGGAAGCTGGCGCTGCCGATCGGCGGGCTGCTGCTGGTCGCGGTCGCCGGCGCGGTGCTCAGCCATGCCGGGCTCGCCGGGCTGCGCTGGAATTCCAAGCTGTTCGCGCCCAAGGCCTCGCGCATCAATCCGGGCTCGGGCCTCAAGCGCATCTTCGGCCCCACCGGCTGGATCGAGATGGGCAAGGCGCTGCTCAAGGTGGTGCTGCTCGGCAGCATCGGCACCTGGCTGCTCTGGTCGCTCACCCGCCGCTCGCTCGGGCTGGTCGAGGCCGATCTGCACGGCGCGATCGGCGCGATGGGCGGCGAGTTCCTGACGCTGCTGTTCGTGATGGCGGGCGGGCTGATGCTGATCGCGGGCATCGACCTGCCGATCCAGATCCTCCGGCACATGAACCGCCTGCGTATGACCAAGCAGGAAGTGAAGGACGAGCACAAGGAAAGCGAAGGCTCGCCCGAAGCCAAGGCCGCGCAGCGCCAGCGCCAGCGCCAGATCCTGAAGGGCGGCTTCCGCAAGGCAGTGGAGACCGCGCATGTGGTGATCACCAACCCGACGCACTTCGCCGTGGCGCTGCGCTACGAGCAGGGCAAGGACCAGGTGCCGGTGGTGGTGGCCAAGGGCCGCGGCGCCACGGCGCTGGCGATCCGCGAGCTGGCCGGCGAGCTTGACGTGCCGATCCTCGAATATCCGCAGCTCGCCCGCGCGGTCTATTACACCAGCAAGGAAAATCAGGAGATTCGCGACGATCTCTACATGGCGGTGGCGACGGTGCTCGCCTTCGTCTTCCAGGTCAGCAAGCGCGCCGGTTCGGTCCAGCCGGCGATCACGGTGCCCGAGACGGCACTTTTCGACGAGAACGGCCGAAAACAGGCGCGCGCGCACTAAAGCCGCGGCGCCGACGGCCGTTTACCGGAAGAGCAGGGGGACGAGATGGCCGTCGAATCGATCGCAAAGACGCTGGGCACCGGATCGGGGATCGACATCACCGCGCTGGTCCAGTCGCTTGTCGACAACAGCTTCGCCAACAAGAACCAGGCGCTTACCAACAAGAGCGATACGCTCACCAAGCAGATCTCCACGGTGGGGACGATCAAGAGCAACATCAGCGATTTCGCCTCGGCGCTCGCCTCGCTGACCAGCTCGGGCTCGCTCGCCACCCAGCCGACCAGCTCGAACACCGGCATCCTCAACATCACGCGCCTGTCGGGTGCCGATCTCGCGGGCCTCAGCGCGACGATGGAAGTGCGCCAGCTCGCCCAGGGCCAGGTCTCGAGCTCGCCGTCCTTCGGCGGCGGCAGCGGCTCGGTGGTGGGAGCGGGCAAGCTCACTCTCACCTTCGGCAGCGCGACGGTGGCCGATGGCGCGATGACCGGCTTCACTGCCGGAGCGGCCACGCCGATCGACATCACCATCGATTCGCCCAATGCAACGCTTGCCGACGTCGCCGCGGCGATCAACGCCAAGAAGGCGGGCGTCACCGCGACGATCCTGAGCGATGCGAACGGCGCCCGGCTGGTGCTCAAGAGCGGGACCGGCTCGTCCCAGGCCTTCACGCTGAGTGGCACCGACGGCCTGGCCCAGCTCGCCGTCGGTCCCGGCGTCGATGGATCCACGATCAACGCGGCCGCGCAGGATGCCCGGGTCGCGCTTGACGGCGTCGAGGCGAAATACCCGACCAACAGCATAACCACGATGATCCCCGGTGCGCGGATCGACCTGGTCTCGGCCTCGGTCGGCACCAAGGTGATGATCGGCGCCAGCGCGCCCACCACCGCGATCAGCCAGGCGGTCGCCAACTTCGTCGAGACCTACAACGAAGTGTTCAAGGCGGTGCAGCAGGCGACCGATCCGGTCAACGGCCCGCTCAAGTCCGATCCGGCGGCGAAGCAGCTCCTCCAGCAGCTCAAGCGGCTGAGCCTCAGCGCGCTGGTGCCCGGCGCGGGCAAGAACGTGCCCTCGGCGCTTGCCGATCTCGGCGTGAAGACCAATCGCGACGGCACGCTCAGCCTCGATACCGCGCGCCTCTCCAAGGTGCTGACCACCTATCCGAGCGACGTCGAGAAGATGTTCACGGAGAATGCCGGCCTCGCCAAGGCGCTTTCCGACGTCGCGGCGATCGCCACGAGTTCCAAGACCGGGCTGGGCGCGAGCGCCGACAAATATGGCAAGGCGCAGGACGATCTCGCCGACGAGAAGACGAAGATCGCGGCGGACACTGTTAAGATGCGCGATCGCATGACCCAGCAATTCGCCGCGATGGACGCCAAGGTCGCGGCCTACAAGTCGACGCAAACCTTCCTGAAGCAGCAGATCGACTCCTGGAACGCGAAGAACTGATGCGGTACGCCTCGGCGCTCGCCGCCAACCCCGCCGATACCTATCGCCAGATCGACATCGTCGGCCGCACCGCCGGCGGCGATCCGCACGCGCTGGTCGGGCTGCTCTACGAAGAGGGGATCGCCGCGCTGCGCACGGCGGCCTGGGCGGTGGAGCGCAGCAACTATTCGGTGCGCGGCGAGCGCGTGGCGCGGGCCACCGCGATCCTGTTCGCGCTGGAAGCCGGGCTCGATTTCGAGCGCGGCGGCGATGTCGCCCGCACGCTGGCCACCTTCTATCACGGGCTGCGCGGCGAGGTCCTGCAGGCCGCCACCGGCACCGATCCCGCCCCGTTTCGCGAAGCGGCGAACAGCCTGGACGAGATCGCCCGCGCCTGGAGCAGCCTGAAGGCGGGCTAGGCCGCATCGCCGATTCCGCGCGGCCCCATCATCCTGCATTGCAAGCTGCCCTAGGCCCAGCGGGCGAGGATGTCGGCCACGGCCTCGTCCACCGGCGGCGTCGCTTCGGCGGGCGTGCCCGAGAAGCGCGGCGCCGGCATCGGCTGCATCGCGCCGTCCTGCACGGCGAAGGTCCCGCGTGCGCGATTGTGCGGATGGAGCGGCGCCTCGTTGAGCGAAAGCACCGGCGTCACGCAGCCGCCGCCCGCTTCGAACAGTGCCGCCCATTCGTCGCGCCCGCGCGAGGCGAAGGCGGCGGCGAGCGCCTCGGTAAGCGCCGGCCAGCAGGCACGGTCATATTGGTCGAACCCGTGCGGCGCGATGCCGAGCCCGTCGCAAAGCGCGCGGAAGGCGTGCGGCTCGAGCGCGCCGACTGCCACGTGCCGCCCATCGGCACAGGCATAGCAGCGATAATAGGGGGCGCCCCCGTCGATCATGTTGGCCGCCCGGGCATCGGCCCAGCGGCCCGAGGCGTGGAGCGCATAATAGAGCGACATCATCGAAGCGGCGCCGTCCACCTGCGCCGCTTCGATCACCTGCCCCCGCCCGGTCGCCTGGGCAGCGAGGATCGCCGAGACCAGGCCGAGCGCCAGGAACAGCGATCCGCCGGCATATTCGCCGATCAGGTTGAGCGGGGGCACCGGCGCGGCGGCCGGGCCGATGGCGTGGAGCACGCCCGAGAGGGCGAGATGGTTGATGTCGTTGCCCGGCGTGCCGGCGAGCGGCCCCTCGCGTCCCCAGCCGCTGGCGCGGGCATAGACCAGGCGCGGATTGAGCGCGAGGCAGCGCGCCGGATCGAGCCCCACCTGCTCGGCGACGCCGGGGCGATAGCCTTCGATCACGCCGTCCGCCTGGGCGATCAGCGCCAGCGCCTGCTCGCGCCCCGCCGCCTGGCTCAGGTCGAGCGACACTTGCGAGCGGCCGCGATAGAGATTCGCCGCCACCGTGCTGGCTTCGCTGCCGGGCCGCCGGATCCGCACGATGTCGCAGCCCAGATCGGCGAGCAGCATGCCCGCGAACAGCACGGTGCCGGGCATGTCGAGCTCGACGATGCGCAAGCCCGCCAGGGGCCCGTGCGTAGCTGCAACCATCATGTCCCCCACAGGTGATTCCACCGATCCATAGCCGCCTCCCGCACCTCAGGTCCACGCACTGGCGCTCGCCCGTGCTTTAGGCTAGCGGGTGGGCCATGTCGGCACCCCACATCGTCGCGCTGGGCGGCACCCTGCGGCCCGAATCCGCCACCGGGCGGCTGCTCGCGGCAACGCTCGAAATGGCCGCGGCGCGCGGCGCCCGCACTACCTTGCTCACCGGCGAGGCGATTGCCTTCCCGCATTACGAGCCGGGCAATGTCGAGGGGAACGACGCCGTCGGCCGCTATCTGGAAGCGCTGCGCACGGCGGACGCGGTGATCGTCGGTTCGCCCGGCTATCACGGCACGCTCTCCGGGCTGGTCAAGACCGCGCTCGACTATGTCGAGGCGCTGAGCAAGGACGAGCGCCCCTATCTCGACGGCTTGCCGGTGGGCCTGATCGCCACTGCCGCTGGCTGGCAGGCGGCGGTCTCGACGCTGCAGGCGCTGCGCACCATCACCCATGCGCTGCGCGGCTGGCCGACGCCGATGGGCCTGGCGATCAACACCGCCGAGCCGGGCGACGCGGTGGACAAGTGCAACGGCCCGATGGTGGTGATGGTGGATCAGATCTTCACTTTCCTGGAACGCCGGCCGGGCTAGGTTGCCCGGCATTTAACGCTTTCGTGAGGCTTGCTTCCTAGAATGGAGGCATGGACGAGGCTTCGGCACAGGAAGGCATCGGCAATCGCCGACGCGCCATGCGCACCATCCTGGCGGTCGATGACAGCCGGACCAGTCTCCATGTCCTCGCGCATCGGCTCGGCCAGCTCGGCTATCTCGTGGTGCTCGCGGATCGCGGATCGCAGGCGCTCGAGCTGATATCGGCGCGGGGCTTCGATCTGGTGCTGCTCGACCGGGTAATGCCGGAAGTTTCCGGACTCCATGTGCTGCACGAGATCCGCGGCACCCGCGACACGGCCGACCTGCCGGTGATCATGGTCACCAGCCATGACGATCCGGGCGGTGCCGTCGAAGCGTTGCAGGCCGGAGCCGACGATTATGTGACGGCGCCCTATCCCTTCGAGGAACTGGCCGCGCGGATCGAACGGACCTTGTCGCGCTCCGACCGCATGGAGGAACTGAAGCGTTCCAACCTCGCGCTCGACGCACGCATCGCCGCGCGAGCGATCGAGCTGGGCGAAGTGCGCAGCGAGCTTGCCGTCGCCCGGGTCGAGCTGGAGCGCCGCCAGCGCGCCTGAGCGCGGCTCAGCGTTCGAACCAGTGCCGCCCGACGAAATAGGCGGTGATCACGAAGGCGACCGCCAGGCAGAGGATCGCGATCGCGTCGAACGCCCATGGCTCCCTCGCGAACCACAGGCCCTCGACGTTCATGCCATAGAGGCCGGTGATGAAGGTCAGCGGCAGGAACACCATCGCCGCCACCGCGATCACCAGCGAGCGCTGGTCGATCAGCTCGGCGCGCAGGTCGGTGAGCGTCTCGTGCGTGAGCGCCGCGCGCTCGCGGATGCTCTCCAGCTCCTCGGCCATGCGCGCGGCGCGGTCGGCGGCGGCGGCGAGGTGGAGCCGGTCGTCATCGGCCAGCCATGCGACCGGCAGCGCGGCGAGCTTCTCCAGCGCGGCGCGCTGCGGATAGAGGAAGCGGCGCAGCCCGATCGCCTTCACGCGCGTCTCGTTGACCAGCCGGCGCAGGTCGAAGGCGCGGTGCTGCGAGATATGTTCCTCGCAATCGTCCAGCGTGTCGCCCAGCTCGGCGACCATGGGGTCGAGCTCCTCGGTGATCGCCTGGGCGATCGCGGCGATCAGGTCGCCCGGATCGAGGATCTTGCCCTCCTCCACTTGCCTGCGCACCGGCTGGATCGCGTTGAGCTGCTTGCGCGAGACCGAGAAGACGCAGCCGCCATGCGCGTAGATGCGGATCGAGGCGAGGGGATCGGAGCCGCCAAGCGCTTCCGACGACATGCCGCGCAGATTGACCAGCGCCGCCGGGCCGAACAGGTCGCAGCGCGGGCGCGTCTCCATCGCGGTGAGCGCGTCGATCACCGGCTGGGCGAGCTCGGCCTCGCCGCGCAGCCAGACCTGGGCGCGCTCGTCATTGGTGTTGAGGTGGATCCAGCTGAGGCCGGCATCCTTGCCGAGCGCTTCCTTGAGGATCGGCTGCTCGACCTTGCCGTCGCGGACGATATAGGCAAAGCCGCTCATCCGGCGATCTCCAGCCACACCGAGAGGCCGGGTCCCGGCGCTTCGGGAGGAGCGGAAAGGGCGATGCGCGGGGCATCGGCGCGGGCGCGGTCGAGAATGGCGGTCGGCACGGCCGGAAGGTGGTACACCCGCTCGGCTTGCGCAAGCGCGCGCGCCTGGCGGAGCGTCAGATCGTCGGGGTCGGCGCTGTGCAGCGTGAAGCGCAGCAGCCGCGCGGCCGCCGGCGCGCGCAGCCGTTCCACCACGTCGCTGCCGAGCCCCTCCGCCAGCGCGGCGGCGATGGCGCGGCGGCGGTCGGCCGCGTCGGGGAAAAGCGCGAGCAATTCGGGCCGGGCATCGCGGAGCGCGCGCGCGGTATCGCCCAGATCGGCGGGCAGCGCCGCCTCGAGCTTCTGGCGCAGTGCCGCCGCCAGCCCGGCCGACACACCGCCCGTGCCCACCGCCACCAGCACCGGATCGCGCGCCACGATCGCGGGCAAGGTGAAGTCGCACAGGTCCGGGCGGTCGACGGTGTTGACGAGCATGCCGCGCGAACGCAGGCGCGCGACGATGGGTTCGGGATCGTCCGCGGCGACGATGGCGAGCGAAGCAGTTGCATCCTCGCCGACGATCACGGCACCGGCGCGCATCAGCAGCCGGCGCTTGGCTTCCGCCGCTTCGCCGGTGCCGATCAGCATGACCGGCCGCCCCGCCAGCTTCACGAAGATCGGCAGGGCGGCGAGCGTCATTTTTCCAGCCAGTCCGGGATCTGTTCCGCGCCCATGATCGTCTCGGCGGTGATCCGGCCGGCGACCGTCTCGAAGCGGTCGCCCGAGACGAGCACCTCGGGCACCAGCGCGCGGCTGTTATAGGTGCTCGCCATGGTCGCGCCATAGGCGCCGGCGCTCTGCAGCACCGCCAGGTCGCCGCTCTTCACCCGGTCGATCTCGCGATTCTTGAGGAAGACGTCGCTGCTCTCGCAGACCGGGCCGGCGACGTTCGCCACCATCGTCTCGCCATTGGCGGTGACCGAGGCGAAGCCGTGCCAGGCGTCGTAGAGCGCGACGCGGGCGAGGTCGTTCATCGCGGCGTCGACCACCACCCAGGGATTGGTCACGCCGGGCTTCACCCACAGCACTTCGGTAAGCAGCACGCCGGCATTGGCCGAGATGTGGCGGCCCGGTTCGAACATCAGCTCGACGTCCCAGTCCTTGGTGACGCGCGCCACCATCTCGCCGAACGCGGCCGAGGTCGGCGGCACGTCGCCCGGCTTGTAGGCGACGCCCAGGCCGCCGCCCAGATCGACATGGCTGATCGTGTGGCCCGCGGCGCGCAGCTCGGTGACGAGCCTGCCGACGCGCTCGAACGCGGCCTCGAGCGGATCCAGGCTCAGCAGCTGGCTGCCGATGTGCACGGCCACACCGCGCAGGTCGATGCCCTCGAGCCTGGCCAGCCGGTCGAAGATCGCCGGGGCCTGGTCGATCGGCAGGCCGAACTTGTTCTCGGCCTTGCCGGTCGAGATCTTTTCGTGCGTGCCGGCATCGACGTCCGGATTGACGCGCAGCGCCGCCGGGGCAGTCATCCCCTTGGACCGTGCGATCTCGGCAAGGACGACGCCTTCTTCCTCGAGCTCGAGGTTGAACTGGCCGATCCCGGCATCGAGCGCCTGGTGCAGCTCCTTGCGGGTCTTGCCCACGCCCGAGAATACCACGTCGCGCGCCGGGATGCCGGCGGCCAGCGCGCGCGCCAGCTCGCCGCCCGAAACGACGTCGGCACCGAAGCCTTCATTGGCGAGCAGGCGGAGCACCGCGAGATTCGGATTGGCCTTGACCGCGAAGGCGACATGGTGCCGGCCGACCGGCTCCAGCCCCTTGCGAAAGGCGCGGGCGGCTTCGCGGAACGCTTCGGTCGAATAGACATAGACTGGCGTACCGACCTGCTCGGCGATGTGCGCGAGCGGGACATTCTCGGCGTGCAGCGTGCCGCCGATCATTTCGAAATGAGACACTGAAAGACTTTCTGTGTGCTTAGCGTGGCGGCAGGTCGAAGGTGTCGCTGCGCCGTTTGTCCGAACTCTGGATGAGATCGTCGCTCCGCGCCGGGCGGGTCTGCGGCGGCGCTCGGAGGAGATCGTCCGGCGACGGCGTCGCTTTCGCGCCATAGGGCGCGGGAGGCAGCGCGGCCGTCGCCACGGGTTTGAGCGATTCGCGTGCGCCGCAGCTCGCCAGGGCGAGCCCGCCGATGCATGCGATCGTCAACACCACCAGTCGCTTCATCGCTCTTCCTCCTGGCGGCGCTTCCTCGCCGCCGCGATCGCCTCGCGCACGCGCCCGGGCGAAGTGCCGCCGAAGCTCGTCCGGCTCGATACCGAAGCATCGACGCTGAGAACGTCATATACGCGGTCATCGATCCGCGTGTCGATTTCCTTGAGTTGGGTGATCGATAGCTGATCGAGACGGATCCCCCCGGCTTCCGCCGCCGCCACCGCGCGCCCGGTGATGTGATGCGCCTCGCGGAACGGGACGCCGGCTTCGCGCACCAGCCAGTCGGCCAGGTCTGTCGCGGTCGAGAAGCCGGCCTCGGCGGCGGCGCGCATCCGGTCGAGCCGGAAGGCCGCGCTCTCGACCATGCCGGTCATCGCCGCGATCGAGAGGCCGAGCAGGTCATGTGCCTCGAACACCGGCGGCTTGTCGTCCTGCATGTCCTTGGAATAGGCGAGCGGCAGGCCCTTCATCGTGATCATCAGCGAGACGAGCGCGCCGGTGATCCGGCCCGAATGGCCGCGCACCAGTTCGGCCGCGTCGGGATTGCGCTTCTGCGGCATGATCGAGCTGCCGGTCGACCATTGGTCGCTCAGCGAGACGAAGCCGAAGGGCTGGCTGGCCCAGATCACGAACTCCTCGGCCAGCCGGCTGAGGTGGAGCGCAGTCTGGGCGGCGGCAGTGAGATATTCGATCGCGAAATCGCGGTCCGAGACCGAATCGAGCGAGTTGCGCGTCGGCCCGTCAAAGCCCAGCGCGCGCGCCGTCGCCTCGCGGTCGAGGTTGAAGCCGGTGCCGGCGAGCGCCGCCGAGCCGAGCGGGCAGAGGTTGAGCCGCGCGCGGGCATCCGCGAGGCGCGAGCGGTCGCGCGCGAACATCTCGAAATACGCCATCAGGTGATGGCCGAGCGTCACCGGCTGTGCGACCTGGAGGTGCGTGAAGCCCGGCATCACGCTGTCGGCATGTTCCTCGGCGCGGGCGAGCAGCGCGTCCTGCAGCGCGCCGAGCGCGGCCTCGGCCTGGTCGATCGCGTCGCGCACCCACAGGCGGAAGTCGGTCGCCACTTGGTCGTTGCGCGAGCGGGCGGTGTGGAGGCGGCCGGCGACCGCGCCGATCTTCCCGGCCAGCCGCGATTCGGCGAGCATGTGGATGTCCTCGAGCGCCAGGTCCTCGGGCACCCCTTCGGCTTCGAACTCGGCCGCCACCTGGTCGAGCCCGGCATGGATCGCCGCCGCGTCCTCGGCGGCGACGATGCCCTGCGCGCCCAGCATGGTCACATGCGCCTGGCTGCCGCGCAGGTCCTGGCGCCACATCCGCTTGTCGAAGGGGATGGATGCGTTAATCTCGCGCATCACCGCGGACGGGCCTTCGGCGAAGCGCCCGCCCCACATGGCATTGGAGCTGTCCTTGCGCTCGGCTATCTCACTTCTCCTGCTCGGCACCCTGATGATCGCGGGGTGCGATAAGCGCTCCGGGCCCGGAAGCCAAGCAAACGAAACTATGCCGGCGGGCAACGCCGCTGCGTCGATGCCGCCCCGCGCGGTCGATCGCTCGCACAAGGGCGAGGCGGCACCGGCCTTCGCCTTTCTCGACCCCGGCGGCAGGAAGACCACGCTCGCCGCGTTCAGGGGCAAGCCGGTGCTGCTCAATCTCTGGGCGACCTGGTGCATCCCCTGCCGCGCCGAAATGCCGACGCTCGATGCGCTGGCGGGGCGGAAGGGCGCGGCGCTGCCGGTGATCACGCTCAGCCAGGACATGAAGGGCCGCGAACTGGTCGATCCCTATTTCGCCAGGTCCGGGTTCAGGCATCTCAAGCCCTGGACCGATCCGGACATGGCCTTCAGCCTCGGCATGAACGCCAATTTGCCGACCACCATCCTTTATGACGCGGCGGGCAGGGAAGTCTGGCGCGTCTCGGGCGAGATGGACTGGGCGGGCGCCAAGGCCGCCGCGCTGCTGGGCGAAGCCGCGTGACGGAAGCCTCGGTCGGCCGCGACCTGAGCGGTCCGCGCATCGTCACGCTGCCTGCCCGGCCGGAGCCGATCCGGGTCAGCGCCGACGAGACGGCGATCGTCGTGATCGACATGCAGAACGCCTATGCCTCGCCCGGCGGCTATGTCGACCAGGCGGGGTTCGACATCACCGGCTCGGCGGGGACGATTCACAAGATCGCCGCGGTGCTCGACACGGCAAGGGCGGCGGGCATGCCGGTCGTCTATCTCCAGAACGGCTGGGATCCGGACTATGTCGAGGCCGGCGGTCCGGGCTCGCCCAACTGGCACAAGTCCAATGCGCTGAAGACCATGCGCGCGCGGCCCGAACTCCAGGGCAAGCTGCTCGCCCGTGGCACCTGGGACTATGAACTGGTCGATGCGCTGGCGCCCAGGCCCGGCGACATCCGCCTCCACAAGACGCGCTACAGCGCCTTCTTCAACTCGCAGCTCGATTCGACGCTGCGCGCGCGCGGCATCCGCAACATCGTCTTTGTCGGCATCGCCACCAATGTCTGCGTCGAGAGCACGCTGCGCGACGGCTTCCACCTGGAATATTTCGGGGTGATGCTGGAGGATGCGACACATCACCTGGGGCCGCCGATGATGCAGGAAGCCACGGTCTACAATGTCGAGAAGTTCTTCGGCTGGGTCTCGACCACCGCCGATTTCTGCGGCAGCTTCGGCCAGTTGCCCAGGGAGTAAGCGCGATGCCGTTCGAGCCGATCAATCCGCCGCAGTTCCCCACCCCGATCGCACCCTATTCGGCCGGGGCGAAGGCCGGGAACACCGTCTATGTCTCGGGCGTGCTGGCGCTGGGCGAAGGGGGCATCGTGCTCCATGTCGGCGACGCCGCCGGCCAGACCCGCCATATCCTCGAAGTGATCAGAACCACGCTGGAGGCCGCCGGGGCAACGCTGGAGGACGTGGCGATGAACCACATCTTCCTCAAGGACTTCACCGACTATCCCGTCTTCAATCAGGTCTATGCGGAATATTTCCCCGGCGCCAAGCCGGCGCGCTACTGCGTCAAGGCCGAGCTGGTGAAGCCCGATTGCCTGGTCGAGATCGCCTCGGTAGCGCATATCGGCTGATGGAGGCGGGGGGCCTCTATTACGAGGAACATGGCGCGGCGGGTGCACCGCCGCTGATCCTTTCCGCCGGCATGGGCGGATCGGGCAAGTACTGGCTGCCCAACCTGCCCGAACTGGCGGCGCGCTTCCGCGTCATCCTCTACGATCATCGGGGCACCGGCCGATCCGACCGGACGGTCACGCCGCGCATCGAGAGCATCGGCGACGATATCCGCCTGCTGATGGACGCGCTCGGCATCGAGAAGGCCTCGATCCTCGGCCATGCGATCGGCGGGATGGGTGGGCTGCACCTGGCGCTGGACGCACCGGAGCGGGTCGACAGGCTGGTCGTGGTCAATGGCTGGGGCCGGCTCGATCCCTATACCGCGCGGTGCTTCGATGCCCGGCTGGCGCTGCTGCGCGCCTATGGTCCTCGCGAATATGTCCACGCCCAGCCGATCTTCCTGTTCCCACCGCAATGGACGTCGGAGCATCATGTCCAGCTCGAAGAGGAAGAGGATCATCAGGTTGCGGCGTTCCCAAGGGAAATGATCGAAGCGCGAATCCTGGAGGCCGTTCGGTTCGACCTGATCGACCGGCTTGCGGCAATGCCGCTCGCCACGCCCGTGCTCCTGCTCGCCAGCGACGACGACGCGCTCGTCCCGCCGTCCTGTTCGGGAGAGCTTGCGCAAGTCATTCCACGGGCGCAACTTGTCCGGATGCCTTGGGGAGGACACGCCTGCAACGTGACCGATCCGCCGGGCTTCGAAGCCCGGGTGCTCGCATTTCTGGGGAGCTAACACATGGAAGTCGGCGTCTTCGTTCCCATCAACAACAATGGCTGGCTGATCAGCGAGAACGCGCCGCAGTACATGCCGAGCTTCGATCTCAACAAGGAGATCGCGCTCCGGGCCGAGAAGCACGGCCTGGATTTCCTGCTCTCGATGATCAAGCTGCGCGGCTTTGGCGGCAAGACCGAGTTCTGGGAATATGGGCTGGAGAGCTTCACGCTGATGGCCGGCCTCGCCGCCGTCACCGAGAAGATCAAGATCTACGCCACTTGCCCCACGCTGGTCATCCCGCCGGCCTTTGCCGCGCGCATGTGCAACACGATCGATTCGATCAGCCATGGCCGTTTCGGGCTCAACCTGATCACCGGCTGGCAGCGCCCCGAATATAGCCAGATGGGGCTGTGGCCGGGCGACGAGCATTTCCGCAACCGCTACCAGATGCTCGGCGAATATGCCCAGATCCTGCGCGAGCTGTGGGAAACCGGCCGCAGCGATCTCAGGGGCGAATATTACCAGATGGACGATTGCCTCGTCCGCCCCACTCCCCAGGGCGAGATGAAGATCATCTGCGCCGGCTCGTCGGACGAGGGCCTCGCCTTCTCGGCCAGATGGGCGGACTATGCCTTTTGCCTGGGCAAGGGCGTCAACACGCCCACCGCCTTCGCCTTCAACAACGAGCGGCTGGCCGCCGCCACTGCGAAGACCGGGCGCGAGGTGAAGGTGTTCGTGCTCGTCATGGTGATCGCCGACGAGACCGACGAGGCGGCGATGGCCAAGTGGAAGTCGTACAATGACGGCGTCGATATCGACGCGATCCGGTGGCTGATGGACCAGGGCGCGGCCGACAAGAACAACCCCACGACCAACGTCCGCCAGCTCGCGGCGCCCGAGGGGGCGGTGAACATCAACATGGGTACGCTGGTGGGCAGCTATGCGAGCGTGGCGCGCATGCTCGACGAGATGGCCGCAGTCCCGAACACGGGCGGGGTGCTGCTCACCTTCGACGATTTCCTGGAGGGCGTGGAAAATTTCGGCACCCGCATCCAGCCACTGATGAGGAGCCGCGCGGGGCGCTGAGCCGGAAAGTGCAGCCTTTCCGATGTTCGGTCGTTTCGCTGTCGGGCCAATGGGGACGAAGACCTCCCTCAAAGCCGGAGAGAAAGCATGAAGAAGCTGACTTCCCTCGCCGCATTGGCGATTCTCCTCGCACCACCGCTTGCCGAAGCGCAGCAGCAGCGTCCCGGCGACCGTGGCGACCGCCAGGATCGTCCGGATCGTCCGGGCCGTCCGGATCGCCCTGGCCAACCGGGTCAGCGTCCGCCTTCGGGCGGCCCCGGCGGCCCGGGGCGCCCCGATCCGGGCCAGCCGGGCGTTCGTCCGCCCGGACCCGGTCCGTCGCAGCCCGGCCGCCCCGGGACGCGTCCGCCCGCTCCCCGGCCGCCGGTGGCGCGTCCGCCCGCGCCGCGGCCCCCGATCGCGCGCCCGCCGCATCGGCCGGGCATCGGCCGCCCGCCCAATTTCCGGCCGATCCATCGCCCGCCCTTCGCCTATCCACGCGGCTATCGCTATCAGCGCTGGTCGATCGGCGGGCTGCTGCCGCTGATCTTCCTGTCGAACAGCTATTATTATGACGGCTGGTACGACATGGGCCTGGGCGCGCCGCCTCCGGGCTATCGCTGGGTGCGCTATGGGCCGGATCTGCTGCTGGTCAACGTGCGTAGCCGCCGGGTGGTCGACGTGATCTACGGCGCCTTCTATTGATCGCGGAGGACGCGGTCCGGCCCCGGATCGCGTCCTTCCGCCCTTTCCCGGTGCAGTTGCCGGCCCCGACCGATCCGGCGCGGCACCGTCGCGCCCGCCCGGAACCGGGCTCTCCCGATTTGATGAGAGAAAGTTGGATGCCCCGTGAGGATTCGAACCTCAATTAACGGAGTCAGAGTCCGTGGTCTTACCTTTAGACGACGGGGCATCACGCGGCATCACAGCCGGCAGGCGGCGCGCAATAGGGCGGCTGCGCGGCGCTGTCAACGGGCCCGCCTTGCCCCCGCCGCCGGTCTCGGCTAGCCTCGCTTCCAAGCACCGGCGGCGAAAAAGCCGTGACGGAACAGAACATAAGCGAGTGATACGATGGGGGATGGCACCGCCAATATGCCCCGCGGCCGTGGTTCCGGAAAAATCCGGAGGGCAGCGCCGCCCATGGAGCGGCCGATCCGCGGCCGGCCGGGTGAAGCGCGCCACTATGCCGCGCTGGACCTCGGCACCAACAATTGCCGCCTGCTGATCGCCCGCCCACAGGGGTCGGGCTTTGCGGTGGTCGACGCCTTTTCGCGCATCGTCCGCCTGGGCGAGGGGCTGGCCACCAGCGGCAAGCTCTCCGACGCGGCGATCGAGCGCACGATCGCCGCGCTGCGGATCTGCGCGGAGAAGCTGAAGCGCCGTCACGTGATCCTCGCCCGCTCGGTGGCGACCGAAGCCTGTCGCCAGGCCTCGAACGGCGCCGAGTTCATCGAGCGCGTCTATCGCGAGACCGGCATCGCGCTCGACATCATCACTGCCGAGGAAGAGGCGCGGCTCGCCGTGCTGGGGTGCCACGCGCTGCTCGAGCCCGGCGACGGCCCGGCCCTGGTGTTCGACATCGGCGGCGGCTCGACCGAGCTGGTGCTGGTCGATTCGCGCGGCGAAGCGCCCCGCATCCTCGACTGGCACAGCGCGCCATGGGGGGTCGTGTCGCTGACCGAGGCATCGGGGAGCGCCGCGACCGCCGAGGAGCGCGCCGCGCTCTATGCGCGCATGCGTGCCCGCGTGGCGGAGAGCTTCGCGCCCTTTGCGAGACGCCTGCGCACCCCGCGCGGCACGCGGCGGCTGCTCGGCACCTCGGGCACCGTCACCACGCTCGCCAGCGTGCATCTGGGCCTTGCGGCCTATGACCGGTCGGTGGTCGACGGGCTGATCGTTCCCGCGCCCGCGATGCGCGAGGTGAGCCAGCGCATCGCGGGGATGAGCATGGCCGAGCGCAGCCAGGTGCCCTGTATCGGCTCGGAGCGCGCGGACCTGGTCGTCGCCGGCTGCGCTATCCTCGAGACGATTCTCGATCTATGGCCGGCCGAACGGCTGGGCATCGCCGATCGCGGCATCCGCGAGGGCATCCTGCGCCGCCTGATCAACGGGAGAATCCTGTGACGTTTTCCGTTGACGGTGCCAGGATGCGCACCGGGGCAATAGGAATGAAGATATGAGCAGAGGCGGCGGACGCGGCCATACCCGCGTGCTGACGGCGAAGCGTCGCACCCCGCAATCGACGCGCTGGCTCGAACGCCAGCTCAACGATCCCTATGTCAAGCGCGCCAAGGCGGAGGGCTATCGCAGCCGGGCGGCCTACAAGCTGATCGAGCTCGACGAGAAGTTCGGCTTTCTGAAGGGCAAGAAGCGCGTGCTCGACCTGGGGATCGCCCCGGGCGGCTGGACGCAGGTGGTGCGCCGGCGCCTGCCCAAGGCCCCGGTGGTGGGCATCGACCTGCTGCCTGTCGATCCGATCGACGGCGCGGTGATCCTGCAGATGGACTTCATGGACGATGCCGCCCCCGATCGGTTGATCGAGGAACTGGGCGGCATGCCCGACCTGATCGTGTCGGACATGGCGGCCAACACCGTCGGCCATCCGCAGACCGACGCGCTCAGGACCATGGGCCTGGTCGAGACCGCGCTCGATTTCGCGATCCAGGTGCTCGAGCCGGGCGGCGATTTCGTCGCCAAGGTGTTCGCGGGCGGCGCCGATTCGGCGCTGGTCGCGGAGATGAAGCGCAACTTCGCCACGGTGAAGCACGCCAAGCCGCCGTCGAGCCGCAAGGGCTCGGTGGAATGGTTCGTGGTGGCGCAGGGCTTCAAGGGGCGGGCCAGGGCCGCTCCGGCGGAGGAATGATCGTCGACCTGCTCCGGGCGGCGGTGATCCTGGCGCTTGGGCTCAAGGTGATCGCGACGCTGATCCTGCTTGCCCGCCCACCCGAAACGCGCCTGGCCGACCGGCGGGGTCGGTCGCTGTGGCGGCTGGCCAAGATCGCGCCGATCCTCGCCGTGCCGGACCTGATCGCAATTGCCTGGATCGAGAATGACCGCGCCGGGCTATGGGCCTATCCGCTGCTGATGGTCTTCGTGCTCGTCGCGGTGCCGATCACGGTCTGGCGTCGTTCCGGGCGCAGCGCATAGCCGAATGGCAAAGGGGCCCCGGAATCGCTTCCGGGGCCCCTTTGCCATGGGGTCAGCGATTCGCCGGCTCAGCCGTCGTAGTCGCCGCCCAGATTCTGGTTGCGCGGCGGCGCGGCGGCGGTGAGGCGCAGCGCCTCGGCCGAAGCTGCGATCGAGCCGACTTCGTCCGGTGCTTCCTCATCGTCGATCTGCACGCGCTGCAGGCTCGAGACCACGGCCTCTTCGAGGTGAGTCGGGCGCACCGTCTCCTCCGCGATCTCGCGCAGGGCGACGACCGGATTCTTGTCGCGGTCGCGATCGATGGTCAGATCGGCGCCGCCCGAGATCTGGCGGGCGCGCTGCGCCGCGAACAGCACGAGATCGAAACGGTTGGGAACCTTGTCGACGCAATCTTCGACAGTGACGCGCGCCATCTACGCTTCCTTGAAAAACGAAAGTTCGGGAAAGGCGGCGACTTAGGGTCCGGCTGTGGAAAAGTCAAGAAAATGGAGGCGCGAACCGAATCGTGCCGCGTGCGTTGGAACGCTGCCGCAACGTTCGGAGCTTGTCTTGGAAGGTCTCGCCCCTCTTGCCCCCGCCGTCCTGCTCCCGCATCAACCTTCGATGCGCTTCACTCAGCCGAGCCACGAGGTCGACGGCAACCGCCTGACTCTGCTGCCGGACGGGCCCGAGCGGCTGGAGGCGCTGCTCGACCTGATGCGCCGCGCCGAGCGGACGCTCCGGGTGCTCTATTACATCTATGTCGACGACGCGGCCGGCGCCGCGGTGCGCCAGGGGCTGATCGATGCGGCGGCGCGCGGCGTGAAGGTGAGCCTGATCGTCGACGGGCTGGGCAGCGAGCACGCCCAGAGCCACGGCTTCTTCGATCCGCTCCATGCGGCCGGCGTCGACGTCTGCCGCTTCGTGCCGCGCTGGGGGCGGCGCTATCTGCTCAGGAACCACCAGAAGCTCGCGCTTGCCGACGAGGCGCGGGTGATCGTCGGCGGGTTCAACATCGAGGACAGCTATTTCGGTACGATCGAGCAGGCCGCGTGGCGGGACCTGGGGTTGCTGGTCGAGGGGCCGGCGGCGAGCCGCCTGGTCGGCTATTACGATGCGCTGTCCAACTGGGCGCGGCGGCCGCGCGGCAGCCTGCGCAAGCTGGCGAAGACGCTGCGCGCCTGGAGCGAGCCCGAGGGCGCGACCCGCTGGCTGTTCGGCGGCCCGATGCGGCGGCTCTCGCCCTGGGCGCGCGAAGTGAAGCGCGACATGGAGCGCGCGCACTCGATCGACATCATGGCCGCCTATTTCGCGCCCAATCCGGCGATGCTCCGCCGGCTCGACCGGGCCGGCCTGCGCGGGCGGGTGCGGCTGATCCTGCCGTCCAAGCTCGATCACGGCGCCGCGATCTGGGCGGCCCGCTTCACATATGCCGGGTTGCTCAGGAAGCGCGTGCAGATCTACGAATATCAGCCGACCAAGCTCCACACCAAGCTGTTCCTGCTCGACGATGTGGTGAACATCGGCTCGGCCAATTTCGACATCCGCTCGATGTTCCTCAATCTCGAGCTGATGTTCCGCGTCGAGGATCCCGGCTTCGCCGCCTATGTCCGCGCATTCGTCGACGGCGAAGTGGCGCGTTCGGAGCGGATCACGCCCGAACTCTACAAGGCGCGCACGGGCCCCTGGACGCGGATCAAGCAGGCGGCGGCCTATTTCGTGATGGCGGTGCTCGACTACAACGTCACGCGGCGGCTCAACTTCGGCCCCAGGGGCTCGCGGCCGCAGGGCTAGGGTCCAGCGCGCCTGCGCGGCTCAATCCTTGATCGTCTCCATCGCGACGAAGGTGGAGGTGCTGGCGACGTGCGGCAGGCTCGATATCTTCTCGCCCAGCACGATCCGGTAGCGGCGGATGTCGGCGGTGCGCACCTTCAGCAGATAATCGAAATTGCTGGCGAGCATGTGGCATTCCTCCACCTCGGGAATGCGCCGCACCGCCGCGTTGAATTCCTGCAGCGCCTTTTCGCGGGTGTCGGCCAGCTTGACTTCGGTGAAGGCGATATGGTCGAGGCCCAGCCGCGCCGGATCGACGATCGCGCGGAAGCCGCGGATCACGCCCGCATCGGTCAGCCGCTTGAGCCGCACCTGGGCCGGGGTCTTGGAAAGCCCCACCTGCCGGGCCAGCTCGGTCACCGTCATCCGGCCATCGGCGGCAAGCGCGGCGACGATCTTGCGGTCGAACTCGTCCAATTCGACTATGGTTGGGGCCTTCCTCATGATTCCTGCCTAGCAAATGGCCGACAATATGGCGATTCCACCCGCAATTTGCGCTTCATAAGTCGGATCGACCTGCCGAAGCGGCGTATCATGGCCGGATGACCCAGCCCGCGCCCTTCACTGCCTTCGCCCCGCCCGTCCGCGAGCCGACTCCGCTCCGCCAGGCGATCACCGCCGCCTATCGCCGCGACGAGCGCGCGGCGGTGGCGCCGCTGCTCGAGGCGGCGACGCTCGACGCCGCCACGCGCGCCGCGATCCGCGAGACGGCGACCGGGCTCGTCACCGGCCTGCGCGCCCGGCGCCGCGGCGGCGCGGTCGAATCGCTGGTGCAGGAATATGCGCTGTCGAGCGAAGAGGGCGTGGCGCTGATGTGCCTGGCCGAGGCGCTGCTGCGCATTCCCGACGACGCCACGCGCGACGCGCTGATCCGCGACAAGATCGCCGATGGCGACTGGCGCGCGCATCTCGGCGGCAAGTCGCTGTTCGTCAACGCGGCGACCTGGGCGCTGGTGGTGACCGGCAAGCTGGTCGACAGCGTCGACGATCGCGGGCTGGGCGCCGCGCTGATGCGCCTCGTCGCGCGCGCGGGCGAGCCGGTGATCCGCCGCGCGATCGATCTGGCGATGCGGATGATGGGCGAGCAGTTCGTCACCGGCGAGACCATCGCCGAGGCGCTCAAGCGCGCCCGCCACGAGGAGGCCAGGGGCTTTCGCTACAGCTACGACATGCTCGGCGAGGCGGCGACCACCGCGGCGGATGCCGAGCGCTATTATCGCGATTACGAGAATGCCATCCATGCGATCAGCGCAGCTTCGAGCGGGCGCGGCATCTATGAGGGGCCGGGCATCTCGATCAAGCTCTCGGCGCTCCACCCGCGCTACAGTCGCGCCCAGGCGGACCGGGTGATGGGCGAGCTGCTGCCCCGGGTGAAGACGCTGGCGGTGCTCGCGCGGCACTACGATATCGGCCTCAACATCGATGCCGAGGAAGCCGACCGGCTCGAAATCTCGCTCGACCTGCTGGAGAGCCTGGCGCTGGATCCGGACCTGTCCGGCTGGGACGGGCTGGGCTTCGTCGTCCAGGCCTATGGAAAGCGCTGTCCCTTCGTGATCGACTGGATCGTGGACCTTGCCGGGCGCGCCGGGCGGCGGATCATGGTCCGGCTGGTCAAGGGCGCCTATTGGGACGCGGAGATCAAGCGCGCCCAGGTCGACGGGCTGCGCGATTTCCCGGTCTATACCCGCAAGCTCCATACCGATGTGGCGTACATCGCCTGTGCGCGGAAGCTGCTCGCGGCGGGCGACCGGGTCTTTCCCCAGTTCGCCACGCACAATGCCCAGACGCTGGCGACGATCTACCGGATCGCCGGCCCGGACTTCGCGGTGGGCAAGTACGAGTTCCAGTGCCTGCACGGCATGGGCGAGCCGCTCTACGAGCAAGTGGTGGGCAAGGCGAAGCTGGATCGTCCGTGCCGCATCTATGCGCCGGTCGGCACGCATGAGACGCTGCTGGCCTATCTCGTGCGCCGTCTGCTGGAAAATGGCGCCAACTCCTCCTTCGTGAACCGTATCGCGGATCCCGGAATTCCCGTTTCCGAGCTGGTCGCCGACCCCGTCGAGGCAGTGCGCGCGATGCCCGATCCCGGCGCGCATCACGACAGGATCGCGCTGCCCGCTTCGCTCTATCCCGACCGCCGCAATTCGGACGGCATCGACCTGAGCGACGAGAACGCCCTCGCCGCCCTGGCCGAGGCGCTTCACGGCAGTGCCGCGACCGCGTGGCGTGCCGCGCCCGCCGATGGGCAGGGGGTGCCACGCAAGATATTGAATCCGGCTGATAATCGTGACGAGGTTGGCGAGGTGGTCGAGATCTCGCCCGCTGCCGCCGCCGCTGCCGTCGCGCGCGCCGCAGCTTCCGGCTGGGGCGCTATCCCGGTTGCGGAGCGTGCCGCCATGCTCGAGCGCGCCGCCGATGCGATGCAGGCGCAAATGCCGGTCCTGCTCGGCCTGATCGTGCGCGAAGCGGGCAAGTCGCTGCCCAACGCGATCGCCGAGGTGCGCGAAGCGATCGATTTCCTGCGCTATTATGCGGCGCGTGCGCGCGCGACCTTCGGTCCCGCCCAGCTGCCGCTCGGCCCGGTGGTGTGCATCAGCCCGTGGAACTTCCCGCTGGCGATCTTCACCGGCCAGGTGGCGGCGGCGCTGGTGGCGGGCAATGCGGTGCTGGCCAAGCCGGCCGAGGAAACGCCGCTGATCGCCGCCCAGGCAGTGGCGCTGCTCCACGCGGCGGGAGTTCCCGCCGATGCGCTCCAGCTCGTTCCCGGCGACGGCGCGATCGGCGCGGCGCTGGTCGGCGCGCCGGAGACCGCCGGCGTGATGTTCACCGGCTCGACCGACGTGGCGCGGCTGATCCAGCGCCAGCTCGCTCCGCGCCTCTCTCCGGCGGGCCGGCCCATCCCGCTGGTGGCGGAGACGGGCGGCCAGAACGCGATGATCGTCGATTCCTCGGCGCTCGCCGAGCAGGTCGTCGCCGACGTCATCGCCTCGGCGTTCGACAGCGCGGGCCAGCGCTGTTCGGCGCTCAGGATCCTGTGCTTGCAGGAAGAAGTCGCCGATCGCACGCTGGCGATGCTCAAGGGCGCGCTCAAGGAATTGCGCATCGGCCGCACCGATGCGCTCAACGTCGATACCGGCCCGGTGATCACGGCCGAGGCGCGCGACAATATCGAGCGCCATGTCGCGACCATGCGCGCGCGGGGCCACCGCATCGAGCAGCAGGACCTGCCGGCCGCCACCGGGCACGGCACCTTCGTGCCGCCGACGATCATCGAGATCGATGCGATCGCCGATGTCGAGCGCGAGGTGTTCGGCCCGGTGCTCCATGTGCTGCGCTATCGCCGCGACGACCTGTCGGCGCTGATCGATGCGATCAACGCCACCGGCTATGGCCTCACCTTCGGCCTGCACACCCGGCTGGACGAGACGGTCGCCGAAGTGACTGCGCGCGTGAAGGCGGGCAATCTCTATGTGAACCGCAACGTGATCGGCGCGATCGTCGGGGTGCAGCCCTTTGGCGGGCGGGGGCTGTCGGGCACCGGCCCGAAGGCGGGCGGCCCGCTCTATCTCGGCCGGCTGGTCGGCACGGCGCCGGTGGCGGTGGAGCCCCGGGGTGCGGCCGCGACGCCGCTGGCCGAATTCGCCACCTGGCTCGAGGCCCAGGGCGAGCCGCGTGCCGCCGATGCAGCACGGCGCTATGGCGCGGCCTCGGCGTTCGGGGTGGAGCGCGAGCTGCCGGGTCCGGTGGGCGAGCGCAACCTCTATGCGCTGCATTCGCGCGGCCGCATCCTGATGCGCCCCGTGACGATGGCCGGCCTGTATGGCCAGATGGCCGCAGTGCTGGCGACGGGCAACCGGGGCATGCTGGACGGGATGGCGCTGCCCCATGGTCTGCCGCCCCGCGTCGCCGCTGCCTTCGCGCCCGACGCAGCCGAGCCCATCGCCGCCGCGCTGGTCGAAGGCGATGCCGCGGCGGTAGCCGAAGCGCTGGCGGCGCGGGACGGCCCGATCGTTCCGCTGCTCGCCGCGGGCGAACAGGGCTATCCGATCGATCTGCTGCTCGAGGAAGTGTCGATCTCGATCAACACCACTGCGGCCGGAGGCAATGCCAGCCTGATGACGATCGGCTGAGTCAGGCGGCAGGCCCGAGGCGTCGCGGGACAGCGCCGGAGGCCGCGCGGATGCCATCCGGCGCTTGCCTCTCCGTCCGCCGCGCGGCATGGGGTGAGGCTCGGCCGGCAGGCAGGTTTCAGTTCCAGGACCAAGGGCATGAACGACAAACTCATAGTGCTGATCGGCGGCGGCGGTTTCGTCGGCCGCTATGTCGCGCAGGAACTGCTCACCGCGGGCGCCCGGGTGCGAATCGCCCAGCGCCGCCCGCGCGACGCCTGGTTCCTCAAACCGCTGGGCGGCCTGGGCCAGACTCAGTTCGTCGCCGCCGACGTGACTCAGCCCGAGACGATCGCTGCCGCGGTTGCCGGCGCCGATGCGGTGGTGAACCTTGCGGGCGTGCTCAAGGGCGATTTCGACGGCGTCAACGCGGCCGGTGCGCATGCCGTGGCCGCGGCGGCCAAGGCGGCGGGCGTCGCGTCGCTCGTCCATTTCTCCGCGCTCGGCGCCGATACGGATTCGGCTTCTGCCTATGGCCGCTCCAAGGCGGCGGGCGAGGAAGCGGTGCGGCGTGCCTTCCCCGAAGCGGTGATCCTGCGCCCCTCCTTCGTCTTCGGGCGGGAGGACCAGTTCACCAACCGGTTCGCCGCGATGCTGGGCATGGGCCCGGTGGTGCCGGTGCTGCGCGCCGAAGTGCGCTTCCAGCCGGTCTATGTCGTCGATGTCGCACGGGCGGCGGTCGCCGCGCTTGCCGTGTCGGAGAAGTCCGCCGGCAAGACCTATGCGCTGGGCGGACCTGACACGCTGACCATGGCGGGCCTGCTCCACTGGCTCGCGGAGGCGACCGGCCACAAGCCGGCCTTTGCCGAGCTGCCCGATCCGCTCGGCGCGCTGATTGCGGCGCTGCCCGGCACGCCGATCACGCGCGACCAGTGGCGCATGCTCCAGGCGGACAATGTCGCGGGCGATGCCCCCGGCTTGGCCGCGCTGGGGATCGAGCCGACGCCGCTGGCCAGCGTCGCGCCGGCCTGGCTGGTGCGCTATCGCCGCAACGGCCGCTTCGCCAAGCTGGCCGCCTGACCATCTTCTCGCGCCGCCGGCGCATCGGAGCCTAGCCAAGCATGAGCGAAACCCTGGTCGCGATCCTCCTCGGCATTGTCGAGGGGATCACTGAATTCCTGCCGGTCTCCTCGACCGGCCATCTGATCCTCGCTTCCGAGCTGCTCGGCTATGACGCGGCCACCTGGGCGATGTTCAACGTCGTCATCCAGCTCGGCGCGATCCTGGCGGTGGTGGTGCTCTATTGGCGTACCTTCTGGGCAGTGGCTTCCGGCCTGCTGCGGATGAATCCGGTCTCGTGGCGCTTCACTCGCAATCTGCTCGTCGCCTTCATTCCCGCCGCGGTGATCGGCCTCGCGCTCCATTCGAAGATCGAGGCGCTGCTCGGCGAGCCGATGGTGGTTGCCTGGGCGCTGGTGATCGGCGGCATCGCCATCCTCGTGATCGAGCGGCTGGTGAAGTCCGCCACGATTCACGGCATCGCCGAGATTCCGCTGGTCCGCGTGATCGGCATCGGCTTCATCCAGTGCATCGCGATGATCCCGGGCGTCAGCCGTTCGGGCGCGACGATCATGGGCGCGCTCAGCCTGGGCGTGGAGCGGCGCACCGCCGCCGAGTTCAGCTTCTTCCTCGCCATCCCCACCATGCTGGGCGCCACCACGCTCGAGCTGCTCAAGAATCACGACGCGATCGCCTCGGCCCGAGTGGGATGGGACGAGATCGCGATCGGCTTCGTCACGGCGTTCATCGTCGCGATCGTGGTGATCAAATGGTTCGTCGGCATCGTCTCCAAGCATGGCTTCGCACCCTTTGCCTGGTACCGAATCATCGCCGGCATCAGTGCGATCGTCTGGCTTTCGATGAGATAGGCCCGGAACGGCCATAAAACGGCGTAAGAATATTTCAAATTCTGGGCGCCGGGCCGGAAAAAGCCAATATAGGTCAGTATTACTGACTTTTATCGACTCGCTTGTGGCGTTAGCGCGGCCGCATGGCGGAAACGATGCTCAAATTCGTTGGAACGGCGCAGGCTTATCCGGGCAAGCGCGGAGCGGAACTGCGCGCGGAGGATTTCCGCGAGATCGCGGATCGCTATGCGGTGCCGGCGGCGGAGGAGCAGGCCAGCCGCTGCTCGCAATGCGGCGTGCCCTATTGCTCGGTGCACTGCCCGCTGCACAACCACATCCCGGACTGGCTGCGGCTGACGGCAGAGGGGCGCCTGCGCGAAGCCTATGCGCTGTCGAACAGCACTTCGACCATGCCGGAAATCTGCGGCCGCATCTGCCCGCAGGACCGGCTGTGCGAAGGCAATTGCGTCATCGAATTCTCCGGGCACGGCGCCGTCACCATCGGCTCGGTCGAGAAGTTCATCACCGACACCGCCTGGGAGGAGGGCTGGGTCGAGCCGGTCGCGGTGGGGCCGGCGCGCGGCCAGTCGGTCGGCATCATCGGCGCGGGCCCGGCGGGCCTGGCGGCGGCCGAGTATCTGCGCGAATATGGCTATGAAGTGCATGTCTATGATCGGCATGATCGCGCCGGCGGCCTGCTCACTTACGGCATTCCGGGCTTCAAGCTCGAGAAGCAGATCGTCATGCGCCGGATCGAGCGGCTGGAGCAGGGCGGGATCGCCTTTCACCTGGGCTTCGCGGTCGGCCGCGAGGCGAGCCTCGACGATCTGCGCAAGCGGCACGATGCGCTGCTGATCGCCACCGGCGTCTACAAGGCACGCGGCATCCAGGCGCCGGGCGTCGGCGCGGCGGGAATCGTCGAGGCGCTCGACTATCTTACGGCCTCCAACCGCAAGGGTTTCGGCGACACGGTTCCGGCCTTTGACGACGGCAGCCTCGATGCGGACGGCAAGCATGTCGTGGTGATCGGCGGCGGCGACACCGCGATGGATTGCGTGCGGACCGCGGTTCGCCAGGGCGCGGCGTCGGTCAAGTGCCTCTATCGCCGCGACCGGGCGAACATGCCCGGCTCGCAGCGCGAGACTGCCAATGCCGAGGAGGAAGGCGTGGAGTTCGTCTGGCTCTCGGCCCCCGAAGCGTTTGACGGCGGCGACAGGGTCACCGGCGTGCGCGCCACTCGCATGCGGCTGGGCGCGCCCGATGCCTCGGGCCGCCGCGCGCCCGAGCTCGATCCGGGCGGCGCCTTCCAGCTCCAGGCGGATCTGGTGATCAAGGCGCTCGGCTTCGAGGCGGAGGACCTGCCGCGGCTGTTCGGTGCCGAGGAGCTGGGCGTCACCCGCTGGGGCACGCTGCGCACGGACGGGCGCACGATGATGACCAGCCTCGACGGGGTGTTCGCGGCCGGCGATATTGTCCGCGGCGCGAGTCTCGTCGTCTGGGCGATTCGCGACGGCCGCGACGTCGCGGCGCACATGCATGCCTGGATGCGCGCCCGCGCCGATGCGGCACGGGCTGCTTGATAAGGTCGTCGATCCCATGAAGCCGCTTCTCCTTGCCCTTGCCCTTAGCGCCGCCGCGCTGGCTCCGGCATCGGCGTTCGCCGCCGCGCCGGCCGCCGCGCCGGTCGCGGATACCGATCTGCAGAAGCTCGTGTCGCTGCTGGCGCCCGAAGAGGCGATCACCCAGCTTGCCGGCAAGTCCTTCGACACCGGCATGGATCAGCGGATCGCCGCCAATCCCAAGCTGAAGGCCGCCTATGCCGCCGATCCGGCGATGCGGGAGGCGGTCGGCAGCCAGCTGCGCACGCAGTTCGCTTCGGTGCTGGTCGCGGCGCTGCCTTCGCTGCGCGCGGAGATCGAGACGATCCTGAAGACTGCGCTGACTCCGGCGGAGATCGCCGACTCGCTCAGCTTCTTCGCCAGCCCCACTGGCCAGAAGGTGCGCGCCGAAGTCTATGAGACGATGGGCAGCGCGCCGGGCCAGTCGACGCAGGAAATGCAGCAGGCGGCGATCGCCGCGGTGATGGCGAAGATGACGGCGGAGGACTATCCCGCGCTGATGGCCTTTGCCGGCAGCACGGCGTCGCAGAAGATGGGCACGGTCAACCCCAGGATCTCGGCGGCGAGCCAGGCCTGGGCGGATCGGCTGGTCGCCGCCAATCGCCCGAAGCTGGAAGCGCTGGCGGACAAGCTGGCGGCGGATTATCGCGCCAGGAAGAGCGGCAAGTGATGCGCGGGCCGGCCCTCGCCGCCGCCGCGCTGCTGGCCGTTGCCGGCAGCGCGCATGCGCAGACCGCTCCCGCACCTGCGGCCCAGGCCGCGCTCGATCCCGCGCGCGTCGCCGCGGCGCAACGGCTGCTCGCCGTGATGATGCCGCCCGAGCAGCGTGCCCGCCTGATGGAGGGCATCATTCGCCCGATGATGGCGAACATGCGCCAGTCGCTCCAGCAGATGCCCGGATTCACCGATATGCTGGGCAAGGATGCCAAGGCCGCTTCCGCGATGGAGCGCTTCCTGCAGAAGCAGGAGGACCGGATGGCCGAAACGCTGCACGCCGGCATGCCCGGCATGGTGGACGCGATGGCGCGCGCTTACGCCCGGCGTTTCGATGTGGCGCAGATCGCCGACATCCGGACCTTTTTCGAAACGCCGGCCGGCAAGGCCTATCTGGCCGCGTCGTACACGATCATGAGCGATCCGGACGTTCTTGCCTGGCAGCGCGACCTGATGTCGCGCTCGATGGCGCATGTGCAGGAAGACATGGCGACCTTCGTCGCCGATCTCTCCGCCTCCAAAGCCGCGGAACCCAAATGACCAAGATGGAAGCCGAACGCCTTCGCCTCGCCGCGCAGGGCATGTACCGTCCCGAGTTCGAGGGAGACGCCTGCGGCGTCGGCCTGGTCGCCGCGACGGACGGACAGCCCTCGCGCCGCGTCGTCCAGTCCGCGATCGATGCGCTGAAGGCGGTGTGGCACCGCGGGGCCGTGGATGCCGACGGCAAGACCGGCGACGGCGCCGGCATCCATGTCGACCTGCCCGTCCGCTTCTTCGACGATGCGATCGCCGCGGGCGGCCACCGCGTGCTGCCGAACCGGCTGGCGGTGGGCATGGTCTTCCTGCCGCGCACCGATCTGGGCGCGCAGGAGGCGTGCCGCACGATCGTCGAGAGCGAGATCATCGAGGCGGGCTACACCATCTATGGCTGGCGCCAGGTGCCGGTCGACGTCTCCGTCATCGGCATGAAGGCGCAGGCGACGCGCCCGGAGATCGAGCAGATCATGATCGCCGGCCCGCAGCCGGAGGAGATGGACGCCGCCGAGTTCGAGAAGGAACTCTATCTCGTCCGCAGGCGGATCGAGAAGCGGGTGATCGCCGCCCAGATCAGCGGCTTCTACATCTGCTCGCTCTCGACGCGCTCGATCATCTACAAGGGGCTGTTCCTCGCCGAGAGCCTGTCGGATTTCTATCCGGACCTGCGCGACGAGCGTTTCACCAGCCGCGTCGCGATCTTCCACCAGCGCTATTCCACCAACACCTTCCCGCAATGGTGGCTGGCCCAGCCCTTCCGCTGCCTGGCGCACAATGGCGAGATCAACACGATCCGCGGCAACAAGAACTGGATGCTCAGCCATGAGATCAAGATGGCGAGCATTGCCTTTGGCGAGCGTTCGGAGGACATCAAGCCGGTGATCCCGGCCGGCGCGTCGGACACCGCCGCGCTCGACGCGGTGTTCGAGGCGATCTGCCGCTCGGGCCGCGACGCGCCCACTGCCAAGCTGATGCTGGTGCCCGAGGCATGGGACGAGCACACGCCCGAGAAGCATCTCGAGATGTACAAGTATCTCGCCTCGGTGATGGAGCCCTGGGACGGCCCTGCCGCGCTGGCGATGACCGACGGGCGCTGGGCGGTGGCCGGAGTCGACCGCAACGCACTGCGCCCGCTGCGCTACACCCAGACCTCGGACGGCTTGCTGATCGTCGGCTCCGAGACCGGCATGGTCCAGATCCCCGAATCGACGGTGATCGCGAAGGGGCGGATGGGCCCGGGCCAGATGATCGCGGTCGACCTCGACCAGGGCGTGCTGCTCTGTGACCGCGCGATCAAGGACCGGATCGCCGGCGAGCATGACTATGCCGCCATGATCGGCGAGTTCATCACCGTCGCCGACCTGCCCGAGCCGGATACCGCGATGCTGCGCTTCGATCGCGCCGAGCTGACGCGCCGCCAGGTGGCGGCCGGGCAGACGCTGGAGGACATGGAGCTGATCCTCGCCCCGATGGTCGAGACCGCCAAGGAAGCGATCGGCTCGATGGGTGACGACACGCCGCTGGCGGTCATCTCGGACAAGCCGCGCCTGATCAGCCAGTTCTTCCGCCAGAATTTCAGCCAGGTCACCAATCCGCCGATCGATTCCCTGCGCGAGCGCCAGGTGATGACGCTCAAGACGCGCTTCGGGAACCTCGCCAACATCCTCGACACCGAGGGCGGCGGCTCGAAGGTGCTGGTGCTCGACAGCCCGGTGCTCACCAATGGCGACTGGGATCGCCTGCGCGCGCATTTCGGCGATCAGTGCGCCGAGATCGACTGCACCTTCCCCGCCGGCGACGATCCGGACGACCTGCGCGAAGCGATCCGCCGCATCCGCTACGAGGCCGAGCAGGCGGTCCGCGCCGGCTGCACCGAATTGTTCCTCACCGACGAGCATGTTTCGGAGAGCCGCGTCGCCATCGCCGGCGTGCTGGCGGCGGCGGCGGTGCACACGCACCTGGTCCGCCGGGGGCTGCGCAGCTATGCCTCGGTCAACGTCCGCAGCTCGGAATGCCTCGACACCCATTATTACGCCGTGCTGATCGGCGTCGGCGCGACCACGGTGAACGCCTATCTCACTGAAGCTTCGATCGCCGATCGCCATGGCCGCGGCCTGTTCGGCGACATCGCGCTGGAAGAATGCCTCAAGCGCCACCGCAAGGCGATCGACGAGGGCCTGCTCAAGATCATGTCGAAGATGGGGATTGCAGTGATCTCCTCCTATCGCGGCGGCTATAATTTCGAAGCGGTCGGCCTGTCGCGCGCGCTGGTCAACGACCTGTTCCCCGGCATGCCTGCCAAGATCTCGGGCGAAGGCTATGCCTCGCTCCATCTCTCGGCGATGCTGCGCCATCAGGCCGGCTATGACCGCGGCGTCGCCACGCTGCCGATCGGCGGCTTCTATCGCCAGCGCCATGGCGGCGAGACGCATGCCTATTCGGCGCAGCTGATGCACCTGCTGCAATCGGCGGTGTCGACCGACAGCTATTCGTCCTACCTCGCCTTCTCGCGCGGCGTGCGCGACCTGCCGCCGGTCTATCTGCGCGATCTGCTCGAGTTCAATTTCCCGGGCGAAGGCATCCAGATCGACCAGGTCGAGGCGATCACCGAGATCCGCAAGCGCTTCGTCACGCCGGGCATGTCGCTCGGCGCGCTCAGCCCGGAG
The DNA here is from genome assembly GCF_005503355.1 of Sphingomonas sp. 1F27F7B. Taxonomy (GTDB): domain Bacteria; phylum Pseudomonadota; class Alphaproteobacteria; order Sphingomonadales; family Sphingomonadaceae; genus Sphingomonas. The sequence continues at coordinate 68,548 of NZ_SCMK01000010.1, forward strand.
GCGCACGAGACGCTGGCGATCGCGATGAACCGCATCGGCGCCAAGGCGGTGTCGGGCGAGGGCGGCGAGGACAAGGCGCGCTACACGCCGTACGAGAATGGCGACAATGCCAACTCGACGATCAAGCAGATCGCCTCGGGCCGGTTCGGCGTCACCGCCGAATATCTCAACGCCTGCGACGAGATCGAGATCAAGGTCGCCCAGGGTGCCAAGCCCGGCGAAGGCGGCCAGCTGCCCGGCTTCAAGGTCACCGAGTTCATCGCCAAGCTGCGCCATGCGACGCCGGGCGTGACGCTGATCTCGCCGCCGCCGCACCACGATATCTATTCGATCGAGGACCTGGCCCAGCTCATCTACGACCTGAAGATGATCAACCCGCGGGCGCGCGTCTGCGTGAAGCTGGTCAGCTCGGCCGGCATCGGCACCGTGGCGGCGGGCGTGGCCAAGGCGCATGCCGACGTCATCCTGGTCGCCGGCCATGTCGGCGGCACCGGCGCCTCGCCCCAGACTTCGGTGAAATATGCCGGCACGCCCTGGGAAATGGGCCTGACCGAAGTCAACCAGACGCTGACGCTCAACGGCCTGCGCGGCCGAGTGAAGCTGCGCACCGACGGCGGGCTCAAGACCGGGCGCGACATCGTGATCGCCGCGATCCTCGGTGCCGAGGAGTTCGGCATCGGCACGCTCAGCCTGGTGGCGATGGGCTGCATCATGGTCCGCCAGTGCCATTCGAACACCTGCCCGGTCGGTGTCTGTACCCAGGACGAGAAGCTGCGCGCCAAGTTCGTCGGCACGCCCGAGAAGGTGATCAACCTGATGACCTTCATCGCCGAGGAAGTCCGCGAGATCCTCGCGCGGCTGGGCTTCCGGAGCCTCGACGAAGTGATCGGCCGCACCGAACTGCTTCGCCAGGTCAGCCGCGGCGCCGAGCATCTCGACGATCTTGACCTCAATCCGATCCTCGCCAAGGTCGATGCCGACGACGCCGAGCGGCGCTTCAGCCTGTCGACCTTCCGCAACGAAGTGCCCGACAGCCTCGATGCGCAGATGATCAAGGATGCCGCTCCGGTCTTCGCGCGCCGCGAGAAGATGCAGCTGACCTATAATGTCCGGAACACGCACCGTGCGGTCGGAACGCGGCTCTCGTCCGAGATCACGCGCCGCTTCGGCATGTCGGCGCTTGCCGACGGGCATGTCCATGTCCGCCTGCGCGGCTCGGCCGGGCAGTCGCTGGGCGCGTTCCTGTGCAAGGGCGTCACGCTCGAAGTGTTCGGCGACAGCAACGACTATGTCGGCAAGGGCCTGTCGGGCGGCACCATCGTGGTGCGTCCGCTGGTCAGTTCGCCGATCGAATCGTGGAAGAACACGATCATCGGCAACACCGTGCTCTACGGTGCCACTTCGGGCCGGCTGTTCGCCGCCGGCCAGGCGGGCGAGCGTTTCGCGGTGCGCAACTCGGGCGCCGAAGTGGTGGTCGAGGGCTGCGGCGCCAATGGCTGCGAATACATGACCGGCGGCATCGCGGTGCTGCTTGGTGAAGTGGGCATGAATTTCGGTGCGGGCATGACCGGCGGCATGGCTTTCGTCCATGATCCGGACGGCAGCTTCGCGCAGCGCGCCAACCCGGAGAGCATCGTGTGGCAGCGCCTCGCCTCGGCGCATTGGGAAGCCCGGCTGCGCGCGCTGGTCGAAGCGCATGTCGCGGCGACGGACAGCAAATGGGCGGCCGGCCTGCTCGAGGACTGGGACCGTGCGATCGGCGCCTTCTGGCAGGTGGTGCCCAGGGAAATGCTGACGCGCCTGCCCCAGCCGCTCAATGACGATGCAGTGGAGGCCGTGGCGGCGGAATAGGGCGAAGGCGCACGGGCCGATGCGCCGCGCGGTCGATTGCGGGCCGCCGAGGTCAGACAGGCTTTTGCACGGCCGCGCAAACGCGGTATCGCTGGGGGCAAGATGGATCTCTACCTCCCGATCGCCAACCTGTCGGTCAATGCGCTCGTCATCGTCGCGCTCGGGTTCGGCGTCGGCCTGCTCTCGGGCATGTTCGGCGTGGGCGGAGGGTTCCTCACCACGCCGCTGCTGATCTTCTACGGCATCCCCCCGACCGTTGCCGCCGCTTCCGCGGCCAGCCAGGTGACCGGTGCCAGCGTCTCGGGCGTGCTGGCCCATTTCCGCCGCGGCGGCGTGGACATCCATATGGGCGTGGTGCTGGTGGTGGGCGGGGTGATCGGCAGTATCGCCGGGGCCGCATTGTTCACGCTGCTGCAGAAGAGCGGCCAGATCGATGTGGTGATCGGCATGCTCTATGTGCTGATGCTCGGCTCGATCGGCGGGCTGATGCTGCACGAATCGGTGCAGGCGATCCGGGTGACTCGCGGCGCCCGTCCGCCGCGCCCGCGCAAGCGCCGCCACCATCCGCTCGTCGCGATGCTGCCGCTGCGCTGGCGCTTCTATGCGTCCGGCCTCTACATCTCGCCGCTCGCACCGCTGCTGCTCGGCTTCTTCACCGGCATCCTCACCGTGCTGCTCGGCGTCGGCGGCGGCTTCATCCTGGTGCCGGCGATGCTCTATCTGCTCGGCATGGGCACCCAGGTCGTGGTCGGCACCTCGCTGTTCCAGATCCTGTTCGTCACCGCCGCCGCCACCATGGTCCACGCCACCACCACCAAGGCGGTCGACATCGTGCTGGCCGCCCTGCTCCTGCTCGGCTCGGTGATCGGCGCACAGATGGGCGCGCGCTTCGCGATGCAGGTGAAGCCCGAATATCTGCGCCTCATCCTGGCGGTGATCGTGCTGCTCGTCGCGGTGCGCATGCTGCTCGGCCTCGCGTGGCAGCCCGACGAGATCTATTCGGTGGAGCTGTTGTGAGAAGGGCGCTTCTCCTGCTCCTCGCGCCGTTGCTGATGGGGCAGGCCAAGCCGGTGCTCGTCCCCGACGTCTCGCAGCGCGACATCGAGATCGCCTATTCCTTCACCGGTGCCGAGCTGCTGCTGTTCGGCGCGATCCTCTATCCCGGCGGTCGTGCGCCCGAGCGGGGCGAGAAGCCCGCCGATATCGTCGTGGTGGTGAAGGGCCCCACCCAGTCGGTGCAGGTGCGCGAGAAGGAGCAGGTGGCGGGCATCTGGGTCAACGCCCAGCGGATGCGCTATCGTTCGGCGCCGAGCTTCTACGCCATCGCTTCGTCCAAGCCGATCGAGAAGATCGTCGATGAACGCACCCGCGCCATCTACGAGCTCGGCGTCGAGAGCCTGCAGCTCTCGCCCGCCTCGGGCGCGGCGCCCGAGGTGCAGACCCGCTTCGACAAGGGGCTCGAGGACCTGCGCAGCCGGGCCGGGCTCTATTATCAGGCACCCGGGGCGGTCGAGATCACCGACGGCGTGCTGTACCGCGCGCGGCTCGCGATTCCGGCGCGCGTGCCGGTCGGCAAGTTCACTGCCGAGACGTTCCTCATCCGCGACGGCCGCGTCCTCGCCGCCGCAGTTCGGGGAATCGAGATCCGTAAATCGGGCTTCGAGCGTTTCGTCGCGCATTCGGCCGAACATTATTCGATACTCTACGGTATCGTGGCGGTCGCGCTCTCCATTCTGTTCGGCTGGGGCGCGGGCGCCGTGTGGAAACGCTTCTGAAAGCTTCGAAACTCACCCAATCTTTACCTCCCCGCGCGCATATTGGGAACGTCAACGGGGAGTAGCCGATGGACGGCCAGTTTGGCGCGCGCGGGTTCGAAGGCGCGGCGCCGGTTTCACCTTCCGGGGGGCTGCCCTCGCGCGCTTCGGTCGAGCCGATCGGCGCGGTGCTGGAGATTGCCGGCTCGTCGAGCCAGGTGCTGCTCGATCCCGAGGCGCTGCACGCACTCGGCGGTGATTCCGATCCCACCATCGCCAATGCCGGCCAGGTCGGCGGCCAGGTGAAGGTCCGCGTCGGCGCGACCTGGCTGATCGCCAATGTCCGCTCCTTGAAGCTCCAGGGCGAGCATATCGCCGCCTATGTCGACTTTCTCGGCGAGGGCGACGAAGAACGGCTGACCGGCAAGCTCTACAAGTTCCGCCGCGGCGTGACTCGCTATCCGACGCCCGGCGCGCCGGTCTTCCCGGTCTCGACCGCCGACCTCAAGCAGATCTATGCCGCGGAGGACCGCGCCCATATCGAGATCGGCACCGTCTATCCGACGCGCGACATCCGGGCGGCGCTCTATGTCGACGCGATGCTCGGCAAGCATTTCGCGCTGCTCGGCTCGACCGGCACCGGCAAATCGACCGCGACCGCGCTGATCCTGCACCGCATCTGCGAGCTCGCGCCGCAAAGCCATGTGGTGATGATCGATCCGCACGGCGAATATGCCAGCGCCTTTCGTACCACGGGCGCATTGTACGACGTCGGCAATCTGCAGATGCCGTACTGGCTGATGAATTTCGAGGAACATTGCGAGGTATTCCTCACCACCTCCGGCTCGGACCGCCAGGTGGATGCGGACATCCTCGCCAAATGCGTGCTCGCCGCCAAGCAGAAGAACCGGCTGGCGGCCGAGATCGGCAAGCTCACCGTCGATGCGCCGATTCCCTATCTCCTGTCGGACCTGACGCAGATCCTGCAGCTCGAAATGGGCAAGATGGACAAGGCAACCGACACGGCGCCATATCTGCGCATCCGTTCCAAGATCGACGAGATCAAGGGCGATCCGCGCTATGCCTTCATGTTTTCGGGCATGCTGGTGGCGGATACGATGGCGGGCTTCCTCGCGCGGGTCTTCCGCCTGCCGGGCGACGGCAAGCCGATCTCGATCATCGACGTGTCGGGCGTGCCTTCGGAGATCACCTCCGTCGTGGTCGCCGTGCTCAGCCGCATGGTGTTCGACTTCGCGATCTGGTCGCGCGGCGAGAGCAAGCGGCCGATCCTGCTCGTCTGCGAGGAAGCGCACCGCTACGTCCCCAACGAGCGCAACGCCGATGGCTCCTCGGTCGGCCGGATCCTCAGCCGGATCGCCAAGGAAGGCCGCAAATACGGCGTGTCGCTGGGCCTGATCACCCAGCGCCCGTCCGATCTTGCCGAGGGCGTGCTCTCGCAGTGCGGCACCATCCTGTCGATGCGCCTCAACAATGAGCGCGACCAGGCCTTTGTCAGGGCAGCGATGCCGGAGGGCGCGCGTGGCTTCCTCGATTCGATCCCCGCGCTGCGGAACCGCGAGTGCATCGCGGTGGGAGAGGGCGTGGCGACGCCGATCCGCCTGCTCTTCGATTCGCTCGAGGATGCCAAGCGGCCGGCATCGGACGATCCGCTCTTCTCCGAGCTGTGGCGCGATACCGGCGGCGAGGAACAGATCCTCGAGCGCACGATCCGCCGCTGGCGCGCGCAGGGCAAGTGACCGGCGCCCCCCGCGCGGGGCAGGCCGTCAGAAATCGGCGCCCAGCGTGAGCGCCGGGCCCGAGCCGGGCCGGGCCTCGCCCGCCACGCGCTGGCGCCAGTCGAGCGCGAGGCGCAGGTTGCGCACGGCGAGCGTGGCCGAGGGCCCGAGATCGAGCCGCTGCGCATCGCGCTGCGCCGCCCCCCAGGCACCGGCGCCGAGGGCGAAGCGCGTCCGTCCGTTCGCGCCGACCGTGCGTGTGCCGCGCACGGCGCCATCGGCATAGGGATCGGCGCGCCGCCGCAGCACGGCGCCCGTCTGACCATAGGCTTCGAGCCGGAATCCCTTCCATTCGGCATCGATCCCCGCAATCGCTCCCAGCCCGGTGCCGCCGGGATTGCCGTCGAGCCCGAAGCGGCGCTCGACGACCAGGCGGACGGGGGCCCTGGTCGGCTGCCATTCCAATCCCAGCGCCGCCTCGCGGCTGCGGGTCTGGAGCGGCGTGATGATCCGGCCATAGGCGGCGAGGCGATCGCGCGAGGAGACTAGCCACGCGGCGCGCGCGCCCGCCTGCCCGCCGCCGATCTGGCCGCCGGGGGCGGCGCCCCTGCTCCCTTCGCCCCGCGCGGTCATCCATATGCTCAGCGACCAGCGATCGGGCAGCGGGTCGAGCCGCTCGGGCGGGCCCGCAGGCGTGGGCGTGTGCCGTGCCGGCGGCGCCGGCAGGAGCAGGGGCGGAGGCATCACGGCATCGCCATATTGCGCGAGCGCCATCAATGCGAGCTGTACCCGGGGATGTTCGTCGCCCAGCGGCGCCCGGTAGCGGGGCGGCGGTGCGAGCATCCGCAGCGGTGGGCGTGCGTCCGCGATCGGGGGCGGCGGGGCGGCAGCCGGCGCGATGCGCGGTTCGGCTCGGGCAAGGGGCGATGCGGCCTCGATCGCCGCGGGAAGCGACCCCGTTCGCGGCCAGAGCATCGCAACGCGCACGCCGACCCAGGCGATGGTCACCATCGCAAGGAAACGGAGCGGCCGTCCGCGTCCGCGCATCAATTGCTCGCCGGCCGGAGATCGGGAAACCGATGCGCGGTCTTGTCCCAGCGCGGGGGCTGGCCGCGAAGCATATGGACATAGACGAGCAGGGCGCGCCGGGCCGCCAGCAGCGCGACGATGTTGCTCGAAAATATGCGGGGTGCCGACCAAAAGGCCTCGCGCCAGCCATAGACCCGGCCGACGAACGCCGCCCGCACCATGAGCCGCCAGACGAGCAGCACCAGATTCGTCCAGAGCAGCGCGCGCATCGGCGCGGACGGCATCGCCGGGCTCGTGCCCGCCAGCAGGTGCGCGCCGAAGGAAAGCGCCCAGGCGAGGATCGAGAGATAGGCCAGGGCGAGCACCGGGATCTCCAGCGTCGCGCGCCGATCCCGCATCCGCATCCAATTGTCCCCGATGCGTCGCCAGCCGCCCCAGCCGGTCCGGTCCCAGCCCGCGAGCGCGATGCCGATCATCCAGCGCGCCTTCTGCCGCACCGCCGTTCCGATCGTGTCCGGGAAATAGGCGTGCACCGCCACGGGCGGACCGCCCGGCGATTCGGCGACGCGCACCAGCCGTGCCGGCATGCCCATCGAGGCCAGGGTGAGGCCCAGTTCATAATCCTCGACCAGGCTGTCGGCGTCGAACGGCGCGCCGCCCCGCATCGCCGCCAGCTGCGCCAGCACTTCCCGCCGGATCGCGCAGCCGACCCCGGCAAAGGGCAGGCCCGCGCCCACCGTCTGGCGCACCACCAGCGCCCGGCCATGGGCTTCGGCGAACTCGTCGAGATAATGGCCGGCGAAGAAGCGCGAGTGCGCGTGGGCGAGCGGCAGCACCGGCAGCTGGACCGCTGCATGATCGATCAGCCCGTGCGCATAGGCGCGCAGCTCGAGCGGATGCACCACGTCCTCGGCGTCGTGCAGTGCCACCGCGCTGGCGACGAAGCCTTCCGCCGCTTCGTCGCGCAGCAGCGCGCGCCACAGCGTGTTGAGGCAGTCCGCCTTGGTCGACGGGCCGGGCGCCCCGCCCACCACCAGCCGTACCCGGGCGTCCGCCAGCGCCACTTCCGCCACGGCCGCGATCGTCGCGGGATCATTGGGATAGGTGCCGACATAGATTCGATAATCGGGATGATCGAACCGCTCCAGCGCAGTGCGCAGCATGCTGCCGATCACCGCGGATTCGTCCCAGGCGGGCACGAACACGACGATGCGCCCCGCCGGCACCGGGCCCGCCAGCGCCGACGGGCCCGGCCGCCCGCCACGCAGGCGCCGCCCCAGGTAGATCAGATCGACCAACAGGTCGTCGATCCCCCCGACGACGAACCACAAGGCGGCGAACAGAGTCATCTCGCGCGTGACCGCGTCGATCCAGAGGATCGCTCCCTGCCCCAAAGCCGCCATTCCCCCCGATTCGGAGATGGAACTAAACCGTGCCGCTCTCGGAACGATCAAGCCGATTGGTGCTTTTCCCTCCGAAACGGAGGCGGTTAATTCGTCGCTGGACTCGCAGTGGTGCCCGGCTATCGTGCCCATCGCTGCCCGAGGGGGAGGTTGTCCATGAAGCTCGTTGCCCGGCTTGGCGTATTGGCTCTGGTCCTGGCGCCCATCGGGGCCGTCACTGCGTTTGGCGACAACAGCCCGCAGGTCGAGATGGCGACGCCCGGCGTCGGCGACGGCGCGATCGAACGCTTCACCGCCCGCTTCAACGTGGCGATGGTGCCGCTGGGCGATCCGCGCGCCGAATCGCCCTTCAAGGTCGATTGCCCGGTCGGCGGCCAGGGCCGCTGGGTCGACCAGCAGACCTTCGTCCATGAATTCACCGGCCCGCTCCCCGGCGGCGTCACGTGCAAGTTCACGCTGCGCGACGGGCTCAAGAGCCTGTCGGGCTATGCGCTGCAGGGCCAGAAGGAATTCACCGTCGATTCGGGCGGGCCGATCGCCCGCGCGGTGCTGCCCAATCGCTATGGCAGCGAGATCGAGGAGGACCAGGTCTTCGTCGTCGCGGCGAACCTGGCGCCCGATCCCGCCTCGGTCGGCGCCAATGCCTATTGCGCGGTCGACGGGCTGGGCGAGAAGATCCCGGTCGACGTGCTTCCCGCCGACGTCGCGCCCAAGCTGCTCGCCGATCTCGGCACCGATCGCTGGGAAGTGCGCAGCTTCCTGACCGAGGCCGGCCTGCCTCAGGCGCTGCCCGAAAAGGCGGAGGATCGCGCCAAGTCCCTCGCCAGCGTCGTCGCGGTGAAGTGCCGCCGGCCGCTGCCCGCGGGCCGCGACATGGCGCTGGTCTGGGGCAAGGACATCAAGAGCGCCTCGGGCCGCGCCGCCGGCACCGACCAGCGTTTCGACTTCACGGTCCGCAAGGAATTCAGCGCCCGCTTCGAATGCTCGCGGGTCAATCCGCAGGCCGGCTGCAGCCCGGTGCAGGACGCGTGGGTGCGCTTCTCCGCGCCGATCCCCCGGGCGCAGGCCGAGGCGGTGCGCATCCGGATGGCCGACGGCAGGGAACTGGCGCCGGTCTTCACCGACGACGACAAGAACAAGGCGGCGGTCGCCGACCTGAAGTTCAAGGCGCCGCTCCCGGCCGAGACCACCGCCAAGCTGGTCCTTCCCGCCGATGTGAAGGACGAGAGCGGCCGCAAGCTCGCCAATGCGGAGCGCTTCCCCCTCGACGTCAAGTTCGACGCGCCGCCGCCGCTGGTGAAGTTCGCGGGCAATTTCGGCATTCTCGAAGCCAGGGAGGGCGGCGTCCTCCCGGTCTCGGTCCGCAACGTCGAGCCCGAGCTGCAGGGCAGCCAGATGACCGTGACCGGCCAGAGCCTGAAGGTCGAGGGCGGCGACGGCGAGATCGCCAAATGGTTCCGCGCGCTCGCCGACGCGGCCGAGGACAAGTCGGACGAAGTGAAGCGCGGCACCGAGACCGTGCGGATCAACCAGACCGGCGCCAAGCCGCTGCTCACCTCGGCCAGCGGCAAGCCGCTGAAGATCGGCCTGCCGGGCAAGGGCAAGGATTTCGAAGTGGTCGGCATCCCGCTCGGCCAGCCCGGCTTCTACATCGTCGAGCTCGCCAGCCCGCGGCTCGGCGAGGCGTTGCTCGGCCGCAAGGCGCCGCGCTACGTCGCGGCCGGCGCGCTGGTCACCAACATGAGCGTCCATTTCAAATGGGGCCGCGACCAGTCGCTGGTCTGGGTCACCGCGCTCGACAGCGGCCAGGGCGTGGGCGAGGCCGAGGTGCGCGTCACCGATGCCTGCACCGGCCAGCTGCTCGCCAAGGGCAAGACCGATGCCTCGGGCCGCCTCGGCGTTCCCGCCGGCCTGCCCGAGCCGCAGACCTATACGAGCTGCGACCATGGCAGCAACGACGTGCTGATGATCTCGGCGCGCAAGGCCGACGACTTCAGCTTCACCCTCACCCAGTGGGGCGACGGCATCCGGCCGTTCGATTTCGACCTGAACTATGGCTGGTCGGCCCCCGAGCAGAAGTTCCACACCGTGTTCGACCGGTCGCTCGTCCGCCAGGGTGAGACGATCCACATGAAGCACATCGTCCGCCAGCCGATCGCCAGGGGCTTCGCGCCGTCGCCGGCGTTCAGCGGCACGCTGCGCCTCAGCCATCGCGGTTCGGACACCCAATATGACCTGCCGCTGGCCATCGACGCGAACGGCGCCGGCGAGACCGAATGGACCGCCCCCCAGGGCGCCAAGATGGGCGACTACGACCTCACCGTCCTGGTCAAGGACGCCGAGGGCAAGGAGAAGACGCTCTGGACCGGCCAGTCGTTCAAGGTCGACGAATATAAGCTGCCGACGATGAAGGCCTCGGTCGCCGGGCCCAAGGACGCCGCCGTGCGGCCGAGCGCGCTGCCGCTCGACCTGTTCGTCGGCTATCTTTCGGGCGGCGGCGCGGCGAACCTGCCCGTCGAGACGCGCATCGGCTATTTCGCCGACTTCAGGACCCCCGACGGCTATGACGGCTACAGCTTCGGCGGCCGCGCCATGGCGGAGGGCACCAAGCCGATGGACGGCGAGGGCGAGGACGAGCAGGTCAAGCTGCCGCCGACCCAGACGCTGCCCGCCACGCTGGGCGCCGACGGCACCACCCGGATCAACGCCGAAGTGCCGCAGACGCTCGAGCAGAACACCACGATGCTGGTCGAGATGGATTATCAGGATGCCAACGGCCAGATCCTGACCTCGTCGCGCCGCATCCCGATCTTCACTTCCGCGGTCCAGCTCGGCATCAGGAGCGACGGCTGGCTGATGAAGCAGGACGATCTGCGCCTGCGCTTCGTCGCGCTCGACACTGCGGGCAAGCCGCTCGCCAACCAGCCGGTCTCGGTCGAGCTCTACAGCCGCCAGATCCTCACTGCCCGGCGCCGGCTGATCGGCGGCTTCTATGCCTATGACAACCAGATGAAGACGACCAAGCTGTCGGCCACCTGCTCGGCGACCACCGATGCGCAGGGGCTGGCGAGCTGCCAGCTCAACCCGGGCATATCGGGCGAAGTCTATGCGGTGGCGACCACCAAGGACGCCAATGGCAATGTCGCCCGCGCGACCAAGTCGGTCTGGCTGGTCGGCGACGACGATTGGTGGTTCGGCGGCGACAATGGCGACCGCATGGACGTCATCCCCGAGAAGCAGGAATACAAGGCGGGCGAGACTGCCAAATTCCAGGTCCGCATGCCCTTCCGCGAAGCGACCGCGCTGGTCACGGTGGAGCGCGAAGGCGTGCTCTCCAGCTTCGTCGTCGGCCTCACCGGCAAGGATCCGGTGATCGAAGTGCCGATGCCGGGCGATTATGCGCCGGACGTGTTCGTCTCGGTCATGGCGCTGCGCGGGCGCGTCACCGGCTGGCAGAACTGGCGCTCGAACATGGCGCGCGACTGGGGCGCGCCCTGGTCGAAGGACGGCGGCGAGGCGACCGCGACGGTCGATCTCGCCAAGCCCGCCTATCGCCTGGGCATCGCCAAGGTGAAGGTCGGCTGGGAAGGCCATAAGCTCGACGTCGCGGTCAAGGCCGACAAGGCGAGCTATGCCGCGCGCGACACGGCCAATGTCGACGTGACGGTGAAGGGCCCGGACGGCAAGCCGGCGTCCAGCGCCGACGTCGCCTTCGTGGCGGTGGACGAGGCGTTGCTCCAGCTCGCCCCGAACGACAGCTGGAACCTGCTCGAGGCGATGATGGGCGATCGCCCGATCTCGGTGCTAACCTCGACAGCGCAGACCCAGGTGGTCGGCAAGCGCCATTATGGCAAGAAGGCAGTTGAAGCCGGCGGCGGTGGCGGCGGGGATCTTTCGGGCCTCAATCGCGAGAATTTCCAGCCGGTGCTGCTCTGGAAGGGCAAGGTCGCGCTGGATGCCGACGGTCATGCCAGGGTCCCGGTGCCGCTCAACGACGCGCTGACGTCGTTCAAGCTCGTCGCAGTGGCGACGTCCGGCCCGCAGCTCTTCGGCACGGGCATGGCGAGCATCCGTTCGTCGCAGGACCTGACCATCTATCCGGGCGTGCCGCAGCTGGTGCGCACCGGCGACCAGTTCGGCGCGATGTTCACGCTGCGCAACGGCTCGAACAAGCCGATGAAGGTGACCGCCACGGTGGCGCTGAACCCGGCCTATGCGACCGGCAAGCCGCTGACCGTGGAAATCCCGGCGGGCGGCGCCGCGCCGGTGGTGTGGAACCTCACCGCGCCGCCGCGCGACGGCAAGCTCAGCTGGACGGTCAGCGCCAAGACCGCCGACGGCAAGTCGAGCGACAAGGTGACCATCGTCCAGGCAGTGGCACCGGCCGTGCCGGTCGAGACCTGGGCGGCGACGCTCGGCCGGGTCGGCACCGGCACCCAGTTCGCGATCGCGCCGCCCGCCGGCGCGCTGCCCGGCTTCGGCACGGTCGAAGTGAGCCTTACCGACAGCCTCGCGCCGCCGCTCTCGGGGGTGCGCGACTATATGCGCGCCTATCCCTATAATTGCCTCGAGCAGCGCACGTCGCGGGCGATCGCGCTGGGCGACACAGGCATGTGGAACCTGATCGCGAGCGACATGCCCGCCTATCAGGATGGCGACGGACTGCTGCGCTACTGGCCGGGCGACTGGCCCGGCTCGGAAGCGCTGACTGCCTATATCCTCTCGGCCAGCGCCGAGGCCGGGCTGCCGCTGCCGGATGGCCCCAGGGCCAAGATGCTCGACGCGATGAAGGCTGTGCTCGACGGCCGCCTGCGCCACGAGGATTATGGCGATGTCCGCCTGCAGCGCGTCGCCGCCTTCACGGCGCTGGCGCGGCAGGGCGCGGCGACGTCGGCGATGCTCGGCCAGATCGGCATGGCGCCGGCCGAAATGCCCACGGCCACGCTCTCCGACTATGCAATGGCGCTCGGCAAGGTGCAGGGCGTTGCCAATGGCGCGCAGCTTCGCCTCGATGCGGAGAAGGTGCTGCGCACCCGGCTGGTCTATGAAGGCACTCGCGTCGACTTGTCGGACAAGGGGCGCATGGCCTGGTGGCTGATGTCGTCGGACGACGAAGCGGCGATCAAGGCGCTGCTCGCCACGCTGGGCCGTCCGGGCTGGGAGAATGACGCGGGCAAGCTGATGGTCGGCATCGCCTCGCGCCAGCAGCGCGGCCATTGGGACACCACCACCGCCAATGCCTGGGGCACGATCCTCGCGCGGCGCTTCATGGGTCTCTATCCGGCCGAGGCGATCGCGGGCGTCACCACCGCCAGCTTCGGTGGCAACAACCCGCTGAGCCTCAACTGGCCGCTCGCCGAGCCGCAGCGCAGCTTCGGCTTCCCGCTGCCGGCGCAGACGACGCCGCTGGTGATGAGCCAGTCGAGCGGCGCCGGCCCCTGGGCGTTCGTGCGGGTGAAGGCGGCGGTGCCGCTCACCCAGCCGCTGATGGCCGGGTACAAGATGACCAAGAAGGTCGAGGCGGTGAAACAGGCCGTCGCCGGCAGCTGGTCGCGCGGCGACGTCGTCAAGGTGACGATCAGCGTCGAGGCTTCGGCCGAGCGCAATTGGGTGGTGGTCAACGATCCGGTGCCCGCGGGCGCGACGATCGTCGGCAATCTCGGCGGCCAGTCCGAGCTGCTCGCCAAGGACAGCGGCACCGGCGAGGGCGTCTCGCCCAATTATATCGAGCGCGGCAATGACAGCTGGCGCGCCTTTTACGGCTGGGTGCCGCGCGGCAGCTTCACGGTGTCGTACGTGATGCGGCTCGACGCGGCGGGCAAGTTCAACCTGCCCGCCACGCGGGTCGAGGCGATGTACGCGCCCGAGATCCGCGCGCAGCTGCCCAATGCCGTGATGACCGTGGCGCAGCGGTGACGGCGAAGGAGGCTTTCGACCGTCTCCTCGCCTTCGCCCGCCGCTGGACGAAGCGCATCGACGACGCGCCCGAGGCGCTGCACGCGTGGTTCGGGCGCGAGCGGGCGGCCTGGCGGGAGAGGGGGTGGCGCGGTGTAGTCACGCCGCCGCGCCTGGCCGGCGTGATCCTGACGCTGCTCTTCCTCCCCTCCGCCGGCTTCTGGTGGGCGACGCGTCCGCCGGCCCTGCCCGATTATGCCGCGGTCCGCGCCGGCTGGCATCCGTCCGAGGCCTGGCTCTACGATCGGCGTGGCGTGCTGATCGATTCCAGCCGCGTCGATTACCAGGCCCGCCGCCTTGCCTGGACGCCGCTGAAGGACGTGTCGCCGGTGGCGCGCGACATATTGATCGCGGCGGAGGATCGCCGTTTCCGCGCGCATGGCGGCGTCGACTGGATGGCGCTGAGCGGCGCGATGCGCGATCGGCTCGAGGGCAAGCGCGGGCGCGGCGCCTCGACGCTGTCGATGCAGGTTGCCGCCTATCTCGCCCCCGATCTCGCTGCGCCGGGCAGTCGCGGCGTGCGCGACAAGCTTCGTCAGATGCGCGCGGCATGGGGCCTGGAATCGCGCTGGTCGAAGGACCAGATTCTCGAAGCCTATCTCAACCTTGCCGGCTTTCGGGGCGAGGCCCAGGGTATCGGCGCCGCCGCGCTAGGCCTGTTCGGGAAGACCCCGGCGGCACTGACGCGCGACGATGCGCTGCTGCTCGCGGCGCTGCTGCCCAATCCGCAGGCCGCCTCCACCCAGGTCGCTCGCCGCGCCTGCGCACTCAGCCGGGAGCGGGACTGCGCTCGTTTCGCCGGCGCCGCCGCCTCGATGCTGGGGCCCGCGCGCAGCCTGGCACTCGATCCGGGCCTTGCCCCGCATTTATCCGCCGCGCTGCTCACCAGGCCGGGCGCCAAGATTGTCACCACGCTCGACGCGGGTATCCAGCGCGCTGCGATCACGGCGCTCAAACGCCAGCTCCAGGGACTGGGCGGCAGCCGCGCCCGCGACGGCGCGGTGGTGGTGGTCGACAATGCCTCGGGCGATGTGCTCGCCTATGTCGGCGGCATCGGCGGCGAGAGTACCGCGCCCGCGGTCGACGGCGCCTCTTCCTATCGCCAGGCGGGATCGACGCTGAAGCCCTTCCTCTATGCGATGGGCATCGAGAAGGGCTATCTGACCGCCGCCTCGATCCTCGACGATTCCCCGGTCCAGCTCGACACTGCCTCGGGGCTCTACGTCCCCCAGAATTACGACAAGGCGTTCAAGGGCCCGGTGTCCGCCCGTATCGCGCTGGCCGGTTCGCTCAACGTGCCGGCGGTGCGCACGCTGCTGCTCACCGGCGTCGACGCCTTTCGGGATCGCCTGTGGGATACCGGCTATCGCGGGCTGGTCGAGGACGGGCAATATTATGGCTATTCGCTCGCGCTCGGCTCGGCCGAGGTCACGCTGATGGAGCAAGTCGCCGCCTATCGCAGCCTCGCGCTCGAGGGCCGCTGGGCGCCGCTGCGGCTGACGCTGGACGCGAAGACCGAGCCGCTGCGCCGCACGACTTCGCCCCAGGCCGCGTGGATCGTTGCCGACATGCTCGCCGATCCCAATGCCCGCGCCGGCACCTTCGGCGTCGATTCGGCGCTGCGCCTGCCCTTCTGGGCGGCGGTGAAGACCGGCACCTCCAAGGCGATGCGCGACAATTGGTGCATCGGCTTCACCGATCGGTTCACTGTCGGCGTGTGGGTCGGCAATCTTGAAGGCGATCCGATGCGTGCCGTTTCGGGCACCAGCGGCGCGGCGCCGGTATGGCGCGACGTGATGCTCGCGCTCAACCAGGGCAGCCCCGGCAGGGCCCCGCGGCGCCCCGATGGGATCGAGGCCCGCCAGGTCCGCTTCGCCGCCGGCATGGAGCAGCCGCGCCAGGAATATTTCCTGAAGGGCACCGGCTTCAACCGCGTCGCCTTCGCGCCTGCCGAATCGCGGCGGCCGCGTATCGTCAATCCGGTCGCCGGCAGCGTCTACGCGCTCGATCCGGACATTCCGCGGGACAATCAGCGCCTCGCCATCTCGGTGTCGGGCCGGGCGCTCGGCCACCGGTTGATCCTCGACCGGCGCGATCTCGGCACCGCGGATTCGCGCCCCTTGATCCTCGCCCCGCCGGGGAAGCATCGCCTCGCGCTGATCGATCTTGACGGCAAGGTGATCGACCAGGTGCTGTTTACCATCCGATAGCGCGGAAATGGAAGAATGTTGAGGGAGCGAAACGCTATCTCGTGCGTTTCAGCATATGGTCCCTCCCCCTTTCGGGACCGTGCCCACCGGCACCGGCCGCGCGGCTCGAAAGGCGGCGCGGCCGAAGCTGCCGTTGGATCAATGACTTGGATGCGGTTCAGCCCGTCCGGGCCGAAGCCGGCGTGCGACTAGGGGCCGTTGCCGCCACCAGCACCGCCGCCGGCGCCGCCGGTGCCCGGAGCACCGACAGTGCCGATATTGCCGAACAGATCCTCGAAGAAGCCGCGCTTGTGGCCCAGCGTCGGAGTCGTCTTGCCATAGGGATCGACCGAGGCGATCAATTCCTTGCCCATGCGATCGACTGCGACGACATTGCCCTTCGCATCGAAGCTGACGCGTAGCGTCGTCTGGTCCTGGGCCTTGAGGCTCTGATAGCCGAGGTTCGAGCTCTGGCGCGAGATATAATACCACTCGCCTTCGTTGAACTGGCTGGTGAAGGTCGGGCGACCCAGCGTCCGGAGCACCGATTCGCGCGTGTCGATCCCGGGCTGCACCGAATCGACCAGTTCCTTGTCGATGATGTAACCCTGGTGCGTGCGCACCGGCACGCAGGCGGTGGTGCCAAGCGCGGCTGCCAGCAGGGCGGCGCCAAGCGCGCGGGCGGGAATCGGCATTATGGTCTCCAGGCAAACGCATACCGGCGCCTTGATGCACGAGGTTGCATTGCATCGCGGGCCGTTCGCCTCAATATGCGGCAAAATGCGGCCAAACAAGGTCGCGCCCCCAGAATGCAGGACCGAACCGGCACATGCGCTTGCTCAAGCGGCTCTTCCAGGCTCCCGACCGCGGTGCCGCCCCGATGCTCTACGCCGGCATCGTCGCGCGCGGCCGCGAAGCCCATTGGTATGAAGCGGGGCAGGTGCCCGACACGATCGACGGCCGTTTCGACATGATCGCCGCGGTGCTGAGCCTGGTCCTGCTCCGGCTCGAGCAGGATCCGCAGGCGGTGCCGTTCAGCACCCACCTCACCGAAGTGTTCATCGACGACATGGACGGGCAGCTCCGTCAGATCGGCATCGGCGACATCGTGGTCGGCAAGCATGTCGGCAAGATGATGGGGATGCTGGGCGGCCGGCTCGGCGCTTATCGCGAGGCGTTGGCGGCGGGCGGTTTCGACGAGGCGCTGGTGCGCAACCTCTATCGCGGCGAGGCGCCGGCGCCCGCGGCGCTCGCCCATGTCGAGACCGAATTGCGTGCGCTCCACGCCGGTCTCGCCGGCACGCCGGTCGCCACCCTGATCGGCGGAGCGCTGGCATGATCCAGAGCGAATTCAACCGGCCGCAGCGGCTCGACACGATCGGCGCCGGGGAGAGCCAGGTCCATGTCGCGGCCGAGCCGAACGAACGCTCCGCCCTAGCCGAGCGCTTCGGGCTCAAGGCCATCGATCGCCTCGTCGCCGATTATCGCATCCGCCGCGACGCGCAGGGCATCGTCGCGACCGGCCATCTTTCCGCGCGGGTCATCCAGGCGTGCGTGATCACCGACGATCCCGTGCCGGCGGCGATCGAGGAGGATTTCGCGATCCGTTTCCTGCCCGAGACTCAGGGTGAAGGCGGCGACGATGAAATCGAGCTGAGCGAGGACGAGTGCGACATCGTCTTCTATTCGGGCGGCGCGATCGACCTGGGCGAGGCCGCGGCGGAGACGCTGGCGCTGGCGCTCGATCCCTATCCGCGCAGCCCCGCCGCGGAAGCCGCGCTGCGCGACGCCGGCGTGATCAGCGAGGAGGAGGCGACGCGCCTCGCCGAGGAGAGCGGCCCGTTCGGGGGGCTCGCCGGCCTCAGAGGCAAGCTCGGCGAGAGCTGAGCATGCCCGGCCGCCGCATCGCGATCTCGGGCTGCTCGGGCGGCGGCAAGTCCACGCTGCTCGCTGCGCTGGCCCGGCGCGGCTTCGCCACCGTCGCCGAGCCCGGGCGGCGGATCATCGCCACGGGCGGCCCGATGCCCTGGGACGACCCGGCGGGTTTCGCCCGCCGCGCGATCGCACTTGCCCGCGCCGATCTGGACGCGTCCGCGCGGCTCTCCGGGCCGGTCTTCTTCGATCGTGGGCTGATCGACGCGGTGGTCGCCCTCCGGCATGCCACCGGCGAAACGGTCTCCTTCGATCCTGCGGATCGCTACGACCATGTCTTCCTCGCCCCGCCCTGGCCCGAGGTCCACGTTGTCGACGCCGCCCGGCGCCACGGCATGGACGAAGCGCTGGCGGAATATGCGCGGCTCGAAGCCGCCTGGCCCGCATTCGGCTATGCGATTGCGTTGCTGCCGAAGATCGATGTCGAGGCCCGCGCCGATTTCGTGCTGGCGCGGCTCTCGGGCTAGGACTCATATCCTGCCTTCGTCACCCCGGAACGAGACCGGGATGGTGAAGGGAAATCAGGTATTTGTCGGAGTTCCCAACCTAGGCGTGCCCGACGATGTGCAGGTGCGGCGCACGGCTGTTCACGAACACTTCCTCGCGCGCGATGGGGGACCAGGGCAACCAGCGGAACCAGGTATAGACGGTCCGCCATGCGGCATCCTCGCCCCGGCCCTCGGCGCGCTGGAGCAGTGTCTTGTACGGCCGCTTGGCGCGCGGCCAATAGAAGAGGTGCAGCCGGATGTCGCCGGTGACCAGCCCGTCGAGCGTGTCGATGAAGCTGGTCTCCGCTTCGGGATCGGCATCGAGGTGGAACTGGGCAGTGAACAGCGTGCTGCGGATCATCAGCATGTCGCGCGCCCAGACGAGCTTCAGCGCGATGCGCAAACCATATTGCACCGGCAGTTCGAGCTCCAGATAATCGGGGCCGGCATCGGCCCCGCGCATGCGCAGGCTATGCCGCTCGGCCAATACCGAGAACAGCGCCCTCGCCCGGGCCACATGCCAGTCGCTGAAATCCATGGTGCCTTGATGGGCCCGCTGGGCGCGCGCCGCAATGGCAGTCGCGGCGGACTTGCCGTCATTGTGCTGGCGTGATAACACAGTGCCACGGATCGCGAGGGGAGCGAATATGGCCAGGGCGGTGCGGACCTTCGGCATCGGCGCGGCCCTCGCCCTGTTGCTGCTTTTCTCCCAGGAGGTCCGCGATATCGCCGGATCGGCGGGCGTCGCGATCCCCGGCTTCCCGATGCCTTATGGCGGATCGCTCCTCGACAATCTGCTCGGCGTGATCGTCGTTCTCTTCGGCGCCGCATTCATCCTGCGCAAGCCTGCCGTGCCGTGGCGCGCGCTCGGCCTCGGTTCGAACGGCTGGCGCGCGCCGCTGCTGGTCGCGATCGGCACGCTGCCCGCCTGGATCGGGCTCTGGCTGCTCGGCGGCTTCTCGCGCGAATGGAGCTGGCTCGACCTCCTCATGCTCGCCATCCTCTATCCGCTCGCCGAGGAGGTCGCCTTTCGCGGCTTCGGCTTCATCCTTCCGCGCCGGGCGCTTGGCTGGCGCATGCCGTTCGCGCTCGGCGTGCAGGCGCTGCTGTTCGGGCTCGTCCATTGGTGGAGCCTGGGCGGGCCGGAAGGCGGCGCGCTGGCGCTTCAGGTCTTCTGGATAACTGCGATCGGCGCAGTGGCGATGGCGCTGCTGGACGCGATGGACGGCTATACAATCTGGAGTGGCTGGGTGCTCCACATCTCGCTCAACGCGGCCTGGACCGTCTTCCGGGTTCCGGAAGACGCCATGTTCGGCTGGGCCGACAACATGTTGCGGTTCGGCGCGGCCGGGCTGGCATTGCTGCTGGTCTGGCGCCTCGCGCAGAGGTCGCGCGCGCCGTCCTAGCGCTCCGTGCCGATCCCGCGCGCGAGCATGGTGGCCACGGTGGCTGCGATCTCCTCGGGATTCACGTCCTCCTGCCATACGCTATAGCGCAGGCCCAGGAACACGTTCATGCCCATGATCGCCCAGGCGTGGATCTCGTTCACGTCCTCGTGCACCTCGCCGCGCGCCGCCGCGGCCTGAAGGCGCCTGGCGATCCGTTCGGCTGTGGTCGCATAGTGCATGCGGAAGCTTTCGGGATCGACGAACTCGGCCTCGTCGATGATCCGGTAGATCTCCTTGTGCGCGCGCGCGAAGCGGATGAAGGCGAGCAGCGCCGCCTGCTCGGCTGCGATCTGGCCGCCGGTCGCGCCCTTGATCGCCGGGGCGACATGCTCGCGCACCTGCTCGCTCATGTCGCGCACCAGTGCGCGGAACACGTCGTCCTTCGAATCGAAATAGGTGTAGAAGCTGCCCAGCGCGACGCCGGCGCGGCGGGTGATCCCGCTGATCGAGCCTTCGTGGAAACCCTTGGCGCCGAATTCCTCCGCCGCTGCGTCCAGGATCAGGCGCAGCGTCCGCCGCCCGCGCGCCGTGCGCGGCTCCTTGCCCGCACTGGCTTCGCCGCCGCCCAGATCCGGTGCTGTGGCGCTCATGCCACGCCCCCTTGCCATTCTGGTCCCTCTTCCCGCTTATCCAAGTTGAAACCCGGTTCAGGTTTCAGTATAGCGTCGGGCGACCACTTACAACCCGCGTTCAAGAACGGGTTAGACTGATGGGGAGGAAGTCTGGATGTCACGCCTGAATTGTACCCGTTCGATTCTGTTCGCCGGTGCCGCCCTCGCGGCACTTATTGCTGCCCCGGCCTTCGCCCAGGATGCGGCGCCGGCCGCACCCGAGGCGCAGGATAGCGCGCTCGCCGACAATGGCGAGATCGTCGTCACTGCCCGCCGCCGCGAAGAGAAGCTGCTCGACGTCCCGACCGCGGTCACCGCGCTCACTTCGGCCCAGCTCGAACAGGCCGGCGCGATCGACCTCACCGATCTGCAGATCGCTTCGCCCAACACAACGCTGAAGGATGCGCGCGGCACCAATTCGACGCTGGCCGCCTTCATCCGCGGCGTCGGCCAGCAGGATCCGGTGCCGGGCTTCGAGGCGGGCATCGGCATCTATCTCGACGACGTCTATCTGAACCGTCCGCAGGCAGCGGTGCTCGACATTTACGACGTCGAGCGGATCGAAGTGCTGCGCGGTCCCCAGGGCACGCTCTATGGCCGCAACACGATCGGCGGCGCGGTGAAATACGTCACCAAGAAGCTTGGCGACCGGCCGACGATGACGGTCAAGGGCAATTACGGCTCGTACAACCAGGCCGATGTGATCGTCAGCGCCTCCACGCCGATCGGCTCGATGTTCAAGCTCGGCATCTCGGGCGCTCGCCTGACTCGCGACGGCTTCGGCCGGAACCGCTATCTCGGGATCGACAACTACAACAAGAATGTCTGGGCCGGCCGCGCCACGCTGGAGTTCGAGACGCCGGACGAGAAGATGTCGGTGCGGATCACCGGCGACTATACCCATGACAAGTCGAATCCCCGCAACGGCCACCGCCTGATTCCGGGCCTGCTCACTGGTTCGCCGGTGCTGAGCAACGTCTTCGACACCAATGCCGGGCTCAACAGCCCGAAGAACGACGTCCAGGCGGGCGGCATCTCGATGACGGTCAATGCCGAGGTCAGCGACCTGATCACGCTGCGCAGCATCAGCGCGTATCGCGAGGACACCTCGTACACGCCGATCGACTTCGATTCGACGCCCTCGGTCGATGTCGACGTGCCCGCCTATTACAAGAACAACCAGACCAGCCAGGAATTCCAGGCGCTGATCCACGGCGGCAAGCTGAACGGCATCATCGGCTATTATTATCTGGGAGCCAAGGCGACGACTGGCTTCGGCGTGCTGCTGTCGACCACCCTGCCCGGCTTCAACGCCTATACCGCGGGCGACGTGCGCACCGAGACGCACTCGATCTATGGCGACTTCACCTATGACGTGACGCCGGCCCTGAGCCTCACGCTCGGCGGCCGCTACACCTGGGATCAGCGCAGGAGCTATATCTTCAAGGCGAGCTATTTCGGCCTGACCCCGGACTTTGGCGGCACGCCGATCCCGGTCGGCGCGCCCTCCACCGATTTCCGCGGCACCGCCAATTTCAAGCGCTTCACGCCGCGCGCCACGCTGAGCTTCAAGCCGAGCGCGGACCACATGGTCTATGCGTCCTATTCGGAAGGCTTCAAGGGCGGCGGCTTCGATCCGCGCGGTTCGGGCACTTCGGCGCCGATCAGCAATCCGGCGGCGGGCCGCACCTATCAGGACATCTACAATTATCTCTCCTTCGATCCGGAGACGGTGAAGAGCTACGAGATCGGCTGGAAGGGTGCCGCGTTCGATCGCCGCCTCAACTGGTCGCTCGCCGGCTTCTATTCGAACTATTCGAACGTCCAGATTCCGGGCTCGGTCGGCTGCCTGATCAACAATGTGCAGAGCTTCTGCGGCATCACCACCAATGCGGCGAAGGCCGACATCAAGGGCGTGGAGCTCGAGACCAATGCCGTGCTGGCCCGCGGCTTTGCCGGGCCGGGCTCGAGCTTCTTCTTCAACGGCGCGCTCGGCTATATCGATGCCAAGTACAAGCGGTTCATCGGGCCGACCGGTGTGGACGTGGCCAATGTCCGCGTGTTCCAGAACACCCCGGACTGGACGCTGGCGGGCACGCTGGGCGCGGCGCTGCCGATCGGCGGCGGCGATCTCAACGCCACCACCACCGTGTCGTATCGCAGCCTCACCCATCAGTTCGAGACGGCCAGCCCGTTCCTCGACCAGCCGGGCTACACGCTGCTCGACGCGCACCTGGTCTATAATTTCGGCGGCGGCCGCTATTCGATCGGCATCCACGGCAAGAACCTGACCGACGTGCGCTACAAGACCGCGGGCTACCAGTATATCAAGACCGATATCGCCGGCACGCCGCTCAACGCCGCGAACCAGCCCATCACCAACGGCACCGGCTATGTGCCGACGCTGGGCAAGGAAGGCGTGGCGACCGCTTTCTACGGCAATCCGCGGCAGATCTTCGGCTCGTTCAGCGTCAAGTTCTGAGCCTCGCCCCCATCCGCGAACCCATCGAGCCGGACGTCCCATTGACGTCCGGCTCTTTTCTTGCCGAGATACCGTCATGAACGCTCCCGCTTCAAACCCCGCGAGCCGTCCCGGCTATCGCGGCGTCGTGCTGGCGATGCTCCTGCTCGTCTACACCTTCAATTTCCTCGATCGGCAGATACTGGGCATCCTCGCCAAGCCGATCATGGAGGATCTGCACCTCACCAAGACCGAGTTCGGGGCGATCGGGGGCCTGGCCTTCGCGATCCTCTATTCGGTGCTCGGGGTGCCGCTTGCCTATCTCGCCGACCGGACCAGCCGATCGGGGGTGATCGCGGGCGCGCTCGCGGTGTGGAGCACCTTCACCGGGCTCTGCGGCATCGCCACCGGCTATTGGCAGCTGTTCCTGTTCCGCCTCGGCGTCGGCGTGGGCGAGGCGGGGGGCGTGGCGCCTTCCTATGCGGTGATCGCCGATTATTTCCCGCCCGAGCGGCGTGCCCGCGCGCTTGCCATCTATTCGCTCGGCATCCCGATCGGGCTGGCGCTCGGGACTCTGCTCGGCGCCTATATCGCCGCGCTGGTGAACTGGCGCGCGGCGTTCATCACCATGGGCGTGATCGGCCTGGTGATCGCGCCGATCTTCCGCTGGGTGGTCCGCGACGTTCCGCGCCCGCCGGTGCCGGAAGGGGCGGCCGGTGCGCCGGTGAGCGCCGTGTTCGGTATCCTGGCCGGCAAGCCCGCCTTCTGGCTGCTCGCCTTCGGCGCCTCGTGCAGCTCGCTGTGCGGCTATGGGCTGGCGCTGTGGACGCCGCTGGTGCTGATGGGCAATTTCGGCTTCGACCTGGTGACGACCGGTCAGTTCATGGCCTCGCTGCTGCTCATCGGCGGCACGGCGGGCGTGTTCGCCGGCGGCTGGTTCGCCGATCGGCTCGGCAAGGGCGACCGCGCCTGGTACGCTTGGCTGCCTGCCATCGCCTGGCTGCTCACCGCGCCGCTCTTCGCGATCGGCTTCCTCACGTCCAACCCCTGGATTGCCTGGCCGCTGCTGATCATCCCCAACGGGCTCAACATCCTGTGGCTGGGCCCGGTGACCACCGCCGTGCAGCACATGGTGCCGCAGCACATGCGCGCCACTGCCTCGGGCAGCTTCCTGCTGATCAACAACCTGATCGGCATGGGAATGGGTCCGCTGCTGATGGGCTTTCTCTCCGAGGAGCTGAAGGCGAGCTATGGCGCGGAGGCATTGCGTTACGGCGCGGTCTTCTGCCTCGGCTTCTACGTGATCGCCGGCATTCTCGCGCTGCTCGCCGCCCGGCACGTGCGCAAGGGCTGGGTCGACTAGCGCCGCCTAGGTAGTTTCCCGACTCGGCGGATTCCGGAATCGCGCAAATTACGCATTTGCACGATCATGCAAATGCGTCCCGAGAGGATGCCTTTCCGGGACGGCCGGGCGGGGATGGGACCGCCCGGCCACCCGGGGCGCCGGCGACTAGCGCTCGCGCGTCGCCGCGAACTTCACCTTGGGATAGCGATCGGCGACATAGCCGACTTCCCAGTTCGACTTGGCCATGAACACCGGGTTGCCGTCGCGGTCCTTGGCCATGGCGCCGCGGTTGAGCGCGACGAAATCGGCCAGGTCCTTGGGATCCTCTGCCGAGATCCAGCGCGCCGTCTCGAACGGAGCAACTTCCAGTCCGGCCGCGACCTTGTACTCGGCTTCGAGTCGGCTGATCAGCACGTCCAGCTGCAGTTGCCCCACCACCCCGATCACCCAGTTCGAGCCGATCTCGGGGTAGAAGACCTGAGTCACGCCTTCCTCGGCCATGTCGTCCAGCGCCTTGCGCAGCTGCTTGGTCTTGGTCGGGTCCTTGAGCACCACCCGGCGCAAGATCTCGGGCGCGAAATTGGGCAGGCCGGTGAAGCGGACGTCCGCCTTCTCGCTCAGCGTATCGCCCACGCGCAGCACGCCGTGATTGGGAATGCCGATGATGTCGCCGGGGAACGCTTCGTCGGCCAGCTCGCGTTCGCGCGCGAAGAACAGGATCGGCGAGTGGATCGCGATCGCCTTGCCATGCCCGGTCGGGGTCAGCTTCATGCCCCGCTTGAAGGTGCCCGAGACGAGCCGCATGAACGCGATGCGGTCGCGGTGATTGGGGTCCATGTTCGCCTGGACCTTGAACACGAAGCCAGTCACCTGCCCGGCATCGGGCGAGACCGCCGCCGGCTCGGCCGGCAGCGCGTGCGGCGGCGGCGCGTGGGTGGCGATGGCATCGATCAGCGAATCGACGCCGAACTCCTTGAGCGCCGATCCGAAATAGACCGGGGTCAGGTCGCCATGTCGGTACGCCTCACCATCGAATGCGGGATAGCCGGCCTGGGCCAGCTCGACATCCTCGCGCAGCCGGGCGAGATTCTCGGCGCTCAGGATCGCATCGAGCTGCGGATCGTCGAGGCCGCTGGTCTGCACCACCTTCCCGTGGAACTCGCGGCTGTCGCCCTCGGGCAGCAGCAGGCGGTTGGTGGCGAGGTCGAAAATTCCCTCGAAGGTGCCGCCCATGCCCACTGGC
Organism: Sphingomonas sp. 1F27F7B; assembly: GCF_005503355.1. Taxonomy (GTDB): domain Bacteria; phylum Pseudomonadota; class Alphaproteobacteria; order Sphingomonadales; family Sphingomonadaceae; genus Sphingomonas. The sequence continues at coordinate 93,993 of NZ_SCMK01000010.1, forward strand.
CAGGTCATTGGGCACACGTCGAGCGCGAGCAGGTCGGCGATCTCGTCGAGCGTCTCGAACACGTGCCGGCCTTCGCGGTCGACCTTGTTGACGAAGGTGATGATCGGCACGTTGCGCAGGCGGCAGACCTCGAACAGCTTGCGGGTCTGGCTCTCGATGCCCTTGGCGACGTCGATCACCATCACCGCCGAATCGACTGCGGTGAGCGTGCGATAGGTATCTTCCGAGAAGTCCTCGTGGCCCGGCGTGTCGAGCAGGTTGAAGGTGATCCCGCCGCGCTCGAAGGTCATCACCGAGCTGGTGACCGAGATGCCGCGCTGCTGCTCGATCTTCATCCAGTCCGAGCGCGCGCGCCGGGCGGCGCCGCGCGCCTTCACTTCGCCGGCGAGATGGATCGCGCCGCCGAACAGCAGCAGCTTCTCGGTCAGCGTGGTCTTGCCCGCGTCGGGGTGCGAGATGATGGCGAAGGTACGGCGGTCGGAAACTGGCATGGTGGCGGGCCCTTTAGCGGCTCAGCCCCGCAACGTCACCCTCATGCTGAAGGTCCTCGATTGGCCGGGCGCGTAGCGTTGCATCAGCGGCTTGTCCCAGATCTCACCGGCGAAGCCGAACGGGTCGGCGATGCCGTGCCAGGGCTCGATGCACAGATAGCGCGCGCCCGGCTTCATCCACAGCCCGAGCGCCGGCGTATCGGGGAAGTCGCAGAGCAGCTGCGGCGCATCCGGCGCACCATAAGCGAGCGACTGGCTGCGCACCGGATCCCACACCAGGGCGTCGCGCTCGAACAGCGCGTCGTGGAGGCGCAGTTCGCGCCCCTCGACCGGGCTGTCCCATCCGTCCGCATCCATCCAGCCGCCCCGGACGATCGCCGCCAGCCGGCCCGGCTCCGCCTCGGCGAAGAGAATCCGGTGGGCGTCCTTCGCTGCGCCATAGGGCAGGGGCCAGGCAAAGGCGGGGTGGAAGCCGAAGCTCGCCGGCATGTCGGCATTGCCGGTATTGGTGACGGTGATGTCCATCGCGAGCGTTGCCCCGCGCAGCGAAAAGGCCGCCTCCAGCGCGAAGGCGAAGGGATAGGCGGCGCGCGTCTCGGCATTGTCGATCAGCCGGAACACTGCCCGGTCCGGTGCCTGGTCGATCAGCGCGAAGGGCTGCCGCCGGGCGAAGCCGTGCTGGGGCAGCGCATATTCCTTGCCGTCGATCCGGTACTTGTCGTCCATCAGCCGCCCGACGATCGGGAAGAGCAGCGGCGCCCGCCCCGTCCAGAAGGCCGGATCGGCGTCGGTCATCAGCTCGCGCCCCTCGGCGTCCTTGAGCGACCACAGCTCCGCGCCCTGCGGATTGACGACCGCCGTGAGCCCTTCCGATCCGATCTCGATCATCCCCGCACCTTTCTCCACGCCCCGCGCACGGCTTCGATCGTCGTATCGCCTTCGGCGATCGTCGTCGCCGCCGAGCTGACCGATACGCGCATCACCCATTGCCCGCGCCACAGCGCCGCGCCGATGAACGCAACGGCATCTTCCTGCACCTGGCGCACCACCGCGAGCGTCGCATCGTCGCTGTCGCCGAAGCGCAGCATGAACTGGTTGAGTTCCACCGGCCGGATCAGCGCGACGCCGTCGTCGCGGCCGAGCGTCCCGCCCATATGCGCCGCCACCGCGCAGTTGCGCTCGACAAGCTCGGCGATCCCGTCGCGCCCCAGTCGACGGATCATCGCCCAGGTCGCGAAGCCCCGCGCTCGCCGCGACAGCTCGGGCACATAAGCCGAAGGCTCGCGCTCCGCGCCTTGCGCCGGCGGCAGATAGCTCGCCGAGATCGCCATGGCGCGGCGATGCGTCTCGGCATCGCGGACGATCGCGAAGCCGCAATCATAAGGTGTCTGCAGCCATTTATGCCCGTCGGTTGCCCAGCTGTCCGCCTGTTCGATGCCGCGCGTCAGATGCGCCCGGCCCGGCGCTGCCTGCGCCCAGAGCCCGAAGGCACCATCGACATGCAGCCACGCGCCCGCCGCCCGGGCCAGCGGCGCGAGCTCGGCAAAGGGATCGCACGCACCGGTGTTGATCTGCCCGGCCTGGGCGATCGCAATCACCGGCCCCGCACAGGCCCGCAGCGCCCGCTCGAAATCGCCCGCGAGCATCCGCCCGCTTGCATCGCTTTCCACGGTCTTCACCCGCCTGGCGCCGAGCCCGAGATATTTGAGCGCGGAGAAGACGGTGGCATGCGCGTCGGCGCCGATCAGCACCTCGACGGGCGGCGCGCCGAACATGCCGTCCGCCTCCACGTCCCAGCCCGCTCGCCGCAGCACTGCGCTCCGCGCCGCCGCCAGGCAGACGAAGTTGGCGACGGTCGCCCCGGTGACAAAGCCGATCGAGGCCTGGCGCGGCAGGTCGAGCAGCTCCAGCAGCCAGTCCGCCGCGACCTTTTCCACTGCCGAAGCCGCGGGCGCCGCGATCAGATTGCCGGCATTCTGCCCCCAGGCCGAGGCCAGCCAATCCGCCGCCACGCCGGTCGGGTGCGAATTGCCGATTACCCAGCCGAAGAAGCGCGGCCCCGTGGCAGCGCGGATGCCCGGCGTGGCCGCTTCGACCAGATGCTCGATCACCGATACCGGATCGTCGCCTTCCTCGGGGAGCGGCGCGGCGAATGCCTCGAGCATCGTCGCATAGTCCGCCGCCGGGGTGATCTCGGCCGTCGCCACGCCGCGCCGATAGGCGATGGCATGCGCCGCCGCATGCTCCAGTGCCGTCCATTCGTCCTGCATCACCACTCCCTTTTCCAAAGGCCGTGACAATGCCCCCGGGCCCGGGCCGGGCGCATTCCGGAACTTGCCCTCAACTCTCGCGGTGCACGGCAAAGCCTTGCCAGCTCTGGTTGACCGGCATCAGCTCGAGCGAATTGATGTTGAGGTGCGGCGGCAGCGTCGCGACCCACAGGATGGTATCGGCGATGTCCTCGCCGGTCATCGGGTTCACGCCGGCATAGAGCTTGTCCGATACGTCCTGGCTGCCGGTGCGCACCAGCGTGAATTCGGTCTCGACCATGCCCGGCTCGATCGAGGTGACGCGCACCCCGGTGCCGTGCAGGTCGGCGCGCAGGTCGAGGCTGAACTGGCGGACGAACGCCTTGGTCGCCGCATATACGTTGCCGCCGGGATAGGGATAGGTCGCCGCGACCGAGGAGAGGTTGATGATCGCACCCTTGCGCTCGATCAGGCCGGGCAGCAGCCTGTGCGTGATCGAGACCAGCGACGTAACGTTGGTGTCGATCATCGTCTTCCAGTTGGAGAGCGATGCCTGCTGGGCCGGCTCCAGCCCGAGTGCGAGCCCGGCATTGTTCACCAGCAGATCGATGTCGCGAAAGCCTTCGGGCAGCGCGCCCAGCGCCGCGTCGCGCGCGGCGTCGTCGCGGATGTCGAAGGCGAGGGTGTGGACATTGTCGCGCGCCAGCTTCTCGAGCCGGTCCGTGCGCCGCCCGGTGGCGACGACGTTCCATCCCGTATCGGCAAAGGCATGGACACAGGCCTCGCCGATCCCCGCGGTGGCGCCGGTGATGAGTGCGGTGGGCATGTCGGTCCTCCAATTCGCCATCCCGGACATGATCCGGGATCCAATGTGCCGCGGGCGACGGCCTCGCGGCGTTCGCGCTGCCCTTGCCGCGCGCTGGACCCCGGCACAAGCCCGTCCTGCGCGGTGCCCCGGCCGAAGGCGAAGCGGCGGGGGCGCGGCGGAACGCGGCCTGGGCTCAGATGCGCGCCTCGAACGCCGCGAGCAGCGCCCAGAGCGCGTCGCGTTCCTCTTCCGCGGCGAACTCGGCCGCATTGCGGACGAGATGATATTCGTCCTCGGTCGCGATGCTGCCGCGCTTGCGGATCTTCCTGAGGTTACGCGAGAAGCGCAGCCGCGCTTCGCTCAAGGTCATCGCGCCGCATTCGGCCAGGCGCGCATCGAGGCAGGCGACATGATCGGGCGAGGCGTGCGCAAGGTCCTCGACGAGGTCGTTGATCGCCATCTGCAATCCCCTGCGTGCCGCCGAGGGCGGCCGCATCGCGTCGAGCATCCGGACCGGATGGATGGCATCCGTCTCCGCGATGCCCATGCACTCGGTGGCGAGGATACCCAGGGTTCGCCGCATCCGCTCGAACGTCCGGGTATCCATCATCAGCCTCGCAGCGCCGCGCCCAGCTTCGCCGCGGCGGCGACCACCTTGTCGGCAACGGCTTTCAGCTCTTCGTCGGTGAAGCTCTTCTCGCTGGGCTGGAGCGTCACTTCGATGGCGAGGCTCTTCTGTCCCTCCGGCACGCCGGTGCCGGTGAAGATATCGAACAGCCGGGCATCGACGATCGCCGCCTTGTCCGCGCCCTTCACGGCACGGACGAGATCGCCGGCGGCAAGCGCGGCGGGCACCAGGAAGGCGAAGTCGCGCGTCACCGCCTGCAGCGCCGGCGGCGTATAGGGGGTGCGCATAAAGCCCCCACCGCCCTTCGACTCGCCGCGCTTCGCGGGCAACGCATCGAGATAGAGCTCGACCGCGGCGACATCGCCGTCGAGGTCGAAGGCCTTGAGCACGCTCGGATGCACCATGCCGAACGCCGCCAGCACCGTCTTGGGGCCGAGCCGGAGCGTCGCCGACTGGCCGGGGTGCCACACGGCGCCGGCTTCCCCCATCACCTGCAGGTTGGCGATCGGCGCGCCGGCCGCCTCGAGCAGGGCCAGCGCCTCGGCCTTGGCGTCGAACGCGTCGAAGGGCTGGGCCTTGCCGCCCTGCCAGCCGCGTGGGCTCTTCGCGCCGGCGAGCAGCACGCCCAGCGTCGGTCGCTCGCCATCAGCGAGATAGCGCCGGCCCAGCTCGAACAGGCGCACCGAAGCCGCGCCGCGCTTGAGGTTGCGCTCCGCCGCGCCGAGCAGGCCCGGCAGCAGCGAGGGGCGCATCACCTTCATGTCTTCGCTGATCGGATTGGCGAGGGTCCAGGCGCCGCCGCCAAAGGGCGCCGCTTCCGCCTCGGAGATGAAGCTCCACGTCACTGCTTCGCTCAGGCCCCGCGCCGCGGCGGTCCGGCGCACCCTGCGTTCCAGCTTCTGCGCTGCGGTCGCGGTCGGCTTCGCCACGCCCGGCACGCGGGCGAGCGGCGTCGAGGGGACATGGTCGATGCCCTGGATGCGGATCACTTCCTCGACCAGGTCGGCCGCGCCGTCCACGTCGCGGCGCCAGCTCGGCGCGGTGACGCGGAATGCTTCGAAGCCCTGTTCGATATCGACCGGATCGCCATTGGCGTCGAGCGGCTCGACAGTGAAGCCCAGGCTCTCGAGGATTTCCTTCTGCCGCCCGGCCGGCACGGCGAGGCCGCCCAGCGTCTCGGCCAGCCTGGGGTCATAGCCGGTGGTGATGCCGACATGCGGCGGCGTGCCCGCGCGCGTGATCGCGCTGGCGGTGCCGCCGCAATGGTCGAGCACCAGCCGCGTGGCGATCGCGAGGCCATCGTCGAGAAAGGCCGGATCGACGCCCCGCTCGAAGCGCGAGCGCGCATCGCTGGTCAGCCCCAGCTTCTGGCCGGTGCGGGCGATGTGATCGGGATCGAAATAGGCGCATTCGATGATCACGTCGGAGGTGGTGTCCGACACCCCCGAATGCTCGCCGCCCATGATGCCGCCGATATCGTGCACCGCTTCGCCATCGGCGATCACCGTCATCGTCGAGTCGAGCGTGTAGGTCTTGCCGTTGAGCGCCAGCACCTGCTCGCCCGGCATGGCCTTGCGCGCCACCAGGCCGCCGGAGAGCTTCGCCTGGTCATAGACGTGGAGCGGCCGGCCGAGATCGATCGAGACGAAGTTGGTGATGTCGACCAGCACCGAGATCGGCTTCTGGCCGATCGCGTTCAGCTTGCGGCGCATCCATTCGGGCGATTCGCCATTGGTCACGCCCGCCACGCGCTGCGCGTAGAAGGCGGGACAGCCCTCCACATCCTCGGTGCGCACGTCGGGCGCGGGGCCGCTGCCGTCGATCGGTGCGATCACATCGGCGCGATAGACCTGGGCGAGCGGCTTCAGCGTCCCCAGCCCCGCGGCGGCCAGGTCGCGGGCGACGCCGCGCACGCCCATGCAGTCCTGGCGGTTCGGGGTGATCGAGACGTCGAACACCGGATCGTTCAGCGCGGCATAGTCGGCAAAGGCAGTGCCCACGGGCGCGTCGGCCGGCAGCTCGATGATGCCCTCATGATCCTCGCCGAGCTCGAGCTCGCGCGTCGAGCACATCATGCCGTTCGATTCGACGCCGCGCACGGCCGCAACCTTGAGCGCCATGCCATTGGCCGGCACCACTGCGCCCGGAGTACCGAGCACGCCGACCAGCCCGGCACGCGCATTGGGCGCGCCGCAGACGACCTGGAGCACCTGCTCGCCGGTGTCGACGGTCAGCACCTGCAGCTTGTCCGCCTGGGGGTGGCGCTCGGCGGTGAGCACCTTGGCGACGCGGAAGCCGTTCAGCTTCTCGCCCGGATTCTCGACGCCCTCCACTTCGAGGCCGACGCGAGTCAGCGCTTCCTCGATGTCGGCGAGCGAAGCGTCGGTATCCAGATGCTCCTTGAGCCAGCTCAGGGTGAACTTCATGCGCCCACTCCTCCGCTCAGCGTGGGCACGTCGAGCGCCGAGAAGCCATAGTGCCTGAGCCAGCGCAGGTCGCCGTCGAAGAAGGCGCGCAAATCGTCCATCCCATATTTGAGCATCGCGAGCCGGTCGACGCCGGTGCCGAAGGCAAAGCCCTGCCATTCGTTCGGATCGAGCCCGGCGGCCTCGATCACCTTGCGGTGGACCATCCCGGAGCCGAGCACTTCCATCCAGCCGCCATTGTCGCTCGCGCGCGGATCGCCGCCGATCACGCGCTTGCCGTTCTGCCAGGTGAAGCCGACATCGACTTCGGCGGAGGGCTCGGTGAACGGGAAATAGCTCGGGCGCAGGCGCAGCACGATGTCATCGCGCTCGAAGAACGCCTTGAGGAACGTCTCGAGCGTCCATTTGAGGTGACCGAGCGTGATCCCCTTGTCGATCACCAGGCCCTCGATCTGATGGAACATCGGCGTGTGCGTCGCGTCGCTGTCCGAGCGGTAGACGCGGCCCGGCGCGATGATCCGGATCGGCGGCTCGTCCTGCATCATGGTGCGGATCTGCACCGGCGAAGTGTGCGTGCGCAGCAGATATTTCTGGCTGCCGTCCGCCTCGGGCGGGAAATAGAAGGTGTCGTGCATCGCCCGCGCCGGATGGCTCTCGGGGATGTTGAGCGCGGTGAAATTGTGCCAGTCGTCCTCGATCTCGGGGCCGGTGGCGACGGCGAAGCCGAGATCCGCGAAGATCTCCGCCAGCTCGTCCATCACCTGGCTCACCGGATGCACCGAGCCGGGGGCGATGCCGTCCACCGGCAGCGTCATGTCGAGTGTCTCGCTGGCGAGGCGGGCGTCGAGCGTCGCTTTCTCCAGCGCATGCTTCCGCGCGCCCAGCGCCTCGGTCACCGCTTCGCGCAGCCCGTGGATGCGCGGGCCCTGGGCCTGGCGCTCGTCGGGGCTCATGCCGCCCAGCGTCTTGAGCAGGCCGGTCACCACGCCCTGCTTGCCGAGCGCATGCACACGCACCGCTTCCACGGCGTCGAGCCCTGCGGCGGCTTCGATGGAGCCGAGCAGGTCGGTCCGCAGCTGGTCCAGATCGGTCGTCATCAGATCCTCTTGGGGAAGTTGGGGAAGCCTCTAGCCGTGACGGGCACAAAGAAAAAGGGCGCCGGTGTTGCCACCGGCGCCCCGTTCTCGCGTCTGCGTCAGGTCGCTCAGGCGGCCTGGGGCAGAGCCGCCTTCGCCTGCGCGACGATGGCGGTAAAGGCTTCGCCTTCATGCATGGCGATATCGGCCAGGACCTTGCGGTCCAGCTCGATGCCGGCGAGCTTCAGCCCGTGCATGAACTGCGAATAGGTCAGGCCCTCGGCGCGGACACCGGCGTTGATGCGCTGGATCCACAGACCACGGAAGGTCCGCTTCTTAACCTTGCGGTCGCGATACGCATACTGGCCGGCCTTCTCGACGGCCTGGCGCGCGATGCGAATCGTGTTCTTGCGACGGCCGCGATAGCCCTTCGCCTGCTCAAGAATGTTCTTGTGCTTGGCCTTGGTGGTAACACCACGCTTAACTCGTGCCATTTGTCAGGCCCTCCTTACTTCAGACCGTAGGGCGCCCATGCCTTGATGTGCGCGACATCGGCATCGGCGAGCACGGAGGTGCCGCGGTTCTGGCGGATATACTTGGCGTTGTGGCTGATCAGCCGGTGGCGCTTGCCAGCCACACCGTGCTTCACCTTGCCGGTGGCGGTGAGCTTGAAGCGCTTCTTCACGCCGCTCTTCGTCTTGAGCTTGGGCATTTTCGTCTCCTTGAGTTCGACGATTGCGGACACGCGCGGCAGCCCATTCAGCCGGCGGATCCCTACGATCGCGGAAAGCGGGCCCCCTAGCGGAAACGCCGGCGCAGTGCAACCCGAGTCGGAACCCTTTGGTGCGCCGGGCTCTTTCCTCTCCATGGCCGGTCGATCGGCAGGCCGGCAGCGCAATGCGCGCATCCTCTCGCCGCCGACCGGGCGGGCGCGCGCCCGTCGCCTTAACTTTCGAGTCGCAGCTCAGTGGCCGTGATCGTGCCCGCGGCAGGCCAGTGCCTCCAGGATGTCGTCGATCCGCGCCGGATCGCCGGCGGCGACGACTTCGCCGTTGCTTCCGGCATGGAGCGGGTCGCCCTGCCAGTCGCACATCCGGCCGCCCGCGCCCTCGACGATGGGCACGAGCGCGGCGAAGTCGTGCAGCTTGAGCCCCGCCTCGACGACGATGTCCATCCAGCCGCTGGCGACGCAGCCATAATTATAGCAGTCGCCGCCCAGCACCGTACTCATCACGGCGGCGTCGAGATGCTCGAAGGCGTGGAGCTGGTCGTCGCCGAACAGCGCCGGCGAGGTGGTCGCGAGGATCGCCTGGTCGAGATCGCGGCAGCGCCGCGTCGCGGCGGGCTTGCCGTTGAACAGGGTCGGCCGCCCCGCCACGCCCAGCCAGCGCTCCTTCGTCGCCGGCTGGTCGATGATGCCGAGCAGCGGCCAGCCGTCGTCGATCAGCGCGATCAGCGTGCCGAAGATCGGTCGACCGGCGATGAAGGCGCGCGTGCCGTCGATCGGATCGAGCACCCATATGCGCCCGCTCGTTCCTTCGCGCACGCCGAACTCCTCGCCCTGGATGCCGTCCATCGGCCGTTCGGCGATGATCAGCTTGCGCATCGCTTCCTCGGCGGCGCGATCGGCGAGCGTGACGGGGGACTGGTCGTCCTTGGCCTCCAGGCCGTGCGCCCCGCGGAAATAGGGGAGGATCGCCGCGCCTGCCGCATCGGCAAGGCGTTCGGCAAGGGCGATATCGGCTGCGGTAACGGGCATTCCGCATGCCCTAGCCTCGAGATTTTGACTCGCCAAGGTCACAAAGCCCTGTCACTCAACCCGCCGATGCGCCGCCGCTTGCTGATTCCGATCGCGTTTCTCGCCGCCACGCCCGCCGCGGCGCAGAGCCTGCGCGCCGTGCCCGCCCAGCCTGCCTCGGAAGCCGAGGCGCTGCGCGGAGTCGAAGTATTTCTGGTCAATGAAGGCGACGCGCCCGTCACGGATGCCGGCCCGCGCCAGATCGAAGTCACTGCGGTCGACGGCACGCGCCTCGTGCTCGAGCGGGCGCCGGGCCCGCTGCCCATCGTCGCGCCGCACGGCTTCGCCAAGGCGCGCTACGTGCCGGTGAGCGTGGCGGGCCGCGCGATGCCGCCCGCGGAGCAGCACGCCGCCGCCGAGATTCCCCAGGGCGAGACCGTGGTGCAGAGTTCGACCGGCAGTTCGGCCGCGTTCGTCGACCGGTTCGAACCGCACGAGCCGGTCTATGGCGCGTTCGGGCTCAAGGATGCGGGCGGCAAGCTCCAGGTGAGCTTCGCGTTCCGCCCCTTTGGCGAGAAGGCGCCGCTCAAGCTCGGCAATTTGCGCTTCGCCTATACCCAGACGATGTTCTGGGCGCTCAACCGGCCCTCGGGCCCGTTCCGCTCGACCAATTACAGCCCCGAAGTCTATGCCGACATTCCCTTCGGCGAAACCACCAGGGTGGCGCTCGGCTATCGCCATGATTCGAACGGGCGCGGCGTGGCCGATTCGGTCGATCTGAACCGCGTGTTCCTGCGTGCCGAGAAGCGCTTCGACCTGGGCGGGGACTGGCATCTCGATATCGCCCCCCAGGCCTGGTTCTATGTCGGCCGGCTCGGCACGGCGCCTGACGTGAAGGACTATTTCGGCTATACCAGCCTCACCGCCGCGATCGGCCAGCAGGACGGATTGAAGCTGTCGCTCACCGGCCGCGGCAGTTTCGAGACGGGCAAGGGCGCGGCCGAATTGTTCGTCTCCTATCCCCTGGCCCGGATTGCCAAGGGCGTTGGCTTCTATATCTTCGGCCAGGCCTTCACCGGCTATGGCGAGGCACTGGACGACTATCGCAGGAACGACACCCACGCCCGGATCGGCATCGCGCTGACGCGCTAGCCGCCGGCAAGGAGATTCAGGAGGATCGCCATGCGTAAATTGCTGATCGCCGCCGCTGCCGCTCTGTCGCTTGTTCTGCCGGCCACCGCCGCGCTCAAGACGGGCGAGCGCGCGCCGGATTTCACTGCACCGGGCGCGATGGCGGGCAAGCCGTTCACCGTCAATCTCAAGGCCGCGCTGAGGAAGGGCCCGGTCGTCCTCTATTTCTTCCCCGCTGCCTTCACCGAGGGCTGCAACGCCGAAGCCCATGCCTTTGCCGAGGCGCTGCCCGATTTCCAGAAGGCCGGCGCCAGCGTGATCGGGATGACGGCGGGCAATATCGACAAGCTCGAGGCCTTTTCGGCGGAGAAGTGCGCCGGCAAGTTCGCCGTCGCCGCGGCCAGCCCCGAGATCATCAGGAATTACGACGTGGCGCTCACCCGGCCCGACGGCACCGCCACGAAGATCACCAGCCGCACCTCCTATGTGATCGCGCCGGACGGCAAGGTGCTTTTCGTCCATTCGGACATGAGCCCGGCGGGGCATATCCGGCTCTCGCTGGAAGCGGTCCAGAAATACCGGGCCGCGCACAGGCGCTGATCGCCGGCGCCGGCATTTTCACGACTCCGCAAGCTTTGCTCACCGGATATTAGCAGTTGGGCCCTAGTCTGCGCGACAGGGCGGTGTTGCGGGACGGCATCGTCAGGACCAATTTTCTGATGAGGAACTGACGCAGATGGTCGCGGCCAAGGCCGTTCGGATGGCAAGCGGTTCCCAAGCCGCACGCAGCCTGTACGACCGTATCGGAGAGTTTCTGATAGACCAGCGGCTGGATCCCGATCCGGCCAATTATGCGTTCGCCTATCAGCTCCTCGCCAACCCCGACGGCCCGCTTGCCCGGGCGGTGCACGTGCTGACCGACGGCGGCGTCCGCCTCACCCGGCGCGACATCGAGGCGCTGGGCTGCGACACGCAGCCGGTTGCCGGCACACCCACCGCGGTGATCGAGAAGGCCCAGGGCCTGGTCGCCCAGACCCAGATGCAAGTCGAGGGCTTCCAGGATATGGTCACCGCGATGCGTGCCGAGACCAAGGATTTCGGCCGCGACCTGGCGGCCAGCGCCCAGGCGATGCGCAGCTCGGGCGGCGATGATCTCGAGATCAGCCGCATCACCGCGACGATGCTCGAGCGCGTCCGCAACGCCGAAGCGCGGCTCGAGACGGCCAATCGCGAAGCCAGCGAGTTGCGGACCAAGCTGGAGGAAGCGCGCGACAATGCCCGCCGCGATCCGCTCACGGGCCTGCCCAATCGCCGCGCCTTCGAGGAGGCCTATGCCGCCCAGGCCTCGGCCGGTGCGCGGATCTGCATGGCCGTGTGCGATGTCGATCACTTCAAGTCGGTCAACGACCGGTTCGGCCATGTCGTCGGCGACCGCGTGCTCAAGGCGCTCGGCGAGGCGCTGTCCGACACCTGCAAGAGCCATCTCGTCGCCCGCTATGGCGGCGAGGAGTTCGTGGTCCTGTTCACCGGCCTCGACCTGAGGGCCGCGCGCGAAGTGCTGGACCGCGCCCGCCTCGCCGTCTCCGCCAAACGCTATCGCCTGCGCGAGACCGACGCCCCGCTGGGCGAGATCACTTTCTCCGCCGGCCTCAGCCCGGCGGCGCAGGGCGAAGTGTTCGGCACGGTGTTCCACCGGGCCGATCAGCTCTGCTACGCCGCCAAGAATGGTGGCCGGAACTGCATCCGTATCGACTGACCGGAAACGGACAGTGACTGTCCGCCTTTGATTGGGAAATTACACCATAGCTTGGTGTGAAACTTCCCAACTGCGCGTAACTTTCTAACGCGCCCGTAGTAAAATCAATCACTTAGAAAACTGGCACGCTCCCTGCAATTCATCTGGCATCGGCAACGCCGGATGGTCCGGCAGCCGAACATACAGGGAGTAACTACCATGGCCGTTCGTATCAGCTCGTTCCAGCACAGCGTCGCCGTCGTCGGTGCCGTCGTTCTCACCTATGCCATCGTGCTCTTCTCGTCGCCCGTGGTTCCGATCGCGTGACCCGCAGCGACCCCAACGGAACGGAGAGGATAAATAAGCATGACGCGTAGCCTGATGATCGGTGCGGCATCGTTCGCCATCACCGCAATGACGATCGCCACGGTCGGCCTGCAGGGTTTCAACCACTTCGGCTGAGCCCTGCCGGACCGCCCGGCGGTCACCCCGGCGGAACCCCGGCCCGCCTTACGGTTCCCAAGGCATTCCAGGAGGATGCCCCCAAGACGGAACCCGCCGAGAGGATCCATGAAGACGCGCTGCCCCGGACATGAGGGCGCGCCCGGCAGACACCCCGACCGCGTGACGGGCCCGGTGCTCCACCCAAGGGAGAACGGCTGAATCGCGTGGAGGAGCGCGACTGCGGAAGCCTGGGAAATTTGGGCCAAGGCGCCCCGTTCTCCGGCCTCGCGCGGGTTCCTGCGGCGGCGGCCGACGAAAAGGGGAAGGAAGGCCCGCATCCACCAGCATGGAGCAGGTGAGCAACTTCCACCCGCCGACCGGCTTCGCCAGCCAGGGCCCGATCGGCGATCAGACGGCGACCCCGGCGCCTGCCGGCCTGGCCGGAGCCTCCTCGCCTCGCGAATAGGTGCCGGTGAGCAACCCGGCGGCGATCACCCGGCCCTCCATCGCGCGCAGGATCGCGCCGCGCCCGGGATTCCCACCGGGATCCTCCCCCTCGCTCAATGCGAAGAGCTGGAAAGCGTAATTGTGCTCGCCATGCCCGTTGGGCGGATCGGGCGGCAGCCAGCCCTCGACGAAGCGGCTGTTGCGGCCGACATCCTCGCCGTCCGGGCCGCTCCCGTCGTCAGGCGCGATGTCGCCTTCCTTGAGGTCGCCGTCGAGCGGCAGGCCCCAGACGATCGCATGCACCACCGGCTGCGGCGTCGGCGCATCGGGATCCTCGACGATCAGCACCAGCCGCGCGGTGCCTTCGGGCACCCCCGTCCAGAAAAGCGGGGGCGAGATGCCCTCGCCGTCGGCGGTGAAGCGATCGGGCAACCTTGCGCCGTTCGCGAAGGCCGGGCTGGCGAGATGGATCACGCCCTCGCCGGCCAGCTCCGGCCGCACGATCGCCAGCTTGTCGGCTCCGGCACGAAAGGGGCTCAGCGCCTTGCCGAGCCAATGGGGAAGATGTTCGAGCATGGCTATCCCGGTGGCGGCCCGATCGGAATGATCGGGTCCTGGCCGGAAAAGCGCATGGGGGCGCCGGGAGTTTCATTCGCCCGCGCCGGTCGCGGCATAGTTGTCCAAATCGATGTACAGCCCGCGTTCCGCGAGCGCGGCGAGGGTGTCCGCTTCCAGCCGCATCCCCTCATTCCATTCGGCCAGGAAGAGTCCCGCGAAGATCCTGCCGCCGAACCGTGCGGAAAGGGCACGCCAGGCATCGAAATCGCGAGTCAGCGGCGCCGGCAATGCCCGAATCTGACCGTCCAGATCGCCGGGCGAGCAACGCTCGGCCCGGATGCGCCACGAGCCGGTGGGGCACCGAGCGAAGTATGCCAGATGCCGCCCTTGCGGACGCCGACGGTCGGCAAGCTGCCCAGCCCCGCGGTCAGTTCCTCCGGATCGAGATCGTCTCCGTAGAAGCCAAGTGTCGCGGCGGACTGGTGCAACTCTCCCACTAGAGGTCGAGCTTCTCGTAATCGGCGGGCGGCGGGATGCCTTCCATCCGTTCGCTCAGCAGTGGGCGGAAGCTCGGGCGGCTCTTCATGCGGATGTACCAGCCCTTGGCCTGCTCGTGGCTCTTCCAGTCGATCCCGCCCAGATAATCGGCGATCGAGATCTGCGCCGCCGCCGCGAGATCGGCGAGGCTCATCGTCGGGCCCGCCAGCCAGGTGCGGTGATCGAGCAGATAGTCGATATAGTCGAGATGGTTGACCGCCGCCTTCATCGCATTGCGCAGCGCCTGGCCGTCGGGCGACTGCTTGTAGACGATGCGCTTCAGCATCCGTTCGTGGAGCAGGGGCGCCGTGATCTCGGCATAGAAATTGGTGTCGAACCAGATCGCCAGGCGGCGGATCTCGGCGCGATCGGTGGCGGTGCCGTTGAGCATCGGCGCCTTGTTCACCGTTTCCTCGAAGAACTCGCAGATCACCTGCGAATCGATCAACGTCACGCCGCGCTCGTCATCGACCATCACCGGCACCTGGCCGGTGGGGTTCAGATCGAGGAACTCGTCGCGCCGCAGCCAGGGCGATTCGCGCACGGGTTCATAGCCCACGCCTTTCTCGCCCAGCAGCAGCCGGACCTTGCGCGAGAAGGGACAGAGCGGGAATTGGTAAAGCTGCCACATGGCCTCGCTTTAGGACTCGGGACGCGGCCGCGTAAAGCGCTTGCGGGAATACCGTGCACGCGCGGCGAAGTTGTTGCGCAAGCGGTTCAATTGCCGAGCGCGTTGCGCAGCGGGGCGAGCGCGGCGCGGAGCCGCGCGGCGGTCTGGTCCAGCGATTCCTGCATCTGCAGCGCACCGTCGGTGAGCTTGCCCGCGGCGGCAACGGCGCGGCGGGCGTCCTGGTGGAAATGCTTCTCGAAGTCCGGATCGTTGCGGCGCTGGATGTCGCGCAGGCTGTCCTGCTCGCCGATCCTGGGGTCGACATAATGCGCGATCGGGCCGACACGCGTGTCGAGCACGATGCCGGCGAGGTTGGTGAGCATCGCCGCTGCGCCTTCCTGCACCATCGGATTGTTCAGCGCCCGGGCGAGCGCCTCGGCCTTGTCGCGGGTGGAAGCGTCGCGCGTGGAGGCCGGTTGCGACTGCTGGGCGAGCGCCGGGGCGGCGGCGCAGCAGAACAGGGCAGCGGTTAGGAAGAGACGCATGGCACGCTCCGGAGTGGGACTCGGATATCACGCCTCCATAGCACAAATGGCCGGGACAAGCGGAGCAGGTTGCGACGAGCCGTGCTTCTCCTAGCCGGAGGAGAGGGCTCAGTCTTCGGCATCCTTCACGGCGCCGTGCCCGACGGGCACCGAGAGCAGGCGGTTCAACTCGGCCCTGAACTCGCCGAGATCGCCGCCGGTAAGCTGCTGGGTGCTGGTGAACGACACCGAGCGCGGGTTCACCGCCATGCCGTTGCGATAGAGCTCATAGTGCAGGTGCGGCCCGGTCGACAGGCCGGTATTGCCCACGGCGCCGATGCGCTGCCCGCGGCGCACGCGCTCGCCGCCCCGGACATAGATGCGGCTGAGATGGCCATAGCCGGTGCCATAGCCATTGCCATGCGTGACCTTGATGAAATTGCCGTATCCGCTGCTGCGGCCGGCGAACTGGACGACGCCGTCGCTTGCGGCGAAGACCGGCGAGCCCCAGGGCGCGGCGATGTCTACGCCCCGGTGCATGCGGGTATAGCCGAGGATCGGGTGGCGGCGCATGCCGAAGCCCGAGGAGAAGCGGCCGTTCGCCGGCATCGCCATCGCGCCGGTGGTGCTGCCGCGGCCCAGGCCGTCGAACCAGGTCGTCTTGCCGCCCTGCTCGAACGGCGCGAGCTGCACCTTGTTCGAACAGCCGCTGACGCCGGCGTACATCAGGCTTCCCATCTGCACTTCGCCGGTCTCGGCGCGCGCCTGGCCGACGATGATGTCGAACTTGCAGTCCGAGCCGAGCCGCGAGACCGGGGTGCGCGTCGCCAGCGCCTTGATATAGCTTTCCACTGCCTTGGCCGGAGCGCCGGCAGCGCGGGCCGAGCGATAGAGCGACCTGCCGATCGTGCCCTGGATGCGCAGCGGCGTGCGATCGATCGCGATCGGAATGGCACGCATCGAGAGTGCGTTGCCGGTGCGGACGAACAGCACGCGCTGGTCGAACCGCGTGCGGATATCCAGTTTCTCGAGCGGGCGCGGCTGCGATTTGTCGACGCGGCGGCCCAGCGTATAGTCCATGGTGTTGGGCTGGATCTCGTCCAGCGCCACGGCCCTGGTGATCAGGTTGCCCACGGTGGCGGCGTCGGCCTTGCCGATGCCGGAGCGCATCAGCGTCGCGAGCAGGGCGCCGCCCGAGGCCAGCTTGGTGGTGCCTTCGAGGAGCGGCCGCTCCGGCGTGTCGGTAAGGGGCGAAACCAGCCCGGTCGCGGCGACGCGGACGCCGGTGCCCGAACCCATGCCGAGCGGCTTGATGGCCTGGGCCTGGGTGGCATCGAACTCGGCACCGGAAAGCGGCGCGGGGACGGCGCCGTAGATCGGATTCTCGAAGCCGGGCGCGAGCAGCAAGGTGGCGGCGATCAGGGCGACGCAAGTCGCGGCGCCGCGATACCAGGTGAGCGAGCCGATGCG
The DNA here is from genome assembly GCF_005503355.1 of Sphingomonas sp. 1F27F7B. Classification (GTDB taxonomy): domain Bacteria; phylum Pseudomonadota; class Alphaproteobacteria; order Sphingomonadales; family Sphingomonadaceae; genus Sphingomonas. The sequence continues at coordinate 110,865 of NZ_SCMK01000010.1, forward strand.
CGAGCCAAGGTCCGGCGCAAACTCGAAGTCGGCGAAGCGTTCGTTGAAGCGTGCGGCAAGGCCGCGCGGCGGGGCCGTGACGCGCGCCGATGCGCCGCCGCCGGTCAGCCCCTCTCCATGATCACTACGCAGATACAAGGCGCAACGCCCCCCAAAAGGTCGTCGATGTCGTGCCGTAAACCCCCGGCTACCGACAAGATCAGTGTGGAAGGCAGGACTTAAAGTCAAATTAAGCACCCTGTTCGGGGCCGGCTCGTGCGGCGAGTTGTGCCGCCTCGCGGATGAAGCGAAGCGTTCACCATATTCGCCAGTATTTCCAACATGGTTAAGGCGGATGGCCAAGCTGGGGGAGTTGCTTAAGGGGCGACTCGGAACGATCTTGGGAGTCGCAATGAGTCGTTTCGCGCGTTCTCCGATCACTGCCGTGCTGGGGCCCACCAACACCGGCAAGACGCATCTCGCAGTGGAGCGGATGGCCGGACATGCCAGCGGCATGATCGGCTTTCCGCTGCGCCTGCTGGCGCGCGAGGTCTATGACCGCGTCGTCCGGATGAAGGGCAGCGACGCCGAAGTCGCGCTGATCACCGGCGAGGAGAAGATCCTGCCGCCCAGGGCGCGCTGGTTCCTGTGCACTGCGGAATCGATGCCGCTGGAGCGTGAGGTGGCATTCGTCGGGCTCGACGAGGCCCAGCTGGGCGCGGATCCCGAGCGCGGCCACGTCTTCACCGACCGGCTGCTGCGCGCCCGCGGCCGCGACGAGACGATGATCCTCGGCTCGGACAGCCTGAAGCCGATGCTGAAGGCGCTCGTCCCCGACGCGGAAGTGATCGGCCGGCCGCGCTTCTCCACGCTCTCCTATGCCGGGGCGAAGAAGCTCTCCCGGCTGCCACGCCGCTCGGCGATCGTCGCGTTCAGCGCCGAGGAAGTCTATGCCGTCGCCGAGGCGCTGCGGCGCCTGCGCGGCGGTGCGGCGGTGGTGATGGGCGCATTGAGCCCCCGCACCCGCAACGCCCAGGTCGCGATGTTCCAGGCGGGCGAGGTCGACTATCTCGTCGCCACCGATGCGATCGGCATGGGGCTCAACATGGATGTGCACCATGTCGCCTTCGCTTCGCTTTCCAAGTTCGACGGACGCCGCCAGCGCCGGCTCACCGTGGCCGAGATGGCGCAGATCGCGGGACGCGCGGGGCGGCACCAGAGGGACGGGACCTTCGGTGCGCTGCATGAGGATGGCCCCAATGCCTTCACGCCGGAGGAAGTGCTGGCAATCGAGGCGCACCGGGTGCCGCCGCTGGAGAAGCTCTACTGGCGCGAGGGGGAGCCCGATTTCGCCAGTATCGAGGCGCTGATCGCCAGCCTGGAAGCCAAGCCCCGGAGCGAGGTGCTGCGCGCCGCACCCGAGGCGGTGGACCTTGCGGTGCTCAAGCGGCTTGCGGAAGAGGACTGGGTCCGCCAGCGCGTGCGCTCGCCGGCGATGGTCCGGCGGCTTTGGGCGGCGTGCGGCCTGCCCGATTTCCGCAAGCTCGGGGCCGAGCCGCACAGCCGGTTCGTCGGCCGGCTGTTCGAGCATCTCTCCGAAGGGCATGGCCATGTGCCGCACATATGGTTCGCCGACGAGATCCAGCGGCTGGACAATATGGGCGGGGATGTCGAGACGCTGGCCGGGCGCATCGCGGCGGCGCGCAGCTGGGCCTATATCGCGCACCGCGCCGATTGGCTGGAGGATCCGGCGCACTGGGCCGAGCGTACCCGCGCGGTGGAGGAGAAGCTCTCCGATGCGCTGCACGCCAGCCTGACCCAGCGCTTCGTCGACAAGCGCACCACCGTGCTGCTGCGTCAGATCGGCGCCGACGCCTCGAACCTGCCGGTGACGATCGGGCCTGAAGGCGAAGTGACCGTCGAAGAGCATGCGCTGGGCACGCTTACCGGCTTTCGCTTCACGGTCGCGCCCGAGGCGCGCGCCGCGGACAAGCGCATGCTGCTGGCGGCGGCGGAGAAGCGGCTGGGTGGCGAGTATCGCAAGCGCGGGACCGCGCTGGCCGGGGCCGAGGACGGGGCGATCGCGCTGACCGGGTCGGTGCTCACCTGGAACGGCGTGGCGGTCGCGGCGCTGGAGCCCGGGCCCAACATCGCCCGACCGCGCATCCGGCTGGACCGCGCGCTCGACGTGCTCGATCCGCCGGCTCGGGCGGCGGTGCAGGCCCGGCTCGAGCGGTGGTTCGCCGATCAGATCAGCAAGCGCCTTCCCGTCCTGGGCAAGCTCGACGCGGCGATGCGCGATCCGGCGGCCGGCTCGCCGTTGCGCGCGCTCGCGAACGCGTTGCTCGAAGCCGGCGGGCTGTTGCCGCGCCGCGCCGCCGCCACGCTGGTGGATGCGCTCGACCCGCCGGCGCGCCAGCGGCTGCGCCAGGCCGGCGTCACCATCGGCACGCTCGACATCTTCGCGCCCGCCCTGCTCAAGCCCGGCGCGGCGCGCTGGCGGCGCGAATTGATGGACCTGGCGGAGGCGCCGCGCGACGGCGCCACCGTGCTGCCGCGCGCCGCCCCGGGTGCCGATCTCGTCCATGGCTATCGCCCGCTGGGCGCGCAGGCAGTGCGCGTCGACCTGGTCGAGCGTATCGCCCGCGCCGCGCATGATGCCCGGCAGGGGCGCAAGCCCTTCGCTCCCGATCCGGCGCTCGCCACTTCGATGGGGCTGACCGCCGAAACGCTGGCGCGGCTGATGGCCCAGCTCGGCTTCCGCACCGCACGATCCGCCGAAGGTGCGCCGCAGCACTGGATATGGCAGGGACTGGTCGCGCCGCCCAGGCCGAAGGCGCCGCCGCGCGACAATGCCTTCGCGGCGCTCGAGGCGCTGAAACATGGCTGACGGCGGGGTGATGCGGATCGACCGGTTCCTCTGGTGGTCGCGCCTCGCCAAGACGCGTTCGGCGGCGCAGGCCATCGCCGAGCGGGGCACGCTTCGCATCGACGGCCGCCGGGTCGAGCGCAGCTCCGCCACCGTGCGGGTGGGGTGCGTCCTGGCCTTCCCGCTCTATGGCAGGGTCCGGGTGGTGCGGGTCGAACTGCTGCCCGCCCGGCGCGGCCCGCCGGGCGAAGGACGCGCCTGCTATCAGGACCTGGTGGTCACTGAGAACGTCTCGCAGGAAGCGCCAATTGATTGACGCAGCGAATCCACAGGCATAGCAGGACCCCCACGTCTTCGATCCAAGGGGCCAGTTTCCATGACCTATGTCGTCACCGACGCCTGCATCCGGTGCAAGTACATGGATTGTGTCGAGGTCTGTCCGGTTGACTGCTTCTACGAGGGCGAGAACATGCTCGTCATCAATCCGAACGAGTGCATCGACTGCGGCGTCTGCGAGCCCGAATGCCCGGCAGAGGCGATCCTGCCGGATACCGAGAACGGCCTCGAGAAGTGGCTGGAGCTCAATCGCACTTATTCGGAATCCTGGCCCAACATCACCCAGAAGGGCGACGCGCCCGCCGACGCCGATGCGATGAAGGGCGTCGAGGGCAAGTTCGAGCAGTTCTTCTCGCCCGAGCCCGGCTCGGGTAACTAGGTTCCGGTCTTGCCGGCATCCGCGGAGCCGGCAATTCGACTGCAGTGAACAGCCGGGCTCGGCTGCACTTGGTCGGGTGGCATCGGCCGGGGGCGATGCGCATGGGCCCTGGCGCTTGCCTTGCTCCGCATGAAGCAGAGTCCGGGATTGTTGCGGAAGCGTCACGCTGCGGTGCAGCGCCGCCGAATCGGTCGCGTGCCCTTGCCGGATCCTGGGGTCGTCCGGCCCGGCAGCGAGCGGCAGACACAATATGAACAGGTTCGCGACATTGGCCGCGGCGAGGGAATCGCCGGAATCCTGCGATGAATTGCATATTTTCGCTGCACAGCGGCGCACTCGGTCTGGTAATTTTATTGCAAACGTGTTAAATGGCCGGAGACGGAGGAAGATTCGCCTCCGCCCGGAGAAGCAAAGAGAAGTCGCCCCGATCAGCCCGTCCCGTATTCGCCGGGGTGGACGCCGAGCCCGTCGGGGCCGGTTATCACGAAAGGTTCCTCGCACATGGCTGCCAAGGCGCTGTCCTTCGATGTCGGCGATTATGTCGTTTACCCCAAGCACGGCGTTGGCCGTGTGATCGAGCTCCAGAAATCCGAAATCGCGGGAATGCAGCTCGAACTCTACGTGCTGCGCTTCGAAAAGGAAAAGATGACGCTGCGCGTTCCGACCAACAAGGCCGAGAGCGTGGGCATGCGCAAGCTTTCGAGCGACAAGACGCTCAAGGAAGCGCTGGATACGCTGAAGGGCAAGCCGAAGGTCAAGCGCACCATGTGGTCGCGCCGCGCCCAGGAATATGAAGCGAAGATCAACTCGGGCGACTTGGTGTCGATCGCCGAAGTGGTCCGCGACCTCTTCCGCGCCGACGACCAGCCCGAGCAGAGCTATTCGGAGCGCCAGATCTTCGAAGCGGCCGCCAGCCGCCTCGCCCGCGAACTCGCGGCGATGGAGGAAGTGGACGAGCCGGCCGCGCTCGAGAAGATCCTCGAGATCCTGCGCAAGGCCGCGGCGATCCACAACAAGGACAAGGTTCCGGCCTGACCCCGATCGGTCCGGAACCCGAAGCAAGGGGCGGCCTTGAAAACCGCCCCTTTTCCTTGTCTGATCGATGGTGTATTATGTATCCAATACACATGGATTTCGGGAGGAAGTTTCGATGCGCGCTGCTCTGATCGCCCTGGCCCTGCTGCCGCTAACGACCGCTGCCGCCTGCCATGCCAGCTGGGAGAAGGAAGGCCACACGGTCAAGCCGAGCGGCGTCGGCGCCAAGCGCAGCTATGACGCGACCGGCTTCACCAAGGTCGATCTGCGCGGGCCGGACGATATCGAGGTGCGCAGCGGCGCGCAGTTCGCAGTCACCGCCGAGGGCGATACGGCCGTCCTCGACCAGCTCGAGGTTCGCGTGGTCGACGGCACGCTGCGCGTCGGCCGCAAGGACCGGAACGGCTTCTCGTTCAGCAACGACCGCGGAGCGAAGGTCCATGTCGTCCTGCCGAAGCTCGATGGTGCGAGCGTGAGCGGCTCCGGTAACATGAGCGTCGACAAGGCCGAGGGCGCTTTCCGCGGCGCGATCGCCGGCTCGGGCAATCTCGGCATCGCCACGCTTGCCGCCACCGACGCCGATCTCTCGATCGCGGGCTCCGGCGACCTCACCGTCGCAGGCACGGTCAACCGGCTCAACGCCTCGATCGCCGGCTCGGGCGACATCGATGCCAGCAAGCTGACCGCCACCGGCGCCAGCATCTCGGTCATCGGGTCGGGCAGCCTGCGCGGTGTGGTCAGGGGCGGCGCCTCGGTCTCGATCGCGGGCTCGGGCGACGTCAATCTCACCGGCGGCGCGAAATGCTCGGTGAGCGCGGTGGGCTCGGGCGAGGCGCATTGCTCCTGAGCTTGCCTCGGCGCTGAAGCCGCGCAAGGGTGCGTCCATGTATCGGCTCGCCCTCGCTCCCCTGCTGCTGCTTGTCGGTGCCGCCGCGCCGGGAGACGAGCGCGTCGTGATGGTCACCGGCTTCGACCGGCTGCGGATCGACGGCCCGTTCGCGGTGGAAGTGGCGCCCGGTTCGCCGGGCGTGACGATCGCCGGGGATCGCGCCGCGCTCGATCGCGTCGCCGTGCGAGTTGAAGCGGGCACGCTGGTCATCAATTCCGGCACGCAGAGCTGGGAATCGGCCGCGGGCAAGATCGCGAGCGATGCCCGCATCCGTGTCACCGTGCCCGGGTTGCGGGTGGTGCAGACCAATGGCGGCGCGCTGCTGAAGATCGCAGAAATGCGTGGCAACCGGCTCGACGTCTCGCTCAATGGGGCGGGGCGGATCGATATCGGCAAGATCGATGCGCAGGATCTGGGCGTCACCCTGGCCGGCGCGGGTACGGTGGCGCTGACCGGCAATGCGCTGCACACACGGGTGCGGCTCTATGGCACCAGCAACCTCGACGCTGCGGCGTTCACCACCGCCGATGCGCTGCTCGTGTCGGGAAGCGGCGGCGCGCTGGTGATGAACGTGCGCTATAACGCCCAGATCAGCGCGACATCGAGTGGGCTGGTCCGCGTGCTCGGCCCGGCCAAATGCCAGGTGATCGGGCAGGGCCCGGTGGAGTGCGCCGATCTCGAACCGCGCCGGGGAAGCTAGGCCGCGAGCGGGAAGCGCAGCAGCCGGTCCTCGAGCGCGACCAGCGCCTGTGCACTGGGCCCCACCGCGCGGACGATCTCGGGGTGATGCGCGTCCAGCCCGCCGGTGAGCGCGCCGAAGGCCGGCAGGATCAGCTTGGTCGGCGACGCGACGAAGCAGCGCCGCGCCACTTGCCGCCCCCGGATACGCAGGCGCAGCTTGGGGTGAAAATGGCCCGAGAGCTCGGGGCGCGGATCCGCCGGCTCGGCCTCGTGGCGCAGGATCAGGCCGTCGATCTCGGCTTCCTCCAGGATCGTGCCGCCAAGGGGGGCGATCAGCAGGCTGTCGTGATTGCCGGTGATCCAGCGCCAGTCGAGCCGGGCGGTGAGCCGGGCGAGCAGCGCGCGCGCATCTTCGGGCAGCCGCTCGCACCCCTGCGAATCGTGGAAACTGTCGCCCAGGCACCAGAGCTCGCGCGCCCGGGTCCGCACCGCCAGCGCCTCGACCGCGTGCAAAGTCGCGATCGAATCATAGGGAGGCAGCATCTGCCCGCGCGCGGCGAACCAGCTGCCCTTTTCGAAATGCAGGTCGGCGACGAGCAGGGCCCTGCGCGCCGGCCAGTAAAGCGCGCCCTCGGGGAGCGCCATCAGGTCATGGCCGGCGAACGAAAGGGGAACCATGGCCCCGGTATCGATCCTCGCGGCCGCGCCGTCAACAGCGCAGCATCGGCACCTTGCGGCCCTGATAAGTGATCGTGCCGTGATCCTGGTCGGCGCGCTCGATCGTGTAGCTGCGCGTCTCGGGCGGGTTCACCTTCTCGGCGCCGTCGCTCGCCGCCGCGTCGTAACGCTCGCGGATCGTCTCGGTCACCATGTTGCCGGCCAGCGCCCAGCCGCCCATCTCGCCGCTGTTGTCGAGGCTGCCATCGGCCGCATAGTGCGCGATGAAATCCGACGCGCAGCTGCTTTCGAAAGACCAGCTGCCGACCAGCCAGTCGTGCAGCGGGGCCTCCACGGCCGGCTTGGCCGGGGCAGGCGCCGCCGCCTCACTCGCTTCGGCTTTCTGCACCGGCTTGGCCGCGTCGGGCTGGCAGGCCGCCAGCGCCGCGCCGCCGAGCACCAAAGCGATGAATCGAGCCCCCTCACGCATGGCCCGAACCTAGCCGAGCTGGCCGATTCGAGCCAGCGCGATCAGGCCGGCACCTTCGCCATCTCGCCGATTTCCGCGAGGATCCGCACCCAGGATCGGATGCCCTTGTGGAAGCTCTTCAGGTCGTATTTCTCGTTGGGCGAGTGGATATTGTCGTCGGTCAGCGCGAAGCCGACCAATACCGTGTCCATGCCGAGGATCTTCGAGATCGACGTGACGACCGGGATGCCGCCGCCGCAGCCGATCAGCGCCGCCTTGCCCCATTCGGCATCGAGCGCCGCGCGCGTGGCGGCGAGCGGCGGGCTGTCGCTGGAGACAGTCACCGCCGGGCTGCCGGGGCCGCGGCCGGTGAATTCCGCCGAGCAATCGGCGGGCAGGCGCGAGCGGACATGCTCCTCGAACGACGTCCAGATCCTGGCCGGGTCCTGGGCGCCGACCAGGCGGAAGCTGACCTTCGCATGGGCCTCTGCCGGGATCACCGTCTTGAAGCCTTCGCCGGTATAGCCGCCCCAGATGCCGTTGATCTCGGCGGTCGGCCGCGACCAGGCCTGTTCGAGCACGTCATGGCCCTTCTCGCCGGCCGGCACGCTCAGGCCGACTTCGCCGAGGAACTCCGCGCCGTCGAAGCCGAGCGCGTCCCAGCTCGCGCGCACCGCCGGCGTCACTTCGGGCACGCCGTCATAGAAGCCGGCGAGCGTCACGCGGCCGTCCGCATCCTTCATCTCGCCCAGGATCGTGCAGAGCAGCTGGATCGGGTTGCGCGCCGGGCCGCCATAGAGGCCGGAATGGAGATCGCGCGACGGCCCGCGCACCGTCACCTGGCCCGCGGCCATGCCGCGCAGGCCGATGGTGAGGCCCGGCGTCTCGGTATCCCACATCAGCGTGTCGCAGATCAGGGCGAAATCGGCCTTCAGCTCCTCGGCATTGGCGTGGAGGAACGGCTCGAGGCTAGTCGAACCCGATTCCTCCTCGCCCTCGAACAGGATCGTCACCTTGCACGGCAGCCGGCCCGCCGTCTCCTTCCAGGCGCGGCAGGCCTCGACGAAGGTGCGCAGCTGGCCCTTGTCGTCCGATGCGCCGCGGCCGACGATCTGCTTCGCGCCGTCGCCGCGCGTCTCGATCACCGGATCGAACGGATCGCGCTTCCACAGCGCGATCGGATCGACCGGCTGCACGTCGTAATGGCCGTAGAACAGGATGTGCGGGCCGTCGCCGTCATGATGGGCCACCACCATCGGATGGCCCGGCGTCTGCGCGACGCGGGCGGCGAAGCCCAGCCCGGCCAGCTCGTCGGAGAGCAGCTTCGCGGCGTGCTGGCACTGCTCGGCATAGGCGGGATCGGTCGAGACCGAGGGGACGCGCATCAGCGCGAAGAGTCGGTCCAGGCTGTCGTCGAGATGCGCCTCGACATAGTCGAGCGCCTTGGTGGAGTCGGTCATGCCGGCAGCGCTACGCCCGTGCGGGACCGGGAGCAAGCCGGCGCGGTACCGCGGCGTCGATCGGAGGCCGGCCCGCTTCAGGCCCCGCCGATCCAGGTCGCGGCGACCTGCCCGGCATCGTCGAGCAGTACCAGATCGGCGGCATGGCCCGGCGCGATCCGGCCATGTGTGTCGTCAAGCCCCATCAGCGCCGCGGGGCTGGCGCTTGCCATCGCCACTGCGGTCGCCAGGTCGATGCCCAGCATCGCAACAGCGTTGCGCACGGCGGCTGCCATGTCGAGGTGCGATCCGGCCAGGGTACCGTCGTCGCTGCGGCAGGCGCCGTCCTTGACGGTGATGTGGCGGCCCTGCAGCACGAAATCGCTCGCGTCCGATCCGACGGAGGGCATCGCATCGGTCACCAGCATGAAGCCGCTGGCCGGCTTGCAGCGCAGCGCCAGGCGCAGCGTGGCCGGGTTCACATGATGCCCGTCGACGATCAGTCCGCAGACCAGCGCGTCCGAATCGAGCGCGGCGCCGACCATGCCCGGCTCGCGCGAGCCGAGCGGCGACATGGCGTTGAACAAATGCGTGACGCCGCGCATGCCCGCGGCCACCGCCGCCTTGGCCTGGTCGTAGCGCGCGTTGGTATGCCCCGCCGCGACCACCACGCCGGCGGCGACGAGCTGCTCGATGTCCGAGACGGCCACGCGCTCGGGCGCGAGCGTCACCAGCGTGCGGCCGCGCGTGAGGCCGGTCAGTGCCGCGATCCCCTCCGCGTCGAGCGGACGGATCTTCTCGGCCGAATGGATGCCCTTGCGATCGACGTTGAGGAACGGGCCCTCGACATGGATGCCGAGCACGCCTGGCACGCCGGCCGCGATCGCGGCATCCACGGCCGCCACGGCGCGACGGATGACGTCGAGATCGTCGCTGATCAGCGTGGGGAGGAAGCCGGTGGTGCCGAAGCGGCGATGCGCGGCCCCGATCGCGGCGATGCCCGCCACGGTCGGCGCGTCGTTGAACAGCACGCCGCCGCCGCCATTGACCTGGGTATCGATGAAGCCGGGGGCGAGCGTGCCGTCCAGCCGCCGCGGCTCGGCGCCGGCGGGAATCGCATCGGCCGGCGCCACGCCGGCGATGCTGGCGCCGTCGATCAGGACGGCGACACCTTCGCGGAGCGCGCCGTCGACCAGCGCGCGTGTCGGGATCAGCGCCTGCATCAGATGGTCTCGGTCACCTTGGCGAGCGACGGCGGCCGATCGGGATCGAAGCCGCGCGCGATCGAGAGCGCGTTGGCGGCGCGGTAGAAAGCCTGGATCTGCAGGATCGGCTCGATCGCCGGACCTGCCGCCGGGTGCGGCAGATGGATCGCGCCCGGCACCTCGCCGCCGCTCACCAGCACTTCGCCGCCGCGGGCGAGCACATCGGCGACCAGATCGTCGACGCCGTCGGCAGTGGCGTCGTCCTGGCGGAAGACGAGCAGCGGGAAGCCGGGGCCGACCAGGGCCATCGGCCCGTGGCGGACCTCGGCGGCGCTGAACGCCTCGGCATGGAGGCCGCAGGTCTCCTTGAACTTGAGCGCGGCTTCCTGCGCCACGCCGAAGCCCAGGCCGCGGCCGATCACATAGAGGCCGCGCGCGCCGTGCAGTCGCGCGACGAGCGGCGACCAGTCGGCCGCCCAGGCGGTCTCGAGCTGGCCGGGCAGCGCGGCAAGGCCGGCCTTGAGCGCCTCGTCGCCGGCCCATTCGCTCACCAGGTGGAGCTGGGCGGCGAGCGCGGCGATGTACGACTTGGTCGCGGCGACGCTGATCTCGGGCCCGGCCCGGAGCGGCACCAGCGTGTCCGATTCGGCGGCGAGGGGCGAATCCTCGACATTGACCATCGCCACGGTGCGGGCGCCGCTTTCCTTGGCCGCGCGCATGGCGGCCAGGATGTCGGGGCTCTTGCCCGATTGCGAGATGCCGAGCGCCAGCATGTCGGAATAATCGGTCTCGACGCCATAGACCGAGGCGATCGAAGGCGAGACCGAAGTGGTCAGCAATCCCAGCCGCGTCTCGATCAGATAGCGGCCGAAGGTGGCGGCATGATCCGAGCTGCCGCGCGCACAGGTGAGCACGCCGCGCGGGCGGGTGGCGCGCAAGCGGGCGCCCAGTTCGCGGACCGCTTCCGCGTTCCGCTCGAGCTGCCGGCGCACTGCCGCGCCGGCTTCGGCCGCCTCGGCGAACATGCGGGTCGATTCGGGGTTGGTCATCCGCTCAGCCCCGCATGTCGAGTTCGGCGACGAAGTCATAGGCGTCGCCGCGATACCAGCTGGTGGTCGCCTCGATCACCCGGCCATCGGCCAGGAAGCCGCGGCGCTCGATATAGAGGACCGGCGCCCCCACCTCCACGCCGAGCAGGGCGGCGCGCTCGGCGTCGCACAAAGCCGCGCGCAGCCGCTGGAGCGCGCGCACCGGGCGGTTGCCGGTCGCCTCGAGCGCGGCATAGAGCGACGAATCGACTGCATCGAGCCCCGAAAGGCCGAAGCCCGGGATGATCGCGAATTCGAGCGCCATCGGCACGTCGTCGGCATAGCGGATACGGTGGAAGCGATAGACCGCGGTGCCGGGGCTGAGCCCGAAGGTGAGCGATTCCTCGCCCGTGACCACGCCCGATTCGCGGATCAGCCATTCGCTGCGCACGCTCCGCCCGCGCGAGGCCATGTCCTCGGAGAAGGACGAGAGCTTGGCGAACTGCTTCTCGACTCGGCCGGCGACGAAGGTGCCGGCGCCGTGGCGGCGGACCAGCAGCCCCTCGTCGACCAGCTTGTCGATCGCCTTGCGCAGCGTGATCCGCGAAACCGAGAGATCGGCGGCCAGGTCGCGCTCGGCGGGAAGCGCTTCGTTGGGTTTCAGCAGATTGTCGCGCAGCGCCTCGCGCAACGCGGTCTCGAGCTGCCGGTAGAGCGGCCCCCTGCCTGCTCCGTCGAGCGGCCTGATCTTTTGCGCCAGCAGCGGCATCGGTTCCCCATCATCGGTCGGCTGTGTGCCGGATGCAACACTAGTACCAATAACGTACCACATGTCAGCAAAAAAATTGCGCTGGTCTGTAACCGCACTGTAAAAATCTGTCTTGACGGCCCCTCAACAGTGAGGAATGGTACGGATATTGGTATGCGACTGGTCTGCCAGAGCCGTACCACAACGAATCATAAGCAAGTTCAGAATCATTCTGACCAAGGGGATGAGAGATGGGGATCCGGGGATTTCTTATCGGCACGGCCAGCGCGATGGCGCTGCTCACCGGTGCCGCGCATGCACAGACCAGCGACACCGCCGCCCAGCCTGCCGACGATCACGAGATCGTCGTCACCGGCTTCCGCGCTTCGCTCGCCCAGTCGATCGAAGCCAAGCGCAAGGCCGATGCGATCATCGACTCGGTCTCGTCGGAAGATGTCGGCAAGTTCCCGAACACCAACGTCGCCGAAGCGCTGACGCTGGTTCCGGGCGTCACCGTCGACCGCGCGTTCGGCCAGGGCGAGAAGGTCTCGATCCTCGGCACCGATCCGGCGCTGAACCGCACGCTGCTGAACGGCCAGACGGTCGCCTCGGCCGACTGGTTCATCCTCGACAATCCGGGCCGTACCTTCAACTACGCGCTGCTCGCGCCGCAGCTCGTCAACCGCGTCGACGTCTACAAGTCGCCCGAACCGCGGATCGACGAGGGTTCGATCGGCGGCACCGTCAACGTGCTCACCCGCAAGCCGCTCGAGCTGAAGCCCTTCGTGGTCGCCGGCTCGCTCAGCTATCTCTACAATGACCGTTCGAAGAAGGGCGACGTCCAGGGCTCGGCGCTGGTCAGCTGGCACAATGCCGACAAGACCCTCGGCATCCTCGCTTCGTTCCAGCGCACCAAGGACCGGCTGCGCCGCGACGGCCTGGAGAGCTACGGTACGATCAGCGCGGATTTCTGGGCGGGCAACAACGATGCCAACACCAGCTCGCTGGCCGCGCCTGCGGTTCCGGTCGCGGGGCGGACCTATACCGGCAACTGCACCGGTACCTGCGCCAGCACGCTGACCGCCAATCCGGGCGCGAAGTTCCCGAACGCGTTCGGCACTTCCTATTTCGCGCAGGGCCGCGAGCGCCTGACCTATTCGGCGACCGCGCAGTGGAAGCCGGTCGATCAGCTCACGATCACGGCCGACTGGCTGCGCATCGACGCGACCTACGACAATCTCAACCAGTCGATGTACGCGTTCCCGGGCAATGTCTGGAACAGCGCCGGCGCGCTGACCGGCCTGACCGTGGACAACGGCATCGTCCGCTCGGCGACCTTCAACAACGCGCTCTCGGTGCTCGATGCGCAGTATCGCGTCGCCGAGATGCATTCCCAGACCTTCCATGGCCAGATCGGCTGGGACGATGTGCACTGGGATCTCAATGTCGAGGGTGGCGTCTCGGATGCCGATGGCGGCACCAAGAAGCAGGTGTTCCTCGAGTTCCTCAACAAGGCGAACTACACCGTCGACATCAGCGGCGCGCCGAACAAGCCGGGCACGATCAGCTATGGCAGCAATGTGCTGGGCAATCCGGCGGCGTTCGTCACCGATCCGGGCTGGAGCGGCAACCTGGTCGACAAGCCGACCACCGACAAGGAGCGCTACGGCCAGATCGACTTCGGCCTGAAGTTCGACGGCGTATTGAAGCGCATCCAGCTCGGCTACAAATATCGCAAGCACGAGACCGGCCAGGAATATGCGGGCATCGCGCTGACCGGGCTGGCGGTGCCGGCGAGCAATTTCAACACCAGCATCGTCAGGGACAATTACCTGTCCGGCTTCGACGGCATCAACGACCAGATGCGCGGCCGCTTCATCATCGACGGCAATTCGATGGTGAACTATGTCCAGAGCCGCCCGGGCCTGCCGACGCCGTCCAAGTTCGCCGCTTCGGAATTCACTGCGGGCAACTGGGACATCCAGGAGCAGATCCACGCCTTCTATGCCCAGGCGAATTTCGACGCCGGCGGCTTCCGCGGCAATTTCGGCGTGCGCTACGTCCATACCGCGACCGACAGCGCGGGCTATGTCTGCAAGCCGGGGGCGATGTGCAATGCCCAGGCCGACTGGGTGTGGCAGACGACCAAGACCAGCTACGACAATGTCCTGCCGAGCGTGAACATCATCGCCGATGTGAACAAGAACCTCGTGTTCCGCTTTGCCGCGGCGCAGGTGATCGCTCGCCCGAACTATGCCGACATGACCAATTACTTCTGGCTGTCGGACCAGATCCTCACCGGCGGCGGCGGCAATCCGGACCTGAAGCCCTACAAGTCGAACAACTTCAACGCGTCGCTCGAATGGTATCTGGCGCCCCGTTCGATCCTGTCGGGCGAGGTCTTCTACAAGGACATCAGCAACTACATCCTGCAGCGGACTTCGCCGGAGCAGCATTTCAACACCGCGCAGGGAAGAGTGACGACCTATCAGATCAGCCGCCCGTTCAATGCGGGCTCGGCCGAGGTGAAGGGCTTCGCTATCGCCTATCAGCAGAGTTTCCCGCTCGGCTTCGGGGTGCTGGCCAACTATACCTATTCGGACGGCAAGGCGAGCACTGGCGGCGACCTGCCTTATAATTCGCGTCACCAGGCCAGCCTGAGCCCGTTCTTCGAGAGCGGCCCGGTGGCGCTGCGCGCGACCTATACCTGGCGTTCGAAATACTTCACCGGCATCGACCGCGGTGACCAGATGTATGTGCGCGACACCGCCAATGTCGACGTGTCGGCGACGTACAACTTCACCAAGGAAGTCGGGCTGACTCTGTCGGGCATGAACCTGACCGACAGCCAATATTATGCCTATGCCAACACGCCGAGCCTGCCGCGCGGCGTGTACAAGACCGGCCGCAAGCTGCTCGCGACCGTCAACGTGAACTTCTGATCTCCAGCTTGGTGTAGTGCACTGGGGTGGCGGATGGACGAGCGATCGCACCACCCGCCGCCCCTTTTTCTTATCCGCCCCCTTTTTCCTATCCGCGGCGCCTGCCCGCCGGGCACGCCGCGATTGAGCGCGGGGCGAAACCGCCTAAGCTCGCTCGATCCAAGCCGGGAGCCGTCCGCGTGATTTCCTGCCGCCTCGCCCTGATCCTCGCCGCCGCGTTCTGCGCCGCCATGCCCGCCGCCGCCCAGCAGCTGCCGCGCCTGCTTCCCGTTCCCGCCGAGATGACCCCGGCCGCCGGCCGCTTCGCGCTGACTGCGTCGACCGCGCTGGTCGTGCCGGCAGGCGATGCCGGCGCGCGGACCGCCGCCGATCGCCTGGCCGAGCTGCTCCGCTTCTCGCGAGGCCTGGCGCTGCGCACCGCCGCGACTTCGCCGCGCCCGGCGATCCGCTTCGTGCGCGCCGCCACCGGCAAGGCGGAGAGCTATGCGCTGGAGATCGGCGCGAATGGCGCCACCATCACCGCCGGCGACGATGCCGGCCTGCTCTACGGCGCCGTCACCTTGTGGCAGGTGCTGACTCAGGACGGCGGCAAGGGCCCGGTCACCACGGCCGGCCTCAGCATCCACGATGCCCCCCGCTTCGCCTGGCGCGGGCTGATGCTCGACAGTGCCCGCCATTTCCAGTCCCCTGCCTATGTCCGCCAGCTGATCGACTGGATGGCGGTCAACAAGCTCAACACGCTCCACTGGCACCTGGTCGACGACCAGGGCTGGCGGGTCGAGATCCGCAAATATCCGAAGCTCACCAGCGTCTCGGGCTGGCGCTATCCCGCCACTGCGCCGGGCGCGCCGCGGCTGCCGAGGACCGGCGGCTTCTACACCCAGGCCGAGATCCGCGCGATCGTTGCCTATGCGGCGAAGCGGGGCATCACCATCGTGCCCGAGATCGAGATGCCCGGCCACGCGCTCGCCGCGATCCGCGCCTATCCCGAGCTCGGCACCGGCGCGCCGATCCCGCCGGGCACCGAGAGTGACTGGGGCGTCTTCCCATGGCTCTACAATATCGACGACAAGACCTTCGCCTTTCTCGAGGACGTGCTGACCGAAGTGATGGAGCTGTTCCCGTCGCAGTACATCCATGTCGGCGGCGACGAAGCGGTGAAGGACCAGTGGAAGGGTTCGCCCGCCATCCAGGCGAAGATGAAGGCGCTGGGCGTCAAGGACGAGACGGCGCTCCAGGCCTGGTTCGTCCATCGCATCGCCGGCTTCCTCCAGGCGCATCACCGCAAGCTGATCGGCTGGGACGAGATCCTCGAAGGCGATGTGCCCGCCGACGCGACGATCACGTCATGGCGGGGCATCGAAGGCGCGATCACGGCGGCCAAGGCAGGGCACGACGCGGTGCTGAGCCCCGCGCCGACGCTCTATATCAACCATCGCCAGGGCTATGGCCCCGACGAGCCGCCCGGCCGCGGCGACCTGATCGACCTGAAGACCGTCTATGCCTTCGATCCGGCGCCCAAGGAGATCCCGGCCGAGCAGCAGCACCATATCCTGGGCCTCCAGGCGAATCTGTGGACCGAGCATGTCCGCACCGAAGCCCGCGCCACCTGGCACTTCTTCCCCCGCGCCAGCGCCGTCGCCGAGATCGGCTGGTCGAAGGCGCAGGGGCGCGATTATGCCGATTTCGTCGACCGGCTGGTGCCGCAGATGGACCGGATGAAACCGCTCGGCCTCACCCCTGCCACCAGCGCCTTCGTGGTGCGCCCCACGTTCGACTACAAGGCGGGCGAGAAGAGCGTGACGGTGACGCTGGCCAACCAGTCGGGCCTGCCGATCCGCTACACGACCGACGGCACGCCGGTCACCGCGGCCTCGCCGCTCTATGCCGGGCCGCTCGCGCTGCCGCTGCCGACCCGGCTGCGCGCCGCGAGCTTCCGCGCCACCGCCACCGTCGGCGGCGCCATCGACCAGCCGCTCGACGCGCGCAGCGTGCGGTTCCGCAGCGACGAGGATCTGAAGACCTGTTCGCACAAGGTCGTGCTGGCGCTGGAGGATGACTATCCGGCGGCCGGCAAGCGCGCGGTGTTCCTCACCGATATTTTCGCGCCCTGCTGGCAATGGGAAGCCGCGCCCGTGGGCGGTGCGAAGGCGATCGCGCTCACCGTCGGGCAGATCCCGTTCAACTTCCAGCTCGGCGCAGACCTCGCGCATGTGAAGGTCCCGCCCTCGGCGACGCCCGAAGGCGAGTTCGAAGTCCGCGCCGGCACCTGCGAAGGCCCGCTGCTCGCGACGCTGCCGCTCGCCGCCGCGGCCGGCAATCCCGGGCTGACCCGGCTGGTCGCGCCGTTCCCGGTGCGCGCGGGCAACGAGACGCTGTGCATCCGCACGACGGCCCGCGGCCTCAATCCGATGTGGGCGCTGGAATCGGTGGAGCTCGTGCAGTGAGCGACGCGGTCACGCTGGTTTCCCCCTTTGCGGGCTGGCTTGCCCCGCTCGATGAAGTGCCCGACGCGGTCTTCGCCGAACGGATGATGGGCGACGGCTTCGCAGTCGATCCGGTTGAGGGTGTGCTGCGCGCGCCCGCCGCGGGCGAAGTGATCTCGATCCCGGCAAGCGCCCATGCGGTGACGCTGCGGCTCGAAAACGGCGCCGAGCTGCTGCTCCATATCGGGTTGGAGACGGTGGCGCTGAACGGCCGGGGCTTCGCGGCCAGAGTGGCGCCGGGCGCGCGCGTGTCGGCCGGCGACGCGCTGATCGCGTTCGATCTGGACGAAGTGGCCGCCGCCGCCCGCGCGCTGATCACGCCGGTGGTGTTGGCGAGCCAGGGCTATGCGCTCGAACTGGAGCCGCTCGGCCGCACGGTGGAAGCCGGCAGTGCGATCGGGCGGGTCGTACCCGATGGCAGCGCCGCCAGGCGCTCGGCATCGTCCGGCATCACTGCCGAGCGCAGCGTGCGCGTCACTGCCGCCAACGGCATCCATGCCCGGCCGGCCGCGCGCATCACTGCCGCGCTGAAGCCTTTCCTCGCCGATGTCGCGCTGCACGCCGCCGATCGCAGCGCCAATGCACGCAGCACCATTGCGCTGCTCGGCCTCGGCGTGGGCAGGGACGCGGAGATACGCATCGTGGCGACCGGCGACGACGCCCGGGCCGCGGTCGACGCAGTTGCCGAGCTGGTCCTCGCCGATTTCCACGAGACCGCGCACGCGCCAGCGCCCAGGCCGGTCGCCACCGGCGCCGGGCCGGTGCGTGCCGCGCCCGGCCTCGCCATCGGCCAGGCTTTCCAGCTGCGCGGCCGCGATCTCGACGTGCCGGTCGACGGCAAGGGGGCCGCCGCCGAGCGGGCTGCACTGTCCGGCGCGCTTGCGGCCATTGCCGCCGGCCTGGACGGCGCGCACGGCGCTGCTGCCGAGATCGCCGAGGCGCATCGCGCGCTGCTTGCCGATCCCGAGCTCGCCGCCGGTGCCGCCCGCCACATCGCCGAGGGGCGCAGCGCCGGTTTTGCCTGGCGCGCCGCGACTGCCGAAGCCGCCGCCGCGCTCCGCGCCACGGGGGATGCGCTGCTGATCGAGCGCATCGCGGATCTCACCGATCTGGAGCGCCAGGTGATTGGCCGGCTGCTCGGCGCCGCCGCGCCGGCCGCGCCGCTGCTGCCCAAGGGCGCCATCCTGTTCGGCGAGGATCTGCTGCCCTCGCAGTTCCTGGGCCTGGACACCGCGCGGCTCGCCGGCATCTGCACCGCGCAGGGCGGCCCGACGTCGCACGTCGCGATCCTGGCGGCTTCGGCCGGCGTGCCGATGCTGGTTGCGGCGGGCGAAGGGGTGCTGGCGATTGCCGACGGCACGCCGGTGATCCTTGATGCCGATGCCGCGACGCTCGCCGTGGATCCCGACGCCGATGCGCTGGCCGAGGCGAGTGCGCGCCTCTCGGCTCTGCGCGAGCGCCGTGCCCGCGAGCTGGCGGCCGCGCATGTTTCCGCGCGCACCGCGGACGGCGTCCGCATCGAAGTGTTCGCCAATCTCGGCTCGGTCGCGGACGCCTCCGCCGCGGTCAGCGCCGGCGCGGAAGGCTGCGGGCTGCTGCGCACCGAGTTCCTGTTCCTCGAGCGCGACACCGCGCCCAGCGAGGACGAGCAGCGCGAGACCTATTCGGCGATCGCCGCGACGCTGGGCGAGCGCCCGCTGATCGTGCGCACGCTCGACATCGGTGGCGACAAGCCGGTGCCGTATCTGCCGATGGATGCCGAGGAGAACCCGGCGCTCGGCCTGCGCGGCGTGCGCCTCACCCTGGCCCGGCCGGACCTGATGCGCATCCAGCTTCGTGCGATCCTGCGCGCGGTGCCCGCCGGCCAGTGCCGGATCATGCTGCCGATGGTCGCCGACCTGGACGATTACCGGCCGGTGCGCGCGCTGCTGGACGAAGTGCGCGCCGAACTTGGCGTGGCCGAGGCGATCCCCCTCGGCGTGATGATCGAGACTCCGGCCGCCGCGATGCTCGCCGGGCAGATCGCGCGGGAAGCCGATTTCCTCTCGATCGGCACCAATGATCTGACTCAGTACACGCTTGCCGCCGATCGCGGGAACGCATCGGTGTCGTCGCGGATCGACGCGATGCACCCGGCGGTGCTCCGCCTGGTCCGCGAAGTCGGCAGGGGCGCGGCCGAAGCCGGCCGCTGGGCCGGCATGTGCGGCGGCCTTGCCTCCGATCCGCTGGCGGCGCCCCTGTTGATCGGCCTCGGCATCACCGAGCTCAGCGCCACCCCGGCCCAGGTGCCCGGCGTGAAGGCCGCGGTCGCCCGGTTCGACCTGACCGCCTGCAAGGCGCTTGCCGAGCGTGCCTGCGCCGCCCAATCCGCGGCCGAAGTCCGCGCCCTTGCAATGGAAGCATCCGCATGAGCTTCAGTCCTTCGACCCTGCTCGCCAAGGCCCAGCCGCTCGGCCGCGCCTTGATGCTGCCGATCGCGGTGCTGCCGATCGCGGCGCTGCTGCTGCGCCTGGGCCAGGCGGACATGCTCGGCGTCCCCTTCATCGCGGCGGCGGGCGATGCGATCTTTTCCAACCTCGGTCTGCTGTTCGCGGCGGGCGTCGCGGTGGGGCTGGCCAAGGAGAATCACGGCGCGGCGTCGCTCGCCGGGGTGGTGACTTATCTGGTCTCCACCGAAGGCGCCAAGGTGCTGCTCCATCTGCCGCCCGATCTCGTCTCGGCGGCGGCGCTGGAGCAGGCGGCATGGCGGGCCAAGGAAATCTCCAAGCTCAGCGTGCCGCTCGGCATCTGCTCGGGCATCGTTGCCGGGCTGCTCTACAATCGCTTCCACGCGATCAAGCTGCCCGATTACCTCTCCTTCTTCGGGGGGCGCCGCTTCGTGCCGATCGTCTCGGGCCTGGCCGGGCTGGTGTTCGCGGCTGCCTTCGGGCTCGGCTTCCCCTGGTTCGAGGCGGGGATCGACGCGCTGAGCCACTGGGTGCTCGGCGCCGGTTCGCTCGGACTGTTCCTGTACGGGCTGCTCAACCGGCTGCTGCTGATCACCGGCCTGCATCACATCATCAACAATATCGCCTGGTTCCTGCTCGGCGACTTCCACGGCGCGACCGGGGACATCAAGCGGTTCTTCGCGGGCGATCCGACTGCGGGATCGTTCATGGCAGGCTTCTTCCCGGTGATGATGTTCGGCCTGCCCGCGGCCTGCTTCGCCATGTATCGCAACGCGCTTCCCGAGCGGCGCAAGGCGGTCGGCGGGCTGTTGCTCAGCCTCGCGCTCACCTCGCTGCTCACCGGCGTGACCGAGCCGATCGAGTTCAGCTTCATTTTCCTCGCGCCGGTGCTCTACCTGATCCACGCCGTGCTGACCGGCATTGCGATGGTGGTGATGGACCTGCTCGGCGTGAAGCTCGGCTTCGGCTTCTCGGCCGGGCTGTTCGACTATGTGCTGAACTATGGCCTGTCGACCCGGCCGCTGCTGCTGATCCCGGTCGGGATCGCCTATGCCGTGGTCTATTACGTCACCTTCAGCTGGTGCATCCGGAAGTTCGACCTCAAGACTCCCGGCCGCGAGCCGCTCGACGTGGTGGCGGCGGACGCGGCCGTGGCCGATCGGGGCGCTGCGATCGCCGCGGCACTGGGCGGAGCGGCCAATATCCGCTCGGTCGATGCCTGCACCACGCGGCTGCGCCTGGTCCTTGCCGACAATGGCGTCGCGGACGAGCCGCGCCTGAAGGCGCTCGGCGCGCGGGGCGTGGTCAGGCTGCGGGACGGCGGGTTGCAGGTGGTGCTCGGCCCGATCGCCGACCAGGTCGCCGCCGAAGTGCGCGCCGCGATCGGCGGCGGTGCCGCCGCGCCGGCGCCTGCCTCCCCCGCACCGGCGATCGCAGCGGCGCGGCACGACACCGGCGGCATCCGGGCCGCGCTCGCCGGGACGAAGATCCGGGCCGTCGCCGCCAATGCGACGCGCGTGTTGATCGACGTCGAGGATCCGGCCGCCATCGACGTCGCCGCGCTGGCGGGTGCGGGCGTGCGTGCCGTGGCCGGTTCGGGCAATCGCCTCCACCTGATCGTCGGCCCCGGCGCCGAGGCGCTGGGCGCGCAGCTCAAGGGCGAGCTGCTGCCTGGCTAGACGGCGGTGCCCGGGACGATGATCCCGGGCACCGCCGTTTCCGCTCAGAACTTGACGCGCGCGTCCACCAGGAAGGAACGCGGCGGCAGATAGTTGAACTGGTCGCCCTGCCCATAGCCGTTCTGATAGCTGACGCCGTTCACAACGGTGGTCGGCGCGCCCGAGGAACTGCTCGAGATGGCAGTGACCGCGCGGCTGTCGAACACGTTCTGGACGGTTATTCCCAGCCGGAAGTGCTCGCCGACTTCCTGGCTCATCGCGAACTCGCCGACGCTGTAGGGCTTGATGCGATAGAGGCGCAGATTGGGATTGCCGCTGAACTCGGTCGCATATTGCGGGCCGGTGTACTTCTGGTTGAAGGACAGGCGGAAGCCCTGGTCGCGATACACGAAGCCCGCCGCCGCGGTACCGAACGGCGCCTTGGCGATCTGCGCGCCGGTGGTGACGCTGCGCGCGTAATTGTACGAGCCGTTGGCGAACAGGGTGAGGCCGCGGACCGGCATCAGGCTGAGCTGTCCCTCGACGCCCTTGTAGCGAACCTGGCCGATGTTGACGAGCAGCGTGGTGTCGCAGCCGACCGTGGTGCAGGTGCCGATCTTGTTGTTGACGTTGATGACATAGCCGTCGACGTCGATCGAGACCTTGTCGCCGTGCCAGACGGTGCCGACCTGGTAGTTGGTCGTGGTCTGCGGCTTGAGCGCATCGAGCGCGGTCGAGAGCGAGCCCGAGGTCGAATAGAAGCTCGACAGGTCGGGCACGTACATGCCCTGCGCATATTGGGCGTAGAAGGACCAGTTGGTCATCGCCGCCCAGTTCGCAGTCAGGAACGGCAGCGTCTTGGTCCAGGTCTGGCTGGTGTCGATCGGGCTGCGCGACTTCTGGTTGACCAGCGCGTCGACGCCGCGGGTGAAGTGGACATATTTGACGCCCGGCGTGATCGCCAGGCTGTCGATCGGACGGATCTCGAACTCGCCGAACAGCTGGTACTGGCTCCAGTTCGAATGCTGCACATATTGGATCGCGGCCAGCGCAGTCGACGGCAGCGCGTTCTGGGCGGCGGAGCCGTTGCCGTTGTTGAACTTCTCGTTGAACGACAGCGCGCCGGTGGTCATGTCGAGATCGACCAGGTGGCGATCGGTATCGGCATGCTCGTACCAGCCGCCCAACCGGATCTTGCCGAGCGCGAAACTATAGTTGAGCTGGCCGATATAGCCGAGCACCCGGTATTTGTTCATCTTGTTGTAGCCGAGCACGTCGCCGGCCTTGGTCACCGCGACATAGGGCGAGGCAGGCGTGCCGGCGCCGGCGAAGCCGGTCACCACCGTGCCGCTGTTCCCGGACAGCGTGTTGTTGGTGTAGCCGTACATATAGACGCGATTGTCCATCGAGAAGCCGGAGCCCAGCTCGCTCTGGAGGCGCAGATACGAGAAATCGGTGGTCTTGTCGGTGCGGTTGTAGCGCCAATAGTCCATCATGGTGGGATCGTTGGTCAGCCCGTAATTCTTGCCATAGACGCCGACGTTCGAGCTCGCCGCGCAATTCGTGCCGCTGAGCTGGGTCAGCGGCTGGCCGTCGGGGCCCAGCGCGGCATTGGCGAAGCCGGCGATGCCCTTGGCGGCGCTGCCGCAGGTGGCGCCCTTGGCCACGTCCGACTGGTAATAGTGGTTGCGGTTCCAGGTGCTCATCACGGTGAGCGTGTTTGACGCGCCGATCGGCACGACTGCCTTGCCGTAGAGATTCTTGCCGGCGACCGGGGAATAGGTGAGCGCGCCGTCCGACTGCATGATCTGGCCGGTGAGCACGATGCGCGTGCCGCCCAGGCTCTGGATCGCGCCGCTCTGGAATTCGGCGCGGCCGATGAACGAGTTCCACAGGCCGGCGATCGCCTGGATCTGGCCGCCCATCTGGTCCTTCACCGCGCGCGAATACATGTTGAGGTTGCCGCCATAGCTGGCCTGGCCGAGCTGGCTGGCATTGCCCGGGCCGCGATCGACCACGACCGTCTCGATGGTGTTCGACGGGAAGAAGGCAGTCGAATGGTGCGTTGGGTTGTTGGTGTCGCCGAACGGGATCGAATCATAGGTGATATTGTATTCGCCGTCCTGGAAGCCGCGGATCACTGCCTTGGTCTCGCCAAAGCCATAGCCGTTGCCGGCGCCGGTGATCGAGACGCCCGGGGTGAGCGCGATCAGCTCGTTGAAGTCGGCGGCCGGGGTGGTGTTGTCGATATAGTCGCGGCTGACCGCCGATTGCGGCTGGGTGGTGGTGAGCGACGCGGTGAGCGGCGCGCTCTCCGCGGTGCGCGAGCCGGTGACGATGATGTCGGACGAGGTCAGCGACTGCTTGTCGTTGGCCTGGCCGGCATCGTTGGCGCTGGTCGACTTGGTCTGGCCGTCGTCCGCCGCCGCGGCGGTCTGGGCCTGGGCGGCGGTGGCGCAGGCGAGCGCCGGAAGGCTGCCGGCGATGAGCAATGCGATGCGCGTTTGAGGCTTCATGTCGTTTCCCCCTCGGGACGTTCAAAGGTTCACTGGCAAGGATTCACTGGCAAAGATTCACTGGGCGATGCGGGCGAGTTCGGCGCGGGCCGCGGCGATGCGCGCGGCGGCGGCCGGGCTGGCAAGGATGCGCGCGACGGCGATGGAGGCGATCACATGGCTCGCCTCGGTGTCCGACGGGAAATGCACACCGCAGATCTCGCGGCTGAGCGCATAGTCGCGGGCGCGGTCGAGCACGGCCACAGCCTTGGCCGGCGCCAGCGTCGCCAGCATCAGGCCGACCGAATAGCCGAGCGTCGAATGGCCGCTCGGATAGCTGCGGGTCGGCTGCTTGCCCTTGCCGGCATCGCAGTTCGGCATGGTGGGATCGATGCCCCAGGGGCGGACCCGGGCAAAATGCTCCTTGGCGATGTTGGCCGCCAGGTTGGCGTCGTTATGGACCAGGCCGAGCAGTTCCCAGGTCGCCGGCAGCGTCTTCAGGTTGACGCCCATCGCCTGGTCGAAGATCGAGGGGTCCTCATGCGCGTCGTCCCGGCGCGCCTGCTCCATCCGCTCGGGCGAAGTGCCGGCGATCAGCGCGTGGAGATAGGCGAGTTCGAGCTTCTCGACGTCCGATCCGCGGGCCGGCGGCGCCGGGACGATGCCGTCGGCCGGGAAATCCTCGGCGCGGAGCAGCTTGAAAGTCTTGGCCGGCTTGGCTGCCGGTGCCTGCTGGGCATTTGCCGCGACCGGAACCGCGAGACAGGCGCCGGCGAGCAGCAGCGTGAAGCGAGTGCGCAGGAACATGGGATGGTCTCCGTTTCGATGGGGCGTTCAGGAGCGGACGGGGGCGAGGACCAGCACGACGAAGCTGCCGGGCACGGGCTTGCCGCGCTTGGCGCCGGCCTCGGGCGCGGCGAGCGTGGCGGCGGGCAGGTAGATGCGGCCGTCGCGCGGATCGATCGCGCCGGTCTTGGCGCCGACCTGGGTCGGGATCGTCCCGGCGTGGCGGATGTGCGGGGCGACGTGGATGTCGACGACCTCCAGCGTGCCGGTGCCGCCACAGGGAATGAAGGCGAGCCCGCGTGCCGCATCGACGAGCACGGCGTCGGGATCGCTGCCGATCGCGAAGCTGCCGGCGACCCTGGCGGCGGCGACGTCGACGATCATCGCGACCTTGTTGGCGCAGGCGCTGATCAGCCGGGTGCCGTTCGCGACCAGGGCGAGTCCGGTCGGCCCCTCGCAGCCGGGCAGCGCGATCGACTTGACGACGCGGCGCGCCTTCAGATCGATGACGGCGATCGCGTTCCTGTCCTCGATATTGACATAGCCCAGGCCCTTGCCGTCGGCGACGCCGAACTCGAGGCCGCCGCCGACCTGGATCTTGCCGGCCAGCGCATGGCGCACGGGATCGACGAGCGCGATCGTGCCGTCGCCGGCATTCATCACGGCAACCAGGCCGGTGGCGGGATCGAGAAAGGCGGCGTCGGGCTTGGCGCCGGTGGCGACTTCCGCCGTCACTGCGCCGGTGGTGGCGTCGATGAAGCGAGTCAGGCCGGTCTCGCCGTCGGTCTCGACGATCTCCCGGGTGCCGGGCAGGGGCAGGACGGCATGGGCGCGATGCGCAGGCGCCAGCGCGGCGGTCACCTTCCGGTCGGACAGGTCCACCGCCATGACGCCGTTGGAGCGCGCGACATAGAGCCGGCCGGCTGCGGGGTCGACGCTGGCGAAGTCCCAGCCGCCGTCCGCGCCGGGGATCCGGTCTACGATCCGATAATCGGCGTGCGTCGCCGGTTGCGCCCAGCTGCAGATGGGCGCAAGCATTCCTGCCACGGCGAGCGCCGCAGCACAGCATTTCCGAGTCATGTTCCAGTCAACCCCAATATGGGCCGGCGATGCGTTGCCGGCCTTGGCAGGGGTGGCGCTAGGTTCGCCGAATGACAGTCTTGTGACTTGTCTCGTCCGAAACGGTGCCTGGAGCGTTACATTGCAAAATTAGAATGTCGCGCCTTGCTCCGACGCGGGAAATCGCACGCGGACGATCAGGCCCGGCCCGGCATCGTCGAGCTCGACCGTCGCTTCGTGGAAGCCGGCGATGGCGGCGACCAGGGCGAGGCCCAGTCCATGGCCGGGCGTGCTCCGGCTGCGTTCCAGACGCACGAAGCGGCCCAGCACTTCCTGCCGCTCGCTCGCCGGAATGCCGTTCCCGTCGTCGCGCACCATCAGCACGGCCGAAGCCCCGTCGCGGCGCAGCGAGACCTGCGTCGTGCTGCCCTCGGGCGTGTGCAGCTGCGCATTCTCGATCAGGTTGACCAGCAGCTGGTTGAACAGATCGGCGTCGCCCCGGATGAAGCAGGGCTCGCATGCCTCCAGCCGCAGCGTGCGCGCGGAGTCGACAAAGGCGGGCGCATAGGATTCGACCACGTCCTCGACCAGCGGGTCCAGGCGGATGGTGGCGACCTGTGCGCGGCGGCGGCCGGCCTGGACCTCGCCGATGCGCAGCAGCGCCGCGAACAGGGACAGGATGCCGTCGCATTCGCTATCGGCCGCAGTGATGAGCGCCGTGCGTTCCTCCTCCGCCAGCCCGGCTTCGGCGGCTTCCCGCAGCGTCGCCTGCAGCCTGGTGAGCGGCGTGCGCAGGTCATGGGCGATGTCGCTGGAGACCTGGCGCAGATTGTCCATCAGCGCCTCGATCCGGTCGAGCATGCGATTGAAGGTGCGGGCCTGCTCGGCAAAGGTGCCGCCGAGCGAATCGACCGGCACGCGCCGGGAGTAATCGCCCGCGATGATGGCATTGGCCGTAGTGCCGATCGCCGCGAGGCGGGCCGAGATCAGCCGGCCGAGGAGCAGGCTCGCCAGCGCGCCGAAGATCGCCGAGAGCGCCAGCGCCGTGCCGAACAGCGGCCAGACGCTCTTGCCCAGATCCTCGATCGATTCGCTTTCGGCGACGATGGTGAGCCGGCCGCCATCCGCCAGCGCGAACTGGGCCGCGCGCGCGGACTCCCAGGCTTCGCCGGGTTGGCGGAACAGCACCGCGCCGTCCCGGCCGGGCGGCGCCCGCAGCTCCGCGGTTCCGGCGAGCAGGGTGCCGCGGGCGTCGGTCAGGCGGTGCCCGATGCTGCCGATCTCCCGCCGGCGCATCCGCTCGACGATGCGCGCGGCGACGTCCCCGGCGCCGGGCGCGTGGCCGTCGATCGGCGCCAGCAGCCGCGCCTTCTCGCGCGCCAGGCGGGCGTCCTGCACCCGATTGAACGCGAGATCGGCCAGGACATAGAGCGCCATGCCGATCGCCACCGACGCGAGCGCGCAGACCAGGCCGAACAGGCCGGCCAGCCCGGTGACGGAGCGGGGCCGCAGCCGGTCAGGCAGCATCATCGACGTGCAGCGTATAGCCGAAGCCCCGGGCCGTCTCGATCGGATCGGGATCGCCGTGCACGGTGAGCTTGGCGCGGAGCCTGCTCATGTTGCTTTCGATGATGTTCGTCGTGGGCTCGAACGAATAGCCCCAAACCGCTTCGATCAGCATCATGCGAGTGACCGGGCGGCCGGCATTGCGCATCAGCTCGGCGAGCAGCGCGAATTCCTTCTTGTTGAGGTGCAGCGGCTTGCCCCGGCGCCACGCGCGGAAGGTCGTCAGCACGATCTCCAGGTCGCCCGCGCGCAGCATGTCGCTCCGGTCGGTGCCCTTGGCGCGGCGGCCGATCGCGTTGAGCCGCGCGATGACCTCGCCGATGTCGAACGGCTTGACGAGATAGTCGTCGGCGCCGGCGTCGAGCCCCTCTATCCGGTCCTCCAGCGTGCCGAGCGCGCTCAGCATCAATACCGGCACATGGCCGGGCTTGCGGCGCAGCACTTCCATGCCGTCCACCACCGGCATCATCCGGTCGAGGACCATTGCGTCATAGTTCCGGCTCGTCAGCAGCGCGAGCGCGGCGCGCCCCGAAAGCGCGATGTCGCACTCCAGGCCATGATGTCGCAGACCGCGCTGGAGGAAATGCGCGATCCCGGCGTCGTCCTCGACGATCAATATGTTCATGGGAGGTCTCGTCCGCTTGCCCGGCCTGCTTGGCGGACATTTGTGACAGATTGGCGCACGAGCGCGCGCAAGGCTTTCGGGGCCGCGAAGATTGCAAACTTATAATGAAATGCCCCCTGTTTCGCGGGCGGCGGGCGAACCATAAGCCGGCGCGAACACTGCAAGGGGGATCCATGACGTCGGCACCGCGTGCCTGGCGGCCGGTTCGGCGCGCCGGCCTTCTCTGCCTGGGCATCGTGCCGGCGATGCTGCATGCCGGCGCGGCACAGGCGCAGGAAGGCAGTGTTCCATCGCCGCGCGATCCGAACGAGATCGTGGTGACCGCCAACCGCGTGCGCGGCGAGGTCGGCGGACCGATTCCACCGGAGACGTCGATCGATGCCGGCGCCGTGCAGGCCTTGGGCGCGAGCACGCTCGGCGACGTGATCGCGCAGCTCTCGGCTCAGGCCGGCGGCACCCAGGGCCGAGCGGGCGAGGGCAGCGTGGTGCTGCTCAACGGGCGGCGCATTTCCTCGCTCGCCGAGGTCCGCAACCTGCCGCCCGAAGCAGTGGCGCGGGTGGAGGTGCTGCCCGAGGAAGCAGCGCTTCGCTTCGGCTATCCGGCGCACCAGAAGGTGATCAACGTCGTGCTGCTGCCGAACTTCGCCTCGGCGACCGGCGAGCTCGAGGACCGAGTTGCCGAGGCGAGTGCGCGCAACGACTTCAACACCGAGGCGAACCTGGTCCGCATCGCGGGCGACAATCGGATGACGCTCGACCTGCAATATCAGGTCGGCGACGACGTGACCGAGGCGCGGCGCGGCATCGCCGGCCGCGCGCCGGGCGAGGCGGCGCTGCGCACTCTCGTGCCGCTCACGCGCCAGTTCACTGCGAACGGCGTGTTCGCCCGGGCGCTGGACGGCGGACTGGGCTTCACCGGCAATGCCAGCGCGGATCGCCTCACCGCGCGGGCGCTGCTCGGGCCGATGCAGTCGGACCCGACGCGCGCGCTCGCCCGCACGACGCGCACCGACACCGGGCATCTGGGCGGCGTGTTCAACGGTTCGCTCTCCGGCTGGAACTGGTCGATCACTGCCAATGCCGACCATGTCGCGACTATGATCGGGACCGGCGCGGACGGCGCGGCGCCGGCGCGGAACAGCCGCGGCATCGACGATGCGATAGCGATCGACGGCGTCGCCAATGGGAAGCTGTTCGCCGTGCCCGCCGGCGATGTCGGGCTGAGCGTGAAGGCGGGAGCGAGCGGGGAGCGGCTGTCCGCGCGCGACGAGGACGGGCTCGCGCGCCGGCTCGCGCGGCGGATGTTCGACGGCCGGCTGGCGATCGAGCTTCCCCTGCTCGGCAAGGCGAGCCCGATCGGCGCGCTCGCCGCCGGCCTCAATCTCGCCGTGCACGACTATTCCGATGCCTCGGTGCCGGTCGATCGCGGGTGGACGCTGAGCTGGGCGCCCTGGCCGAAGCTGGGCGTGCTGCTTGCGGGGAGCCGCGAAGCGGCACCGCCGACGATCCGCCAGCTTGGCGATCCGATCACGGCGACTCCCGGGGTGCGCTTCTACGACAGCGCCAGCGGGCAGAGCATCACCGCCGTCCGCCTGGACGGCGGGGATCCCGGGCTGCGCCACGATCTCCGCTCGCTGTTCAAGGCCGAGGCGACGTTCAAGCCGGGCAAGACGATGTCGCTCATCGCCGCCTATACCGATGTCGCGACGCGCGACGCGATCCTTGCCTTTCCCGGCATCTCGCCGGCGATGGCGGCGGCGTTTCCGCAGCGGATCGTGCGCGACGGCGGCGGGGCGATCGTCAGCGTCGATGCCCGCCCGCTCAACATCGCCCGCGAGACGCGCAGGAGCCTGCGCTTCGGCATCAACTTCAATCGGTCCTGGGACGCGCCGGGCAAGGGGGCGGGGCCGAAGCTGCCCGGTGGCGGCGGCTTCGGCGGCGGCCATTATTTCGGCGCGGCCGGGACGGTGCTGCAATTCGCGGTGTATGACACGATCCGCCTGTCGGATCGCGTGGTGCTCGCCGCCGGGCAGGCGCCGATCGACCTGCTGGGCGACAACCTGCTCGGAGAGGGGCTGCGCGCGCCGCGCCACGCCGTGGATGCCCAGCTCAGCGCCACCCATCATGGCTTCGGGTTGCGCGCGAACGCCAGCTGGAAGAGCGCCGAGACCATCGCACCCGGCCTGCCGGGGCAGCTGCGCTTCGACGAGCCGGTGACGCTCAACCTGCGGCTGTTCTTCTTCCCCGATCGCCAGGACGGGCTGCGGCGCAGCTATCCCTGGGTCCAGGGCGTGCGCTTCCTCCTCGCGATCGACAATCTGCTCGACCGCGCGCCCGAGGTGCGGGATCGGTCGGGTTCGGTCCCGCTCGCCTATCAGCGCGGCTATCTCGATCCGCTCGGCCGATCCTTTCGGTTCAGCATCCGCAAGACCTGGCGATAGTTTCAGGCCGGGAGCCTCGGAAAGCGGAGCTCGACGCGCAGACCCGGCGCATTGTCGGCCAGGGTGAGCGTCGCGCCGTGCAGCCGGGCGATCGAATCGACCAGCGCGAGGCCCAGCCCGGCGCCCGGCGTGCTGCGGCTGGTGTCGATGCGGTAAAAGCGGCCGAGCACGCGCGAGCGCTCGGCGGCGGCGATGCCGGGCCCGTCGTCGGCGACGGCCAGGCGGACCTGGTCGCCGTCGCGCGCCAGTGCGAGGTCGATGCGCGTCCCCGGCGGCGTGTGATGCAGCGCGTTCTCGATCAGGTTGGTGACGGCCTGGGTCAGCAGCTCGACATCGCCGCGCACCGCGATGCCCGGCGCGATGGCTTCGTGCAGCACATGCTCCGCATCCTCGATGACGGGCGCATAGATCTGGCCGAGGCGCTCCAGCATCTCGCTCAGATCGGCGGTGGCGAGGCTGGCTTGCACCCCGCGCGCCTCCATCGCGCCGATGCGCAGCAGCGCGCCGAAGATGCCGAGTATCTCGTCGATCTGCGCGATCGCGCCGTCGACCTGTTCGGGGATCGGCGCGGAATCGGTGCCGAGCTGCATCCGTTCGAGCCGCTGGCGCAGCCGAGTGAGCGGCGTGCGCAGATCGTGCGCAATGTCCGTGGACACTTGCCGCAGCCCGTCCATCAGCGCCTCGATCCGGTCGAGCATGCGGTTGAGATTGGTGGAAAGCTGGTCGAATTCCGGCCCCATGCCGATGCGCGGAAGCCGTTCGTTGAGCCGCCCGTCGTTGATCCGGGCGATCGCGCCGTTCACCTGGTCCAGCCGCCGCAGGAACAGGGTGCCGACCAGCAGCCCGCCCGCGAGCGCGAGCAGCGAGATCAATATTCCGAACGAGATGGTCGATATCCTGAGGCCGCTGCGCAGGTCGCGAAGGTCCGAGACGTCGTTCGCCACGACGAGGAGCGCACCGTCGGAGAGCCGGGAGCCGAACGCCATTACCGGCGCCGGTCTGCCCGAACCGCCCTGATCGGAGTCCAGGACGTCGAATTCGTGCCAGCCCGTGCGTGCCGCCGCGGCCGGGAGCGCGCCGGCGAGCCGGACGCCGGCAGCATCGACGAGCAGATAGTGGAACTGATCCTCGCGTACGGCCCGGGCATGGCGATTGACGGTGGCCACCAGCTCGGCCCGGCCGCTCGCGTCGAATTCGTTCACCAGCACGTCGTGCTCGGCGAGGATCCCGTCGCCGGCGGCTTCCACCGCATAGGCCGAGACGGAGTGCTCGACGATCACGAGCAGGGCGACCGCGCCGAGCGCGAACACCAGGGCAAGCGCGATCGCGAAGCGGAACGCGCCGCTGACGAGCAGCCTAGGGGTTCGCATCGAGCCGATAGCCCGCGCCGCGGATCGTGTGGATCAGCTCGCGGTCGAACCCCTTGTCCACCTTGGCCCGCAACCGGCTCATATGGCTTTCGATCAGGTTCGAGCCCGGGTCGAAATGGAAGGACCAGACATTCTCGAGCAGCATCGATCGCGTGACGATCTCCCCTTCGTGGCGAAGGAGATATTCGAGCAGCTTATATTCCTGCTGCTGGAGCTCGATCCGTCGGCCGGCGCGCGTCACGCGGCGCTTGAGCAGGTCGATCTCCAGGTCCGCGGCACGCAGCACGGTCGCCACTTCGGCGACGGGGCGACGGCGCGAAAGGGCGGCCACGCGCGCGAGCAGCTCCGATGCGGCGAACGGCTTGACCAGATAGTCGTCGGCCCCGGCGCGCAGCCCGGCGACGCGGTCGTCGACTTCGCCCATTGCCGTAAGGAAGAGCACCGGCGTCTGCACGTCCGCGGCACGCAGCGCGCGCAGCACCGTCAGGCCGTCCACGTCCGGCACCATGCGGTCGAGCGCGATGACGGCATAGGTGCCGGTGGTGCCGAGGAAGATCGCATCCGGGCCGGTACGGGCGGTGTCGACGACATGCCCCTCCGCCTCGAGCAGGCGGACGATGTGCACGCGGGTCTCGGTGTCGTCCTCGAGTAGAAGCAGCTTCACGAATTCAGCCCATGCCAGCCTGGTCCAGGCGCACCGACAATGCCCGGTGGCGCCCGAGGTGCAAGTTGGGGATTCCCAATGTTCGCCTCAAGCTCCGCCAATGTCGCGCCGGCTAGAAGGGTGGCGGCAGGGGCAGAGGAGCATGATGATGCGAGACACCAACCGACTCCTGATCCTGGCCGCCTGTGCCGCCGCGCTGCCTGCTGCGGCGCTCGCGGCGCCGCCGCAAAAGGCGCCCAAGCCGCGCCTCACCCTGGCCCAGGCCCAGGCGATCGCGCTCAAGGCGCGGCCGGGCAAGGTCACCGATCACGAGCTCGAGGCCGAGAAGGGCGGCAGCGGCCTGCGCTATTCCTTCGACATCAAGACGGGCGCCGGGACCTTCGAGGTCGGCGTCGACGCAGTGACCGGCCGCGTGCTCGAGAATGTGGCGGAGGGGCCCCATCCCGACTGACCGATTCTTCCTGTTGTCGGTCAGGACGCCGTCGCTCCGCCCCATCCCTGTCGCGGGGCGGCGGCGTCTCCTTCCCTCCATTCCCAGAGGTTTCGTGCCTTTCGCCCTTCGCCTCCGCATTCCGTTGCTGCTCGGTCTGGGACTGACGGTCGCAGGCTGCGCGCATTATGCGCCGGCGCCGCTGCCCGAGGCCGCGCCGCTCGCGCCCGCGCTTGCCGCCATTCCCGATCTGCCCGCGCGTTCGCTCACCATCGGCGACGTCGCGGCGCTGGCGGTCACCCGCAATCCGGACCTGCAGGCAGCGCGGGCCAGGCGCGGCGTGGCGGAGGCGCAGCTGGTTCAGGCCGGGGTGCTGCCCAATCCCAGCCTGACCGGCGCGATCCTGCCGTTGCTTTCGGGCGCCGGATCAGTGCCCGCCTGGAATCTGGGCCTGGCCCAGGACATCAAGGCGCTCATCGTGCTGAAGCCCAAGCGCCGCGCGGCGCGCGACAGCCTGCACCAGGTCGAAGCCGACCTGCTCTGGCAGGAATGGCAGGTTGCCGGCCAGGCGCGGCAGCTGGCGGCGGACATCGTGCTCGGCGAGCGGCTGCGGCCGATGCTCGAACAGGCCTATGCGCTGATGGCCAAGCGCCAGGCCGCCGGGCGCAAGGCGCTGGAGGCAGGCAATTCGACGCTCGCCACGCTGGCGCCCAGCGCCGCCGCGCTGCAGACCGCGCGAGCGGCTTTGCTCCAGCAGGACCAGGCGCAGCTCGCCAACCGCCACAAGCTCAACGCGCTGCTGGGGATCGCACCGGACGTGGTGCTCCCGCTCGCGGATGCGATCGACCTGCCGCCCTTCCAGCCCGCCGAGGTCCGCGCGATGCTGGCGACGCTCCCGCAGCGCCGGCCCGACCTGCTCGCGCTGCGTGCCGGCTATGCCGCGCAGGACGAGCAGCTGCGCGTGGCGATCCTGTCGCAATTCCCCGATCTCGTGCTCGGCGCCTCGGTGAGCAGCGACAATGCCAAGGTGATCAACGGCGGCCCCAACGCCCAGATCGGCCTGCCGGTGTTCGACCGGAACCAGGGCAATATCGCGATCGCGCGGGCCACGCGCGCGCAGCTCAATCGCGAATATGCCGCGCGCCTCGCGGCCGTGACCGGCGAAGTCGGGGCGCTGCTCGCCGAGCATGCGCAGATCGCGCTCCAGCTCGCCGCCACGCGCCACGACCTGGCCGAAGCGCGTGGCGCCGCCGATCGCGCGGCGGCCGCCTTCGCTGCCTCGAACCTCGACGAACGCGCCTTTGTCGATCTCCTCGGCACCCGATTCTCCAAGGAACAGGAAGCGATGACGCTCGAGACTGCCCTGATCGACCGGCAGGTCGCCATCCAGACCCTGATCGGCGCGGGCCTGCCCGCGGTCGACACGCTCGGCTTCCCCGATCCGGGGACGGCGGGAGCGGCGAAGTGAATCCCCTGCGGCACGCCGCCGCTCTCGCGCTCGCCAGCGGCCTGACGGCCTGCGGCGCCGGCCAGCCCGACAACAGGGCGGAGCCCTCGACCCTGGTGACGGTGGTGCGCCCGCTCCAGGGCAGCCTGCCGATGCTCGTCGAGGCCTATGGCACGGCGGCGGCGTCGGGCAACGGCCAGCAGACGATCAGCATATCGCAGCCGGGCCAGGTGCTGCGCCTGCTGGTGACGGCGGGGATCGCCGTGCGATCCGGCCAGCCGCTGCTGGTCTTCGCAGTCGCGCCGACGGCCCGCAGCGCCTATGCCCAGGCGGCCGATGCAGTGAAGGCCGCCACGTCGCAGCGCGATTCCACTGCACAGCTGCTCGGCCAGCAACTTGCGACGCGCGACCAGCTCGCCCAGGCCGAGAAAGCGCTCGCCGATGCGCGCGCCCAGCTCGGCGCGTTGCGGGCCGAGGGCGCCGGCTCGGGAACGATCACGTTCCGCGCGCCGTTCGACGGCGTGGTGGCGACGATGCCGGTGGCCGCGGGCGACCGCACCCAGCCGGGTGCGGCATTGGCGACGGTGGCGCGCAGCGGCGCGATGGTGATCACCACGGGCATCGATCCCGCGCAACGCGATCGGATCCACGTCGGCGCCGAGGCGCGGCTGACGCGGCTGGAAGGCGGCGGCACCGTCATCGGCCATGTCGTGCGGGTCGATGCGATGCTCAATCCGGTGACGCGGCAGGTCGATGTCGACATCGCCTATCCGGCCGGCAGCTTCCTGGCGGGCGAGGCGGTACGTGTCGCCACCGTCACTGGCGAGGCGCATGGCTGGATCGTGCCGCACAAGGCAGTGGCGTTCGATGCGAGCGGCAAGGCGATGCTGTTCCAGGTTGCCGGCGGCAAGGCGCGCGTGGTGGCGGTGCAGCTGCTGGCCTCGACGCCGGAACGGGACGTGGTTTCCGGACCGGTCGCGCCGGGCCTGCCGTTGATCCTGGACGGCGCCTATCAGGTCGCGGACGGCGACGCGGTCCGGACGAGCGCCGCGAAGTGAGCTTCGGCAAGCTGCTCTCGAGCCAGTCGCGTGCGTTCGTCGTCGTCGCGATGGCGCTGGCCCTGGCGGGGCTGGTCTCCGCCCTGTCGCTGCCGATCGGCCTGTTCCCGCAAGTCTCCTTCCCCCGGGTGGTGGTCGACATCGACGCGGGCAGCCGCCCGGCCGACCAGACGGCGCTCGTCGTGACTCGGCCGGTCGAGCAGGCGATCCGGGCGGTGCCGGGCGTGCAGAATGTCCGTTCCGAGACGTCGCGCGGCGCGGCGCAGATCTCGATCGACTTCGGCTGGGGCCGCGACATGGTGGCGAGCACGCTCGAGGTGGACGCCGCGATGGCGCGCGCCGTCGCGGGGCTACCCGCGGGCACGCGCTACAATGTGCGCCGGATGGACCCCACGGTCTTCCCGATCATCTCCTATGCGCTCGTCTCCGACCGGATGTCGCCGACCCAGCTCCAGGACCTGGCACGCTACCAGATCACCCCGCTGCTCTCGGGCATTTCCGGCCTTGCCCGGGTCGATGTCCAGGGCGGGGAGACGCAGGAAGTCCAGGTGCTGGCCGATCCCGCCCGCCTCGCCGGCCATGGCCTGGCGATGAGCGACCTCGCCACTGCGATCGCGAACGGCAATGTCCTGAGCGCCGTCGGCCAGGTCCAGGACCGCGGGCGGCTGTCGCTGGTGATCGCCGACCATGCCATCGCCTCGCCCGAGCGGATCGGCGACGTCGTCGTCAAGTCGAGTCCCGGCGGCGTGATCCGGGTGCGCGACGTCGCGACGGTGCAGGACGGCATCCTGCCGCAATGGCTGCGCGTATCGGAAGACGGCAAGCCGGCCGTGCTGTTCAACATCTACGAGCAGCCGGACGGCAATTCGGTGCAGATCGCCCGCGACGTGCAGGCCAGGCTCGCCCGGTTCAAACTCCCGCCGGGCGTGCAGTTGCGCAACTGGTACGACCAGAGCGAGCTGGTCAGCCAGTCCTTCGCCAGCGTGCGCGACGCGGTGCTGATCGGGCTGGTGCTCGCCGCGATCGTGCTGCTCGTCTTCCTGCGCAGCTGGCGAGTGACGCTGGTCGCGCTGATCGTGGTTCCCGCGACGCTGATGGCCACGGTGCTGGTTCTGGCGATCGCGGGGATGAGCTTCAACATCATGACGCTGGGCGGCATCGCCGCGGCGGTGGGCCTCCTCATCGACGACGTGATCGTGATGATCGAGCACATCGTCCGCCGCGCCCAGGGCGAGGGATCGCCGCCGGGCGTGCCGGCCGGCGCGGCGGCGATCCTGCCCGCCGCGCGCGAGTTTCTGGCGCCGCTCACCGGGTCGAGCCTGGCGACGCTGATCGTCTTCCTGCCGCTGTCCTTCCTCACCGGCGTCACCGGCGCCTTTTCCAAGGCATTGTCGCTCACCATGGCGGCGGCGCTGGCGATCTCCTGGGCGATGACTGCGTTCGTCGTCCCCGTCCTCGCCCGGCGGCTGCTCAGGTTCGAGGGCGGGGAGCCGGCGCATGCCGGCCGCGAAGGGTGGATGACGCGCCGGCACGACGAGCTGATCGACGGCACGATGCGCCGGCCCTGGCTGCTCGTGCTCGCCGCCGTCCCGTTGCTGCTGCTCGGCTATATCGCCTATTCCAGCGTGCCGACCGGGTTCATGCCCAAGGTCGACGAGGGCGGCTTCGTAATGGACTATTTCACGCCGCCCGGCACTTCGCTCGACGAGAGCAACCGGCGCATGGCCCAGGTCGATGCGCTGCTGCGCGCGAACCCGGAGGTCGAGACTTTCTCCCGGCGCCTGGGCACTGGCCTGGGCGGCGATCTCGGCCAGAGCTATCACGGCGATTATTTCGTGCGGCTCAAGCCCGACCATTCGATGCCGGCCGAGCAGGCGATGAACGCCGTGGCCGAGGATGTGGCGCAGAAGGTTCCCGGCGTCGAGGTCGAAGTCGCGCAGCTGATGGAGGATCTGATCGGCGACCTTACCGCGGTGCCGCAGCCGATCGAAGTGAAGCTCTATGCGTCCGATGCCGGCCTGCTCGGTCCGCAGGCGGAGAAAGTCGCGGCGCTGATCGGGAAGATCCCCGGCGTGGTCGAAGTGAAGAGCGGGCTTCAGCTCGCCGGCGATGCGATCGACGTGAAGATCGATCCGGTACGCGCTGGCTTCGAGGGTGTCGCGCCGAGCGACGTGCAGGTCGCGCTCGACGGCGCATTGACCGGCGTGGTGGCCACTTCGATCGCGCAGCCTGCCAAGGCAGTGGACGTGCGTGTCCGCCTGCCGGGCGTGGCGACGCTGACTCAGGAAGAGCTGGCCCGGTTGCCGATCCGTGCGCCCGACGGGCATGTCTTCGCCCTTTCGCGCGTCGCCGCGCTCCAGCCGGTCAGCGGCCAGCCGCAGATCAGCCGCGAGAATCTCGAGCCGATGGTGGCGGTCACCGCGCGCATTGCCGGGCGCGGCATCGGCGCGGCCGTGGGCGACGTGACCAAGGCGATCGACGTGCCCGGCGTGCTTGCGCCCGGCATCCGCTACGAGATGGGCGGGCTCTATCAGCAGCAGCAGATCGCCTTTGCGGGGCTGGCGCGCGTGTTCGTCGCCGCGCTGATCGCCGAATTCATCCTGCTGCTGATACTCTATCGCCGCTTCGCGACGCCGCTGATCATCATCGGCTGCTCGCTGCTCTCGACCACCGCCGTGTTCACTGCGCTCTGGCTGGCGGGGCTCGACCTCAACATCACCGCGCTGATGGGGATGACGATGATCATCGGCATCGGCACCGAGATGGCGATCTTCTACGTCTCGGAATATGAGGCGCTGCGCCGCCACCTGCCGCCGATCGAGGCGGTGCGCGAGGCGAGCCGCAACCGCCTGCGGCCGATCACCATGACGACGCTGGCTGCGATCCTGACGCTGCTGCCGCTCGCCCTGGCGATCGGCCAGGGATCGGGAATCCAGCAGCCGCTCGCGGTGGCGATCATCGCGGGGCTGGCGCTGCAATATCCGCTGGTGCTGGTCGCGATGCCGGCGCTGCTCCGCCTGACCCTCCCGCGCGAGGAGCGTGAAGCAGCGGAGCGGGGCGGGTGAGCGAGCGGATCCACGCCCTTGCTCCGCGGAGGCGCCGCCGGCGCGGAAGGAGCCTGGGTGCGGGGGAGCCGATCCAGGGCGAACGCCCGGCCCGAGCTTATGCGAGGCTCCAAAACAAAAATGGCGCACCCGACAGGATTCGAACCTGTGGCCTCTGCCTTCGGAGGATTATCGCTGGCTCCGCCAATAAACGCCAGGAGCCGCCGATGGCCGCCTATCTCCCTGTAATCGCTAAAGAATTTGATTTCGGCCTCCGCCGGAGGTACGCTCTGTCTCGCCACAGTTTTCGCCCGCTTGCTTACGTGATGCTTACGCGAGAGAGCGCTGTCGGGTCGGAGAAAGCCCATGTCTAAGCTCACCAAAAGGGTCGTTGACGCCGCTGAAAGCCGCTCCAAAGATTACGTCATCTGGGACGACGAACTCCCCGGCTTCGGCCTCCGCGTCTTCACGTCGGGCAAGCGCAGCTACGTCATCCAGTATCGCCTCGGCAAGCGTTCGCGTCGGTTCACCATCGGTTTGCATGGCATCTGGACGCCCGAGCGCGCGCGCCAGGAAGCGAAGGTCCAACTAGGCCGCATCGCTCAGGGTGAAGATCCCGCCGAGGAGAAGCAGCTCGACAACAAGGCGATCACCGTCAAGGAGCTGTGCGACCTCTACGTCGCTGATCTCAAGGCTGGCCTCATCCTGGGTAAGGGTGGCCGGCCAAAGAAGGCGAGCACGATCCTCTCGGATACAGGACGCATCGAGCGCCACATCGTGCCCTTGCTCGGCACTCGACGGGTCAAGGACCTCGTGAAGGCCGACATCACGAAAGCCCTGAAAGACATCATGGCCGGCAAGACCCGCTGCAGCGTCAAGACGAAGAAGCTCCGCGGCCGCGCCATCGTACGCGGCGGTGCCGGAACGGCTACCCGGACGATCGGACTGTTCGGCGGCATCCTCACCTACGCGGTTGAAGCAGGCATCATCGACCTCAATCCCGTCCACGGCGTCCGGCGCCCGAAGGACAATGTGCGCGGACGGCGCTTGACCGAGGCCGAATATCGCCTGCTCGGCGACATCCTGACCAAGGCTGCTGAGAACGAGAAGTATGAGTTGTCGGTCGACATCATCCGGCAGCTCGCGCTCACCGGATGCCGTCGGACCGAGATGATCACCTTGGCTTGGAGCGAGGCTGACACCGATTCAAGCTGTCTCCGGCTGATCGACAGTAAGGAAGGAAGCTCGATCCGTCCGATCGGCTTGCCAGTCGTGGAGTATCTCGAAAACCGCCGGAAGGAGCAGGCCGGCACCTACGTCTTTCCCGGCCAGGGTGATGACAATGCGTTCGGGAGCTTCCCTAACCATTGGGAGCAGATATTCGCGGACACCGCGCTCGCCGACATCACGCCACACGTCCTGCGGCACAGCTTCGCCAGTATCGCCAACGATCTCGGCTTCACCGAAGTCACGATCGCCGCGCTGGTCGGGCATGCGAAGGGATCGGTCACGAGCAACTACATCCATACGCTCGATACCGCGCTCATCATGGCCGCCGACACTATCTCGGGCTACATTCAGGGGCTTCTGGATGGGATCGAGTTCAAACAGACGGCCTACGCCCTGGACCGCGACTCCCGGAAAGCCGCCCTCGCGCGGTTCCTGCAGAAGGCCGCCGCTACCGAACAGGACACGGCCGAGGACTCGGAGCAGTTGCTTGCAGTTTGATCGCGCGATGGGGGTTTCAGTTATTGCAGTTAAGCCCCGCAACCCTTATATTGGCTGGTCAGGAGACACGATCATGGCCAGCCAAGTGGTGCAGTTCGCCGGTTTGTCCGACCGCGACCGCAAGACCGTGACGCCTCTGCCATCCTTGGCAGAGGGCGATCACGTGGAGGTGCATGTGCGGCGTCGCGATGGACGGGAGCAGACCCTGTCCCTTCCGCCGGCCGCCATCAGCGCCGTCGAGACGCTGCTGTCTCGCCTGCTGAACGGCGAGAGGGTCGCCGTGCTCACGGAAGATCAAGAGCTGAGCCCGACCGACGCATCGGTGATCCTAGGCATCTCGCGTCCGCTCGTCGTCCATCGGATGGACATCGGCGATCTGCCGTTCCGCTATGTCGGAAAGCACCGCCGGGCATCGCTGAAGGACGTGCTGGCCTTGAAGGAGATGCTGGACGCTCGCCAGAAGGCGATGGACGCCTTGGCCGAAGACACAGAGGATCTTGTCGTCAACCATGGCCTCTAGACCGCCCATCGCGGTCTACGACGCCTGCGTCCTTTATCCCTTCCATCTGCGCAATGTCCTGATCCAGTGCGCCTTCGATGGCTTAGTCGCCGCGCGCTGGACCGACGACATTCACGCGGAATGGATACGCAATCTGGCCGCCAATTCCCCCAGCACGCCGGTTACGCGCTTCGAGAACACCCGCGACATGATGAAAGCCGTCCTGCCTGACGCCAATGTCGCCAACCATCGGAGCCTGATTCCGAGCCTTTCCTTGCCCGATCCGGATGACCGGCATGTGCTTGCGGCCGCGATCGCTGGCGGTGCCGAGACGATCGTCACTTGGAACCTGAAGGATTTCCCCGCTTCGCAGATCGCCCCTCACGGAATCGCCGCTGTGTCGCCCGACGCCTTCCTTTCGGCCCTGCACCGAGCCTATCCGAAAGCCCTTCTCAGTAGTATCGCGAGAGCGCGCGAAAACCTCAGACGCACGACGCCATCCATTGCGGAATTCATAGACATTCTCGAACGGCAGGGGCTGGCGGAGTTCGCTCCCATCCTGCGGCGCCGCAAAGCGCACCTGGCCTGATCCCCCGCCGGGGCTCGGAAGCTCCGCTTCACGTTATCGCCGCGCTGGCAAGACCGCAGAATCATTCTTGACTCTACGACCCGAAAATCAGAACAAATAGCGAACATGACTACACCGCCTTCGGAGGTCAAGAACGCACTTGCGGCCCCAGCCCGCCATAGAGTCCCTGCGCGCGCAGATCGAGAAGATCGAAGGCCGGAGCCGGCGCGCCAAATCGGTCCTTCCTTTCGGGATCACCGAGGTGGATTCGCGACTCCCCGGCGGCGGCCTTGCCCTCGGCGCGCTGCATGAAATAGCCGGCGGCGGCAACGGAGCGGTCGACGGAGCCGCAGCGGCTTCCTTCAGCGCGGGCCTCGCGGCCCGCACCAAAGGCAAAATCCTCTGGTGTATCACGCGTGCCGACCTATTCGCGCCCGCCATTGCCCAGGCAGGGCTCGCGAGCGACCGCGTCATCTACCTCGAAGCTGGGGACGACAAGACCGTCCTCGCCTGCATGGAAGAAGGATTGCGCCACGGCGGCCTCGGGGCCGTCATCGGCGAGGTCGCCCGCCTTTCGATGACAGCATCAAGACGGCTGCAACTGGCGGCCGAAGGCGCCGGCTCGCTCGGGATCGCTTTGCGGCGCTGGCGGCGACAGACAGAGGCGACGGATTTCGGCCAACCGACCTCTGCGATGACGCGCTGGCGCGTCTCCGTAATGCCCTCAACGCCGCTACCCGTTCCCGGCGTGGGCCGCGCCCGCTGGCTGGTTGAACTCATCCGCGCGCGAGCGGGCGAAAGTGCAGATTTCGAGTTGGAGGCGTGCGATGACACGGGTCGTCTCGCTCTTCCTGCCGAGCTGGTCCACGGACAGGCTGCGGCGGAAGGCTGGCGACGCGGCGCCTCCGGCTGAGGCGCCGCTCGTCCTGATTGGCCGCGACGGGAACAGGCGGGTGGTGCTGGCGGCGGATGCAGCGGCCCAGGCCACCGGCCTGCGCGCCGGCATGCCCGTCACCAAGGCGCAAGTGCTGGTGCCTGGCCTCATCGTGCAGGATGCCGATCCCGCTGCCGACGCCGAGGCGCTTGAGCGTCTCGCGGTGTGGCTTCTCCGCTATGCACCGATCGTCGCCCCCGATCCGCCCGACGGCCTCATCATCGACTCGACCGGCGC
This sequence comes from Sphingomonas sp. 1F27F7B, assembly GCF_005503355.1. Classification (GTDB taxonomy): domain Bacteria; phylum Pseudomonadota; class Alphaproteobacteria; order Sphingomonadales; family Sphingomonadaceae; genus Sphingomonas. Next base: position 153,063 of record NZ_SCMK01000010.1, read on the forward strand.
TGATCATCTCCACGGGGGCGAGACTGTCATGCTGGACGGCTTGATCGGGCGCCTCGCCATGTCCGGGATCTTCGCGAGAGGCGCGATCGCCGACACCTGGGGAGCGGCCCATGCGCTGGCCCGATTTTCAGCGCAGCCGGTTGTCATCGCGCCCGAGGGGCATGGCCCGTCCGTCTTGGAGCGGTTGCCGCTTGAGGCGTTACGCATTCCGGCCTCCACCGTCGCGGCGCTGCGCACGCTCGGCTTCCGAACGGTCGGCGATCTTCTGGCGCAGCCGCGCGCGCCGCTCACGCTTCGCTTCGGCCCGGAACTCGGCCGACGCTTGGACCAGGCCTTGGGCATTGCGGCCGAACTCATTGAGCCGGTTCGGCCTGCCGATCTCATCGAGGTGCGCCGCGCCTTCGCCGAGCCGATCGGCGCAGCCGAGACAATCGCCCGTTACATCGGCAAGCTTGTTGCGCAGCTCTGCGAACGCCTTGAGGAAAGCGGGCTTGGCGCACGCAGGCTCGATCTCATCTGCCACCGCGTCGATAGCCGGGCCCAGGCGGTGCGGGTCGGCATGGCCACGCCGGTGCGCGACGCGAAGCGGCTGACGCGCCTTCTGTGCGACAAGATCGAGACCATCTCGCCCGGCTTCGGCATCGAGGTGATGACGCTTGCCGCAAGCGTCGCCGAGCCGCTCGAACGCAAGCAGATCGTCAGTTCGCTGGTCGAGGAGAGCACCCCGGACGTCTCCGATCTCATCGACACCTTGATGAACCGCGTTGGCGAGCGCGCCCTCTATCGGCTTGCCCCCGTCGCCAGCGACGTTCCGGAACGGTCTGTCTGTCGTATCCCGGCGATGGCGGCCGACACGGGAGCGGGTTGGCCCGGTCATTGGCCGAGACCGTCGCGCCTCCTCCCGGCACCCGAGCCGGTCGAGACCGTGGCGCTGCTCCCCGACCATCCGCCGGTGTCGTTCACCTGGCGCGGAATCCGCCGCCGCCTTCGGCGCGGCGACGGACCTGAGCGTGTCTTCGGCGAATGGTGGAAGCGTGATGCTGAGCTGGCCGCCGTCCGCGACTATTTCCGGGTCGAGGACGACGCCGGCGAACGCTACTGGCTGTTTCGCGCCGGCGACGGCGAGGACACCGCCACAGGCTCGCACCGCTGGTTCATTCACGGGGTCTTCGGATGAGCCAGCCCGGCTACGTTGAACTTCAGGTCACCTCGCATTTCAGCTTTCTGCGGGGGGCCTCGTCTTGCGAGGAGCTGTTCGCCCAGGCCGCGCTTGCCGGGATCGAAGCCCTGGCCGTGGTGGACCGGAATTCGCTCGCCGGCATCGTCCGGGCTCATGAAGCGGCGAAGACAACCGGGGTTCGCTTGATTGTCGGCTGCCGTCTCGACCTCAGCGACGGCATGTCGGTGCTGGTCTATCCAACCGACCGATCAGCTTATTCCCGACTCTGCCGGCTGCTGTCGCTCGGCAAGCGGCGCGGCGGAAAGGCGAAGTGCGTGCTCGAATGGCAGGACCTCGTCGCCTACGGCGAAGGCTTGATCGCCGTGCTCGTGCCGGATCTCGCCGATGAGGAATGCGGCCTTCGGCTGCGCCGCCTGCGCGATGCGTTCGGCGATCGGGCCTACCTGGCACTGACGCTGCGCCGTCGGCCCAACGACCAGCTCCGCCTTCACGAGCTGTCGAACCTGGCCGCCCAGATGCGGGTCGCGACCGTGGTGACGAACGACGTCCTCTTCCACGAGCCCGCCCGCCGCATCCTTCAGGACGTCGTCACCTGCATTCGGCACAACGTCACGATCGACACGATCGGCGACCGCCGGGAGCGTCACGCCGATCGCTACATCAAGCCGCCCGAGGAGATGCACCGTCTCTTCGGCCGCTACCCCGAGGCGCTTGCCAGAACCCTGCAGATCGCCGACCGATGCCGTTTCAATCTCGACGAGCTGGCCTATCAATATCCCGAGGAGCGTGACGATCCGGCACTCACGCCGCAGGAGACGCTGGCAAAGCTCACTTGGGAAGGCGCCGCCGAGCGTTATCCGGAGGGCGTGCCTGACAGCGTGGCTGCCGCGCTTCAGCATGAGCTGCGGCTGATCGAGAAGCTCGACTACGCGCCGTATTTCCTGACCGTGAATTCGATCGTCCGCTTCGCCCGCTCAAAGGACATCCTTTGCCAAGGCCGCGGATCAGCCGCCAACTCCGCAGTCTGCTACGTCCTCGGCATCACGTCGATCGATCCCGGCCGCAACGACCTTCTCTTCGAACGCTTCGTCAGCGAGGAACGGCGCGAGCCGCCCGACATCGACGTCGATTTCGAGCATGAGCGGCGTGAGATCGTCATGCAATGGGTGTTCGACACCTACGGCCGCGACCACGCCGCGCTCTGTTCGACTGTCATCCGCTATCGCACCAAGGGCGCGCTACGGGATGTCGGCAAGGCGCTAGGCCTGCCCGAGGATCTGATCGGCACCCTGTCGTCTCAGGTCTGGGCCTGGTCGGAGGAAGGCGTCGAACAGAAGCACGTCGAAGAGCTGAACCTCAATCTTGCCGATCGCCGCCTTCGCCTGACGCTCGATCTCGCGCGCCAACTCATGGGCGCGCCGCGCCATCTCAGCCAGCATCCTGGCGGCTTCGTTTTAACCCATGATAGGCTCGATGACCTCGTGCCGATCGAGCCGGCCGCGATGAAGGACCGGCAGGTCATCGAATGGGATAAGGATGACATCGACGCCCTGAAGTTCATGAAGGTCGACGTCCTGGCGCTTGGGATGCTGGCCTGCATGAAGAAGGGGCTGGACCTTCTGGCTGAGCACAAGGGCGTCAATCTCGATCTCGCCTCCATTCCGGCCGAGGACCCGCGCACCTACGCGATGATCCGCAAGGCCGACACGCTCGGCACCTTCCAGATCGAGAGCCGGGCGCAGATGTCGATGCTGCCGCGCCTGAAGCCGCGCACCTATTACGATCTCGTCGTCCAGGTCGCGATCGTCAGGCCCGGCCCGATTCAAGGCGATATGGTGCATCCCTATCTTCGTCGCCGGGAGGGCCTTGAGCCCGTACACTATCCGAAGCCCGAACTGGAGAAGGTGCTCGGCAAGACGCTCGGCGTGCCGCTCTTTCAGGAGCAGGCGATGCGGGTCGCCATCGAATGCGCCGGCTTCACGCCCGGCGAGGCCGATATGCTTCGCAAGTCGATGGCCACCTTCAAATTCACCGGCGGCGTCTCGCATTTCCGCGACAAACTCATCGCCGGCATGGTCACCAACGGCTACGAGGCCGAGTTCGCCGAGCAGACCTTCAAGCAGCTTGAGGGCTTCGGCAGTTACGGATTTCCGGAAAGCCACGCAGCCTCTTTTGCGCTGATCGCTTACGCCTCGGCCTGGCTGAAATGCTGGCACCCGGAAATCTTCTGCGCCGCGCTGCTGAACAGCCAGCCCATGGGCTTCTATGCACCGGCTCAGATCGTCCGCGACGCGCGCGATCACGGCGTCGAGATCCGTCCGGTCTGCGCCAACGCCTCCCGATGGGACTGCACACTCGAGCCCACCGGCAGCGAGGAGCGGTTCGCCGTTCGCCTTGGTCTGCGCATGGTCAAAGGGCTCGCCAACGCTCACGGCGCGGCGATCGTCACGGCCAGGGCGGACCAGCCCTTCGTCTCCATCGACGATCTGTGGCGCCGGGCCGGCGTACCCGTCGCGGCGCTCACGCAGATCGCCGAAGCCGACGGTTTTCGCCAGCCGTTCGCTCTTGCGCGGCGTGAAGCCCTGTGGGCGATCAAGGCTCTGCGCGACGAGCCGCTGCCGCTCTTCGCCGCCGCGTCGGCCCGCGAAGCGGAGATCGTGCCCGAGGTCGCCGAGCCGGCCGTCATCCTGCGCCCGATGACAGCCGGCGGCGAAGTGGTCGAGGACTATCGCCATGTCAGCCTTTCGCTGCGCGACCATCCGGTCTCGTTCCTGCGGCCGGAGCTGCGCCGCCGTCGTATGGTCTCCTGCCAAGAGGCGATGGACGCAAAGGACGGCCGATGGCTGGAGGCGGCCGGCATCGTGCTGGTGCGGCAGCGGCCCGGCAGCGCGAAGGGCGTCATGTTCATCACGCTAGAAGACGAGAGCGGCATCGCCAATCTCGTCGTCTGGCCTAAAGTTTTCGAGCAGAACCGCCGGACCATCCTGTCAGCCGGCATGATCGCGATCCGCGGGCGCGTCCAGCGCGAGGGTGAAGTGGTCCACCTTGTCGCCCAGAGGCTGACCGATCTCTCCGCCGAACTGGTCAGCGTGGGCGAGCGCGACACGGCCTTTCCGCTGCCACATGGTCGCGGGGACGAGTTTCACCACGGCTCACCGACGCCTGACCCGCGCGGCCTACCGCCAAAGGGGCTTCGGACCCGAGATATCTACATCCCCGACCTTCACATCGACACGATCAAAGTCAAAACGCGCGATTTCCGCTAGGCTGCGCCGAGCCTCCCGCGCTCAAGCGCTGCGCACTGTTCGTAAACGACTGGTCGAAGCATCCAACGGACTTCGGGCGAAGATCGGCGTCGCACCTTCACAGCCGCTCGCATGGCGGCGTAGCAACGCCGACGTCGCGTCGCGGTCTGCCGCACGGGCAAACGCAAAGCCTTGCCCGACCTTGCAGCCCATCGACCAAAGCTGGCTCGCCTGAACTTCTGTTTCGATCCCCTCGGCCACGATCTCAATGCCGAGCTGCCGCGCGATATCGATTAACCCCTCGACGATCACCATGCTTGGATCGTCCGGCCATAGTCGGCCGATGAAGGCCTGATCGATCTTGATGATGTCGACCGGCACGTTCAGCAAATGCGTCAGCGACGCATGTCCCGTTCCAAAGTCATCAAGCGCGACGCGGACGCCGGCGGCGCGCAACGCCTCTATCTCTCGCGTTACGACGCGATCACTTCGCCCGATGCAAGCATCCTCACTCACTTCGACGACCAAGCCGCCGAGCGACACGCCAGCACGACCAAAGGCATCTTCGAGTTTCTGAGCCAGGCTGCCCGTGTAGAAATCGGCAGTCGAAACATTGAGTCCGACCTGCTGGACGAGCAGACCCTGATCCCGCCAGAATGCGATGTCCCGCGCAACTGTTACCGCAACACGTTGCGTAAGCTCCGCAGCGATATGGGCGTCACTGGTCGCTTCGCGAAAAGCGAGGGCACTTACGAGTTCACCCGCCACGGTGCGCATGCGACAGAGCGCCTCGAGCCCGACGATCTCGCCCGTATCGAGAGCGACAATAGGCTGGTAGTGCGTTTCCATGCGCTCATCGGCGAGCGCATCGGCCACATCGCGTATCGCGTCACGACGCCGCGTGATCCGCGTACCGATCCCCGGCCAGTAGCGCACAAACCCGCCGCGACCGGTCTCCTTGGCGTGATAGAGCGCGAAATCCGCGGCCTCGTTGACCGCCACGGCAGTCCGTTCGGAGGCACCGAGGACGGCACCGCCGATCGTCGCGCGAGGCGCCACGGCATGCCCCTCGCAATCGGCGCTGCGCTCCAATTCTGTCAGCACGCGTTCCGCCGCCGCATTCAGATCGGCGAGCGAGCCGGGGTTCTGAATGATGACGGCGAATTCATCGCCGCCCAGCCGGAAGCTGACATCGGGCGCCATCGCCCGCGCGATCCGGGTCCCCGCCGCCTTGATGAGCGCATCACCGGCCAGGTGGCCGAACGTGTCGTTTACGATCTTCAGATTATCGAGGTCGATAATGAAGAGGGCCCAGGCCCCCGGGACGTCACACGGAATCTGCGCCATCGCGCCGTTGTAGGCCGAACGATTGGGCAGTCCGGTCAGCGCGTCTATGTTCGCGCGGCGCTCGCGGTCGACCGCTCGCTCATGCCGCTGAAGCGCAAGACCACAGAGATCGACGCAGGCTTCCGCCAGCGCGCGCTCAGAAGCGTTCGGCGAGCGCGCTTGCTCGCTGTAAAAGCCGATGACGGCAATGGCGTCGCCGCCCGCGTTCACGACAGGGAAGGACCAGCATCCGCTCACGCCAAGGCCTTCTATGAGTCCCATGGAGCGGGCGCAGCGCGGATCACGTCGGATATCCTCAATGATGACGGGTTCGCGCAGATAAGCAGCCGCGCCGCAGGACCCGACCTCCGGGCCGACCATCATCCCATCCAACGCAGAAGAATAGTCCGCAGGCAAACTCGGTGCCGCGAGCGGATGCAAAAGTCCGGCTTGATCGACCGTCAGGATCGAGCAGATCACGCCAGACATCAGTGTCTCTATCTCGGCACAGAGTTCGCGCGCCGTGTCAGCCACAGGTTCGCTGTTGGCGATCATCCGCAATATCTTGTTCTGGATATGCAACAACACGGTCGTCGCCCAACTCAACTGACACTTAGGGATGCGACTATAATAGTCGCTAGATGTGAAGTTCGGCTTACCCAACAAGATAAACATGGAGGTAATCCTCGCTGGAGGGGAAAGCCTTCCCCTGCGGCCGAGCCTTTGGTCTCGGCCGACCCCTTCTGCGGGGACACCCCGCAACGCCCCCTATAGAGCGAGAGTGCGGACCGGCTTTGCCGTGACGGGTTGAGAGCTGGGAGAGAGCTTCCGGCGCCCGTCGCGGAGATCCGCGATGTCCAGAAAAGCCGCACCCGCTCGCGCCGGCCAGGACCGGACGAGCCTTTACGACGAAATCACCGGTAAGATCATCGGCGAGCTGGAGGCCGGCCGCGTACCCTGGGTCCAGCCTTGGGGGACCGCCGCGGCGAAGGCGCCGCTCGCCATGCCGAGGAACGCCGCCACCGGCCGGCATTATTCGGGGATCAATGTGCTGATCCTCTGGGGCGCCGTCATCGAGCACGGCTTTGCCGGCCAGAGCTGGCTCACCTTCCGCCAGGCGCTGGCGCTCGGCGGCAATGTCCGCAAGGGCGAGCGCGGCACGACCGTCGTCTATGCCGACCGCTTCGTGCCCGACGACGAGAAGCGGCGCGCCCGCGAGACCGGCGACGAGGCCCAGGCGATCCCGTTCCTGAAGCGCTTCACGGTGTTCAACGCCGCGCAGTGCGAGGGCCTGCCGGAGGATGTCGCGATTGTCGCGCCGCCACCGGCGCCAGGCCTGATCGAGCCGCAGGTCGAGGCGCTGATCCGCGCCACCGGCATCGATTTCCGCATCGGCGGCAATCGCGCCTTCTATGTGCCGGCGCTCGACTATGTGCAGGTCCCGCCGCCCCAGGCCTATTTTGAACCGATCAACTGGCACCGCACCGCGCTGCACGAGCTGGGTCACGCCACAGGCCATCCGTCCCGTCTCGGCCGCGACATGACCGGCGGCTTCGGCACCAAGAAATACGCGTTCGAGGAGCTGGTCGCCGAAATGAACGCCGCCTTCTGCTGCGCCTCGCTCGGCATCGTGCCGACCGTACGGCACGCCGATTACATCGGCTCCTGGCTGGAGGTGCTGCGCGAGGACAATCGCGCCATCGTCCGCGCCGCCAGCCAGGCGAGCAAAGCCGCCGATTGGCTGCTCGGCTTCGTGCCGGCCGACGGGGCCGCGCTGTCGGCCGAACCCGCGATCGACAGGAGGGCCGCATGATCCTCCTGACGGAAGAGCTGCGCGAGCAGCTCCTAGCCAACGGCCGGAACCGCGACGCCGACCACATCCCCGTGGTCAAATTCTTCAACCCGCTCGGCGAAGGCGTCTGGCTGGCGACCGAACTTGACGAGGACGGCGACACCTTGTTCGGCCTGGCCGATCTCGGCGACCCCGAACTCGGCTCCTTCAGCCTCGCCGAAATGATCGCCGTGCGCCTGCCGATGGGCCTCGGCATCGAGCGCGACATCCTGTTCGAGGGCCTTTATCCGATCTCGGCCTGGGCCGAAGCGGCCCGTCGAACCGGCGGCATCCGCGCGGCCGAACGCGTGCTTCACGCCGTCCACCGCGCGAGGCCCGAACCATCCGTAAAGGCGTGAATCCGTGGAGGCGGGCCTGCGGCTTTGCGGCTTCTCTCGTTTACGACGAGACGCTGTCCTTCAGCAGGCCCGCCCAGACGGCGAGGATCATGCCTTCCAGGTCGTCATCCTCGCCGACCACGACGCTGAAAATGCCGAGCAGCTCGGAGAACTCCCGGACGTCGAGATGGCCGCGCGCCTGCAGCGCGGTCGCCAGCATCGTCAGGGCCTTGCCGTTGGCGCCGATCAGCGCGCGCTCGACCTTCGACAATCTCGGCCGTGATCGCCTGCGGCCGAGCATCGCCAGCCAATCGCGCCACGGCGTCCGCGCGCCGTCCTTCACCGCCGTGTTCATCGTTTCCTCCGATCGCCCCGAGCGCCGGGCGATCCGGACACACGCGAACCTGGCGCGCGTGTCTTCCTCTCCAGCCACACCGCCAAGGGCGACTATTATAGTCGTCTTTTGTCAATGCCAGAGGCTTTGCGCGGCGAACGCATCCAGATCGGCCCGGTCGCCGCGCCCCGGGGCGACGGCCAGAAGAGAGTGAGAGGGAGGACCGGATTTTCGTGACGGGTTGGAGGTCGAGAGAGGTTCTCGGCCGCCCGTCGCGGAGTAATCCCGATGGCTACTGCAATTCAGAAGATCGTCCTGTCGTCCTCGCGCGACATCCCCTTCAACAAGCTGGTGCTCAGCCAGTCCAACGTCCGGCGCGTGAAGGCCGGTGTCTCGATCGAGGACCTGGCGGCCTCGATCGCGCGTCGCGGCCTCATCCAGAGCCTCAGCGTCATCCCCGTGGTCGATGCCGAGGGCCAGGAGACCGGCATGTTCGAGGTGCCGGCCGGCGGCCGCCGCTTCCGCGCGCTGGAGCTGCTGGTCAAGCAGAAGCGCCTCGCCAAGATCGCGCCGGTGCCGTGCGTCGTGCGCAAGCGCGACGACGGGGTCCTGGCCGAGGAAGTCTCGCTGGTCGAGAACATCGACCGCGCGCCGCTCCACCCGCTGGACCAGTTCCGCGCCTTCCAGGACATGCGGGTGAAGGGCAAGACCGAGGAGGAGATCGCCGCAGCGCTCTTCGTGCCAGTGCAGGTGGTCAAGCAGCGCCTGCGCCTCGCGGCCGCATCGCCCACCTTGCATGAGGTCTATGCGGAGGACGGCATGACGCTCGACCAGCTCATGGCCTTCACCGTCACTGACGACCACGCCCGCCAGGAAAAGGTCTGGGACGCGATCAAGGACGCCTGGTCGAAGGAGCCGTATCAGATCCGCCGCATGCTGACCGAGACGACGGTGCGCGCCTCGGACAAGCGTGCCGTCTTCGTCGGCGTCGAGGCCTATGAGCTGGCAGGCGGCATCGTCATGCGCGATCTGTTCCAGTCCGACGATGGCGGCTGGCTGCAGGATGCGGCGTTGCTCGATCGGCTGGTCGGCGAAAAGCTGAAGGCGACGGCCGAGACGATCGCCGCCGAGGGCTGGAAGTGGATCGAGGTCGCGGTCGGCTTCCCCTATGACGCTACGCGCGGCCTGCGCGAGCTGCAGGGCGAACCGCTGGACCTGACTGCCGAGGAACAGGCCACGATCGAGGCGCTCAACGCCGAATACCAGAAGCTCGAGGCGGAATATGAAGGCGCCGACGAGCTGCCCGACGAGATCGACCAGCGGCTCGGCGAGATCGAGACGGCGCTGTCGGTCTTCGAAACCCGTCCCGTGCGATTCGAGGCCGACGACATCGCCCGCGCGGGCGTGTTCATCAGCATCGCCCACGATGGCAGCATCGCCATCGATCGCGGCTATGTCCGGGCCGAAGACGAGGTTCCCGAACCCGACATCGGGGCCGACGGGGGCGAGACCGAAGGCCGCGCGAGCGAGCCGGGTGCGCCGGCCGTGCAGCGCGCCGTCATCACGATCGGCGGCCAGCCCGTCGAGGCGGACGACGACGAGGACGACGCGATCAAGCCGCTCCCCGAGCGCCTGATCATCGAGCTGACGGCCTATCGCACGCTGGCGCTGCGCAACGCCGTCGCGGAGAACCCGCACGTCGCCATGACCGCGCTGCTCCACAAGCTGGTGTCGGACACCTTCATGACCCGCATGTATACGGGCGCCATGGAGGCCGGGGTGAAGCACGTCTTCTTCCCGGCGCAGGACGATGGGCTGAAGGACAGCCCGTCCGCCCGCGCGGTGCAGGACCGTCACGCCGCCTGGGCCGGCGACATCCCGAAGGACGACGATGCCCTGTGGGACTGGCTCGCGGGCCTGGACGACGCCAGCCGGATGGCGCTGCTGGCGCATTGCGTCAGCTACGGCGTCAACGCGCTCTATGAGCGGCCGAACCCGCACAGCGCCGGCGGCGTGTCGCAGCACACGCTCGACATGCGGCTCGCCCAGGCGGACCGCCTGACTAAGGCGACGGGGCTCGATCTGGTGGAGGCCGGCTGGCGCCCGACCTTCGGCAACTACCTCAACCGTGTCACCAAGCCCCGCATCCTGCAGGCGGTTCGCGAGGGCGTCGGCGAGCAGGCCGCGCAGCTCATCGACCACCTGAAGAAGGGCGACATGGCCAAGGAGGCGGAGCGGCTGCTCGCCGAGACCGGCTGGCTGCCCGAGCCGCTGCGCCCGATCGACGATGCCGAGGCGTCCACGCCGGAGGTCGAGGCTGGCGGCGAGGACGACGATGCGGCGCTGCCCGCATTCCTCGCCGGCGACGACGAGGACGTCACGGCGGAGGCCAACGACGACGAACCGCACCTTGTCGCAGCCGAATGACGAGCACCCGGAGCGGCTTCGGCCGCTCCGGTCCTTTCTCAGATCGAAGGAGCATCGCCATGTCGCGATCCGACCCGTCGCCCCGCCGCGTCGTCTTCCAGTACCTCGTTGCCGTGCTTGTCGAGATCGAGGACGGGATCGTCGGCCGCGTGACGATCATCGACGAATCCCCGGTGCGCGACCCCGTCGTCGTCGAAGGCGATCCCGCTTATCTCGCCGACGCCATCCGCGCCGCCGACGACGGCCAAGCATGGCCATCCTGGCAGTTCGGCTACTAGCCGCACCACCCCGAACCCACTCCGAGCCCGGCCCGAGCGCCGGGCTCTTTTCGTTTCCGGAGCCCGCTATGACCGCTTTCTTCACCCGCTATTCCTGCCTGCTCGACGTCGGCACCTCCGCTAATGTCGCCCGGGCTTTCGACATCTACGCCGCCTTAATGGCCGAGAACGGCCGCGAGGACGCCCAGCGCGACTGGTCGGCGCTCGGCATGGAACGCTTGCTGGTCACGCCGCTGTCGCGCTTCCCTCAGGGTACGTCGATCCGGCTGCCCGAAGGCGTCCTATTCACCACCTATGCCACGCTACGGTCCGACGACCGCGGCGAGAAGCTTTCGCGGGTCAAGCAGATCGTCGAATGGTTGGGCTCCGACTTTGATGGAGTGGTCATTTTCGACGAGTCCCACGCGATGCAGAACGCCGGTGGCGGCAAAGGAGAACGGGGTGACGTCGCCCCGTCGCAGCAAGGCCGTGCGGGCCTTCGGCTCCAGCACGCGCTCCCGAACGCCCGCGTCGTCTACGTCTCGGCGACCGGCGCCACCACCGTCCACAATCTCGCCTATGCCCAGCGCCTCGGCCTGTGGGGCGGTGAGGATTTCCCCTTCGCCAACCGGGCCGAATTCGTCGAGGCCGTCGACAATGGCGGCGTTGCGGCGATGGAGGTGCTGGCCCGCGACCTGCGCGCGCTCGGCCTCTACACGGCGCGCTCGCTCTCCTATGACGGCGTCGAATACGAACTGGTCGAACACCAGCTCACCCCCGAGCAGACGCGCATCTACGATGCCTATGCTGGCGCCTTCGCCATCATCCACAATCATCTCGATGCGGCGATGCAGGCCGCCAACATCACCGGCGACAGCGGTACGCTGAACCGGCAGGCGAAGTCGGCCGCGCGCTCGGCCTTCGAGAGCGCCAAGCAGCGCTTCTTCGGCCATCTGCTGACCAGTATGAAGACGCCGACGCTGGTCCGCTCGATCGAGCAGGACCTAGCGGCCGGCCATTCCGCCGTCATCCAGATCGTCTCCACCGGCGAGGCCCTGATGGAACGACGCCTGGCCGAGATCCCGACCGAGGAATGGGGCGACGTCCGCGTCGACATCACACCGCGCGAACGAGGTTAATGTTGAGCTCAACATTACACGGCTTCTTTGCAGTCGCAGTTTATGTCGAGCGTGGCGGCGGTAGGCGCAGGTTTCCTTCGGTTTTCCATGATTTCACTCCAGATAATATGAGTGCCAGGGGGTTGTCCGGAGACGG
>NZ_SCMK01000011.1 GCF_005503355.1 Sphingomonas sp. 1F27F7B
CATCTCGACTCCGACCCCGGCCCTGGCGCCCGACATCACGCCGCCCGCCGCCCCCACCCTCGCGATCAGCGCCGACGGCGCCATCGCCACGGGAACGGGCGAACCGGGCGCCACGGTGACGGTCACCAACGCTGCGGGCGCCGTGCTCGGCACCGGCCATGTCGCAGGCGACGGCAGCTTCACGATCACGCTCGCCACGCCCCAGGCCAATGGCGGCACGGTCAGCGCGACTCAGGCCGATGCCGCGGGCAATGTCTCGCCTCCCGGCACCGCCCTCGCTCCCGACATCACGCCTCCGGCGGCCCCCGTCGCCACGCTCGATGCGACGGGAGCTGTCGTCTCGGGGACGGGGGAGCCGGGCGCGACGGTCGTGGTACGCGACCCTTCCGCGACGGTGATCGGGACAGCAATGGTGAGCGCGGCGGGAACCTTCTCGATCGTGCTCTCGACGCCGCAGATCGACAGCCAGGTGCTGAGCGTGATCCAGACGGATGCGGCGGGGAATCACTCCCCGGCCTTGTCGCTCACTGCACCCGATCTCACCGCGCCGCCCGCACCTGTCGCGACGGTCGCGGCGGATGGCGCCTCGATAACCGGCACGGGCGAAGCGGGGGCGACCTTGGTCATCACCGATCCCACTGGCCTGCACATCGGGACCGCCGTCGTAGCTTCGGATGGCACCTTCACCACGACGCTCGTCCCGCCACAGACTAATGGGCAGTTGCTCGGCCTCGTCCAGACGGACGCCGCCGGCAATGCCTCGCCCCAGGGGACCGCGGTCGCCCCCGACCTTGTCCCGAACGACTCCCCTGGGGCACCTACCGCAACGGTGGCGGCAGATGGCGCGACTGTGTTCGGCACCGGCCAGGCCGGCGCCACGGTGAGCGTGGCCGGCCCCAATGGCGCCGTGCTTGGCACCGCGACGGTCACGCCGGGCGGCACCTATGTGGTGATCCTCACCACGCCGCAGCTGAACGGCGAGGTCCTGCACATCACCCAGGCCGATGCGGAAGGCGATGTCTCGCCGCCGGCCACAGCTATCGCGCCCGACCTGACCCCGCCCGCCGCCCCGGTGGCAGCGATCGATGCGACCGGCACGATCGTCACCGGTACCGGCGAAGCGGGTGCGACGGTGCGCGTCGCCGATGCGGGCGGCACCGTGCTGGGCACCACGACGGTCGGCGCCAACGGCAACTACACGGTGGTGCTCAGCACACCGCAGACCAACGGCCAGGCTCTGTCCGTCACGCAGACGGACCCGGCGGCGAACGTCTCGCCGCCCGCGCCGATCACCGCTCCGGATACGACGCCTCCGCTGGCACCCACCGCCACCGTGGCGGCGGACGGGCTTACCGTCACCGGCACCGGCGAGCCCGGCGCCACGGTTACGATCACCAATGCCGCGGGCACGACGATCGGCACCGCCACGGTCGCGCCCGGCGGCACCTACACCGCCACGCTCGCAACGCCGCAGCTGAACGGCGAGACGCTCACCGCGCTCCAGACCGACCCGGCGGGCAACCACTCGCCCTCGGTAACCGCGATCGCGCCCGACACGACGCCGCCGGCGGCTCCGGCCGCGACGGTCGATGCCAGCGGTACGATTGTAACCGGTACCGGCGAACCCGGCGCAACGGTCACCGTACGCGATCCGGCGGGCGTGCCGATCGGCACCGCGGTCGTCGGCGCCAATGGCAGCTACACCGCCACGCTCTCCACGCCGCAGCTCAACGGGCAGTTGCTGCAGGTCACCCAAGCGGATGCCGCGGGCAACGTCTCACCGCCGACGCCGGCCGCGGCACCCGACATCACGCCGCCGCTCGCCCCGGCCGGCACGGTGAACGCCGACGGCACCGCCGTCACCGGCACCGGCGAGCCCGGCGCCACCGTGCACGTGCTCAACGCCGCCGGCACCGAGATCGGCACCGCCGTCGTCGCCGGCAACGGCAGCTTCAGCGCGACGCTCACGCCGCCGCAAGTCAACGGCCAGGTCCTGACGTTCAGCCAGACCGATCCGGCGGGCAACCACTCGCCGAATGTCACGGCGACCGCGCCCGACATCACGCCGCCCGCCGCGCCCGTCGCGACAGTCAACGGCACCGGCACAATCGTCACCGGGACCGGTGAGCCCGGCGCCACCGTCACTGTCCGCGATCCCTCGGGCATCGCGATCGGCACGGCGACCGTCGCCGCCAACGGCGCCTATGCCGTCACCCTGACCACGCCCCAGGCCAATGGCCAGACGCTCCACGTGACCCAGGCCGATGCCGCGGGCAACGTCTCGCCGGCCACTTCCGCGCTGGCCCCGGACATCACGCCGCCGCTCGCCCCGGCAGCCACGGTGAACGCAGACGGCACCGCCGTCACCGGCACCGGCGAGCCCGGCGCCACCGTGCACGTGTTCAACGCCGCCGGCACCGAGATCGGCACCGCCGTCGTCGCCGGCAACGGCAGCTACACCGCGACGCTCACCACGCCCCAGGCCAATGGCGAGACGGTCACGGTCTCCCAGACCGATCCGGCAGGCAACCACTCCCCCAACACAGTGGTCACGGCGCCCGACATCACGCCGCCCGCGCCGCCCGCCGGCGTGGCGATCAACGGCGAGGGCACCGTCGTCACCGGCACGGGCGAGGCCGGCGCCTCGGTCGAAGTGCGCAATGCCGGCGGCACGCTGCTCGGCACCGGCACAGTGGCCGCGAACGGCAGCTTCTCCGTCACGCTGAACGATCCCCAGACCGCCGGTGAGACGCTGAGCGTCGCGCTGCGCGATCATGCGGGCAATCTCTCCGGCGCGGTGCCGCTCATCGCCCCCTTCGATATCGTGGCGTTCAACAATACGGCCGATGCCTCGATCGACCTGGTGCCCGTCACCACCAACGAGAATCTGGGCACCGCCAATTATCTCGCGCTGGTCTCGCTCGGCATCCTCAATCTCGACGCGCAGGTGCTGGCGACTCCCAATGTCCAGTTCACCGTCGCCGCCGGCAATTCGCTCGCCGCGAGCTTCACCTATGACGCGACGCTCGCGATCGGCGTGCTGAGCGGCTACAGCGTGGTGGTCCAGCGCTTCGACGGCACCAACTGGGTCGCGGTGCAAGGCCCCGGCAACAGCTCGCTGCTCCAGCTCTCGCTGCTCAACGGCAATCTCGTCGCGACCGACACGCTGGGCCCGGGCCAGTACCGCGCCTTCGTGACTTTCGACGGCGCCGCCGGCGTGGGGCTGCTCGGCGGCCTGGCGGTCACGGGAGTCAACAGCGACTATACCCATGTCGGCGCCGTGCAGCCGAGCACGGCCGCGGGCAATGTGATCACCGATCCCGGGCCTGGCGGCGCGGTCGACATCGTCAGTCCGCAAACCGTGGTGCAGAGCGTCACCGTCAACGGCGTGACCACCGCGGTCGCCACCGGCGGCACTTCGATCCACGGCGACTGGGGCACACTCGTCATCAACCCCAATGGCAGCTACACCTATACGCCCGATGCCAATGCCGCGGCGATCGGCCATGCCGATGTCTTCACCTATACGCTGGTCAACCCGACCAGCGGCGAGCTGGAGAGCGCGACGCTGACTGTGACGATCGGCAGCCCGGACGTCACCGGCGCGCCGCTGGCGGTCGACGATGCGGCCATCGCGACGGCGACTTTCGACCATGTCGTCACCACCATCCCGGCAACGATCGACTCCAGCTTCGCCACGCCCACGGCGCTGATCATCACCGGCGCGCAGACCGGCAGCGTGCATGACAGCTTCACCGTGGGGCCGAACAGCACGGCGGACGTGACGCTTTCCGCGATCCAGTCGAGCGGGCTCAGCGTGCTGCCCACCTACACGATCACCGTCACCGATGCGCAGGGCACGGTCGTCGGGACGATAACGCAGACCTCGGTCGCCAATCTCGGTCTCGGCACCGGCGTGGCGCTGGTGCTGCACGACCTGCCGTCCGGCACCTACAACTACACCGTCTCCAGCACCAACCTGCTCGGCACCGGCTATGGCACCAATGTCTATGTCGGCGAGACGGTGACGCATCTCGACCAGTACAGCCTCACCGGCAGCACGAGCGTGACGGGCGAACTGCTCGCCAACGACACGCTCGGCACGGACTTCCCGGTGGTGCGGGTCCAGGTAGGCGGCAATTTCGTCCAGGTGGGCGACACGCCGCTCACCATCACCGGCGCCTATGGCACGCTGACCGTCACCGACACCGGCCACTACACCTACCAGCCGAGCGCTTCGCTCACCTATGCCGCTACCGATCCGGTGGACAGCTTCACCTATCAGCTGGTCCAGCCCAACGGCACCGTCGCGACGGCGCACCTGGACGTCACCATCGACATCAACAACGGCGTCGCGCCCACGGCGATGATTTTCGAGGCGCCTTCGCTGGCGGATACCGTGCCGCTCGCCATGGTCTCGGCCGAAACCGCGGCGCCGCCGACGACAGCGTCCACGGATCACGCCCCGATCGCATACAGCCTGAACGACAGTCAGGGCAGTGTCGAGGATCTGCTCGGCCAGTTCCTCCACGATCGCCAGGTCGCAGCCGACACCGCCGCGCCGTCCGTGGCGGCGAGCCCCGCCCCGGCCACGCCGGACATCGCCGCAGCGCCGGTGCCGGACGATCCGCTGCACTATCTCGTGACGGCGAGCGATCTCGATCAGGATCGCCACCAGCTGACGCATGTGGTGTGAAATATCACTCCGAACTCGGAGTCGATTTTCGAAAATCATCCATGATTCCAAAAGGGTGATTAATCTAAATCGTAAGACGACACGCAATGCGCACAGGGAGGCTGTCGCTTGGGAGAAGGGTTGCGACGGGGCCGGTTCGGCGGTGCGATCGGTACCATGGCGATCGGAACGCTGGCGGTCTTCCTGGCCGGTACCGTGTACGCGCAGGAAAGTGCCGGGCTCTCGCTCGAAGCGGCAGTCCGGCGGGCCGTGGCCTGGCATCCGAATGTCGTGGCGGCCGCAGCGACGCTCGATGCGCGCGGCGCGGATGTCGACGCGGCGCGCACCGGCTATCTGCCGCAGGTGAGCGCGGGCATCGGCACCGGCTACGACAATCGCCTGGGCTCGAGCTGGCGGCCGCGCCCCCAGATTTCCGCCTCGCAGATGCTCTATGATTTCGGCAAGGTCCACAGCGCCGTCGACTATGCCCAGGCAGGCACCCGCGTCGGCCGCGCCGACCTGCTGCTCGCGATCGACGGGCTGATCCACGACACCGGCTATGCCATCGTCGAGCTCCAGCGCAACGCGGCGCTCCGCGACATCGCCGAGGAACAGCTGGCGCGCATCCGCGAGATCAGCGGGCTGGTCGCAAATCGTGTCGCCAAGGGCGCCTCGACGCGGTCGGACGGGCTCCAGGCGGAATCGCGCGTCGCCGCCGCCAAGGCGACACTGGCGCAGATCGATGCCGAGCAACGCCGCTGGACCAGCAATCTCGCCTTTCTGCTCGGCGACGAGAAGAGCCCGGCCTCGATCAGCGCCGACATGCCCGACTGGCTGATGCGCAGCTGCGCGGCGGGCCTTGCCGATTGGAGCGCCGTGCCCGCGGTGATGCGCGCCGACGCCCAGCGCGAGCAGGCCGCCGCCCAGCTCCGCCGCAGCCGGGCCGACCGCTTGCCCACCCTGTCGCTCGCCGGCGACGCGGCGGCGGATATCGGCTCACCCTTCTCCGATCGCAGCGCCTACAGCTTCGGACTCAGCGTCTCGAGCAACATATTCGGCGGCAACGCCACCCGGGCGCGGGTCCGCAGCGCCGATTATTCGCTTGCGGCCGCTGAGGCCGCCGCACGCCAGGCACGCAACGAGATGAGCCAGCGGCTCGCCGAGGCGCGGCAGCAGATCGGCAGCCTCACGCGGCTGCTCGACACGCTCAACCTGCGCGAGGCGGACATGGCGGAGACCGGCCAGCTCTATCGCGCGCAATATCTCGAAATGGGCACGCGGACGCTGGTCGATCTGCTCAATGCCGAGCAGGAGCTGCACCAGGCGCGGTTCGACGCAGTCAATACCGAGCACGACCTGCGCCGGCTCCAGCTCGACTGCCTCTATTATTCGGGCCGCTCGCGCGATGCCTTCGGGCTGACCGGCACCCGCCTGCGGGGCGTGACGCTGTGAGCGCGGCGCCGGCCGAGGCCTGGCTCGACATCCTCTGCCAGGCCGCGCGCCATTATCGCCTGCCCGTCTCCGAGCAGCGCGCGCGCCTCGCAAGCCTCTGGGACGCCGCTTCCCCGGAGGAGAACCGGGCCCGTGCCCTCGCCCGCTCCCTGGGCCTCGCCCTCCGCTTCGCCGATCCCGCGGCCGTGCGGCTGACGAGCTGGCGCCTGCCGGTGATCGCCTGCCTCGCCGATGGCGAGCTGGCGCTGATCACCGCGCTGGACGGCGACGGCGAGGCGATGTTCACTGTCGCCGGCGAAAGCGGCATGGCCTCGCGCCGCCCGCTCGCCGAGCTGCTCGCCGCCGCCACGCGCATCGTGGTGCCGCGCCCCGCCCGCTCCGCCGCCGATGCGCGGGTGGACACCTATATCCGGCCCTATGAGGAGCATTGGCTCCGCCGCATCCTGCTCCAGGACGCGCCGGCCTATGGCCATGTCGCGGTCGCCTCGGTGGTGACCAACCTGCTCGGGCTCGCCGGCATCCTGTTCTCGATGCAGGTCTATGACCGCGTCATTCCGGCCCAGTCGATGCCGACGCTGGTCATCCTCTTCCTCGGCGTGCTGCTCGCGATCGGCTTCGATTTCCTGCTGCGCAAGCTGCGCGTCGCCATCACCGACGTGCTGGGAAAACGCGCCGATCTCCGGCTCTCCGACCTCGTCTTCGGCCATGCCCTGCGCGTCCGCAACCGGGAGCGGCCGACTTCCACCGGCACCTTCATCTCGCAGCTGCGCGATCTCGACCAGGTCCGCGACATGCTCACCTCGACCACCGTCTCCGCGGTGGCGGACCTGCCCTTCTTCCTGCTGTTCCTCGCCATCCTCGCCTTTATCGGCGGCGTGCTCGCGATCGTGCCGGTCGTCGCGGTGATATTGCTGCTCGTGCCGAGCCTGCTCGCGCAGCGGCGCCTGCGCGTCCTCGCCACCGAATCGATGCGGGAAAGCTCGCTGCGCAACGCGCTGCTGGTCGAAGCGGTACAGGGGATAGAGGACATCAAGGCGCTCCAGGCCGAGGAGCGCTTCCAGCGCCAGTGGAACCATTACAACAGCGTCGCGGGGGAAGCGCAGCTTCGCCTGCGCGGGCTCACCGCCAGCCTCTCGACCTGGTCGCTGAGCGTGCAGAACGGCGTCTATGCCGCCGTGATCTTCGTGGGCGCGCCGATGGTGATCGCCGGCGACATCACCACGGGCACGCTCGTCGCCACCTCGATGCTCGCTTCCCGCATGATCGCGCCGATGGCGCAAGTCTCCGGCCTGCTGGGCCGCTGGCAGCATGCCAAGCTCGCGATGCAGAGCCTCAACCAGATAATGGGGTTGTCCACGGACAGCCCCGACGCCGAGCACCGCATTCCCCTCCCCGCGGTCACCGGCAGCTTCGCGCTGCGCTCGGCGGTATTTTCCTATGCCGATCCCAATGCCCCGCCTGCGCTGACCGTGCCGAGCCTCAACATCGCCCCGGGCGAGAAGGTGGCGCTGCTCGGCCGCAACGGCGCCGGCAAGTCGACCATGCTCCAGGGCCTGTCGGGCATGCTCCAGCCGGTCTCCGGGGAAGTCCTGCTCGACGATCTCGCGCTGCACCAGATCGATCCCGCCGATGTGCGCCGCGACGTCTGCCTGCTCACCCAGAACAGCCGGCTGTTCCACGGCACGCTGCGCGAGAACCTCACCATGGGCGCACCGCATGCCAGCAATTCGCAGATATTGACGGCGCTCGAAATGGTCGGCGCGCAGGATTTCGTACGGCGACTGGGCGACGGGCTCGAGCATGTCGTCCTCGAAGGCGGGCTTGGCCTGTCGGGCGGCCAGGTCCAGTCGCTGCTCCTCGCGCGCCTGTTGCTGAGGCGCCCCATGGTGGCGCTACTCGACGAACCCACCGCGGCGATGGACGAGCTGGCCGAGCGGCACTTCATCACCCGTTTCCGTGAATGGAGCCGGAATCGCACGGTGGTGGTAGCGACGCACCGCCTGCGCGTGCTCGAGCTGGTCGATCGCGTGATCGTCATCGACCACGGCATGGTGATCCTCGACCAGCCGAAGGAAGCGGCGCTCGACGCAATGCGCGGCGCAAGGACCCAGGCGGCATGAGCGCGGCCTTCGGCACCGACGAGCGGCTGTTCGACGAAGAGGGTCGCGGCCGGCTGCGCGACGCCACGCGCATGCTGTGGGTATTGGCGGCGATGGTCGTCGCCTTCCTCGTCTGGACCTGGTTCGCGGCGCTCGACGAAGTGGCGACCGGCACCGGCAAGGTGGTGCCGACCAGCCATGAACAGGTCCTCCAGTCGCTGGAGGGCGGCATCCTCGCCAAGCTCCACGTGCGCCAGGACGACATCGTCAAGCCCGGCCAGGTCCTCGCGCAGCTCGATCCCACCCAGGCCGGCTCGACGGTGGAGGAAGGCGCCGCGAAATATCGCGCCGCGCTCGCCGCCCAGGCGCGGCTCCGGGCAGAGGTGGACGGCACCCCGCTTCGCTTCCCTCGGGAACTGAACGGCTATCCGGCGCTCAAGGCCGAGCAGCAGCGGCTCTATGACACGCGCCGCCGCAGCCTGGCCGGCTCGACCGGCCTGATCGACGAATCGCTGGCGCTGATCAATCGCGAGGTCGGCATCGGCGAATCGCTGATCGCGACCGGCGCGGCGAGCAACGTCGAAGTGCTGCGGCTCAAGCGCCAGCGCGCGGACCTGGATCTCAAAAAGGCCGATCTGCGCTCGCAATATCTGGTCGAGGCAAGACAGGATCTCGCCAAGGTGAGCGAGGAAGTCGAAGCGCTTGCCCCGGTGGTTCGCGGCCGGTCGGACACGCTGCAGCGGCTCACCCTGCGTTCTCCCGTGCGCGGCGTGGTCAAGAACATCGAAGTCTCGACGATCGGCGGCGTCGTGCCGCCCAACGGCAAGGTGATGGAAATCGTCCCGCTGGACGACCGGTTGCTGATCGAGGCCCGCATCGCGCCGCGCGACATCGCGTTCATCCGCCCGGGCCAGCGCGCCAGCGTGAAGATCACGGCCTATGACTATTCGATTTTCGGCGGCCTCGAAGGCGAAGTCAGCAGCATCTCGCCCGACACGATCCGCGACGAAGTGAATCCCGACATCTATTACTACCGCGTATTCGTCCGCACCCGTTCGGACGCGCTGGTCAACAAGGCCGGCCGTCGCTTTCCGATCGTGCCCGGAATGATTGCCACCGCCGACATCCACACCGGAACCAAAACGATACTTCAATATCTACTGAAGCCCCTCAACCGCGCCCAGGAAGCACTCAGAGAGCGCTAAATCATATAATACGCAAATTACGACTTTGATTTGATTTACGATATTTTGACAATCTAATTTACTATGATATATTTAGAAGATGATGCTATACATTACGGATACGATATCATTCCTTCTTGTATTTGGATGATAGTGTGACGAATAGCGTAAGCATTGGGGACGGATCCCTACTCGACCTCGCGCGCCAGCTGCAACGCATGCGCGCCAAGGCAGCGAAACTCTTTCCGCGCGACGTCTTTCGTGATTCCGCATGGGACATGGTGCTGGAACTGTTCATCGCGGGACAACAACATCGCGTCGTCTGCGTGAAGGAGCTCATCTTTGTCTCCGGCGAGACGTCGACGAGCGCGCTGCGCCGGATCGATCGCCTCGAGGCGGCCGAACTGCTTCACCGCTCGCACGATCCCGACGATCATCGGCGGATGGCCGTGACGCTGACGGACAAGGGCGACGCGGCAATGCGCGCCATGCTGCACAGCCTCTTCCCGGGCGACGCTTCCGCCTTTGCGGAGAAGCGCGCGCACGGCACCGGAGCGCCGCCGGGGCCAGGATCCTCGTCCGTAGCGGTCTCTCTATGAGGGATCGTCGAGGCTGAAGCGGTCCGCCGCTTCGTCATAGGCGAAGGCTTCGGCATAGCGGCCCCATTGGATCACCGATTTCAGCGTCTGCTGGGCATATTCCTCGGACAGGAAATCCTCGACTTCGTCGCGGAATCGGCTCCCCGGCGCCTCGTGGCTGGCGCGGTCGTCGAGAACGCGGCGGATATGCCCGGCAAGCGGCACATGGCGCAGCAAGTGCTGGGCGAAGAGCTGCTTGCGCTCGTCCACTTCCGCATCGACATAGCGCTGCGCCGCCGGCAGCAGCTTGAGATCGCCGCCGCCGAGTTCGGCGAAGCGCAGCAATTGCAGCACCTCGGCGATCGGGAACAGCTCGTCCGCCTCATATTGGAGCTCGCTGGCAAGATCCGACAGCGGCGCGCGGCCGAGATAGGGCTCCGCCGCCACCGCCTCCATCAGGCCGGCGAGCGTGTTGGTCGACACGCGCGGCAGCGCCATCCCGATGCCGGTGCCCGGAAACAGCCCCTCGCGCGGCTGGCCCGTCTCGGTCCGCGCCGTCATCCGGGCATAGATGTCGTCCACCAGCGCCTGGAACGCGGGGTCCTGGCGATTGCGCGGCTGGGGCAAGGTCACGCTGATCTCGGTGACCACCCGCCCCGGATTGGACGAGAAGACGAGGATACGGTCGCACATGAGCACGGCTTCCTCGATATTGTGCGTGACGATCAGGATCGACTTGATCGGCATCCGCCCCTCCGACCAGAGATCGAGCAGGTCGGTGCGCAGCGTCTCGGCGGTCAGCACGTCGAGCGCCGAGAAGGGCTCGTCCATCAACAGGATGTCGGGATCAACCACCAGCGCGCGCGCCAGGCCCACGCGCTGGCGCATGCCGCCCGACAATTCCTTCGGATAGGCGCTCTCGAAGCCGTCCAGGCCGATCAGGTCGATCGCCTTCAGCGCACGCCGGCGGCGTTCCTCGGCGGCAACGCCCTGCGCTTCGAGGCCCACTTCGACATTCTGGAGCACCGTGAGCCAGGGGAAGAGCGCGAAGGTCTGGAACACCATCGATACGCGCGTGTCGGCGTGCGGGAAGCTGACCTCGCCCGAGGTCGGCTGGATCAATCCCGCGATCGAGCGCAAGAGCGTCGACTTGCCCGACCCCGAGCGGCCGAGCAGCCCGACGATTTCGCTCTCGCCCAGCGTCAGGTCGACTCCGTCGAGCACGAGCAGGCCGGCTCCGCTCGACTTGCCATAGACGTGGCGGACGTCGCGGACCTCGACCAGGGGGAGGGTTTGGGTGAGGGTATTCATGGCGATGCTCCCGATGCTCAGTCGAGACGAAGACGGCGCTCGGCGTACCGGTACATCGGGCGCCACAGCGTGCGATTGAAGGTGATGACGAAGATGCTCATCACCGCGATGCCCAGGGCGACGCGTGGATAGTCGCCGGCCTGGGTGGCACTGGCAATGAACGATCCGAGCCCGGCTGCCTCGAGATGCTTGTCGCCCCAGCTCACCGACTCGGCAACGATGCTGGCGTTCCACGAACCGCCCGAGGCAGTCAGCGCACCGGTCACGTAATAGGGGAAGATCGCCGGGATCGCCACGCGCCGCCACCATTGCCAGCCGCGGATGCGGAACATCGCCGAGGCTTCCTTCATGTCCGTCGGGATCGCGCTCGCCCCGGCAATGACGTTGAACAGGATGTACCACTGCGTGCCGAGCACCATCAGCGGCGACAGCCAGATGTTCGGATCGAGGTGCAGGCCGAGAATGGCGATCACTGCGAAGGGGAACATCACATTTGCGGGGAAGGCGGCCAGGAACTGCGCCACCGGCTGCAGCCGCTCGGCCCAGGCGTGCCTCAGCCCGATCCACACGCCGATCGGCACCCAGATGAGACTGGCGATCACGATCAGCACCGCCACGCGCAGCAGCGTGAGCAGGCCGAGCCCGAACACGATCAGCCCGTCCCGCCAGGTGAGGCTCTGCGCGATATAGCTTGCGAGCATCCAGAGCGCCGCCAGCGCGGCCAGGGCGACCAGCGCCAGCCACAGGCCGTCCAGCACGCGGCTCGCGGCGGGCGCGATCCGCAGCGGGCGTGTCGCCGGCACGTGCGGCAGGCGCACCCTGCCCAGCCAGCGCAGCGGCGCGGTGAGCACCCGACCGAGCCGGCCCAGCCAGCGGGTGCGGCGGATAAGGTCGTAAAGCCAGGAGTGCGGCCGCTGCTGCGAAGCAGTCTGCTCGAAGCGGAACTTGTCTGCCCAGGCCACGATCGGGCGGAAGACGAGCTGGTCGTAGAGCAGGATGACGATCGCCATCACTCCCACCGCCATGCCGATCGCACCGAAATCCTCGCGGTCGATCGCAAGCGCCAGCCAGGATCCGATGCCGGGCAGCGTGATGGTGGTGTTCCCGACGGTGATCGCCTCGGACGCGACGACGAAGAACCAGGCACCCGACATCGACATCATCATGTTCCAGACGAGCGCCGGCAGCGCGAAGGGCAGTTCCAGCCGGACGAAACGCCGCCATGCGGAAAAGCCGAACTGGCGCGAGACTTCGTCCAGGTCCTGGGGCACGGTGCGCAGCGACTGGTAGAAGCTGAACGCCATGTTCCAGGCCTGGGCCGTGAAGATCGCGAAGATCGCCGCGCATTCGGCGCCCAGCTGGCTGCCGGGAAACAGGCCCAGGAACAGCGTGACGGTGAAGGTGAGGAACCCCAGCACCGGCACCGACTGGAGAATGTCGAGCGCGGGCACGATGACCAGCCCCGCCTTGCGGCTCTTGGCTGCGAGCGTGGCGACCACGAAAGTGAACACCAGCGAGGCGGCAAGCGCGGCGAACATGCGCAGCGTGGTGCGCAGCGCATATTCGGGCAGCATCGCGGGATCGAGCACCACCGGCGCGGTGCGCAGCTGTGCCAGCGGCGCACCCATGTCCCCGGCACCGCGGAACACCAGCACCGCCCCCGCAGCGAGCAGGATGAAAACGACCAAATCCGCCCAGGAAGGCGCCCCGCCCGCACGCACCCAGCGCGCCAATGGGCGTGCTCCCTTGGAATCTTCGAAAATGAAGACCATGGCTCACCTCGTGACCGGCCGTCTCGGCCGCCACGGGCGAGCACTAGCGACTAGGCCCGGCCGGGCGCCCTCGACGGCGCGTTAGATCGACTACTATCGCTCGGCATTTGCTAGCGTTCCTCAAACACCCTCGGCCCCGCAAAAGCGGAGTGGGCGTGGCGGGCGGATACCAAGCGGGGACAAGTCCCGCCAGTAGGGAATTTTGCGGCGCACGAATGCCAATCGGATAGGCGACATATACTTTGGTATATCGAAGCGTCCCGCCGCGCCTGCCCTATGCCGAAGGCGGGAACAGCCGATCGTGGATACGCACCAGATCGGGCACCGATTGCGCATGCATCTTGCGCATCACCTGGCCCCGGCGCACCTTTACAGTGACTTCGCTCACGTTCAGCCGTGCCGCGATCTGCTTGTTGAGCAGCCCCTGCGCGACCAGTTCCATCACATCCCGCTCTCCCATGGTCAGCGTGCCGTGGAGCGCGCGCAGGCGGGCCAGGCCAGTCGCCTCGCGCCGCCGGGCGCGGTCCCTGGCGATCCCGTCGTTGATCGCGTCGAGCAGCGCCTGTTCGTCGAACGGCTTTGCCAGGAACTCGATCGCGCCCGCCTTCATCGCGCGGGCCGTCATCGCGATATCGCCATGGCCGGTGACGAAGATCACGGGCAGCCCGATGCCGAGGCCCTTCAGCTGGCGCTGGAAATCGAGGCCGCTCTGCCCCGGCATGCGGACGTCGAGCACGAGGCAGCCGGGCGCATCCACCAGCGGCTGGGCGAGAAAGGCCTGAGTCGAAGCGAACGCCCGGCATTCGATGCCGACCGACGCGAGCAGATCTTCCAGGCCCGCGCGGACCGAGGCGTCGTCATCGATGAGGTAGACGATCGGCGTCGGGCCATCATGCTGGGTATGTGCCTCGATCGTCATTGCCTTGCTCCCGAAACCGGCAGGCTCACACGGAAGACGGCCCCGGAAGGGACGTTCGCCGCGGCCCAGATACGCCCGCCATGCGCTTCGACGATAGCCCGGCTGATCGTCAGGCCGATGCCGGTGCCGCCTTCCCTGGTGGTCCAGAACGCCTCGAACAGATGCTCCTGGTCCCCGGCCGCGAAGCCGATGCCGTGGCGATCAAGCTCCCCCTGCGCCAGCGCGATCGCTTCGTCCACGATATCGTTCAGGTCGACTCTTTCACGCTTTGGCGCCTCGTGCCGGACAAGGCTCCGCACCCGCTGGATCACTGCGGCCGCGCGGTTCGCGTCGCTGAGGATCCGCTCGGCCGACGCGCACGCCTTTTCGAGATTGGGCGAATCCTGGCCCAGCCATCGCAGGCAGGCATTGCTGCTGCTGACGATACCGGCCAGCGGCTGGTTGACTTCATGTGCGATCGAAGCGGTGAGCTCGCCGAGATTGGTCACCCGCGCGATCCGGATGAGCTGAGCCCGCGCATCATGTGCCGCGGCCTCGGCCGCCACCACGCGGAGCGCCAGCAAGGTCGCGATGCCGATCGCGGACGTACTGATCGCCCGTTTCCTTCATCCTCGCAATGTCCGGTCCCGTCCCAAGCATGCCGGCATATATCCACGACTGGACCGGGTATCGCCACCGGAACGCCCCCGGGGATCGCGGCAACGCTTTGACAAGCAATGGCTGGTAGCATCGCGGCTGAGAGGTCTCGCATGAATTGGCCTGCGATCCGGAGTTTCGTCATTCGCCACCGTTTCGCCATCCGCGATCTGGGGCTGGTGCTGGCAGCGGTCGCGGCACTCGCCTATTGCGCCTTTGCCTATGACCTGTTCGAGAATGAAGACGGCCTCACCGTTCACAAGGCCGAGATCGAACTCGACGAGGCGCTGCTGCTCGGCGCGGTGCTGGCGCTCGGGCTGCTGCTCTTCGCCACTCGCCAATATCTGCGCCAGAAGCGCGAAATGGCCCGGCGGCTGTCCGCGGAAGGCGAAGTGCGCAGGCTGGCCTATCAGGACGTGCTGACCGGGCTGCCCAATCGCCGCCGGTTTGACGACGCGCTTGCCGCGGCGATCGGAGCCCCCCCGCGGGCAGGCGCCTCGCATGCGGTGTTCCTGCTCGATCTCAACGGGTTCAAGTCGGTCAACGACGTGCATGGGCACGCGGCGGGCGACGAGTTGCTGATCCTCATCGCCCAGCGCTTGCTCGGGGCCATCCGCGACGGCGATCTGGTCGCGCGCTTCGGGGGCGACGAATTCGCGATCCTCGCCACCCATCTCGCTGATCCCGAAGCCGCGACCAACATCGCGCTTCGGATAATCGACGCACTCGACATGCCGGTTCACGCGGCCGGCGCCACGCACCGCATCGGCGCGGGCATCGGGATCGCCCTGGTTCCGGACGACGCGACCAGTATCGAGGAAGCGATGCGCAAGGCGGACGTCGCGCTATATCGCGCCAAGGCGGAGCGGCGTTCGGCGCTCCGGTTCTTCGAGCCGCAGATGGATACACGAATCCGCGAGCGCGCGGCAATGGAGGCGGCGTTGCGGCGGGCGCTCGACGAGGAGCGGATCGACATCGTCTACCGAC
This sequence comes from Sphingomonas sp. 1F27F7B, assembly GCF_005503355.1. Taxonomy (GTDB): domain Bacteria; phylum Pseudomonadota; class Alphaproteobacteria; order Sphingomonadales; family Sphingomonadaceae; genus Sphingomonas. The sequence continues at coordinate 15,614 of NZ_SCMK01000011.1, forward strand.
CGACCTTCGACCTTCGCACGCGCGGCGTGGTCGGCTTCGAAGCGGCCCCACGCTGGATCGACCCCGAGCATGGCGAGATCCCGATCGAGCGGTTCCTGGCCATTGCCGACGAAGTCGGCCTCATCCATGCGCTGGGCGAGCGCGTGCTGCGCCTGGGCTGTGCCGCGGCGCGATCCTGGCCCGCGAACATAACGCTTTCGATCGACGTGCACGCCAGCCAGCTCAGGGACAATCTCCTCGCCGCCCGGATCCTGCGCATCCTGGGCGAGGCGGGCATCTCCCCAACCCGTCTCGAAGTCGACGTGACCGAGAGTGCGTTCGTTGCCGATCTGGACAATGCCCGCATGGTGCTCGGGAACCTCCGGGCCGCAGGCGTCCGCATCGCGCTGGACAATTTCGGGACCGGCTATTCGAGCCTCTACCATTTGCGCAGCTTCCGGCTCGACAAGGTGAAGATCGACCGCAGCTTCGTACAGGCGATGACGCGCGAGCGCGAGAGCGCCGGGATCGTGCAGGCCCTGGTCGGTCTCGGCCACGGGCTCGGGCTCACCATTGCCGCGGAAGGCATCGAGGCCAGCGACCAGGAAGGCGCGCTGTTGGGTACCGGTTGCGAGCAGGGTCAGGGAGATCTGCTCGGAGCCCCCCTGGACGCCGCCGCCGCCGCCGCGTTGTTCGAGCACAGAGCCACGGGAAGCACGACCCAGGCGTGAGCGCTCCGTTGCAAGAGAGCAGCGGAGAGGTTCCGGCACCGGATCGACGCGACGCCAAGGCTGGAGGCGCGGCCCACGGCCGTGCGGTCATGTTCCGAAGCCACCTTCCGTCCGTCGCGGCCGGGCCTGGACTATCTCGGCCATGGTACCGGTCACCCGCCTCCGGCCAGCGCCGCCTGGGCAGCCCTCAGACTCAGAACGCGCTCGGAGCTGTCGGAAGTCAGCTCGCCCCAGCCAAATGCCGAGCGACCGCTTCGCATGTCGTTCCAGATGAAAGCAGCGACGCGAAACAGCTCATCGGCATTCGCTCGCCGCCCCTCCGAGATGCAATCTACGATCTCGGGCGCGATCCTCGCCTTCCCTGATTTCATGGCCATCCTTCCTGAACGGAGGAGCTAGGTGCGCCTTGGCATATTGGAAGGGGAAGGATCGCACCGATGCGACGAATTGCTCGATCGCGCCGCCACCCTGCCAGGCTTGGAACATGGGCATCACCGCATTCCACCGCCACTTCGTGGGCGCGACCTCGCCGAGGCCGATCCAGTATCGGAAGCAGTCCGCCTCCAGGCCGCCCTTGGATGAAGGATGGCGAAAGCCGATCGAGACCATAAATGCAGTGCCACTCCAGCAAGGCGGAATTCCACTAGTATGGCTGCCGGCGTGGTCCGCCGTCTTCGCACCGGCGCGGTTCGCCATCATGCGCTGGGCGGGAACCGGGATCATGTGGTCGTCGGTCGCCACCAGATACCAGGACGGCTTGGTCTTCCAGGCGGGATTGGTCACTTCCCCATTCAAGGCATCCAGCCCCAGCGCACCTGGGACTTCGCCATGAAGTCCGCCTGTTCGGGGCCCACATCGGCAGCGAACGCAGCCGCGAACCTGTCCTGGTCCAGCATCAGCAAGCCGTCGACCGGCGCCAGGATCGGCGGGGCGGGTGCGCCCGGCGCGGGGTCGGCGATCAGCTTGCCGACGGACTCGCCGGCATCGGGGGCAAAGGCAGTGCTACAGCGGCAGGATGCGGCGCACGGTGTTCCAGTTCGCATGACGGTTGATGGGCCGGTAGCGGACAGGCGGCTTTCGACGCCTGCTGACCAGTAGCGGACATGCTTGCCTAGAGCGCGCCGGTATTTTTCAAGAAAGGAGAAATGCTGCGAGCGACGACGTATCGGTGGCGCAGTGCCCGCCATAGATCGGATGCCATTCGGTCTCGATCCCGCGCCGAAGTGCAAGCTCGGCTAGCCGTTCGGTGCCTTCGTAATTGCCATAGGCATCGTAGAGGCCGTTGGAGAGATAGAGCGCTGGATATTTGGGACCAGCCCGCTCGATCAGGCTGAGCGGTGAAATGCGTTGCCACTCGCCCTCATTGGCGAGATATTGGTTTGCCATCAGCCAGACGCCCATGGCGATCTTGGGATCGGCGCCGGTGCGCGCTATTGCCGCCTGGATATTGGCCTGCGGCCCGAACGGCGAGAAAGCATATACGCCGGGACACAGGGCGGCGATCTTGACGAACTTCGATGGGTGGGAAAGCCCCGCCACCAGCACGTTGAGCCCGCCCATCGATTCGCCCAACAACAGCCGGCGGCGGGGCGCGCCGATCTTCGCCTCGATCGCCGGCAGGCGCGCCATCATGTCGTCAAGCAAGCCGCTGTCCGGCTTTGCGCCCTTCGGCGTCAGCAGCCAAGTCTTACCATAGGAAAGGGTGACGACAACAGGCGGCAGCGCTTTACCCTGCTGCCATTGCTGCTGGACCATTGCGGTGAAATAAGTGTCGTCGTTCCAGATCTGTTCTTCGAGATTGCGGCCGTGGAGATGGTAGACGATGTCACCATTGGTGCCGCGCTTGTCGCGATTGATGCAGTAGCGCAGCGGTCCGTCGGTGGCGCAGACCTGATCGGCCGGGACAAAGCTGACCTTCTGATCGCCCCACGGGCGGGTGATCGCGCCCCAGGCATAATGGGTGACGGTGACGAGGAGAATCGCCAGCAGCCAATAGCGGTGCGGGCCGCTGAGCAAGGTCCGGCAGGCAAGGTCTGCCATGCGGCGGCGGACACCCGCACTCATATCGTCGCCTCCCGGCCGGCGGGAGCGGCGAGTGCCGGCTGCCCCGGAGGGTTGGCACGCGCCAGCTGCAGGCCGCTGGCAGTCAGGCGATAGGCATGGCGCGGCGGCCGGCCTCTCTCCGGGGGCTGCTGCCATTCGGCATCGAGATAGCCTTGGGCTTCGAGGCGGATTAGCAGCGGATACAGGGTGCCGGATTTGACGTCGGCAAGCCGGGCTAGGTCGTAGCCGTGCGACCAGCCTCCCTCTGCTTCGAGAAGCGTAAAAGGGACCATGCGGGCGTGATGTGAGAGTGCACGTTTTCGAGGCATGTCAGAATAAATCTACCTAGGTAGATTTATAGTCAAGACCATTCTTGCCCCCCGACCACATAGCCCCCTTACCCTGCGACATCGTAGATTTATGCGCTTTTCAGGTTCGACCGGGTCTCTGATGGAGGTCGGCTATTAGGAGCAGTTTGTGGCGCGCTGAACGGCTGGAATTAGGGCGCGTTGCTGCCGGAGCTACGGACCAACAGCCGAGCGTCAGTTCATAACCCCATTTGGGCCACCCGCCACAAGTCCTGCAGTGCCCATAACCGGTCGCCCTTGACGGCATGTTATACGTTTCATAGATGATTCGTATATTATGCGACATCCGAGGTAGCCCATGGGCATCGTGAAGATCGACGACGACCTGCATGATGATATTCGTCGAGCCAGCACGGTGATGTGCCGCTCCATCAATGCGCAGGCGGAGTTCTGGATGAAAATCGGAATGTTGGCTGAGGCCAACCCGACGCTTTCCTTCAACGACATCACGAGGATGCAGCTGGAAGCGGCAGACGTGCATCCAAAGGATCTGGTGGCCGCCTGACATGGTGAAGACACCCGACGAACTGGCGCTCATGCGTGCGTCAGGCAGAATGCTGGCATCGGTCTTCGAGATGCTGGACGGACAGGACCTTATCGGCATGTCGACCCTGCACGTCAACGATCTGGTCGAAGCTTTCATAACCGACGATCTCGCCGCCCGCCCAGCAAGCAAGGGACAATATGGATTCGAGTATGTCCTGAACTGTTCGATCAATCATGTAGTCTGCCACGGCGTACCCAACTCGGGCGAGATCATCCGTGACGGCGACATCGTGAATTTCGATGTCACCCTGGAAAAGAACGGCTTCATCGCGGATTCGAGCAAGACCTACCTGGTCGGCAACGTCCTACCTGCTGCGCGGCGGCTTGTGCGGGTCGCCCGCGAGGCGATGTGGCAGGGTATAAGACAGGTCCGCCCCGGAGCCCATCTTGGCGACATCGGCTTTGCGATAGAACGGCATGCCAAGAGGAACGGATACTCGGTCGTGCGAGAATTTTGCGGGCATGGCATTGGCCGAGAGATGCACGAGGAACCACAGATCCTCAATTTCGGGCGGCCCGGAACGGGTATGAAACTGCGCGAAGGCATGGTCTTCACCGTCGAGCCGATGTTGAACCAGGGCACCCGCAAGGTTTCCACTGCTGACGACGGTTGGACGGTCGTAACCAATGACGGGAAACTCTCCGCCCAGTTCGAGCATACGGTCGCCGTCACGAGAACCGGCGCCGAAATCCTGACGCTGCGTGGTGACGAAACAGCGATGCTGGAAGGCAGAGTGTGATGTTTCCGATGCCCGCTTTGCTGCATCAGTTCGCTCGAAACTGACAGCCCTCCTTCCAACCTCCGCAGTCGCCAAACCAGCGACTGGACGAACGTCGGCCTTTCGGATCGTCGGAAGACGGGCTGAAGGACCGCCATGGGGCGCAAAGCCGTCATGTCACCAAGCGATGGGTACGAAACATATCCCACCGGCCAACTTCCCGACGGCGAATGGCACACACATCATCGGCGACGCGACCGTCTTACAGGGGCCGAACCCGCTTGCGACGCTTCTCATCCGCGCCATTCGCCATGCTCGCCCCGCGACCCGCTACCGCGAGGCGCAATATGCAGTATGGCGTAGTAGAAATGGCGGAGAGGGAGGGATTCGAACCCTCGTTACGGTTCCCCGTAAACCGCATTTCGAGTGCGGCGCATTCGACCACTCTGCCACCTCTCCGCGAGGCGATTGTGCGCGGAAGAACTCCGCGTCGGTCGCTGTGAGGGGCGGCCCCTAGCGCAGCATTTCGGATACTGCAAGCACGTCCTTGTACCTGAACGCAGAGATATTAGATTGTGATCATGACCCAGACACCCGGCGCCCCGATTCCCTATGAACCCGGAATTCCGATGCCGCCGGTCGCCACCGCCCGCTTCGCGATTGGCGACGTAGTGCGCCACCGGCAGTTCGAGTTCCGCGGCGTGATCTTCGACGTCGATCCCGTCTTCGCCAACAGCGACGAATGGTACGAGGCGATTCCCGAGGAAGTGCGCCCGCGCAAGGACCAGCCCTTCTACCACCTGCTCGCGGAAAACGACGAATCGAGCTACGTCGCCTATGTCAGCCAGCAGAATCTGGTGGCTGACGATAGCGAAGAGCCGGTCGACCACCCCGCGATCAACGGGCTTTTCGACGGCTATGCGGCCGGACGCTACACCTTGAAGCGCACGCACCGGCATTAACTGCCCCTTTTGGGTAGTTACCGGTTGACTTCCGATCGCACCTCCCTTAGCTGCGCCCTTCCTCCTGCCGGGGTGCAACCTTGGCGGGCACAAGCATTTGAACCAGAGAAGAGACCGATGTTCGCTATCGTGCGCACGGGCGGCAAGCAGTATCGCGTTGCCGCGGGAGACAAGATCGTGGTCGAGAAGCTCGACGGCGAGGCCGGTTCGACGGTCACGCTGGGCGACGTGCTGCTCGCCGGCGAAGGTGGCGAGCTGAAGTCCACCGAGGGCCTCACCGTTTCGGCCGAGATCGTCGCGCAGGCGAAGGGCGAAAAGGTCATCGTCTTCAAGAAGCGCCGCCGGCACAATTATCGCCGCCGCAACGGCCATCGCCAGAACCACACCATCCTGAAGATCACCGCCATCGGTGCGCAGGAAGAGAAGAAGAAGGCCGCCCCCAAGGCGAAGAAGGCCGCTGCTGCCGAGGGCGAGACCCCGGCCGCGGAAGCGTAAGCCAGAGATTCGAGGAGTATAGGCAATGGCACATAAGAAGGCAGGCGGCTCTTCGCGTAACGGTCGTGATTCGGCCGGCCGTCGTCTCGGCGTGAAGAAGTTCGGCGGTGAGCTCGCAGTCGCGGGCAACATCCTCGTGCGTCAGCGCGGCACCAAATTCTATCCGGGCGTGAACGTGGGCATGGGCAAGGACCATACCCTTTTCGCGCTCGTCGACGGCCGCGTGTCGTTCAAGGAAGGCAAGCTTGGCCGCAAGTTCTGCTCGGTGGACATGATTGCGGAGGCTGCCGAATAACATCGGGCAACCGGCCGGGTTGCCCACCAGGGTGACCCGGGTTCGACGAACGAACCAGCTGAAAAGGGAGACGGGTCGCCCCGGCTCCCTTTTTTATTTCCTCCCTGACACCACGGCGCAACAACCTCGTCACAGTAGCGTGGCGTGGGGCGTCGCAGGACCAAGGAGATGGTCATGTTCATGCGAACGCAAAGACTGACATTACGGCCCGGCTGGCCCGAGGACGCCATGGCCCTGGCGCAGGCGATCGGCCATGAGAGCGTGGTGCGCAACCTCGCCATGCCGCCCTGGCCCTATCCGATCGAAGCGGCCGAGACGTTTCTCGCCGGTTTCGGCAACCCGGTCGAACCCAAGTTCCTCGTGTTCGAGCATCAGGACGGCGCGGTGCGCCTGATCGGCGGCATGGCAGTGGGCGCGTGGAAGGACGAGCCTAACGAACTCGGCTATTGGCTGACTCCGCAAGCCTGGGGCCACGGCTTCGCGACCGAGGCCGGACGCGCCGTGCTCCGGGCCGCGCGGGCCCGCGGCGTCCGTCGCATCACCGCCGGCCATTTCATCGACAATCCCGCTTCGGGCCGGGTGCTGCGCAAGCTGGGCTTCCGCCCGACGGGCCAGCTCGTCACCATGTACTCGCGCGGCCGCGGCTGCGACGTGGCCAGCGCCCGCTACGAAATCGACCTTTCCGAGGGCGATTGCGGCGGCGACGGGGATGCCCGAATGGCGGCGTGATGTCCGTTCCTCCCCCTTTGGGGAGGAGCGGACATCTCCGTGCTTTCCCCCTTGGAAATCATGCCCTAAGCCGGGGGTTTCCGGGGACGACACTGCACGAGATGACTGCCGCACCACGCAAACGCCTTTCTCCCGAAGAATCCCGCGACGCCGCGCTGGAGGCCGCACGCGCGCTGCTGCTCGAGGCGGGGCCGCAGGCAGTGACGCTGAAGGCAGTCGCGGCGCGGATCGGCCGCACCCATGCCAATCTGCTCCATCATTTCGGCTCGGCCGCCGGGCTGCAAAAGGCACTCGCCGCCAATATCGCCTGCGGGGTGACCAGCAAGATCGGCGCCGCGGTGATGCGCGCGCGCGCCGGCGACCATGACGATCACGAAGTGGTGAACCTCACCTTCGATGCCTTCGACAAGGGCGGCGCCGGTGCGCTGGCGAGCTGGATGATCCTGACCGGCAATCAGGACGCGCTGGATCCGATCCTGGAAGCGATCCACCGGCTGATCGACGAGCTGGCCGAGGGGCATGCCGACAAGTCGCATTCGCTGCATGAGGAAACGCTGCAACTGGTGCTGATGGCGGTCGGCGACGCACTGCTCGGCGCGCCGATGGCCCGCGCGCTCGGGCTGCCGCGCAACAAGGCGCGCGAGATGGCGGTCGCCCAGCTCTCGCGTACCATGGCCGAGCATCATGGCGACATGGAGAAGCCGCAATGATCCTGTTCTCGCTCGCGCTCGGCGCGCTCACCTTGCCCGACAAGAGCTGCAATCTCTCTGCCCAATGGGGCACGAAGCTGCCCAGGAAGAGCGCCGACGCCTATGCCGTGCGCGACGATGGCGGCCAAGCCATGTGGGGTTTCATCCGCGCCAGCGACACTTCGCTGGAGGATTTCGCCAGCGGCGCCGGCCGCGAGACGCCGCATCGGCCGATCATCCTCTATGCCGCCGACACCGACTGCAGCATTGTCGAGCGCTATGCCGCGATCATCGAGGCTGCCGCCAATTGCGCGCCGGACTGGTGCGTGGTGAGCTACAAGCCCGCCTCGCCCGCACCAAGGGCCCCTGCCAACTGACTTGTTCCGCCGCCCCGGCGGCCCGATCATTCCGCCGCCTGCCCGCCCCTGCGGGTTTCCTGTGCCATTGCTTCCGTCACTGCCGCGGCCAGTCCGGCGATCGTGAAGGGCTTGCGCAGCACGGTGCGCCCCTGAAAGATCGCCGCATCCGCCTCGCCCGCGAAGCCGGTGACGAACAGCACCGCGACCCCCTCGATCCGCTCGCCCAGCGCGGCGATCATCTCGGGGCCGGTCCGACCCGGCATCAGCACGTCGGACACGATCAGATCGAGGGTCGGCAAGGTCGCGATCGCTTCCGTCGCGGCAAGCGGATCGTCGCAACCGGTGGCGCGATGGCCGAGCTCCCCCAACGCGCCCAGCGTCGCGGCCAGCACGCGCGGATCGTCTTCCACCACCAGGATGTCGAGCGCCCGGCTTTCATGCTCGGAGGCACCTTCGAAGGCGGGGGCCGCCTCGGGAACCGCACCCACGCCGACATGGCGCGGCAGGTACAGCACCACCTGCGTGCCCCGGCCCGGCTCCGTATCGATGCCGATCTCGCCTCCCGACTGGCGAACAAAGCCGAAGATCTGGCTGAGCCCCAATCCCGTGCCCTTGCCTACCGGCTTGGTGGTGAAGAAGGGCTCGAACACGCGTTCCAGCACCTCGGGCGTCATCCCCATGCCGGTATCACCCACCTCGATCGTGACATAGTCGCCCGCGGCGCATTCGCCGACCTCGTTCTCGGCGAGCGTGATACCGCCGGTGACGAAGCTGAGCGTCCCCTGCCCCTCCATCGCATCGCGCGCGTTGACGGCGAGATTGAGCAGCGCATTCTCGAGCTGATGGCGATCGACCCAGACCCGCCAGCCCGTGCCCGCATCATGCGTCTCGACCGCGATGCCGTCACCCAGGGTGCGGTCGAGCAGATCGGTCATGCCCTCGATCAACGTGCCCGCTTCCACTGCTTCGGGCAGCAACGGCTCGGCGCGTGAAAAGGCGAGCAGGCGGCGCGTCAGCGCGGCAGCGCGGTTCGCGCCTTCCATCGCGTTCTCGATATGCCGCTGCGCATCGGGGCCGCCGGTGTGGAGGTGGCGCTTGGCAAGCTCCAATCCACCAAGGACTACGGCAAGCATATTATTGAAATCATGCGCGATACCACCGGTGAGCTGGCCAACCGCCTCCATCTTCTGCGCCTGGCGGAGCTGTTCCTGCGCAGCTTCGCGTTCACTCGCCTCGGTGCGCAACTGCTCGGTCGCCTCGGCTACCGCTTCCTGTAGTTCGGCGGCGCGCTCGCGCTCGGCATCGGCCATGGCGTCGGCGACCGCGCGCTCGCCCTGGGCCTCGATCGCCATCCAGCCGAGCAGCACCGCGCCGAGCACGATCAGGATGCCGAAGCCGGTGAGCAGCCGCGAGGCGAAGCCCGAATTGGCGAGCAGGTCCGCAGCGGCCTTGCTGCGGCCGTGGAGCGTGACCCGCTCGGCATCGACCACTTCGTTGAGCACTTGTTCCAGCTGGCTGCGCGCCGGGCTGGCACGGACCTGATAATAGCTGCCCCAGGCATCGCTGTGCCGCTTATAGGCGGAATAGAGCGCGGTGGTGGCCAGTTCCTTGCCGCGCGCATCGAATGCCCGCTTGAGCCGGATCATCCGCGCGCGCTGATCGCCATTGTCGGCCGTCAGCTGCTGAAGCCGGGCGAGCTGTTCGGTCGCGCGCTCCCATTGCGCGCCATATTGCTGGCCGAGCTTGCGATCGGCGCTGACGACATAGCGGCCCAGCGCGGCCTCCGCCCCGGCGATCGCGCCGGAAAGCTGGTTGGCCCGCATGATCACGTCGAAGGTGTGCTGCTGGCGCGCGATCGCCCGATCACGCTCCGCATCGGTGCGCTGCTGGATCACCGCCACAGCCGCAAGCACGGCGATCCCGAGCAACGCGAGCGCGCCGAGCAGCATGAACCGCCAGTTCGTCGCCCGGACAGCACGCTCCAGGGCGTTGTTGATCTCACTCATTACGGGCTCGATTTTAGTCGAGCCGGGGCGCGCTGGAAAGCGCCCTCAGCCGATAACCCCCACTGCCTGGCCCGCGGCGCGGAACATGCCCAGCACGCGCCGGATCTGCTCGGCACTATGCTCGGCGCAGAGCGAGCAGCGCAGCAGATAGGTGCCGGCCGGCGTCGCGGGCGGGCGCGCCATGTTGACGTAGAGGCCGGCATCCAGCAGCGCCTGCCACATCATCACCGCCTGCGTCTGATCCTCGAGGATCACGGCGATGATCGCGCTGTCGCAAGTCTCGGTGCCGAGCCTGAAGCCCATTTCCTTGAGGCCGCCATGCAGCGTGCGGGCATTCTCCCACAGATGCGCGCGCTTGTTGTGCGCATGCATCAGCTTGCGGATCGAAGTCGCCGCGGTGGCCACCACGCTGGGCGGCAGGGAAGCGGTGAAGATATAGGGGCGGCAGGCGAGGCGGATCGCCTCGAACTTCGGATGGTCCGAGATGCAGAATCCGCCGACGGTGCCGACCGATTTGGAGAAGGTGCCGACGACGAAATCGACCTGCCCCTCCAGCCCCTGGTCCTCATAGACGCCGCGACCATTGGGGCCGAAAAAGCCCATCGAATGCGCCTCGTCGGACAGGACCATGCAGCCATGCTTCTTGGCGACGGCGACCATTTCCTTCAGCGGGGCGATGTCGCCGAGCATCGAATAGACGCCCTCGAGCACCACCAGCTTGCCCGCTTCCCTGGGCAGGCGGCCGAGGCGCTTGTCGAGATCTTCCACGTCGTTGTGGCGGAAGCGGACGATCTCGGCATAGCCCTGCTTGCAGCCGTCATAGATCGAGGCGTGGCTGTCCGCATCGAGGATGACATATTCGCCCTTCCCCACCAGGGTGGAGATCATGCCGAGATTGGCCATGTAGCCAGTCGAGAAGACGATCGCACCCGATACGCCGTAGAATTCGCGCAGCGCCTGCTCGACTTCCATATGGTCCTGGAAGGTGCCGTTGAGCATCCGGCTGCCATTGGTGCCCGAGCCGAACTTGTCGAGCGCGTCCTTGCCGGCCTGGATCACGTCCGGATCGAAGGTCATGCCCATATAGTTGTAGGTGCCGAGCAGGATCGTGTCCCGGCCCTTGATCACCGCCTCGGTGGGCGACTTCACCTGCTCCATCACGATCGCGAAGGGATCGGTGACGCCGCTGTCGAGCAGCGCCTGGCGCTCGGCGATCAGGCCGTCGAACTTCGACATGAGATCACGTTCGGGAGCGACCTGGGCCGGGTTGGCGGGAAGCGCGTCGGCGGTGTTCAGGCTGTCGGTCACGTCTCTCAGCCCTTGAGCTTCTGGACGGCGTCGACCAGCTGGCCGACATTCTCGATCTCGGCCTGCATGTTCATCGTGATGATGATGTCGAACTCGTCCTCGATCGCCGCGACGAAATCCATCACGGTAAGGCTGTCCCACTCCAGGTCCCCGGCGAAGGTGGTGCTGTCGGTCAGCGCGACGCCCTTCTTGTTGAAGGGCTCGATCTGGGCGGTGACGGTCTCGAAGACGGAAGCGCGGTCGGTCATGGGGTCCCTCTAGTGATATCGTTCTGCAGTGCCAAGCGATTGCGGCGGAAACGCGCCGCTGGCTGGGCAGCGCGCGGCGGCAAAGCGAAGGGAGTCGGGGGAAGGGAGTCGGGGGAAATCACTTCACTTTGAATCGGAGCGATCGGGGATGGCACAAAAATGCCCTTGCCCGGCAGCATCGCCCTCGACCCGATCATCGGGCGAAGGAACCAGACGATATCCTACATTGCAAGGGCACCGTCGCGCCGAGCCGACGAAATGGACCGCGGATTTGAGGCGCGGCGCAGTTGGCGCTAGAGGCTCGCGATGCTTCGCCTCTCCGGACTCTATCTGCCGCTCGACCACCCGCCCGAGGCCCTGCCCAAGGCGATCGCGACGCGCCTGGGCATCGCGCCCGACGAGCTGAGGAGCCACTTCGTCTATCGCCGCGGCAACGACGCGCGGCGACGCAATGCGATCCAGCTGGTCTATGCCGTCGATGTCGAGCTGGCCGACGAGGCTGCGGTGCTCGCGCGCTTCCCGGGCGACAAGGACCTGCGCCCCACACCGGACATGGCATATCATTTCCCGGTCACGGCGCCCGCGGGCTGGAGCGGCCGGCGTCCCGTGGTGATCGGCGCCGGGCCGTGCGGGCTGTTCGCGGGGCTCATCCTGGCGCAAATGGGCTTCCGGCCGATCATCCTCGACCGCGGCAAGGTGGTGCGCCAGCGCACCAAGGATACCTGGGGCCTGTGGCGCCGTGCCGAGCTGAACCCCGACAGCAACGTGCAGTTCGGCGAGGGCGGCGCCGGCACCTTCTCCGACGGCAAGCTCTATTGCCGGGTCAAGGACCCGCGCTTCCTCGGCCGCAAGGTGCTGGAGGAGTTCGTCAGGGCCGGCGCGCCCGACGACATCCTGTGGGAAGCGCATCCGCATATCGGCACCTTCCGCCTGGTCACCATGGTCGAGAGCATGCGGCGCACGATCGAGGCGCTGGGCGGCGAATATCGCTGGGAGACGCGAGTCGACGATATCGCGCTGGAGCGCACCCCCGAAGGCAACCAGCGGATATGCGGGCTGCATCTGCACGATCTTTCCGATGGCAAGGATAGCTTCCTCGAAGCGGACCATGTCGTGCTGGCGGTGGGGCACAGCGCCCGGCCGACCTTCGAGATGCTCCACCGGCGCGGCGTGTACATGGAAGCCAAGCCCTTCGCGATCGGCGTGCGGATCGAGCATCCGCAGAGCTGGATCGACCGGGCGCGCTTCGGCAACTGCGCCGGCCATCCGGACCTGGGCGCGGCGGCATACAGCCTCGTCCACCACGCCTCGAACGGGCGCAGCGTCTACAGCTTCTGCATGTGCCCGGGTGGGCGCGTGGTGGCGGCGACCAGCGAGGAGGGCCGGGTCGTCACCAACGGCATGAGCCAATATTCGCGGGCCGAGTTCAACGCGAATTCGGGACTGGTCGTCGCGATCGATCCGGCAAGGGACTATCCGGGCGACCCGCTGGCGGGGATCGCACTGCAGCGGCACTGGGAGGACCTGGCCTATGTCGCCGGCGGCTCCAACTATCATGCGCCGGGGCAGCGCGTCGGCGACCTGCTCGCCGGCCGGCCCTCGACGACGCTGGGCGAGGTCATCCCCTCCTACAAGCCGGGGGTGAAGATGACGGACCTTTCGGAATGCCTGCCGGGCTTCGTGATCGAGGCGTTCCGCGAGGCGCTGCCGGTGTTCGGGCGGCAGATCGCGAATTACGATCATCCCGACGCCGTGATGACCGGAGTGGAGACGCGCACCTCCTCCCCGGTGCGGATCACGCGCGGCAAGGACCATCAGAGCCTGAACGTGGCGCAGCTGTTCCCGGCGGGCGAAGGCGCGGGCTATGCGGGCGGGATCCTCTCGGCGGCGATCGACGGCATCAAGACCGCCGAGGCAGTGGCGCGGAGCATGATGGCGACGGCCCAGGGCTTCTCCTTGTCACGCTGAACTTGGTTCGCGGCTATCCCCTTGCGACGAGGATGACCCAATAGCCGTCATCCCCGCGCAGGCGGGGACCCAGAGTCGCGGGCGATACGGCGGAGAAACCCTGGATCCCCGCCTTCGCGGGGATGACGGAAGAGGGATATTTGTCCGAAGGGGACGCGAGCCAACTCGTTTCAGGATGACAGTGGCTGGGGAGCGGGCATCGACCCCGGCCTCCGATGTGCCGCGAGGCAGGTAACCACGCTCGCCACCACCAGCACGAAGGCGAGCGCTTCGAGCGCGGTCGGCCCACGATGTTCCCACGCAAAGGCATAGAGCAGCGCGAACAGAGTCTCGAAGGTGATCATCTGGCCCGCGAGCGTGAGCGGGAGCAGGCGGCTCATCCGATTCCACAGCGCATTGCCGAGGATGGAGGCGAACAGCGCCACCCCCACGGAAACGGCAGCGAACAGGGCCCAGTCCCCCGCCCCGTGGCGTCCGGTGCCGAGCAGCAGCGCGAGCGGGATCAGCACCAGGCTCTGCGCACCGGTGACGAGGCCGAGCAGCAGGTTCCAGTCATGCGACGAGATGGCCTTCACCCGGGCGAGCATCTGGCTGTTGCCGACGGCGAAGGCGCTCCATGAGGCAAGCGCCCCGACTGCACAGGCGAGCCCTATGAGCTGCGCCGCCGGCGGGCGGATCGAGGGCAGGAACAATGCCTGTCCGCCGATGCAGACCGCACCGCCTGCGCAGAGCAGCAGGGAGGGGGCGAGCCGGGCGAGCGGCACGGCACCCTCTGCCCGGCTGCCGGCGATGGTGACGATCACCGGCAGGAAACCGATGACGAGCGAAGTCATCGCGATGCCACCCAGCTGCACCGCGCTGGAGAGGAGCAGGAAATAGAGCGTATTGCCCGCCAGCGCGAGCCAGGCGAGCGCGCGCCATTCGCTCGCCCGCAGCTGGGCGCGGAGGCTGGGCCAGCGCGGCGCGATCAGGGCAGCGGAAAGCAGGCCGTAAGCAAGGTAGCGGCCGATGGTCAGTTCGAGCGGGCCGAAGGCGCGGGCCAGCTCGGGCGCGACGAACACCAGCCCCCAGAGCGCGCCCGCCGCCGCGCCGCACAGCACGCCGAGCAGCATCGATCCGCGTTCGCCCATCATGTCGCCTTCCCTTCCGGTGCCTGTCACGGTGGGGAATATCATCACCATGCCGGGCGGAGCGCTCTTGATTCGGCACCCGGATGCAACAAAAACTCGGCGCATGGCGAACGAACGGAGCAGAACCATGCGCGCGCTGGATTCCTTCGACCGGGCGATCCTTCGCCTCGTGCAGGCGGACAACAAGATGCCGCAGCGCCGGATCGGCGAGGCGGTGAACCTTTCGGCGGCGGCGGTGCAACGGCGGATCGCGGCGATGGAGGCGGCGGGCGTGATCGCGCGCAACGTGGCGATCGTCGATCCCGATGCGGTGCCGCTCACCATCACGTCGATCGTCGAGGTGCAGCTGGTCGACGAGCACGCGCCGACGGTGGAACGGGCGCGCCGCCTGTTCCTCGACACGCCCGAGGTGCAGCAATGCTATTACGTCACCGGCGGCGTGAGCTTCATGCTGGTGATCGTGACTTCCGACATGCGCGCCTATTCGGCGCTGACCAAGCGGCTGTTCGCCGAGAACGGCTTCATCGCCAGCTATCGCTCGCTGATCGCGCTCGACCGCGTCAAGGCGGACACCGCGATCGTCATCCCGCCCCTGCCGTGACGGAGCGGTTGATCCGCCACCGCGCATCCAGCACCTCCAGAGCGGATCGCCATTTGCGATCGAGAAGGAGGGCGCGCATATCAATCGCCACCCCGGACTTGTTCGGCGATTATCCCCTTCAGACAAGTACCCACTTCCGTCATCCCCGCCTGCGCGGGGATGACGAAGGAAATCAGATACTTGTTTGGGTTCTCGCCCTAGAGCAGGCCCTGCTGGCGATACCAGGCGGCCGTTGCCGCCAGGCCGGCGGGAGTTTCCACCTGCGGCTTCCACAGGTTCGACGGCGGGCGCCGGGCGGCATCCACCACCCAGTCCTCATGGCAGAAATAGGCCACGCGATCGGGGGTGAGCTTCGCCTTGCCGCCCCGCACCAGCCGATCGAGATGCGCCCCCGCCATCAGCAGCGGGCGCGGCAGGGCGAAGGACGCGACTCGCTTGCCGAGCGCGGTGCCGATCGCCGCGGCGAACTCCTGGTGGCTCCAGCCGGTCTCGGTGCCGTCGTCGGCATCCAGGATCTGGTTGCACCCGTCGGTGGTGGCGAGCGCGAGCAGGAGCCGGCCGAGGTCGCCGACCTCGAGCAGCGAGATGCGGCCGCCGCGCGGCATCAGCGCCAGCCCCTTCTTTGCCAGTCGGAACAGCTCGAGCATCTCGAGGTCGCCGGGGCCGTAGATGGCCGGGGGTCGGACGATGCTCCAGTCGAGGCCCGATGCCATGACGAGCGCATCACCCTCCGCCTTGGACCAGCCATAGGCCGAAAGCCCGGGCTCACGCGCGGCGAGCGAGGAGACATGGACGAAACGGTGGACGCCCCGTGCCCGCGCCGCCTCGATCATGCCCCGCGTGCCGTCGATATTGCCGGCCGCGAAGCCGGCGCGATCGGGCGCGTTGACCACGCCCGCGACATGAATGACGGCGCCCGCCCCCTCGCACAGCTCGGCGAGCGCGGCGGTATCCGACAAGTCGCCCCGCACCCAGGCGATATGCTCTCGTCCGGCCTGGGGGCGGCGCGTGAGGGCGCGGACCTGGTGGCCGGCTTCGAGCGCGAGGGCGATCAGGCGGGTCCCGACAAAGCCGGTGCCGCCGGTAAGGGCGATGGTGGTCACAGCAGCGCCATATGGCTCCGGTGCACCAGTGTCGAGCGCGGGGCATAGCCGAGCAGCTCGGCCTGATCCTCGTTGCGACGGCCGAGGATGCGCGCGGCGTCCTCGCTCGGATATTCGGCCAGGCCGCGGGCAAGCGAGCGACCGTCCGGCCCCACGATCACGACCAGGTCGCCGCGTGCGAAATCGCCTTCGACGCGAACCGCACCGGCGGCGAGCAAGCTCCGGCCCTGCCCCAGCGCCCGGGCAGCACCGGCATCGACATGGATGGTGCCGCGCGCGGTGATCCCGCCGGCCAGCCACGCCTTGCGCGCCGGTGCCGCCTTCTCCGCCACGAACAGCGTGTGCCTGGCGGTGGCGGACAGCGGGTGCGCGATCCGGCCCGAGGCGATGGCGAGATGCGCGCCCGCGGCGTTGGCGATCCGCGCCGCGGCGATCTTCGAGACCATGCCGCCCGATCCCATGCCCGAGGCGGAACCCCTGTCGGCCATGCCCTCCACCGCGCCGTCGATCCGCTCGACACGGGGGATGTGCACCGCGCCGGGCAGCGCCGGGTTACGGTCGTAGAGCCCGTCGACGTCCGAGAGCAGCACCACGCCGCCCGCCCCCGCCGCCTGCGCCACGCGCGCGGCGAGCCGATCATTGTCGCCGAAGCGGATCTCCTCGGTCGCGACGCTGTCATTCTCGTTGAGCACCGGCACCACGCCGAGCCCGAGCAGGCGATCGAGCGTGGCCGCGGCGTTGAGATAGCGGCGGCGATCCTCGAGGTCGCCCAGCGTGACCAGCATCTGCGCCGCGATCAGCCCGTTGGCGCCGAGCACATCGGCCCAGACCCGGCTCAGCTCGATCTGGCCGGTGGCGGCCGCCGCCTGCGCATCCTCCAGGCTCGCCCGGCCGCCCCTGGCGAGATCGAGCCGGCGCGCGCCCAGGGCAATCGCGCCCGACGAGACCACCGCGACCTGCTGCCCGGCGCCGGCGCGCGCGGCGATATCCGCGGCGATGCCCTCCAGCCAGGCGCGGCGCACGCTGCCGTCCGGATCGACGAGCAGGGCCGAACCGATCTTGACGACGATGCGCGGACAGGAAGCGGGCGGGAAGAGCGACATGGCGGCCGCTATATGGTCCCCCGCTCCGCCTAGCCAGACAGGAACGCTTTGGGGATGCCGTTGCGCGGCTATTCCTCGGTCCTGAGCAGGACCGCCTCGCCGATCATCAGGAACAGCAGGAAAGGCGCCCAGGCCGCCAGGAAGGGCGGATAGGCGCCGAGATTGCCCATCGCGAGCGCGAAATTGTCGGCGACGAAATAGAGGAAGCCCAGCGCCATGCCGATGACCGCACGGACGAACAGCTTGCCCGAGCGCGCGATGCCGAAGGCCGAGACGGCGCCCAGCAACGGCATCAGGATCGCCGAGAGCGGCCCGGCCAGCTTGTGCCACAGCGCGCCTTCGAGCGCCTCGGTCTGGCGGCCGGCCACCTTCAGGTCGCCGATCGCCTGATAGAGCGCGCCGAACGCCATGGAATCGGCATCGACATGGGCGAGCGTGAACTGGTCCGGCCGGATGTTGTGGCCGATCACGACGCTACCCGCCTTGGTCTTCTGGCCCGTAGCGACGATGAAGCGTTCGGCATTGTCGACGCGCCAGCCATCGCCTGCGCGCACTGCGTGCGGCGCAGTGAGGATGCTGACCAGCGAGCGGTTCTGCCGCTCATATACGGTGACCCCGTAGAGCTGCGCTGCACCGCCGCGCCCGCGAACCTGCTGCACCGCGATCAGGTTGTTGTCGCCCTTCACCCACACATTGGCGCGATCGCCGCGATCGATGGGCAGCGGGGCATAGGACACCTTCTTCCACTGCTCGAGCGTCGCGGTGGCACGCGACACGATGCGATCGTTGAAGGAAAAGGAAATGGCGGCGACGGCGATGCCGGTGAGCAGCAGCGGCGCCAGCACCTGGTGCGCGGACAGGCCGGACGCCTTCATCGCGATCACTTCGCTGTTCTGATTGAGCTGGGACAGCGTCAGGATCGAGCCGAGCAGCACCGAATAGGGCAGGAAGGTGGAAGCGATCTGCGGCACGCGCAGGCTGACATACCGCCAGATCTCGGCATCGCCATTGCCGGCATAGGCCAGGATCGCACCGCTTTCCGTCAGCAGGTCGAGCGACTGGAGGATCAGCACCAGCGCGCCGAGAATGGCGAAGGTGCGCGTCAGGAACATGCGCGCCATGTAGAGCGACATGGTCCGCGACGGGAAGAAATTGGCCCAGGTCATGCCGCGGCGGCTTCCTCTTGGCGGATCCGGCGGCGGCGCCCCGGCAAGCGGCGGGTGATCGCCTTGATCATCTTGGAGAAGGCCTTTTCGAGCCCGCCGATCGGCTGGCCGCCCGGCACATAGGCGATCTGATAGTACATCCAGATCACCAGCGCCGCGAACAGCATGAACGGCCCCCATAGCGCGATCAGCGGGTCGACTCGGCCGAGCTCGCCGATCGACTGCCCATATTCGTTGACCTTGTGATAGGTCACGATCATCACGATCGACAGGAACACGCCCAGCGCCGAAGTGGATCGCTTGGGCGGCACGCCCAGCGCGACGGCGAGGAAGGGCAGCAGGAACATCGACGCGACTTC
Organism: Sphingomonas sp. 1F27F7B; assembly: GCF_005503355.1. Lineage (GTDB taxonomy): Bacteria > Pseudomonadota > Alphaproteobacteria > Sphingomonadales > Sphingomonadaceae > Sphingomonas. Next base: position 34,521 of record NZ_SCMK01000011.1, read on the forward strand.
CGCGAGGCGGAAGTGGAAGGCCGAACGGCTTGCCTCGCGATCCTCGTCGCTCGCCTGCGGACTGCGACCGATCACGGCGAGTTCGGGCAGGGTCCGCTCGATATTCTTGCCCCCGCGGTTGCGGAACTGCTCATATTTGGGCAGCGGGATCGGCAAATTGTGAGTGGTGAAGGTCAGCACGCGCGGCACCGGCGAGTTCCTGTCCTGATGGACGAGGGTGCCGTTCTGCAGGCGGAAGATAATCACGTCCGGATCGTCCGAGCGGAGGAACTGCCCGCTCTGGGCGGTGACCGCCACGGGCGTGCCGTCCTTGGTCATCATCTGGACGAAGATGCCCGAGAGCCTGCGGCCCTCGTCCTTGCTGTCCTCGATGCGCATCGTCATCTTGGCGCCGAAACTGGTGAACTCGCCCACCTTGATCGAAGCGCCCAGCGCGCCCGAGCGCAGCTCGAAGCGCAGCTGCTCGTAATTGTAGCGCGACCAGGGCTGGATGAAGCCGACGATGGCGAGATTCAGCGCCGCCAGCGCCATCGCGTACATGAAGGGCACCTTGAGCAGGCGCGTGTAGCTCATCCCCACCGCGCGCAGCACGTCGAGTTCGGACGAAGTGGCGAGGCGGCGAAAGGCCAGCAGGCAGCCCAGCATCAGCCCGATCGGGATGCCGAGCCCCAGATATTCGGGAAGCAGATTGGCAAGCATGCGCCAGACGACGCTGACCGGGCCGCCCTCGGTCGCGACGAACTCGAACAGGCGCAGCATGCGGTCGAGCACCAGCAGCATTGCCGATATGAGCAATGTCGAGATCAGGGGCACCGCGATCAGCCGCGCCATGTACCGATCGATCGAGTTCATCTGCGCGCGACGGTTGCCTTGGTTTCTTCTCGCCGGCGCATCCCGGCGCCGCCTCAATGAACCAAAAGCCTATACTCCCGGTTCCGGGCAGCGCCAGCAGGAAAGTTGCGCCGCGGGAAAGTTGCCTGTCAGTAGTGCGAGCCGGGATTCCGCGGGCTCACCTCGGCGCCCTTGGGATCCAGCCGGCCCTTGTCCGGGTCGACCATCGGCATCGCCGCGGCAGCCTGCGCCTGGTGCTGCCGCATCTGCTCGCTCTGGCGCCGCCCCTCCGCATAGCCCGGACTGGCGCGCATCCGGCGGTCGAGGTCGAGGAACCGCTCCGCCGCGCCGGCCACCTTGCCGGTCTCGATCTCGGCGATGAGCTCGTCGAGGATGCGCCCCATCGCCTCGCGCACCTTCGGGTTGTAGTCGGCGATCGCGGCCCGGCCCTTGAAATCGGCATTGAACGAGAGCCTGGTCTTGCGGCCGTCGTCGAGCGGCGCGAACTGCAGCTTCATGTGCAGGAACTCCGCCCCGCCACGGCTCACGCGATAGTCGATCTGCTTCGAATCGACGCTGGTGACCTTGGGCCAGCTCAACCCCTCGCCCGGACCCACGCCGGGCCCATCGCCTTGCGGGCCATGACCGGTCCAGCCGTGCTCCGCGCCGTTCAGCGCCAGGTCGAAGCCACGCCAGGTATCATGCGGCGTCGCGTTCACTGTCCGCACGATGTCCGCGTTCCGATAGGTCGACATCGCATAATAGCCACCGCCCAGCAGCGCGCAGCCGATCAACGCCTCGCGAATCATTGCTTGTGCCCCTTGTTCCCCCGGGGCGATTGTTCCGCTTCGCCGTAAATAGTCCGTCACCATGGGGTGACGGATTTGCGACACTCGCTTATGGGGCGGCGATGCATTTCCTCGATCAGGCAAAGATCTTCGTCCGCTCCGGTTCGGGCGGCCCGGGCGCCGTGAGCTTCCGGCGCGAGAAGTTCATCGAATATGGCGGCCCGGACGGCGGCAATGGCGGCAAGGGCGGCGACATCATCTTCGAAGCCGTTGCCGGCCTGAACACGCTCATCGACTTCCGCTACACGCAGCATTTCCGCGCGCCGCGCGGCCAGGGCGGCTCCGGCTCGAACCGCACCGGCGCGGGCGGCGAGGATCTGGTGATCAAGGTGCCGATCGGCACCCAGGTGCTCGCCGACGACGAGGAGCGCACGCTGCTGCTCGACCTGACCGAGCAGGGCCGGCAAGTCATCTTCCTGCGCGGCGGCGACGGCGGGCGCGGCAACGCCAGCTACAAGACCTCGACCAACCGCGCCCCGCGCCAGCACGGCACCGGCTGGCCAAGCGACGAGGCCTGGGTGTGGCTGCGCCTGAAGCTCCTTGCCGATGCGGGCCTGGTCGGGCTGCCCAATGCCGGCAAGTCGACCTTCATCAACCAGGTGACCAATGCCCAGGCCAAGGTGGGCGCCTATGCCTTCACCACCACGCGCCCGCAGCTGGGCGTGGTGCGGCACAAGGAGCGCGAGTTCGTCGTCGCCGACATCCCCGGCCTGATCGAAGGCGCGGCGGAAGGCGCCGGCATCGGCGACCGCTTCCTGGGACATATCGAGCGCTGCCGGGTGCTGCTCCACCTGATCGACGCCAATGACGCGGACGTGGCGGAGAGCTATCGCGTGGTCCGCGGCGAGCTGGAGGCCTATGGCGCCGGACTGGTCGAAAAGCCGGTGGTGGTGGCGCTCAACAAGATCGACACGCTCGACGACGAGCTGATCGCCGCGCTCTCCGCCGAGCTGGAGGAAGCGAGCGGCGGGCCGGTGATCCCGATTTCGGGCGCCAGCGGCGTCGGCGTCGACTGGGCGCTCGACAAGCTGCTCGAGGAGATCGGCACCGATCACGACCAGGTGAGCGACGACGACGAAGGCGAAGAAGCAATCGAATGGTCGCCAATCTGAGGGACTAGGGCCAAAACTTGATCAAGGGCCCTGATTTCTTTCGTCATCCCCGCGCAGGCGGGGGTCCAGGCCAAGCGCGGATTGCGCGTGGCCAAGCCCTGCGCTCTCCGGGGAGCGCTCGCGTGATGGCATCGATATCCTACGCTACCCTGGATCCCCGCCTGGGCGGGGATGACGGGGTTTGCTGATTGAGTCGTGCCCCTGGTCGGTTCGGCAGGCGGACAAACGAAGAGGCCGGGCATCGCTGCCCGGCCTCTTCGTTTTCAGCCCGTCCGCTGGTTCAGCGGGCGCCCATGGTGCTGGCCGCGAGCCGGTGCATCAGCCCGCGCAGCGTGGGATAATTGGCCTTGTGATAGGCCGACGCCTCCTCAAGCGCGGCGGAAAGGCGGCGATGCGCCTCGTTCAGCGCATGATAGGGCAGGCTCGGCAGCAGATGGTGCAGGGCATGGTAGCGCAGGCCGATCGGCGCCCAGAGATAGGCGAAGAAGCCCGGCGTCGGCACGTTGACGCTGTCCAGATACTGGGCGGTGACGGTGAGCGGCTCGCCATCATTCTCCCAAAGATGGGCCACGAGCGTGCGGACCTGGTTGATCACCGCCACCCCCGCGATCACCACGAGATAGATACCGAAGGCGCGCAACGGGATCACGCTCGTCGCGACCAGGGCGAGCAGCGCGATCGAGAAGACGCTGGCGCCCAGTTCCTGCCAGAACCACTGGGTCCTGAGCTCGCCCTCGGGCTCCCGGCGCTCGAAGGCCGGATTGATCTTGAGGCCCGAATATTTGGCGACGACGACGCGGCGCAGCTTCGGGAACATCGCCGAGAGCGGTGCCAGCACGGCGAAGCGGATCAGCATCGCGACCGGCAACAGCATGGCGGCAAGCAGGAACACCGGCAGCGTCCAGGGCTTCATCAGCGCGAGCGGCAGATATTCGGGATCCTCGACCGTGCCGTAGCGCGTGCGGGCATGGTGAAGATTGTGCACGCCCTCATAAGTGAAGCTCGGCACCAGGATCGGAATACCGACCAGCAGGTTCCAGCCGAGCCGGAAATTGGGGAGCAGCGCGTGCTTCACATGCGTCAGCTCGTGGATGAACAGGCTGGCGCGATAGAGCGCGAGCACCGCCACCACGCCGGCGGGCACCGCCAGCAGCACCGAGGGGGCGAGGATGGTCGTGGCGAGCGCGGCATAGCCGATGCCGGCCGAAAGCAGCATGTCGGTCCAGTAGATGCGCGGATTGGGCGCATGCAGATCGCGCGTGAGTTCGGCCGCGGCGCGCAGCATCGCGCGATCGTCGGGCACGCCGGAAAGCTTGATACGCGCACTGGCCGGCGTCGTCACCGGCGCATCGTCGTGAACCTTGAGGGCAAGCGATTTCGTCATGATGTCCGCCATTGGCCTCAGATAGTGGCTTTATGGTGGCATTCCAGCGGTTAGGCGTGTCCCTCCCGCCGCAATTGCCGCGCTTGACACTGGCCCCCTGGCGAAGGACTGCATTGCGCTGAATCAAACCAACAGAAGGGCTCTTCCCTTGCCCAGCGGCCCCCTCAGCATCCGTCCCGTCTCGTCCAAGCGCGACACCAAGCAGTTCATCGAGATCGCCTATCGCCTGAACGGCGACGACCCGAACTGGGTCGCGCCGCTGCGTGACGAAGTGGCGGCGACGATCAGCCCGAAGAAGAACGGCTGGTTCAGCCATGCCGAGGCACAGCTGTTCCTCGCCGAACGCGACGGCGAGCCGGTGGGGCGCATCTCAGCGCATATCGACTTCCTGGCGCTCGAGATGCCGCCTGAACAGGGCTTCGGCCCGGGTACCGGCTTCTGGGGCATGTTCGAGGCCGAGGACCAGAATGCCGCCAAGGCACTGATCAACGCGGCCGAAGACTGGCTGCGCGGCAAGGGCATGACGCGCGCCCTCGGCCCGGTCAGCCTGTCGATCTGGGAAGAGCCCGGCCTGCTGGTGAAGGGGCATGACCATTCCCCCACCGTGCTGATGGGCCATCATCCGGCGCGCTACCAGCAATGGATCGAAGCGGCCGGCTACACCGAAGCCAAGAAGCTGCTCACCTATGAGCTTGACGTGAGCAAGCGCTTCCCCCCGCTGGTCAACCGCATCGTCGAGAATGGCGAGAAGAACCCCCGGATCCGCATCCGCAAGGTCAACAAGGCAAAGTTCGCAGAGGAAGCCGCGATCATCCTCGCGATCCTCAACGACGCATGGTCCGACAATTGGGGCTTCATCCCGCTGACCCAGCCCGAGATCGACGATGTCGGCAAGAAGCTGAAGCCGCTGGTGTTCGAGGATCTGATCATGATCGCCGAGCTGGACGACGAGCCGGTGGCGTTCATGGTCACCCTGCCCGATCTCAACGAAGTGCTGAAACCGCTCAAGGGCGCGCTCCTCCCCTTCGGCTGGGCAAAGCTGCTGCTGTGGCTCCGACGACCCAAGGCCCGCACGATGCGCGTGCCGCTGATGGGCGTGGTGAAGCGGTTGCAGTCTTCCCGCATGGCGAGCCAGCTCGCCTTCATGATGATCGAGTATATCCGCCGGGCGGCGGTGGCCAATTATGGCGCGAGCCGTGGCGAGATCGGCTGGATCCTCGACGACAACCAGGGAATGAACGCGATCGCCGACGCGATCGATTCCCGGGTGAACCGCGAATACGCGATCTACCAGAAGCCGCTCTGAAGACAGCCGCCGAGGGCAACGCGGCCCACTCCCCAGAGGGATCGGGGGAGCAGGCCGGTGCCGGCCGGAACCGGCTGGGAGGTCACGCAGCGGCGGCGACGTTGCACTGAGAACCGCCGTACGCGCCCTCCCGGGAGCTCAACGCTGCTTCATCGCCTCGATGGGATCGACACCGAGATCGAGCCACTCGCCGCGCGTGCGGCAATCGCGCTTGAGGATCCGCGAACCGGTCGTCTCGGTATTCATGCAGTATTTGCGGGTATCGGCCTTGGCCGACCGCCCCTGTTCCTGTTCCTGCTTGGGCTTGGCCGGATCGTTCCCGGCAGCGGCTGCCGGAGAAACGGCCCCGGCAGCGAAGGCGACACCTGCCAGCATGGCGGCGGCAGTGGCGAAGACGGACTTGCGGGTCATGGCTGAAATTCCTCTATTCATTCGGGGTTGGCGAACGGCGCAGCGCGGTCGGCGCGCTCGGCCCGTCCGCCGGAAAGGCAGCGGACGATCCGCTCAGTTCTTCCGGACTTCCTTGGCCGGATCGATGCCGGTGCGGGCAATCCACTCGGCGCGGGTATGGCATTCGCGCTTCGGCATCATCGTGCCGGTCGTCACCCCCTGGACGCAGTAGCGCTTCTGCATCGCCGCTTCCGACTGGTCGTCGGCCTGCTTGGCCGCCTTGGTCGGATCATCGGCGCGGGCGAGCGCAGGCGACACTGCGCCGGCGACCAGGGTGACGGTGGCGGCAATCGCCAGGAAAGCGGACTGGATGGGCTTGCTGTTCATATCCTCAACTCCTCTACTCGCAGACATGACAGGCGCTCCTTCCCGCCTGTGCCTCATGCTTCGCAATCCGCGTGCCAAGTTTCAGAGTCATGTAAATTCAAACACTTAGCCGTTTATGACGCCGTGATGACGTGCCATAACACAGCAATACACACCAGATTTTGGGATTTGCCCGGGATGCGCGTCCGGAAGCGGACACCGCTCCTGTCCGGAAACGGCCAGTCTAGCGGAGGCTGACCCAGGTGGGCGCGTGATCGCTGGCCTTCTCGCGGCCGCGATATGCCTTGTCGACGCCGGCACCGAGGAACCGGTCGGCCGCGATCGGGCTCAGCAGCAGATGATCGATGCGAAAGCCCGCGTCGCGCTGCCAGGCGCCGGCCTGATAGTCCCAGAAGGTCCAGATGCCGCCGCCGGGAAAGCGCGTGCGCAGCGAATCGGTCCAGCCCTGCGCCAGCAACGTGCGATAGCGTTCGCGGCTCTCGGGCTGCATCAGCGCATCGCTGGCCATGGCACGAACCGAGAAGGTGTCGTCGTCATTGGGGATGACGTTATAGTCGCCGGCGAGCACTACCGGCCGCTCTTCCGCGAGCAGCGTTCGCGCGCGATCGGCGAGGCGCTCCATCCATTTCAACTTATAGTCGAATTTGGGGCCCGGCTGCGGATTGCCGTTGGGCAGGTAGATGGACGCGACGACGAGATCGCCGATCTCGGCCTCGATATAGCGGCTGTGCGCGTCCTCCGGATCGCCTTCCAGCCCGCGCTGGCGTTCGACCGGCTGCTGGCCCCTTGCGAGCACCGCGACGCCGTTGAACCCCTTCTGCCCGTGCCACACGGCACCATAGCCGGCCGCTTCGATCTCCTTCACCGGCAAGGTTTCGTCGGCGCCCTTCAGCTCCTGGAGGCAAACCACGTCCGGCTGCTGCTCCGCGAGATATTCGAGCAGGCGCTCCATGCGCGCCTTGATGCCGTTGACATTGTAGGTGACGATCTTGGGCAAGGGGGTCTTCCGCTCAGACCGAGAAGCTGGTGCCGCAGCCGCAACCCGAAGCCGCGTTGGGATTCAGCACGGTGAAATGCGCGCCGCCGAGATTGTCGACGAAATCGACGTTCGCGCCGCGCACGAGGTCGAGGCTGACCGAATCGACGACAAGCCGAACCCCGTCCAGCTCGGCGACTTCGTCGTCGCTCTCCACTGCATCCGCGAAGCCGAACTTGTACTGGAAGCCCGAACAGCCCCCGCCCTCCACCGACAGGCGCAGGATCGCAGGCTTGTCCTGCTTGGCCGCAATCGCCGCGACACGCGCGGCGGCGGCGGGAGTCAGGCCGATCTCGGGCTGGGTCAGCGTTGCCATGGGCTGGAGATAGTAGCGCGTGCGCCGCGAGGCAATGCATCAGGCGGCAGCGATGGACGCGACCTACCGCTCCTCCCAGGCGAAGTCGTAGAAGACGCGGAGACGATTGCCGTCCGGATCCGAGGCGAAGAACTCATAGAGCTTCCAGGGCCTCGCCTCGGGCGGGCCTTCGATGCCGGCGCCCCGTTCCTGCCATTCCGCATGAAGCGCATCGACTGCCGCCCGGTCGTTCAAATTGAGCCACAGCACCAGCGGCGGAGCGTTGCCGATAGGCGCGCGATAGGCGGCGTTGCTCAGGAACATCCGGCTATCCCCGCGTGACACGCCGGCGAGGCCCAGCGCCTCGTCCGACCAGTCGATCGTGAAACCCAGCCGGTCGCGATACCAGGCCAGCGCCGCGGCCAGATCGGCGACCGGGACTTCGGGGCACGCAGCCGGGAAATTCATCGGCCGCTCAAGGATTCGCGACAGCCGCCGGCACTCAGGGCCGCCAACGATCCGAGCGGGAATTCCGGATGACGCATGCCTTCCCCCGACGACCAGCCTGCCCGCAGCCTATCCGGAAATGCGCACCATGTCTGCGGGAGATCGGCGTTGGTCCGGAGAGTGCGGCTGGCCCCGGGAGTGCAAATGAAAGGGGGCCGCCTACACGGGCAGCCCCTCTCCTCTCCCGACTCCAATCCGCTGCTTACTTGTTCGACGCCGGACCGCCGACACCGCCGGCCACGCGATCCTGCACAGCGACCAGATACTCGCCGGTCTGCAGGAACGGGATCGGGTTCACTGCCTTGCCGTCGACACGCACTTCGTAGTGAAGGTGGCTGCCGGTCGAACGGCCGGTCGAGCCCATAAGGCCGATCAGCTGGCCGCGCTTCACGCGGCTATTGTCGGCGACGAGGATCTTCGAGAGATGGCCGTAGCGGGTCTCGATGCCGCGGCCATGATTGATCTGGACGAGATTGCCATAACCGCCCTGGCGACCCGCATGGCTGATGACGCCGTCGGCCGTCGCGTAGATCGGAGTACCGAGCGCACCGGGAATGTCGACGCCGGCATGCATCGCGGCGGTGCCGCGGAACGGATCCGAGCGGACACCGAAGTTCGACGTGAAGGTGAGCTTGTCGACCGGCTGCATCGACGGGATCGAGATCACCGTCTGCTCGAGCATGTCGAGCTTCTTCCAGGTGACGAACAGCGCCCGGAACTGGGCGTCGGCAGCTTCGGCCGAGGCATCGCTGCCGCTGGCATTGTCGTTGTCGACCGGCTCATAGGGGCCGCCCATCGCCGGCACCTTTACATAGCGCTCGGGCGAGAGGCCGAGCCGGCGGAGCTCGCCGGCGGTCTGGTTGTAACGGGCCTCGCCGGCGGCGCGGGCCTTGCCCGCCATCGCCACCTGGCGCGCCTCGACCTGCTTGAGCGGCGCCAGGACTTCGCTGGCCACGGCACTGGTGCGCGCCGACGTGCTGGGGAGCGGCTGCTCGATCACCTTGCGATCGCCCTTGCCGGTGAGCGTCGCACTGATCAGCGCCTGATGCTGCTCGACACGGGCGGCCTGGAGACGCGCGGCCTCCTTGGCGGCGGCGACATCGGCCTGCATCTTCTCGACCTGCTCGCGCATCTGGGCGACCTGCGCTTCCGGCGAAGCGGGCGTGCCGGTCACGCCGCTGATCGCGATCGCGCCCACTGCGGCCTGGGCCACGCCATAGGCCGAGAACAGCACGGTGACGGTGGCGACACCGGCGAGCAGCGCCTGGGTGTGCCCCGCGACACTGAAACGCTTCAGATCGCGGCCGTCATGGAAAATAAAATCACGGGTAGTGAAAAAAGCACGGAACCGCTGGGCAGCGGTAGCGGTTTTGGTGTTCGACGCCTTGGCCATGATTCCCCGGCAGTTTCATGGAAGTCAGCACCGAAACGCGACCCGGCCGCCGTACTTCAATTGTCACATGTCGCAGGAAGCAGCCCCTCCGCCTCTGGACGCTGGCTTGTGGCCCGAGGAATCAGTTCACCGCAAGAGGTTGGTAATAATCGCGGGACAAACCGGCTGAGTTGCGCGCCGAGTCGTTGAACGGAGGCTTAAGCAAACCGCGGAAATGGCGGGTCACCAGCGCGTGCCAGGTTGTTTCGGGCACGAAACCGCTTTCGCGACAGGCCGATTCGAACCAAGTGGTTCCGGCGCGAACGTGCCGGACCTCATCGTTCAGGATCCGTGTGAGGATACGTGCGGTAACCATATCATCCGCCGCCACAAACCGCTCGATCGTGGCCGGCGTCACATCGAGCCCGCGCGCCTCCAGCACCATCGGCACCACTGCCAGCCGGGCGAGCGGATCATGCGCCGTCTCGGCCGCCGCGTCCCACAGACCGTCATGCGCGGGCATGGCCCCATAGTGACTGCCCAGGTTTCGCAGCCGCCGGTCGAGCAAGGCGAAATGCATCGCTTCGTCGCCGCCCACCTGCATCCAGTCGTCAGTGAAGCCGCGGGGAAACCGCCCGCCGAAACGCCCCGCCGCATCGAAGGCCAGGTCGATCGCGGCGAACTCGATATGGGCGAGCGCATGGATCAGCGCGATCCGCCCGCGCTCGGACCCACCCTTGCCGCGCTTGGGCATGCAATTGGGCGGAAGCAGCTCCGGCTTGTCGGGGCGCGCGGGGCGATCGGGCATCGCCATGTCGAATTCGAAGGCCAGCCGCCCCAGCCGCCAGTCACGCGCGGCGGCGCGGGCGGCCTTTACCTTGTCGGCCGGCGCCGCGGCGGCGAGCACCGCGCGGCAGGCCTCCGCAACGCTTCTCACCGCGCCTGCATTTCCTTGATCGATTCGAGCACGTCCACCGCATGGCCGGGCACGCGCACCCGGCGCCACGCGCGGAACAGCCTGCCCTCGCCATCGAACAGGAAAGTCGAGCGATCGATGCCCATATAGCGCTTGCCGTAGAGCTGCTTCTCCACCCAGACTCCGAAAGCCTCCATCGCCTTGCCTTCGGTATCGGTCGCGAGCGGAACGGTGAGGTCGTATTTGTTGATGAACTTCTGGTGCTTGATCGGCGGATCCTTGGAAACGCCGAGCACGTCGGCGCCCAGCGCCTCGAACTCCGGCAGCAGCGCCGAGAAATCCTGCGCTTCGCGCGTGCAGCCCGAAGTATCGTCCTTGGGATAGAAATAGAGGACGAACGGCTTCCCCGCCTTGTCCGCGAGCGGGATCGTCTCGCCCTCGGTCCCGTCGAGATCGACCGCGGGAATCTTGTCGCCTTCCTCGATAGCCATCTTCTTCTCCTCAGGCCGGGCCGCGCACCGCCGCCCAGCAATCGCGGACCTCCTGCCGGGTCCGGTCAAGCTGCGCAACCACCTCGTCCCAGCTGCCGAGTTCGAGCGCACGGGCAATCAGCGCCTGGATGGCGAAGCCCGGCGGCTGCGCATCGGGCGCGACGAGCCGCATGGTGACGAGCAGCCGGGTCAGGAAATCATGCGCCGGACGCATCGTGGCGGGCAACAGCCCCTGTGCCGCCAGCGCATCGATCGCCGGCCCAAGCCGCGGCTCGAAGCCGGCGCGGTGGACGAGCTGGGTCACGTGCACCGCGAACTCCAGATCGACCAGCCCGCCATCCAGCAGCTTGGCGTCGAGCGGCCCCTTGGGCGGCTTGTGCGCCGCCATGTCGGCACGCATCCTCGCTGCCTCCGCCGCAATGTCGCGGTCCGGCCTGGCGCCGCCGAGCACGGTATCGATGATCGCCTGCACCTTCGCGCGCGCTTCCTGCGAACCATAGACCGGGCGGGCGCGCGTGAGCGCCATATGCTCCCATGTCCATGCATCCTCGCGCTGATATTTCTCGAAGCCGTCGAGCGACACGACCAGCGGCCCCTGGGCTCCCGAGGGGCGCAGCCGCGTATCGACTTCGTAGAGCGGCCCGGCGGGGGTGGGCACCGAGAGCGCCGCGGTCACGCGCTGGCCGAGCCGGTTGTAGTACGTCACCGCGCCGAGCGGCTTGGCACCGTCGCTCTCCGCCGAATAATCGCCGGTGAAGAGATAGACCAGGTCGAGATCGGAGGCATGGGTAAGCGCCTGCCCGCCCATCCGGCCGAGCGCCAGGATCACCAATTCGCTGCCCGGCACCACCCCATGGCTGCGGGAGAATTCGGCTATCGTCGCGGCGGCCAACGTCCCGATCGCGGCCTCGGCGATCCGGGCATAGCCGGTGGAGACTTCGAGCGGATCGCTCGTCCCCGCGACGATCTGCGCGCCCAGCGCGAAACGCTTCTCGTTGACGAAGCGCCGGACGAATTCGAGCTGGAACTGATAGTCCGAGCCCGGTTCCCAGCGGCGCATTCCGGCAGCGAGCGCCTCGATATCGGGGACCGGCGCCAGCGCAGTCGCGTCGATCAGCCCGTCGAGCAGTTCCGCGCGGCGGCCCAGTTGCTCGGCGAGAGTGGGTGCCAACGCCAGGATCGCTCCCAGCAACTGGGCAAGGCCGGGCTGGGCTTCGAGCAGGCGGAAGAAATTGATCGCGCTGGGCAAGCGCGAGAGCATCGCATCGAACCGCGTGATCGCATGCACCGTGTCCGGCGCGCGGGAAAAGGCGTCGATCAGACCGGGCAGCACCGCTTCCAGCGCTTCCCGGGCGGCGGGCGTGCGCAGTGCCGGATAGGTACCGGCGCGCCACCCCTGGACGATCCGCGCGGCACCGTCCGGCCGTTCGAACCCGGCCGCGCCGAGCTTCGCCTCGAGCGGGACGCTCTCGTTCGGCAGCCGCTCCTCCTCCTCATCCGCCAGGCTGTCATAGATCTCGCCGACGCGGATGACATGCGGCCTGAGCAGGTCGGTGAGCGCGGCGCCGTCCGCCAGGCCATGCAGCCGGGCGACATTGTCGAGCGAGTCCGGATTTTCGGGCAGCTGATGCGTCTGGCGATCGTCGACCATCTGCAGCCGGTGCTCGATGGTGCGCAGCGCGACATAGGCCCGGGTGAGATCCTGCGCCTCATCGCGCCCGATCCGCCCCGCTTCCGCCAGTGCGGCAAGCGCGTCTCGGGTGGCGGGCGCCCGCAGCGACGGCTCGCGGCCGCCATGGATGAGCTGGTGGATCTGGGCGAAGAACTCCACCTCGCGGATGCCGCCCCGCCCCCGCTTCAGATCATAGCCGGGACCGAACGCCTGGGCCTGCGAATAATGGTCGCGGATGCGACGGCTGATGTCGCGGATCTCGCGGATCGTGCCGTAGTCGAGCGCACGGCGCCATACGAAGGGACGGATCGCGTCGAGGAAATAGCCGCCGAGCCCGAGATCGCCGGCACAGGCGCGGGCGCGAATGAAGGCCGCGCGTTCCCAGGGCAGCGCCTGGCTCTCGTAATAGGAGATCGCCGCCTCAACCGGCAGCACGATCGGCGTCACTTCCGGCGAGGGGCGCAGGCGCAGGTCGACGCGCAGCACATAGCCATCGCCATCGCGCGCCTGGAGCAGCTCGACCACGCGGCGCCCGATCCGCACCGCCGCTTCCTGCACGTCCTCGCGCGGGCGGCAGGGCAGGATCTGGGGATCGAAGATCAGGATCGGATCGATATCCGACGAATAGTTGAGTTCACGGCTGCCCTGCTTGCCGAGCGCGATCGCGGCGAAACCGCGCGGCTCGGCATCGGGGGTGCGCTCCAGAATCGCTGCGCGGATCGCGCGATCCAGCGCCTCGTCGGCGAAATCGGTGAGAAGATGCGTGACGGTGGTGAGGTCGAACCGGCCGGAAAGATCGCCCAGCGCGACGAGGAGCGCGAGCCGGCGCCGCTCGATACGCAGCCGCGCGCCCTCTCCCATGTCGCCGGCAACCGCCCGCGCGGCCGCGCGAGGATCCGCAAGGGCAGCATCGAGACCGGCGACGAGTTCCGTTTCGCGCACCAGCAGGTTGTCGAGGAAGGGCGCATGCGCCCGCGCCCGCGCTACGGCATCAGCGAGATCGGCGGAGGGAAGAGTTTCAGTCACGGAATCGGCCACCTGCGAAACGGTGCATTGCAAAAAGTCAAGCAACAAAAGGGGAATTGAATTGTTCTAGCAACATGAACCAGACGAATTCAGCCTCGGCCAGCGAAGCCCGGCAGCCCGCATATCGGGTCGAGGCTCCGCGCGCCAGCGATGCGATCGCTCTGGCGCTGCGCGATGCCTATGCACGCGACACGGGATTGCCGGACGACATGGCGGCGATCCTCCGCCGGCTCAACCGGCCCTGCTGAGCTTCACGTCTCCGGCATGAGGAAAGGCCGCGCCCCCCAGGGGAACGCGGCCTGAATTTCTTGCGGGGAATCCCGCCCTATTTGCCCGAGAGATCGCCGCGATCGCGGCTGAGCTCGTCGACCTCGCCCATGATCGTATCGAGTGCCGTCTTGCCTTCGGCAGTGCCGGGCTCGATGCGCCGCGAGGGCAATTGGCCTTCGCTGAGCAGGTGCTCGAGCGCGACGCGCCCGCGTGCCACGCGGCTCTTGATCGTGCCCACGGCGACCTGGCAGATCTCGGCCGCCTCCTCATAAGCGAAGCCGCCCGCCCCCACGAGGATCAATGCCTCGCGCTGCGGCTGGGGAAGATGGAGCAATGCGCGCTGCATGTCCGAAAGCTCGACGTGCCGGTCCTGGCTCGCCGGCGCGGCGAGCAGGCGGTCGGCGACCAGATCGTCCCATTCGCCCTTGAAGCGCGCGCGGCGCATCTGGCTGAGATACAGGTTGCGCAGGATGATGAAGGTCCAGGCCCGCATGTTGGTGCCGGCCTGGAAGCGCTTGCGCGCGGCCCAGGCCTTGAGCAGCGTCTCCTGCACCAGGTCATCCGCCAGGTCGCGGCTCCCCGAGAGCGAGCGGCCAAAGGCGCGCAGATGCGGGATGACCATCGCGAGCTGCTTCTTGAACTCGGGGTCCGAGAGCGAGATGTGCTCCTGCGGCGCCTCGGTCCCCTTGTCCTCGGGCTGTTCGGACTGACTCATTCGATCCCGCTTTTTTGCGTGGGCCGCGTGGAAGCGGCCTGTTCCAGAGATAGGCTTGGTGTCCGCGATTGCCAGCATATTCACGCCGTCCGCGGTCAGAGGAGAATGATTACGGCAAACGCGAGGATAACCAGCACCAGGCCGAAGCCCAGCACATAGCGCGTCATGTGCGGCGTGGCGCCGGCGCGGGCCTGCTCGGTGTCGAGATGGATGGTTTCATCGTTCTCAGCCATGCCATCTAAAACCCGCGAAAACCGTTTTGGGTCCGTATCAGCTGGAACCCGCGCCGGATTTTTCGCGAAAGATCAGGCCGGCACGGTCGCCTGGTCGAAGAACAGCGCCTGGCTGATCGTCGTCTTCACGGTTTCCCGCTGGAACGGCTTGGTGATCAGGAAGGTCGGCTCCGGCCGCTCGCCGGTGAGCAGCCGCTCGGGGAAGGCCGTGATGAAGATCACCGGCACCGAGAATTCGGCGAGAATGTCCTTCACTGCATCGATGCCCGAGCTGTCGTCGGCGAGCTGGATGTCGGCGAGCACCAGGCCCGGCCGATCCTCCATCGCCAGCGCAACGGCCTCGTCGCGAGTGACCGCCACCCCGGTCACTTCATGACCGAGATCACGCACGATCTGCTCCAGATCCATCGCGATCAGCGGCTCGTCCTCGATGATCATCACTCGCGTGCGCGTCTGGCGCTCGATCTCGGCCACGGCCTCGCCCACCAGCTTCTGCACCTGTCCTGCATCCTCTTCGATCAGATAGCCCGCATCCTCGATGCTGAAACCCTCGACAGTGGTGAGCAGCAGCGCCTGACGCGACAACGGCGTGAGGCGCGCCAGCCGCTTGCGGGCGATCGCCTCATTTTCGTTGGCGGCATCGTCGACGGCATCGTCTTCCTCGAGATGCGTCGACTGCCAGATCGCCTGGAAGGTGCGGTACAGCCCGAGCCGGGGATCGACTTCGCGGGGAAACTGATCCGGCGCCGCGACGATCGCCTCGAGCGCCGCGCGCACATAGCGATCGCCATCGGCCTGGCTGCCGGTGAGCGCGCGCGCATAGCGGCGGAGCAACGGAAGATGCGGCGCGAGTTGCTGTCCAAGCGACATGGTCGAACTATTCTCCTACGAGTACGGAACGGATTGTTTCATCCCCGTTCCGAGCTATTGCAATCCTCATTCGTGCCACCCGAAGGAGCCCCTCCCCGGATATTGCATCGCCTGTGGAACAAACGACGCGCTATTTGGTTTCATGGCAGATGCTGCGTAGTGTTGCCGCTCAGCCGCCGGCCCCATGCGACCGGTGGCTTTCGTTCAATTCCGGAAGTTGCATCCGGAACAGGTCGCTTTTAGTCCGGGCCGCGGGTAACGCCACGGCGCAGGGGGGAATTGGTGCGTTCCGCGGATGAGAAAATGAAAAAGCCGCCCAAATCCGATGGCGGGAAGGAAACCGGTCGCCCCGGTCGCAATGTCGGCGTCGCGCTGCGCCAGGCCTATGACGAGGCCTTGGGCGAAGCCGTTCCCGATGATCTGCTCGACCTGCTGAAGAAGCTCGACTAGTCCGGAGTCCATGGACATCGCCGATGAAGAACCGCGCGCCAGGATTCGTCCGGCCGCGGCGCTGGTGCAATTGCCCACCGGCGCCAAGGTCTTCCTCTATCTGATCGTCTGCCTGCTGCCGCTGGCGTTGATCGCCTTGTTCACCACGTTGCAGAGCACGCGAAACGCAGACACCGAAGCGCGCGCCCGGCTGGGCGCCGCCGCCAGCGAGAGCTCCAGCGTGCTGCGCGACATACTGGTCAACCATGTGAGCCAGCTCGCCGACGCCCTGGCCGCACTGGAAGCGAACCCGCACGACGTTCCGGCCTGCACGCGGCTGGCCGGTACCTTCGCCACTACCGCGGGCGCGCGCTTCTCGATCACGGACAGCGAGGGCCGGGTCATTTGCGGTCAGCGGTTCCGCGCGGAGGACAGGGCCGGGCTCCAGCACCGCCAGGTGCGGACCGTACTCGAGGACGACGGCATGACGCTGCGCATCGGGGGCAGGACGGGCAGCACCGCCACGGCATTCTATTCCAAGGCGACGCTCGCCGCAGTGACACAGCCCAGCGGCTTCGTTCCCGAATATGGCGCGGCGCTGGTGCAGCATGGAGAGCGGCTGGTGCTGCGCAGGCTCGAGGGCGCCGGACCGCTCGACCGCCGCGAGACCATTCCCAGCGACCTGGGCATCGACGGGCTCAAGCTCGAGATGTCGATGCTGGGTACGCCGATCACCTCGCCGATGATCATCAACACCGTGGTGCTGGTGCTGATGTGGCTCGCCGCGGCGGGAATCAGCTGGTTCGTAGTCGACATTCTCCTGATCCGGCCGCTCCGGCGCCTGCGCGCGAGCGTCGGCGCCTATCAGCCGGGCGAAGTCATCGACATCAAGCGCTTCGGCGACATGCCCGCCGCCGAGATCCGCGAGCTGGGCGACACGTTCCGCGAAATCAGCCGGACCGTGAAGGAGCACGAGGCCGACCTGGCGGAAGGCCTGGTCCGCCAGACCAAGCTCACCCGCGAAGTCCATCACCGCGTGAAGAACAACCTCCAGGTGATCGCCAGCCTGATCAACTTTCATGCACGCAGCGCCAGGAGCGAGGAAGCGAGCGAAGCCTATGCCTCGATCCAGCGCCGGGTGGACGCGCTCGCGGTGGTCCATCGTCACCATTATGCCGAGCTGGAGGAAAATCGCGGGCTCGACCTGCGCTCGGTGATCGGCGAGCTCGCCGCCAATATCCGCGCCACCGCTCCCGAGCGCGCCCAGGGGCTGGGCGTGACGCTCGATGTCTCGCCGGTGCTGGTGAACCAGGACGTGGCGATCGCCGTCGCCTTCCTGCTCACCGAGATCGTCGAGCTGGCGATGAACTGCAATCCGGCCGCACAACTGCGCATCTCGATCAAACCGATCGACGACGACGAGCACCGGGCACTCCTGCGCGTCTCCTCTCCCGCCCTGATCGAGAGCCCGGCACTCGAAGTGCTGGTGGAAAATCGCTATGGCCGGGTGATCGGCGGCCTCGCCCGGCAGCTACGCACCAAGCTGCACCACGACCCGCTCAGCGGCGCCTATGAAGCCGCCATCGCGATCACCGGACGCCCCTGAGCGATAGCCGGCCCGGGCATGACCCGCCCGAGCAATAACCTGGATAAAAAAGTTCGAAAAAAATCGAAGGGCGTGGAACCCGGGCCCACATGGACCGTTGTGCACCTCGGATAGTGACCTTTTGCCCCCCCGCTCTCGCTATCCAAGACATGGGCCCGGAAGCGTCAACCCTCCCCCCCCCCGGTGACGCTTCCGGGCCTAAAAATTTCGATACTCTCCTGAATTCCCAGCATCGCCAGCCACTTACCGCCTTGGCGGAACGTTTGCGCGCGCCCGTGCATTTCCTTTCCGATCCCTCAGGGTCCGGTATTTGGAGAGTGAAGATGCGTAAGATCATCGCCTGCGCGGCCCTTGCGGGCGCCATGCTGGTCTCGGCCTGCAACACGATCGAAGGTATGGGCCGGGACGTTTCCTCGGCCGGCGACACTGTCGCCAAGACCGCCGACGACGCCAAATAGGCCAGTCTTTCCAAGGCGGAACGAAAAAGCCCCTCCACTCGGGAGGGGCTTTTTCGCGTCAGGCCTCGGCCGGCTCCGCTTCGTCCTCGGTTTCGGCCTCGGCTGCCGGACGACGGCGGCGCGTGAACCAGATCGCCGCCAGCGACAGGAAATAGAGGCCGACGAGCGGGATCGCGAGCAGGAGCTGCGAACCCACGTCCGGCGGCGTCAGCACCGCGGCAATCGCGAAGGCGGCGACCACGGCGTAACGCCAGGCGCCCTTGAGCTGCTCATAGGTCACGATCCCCGCCCGTTCGAGCAGCATCAGCAGCACCGGCAGCAGGAAAGTGATGCCGAACGCGAACAGGAACTGCATCACGAAATCGAGATATTTCTCGGCATCGGGCATCGCGACCTGCTTCACGCCGCTGGTGCCGAGCTCGCCCTGATAGCCGAGCAGGAAGTGCAACGCCGTCGGGATCGCGATGAAATAGGCCAGCGCGGCGCCCGCGATGAACAGGACCGGCGTCGCCATGAGGAAAGGCAGGAGCGCCTTCTTCTCCTGCCGATAGAGGCCGGGCGCCACGAATTGCCAGAGCTGCGCCGCGATCACCGGAAAGGACAGCATCATGGCCGAGAAGAAGGCGACCTTGAGCTGGACGAAGAACGCCCCGAAGATCTGGGTGAAGATCACCTGATCCTGCCCCGCCACCGCGAGCGGATGGACCAGGAAGCCGTAAATCTCCTTCGAGAAGTAGAAGGACGCGAAGAACGTCACCAGCAGCGCGGCCACGCAATAGAGCAGGCGGCGACGCAGCTCGATCAGATGCTCGAGCAGCGGCTGCTGGGTATCGTCGATGTCCCTCATTCCGCGGCCTCGGCCGGCGGAACCGCGCTGGATTTGCGAGTGCGCGGCTTGTTGGCGGCCGGCTTGGCGGCCTCAGCCGGAGCCGGAGCGACGGCGGCGGGCGCCTTGCGCGTCCGGGGCTTAGGCGCGGCCTTGGCGACCTTCCCGGCCACCGGGGCCTCGGCCGCCGCGGCGGGCGCCTTGCGGGTGCGCTTGGGCTTGGGCGCGGAGACGCCGGGTGTCTCACCGGTGATCGCGGGCTGCTCCACCATCACGGGCGGCGCATCCTCGGCGAGATGATGCACCTCCGCCTCGGGCGCAGGCAGCGCCGCCGGCGGATGCTCGGACATGATCCGGGCATTCTCCGCCGCCCATTGCTTCTCCAGCTCGGCCAGTTCCGCCTCCCGGACCATGGCGTCGAACCCGGAGCGGAACTGGCGCGTGACGGCGCGCGCCTTGCCGAACCATTTGCCCACAAAGCGCATCGCCTTGGGCAGATCCTTGGGCCCGATCACGATCAGCGCCACGATGGCGACGACCAGGAATTCGGGCGCGTTGAAATCAAGCATCGATCAAATCGCCAGAAGCGGCTCCCGGCGCCCTGAGCCGGGAGCGGCGCGGAAGTTCAGAGCTTCTCTTCGCGCGCGGCCTCGGCCTCGCGCTGCACGGTCGGCTCCGGGGCCGCCTTGCCTTCGATGCGGGTCGCCGGCTTGTCCTCTTCGTCTTCGGACATGCCCTTCTTGAACTGCTTGATGCCCTTGGCGACGTCGCCCATCATGTTCGAGAAGCGACCGCCGCCGAGCAGGAGGATCGCGATCAAGCCCAGCACGAGCCAGTGCCAGATGCTGCCCATACCCATAACAAATCTCCTTGATTCAAGCTCTATCTAGGCCTCGCGCGCAGCAGCGGCAATGGCCAACGCGGGAGCGCCCTATTCGTCGTCTGTGACAGTTTCGCTTTCGGACGCCCCGATCTCCTCGCCGGCCGCATCGCCTTCGCCCAGCGCCTCCATGGCGAGATCGACGGGATCGAGCAGCCCGGCGGCCTTGAGATCGTCGATCCCCGGCAAATCGCGGCGGCTGGAAAGGCCGAAATGGGTAAGAAATCCGCCCGTGGTCGCATACATCAGCGGCCGCCCGGGCACTTCGCGGCGACCGGCCGGGCGCACCCAGCCCGCCTCCATCAGCACGTCGATCGTGCCCTTCGATATCTGCACGCCGCGGATCGCCTCGATCTCGGCCCGCGTCACCGGCTCGTGATAGGCGATGATCGCCAGCGTCTCGATGCCGGCGCGGCTGAGCTTGCGGCTCTCCTCCCGGTCACGGCGCAGCAGATGGGCGAGGTCGGCAGCGGTCTGGAAGTGCCAGCGGTCGCCGCGGCGGACCAGCTCGATCCCGCGCCCCGCATACAGGGCCTCCAGCGCGGCAAGCGCGCCGCGCAGGTCGATCTCCGGGCCGACATGCGCGCGAATCTCGTCCACGGTCATCGGGTGCTCGGAAGCGAACAGCACGGCCTCCACCGCGCGCGAAGCTGCATCTTCGGGAGTCATCCGGCGGCCTTGAGATAGAGCGGCGCAAAGGCCGATTTCTGCCTGAGTTCCACCCTGCCCTGCTTGGCCAGCTCGAGCGCGGCGACGAAGGACGAGGCGAGCGCCGACTTGGCATAGGGTCCGCTCGCGCCTTCGGGAAGGAACGACTGGAGCGTGCTCCACTCGATCCGCGTGCCGATCAGTGCCGAGACCCGCTCGATCGCCGCCTCCAGCGTCATCACGTCGCGGTGCGCGACCACATGCATCACCGGCCGGGTGCGCGCGCTGATCCGGCCATAGGCAGCGATCAGGTCGTAGATCTCGGCCTCCCAGCGCGCCTTGCGCAGCACCCGTAGTCCCTCCGGCGCACCCCGGAAGAAGTTATCGCGCCCGGTGCGGTCGCGCGCCATCAGCCGGGCGCCGGCATCGCGCATCGCGTTGAGCCGCTCGAGGCGCAGCTGCAACCGGAGCGCCAGTTCCTCGGGGCTCGGCGTCTCCTCGGGGTTGCGCGGGAGCAGCAGCGCCGACTTCAGATAGGCCAGCCACGCGGCCATCACGAGATAGTCGGCGGCGAGCTCGAGCCTCAGTTCGCGCGCCTGGTTCACGAAATCGAGATATTGCTCGACGAGCTGGAGGATCGAGATCTGGCGCAGGTCCACCTTCTGGTTGCGCGCAAGCGCGAGCAGCAGGTCGAGCGGCCCTTCCCAGCCGTCGATATCGATCTTCAGGGTGTCGGGTGCCTCGACGTCCATGCGCGGAGTTAAGCAGGTCGGGCGAGCGCCAGCAACTCATCCCGCCGGGCGATCAGCTCCGCGAAGTCCGCTTCGGGCTCGTCCGCTCCCGTGGTCGCCATCGCGCGGTCGAGCCGCTCGACGCATGCCGGCGTCGCGTCGGGCAGCAGGCCGGAGATCTCGATCATCTCCTCCATCCGCGCCCAGCAGTCGAGCACCACGTCGCAGCCTGCGGCCAGCGCCTGCATCGCCTTCTCGCCCGGCGTGCCGGAAAGGGCCTTCATGTCGATGTCGTCGGTCATCAACAGCCCGTCGAAGCCGATACGGCCGCGGATGATCTCGCCGATCACTCCGGGCGAGAGCGTGGCGGGGCGCTCGGCGTCCCAGGCTTCGAACACGACATGGCAGGTCATGCCCATCGGGGCTCCCTTCAGCGCATGGAAGGGCGCGATGTCGGCTTCGAGCGCCGCGGCATCGACCTTGACCCGCGGCAACTCGAGATGGCTGTCGACCAGCGCGCGGCCATGGCCGGGCATGTGCTTGACCACGCCGACCACGCCGCCCCGGCGCAGCCCCTCGACACAGGCCTGGCCAAGCGCCGCGACGCGCATCGGTTCGCCGCCAAAGGCGCGGTCGCCGATCGCCTGCGTAACTTCGGGCGTGACCACGTCGAGCAACGGCGCGCAATCGACGGTCACGCCCACATCGGCGAGCATCATGCCCAGCGCATGATAGTTCGCGCGCGCCGCCTCGATCGCAGAGATCGGCGCGACGTCGTAGAGCCGGCCGAACACCTCGCCCGCCGGGAAGGCCGGCCATTCGGGCGGCACCATCCGGCTGACGCGCCCGCCTTCCTGGTCGATCAGGATCGGCAGGTCGGCCCGGCCGCTCAGTTCGCGCAGTTCCGCGGTCAGCGCGCGCATCTGGTCGCGGCTCCCGCAATTGCGCTTGAACAGGATGTAGCCGAGCGGATCGGCGTCACGGAAGAAATCGCGCTCTTCGGCCGTGAGCGACAGGCCGGATACGCCGAAGATTACGGGCTTCATGGAAGCGTCTTAGCGGAGCCGGAGGCGCCGGATAAGCCCCTCCCCCGACATCGGCCATGCCTGCACGGCATGACGTGCCGTCAGCAGGACCGCAGGACGCGGCGCCCGGCCGTCAATTCGCCACGTAGCAGTTCTCGCCCGCCACCTTGAGCTTGCCGCACAGTTCCTTGGCCTGGCCGTTCGAACCGGCATTCACCCGCAGGCGGAACACCGTCTTGCCGTCCTTCTCGCCGGGCTCGACCGATTTGCCGAGCGGAGCGAGATAGGCGAAGCGCTTCGAAAGCCGCGCCCAGGCGGCGTTGGCACCGCCTGCGTCCGGGAAGGCGCCGAGCTGGATCAGCGCGCCCGACCCGCCGGCCTGCGGCGCGATCACCGGTACGCGCCTGGTCTGGGCCTCCGGCCCGGCGGCGTTCGACGGGATCGCGACCTTGGCATTCCTCTCGCCCGCCAGCGACGGCGCCTTCTCGGCGACCTTCTTGCCCTCTACCGGCGCCTCGGGGAGCGCGCTGGTGTCGATGCTCGAATTGCCGCTGTCGCCCTGGCTGGTAGCGAAGACGGTGTCCCCCTCGCCGTCCACCTTCATCCCGCCCGGCTCGTCGGGCTTGACCTTATAATCGCCTTCGGGCGCCGCGATCAGCTCGCCATTGCCGACCAGGCTCTTCTGCTTCTGATACCAGTAATAGCCGAATGCCCCCGCGCCGAGCACGGCAAGCAGCAGGACGACGAGCAGCAGCAAGCGGCCGAAGGACGGCCCCTCGCGATAATCCTCCTCCACCGTCTCCAGCCAGGGAAGGCGATCGTCGTCGCCGAATCCGGCCTCCCCCCCACGCATGTTCATCCCCTACATCTCCTGGACAGCCTCGACGCCCATGATGCGGAGGCCGTTACGCACAATCTGCCCAATAGAACGCGCCAAATAAAGCCGTGCACACGTCAATGCCACCTGATCGGGAATCAGGAAGCGGCGGCTCGCATCGTCCTTGCCCAGGTTCCACAAACTATGCAGCTCAGCCGCCAAGTCATAGAGATAGAACGCAATTCTATGCGGCTCCCGCGCCGAAGCGGCGGCTTCGACGATCCGCGGGAACTGCGCGGCCGCCTTAACCAGCTTGAGCTCCTGTGTATCAAGCAGAGACAGATCCACATCGGCGCAGGCGATCCCCGCCTCCGCCGTGCGCCGCTGGAGCGAAGCGACACGGGCGTGCGCATATTGGACGTAGAAGACGGGATTGTCCTTCGACGCCTCGACCACCTTGGCGAAATCGAAGTCCATCTGGGCATCGGCCTTGCGCGTCAGCATGGTGAAGCGGACCACGTCCTTGCCGACTTCCTGGACGACATCGGCAAGCGTCACGAAATTGCCCGCGCGCTTCGACATCTTCACCGGTTCGCCGTCGCGCAGCAACCGGACCATCTGGACCAGCTTGACGTCGAACTTGGTCTCGCCGCCGGTGAGCGCCTGCACCGCCGCGACGATGCGCTTCACCGTGCCGGCATGGTCGGCGCCCCAGATGTCGATCAGCTGATCGGCCGACTGCGCCTTCTGGAAGTGATAGGCAAGGTCGGCGCCGAAATAGGTCCAGGCGCCGTTCGACTTCTTGATCGGCCGGTCCTGGTCGTCGCCGAATTGGGTGGAACGGAACAGCGGCAGCTCGACCGGCTCCCAATCCTCGGGCGTCTCGCCCTTGGGCGCTTCGAGCACGCCGTCATAGACATAGCCGCGCTCGCGCAGCCACGCCTCGGCCTGCTCGGGCTTGCCGGCCGCCTGGAGTGCGGCCTCGGACGAGAACAGGTCGTGATGGATGCCGAGCAGCGCCAGGTCGGCCCGGATCATGTCCATCATCGCGGCGACCGCGGTCTTGCGGAACGGCACGAGCCATTCGCTCTCCGGCGCGCCGACATATCGGTCGCCGAACTCCGCCGCCAGCTTCACGCCGACCGGCTTCAGATAGGCGCCCGGATAGAGGCCTTCCGGAATCTCGCCGATATCCTCGCCCAGCGCCTCGCGGTAGCGCAGATGCGCCGAGCGGGCGAGCACGTCGACCTGGCCGCCTGCGTCGTTGACATAATATTCGCGGATCACCTTGTGCCCGGCGAATTCGAGCAGGCTGGCGAGCGCATCGCCCACCACCGCGCCGCGGCAATGGCCCATGTGCATCGGGCCCGTCGGATTGGCCGAGACATATTCGACATTCACCGTCGTCCCGTCGCCCACGCGCGAGCGGCCATAATCGTCGCCGCCATCGAGGATCGCCATCAGCTCGCCGCGCCACGTCGCGTCGGTCAGCGTCAGGTTGATGAAACCCGGGCCCGCGATCGAGACGGAGGCGACTTCGTCCAGCTTCTCCAGCTCGGCGCCGATCTTCTCGGCCAGCGCGCGCGGATTGGTGCCGGCGGGCTTGGCGAGCACCATTGCCGCATTGGTGGCCAGGTCCCCGTGCGAGGCATCGCGCGGAGGCTCGACGGTGACCGCGCGTCGCTCCAGCCCCGCAGGCAGGTCGCCGGCGAGGACAAGCGCATCCAGAGCGAGGTTCAGATGCGCGGCGAAGCGTGCGTAGAGCGTCATTCAGCGTTCCAATAGTGGCGGAAGCGCGGGCTCTTAGCGGATGCGGCCGAAACTGCACAGCCCCTGGCCGCACTTCGCCATTCCAGCGCGCCGCGGGGCCGAGCGTGTTGACGGATCTTGCCGCGTCCCGCCAAATGGTTCGGGGCATGACCCCGATCTTTGCCGAAACCGGCGAACGGGAAGGACGTAGGACAGCGTGGCGGCAACAGCCTCGGGCAGGAAAAGGCGGACACAGGCAGAGCGCACCGCGGAGACACGGGAGGCGCTGCTCGATGCCGCGATCGGCTTGCTTCACCGCAACGGCTATGGCGGCACCTCGACCGAGACGATCGCCGAAGAGGCGGGCGTTACCCGCGGCGCGCTCCACCATCATTTCGGCACGCGCGCGCAGCTGATGGCCGAGGTGATCGGCACCGTCTATGAACGCGAGCGGCGCGCCTATGAGCAGATCGCCGCAGACACCGGGCGCGGCGCGCGCCTCTCCGACTGGCCGGAGATGCTGTGGGAGGTGCTGAGCCGGCCTTCCGGTCTCGCCGTGCTCGAAATCCTCCAGGCATCGCGCAGCGATCCCGAACTGGCAACGCTGGTCACGCCGATGCAGGCGAAGGTGGAGCAGATGTCGCTCGAGACCATCAAGGCGCAATTCGGCAGCGGAGAGGATGCGGAGGTGCTGGCGGGAATCCGCCTGTTCGTCTGGGCCGTGCGCGGGCTCTCGATCGCGCAGGTCCTGGCGCCCAACCCCGCGGACATGCGGCGCTCGATCGATTTCCTGCGGCTGCTGATCGACGGGGCGACGAGCGCAGGCGTCATCGACTCCCGGGGACGCCCGATCGCCTCGCCCGGCGGCTGAGGGATCAGGGAATCGGCTGCCCCTCCCGGCAGACCGCGGCGATATTCCCGAAGTCCCTGGTTCCGTCGTCGGTCGCGAGCATCTTCAGATGCCCGAGCCAGACGAAGCGCCTGAACACCGGATCCCGCGACGTCCGCTTCTCGCCGCACGCGATCTGCGGCGCGTCCCGCCGGACGACGACGTCACGCAACTCGGCGCGCGGATCCTCCATCGACGCGAAGATCGCGGCTTCCACCGCCGAGCGCGGCTGCGGGGCGGGCGCCGCGGATTCCATCATCGGCGCAGGCCTGGGGGTAGGTGAAGCCTCGGCCGGCCGGACCAGGACCGTGCCGGCGTCGGCCGCGACGGGCGCGCTGCGCGGCCAGGCGAAAAGGGCAATGACGACCGCCGCCACGGCCAGAAGCGCGACGATGCCGAGGGGGCGAACCATATTCCTGCCTTCCATGGATATCGCGGGTTGGCCGTGCGCCGCCCGGACCGCGACGCACGGCCATAAGCTCAGGGAATGTTGGAGACTCGTCCGGTCCAGGCGCTCGCGGTGAAGAATTCGCCGGTGCCGTTCTTGAACGCGGCGCCCGCGACGGCATCGCCCTTCAGCTGCCAGGCGAGCCAGGCGGTCGGGAAGCCAAGATAGCCATAGACGCCGTTCGCGCAGGCCTTGAGGAAGCCGAGCGCGCCGCAACCCGGCGTGCCGGTGATGTCATTGTGGTTGGCGCCCTTCAACAGGCCCTTGGCCTTGAGCATCGTGCCCGGCGTGGCGTTGTAATAGGCAGTCTGCGAATTGAGCTGGGTACCGCCGCTCTGCGTGTCCGGCGCGATCAGGCTGTCGGCGGTGCCGCTCACATAGAAGATCGATCCCGAACCGCCGGTGAGCGTCGGCGTGAGCAGGCAATTGTCCGCCGGGTTGCACCAGTTCTGGTTCGGCAGCTCGAAAGTCACGGTGGTGGTGATCACACCGTTCGAATGGAACATCGCATTGGCCGCTCCCGAGGCACCCTGCGAATGGCCCGCCGCTCCGACATGGGCGAAGTCGATGCGATGATAGAAGGGGCTGGCCGGGTTCGCTTCCTGGGCCTGCATATAGGCCAGGGAATCCAGTACGGTGTCACCATAGCCGGTCTGCTGATCGCGTGTCGCCACGACGACGAAGCCCCAGCTGGCGAGGTGCTTCAGCCAGTTGGTGTAATTGTCCGGCGTGGAGCCGGTGCCATTGGCCCATACCACCAGCGGCAGGCGGGTGTTCAGCGACGCTATGTTGGACGGATAGAAGACATCGCACTGATTGCCCTTGGAATCGCAGGCCGCGGTGGAGCGGGTCGTGGTCGTCGCGTAGCTGCCATTGGCGTAATATTGCGTTTCCACTGGGCCGGTCGG
Source organism: Sphingomonas sp. 1F27F7B (assembly GCF_005503355.1). Taxonomy (GTDB): domain Bacteria; phylum Pseudomonadota; class Alphaproteobacteria; order Sphingomonadales; family Sphingomonadaceae; genus Sphingomonas. The sequence continues at coordinate 61,596 of NZ_SCMK01000011.1, forward strand.
CGCGTTGGGAACGGATTGCGCAGACGCCGGCAAGGCGGCGGCCAGCGCGGTAGTGGAAACCAATATGGTGAGAATCGCCCGAGATACTTCCTTCATTTGCCTCTCCTTGCGCTTATCTCTTCTTCAGCTTGAGCCATATCGGTTACAGCACATCGAAATCGAATTGCGCCGGACCGATCGGTTCGGCCGCGCGGAGCGGCGAGCGGGAAATACGGCTGGTCTTCGTGCGCGTCGCATCGAGCTCCCCGGGCAATCGATGCGCATTTGATCCTCCCCGATCACCGATCTCCGCCGGTCCCCAAAGCCTAGGCGCACATTTACATGCAATCAAGAACGTATGTAAATTACTGCGCGCACGCCCCCGGCGCGCGGGGATACCAACCCTATTCGGTAGCTGCCGCGCGCGGTCTTGCCGGGTTGATGCCGTTGAGCAGCATCGCCGCGAAGGGGAAGCGCCGGACGATCAGGCGATGCACCAGATAGGAGAGCCAGCCCGACAATCCCACGAGCAACAGATAGGAGACATAGGGATTGAGCCGGAGCGGATCGATCAGCAGGTCGAGCGCCAGGATGATGGGGAAATGCACCATGTAGATGGTGAAGGCCGCATCCGAGATACGCCGAAGCGGCAGCGGCGTCCTGCGCATCGCGATCGCCGAGCGCACGATCAGCACGGCGACCGCCGGCGGGCACAGGCAGGAAGTCATCACGTTGAGCAGGCTCGCCGGCCCGTCGAAGAGCGCCTTCCCGCCGCCAGGCAACAGCCGCGAGGCAAGGCAGAGCGCGAACACCATGGCCAGCACCGTGAAGGCAGGCCCGGTGCGTGCCGTCACGTGGCGGAGCAGCGCGGGCGAGCCGGCCATGACCATGCCGAACACATAGAGCGGGGCATAGCCCGGTATCTGATGCACTGCCCAGGCCGGCTCGGCAAGCCGCCCCGCATCGCTCGCCAGGCGCGCGACCAGCAGGACGCTCATGGTCGCGATCACGCCGACGGCCAGGATGATCAGCGTCACCGAAGGGCGATCGCGCTCTACCCATTGATCGATTCGGGCGAAGATCCGGTGTGCCTGGTCGGCGCGGAAGAGCCAGAAGGTGATCGGGGCATAGGCGAGCAGGTCGACCAGGAACCAGAAGTGCCACCAGCCGAGCTCCTGCAATGCCGGCGCCATGGTGCCGAACGCTCGCCAACTGGCGCAGACGCTCATCAGCGGGGCCAGCACGAACAACCCGAAGCACATGGGGACGCCGATCTGGAAACTTCGGCGCGCCAGCCAGAGATCGGCGCCGCGCTTGCGGATCGCGAGCAGGCTGAGCAGCCCGGCGATCGCGAAGAAGGTACCCATGCGAAAATTGGAAGACGTCTTAGCGATCAGCACGAACAGGGGCAGGTCGATATCCTGTACGGTGGTCGCATGCAGGAAGACCCCGGCCAGCATCAGCAGCGCGCGCCAGTTGTCCAGACCGACAATCCGCTCGCTCCGCAAAACCGCTCCCCCGCACAACTACAGCCGCAGTTGAAGGGAAGTTGATCTAGATTAAATTGCTTAATCAGCCGTTCCTTGCGGCACCGAAACGGCGTAAATACCGGCATAACCTTCCACGTCCGGGCAACAACTCATGACCGGTAGTGCAGGGCTTCCGGATTACATCGTTGCAGGACGTTCCGCGGCAAGCTTTCGTCCAGTGCACGGCGCAATGCCGCCGTCCAGCGCCGATAGCCCTCGCCGTTCAGATGCAGGCCATCCTCATTGTAGAACGGGCCAGGCCGCCCCCCCTCGATCAGCAGCGGCACGATGTCGACATAGGCCACGTCCGGGCGCTGCTTGGCGATCGCCCGCGCGGCCATGTTGTACTGATCCTGCTGGTCGCGCCGGTCCCAGCGCGTGGGGCTGGGCTTCAGCGAGATGACGAATACCGGCGTCTGGCCGAACAGGCGCGACTTGATGGCAAGGAACTCGCGCAAGTCCGCCAAGGTCTCGTCCACCGAACGGCCGAAGGCGAGATCATTCTCGCCGGCATAATAGACGATCGCCTGGGGCGCCTGCTTGGCCTGATCGTGCGCGATGTGGAGGTTGATCTCTGCCATGGTCGCGCCGCCCATGCCGCGATTCAACGCGATCCAGGGCTGGAGATCGGCCTGGAGGGAGGACCAGCGGCTCATCGTCGAGCTGCCGACGAACCACAGCACGCATGCCCCCTCGCGGTTCGACGCGCCCGGGAGGGGCTGGCGCGCGAGGACCCATTGCCACCCGCCGAAAATGGTCGTGAACACCGCGAGCGCGAGCGCGCATTTGCCGAGCGTGGCGAGCGCGACGCGTAGCGGTCCGGGCGATCGGGTCGACAGCGGCACTCTCAATCCTCAACACGCGACTTCACGCATGCTAGGGAAGGAAAGTTAAGGCCGGGTTCGCACCCGCGACGCCATTCCGGTGGCCGATCCGATCAGGCCCGCACCAGATCCTGGATCGGCCTGGCTGCCTGCACCTCCGGGAACAGTTTCCGCGCCGTCACGGCCGGACTAAGCTCGAAATGCGCGGCGAGCGTCGAGCCGATCACCGCATCGAGACCAAGGGTCGGCTTCAGGTCGCGATTCTCGTAGAGCGCGGCATCGGTAAGGCCCGGCCAGTCGGCCACCACCCGCCCCCCGTTCACTGCGCCGCCCATCAGCATCGCGACCGATCCGGTGCCATGGTCCGTTCCCTGCGTGCCGTTGATCTTCACCGTGCGGCCGAACTCGGTGGCGACGAGCACCACCGTGTTGCTCCAGAGCGGCCCGAGCCCCTTCTGCAGCGCGCCCACCATCTGATCGAGCCCGTTGAGCTGGCCCGCCAGCCGGCCGCGCTGGCCGGCATGCGTGTCCCAGCCGCCCGTCTCGATCATCGCGATGCGCGAGCCGTTCTCGGCCGTCAGCATCTTGGCGGCGAGATCGCCGGTGGCGGCGGCATTGCGGCCATTGTCCGAGGCGAGATCACTGGTGAGCATCCTGGTCGCGGTCGCCTGCTCCCAGATGCCGTGGAGTTGGGCATCGCCCTGATACATCTGAGTGACGCGCATCAGCAGGTCGTCCGAGGCATCGGGCAGCGACGAGGGAGCATAGCTCGCGACTTCCACAGGGCCGCGCAACGCCAGCGGCACCGTCGCGGCGAGCGCGATCGCCTTCTCGTCGGCGGGGAGCAGCGCGAGCAACCGGTTCAGCCAGCCGTCCTTCAGCTGATACGCCGAAGTGCCGCCGGTCTCGAGCACGTTCTGCCCGTCGAAATGCGAACGATCACGATAGGGGGAGGCGACGGCATGCAGGAACAGCGCCTGTTTCGCACCGTAGAGGCCGTAGATGTTCCGCATCGACGGATGGAGCGCGAACATCGAGTCCAGCTTCGGCGCCGAGGCGAAGTCTTCGGCGAGCTGGCCGCGCTGGCTGACATAGGCCGGATCGCCGACCGGCGCGACCGTGTGCAGGCCGTCGGCCGCACCGCGCTGGATGATGAAGACGAAGCGCCGGTCGGTCGCCGCGCGGGCAAAGGCCATGCGGGCGCCGAAGGTGGAGGCGAAGACGGCAGAGGTGCCGAGGGCGACGAAGCTGCGACGGGAAAGTGCGGTCATCAGGCTTATCTCCGCATGAATTCGGGCGAGACGAGCATCAGGGCGAGACCCTGGCCCGGGCTTTCGGCGCGCGCGATCGACTGGGTGGTGCCGGTGCTCAGCGTGCCGGGGAAGAGCTGGGCGGCGCGCTGCCGCGCATCGATCGTATCGCGGGCGCGCTGCGCCATGCGCTCGGCGGCCTCCACGCGCCGCATCACTGCATCGGGCCCGGCCCAGGCGCCGACGACATCGTCCCAGCCGGCCGGCGACCCCGGCTTCCAGGTGGGCTGGCCGAGCTGACCCAGCAGCCCGTTGACGGCATTGCCCTGTATCTGCTGCGTGCCGAGCGCACGCATCGCCGAGATCGACCATTCCCAGGGCGACTTGAACTTGGCCGGCTGGGGCGCCCAGCATTCGGGCGAGGCGATCAGCGCGCGATAGACGGTCGGCAGGTCGCCGCCCGAGCCGAGGAACGCCTTTTCCAGCCGCGCGACCAGCGGTGCGGGCGGATCGTCATTGGCGAAGTGGCGAGCCAGCTTGGTCGCAATGTGTTTCGCGGTCGCCGGATGCGTGGCGAGGTAATTGAGCACCGCGGCCGCCTGGCCTTCGCCCTCCTGCGCCCATTGCCTGCCCAGGATGGTGCGGGCGCCCGGCTCGTGCAGCCTTGGGGCGAAGGCGAAGCTGCCGGGCTCGCCATCGGCGGTGCCGGCATAGCGCGCGCCGGCGCCGCGACCGATTCCCGCCACGGTGAAGCCGGTCATCGCCCGCGCGAACTCGGTAACGTCCGCCTGGGTATAGACGCTGCGGACACCCAGCGTGTGGAGTTCCATGATCTCACGCGCCAGATTCTCGTTGAGTCCGGCGCGCTGCCGGGCCTGGCGGCGGGCAGCGAGCTGGCCGGCGGGGCTGTTCGGGCCGATCGACACCGCCTGGTCGAGATAGAGCAGCATAGCCGGGTGCCGCTCGACCGCGTTGAGCATGTCGCCGAACCTGCCCATCACGTGCGGGCGGATGGCCTCGAACTCCATCGTGCCCGCCAGCCCGACCAATTCGAGCTTGTCGGCCGAGACCGCGAAATGGTTCGCCCAGAAGTGGACGAGCCGCTCGGCAAAGGGCATGGGAGAAGTGATCGCGCTCAGTGCGCGGGCGGAAACCATGCTCACATAAAGCTGCTGCTGCTGGCGCCGCGCTTCGCGCCGGGCCACCATCGCCGCATCCTCGCCTTGATAGAGCGGCCTCGCGGCAGGTTGCATGCCGGCCTGCATCGGCTGCGCGGCGGATTGCATGTCCTGCATCGCGGCGCCTTCCGCCATGGGCGGCTGCGCGCCTGCGGGCTTCGCCGGCCCGGCGGGCGGCTGCGGCCGCTGGTTGGGCGGCCCCTCGGCCTGGCGGATCTGCCGCTGACGTTCGTAGAAATCGGCGAGATCGCGGGCCACCAGCGTGCTCGGCACCTGTGCCGCGATCATCTGCGGGCGCGGATCGAAACCCGCAATCTGCCCGGCGAGCCATTTGCGGGGATCGACCCCGGCATCCTCGCCCGGCCTGGCGCCGAGCCCGAAGCGGTTGAGCGCAATACTGGCGTCCGACATACGACTCCCCTGAGCGTTGCCTGTCCGGGCTACGCCCAAAGTGTCGCAGAAGTTTGCCACATCTTCGATTCGATGGCCCCTTCGTCACACAATCGCGTGCATTTGCTGCAACTGGCGCGCGCCGCCTTTGCGATTGCTGGACTTGCTGCATCGCAACATAATCTGCGCAAGAACAGAATAAACCGGATGCCGGTCTGGCTCCTGATCCATCAAGGAGAAAGATCGTGTCGAGATTTCCTTTCGCGGCGGCCGCTGCCGTCTTCACCTTTGCAGCCCCGGCGGCGATGGCCGGTGAGCGCAGCTTCACGCATGAAGGCGTGACCTATACCTATTCGATCACCGCCAAGAACAAGGCCCAGATCCTCGCGGGGCGTACCAGCCAGGGCGGCGAATTCCGCCTGAGCGTAAAGAACGGCTGGGTCGACGGCTATGTCAACGATATCCACGTCTCGTTCCGCGCGCCCAGGGAAAGGGGCCCGGCGCAAATCGCCGCGCGCTGAGCCTTCCCGGAACATCGCAAGGGCCGAGGCAGCGACGCTCCGGCCCTTGCCTCCATCAAAAACCTTCGGGCAAGTCGATCGTGCCGACCAGTTCCTTGTAGCGGGCGACGGCGTAGCGATCCGTCATCCCGGCGATGAAGTCGGCGATGTGACGGCTGCGCGCGGGCTCTTCGACGGGCAGTGCCTCCGTCCATTGCGCGGGCATCAGCGAGGGATCGGCGCGATAGACCTGGAACAGCCCCGCCACCACGGTGGCCGCCGCTTCCGCCGCGGCGAGCTGGCTCGGATGATGATATAGATTGGCGTACATGAAGCGCTTGAGGCCGCGTTCGGCCTCGCGCATCCCGTCCGAGAAATGCGCGAGCACATGGCCCGCCGCGCGGACATCCGCCACCGTCTCCACGCCGCTCGCGGCGATCCGGGCGCGCGTCGCGCCGATGAGATCGTTGACCATCGCGCCGATCTGGGCACGGATCAGTTCGCTGATCAGGCGGCGGCGCTCGCAGCCGGGGAACTTCGCCGCCACTTCGCGCCAGCCCGCCGCGATCATCGGCACTTCGAAGAGCTGGTCGAGCTGGAGCAGCCCGGCACGCAGCCCGTCGTCGATGTCGTGATTGTCATAGGCGATATCGTCGGCGATCGCCGCGACCTGCGCCTCCAGCGAGGGCCAGCTCGCCAGCTCCAGCGGGAATGCCGCATCCGCTTCGGCCAGCGCCCATTCGGGATGGTCGATCGGGCCATTGTGCTTGGCCAGGCCCTCCAGCGTGTCCCAGGTCAGGTTCAGCCCGTCCCAGGCCGGATAGGGGCGCTCGATGGCAGTGAGGGTGCGCAGCGTATTGCCGTTATGGTCGAACCCGCCCTGCCCGGCCAGCGCCGCGCCCAGCGCCTTCTCGCCGGCATGGCCAAAGGGCGGATGGCCGATGTCGTGCGCCAGGCAGAGCGCTTCGGTCAGGTCCTCGTTGAGCCCCAGCGTGCGCGCGATCGCGCGGCCGATCTGCGCGACTTCCAGGCTATGGGTAAGCCGCACGCGGAAATGGTCGCCATCGGGCGCCATGAACACCTGGGTCTTGTGGCGCAGCCGCCGGAAGCTGATCGAATGGATGATCCGGTCGCGATCCCGCTGAAAGGCATCGCGCGGCCCCCGTGCAGTGCCGCCGGGCTCGGGATGGAGGCGGCCGCGGCTGGCTTCGGGAGTGGACGCCCAGGAGGAAATCGCTTTCACGCGCCGGCTCCTAACGCGCGCCGAGCGGATTGTCGAAGCCGAACTCGTCCGCCCCCGGCGCGAAGAGGCGCGGCTACGGCGCCAGCTTGGTCACTTTCTGCCCGGCCTCGCTGGTGAAGACGAAGCCGGATATGCCAGCCTTGCCCAGCGTGTTCACAAAGGCCTGGGCCTCTGCGCCGGTCTTGAACGGACCGGCGAGCACGCGGTTGGTGGCGCGCAGCGGCGTCGTCCACGCGCTCCTGCCCTTCATCGCTGCCGGCGCCTTCGCGACTACGCCCTTCCAGGCCTTGGCGAGCGAATCCTCATTGGCACCGCCCGCCACCTGCACCCAGATGCGGCTGGGATCGGTCTTGGCCGGATCCGGCTTCTTGGGCTCAGGCTTCTTCGCGGCCGCCTTGGGATCCAGCTTGCCCTTCCTGGAGTCCTCGGGCGCCGTCTTGTCTTTCGGGCCCGGTTTCTTCGGATCCGGCTTGATCGCGACCGGATCGGGCTTCGGCCTGGCCGCGACGGCCTCCGGTTTCGGCTTGAGCGGCGCGACGGGTTTGGCTTCCGCGACGCGTACCGGCTCGGCGGCCGGTGCTTCCACCGGCTCGGTCGGCGTTGCCGTGACGGCGGCGAGTTCGTCGGCGGGGATCGTGATGCCGCCGACGATCGCGGCGAGCACCGAGTCTTCCTGCCCTATCTTGGCCGGTCCCGGGGGAGTCGGCTCGGGTTTCGGCGCCGGGCGCACCGGCTGCACCACCGGCTCGGCGCGCGCGAGCGTGACAGGCGCCGGAGGCGGAGCTGGCGTCGGCGCCGGCTCCACGCGCGCGGGAGCGGCGGGTGCGGGTGCCGGAACGGAAGCGAGGCGCACCGGTGCAGGCGAAGGTGCCGGACGCACCGGCGCCGGACGCTCCGCTGCTTCCGCCGGCTCCTCCTCGCGCTTCGGCGCCGGGATCGGCTGCACGATCGGCGTGGGCGGCGCCACGAAGCGCGGAGGCGGCGGAAGACTGTCGTCGGGAGCAGGCTGCGGCACCGGCGCCGCAGCCGGACGCGCCACGGCGATGGCCGCGAGTTTCTCGTCGCGCTCACGGTCCCGGCGCGAGCGGCGATCCCTGGCCTTCGGTTCCGGCGCTGCAGCCGGCGCCGGCTGGGCGGCCGCCAATTGCACCGGCCGCACCGCGGGCACGTAGCGCGGCAGCTCCGGTGCCGTCCGCGCATCGGCAAGCCGCGCCTGGGTGGGCGAGAGCTCACCGAAATGCACCGCGAAGGCGCGGTCGGCCGGCCCCAGGCCGGCGAGGCGACGGAAGAACGGCGAGAGCGCCTGCCCCATCGTGCCCGGCATCATGCTGGACGCGATCTTCTCCGCCCCCGCCGTGTCGCCGTTCATCGCCAGGATGAAGGCCCGTGCGCGCCAGGCCGCGCGATCGCTGCGGCGAAGCAGCGGATCGAGCGTGCGCATCGCCTCGTCCTTGTCGCCGGTGATGCCGAGCGAAAGCGCATAGCGGCGGAGCGTTTCGGCATCGTCATGGTCACGCGACAGCGCCAGCTTATAGTCGCGCTGGGCAAGGGCCGGCTGGCCGAGCAGATCATAGGCAAAGCCGCGATCGGCGGCATATTCGCGAGGATCGAGCCCGCGCGCTTCCGCCGCCTGGAACAGGTGCAGCGCCTCGCCGGGCCGTTCCAGTCGCACCAGCACCATGGCGCGGCCCGCGGAAATGCGCGGATCAGCGGGGCTGAGCGTCTCGGCGCGCTGGAAGAAGGCGAGCGCCGCGGACGTATCGCCCAGGCGCGCGCTGGTCATCCCCGCATCGAGCAACGTGCGCAGGTCGCGCGGATCGCTGGCGAGCATGCGGATGTCATTGGCCAGCCGGTCCGCATCGGGATTGGGCTGGGCGACGACCTCGGTCTGAGCATAGGCCGGTCCAGCCTGCGCGACGGCCAGCGCAAGTGCCGCGGCACCGATGAAACGAATCCGGTCCATGTCCCCGCCAGCCTGCGCCTTGTTGCGCTGAACCGCCGATTACGGCGCCGGCTCGGCTCGCCGAAGCGAGGCCGGCCGGCGACGAATGGCCTATTGGTTGTTCTGGCTGCGCAGGAAGCGCGGAATGTCGAGCGGATCCTTGTCGTCGTCGTCCGACTTGGATGCACCGCGCGAAGCCATGGCCATACGCTCGAACAGCGTACCGCCACTCTTCTTCGCCGGCTTCTCGGCCGGAATCGAGGGCGCGGCTTCCTCTTCGTCGCCGCCGGTCAGCCAGCGGCGGCGCGTGGTCGGCGCCGATGCCGGTTCGTCGATGGGAACCCGCGGAGCTTCGGGCACCAGGCTCTCGGCGCCAAGCACCAGCTCGTCCTCGTCGCCGTCCTTGCCATCATCGACCCAGCTCGCCTGCACGGGCGCGACCGGCTGCGGTTCGGGCTCATAGGCCTGGGGAATGGGCGGCGAGAGCGGTGCCGGTTCGGCCGCCACTTCCGGCGCATGCACCTCGGGTACCGGCGGCTCGAGCGGAGCTTCCTCCGCCACCGGCTCGACCGCAACGGGAGCCGGCTCGGCGGCCGTGGTACGGCGCGGCGTGGAGAAGGAGAAGACGCGCGGCTGCTCGGCGGCGCGCGGCGCGGCCATTGGCTGCGCATCGGCATCGATGCCGGTCGCGACGACCGAGACGCGGATCTTGCCCTCGAGCTCCGGATTGAAGGCCGAACCCCAGATGATGTTCGCGTCGGGATCGACCAGCTCGCGGATATGATTCGCGGCTTCGTCGACTTCGAGCAGGCGCATGTCCTCGCCGCCGGTGATCGAGACGATCACGCCCTTGGCGCCGTTCATCGACACGCCGTCCAGCAGCGGATTGGCGATCGCCTTCTGCGCGGCGATGAGCGCGCGGTCGTCGCCCTCGGCCTCGCCGGTGCCCATCATCGCCTTGCCCATCTCCTGCATCACCGAACGGACGTCGGCGAAGTCGAGGTTGATGAGACCCGGCATGACCATCAGGTCGGTGATGCCGCGCACGCCCTGCTGCAGCACCTCGTCGGCCATCTCGAACGCTTCCTTGAAGGTCGTGTTCGCATTGGCGATCAGGAACAGATTCTGGTTCGGAATGACGATCAGGGTATCGACGTACTTCTGCAGCTCGTTGATGCCCGCTTCGGCCGAGGCAGCACGGCGCTTGCCCTCGAAGGCAAACGGCCGCGTGACCACGCCCACCGTCAGGATGCCCATGTCGCGCGCCGCCTTGGCGATGACGGGCGCCGCACCGGTGCCGGTGCCGCCGCCCATGCCGGCGGCGATGAACACCATGTGCGCGCCCTCGAGCGCCTTCTGGACGTTGTCGATCGTCTCCTCGGCGGCGGCGCGGCCGATCTCGGGCCGCGAACCCGCGCCCAGACCCTGGGTGATCTTGGTGCCCAGCTGGATGCGATGGCCCGCGCTCGACTGCTTGAGCGCCTGCGCATCGGTGTTGGCGACGATGAAGTCGACGCCCTGCACGTCGGCGCGGATCATGTTCGCGATCGCGTTGCCGCCCGCGCCGCCCACACCGACGACGGTGATCTTCGGAGTCAGCTCGTCCACATCGGGCGGAAGGAAATCGATACTCATCGCCTTGGTCTCCCTGCGCCCGGGTGGCTGTCACAGGCGCGTAATCTGGCCCCGTTCTGCACGAACGCGGAGAGCGACTCTAGAGGGAACGCGAAGTTACCAACGCATTTCTTCTAATAATTTGCCCGGAATGCCGCGATCAGCCGCTGGATCAGGGCTCCGGGGTTGGTTCTGGTCACCATCTGGTGGTTCGGTTCGAGCGCGCGCAGGTCGATCGGATTGGCGGCGGCGAAGCGCGCCAGCCCCGCCAAGGTGGCGAAGGCGGGTCCCGCATGCGCCTCGGGCAGCGCCATCAGCCCCTTGGGCCGGCCGACGCGCACCGCGCTGCCGAGGAACTGCTGCGCATAGTCCGCCACGCCCTTCAGCTCGGCACCGCCGCCGGTCAGGACGATCTGGCGGCCGGCGGGATCCTCGAACGAGAGCTTCTTCAACTCCTTCTGGATTTCCCCCATCAGCCGCTCCAGCCGCTTGCGGATGATCGCGTTGAGCTGCGCCTTGGTAATGCGCGGCCCTTCCGCGCCGTCGTCCGGGATCGCCGGCACCACGTCGATCATCTCGTGATTGTCGCGCGGAGAGAGGTTCGCCGATCCGTGGAAGCATTTGGTACGCTCCGCCCAGGCGCGCGCGGTGCCGAAGGAGGAGGCGATGTCGTCGGTGATGTCGGCCGAGCCCATCGGAATCGAGGCGAGGCCCGAGAGCACGCCCTGCGAGAAGACCGAGACGTTGGTCACGCCCGCGCCGATCTCGACCAGCGCGACGCCCAGCTCGCGCTCTTCGTCGGTGAGGCAGGCCAGCCCGGTGGCGACCGGCGCGGCGATGATCGAGCGCACCTCCAGATGTGCCGAGCGGACACAGTGATCGAGGTTGCGCACCGGCGCCCCGTCGGTGGCGACGACATGGATGTCGACGCCCAGCCGCTCGGCATGCAGCCCCAGCGGACGGCGCACGCCGGCGAGCCCGTCCACCGTATAGCGGGTCGGCTGGGCATGGAGCACCATCTTGCCCTGCGGATCGATCGCGTCGCGGCCGGCACGGAGCAGCTCGTCGATGTCGTTCTGCTCGATGCGGTGGCCGCCCAGATCGGATTCCAGCCGCACGATGTCCGAGATCAGCCCGCCCGCGGAAAAGCTGACCCAGACGTCCTCGATGTTCTGCCCGGCGATGCGCTCCGCCTGTTCGACGGCCTCGCGGATCGCCAGTTCGGTCGCGTGCATGTCGGCGACATAGCCGCGCTTGACGCCGCGGCTCTCGCGCTGGCCGGTGCCGAGCACCACCAGCGAGCCATCGTCCGCCTTCTGCGCGATCAGCGCCGAGACCTTGGACGAGCCCACGTCCAGCGCCGTGATCAGTCCTTCCGGTGCAGCCTTCGCCATTTGCCCCTCATTCCAAAAACGCCAACTCCCGATTCAGCTTATGAATCAGTATTTTCCCCGGATGGCAACTAGGGTGTTCATCATAATCCCGTCGCTGCCGGCACGCCGATCGCGGCCGGCCGGCGGACGACCAGATTGTCGGGATCGCGCATGTCGAACCCCAGATTGCCGCGGCCGAGCAGACGATATGCCCCGTCCTTCTCGGCAAAGGTCTTCAGCGCGTCCCGCGCCTCCTTCTCGCCCTCGGGCAGCTGCAGCTTCTCGCCGGTGTCGAAGATGATGTCCCAGCGCCGGTTGCCCACCCAGGTCGCCGCGCGGACGAGCGGCTTGAGCGCCGGCGCGCTGTCCATCAGGTCGCGGCGCGCCGGCTCCTGCGCATTGGCGCCGTCGCCGACCAGCAGCGGCAGGTCGGGCATCGCCTCGCGCGAGACCGGCTCCAGCGGCACGCCTGCGGGATCGATCAGCATCAGCTGGCCATGGTTCTGCCAGATCGCCGCGGGCTCGCGCTCGACGATGTCGATCAGCAGCTTGTCGGGCAGACGGCGCGAGACGCGCGCATCCTTGATCCAGGGATAGGCAAGCAGCCGGGCGCGCACATCGGCGAGGTTCACCAGCGGCATGGCCCGCGCATTCTGGTCGAGCACCTGCTGGTACACGGTCATGCGGTTCATCCGCTTGAGCCCGTTGATCTGGATCGTGTCGACGCGCAGCCCCGCCTCGCCCACTGCCTGGGCGGCGCCGGTGCCGACGGCCTGCGGCACGCCGAACCAGGTCGCGACCGTGATCAGTCCGATCGAGAACATGCCCACGATGCCCCAGGTGGCGATGCGAGTCAGCGTCGCCTGGCTGAACGGCAGCGCGGCGAGCGCCTGGTCCATCAGCCCGGGCTGCTTCTTGCGTGCGACCTGCTTGCGCTTCTGTGCCGGCTTCGCGCCGCGACGGGTGGCCGTCCGCCTGGCGGGTGCGCGGCTCATCCCGTACAGGCCTCGCCCATCGCCTCGTCGACGATGCGCTGGCACAGCTGCGGATAGGAGATGCCGAGATGCCTCGCCTGCTCGGGCACCAGGCTCAGCGGCGTCATGCCCGGCTGGGTGTTCACTTCGAGCAGGAACAGCCCCTCGACGCCCTGGCTGTCGTCCCAGCGGAAGTCCGAGCGCGACGTGCCCTTGCAGCCGAGCAGCCTGTGCGCCTCGAGCGCGATGCGCCGACAGGCATCGGCGATGTCGTCGGGGATCTCGGCCGGGCAGACATGCTCGGTCAGCCCGTCGGTATATTTGGCGTCGTAATCGTAGAAGCCGCTCTTGGGCTTCAATTCCGTCACCCCCAGCGCCTCGTCGCCCAGCACTGCCGTGGTCAGTTCGCGGCCGCGGATGAAGGGCTCGGCGAGCAGCTCGTCGAATTCCTGCCACGGACCCATCGCGTCGGCGGAGATCGGGTTGCCGTAATTGCCTTCCTGGGTGACGATCGCCACGCCCACCGACGAGCCTTCGTTGACCGGCTTCAGGACATAAGGTCGCGGCAGCGGATCGGCGCGGTGCAGCTCCTCCGTCTTCACCATCCGCCCGCCCGGCATCGGGATGCCGTGCGGCACCAGCGCCTGCTTGGTCAGCTGCTTGTCGATCGCGATCACCGAAGTGACCAGTCCCGAATGCGTGTAGCGCACGCCCATCAGGTCGAGCATGCCCTGCACGGTGCCGTCCTCGCCGGGGGTGCCGTGCAGCGCGTTGAACACGACGTCCGGCCGTGCTTCGGCGATCTTCAGGGCAACGTCGCGATCCATGTCGATGCGCGTCACCTTGTGGCCCAGGCTCTCCAGCGCCTCCGCGATGCCCGCGCCGGACATCAGCGAGACTTCGCGCTCGGCCGACCAGCCACCCATCAGAACCGCGACGTGCAACGCCTTCACTTGCAAACCCCTATGCGTTCTTGTCAGCGTCGTCGGCAGCCATGCCGTCGCGCTTGGTTTCTTCGTCCGCGCCGTCGGCATACAGGCCCACGCGCTGGATTTCCCATTCCAGCTCGACCCCCGACTGCGCCTGCACCCGGGCGCGGACTTCCTCGCCCAGCGCTTCGATGTCGGCTGCGGAAGCATTGCCCAGATTTAGCAGGAAATTGCAGTGTTTTTCGCTGACCTGCGCGTCGCCGCGACGAAGTCCGCGACAACCGGCCGCATCGACCAGCGCCCAGGCACTATGGCCTTGCGGATTCTTGAAGGTCGAGCCGCCGGTGCGCGACCTAAGTGGCTGGGAAGCTTCGCGTTCCGCCGCGATCCGGTCCATCTCGGCGCCAATCGCCGCCTTGTCGCCGGGGGTGCCCTCGAACAGCGCCTCCACCACCACGGCGCCCGCCGGCAGCTCGGAGTGGCGATAGGTGTAGCCCAGTTTCGCCGCCGGCCAGGTCTGAACCGTCCCGTTTCGAGTCACCAGCGTGACTTCGACCAGAATATCGCTGGTGTCGCGACCATAGGCGCCCGCGTTCATCCGCACCGCGCCGCCCACCGTGCCCGGAATCCCGCGCAGGAACTCCAGGCCGGCGATGCCGGCGTCGCGCGCTGCGCTCGCCACGGTGATCCCCATCGCCGCGCCACCCGCGCGCACGCGCCAGGAACCTTCCCTGGTGCCGGGCTCGACGGTCACTTTCGCCATCGCCTTGGGCAGCCGCACGACCACGCCCGGCACGCCGCCGTCGCGCACGATCAGGTTCGAGCCGACGCCCACCGGCAGCACCGGCACATCGGGATCGAGCCCCGCCAGGAACGCCGCGAGGCTCTGTACATCGTCAGGGCGAACCAGCCATTCGGCCGGGCCGCCGGTGCGGAACCAGATGAAGTCGGCCAGGCTGCCGCGATGCTCGATCGTGCCGCGCAGCGGAGGCAGCGCGGTGCAGGGTGCGCTCACTTCCAGCCCCACATGCCGGACCATTGCTTCCAGATGGCGAGATTGGCCTCGGCGGCCTTCTGCCCGGCCTGCTGGAGCTTCATCACGTCGCGCCCGGCATCGAGCATCTTCCGCGCGGCATCCATCTGCGCCTGTTGCGCCTTGAGCAGGTCGCGCTGCATCTCGACACCCAGGGTCAGCCAGTCCTTCACGCCCGCGCCTCCTCGATCGCGCCGGCCAGGTTCGCGGCCCATTTCGTGATGTCGCCCGCACCCAGGCAGATCACCATGTCCCGGGGCTGGATCACGCCGGCGAGCGTGCGCGCCAGCATATCCTCGCTCTCGATCGCGGCGACCGCACGATGCCCGCGCCGCTGTACATTCTCCACCAGCGCTTCCGAACTGACGCCCTCCAGCGGCAGCTCGCCCGCCGCATAGACCGGCGTGACATAGACCATGTCGGCATCGTTGAAGGCCTGGGCGAACTCGTCCATCAGGTTCTTCAGGCGCGTGAAGCGGTGCGGCTGGACCACTGCGATCACCCTGCCCTCCGCGCTCTCGCGCGCCGCGGCCAGCACCGCGCGGATCTCGACCGGATGGTGGCCGTAATCGTCGATGATCGTGGTCCCGCCGATCTCGCCCACCTTGGTGAAGCGCCGCTTGACCCCGCCGAACTTGGCGAAGCCCTGCTGGATCGTCGCGTCGGGAATGCCGAGCTCCAGCGCCACGCCAATCGCGGCGAGCGCGTTCTGGACATTGTGGCGGCCCGGCATCGGCAGCTCGATGCCTTCGATCGAACGGGTGGTGCCGTCGCGGTGGCGGATGATCGCCTCGAAGCGGTTGCCGCCATGATGCGGCACGACATTGACGCCGCGCACGTCTGCCGAAGCCGCGAAGCCGTATGTCACGATCCGGCGATCGCGCACGCGCGGGATAATCGCCTGCACTTCGGGATGATCGAGACACAGCAGCGCCGCGCCGTAGAAGGGCACGTTCTCGACGAACTCGACGAACGCGTCCTTCACTGCGTCGAACGAGCCATAATGGTCGAGATGCTCGGGGTCGATGTTGGTGACGATGGCATAGGTGCCGTCGAGCCGCAGGAAGCTGCCGTCGCTCTCATCGGCCTCGACCACCATCCACTCGCTGTCGCCCAGCCGCGCGTTCGAGCCATATTGGTTGATGATGCCGCCGTTGATCACGGTCGGGTCCACCCCGCCCGCGTCAAGCAGGGCCGCGACCATCGAGGTCGTCGTCGTCTTGCCGTGCGTGCCCGCGACCGCGACGGTGGACTTGAGCCGCATCAGCTCGGCGAGCATCTCCGCCCGGCGCACCACGGGGATACGGCGCTGATAGGCCGCCTCGACCTCGGGATTGGTGCGCACGATCGCGGTGGAGACCACCACCACCGCGGCGTCGCCCAGATTCTCCGCATCATGGCCGATCGTCACCGGGATGCCCCGGCTGCGCAGCCCTTGCACGACATAGCCCTCGGCCACGTCCGAACCCTGCACCGAATAGCCGAGATTGTGCATCACCTCGGCAATGCCGGACATGCCGATGCCGCCGATGCCGACGAAATGGATGGTACCGATATCGGTTGCGACGCCCTTCATGCGCCAAACTCACTCATGCGAAAGCGGGCCTTCCCTGCATTGCGATGCGCTGGCCCTTGATCGGAGCCTCGGGCGCATCGATGGATTCGACGAGATCGGCAAGGTCGCGCGTGGCGTTGGGACGGCCCACGCTGCGCGCCCGCGCCGCTGCATTCTCAAGCCCGACCGTGTCGAGCCCGAGCTTCTGGATCTGCTTGGCGAGCTCCGCCGCGGTGAAGGCACGCTGCTGGATCGTGCGCGCGCCACCCGCCGCCGTGATCTCGCGCGCATTCGCCGTCTGATGGTCGTCGGTGGCCGTCGGCAACGGCACGAGGATCGCCGGGCGGCCCGCCGCGGTCAGCTCGGCGATCGTGGAAGCGCCGGCACGCGCGATCACGATATGCGCCCAGGCCAGCGCCTCCGGCATGTCGGTGATATAGGTGGAGACATCGGCCGGGATGCCATGGTTCTGGTATTTCGCCCGCACGGTCTCGATATCCTCGACGCGTGCCTGGTGCGTCACCTGCAGGCGGCGGCGGAAATGCACCGGGAGCAAGGCCAGCCCGTCGGGCACCACCTGGCTCAGCACGGTCGCGCCCTGGCTGCCGCCGGTGACGAGCACGCGGAAGATGCCGTCCTCCTCGAGCAGCGGATAGGGACGGTCGCGCAGGTTCAGCACGGCTTCGCGCACCGGATTGCCGACGAGATGGGCCTTGGCCTGCCAGCCCGGCTTCAACCGGTCGACCTGATCATAGGAAGTGGCGATCGCATCGACGCGGCCCGCGACGAAGCGGTTGACGCGGCCGAGCACGGCATTCTGCTCGTGGATTACGGTCGGCACGCCCGCGCGGAACGCGGCCAGCAGCGCGGGCAGCGCCGGATAGCCGCCGAAGCCGATCACCGCTGCGGGCTGGATTTCCTTGTAGAGCCGCAGCGCCATCGAGCGGCCGGCCATGATCTTGCTGGCGGCGCGCAGATAGCCGAGCGGACCTCCGCCCAGCCGGCCGGCCGGCAGCACATGCGTCTCGACACCCTCGAACAGCCCCGGGAAGCGCACGCCGCGATCGTCGCTCACCAGCGCGACGTGATGGCCCCGCTCGGCCAGCTCCGCCGCCAGCGCGGCCGCGGGCACCATGTGCCCGCCGGTGCCGCCGGCTGCGAGGACATAGCTTCGGGACTGAGTCATGCGTTGGTGCTCCAGCGGCCGGTATAGGGCGAGCGCTTCAGATACGGGTTTCGGCGCGTGAAGGCGAGCAGCAACCCATAGCCGATCGCCAATGCGATCATCGACGACCCGCCATAGGAAATGAAGGGCAGCGTCATGCCCTTGGACGGGGCGATGCCGGTGTTCACCGCCATGTTGATCAGCGACTGCACGCCGAACTGCGCCGCCAGACCGGCAGCGGCGAGCAGGCGGAAGGCGTCTTCCTCGTCGAGCAGCTTCATCAGGACGCGGATCACGATGGCGAGATAGAGGGACACGATCACCGCACAGGCAATCAGCCCGAACTCCTCGCCGATGACCGAGAAGATATAGTCGGTATGGCCCTCGGGCAGCTTGAACTTCATCATCCCGTTGCCCGGCCCGCGCCCGAGCAGCCCGCCGGCGGTGAGCGTATTGTGCGCCATCTCCACCTGGTAGCGCTCGGCGAGCGCGGCGTCCTTGGTGGGGAACAGGAAATTGTCGATACGGGTACGGGCGGTGCCGTAGAACAGATAGGCCGCGATCACGCCCGCCACGGCAGTGCCGAACAGCCCGGCGATCGCCGCCGGCGAGATGCCCGAGATCATCAGCAGGATGATCCAGACGCTGCCGAACACGATCGTCTGGCCGAAATCGGGCTGGAGCATCAGCAGCACGCCGATCAGCGCGGTGAGCGCGCCGGTGACGAACAGCACGGGCAGCTGCGGATCCTTGGCGCGGAAGCTGAGCATCCAGGCGGTGGAGACGATGAAGAGCGGCTTCAGGAACTCGGACGGCTGGAACTCGGCCAGCCCCACCCCGATCCAGCGCTTGGCGCCGTTCACCTCGTGGCCGATCACGGGCACCAGGGCGAGGCAGACGAGGAAGATCCCCGCCCCGATCAGCGCCAGCCGCCGCGCCAGCGTGACCGGCAGCATCGAGACCGCGATCAATACCGGCACGCTGATGCATACCCAGATCAGCTGACGCCAGAAATAATACATCGGCGCCATGATGTGCGTGGCGTCGGAATAGCGGCGCGCCGTGGCGGGCGACGCCGCGGCGACCGCGACCAGTCCGATCGCGATCAGCAGCAGCGCCAGCGTGAGCAGCACGCGATCGACTTCCCAGAACCACATGCCCGCGCGCGTCTTGCTCGCACGGCCGAGCTGTTGCTGGACGCGACGGCGAACCTCGCTTCCAGCTTCCGGCACTTCGACGGTTTCGTTCATCCCAGCGCCTCCACCGCGTCGCGGAAGGCCTGGCCCCGGGCTTCGTAATCCCTGAACTGGTCGAACGATGCGCAGGCCGGGGAGAGCAGCACCACGTCGCCCGGCTGGGCATGGGCGGCGGCGCTCTTCACCGCGACGTCCAGCGTGCCCGATCGCTCGACCGGCATCTCGCCTTCGAGCAGCCTGGCGAACATCTCGCCGGCGTCGCCGATCGTATAGGCCTTCACGACATGCGGAAAGCCGGGGCGGCAGGCATCGAGGTCGTCGGTCTTGGCCTTACCGCCCAGGATCCAGTGGATCCTCGGATAGGCGGAGAGCGCCGGCGCGGTGGAATCTGCGTTGGTAGCCTTGCTGTCGTTGACGAACAGCACGCCGTTCCGGGTCTTCACCCGCTCCATGCGGTGCGGCAGGCCGGGGAAGCTCTCCAGCCCCCGGTCGATCGCTTCGCGGTCGATGCCGAGCGCCCGGCACGCGGCTATCGCGGCGAGCGCGTTCTGCGCGTTGTGCGGCCCTTGCAGCGCCGGCCAGCGCGACTGGTCCAGGCAGGCGCCCGGCGCGATCCTGGTCAGGTCCTCACCACGGCCCGACGCCGCGACTTCGCGCGCGATCGCCGCCGATGGCTCGTCGCCGATGCCGATGATCGCGGCGTGCCTCCTGGACTGCATCGCGAACAACCGCGCCTTGGAAGCGGCATAGGCCTCGAAGCCGTCATACCGGTCGAGATGGTCGGGCGTGATGTTGAGCAGCACCGCGACGTCGCAGTCGAGGCTGTGGGTCAGGTCGATCTGATAGCTGCTGAGCTCCAGCACATAGACGCCGCCCTCGGGCAGCGGGTCCTGCCCCAGGATCGGCAGCCCGATATTGCCGCCGAGCCGGGCGGGTATGCCGGCGGTCTCGAGGATATGGTGGATCAGCGCGGTGGTGGTCGACTTGCCGTTGGTGCCGGTGATGCCGACGACGCGGTGCGGGGGCATTTCCGCGCGCGCCTCGGCGAACAGCTCGATGTCGCCGATGATCGGCACGCCTGCGTTCCGTGCCTTGGCGGCGAGCGGATGCTTGTTGAGAGGCACACCGGGAGAGACGACAAACCCGTCAAATCCATCGAAGTCGAGAGTTTCGAGATCGACCGCTGCAAGACCACCGAATACGGCACGCGCTTCCTCGCGCGTGTCCCAAGCCGTGACTTCCGCCCCACCGGCGATCAGTGCGCGCACGGTTGCGATACCCGAACGCGCCAGCCCAAGCACCGCATAGCGTTTGCCGCGCCAAGTGGTGCTCGTGATCACCGAAGCTTGAGCGTCGCGAGGCCCGCCAGCGCCAGCACGAAGGCGACGATCCAGAAGCGGATCACGACCGTCGGCTCCGACCAGCCGAGCTGCTCGAAATGATGATGGATCGGCGCCATCTTGAAGATGCGCTTGCCGGTGCGCTTGAAGAAGAACACCTGGATGATGACGCTCAGCGCCTCCATCACGAACAGGCCGCCGATGATGCCGAGCACCAGCTCATGGTGCGTGGTGACGGCAATCGTGCCGAGCGCGCCGCCCAGCGCCAGGCTGCCGGTATCGCCCATGAACACCGCCGCCGGCGGCGCATTGAACCACAGGAAGGCCAGCCCCGCCCCCACCATCGCGCCGCAGAAGATCGCCAGGTCGCCCGCGCCGGGCACGTGCGGGATGCCCAGATAGATCGCGTAGATCTTGTTGCCGGCCAGATAGGCGATCAGCATGAACGCCATGCTGGCGATCACCACCGGCATGGTGGCGAGGCCGTCGAGCCCGTCGGTGAGGTTCACTGCATTGCCGAACGCCACGATCACGAAGGCGGCGAAGGCGATGTAGAACCAGCCGATGTCCGGATGGATCCAGCTGAAGAAGGGCACATAGAGCTGGGTGCCGTTCTGCGAGCAGATGATCCAGGCGGCGATGCCCGCGATCAGGAACTCGCCCAGCAGCCGCACCCTGCCCGACACGCCAGCAGTCTTCTGCTTCCGCACCTTGTCGTAATCGTCGAGGAAGCCGATCATCCCGAAGCCGAAAGTGACAAACATGCACGCCCAGACATAGGGATTGCGCAGGTCCATCCACAGCAGCAGCGACAGCATCAGGCTGGTCAGGATCATTAGCCCGCCCATCGTCGGCGTGCCGCGCTTGGCGAGGTGGCTCTGGGGCCCGTCGTCGCGGATCGGCTGCCCCTTGCCCTGGCGGACGCGCAGCCAGCCGATGAACCGGGGCCCGATCACCAGGCCGAGCAGCAGCGCCGTCGCCACCGCCCCGCCGGTGCGGAAGGAAAGGTAGCGGAAGAGGTTGAAGACGCCGGGGAAGCCCAGCAGATCCGCAATCCAGTACAACATCAGGCAGGTGCCCTTTCCGCCAATGCCGCGACCACCGACCCAAGCCGCACGCCGTTCGACCCTTTTATGAGAACCGCGTCTCCCGCCTGGAGCATGTCATCGAGCCTGCCCAGCGCAGTCGCCGCGTCGGGCACATGGACGAAATCGACGCGCCCCTCAAGCGCCTCTGCCAGCGGAATCATCGCTTCGCCGACGAGAATGGCATAATCGACGCCCGCGGCCTCGATCGGGCCCGAAAGCTCGGCGTGGAAAGCCGCCGAATGCACGCCGAGCTCGCGCATTTCACCCAGCACGGCCAGCTTGCGGCCCTTCTCGTGCGCGAGAACCTCCAGCGTCGCCCGCATCGAAGCGGGATTGGCGTTGTAGCTTTCGTCAATCACCAGCGCCTCGCCGCTTCCCGCCGGCACCACGAGCCGGGCGCCGCGGCCCGCCAGCCCGCCCAGCTCCGCAAGCGCGAGGCCCGCCAGCTCGAGATCGCCGCCCACCGCATCGACCGCCGCGAGGATCGCCATCGCGTTCGACACCCAGTGTGTGCCCGGCTGCGACAAGGTGAAGCTCAGCTCGCGCTGGCCGAACCGCGCCGTGACGAAGGTGGCGCCGGTGCGGGTCCGCATCGTCTCGACCGCGCGATAGTCGGCACCTTCCTCCAGGCCGAAAGTGACGATCCTCGCCGCATGGGGCCTGGCAGCTTCGACCAGCCGGTCGCGGTGGCGGCTGTCGAAGGGGATGATCGCCGTGCCGCCCGGCTCCAGCCCCTGGAAAATCTCGCCCTTGGCGTCGGCGATCGCTTCCTCGCTCGCGAAGAAGCCCAGATGCGCCGCCGCGATGGTGGTGACGATGGCGACATGCGGACGCACCAGCCGCGTGAGCGCCGCCAGCTCGCCGGCATGGTTCATGCCCATCTCGAACACGCCGTAGCGCGTCGCGCGCGGCATGCGCGCCAGGCTGAGCGGCACCCCGGTATGGTTGTTGTAGCTCTTGACCGAGCGGTGCGCCTCGCCGGGCGCATTGCGGTCGAGCGCTGCGAACAGCGCTTCCTTGGTACCGGTCTTGCCGGCCGAGCCGGTGACTCCGATCACCTTGCCCGGCATCCGCGCGCGCGCCGCCACGCCCAGCGCGTCGAGCGCCGCAGCGGTATCCGCCACCAGCACATGCGGATGCGGTGTCGGTTCGGAAACGATCGCTCCCGCCGCGCCCTGCGCGAAGGTCTGGTCGAGGAAGCGATGCCCGTCGGTGGTCTCTCCCTTGAGCGCGAGGAACAGATCCCCCTGCCCCACTTCGCGGGAGTCGAACGCCACGCCCGTGGCCTCGAACGCGCCCGAAGCGGTGCCGCCGGTCGCCTCGGCGATCTCCTGGGATGTCCAGAGCCGCATCACCGCGCCCCCGCCGCTCGCGGAAGGGCGCACCTGGCATCACCCATATTGCTCACGCCGCGCACTCCCGCGCCACGGCCACGTCGTCGAAGGGCAGCACCATGTCGCCGACGATCTGACCCTGCTCGTGCCCCTTGCCGGCAACGAGCACGATGTCCTCGCTCCCCGCCATGTCGATCGCCGCCCTGATCGCTTCGCGCCGGCCGCCGATCTCGATCGCCTCCGGCGCGCCTTCGAGCACCTGCGCGCGGATCGCCGCCGGATCCTCGGAACGCGGATTGTCGTCGGTGACGATCACCACGTCCGCGCCGGCGGCCGCCGCCTGCCCCATCGGCGCGCGCTTGCCGGTGTCGCGGTCGCCGCCCGCGCCGAACACGATGATCAGCCGCCCCCCGGTATGCGGCTTGAGCGCCGCGATCGCCGCCTCGAGCGCGTCGGGCGTATGGGCATAGTCGACATAGACCGGCGCCCCCCGCCGGGTGATCACCGCACGCTCCAGGCGCCCGCGCACCGGCTGCAACCGGCTGAGATCGCCGAGCGTCTGGACGACATCGCCGCCGGTCGCGATCACCAGCCCGGCCGCGACCAGCGCATTGGCGGCCTGGTACGCGCCGATCAGCGGCAGGTTCACGCGATAGGTCTCGCCCCCGGCCTCGATCGTCAGGCCCTGGCCGAGCAGGGTCGGATCGCGCGCGACCAGCTTCAGCGTCTCGCCATGTTCCCCGACGGTGACGAGCCGATTGCCGCGCATCCGCGCCAGTTCCTCGACCCGCGGGCTGTGCGGATCGTCCGCCCATACCACTGCCGTGCCGTCCGGATCGAGCACATCGGCGAACAGGCGCAGCTTGGCATGGAAATACGTGGCCATGTCGCCATGATAGTCGAGATGGTCGCGGCTGAGATTGGTGAACGCCGCCGCGCGCACCGGCAGACCCTCGGTGCGATATTGCGAGAGACCATGCGACGACGCCTCGAACGCGACATGGCTCACGCCCTCGCGCGCCAGCCCCGCGACGTTGGACAGGAAAGTGACGATGTCGGGCGTGGTGAGCCCGGTGCTCACCGTGTCGTCGGCGGTGGTTACGCCGAGCGTGCCGATCGAGGCCGCGTGGAAGCCCCGCATCCGCCACAGCTGGCGAGTCATCTCCACCGTGGAGGTCTTGCCGTTGGTTCCCGTCACCGCCACCGCAGTCGCGGGGAAAGGCGCGAAGAACCGTGCCGCCAGCCGCGCGAACTTCTCCCGCGGGTTCGGATCGGCGATGTGGACCGCGCCCTCGACCCTGGCCTCGGGCCGCGCGACGATGGCGACGGCACCGGCCTTCACCGCATCGGGGATGAAATCCTCGCCGTTGAAGCGCGCGCCTTCGAACGCGCCGAATATGGTGCCGGGCGCCACCTTGCGATGGTCGATGGCAAATCCGGTGACGACGGCGTCCCCCCCGCCTTCCGTCAGCGCGCCCAGTTTCATTCGGCATCCTTCTTGTCGGCGTCCGGCCCCGCCCAGATCAGCGGCAGCAGCTCGCGCTCGTCGATATCGCGATTGGCGTCGGGCGCCACGCCGAGCAGCGAGCCGGTGCGGCTCACCACCCGCGCGACCACCGGCGCCACCGTCCAGGCGGCAGTCGTGCGATAGACGCCGATCGAGGGGTTGGCTTTGGGCGAATCGAGCATGGCGATCATCACATAGCGCGGTGCGTCGATGGGGAAAGCCGCCGCGAAGGTCGAAACGTTGCGATGCTTGTCGTAACCACCTTCGCTTGCCGCTTCCGCCGTGCCGGTCTTGCCGGCGATACGGAAGCCGGGCGCCTCGCCCTTGCGGCCGGTGCCCTTGAGCACGATCAGCCGGAGCAGCTGGCGCATCCGGTCGCTCGTCGCCTGCTGGAGCACGCGCTTGCCTTCCGGCGGATGCGCGGGATCGACCTTGCGCAGCGTCACCGGGCGCAGGATTCCGCCATTCACCATCGCGGCATAGGCAGTGGCGAGGTGCAGCGGCGTCACTGCGATGCCATGGCCATAGGCGGTGGTCATCACCGTGATCCGCCCCCAGCTCGACGGCCAGAGCGGCTTGGCGCTGGCATCGAGCTCGATCTCGGGCTTCCGGTCGAAGCCGAAGCGACGGAATATCTCCTGCATCTTCTCCGCGCCCAGTTCATCGGCGATGCGCGCAGTGGCAATATTGGAGGAATAGACCAGCGTTTCCGGGATGTTGAGCCAGCGGAACTGCTCGTCGCCCGGATCGTCATGGATCTTGAAGCGGCCCACCTGCAGCGGCACGGTCGCGTCGAAACGGCGCGACATCGACGTGATCGTGCCGGTGTCGATCGCTGCCGCCACTGCGATCGGCTTGAAGGTCGACCCCAGCTCGTAGACGCTCTGCGTCACATTGTTGCGCGGCGGCGGCCCGGCGATCGCATTGGGATTGAAGGCGGGGAGCGACGTCATCGCGATCACTTCGCCCGTATGCACGTCGAGGATCACGCCCGCGGCGCCGCGCGCCTGGAGCTGCGTCATCGCCGTGCCCAGCTCGTTCTCCAGCGCCGCCTGCACCCTCAGGTCAAGCGAGAGCGCCACCGGCTCGCCGCGACGAGCGGGATCGGAGAGCTGCGCGTCGAGCACCCGCTCCATGCCGTAGCGGCCATGGCCGGTGCTATCGATATAGCCGAGCACGTGCGCGGCGAGCGTCGATTGCGGATAGAGCCGGTCGTTCTCGCGCTGGAACTCGATCGCCGGCTGGCCGAGCGCATTCACCGCCGCCACCAGTTCCGGCATGGCCCGGCGCTTCAGATAGGCGAAGCTGCCACCCGATTTGAGCAATGCGAAATAACGTTCGGCACTTTGGTCGGGAATCAGCTCGGCCAGCCGGCGCGCCAGCTCGGCCTTGTCGCCGATCACCTGGTTGGGATGGATGGCGATCGTCCAGGAATCGATCGAGCGGGCAAGCGGCGCGCCCCGCCGATCGGTGATGTCGCCGCGCGGGGGCACCAGCGTGGTGGCGATGTCGCGCGCGGTGGCCGGCTCCGCCCAGAGCGCGAGCAGCGCCAGCTTGCCGATCACCACGAGCATGCCGAATCCAAACAGGATCGACAGGATCATCAACCGCACCTGGGCGGTGGCGACAAGCGCCTGACGGGCATCGCCCGTTCGGCCCTTGCGGGCCGGCGGGGCGACGACGACGATCAACGGAGCGCCAGCTTCTCGCGCTGCGCCAGCTTCTTCAGGTCATCGATGGTCGAAGTGCTGAGCACGCCCTTGTCCACCATCGCCACCGCGCGCCTGTCCGCCTTCTTCATGAGCTCGTGAAGTTCCCTGTCCTGCTGCGCCACGCTCTTGCCCGCGGCCGCCGGAGCGGGCCTGGGCTGCGGCGACGGGGCCGCCTGCACCGGAGATGCGGCCGCCGTCGCCACTGCTGCGACGGGCTGGGCCGCAGGCGCGCCGGCCGGAACGATCAGCGAGGCATTCTGGATCTGCGCGGGCTGGTCGAGGCTGGCCAGCGCCGTCTCGCTCGCCAGATACTGGCCGGGCGCCGGCGCGGCAAGCGCGAGGACGTCGCCGTTCCAACGCTCGATCTGCGCCAGGTTGGCGCGCGTCTGGAACTCGGTCTCCAGTCCGCGAATGTCCTTCTGCGCCTGGAGGATCGCGCCCTTCATCGCGCCCAGCTTGGCCTGTTCGGCCGCGCCGTGCGAATTGACCATGTAGCAGGCCGGCGCCACCACAACGGCGCAGAGGAGCCACCCCAGTCCCTTGAAGCTCTGAACCGCCATCTCACGCTACTCCTTCACTGGGCCACGGCGCCGCCGCGGTCCGCCGCGCCACGCGCAGCGTCGCCGAACGGGCACGCGGATTACGGGCAACCTCGTCATCGCCCGGCCGGACGGCCTTGGCGGGAGGTTCGAAACTGGGCTCGGCGCGCGGGCCGACCGCCGGGCGGTGGCGCGAGCCGGCAGGCTCGCTGCCGCTGCGCTCGCGCAGGAAGCGCTTCACCAGGCGATCCTCCAGGCTGTGGAAAGTCACCACCGCCAGCCGGCCGCCGGGCTTGAGCACGCGTTCAGCCGCGGCCAGGCCTTCCGCCAGCTCGTCCAGCTCGCGATTGATGAAGATGCGCACCGCCTGGAAGGTGCGGGTCGAAGGGTCCTTCTTGTCGTGCGGCTTGTGGCCCAGCGCCTTGCGGACGACATTGGCGAGATCGGTGGTGGTCACCAGCGGACGCGCGCGCACGATCGCGCTCGCCACCCGGCGCGAGCGCGGCTCCTCGCCATATTGATACAGCACGTCGGCGATCTCGCCCTCATCAGCCGAGTTCAGCCACTCCGCCGCCGTCATCCCCTCGCCGGCCATGCGCATGTCGAGCGGCCCTTCCTGCTGGAAGGAGAAGCCGCGCTCGGCCTGGTCGAGCTGCATCGACGAGACGCCAATGTCCATCGTAACGCCGTCGACGGGCACCAGGCCGCGGCGCTCGAGCTCGCTCTCCAGCTGGCTGAACGGCGCTTCGATCAGGATCAGCCGGCCATCCGCATGGGAGATGAGGGTTTGGCCGCCTTCGATCGCACGGGGGTCGCGATCGAAGGCGGCCACCTCGGCACCCCGCTCGAGGATGGCGTTGGTGTAGCCGCCCGCACCGAACGTGCAGTCGACATGGCGCTCGCCGGGCACAGGGGCGAGGCCGTCGACCACTTCGTCGAGCAGCACGGGGATATGCGGCTGGGTCGGGGAGCTCACAGCTTCACTCCCTTGGCCTGACACAGATATTCGCAGATCTCGCGCAGCGCGGGGTCCGCGTCGGGATCGCCCATCAGGCGCTCCGGCGCCCAGATGTCGAAGGTCTCGCCGCTGCCGTAGAACAGCGCCCATTTCTGGATGCCCGCCTTCATGCGGAAGAAGGGCGGGATCACGAAGCGGCCGCTATCGTCGTAAGGGGCCTTCTCGACCTGGCCGAAGGCGCGGCGCTTGGCCTTGTAGTCGGCCTCTTCTCCTCGATCGGCAGCCTGCTGTTCCTTGCGGTCGATGCGCTCGTACTTCTCCTTGGACCAGGACAGGTCGTGCGCCGACAGGCAGGGGTCGTGAGGATGCAGGCCCACGACGATCTGGCGGATGTCGGAATTGCGCTCGGCGGCGTTGCGCAGGTCGGCGGGGATGGCGACGCGGCCCTTCTGGTCCACCGCCTG
Organism: Sphingomonas sp. 1F27F7B; assembly: GCF_005503355.1. Lineage (GTDB taxonomy): Bacteria > Pseudomonadota > Alphaproteobacteria > Sphingomonadales > Sphingomonadaceae > Sphingomonas. The sequence goes on from NZ_SCMK01000011.1 coordinate 89,212, forward strand.
GAGCGCAAATCCCTCGAAGAGCTCCCTGTCCGCCACGCCAATACCCCAATGGGCACAGCCTCCCCGTCTCCGGAATCAGCCCCCACGGCCGGGCCCGGCGCTTCAAATGACGGTGGAAAAGGGTGTGCCCCCTTTAAGCATCTCGTTTTACCAACAAGCGCCCGGGGATACAACGGGAGAATTGGGGATTGAGCGGGAATTTGCCCCACCAAGTGCCAATTTTCAACGATGTTTTACTTAGAATCTGCTTTTGTTCTTTGTTTGTTTCTAAACCACCTCCGTAAATGAACCCAATCGCTACGGACAATGCCGGAAAGTGGGGCGCAATCCCGCCCGATCCCGGGAAATCGCCAAGCCACGCAATTTCCTCACTTTTCTCGTTCCACGCTTAGCAGCGGCCATCTCGCCCAGCCAGCCCCGCCCCTGCAAGAAACCGCAGAAATCCTACGAGTCGCCGCGAAAACCGGCGCGCGTTAACCGATATTCTTGAGATTCAAGGCATTTCGGGAGTGGTTTGCAAGGAAATTGTGGATAGTCGGCCGCCACGCCGGCTTCGCGCCAGTGGGGCCGGATCCCCGGGCCCGCACGGGCGCCAGCGATCAGCGCGCTTCGCCGTTCTGCTGGGCTTCCTGCTGCCGGCGCGCGATCGCCGCTGCATCGACCTTCTCGGTCGTTGTGGTGCTGGGTGCGGCGCCCAGTTCGGCGAGCGGCTCTTCCTTGGTCTTCTCGCCCAGCGAATTGCCCAGGGCGGTCATATTGGCGACAACGGCGGAGTTGGAGGCGCCCACCGCCGAGACCGGCATGTCATTCGCACGCCAAGCGACGACCGCGCTCGCCAGCACGATCAGCACCGTAACCACGGCGAGCCCCGTCAGACCAACGTAGATACGTTGCATCGTCTGGGCGGTATCAGGCGAACCCACGCTCATATCTGTTGCATAAATGTAACGCCGAACTGCCCCGTTGCCAAGATGGGGCGTTCACTCCGCTGCGAGCCACTCCGGGACCGGCAATCCCTTGGCCGCGAGCCATTCTGCATTGTAGAGCGTTGAAAGATAACGGAAACCCGTATCGCACAGGGTCGTCGCGACGCGCTTGCCCGGCCCCAGCTCGCGCGCCAGCCGCACTGCGCCGGCCACGTTGATTCCCGAGGACAGGCCCAGGCAGAGCCCCTCTTCCTTGAGCAGCCGCTCGACCCATTCCAGCCCCTCCTCGTCGGAGATGCGGAACTGCGTGTCGATCGGCGCGCCCTCGAGATTGCCGGTGATCCGCCCCTGGCCGATTCCCTCGGCGACCGAGCTGCCCTCGGCCTTCAGTTCGCCGCACGCATAATAGCTGTAGAGCGCGGCACCGTGCGGGTCGCTGAGCGCGATGCGGACATTCTCGTCCCGGGCCTTGAGGCCCAGCCCGACGCCGGCGATCGTGCCGCCGGTGCCCGCCGCGCAGGTAAAGCCGTCGATCCGCCCGTCCATCTGCGCCCAGATCTCCTCGGCCGTGCCGACGATGTGCGCCTTGCGGTTGGCGGTATTGTCGAACTGGTTGGCCCAGATCGCATTGGGCGTCTCCTCGGCGATCCGCCTGGAGGTGTGCACGAAATGGCCGGGGTTCGAATAGGGCGCCGCCGGCACAAGCACCAGCTCGGCGCCGAGCGCGCGCAGCGTGTCCATCTTTTCGCGGCTCTGCGTCTCGGGCATCACGATGATCGTGCGATAGCCCTTGGCATTGGCGACCAGGGCCAGGCCGATGCCGGTATTGCCCGCCGTCCCCTCGACGATGCAGCCGCCCGGGCCGATCAGGCCGCGCTCCTCGGCATCCTTGACGATGAACAGCGCCGCCCGGTCCTTCACCGACGCGCCGGGATTGGCGAACTCGCACTTGCCGTAGATCTCGCAGCCCGTGGCCTCGCTCGGCCCCTTGAGGCGCACCAGGGGCGTGTTGCCGATCAGTGCCAGCGTATCGGATGTCGAATGCATGGCCGCTAGATGGAGCGCTTTCCGCCGCGCCGCAAGCAAGCGCTGGCAGGGCACGGCGAAGCGCGGCTTTCCGCCTTTACGAAACCCTTATGCGGGCGCCCGCAATCCGTCTCGAAGCTTAACGGGCAGCGCCCCTATCTCACGCTCCGTTCCAATCGAGGAGTGCATATGGTTTCGCGTTCCGAACATGTCCTGCGCGTCGGCCAGGACAGTCAGGGCCATTGGGTCGTGCAGGAAGAAGGCGGGATGCTCGAAGCCCTGTTCCGTTCGCGCGACGCGGCGGTCCGCTTCGCCCTGTCCGAATGCCGCGCCTTTCCCGGCGCCCGCATGGTGCTCGCCACCACGCCGCTCCATTCGATCCTGTCGCACTGATGCGCGGCCATGACCGCGCTCCTCGCGCTCACCCTGGCGCTCGCCCTGCTGCTGCGCCCGCCGCGCAGCGGAGCGCCTCACCCCACCGCCGGATTCCGGGATCCCTGTCGCTGAGGACCCGGCCCGACAACCAGGAGAAGAACCGATGACAGCCACCCAATTCTCGCTCGGCGGCCTGCTGCGCCGCGCCGGCCTGTCCACCGAGCCCGAGCGATCGCGATCCGGCCCCTGCGACGCGCGCATCGCCCGGGCGCTTGCCGAATTCCGCAACCATGGCCACCGTTCCGTCCGCATGCTCGATCTCGACTGTGCCGATGGCGGCCGCCTGCTCCGCGCCGCCGAAGCGGCCCGCGCGCTCGGTTTCGTCGCGATCGAGGGGCGCGGCGTGTCGCTATGGACCGGCGGCATCCGCCACGCACGCCGGCAGGCCGAACTCGCCGCCCATCCTTCCACCAGCCTGGCCTTCGAGATCGCCGAGCCGATCGCCGCACTCGCATCGGAGCATGACGGCGCCGCCGACCTGATCTTCCTGTCGGAGCCGATGCCCTATCCGTGCAGCCCGCTCGGCGCCGCGCTCGCCCGGCTGGGCGGCAGGGTGCTGGCCGGGGACTAGGCGGGCACGCCCGCCCGCTGGAGATGCGCGTCCAGCTTCCCCGCGAACCACAGGAAGAACATCCGATAGTCCGAGACCAGCGACCAGAGCGGATAGGTGAAGGTCGCCGGCCGGTTCTTCTCGACGCCGAAATGCGCGGCCCAGGCAAAGCCATAGCCCGCCAGCGGGATTGCCAGCCACCACCACCACCCGGCCCCGCCCAGCGCCAGCAGCAGGAACCAGAGCGTGAGGATCGTGCCCACATAATGGAGCGCCCGCGTGCTCGGCTTCGCATGCTCGCGAAGATAGAAGGGCCAGAAGTCGCGATAGCTGGTGATGGTGCCTGCCATGGCGAGAAGCTAACGCGACATCATGGATCCGCGCAAGCACAGCTTCCCGCCCGTCGTCGACGCCGCCACCCGTCTGCTCGTTCTCGGTTCGCTCCCCGGGGAGCGCTCGCTCGCCGAGCAGCGCTATTACGCTCATCCGCAGAACCAGTTCTGGCGCCTGGCCTCGCCCGCTGCCGGCCGCGACCTTGCCGCGCTCGACTATGACGCCCGCCTCGCTGCCCTGCTCGATGCGCATATCGGCCTGTGGGACGTGGTCGCCAGCGCGCGGCGCACCGGCAGCACCGACGCGGCGCTGCGTGACGTCGAGGGACATGACATCGCGGCCCTGGCTGCAACCCTGCCCGAACTGCGCGCGATCGCCTTTAACGGCGGCACGGCGTTCCGCACCGGCTCGCGGCAATTGGGCAGCGCCGCGCGGCGCTACGCGATCATCGCCCTGCCCTCGTCGAGTCCGCTCCACACCATCGGCTTCGAAAGGAAGCTTCCGCAATGGGAAGCGCTCCGCGCCCTGCTCGAATAATCCCACTGAAACACTGTGAATTTTCCGCTTGCCGATTTCGCCACAATCGTGCCACATTTACGGCAAGATTGAGGCATCATCTGGGCAGGGAGAAAGTGCATGCGTGGCAAGTTCCTGATTTCCGTCGCCATTCCGGCGGTCCTTCTCGCGAGCTGCAACAGCCAGCAGGGCAGCTCGGTCAGCTATCAATCCGGCCCGCAAGAGATGGCGGAAGCGGATTTCGTCGCGGCGCCCGAAGGCGCGGAGCGCTATGCGCGGAACGACGTGGCGGCGGTCCGCACGGTCGCGCAGGAGCCGGTCTCCACCTTTGCCGTCGATGTCGACACCGCCGCCTATGCCAATGTCCGCCGCTTCCTCACCCAGGGCCAGCTTCCGCCCAAGGACGCCGTCCGCGCCGAGGAACTGATCAACTATTTCCGCTACGATTATCCGCTGCCCACGGACCGGACCGCGCCGTTCAGCGTCACCACCGATGTCGCGCAGACGCCGTGGAATCCCGAGACCCGGCTGCTGCGCATCGGCCTGCGCGGCTATGACCTGAGCCGTGCCCAGCGCCCGCCCGCCAATCTCGTCTTCCTCGTCGACGTCTCGGGATCGATGAACGAGCCGGACAAGCTGCCGCTGGTGAAGCGCGCGCTCGGCATGGTCGCGGACAATATGAAGGCCGGCGATCACGTCTCGATCGTCGTCTATGCCGGGGCCGCCGGCGTGGTGCTCGAGCCAACTGCCAGCCCCGCCGAGGTGCGGGCGGCGCTGAGCGGCCTCGACGCAGGCGGCTCCACGGCGGGCGGCGAAGGCATCGAACTCGCCTATGCGATGGTGCGACGGAATTTCCGCGAGGACGGAGTCAACCGCGTGATCCTCGCCAGCGATGGCGATTTCAACGTCGGCATCACCGACCAGGCTCAGCTCGAGCAGCTGATCGAGAAGAACCGCGACGACGGCATCACCCTCACCGTGCTCGGCTTCGGCCAGGGCAATCTCAACGATGCGATGATGGAGTCGATCGCCGACAAGGGGAACGGCAACTATGCCTATGTCGACGGGATCGACGAGGCGCGGAAAGTGCTCGACACCGAGCTGGCCTCCACCCTCTTCACCATCGCGAAGGACGTGAAGGTCCAGGTGGAGTTCAATCCGGCGGCAGTGCGCCAGTATCGCCTGATCGGTTATGAGAACCGCGCGCTGCGCGAACAGGATTTCCAGAACGACAAGGTCGATGCGGGCGATATCGGCGCCGGACACCAGGTGACCGCGATCTACGAGATCGTTCCCGCCGGCGCCAAGGGCTGGCTGCCCGATCGCCATTTCGCCGCCAATCGCCGCCCCGAAAGCGAAGGCGAAGGCGAAGGCGAAGGCGCAGGCACGACACGGGGCGAACTGGCCCAGGTCCGCCTGCGCTACAAGCTGCCCGAGGGCGGCGCCTCGCGCCTGATCACCCGGCCGGTCGATGCCGGCCAGCTGCGGAACGCACCGATGCCGCACGGCGACCTCGCCTTCGCAGTGGCGGTGGCCGGCTTCGCGCAGAAGCTGCGCGGCGACGACCTGCTCGGCGATTGGGGCTATGCCGACGTCAAGCGGCTTGCCGGCATGCAATGGGGCTTCAGCCAGCAGGCCTGGTGGCGAAGCGAGTTCCTGCGCCTGGTCGACCTGGCGGACTCCCGCACCCGCACGGCTTCGGCGGAGCGCGGCGAGGAAGATCGGGCGCTCTAGGCTGAGGGCCCAAACAAGTATCTGATTTTCCGTCGTCATCCCCGCGCAGGCGGGGATGACGATTGAAGGAATATTGAGTCCCCAACCTAAGGCTGAGGCCCCCTATGCTTCGCGGTCACCCCGGCCTTGTGCCGGAGTGACGATGGGAAATCAGATATCAGTTTGCGTTCTCAACCCGGATCCCATCCCCCGGGCCGGCGGGGATCCAGGGCACCGCCGGCCGTCGCGGCCCGGCCCTTCCGCCCGGAGGCCGGGCCGCGGTTCCCCTGGCCCCTCCCCGCTCCGGGGAAGGGCTCGAACATCAATGTGCGTTCGTCGCTTCATCCGCCGCACTATCCGCGGCCACATTTCCCGGGGCCACCGGCGGCTGCGAATTCAGACCGTCCGCCGGCCGCTCGCCCGCGCAACCGTGGAGCTGCTTGTCGCCGATGCGGATATCGGCGGTCAGCGGCCGTTCGATCGCAGGATCGCCGCCTTCGATGCAACGCGCGCCTGTGAAAGTGATCGTCACCGGCTCCCCCGCCACGTCCTTGGTGGTCCACACCGCCTTCTTGCCATCGGCCTGCGGCGAGACCGGATAGAATTGCGTCACGCTTCCCTCGGTCCCGCGGCCGGCGAAGCGCGTGAGCGTGATCGATCCGGGCGCAAGCTCCAGCGACCAGGTCAGCGCATTGTCGGTGGCGCGCAGCGGCGCGTCGAGCGCGACATCGCCCAGCCGCGGCCCGGCCGGGCTCGGCTTGGCCGCCGGCGCTTCGGTCTTCTCGCTCGACCCGCAGCTCGCCAGCGCGAGCAGCGCGGCAATGGCGAAGGCGCGCATTACCATCCTCCCTCGGCCGCGACCCTGCACGGGCCGCACGCGCCGGGTCAAGCCATGGGGCCTGTCGGGAGTTCCCCGTTCCGGCTGTCCCACAGCATAATGTTCCTGTATTGTTCCAATCCATGCCCGACGCGATTCGCCTTGCCGCTGCCGTTTCGCCGCCCTCGCCGGCGCTTCGGGGGAATGAAACCGGGGCCCCTTGCCCGAAGCTTCCGAACCTTCCAGCGCCGATCCTCGCCTTCCCGCCCCGGCCGCTGCGCTGGCTCTATCTCGATCTCAATTCCTATTTCGCCAGCGTCGAGCAGCAACTGAACCCCGATCTGCGCGGGCATCCGGTGATCGTCGCCCCGGTGGACAGCGACACCACCGTCGCCATCGCCGCCTCGGTCGAGGCAAAGCGATACGGCATCTCCACCGGCACCCCGGTCTGGGAAGCCAAGCGCCTGTGCCGGGATCTGCGGATCACCCCGGCCCGGCACGAGAAATATGTCGAGTTCCATGAAGCGATCCTGACCGAGATCTGGAAGCACGTGCCCGTCACCCATGTCTGCTCGATCGATGAAGTCGCCTGCCGGCTGCTCGACAATGAGAACGATCCCGCGGCCGCGGTGGCGCTAGCGCATCGGATCAAGGCGAGCATCCGCGCGAATGTCGGCGCCTGCCTGACCAGTTCGGTGGGCATTGCGCCCAACCGTCTCCTCGCCAAGCTCGCCTCGGACATGCAGAAGCCGGACGGACTGGTGGTGCTGACCGCCGAGCGGCTTCCGGCGTGCCTGTTCGGCCTCAAGCTGCGCGAGATCGCCGGCATCGGCGCCAAGATGGAGAAGCGGCTGGCGCAGGACGGCATCCTCGACATCCGCCAATATTGCGAGCGCCGCCCGCGCGACGCGGGCAATGCCTGGGGCGGGGTCAATGGCGATCGGCTCTGGTATCTGCTCCACGGCGTCGAGCTGCCCGACAAGCCGACCCAGAACCGCACGATCGGGCACAGCCATGTGCTCAGCCCGCAGAAGCGCGGCCTCGAGCCAACCCGGCTCACTGCACGCCGCCTCGCGCTCAAGGCTGCCAGCCGTCTGCGCCGCAAGGGCTATCGCGCGCGGCTGCTGGTGCTCCACGGCAAGTTCGAGGACGATAAATCCGGCTGGCGCGCCTCGATCCGCTTGCCGAACACGCAGGACAGCTTCGTCATCCTCCATGCGCTCGACCGGCTCTTCCCCCGCCTGGCCGAAGCGGGGCGCGGCCGGCCCGGCGGCTTTCGACTGCGCATGGTCGGTGTCACGCTCTGCGAAATCGAAGCGGAGGAGGGAGAGCAGGGCTCGCTCTTCGCGGCGCTCGATCCGGACGATCCGCTGGCCCGCGAGACGCGCACGCTCGCACTCAGCCGCGCGATGGACCGGATTAACCAGAAATTCGGGCGAAACGCAGTTTCGGTCGGGCCGCTGCACGGCGGCAGGATCGATCGAGTGGGGACAAAGATCGCTTTTGGACGTATTCCGGAAATGAGCGAATTCCATGAATGACATCGGTGTCGGTCATGCGATCGCAATATTCCCGACGTGATACCGCACCGCACAATTGGAATGTAACTCTATAACACGAATCGCTTGACGATTCTTGCATGGTGAACGAAAGCTCCTGCCCGCTATGAATAAAGCCCCCCTTTTTGCCGCCGCCGCCGTGCTCCTGTCGCTCGCGGCCTGTGAGAACAAGCCCGAGGAAGTCTCGGGGACCGCTCCCGATCCCCAGGCCGAAGCGCTGAAGAACGCACCGAAGGTCGAGCTGCCGCCGTCGATCGCGTCCTCGGTCTCGATGCGCTGCAAGGACAACACTGTCGTGTTCGCCGACTTCTACAAGGGCGACAAGCAGGTCCTGATCAAGGAGGCCAAGGACGGCCCGGGTACCATGCTGAAGGCGCCGGAAGCCGGCCAGCCCTTCGTCGCCGCCGGCGGCTACAAGGTCACCGGCACCGCCAAGAACGCCACGATCGAGATTCCGGGCAAGGGCTCGCGCGCCTGCCACGCCTGATCGCGGCGCCAGTGTTTTCATCCAGGGGCCGGCGGGCATTCCCGCCGGCCCTTTTTCATGCGAGGTTTGAAGGCGAAGGGAGCGAATCCGGGTGGCGACTGTCGCGATCTACAGCCTGAAAGGCGGCGTCGGTAAGACGACGCTGGCGGTGAACCTGGCCTGGGCCTCCGCCACCCTGTCCGCCCGCCGCACCCTGTTATGGGACCTCGATCCCCAGGCCGCCGCCACTTTCCTCGTCGAGCCGCAGGGCAAGACCCGCGACCAGGCCCAGGCGATCTTCACCAAGGACGTGGCGCCCGCCAAGCTGATCCAGCATACCGGAATCGAGCGGCTCGACCTGATCGGCGCCGACACCTCGCTGCGTGGTCTCGACCTGACCTTTCACGAACTCGACAAGAAGAAACGGCTGGCCAAGCTGCTCGGCGAGCTCGACAAGGCCTATGATCGGATGCTGCTCGATTGCCCGCCCGGCCTGACCGAGACGAGCGAGCAGGTGATGCGCGCCGCCGACCTGATCGTCGTGCCGGTGATCCCCTCCCCGCTCTCCACCCGCGCCTTCGAGGAAGTCTCCGCGCATCTTGCCCGCAAGGGAGGCAAGGTGCCGCTGATGCCGGTCCATTCAATGGTCGATCGCCGGCGGAAACTCCATGCCGAGGCAGTCGCCGCGCATCCCGACTGGCCGGTGATCCCGATGGCCAGCATCGTCGAGGCGATGAGCGTGCATCGTGCCGCGGTAGGCGCCTATGCGCCGCGCACTCCGGGCGCCCAGGCCTTTGCCGGGCTGTGGCAAGCGATCGAGCGCCGGTTGACGGGCAAGAAGCGTTGAGCCGCGCCCAGCCGCCCCAGCAGGAGCTGGATCCGGACCTGGTGCTGCGCGCCTATGCCATGGGCGTCTTTCCCATGGCCGACCATCGCAGCGCGGCCAGCGTCTATTGGGTCGAGCCCAAGCTGCGCGGCGTGCTGCCGCTGGACGGCTTCCACTTTTCCCGCTCGCTCAGGAAGCTCATCCAGGCGGGCCGTTTCCGGCTGACCGTCGATGCCGCATTCGAGCGGATCATCCGGCTTTGCGCCGAATCCGCCGCCGACCGGCCGGATACCTGGATCAACGGCCCGATCGAGCGGGTCTTCCTCGAGCTGCACCGCCGCGGCTTCGCCCATTCGCTCGAATGCTGGGACGGCGAGACGCTCGGCGGCGGGCTATATGGCCTGGCGCTGGGCCGGGCATTTTTCGGGGAATCGATGGTCACGCGGATCCCCAATGCCTCGAAGGTCGCGTTCGCGCATCTCGTCGCACGGCTCAGGGCCGGCGGGTTCATGCTGCTGGACTGCCAGTTCATCACCGAGCATCTGACCACGCTCGGCGCGGTCGAGATTCCGCGCGACGATTATGTGGCGTTGCTGGCTGGCGCGCTGGGCGAGTCGGCGGCCGGGCTCTCGGCGGGCACACCTTCGGTTGACGGCGACTTCTTCGCGCTCGACGCATTGCCCGATCCGTTGCCGCCCGCCGCAGGCGCCGGCACCGTGTCGGGCCCGCTGTCGCGGAAGGTCATCGCGCAGCTCTTGGGCCAGACATCGTAGATCGGATGCTGGACCACGTTGAGCGCCGGGCGCTCTGCGAACAGCCAGCCCGAATGGACGCGGTGCCATTGCTTGTCGAGCTCGAGCACGTCGACCTGGACGAAGGCGCCGGTGAGCTGATCCGCTTCCCAGGGCGCCGTCCTGTCACAGGCCTTGAGGCGGACGATCACGTCGCCGATCCGCACCGCCTGGCCCGGCTTCATCTTGAACTCGCGCGCTTCGCCGTTGCGCTTGTTGAGGATGCCGAGCACCGCGACGCGATCCTTCATCGGCGTGGCGGCGGCATCCTCGATCGCCTTGCCGTCGCGATCGACCGTGATCACATCGGCCGCCTTGTCCGAATCGCCGCCGCTGGTGACGACTTCGTCCGAAACCGTCTTGTTCGTGGGACCGCTGCCGCCGCCCGAGCAGGCACCGAGGGCGAGCAACAGCCCGGCCGCAGCGGCTCCGGCGCGGCGACGGATCATGCGCCGGGGGTCCAGGCCTCGTAGTCGCCGGTGGCGCGGGCGCGGTGGCCGCCCTTCTCCAGCGCGCCGCTCGGACGATAGGCGAGCTGCGAGCCGGTCAGGTTCATCTCCGCCGGCTTTTCCCACGCCTTGGGCGCCGGAAGGGCCTGATCAGGCGCCGAATCGATCTGGTGGTGCAGCCAGCTGAACCATTCGGGCGGCACCCGGCTCGCATCGTTCGAGCCGTTGTAGATCACCCAGCGGCGCGGAATGCCGTTGGGGTCCTGGCCGCCCTCGTAATAGACGTTGCCCAGATCGTCCTCGCCCACGCGCGTCTTGCCGCGCAGGCCCATCCAGGTGCCGAAGGTGGCGCCGTTCCACCAGGTGAAGGGATTGAGATTGAGACCCATGGGCGCGGATTAGCGAGGAGCGCGAGGAGAGGCAATCCTTACTGCTTGTCCCAGCGCACCTTGTCGCCCGCCCGGATGCCGAGCTTCGCCGAAAGGCCCGCATTGATCTCCAGCACCGCCGCCACCGGCTCGCCCGACTTCACGTTATCCTCCGAGAATGGCACCGCATTCTCACCGATCCGGGCGATCGTGCCGTCTCCGCGGATGAAGAGGATGTCGAGCGCAGTGGGCGTGTTCTTCATCCAAAAGCTCGCCTCGCGCGGCGGGCCGTCGGCCGGATAGGGCGCGAAGAGCATGCCGCCGTCCTGCGGGATGTTGGTGCGGAACATCAGCCCGCGCTCCTGCTCGGCCGTAGTGCGGGCGAGCTCGACATGGAAGACGCGCGGGCCATTGGCACTGTCGACCGTCACGTCGATCTTTCGCGCAGCCTGCACCGCGGCTGGCCGGGTCTCCGCCTCGCCCTGGCACGCACCCGAGACGAGCAGCACCGAAGCGGCGAGCGCCGCTCCCAATCCACGCAGGAACTTCATCGTCTCAGCCGGTCCTTTCGACCGCCACGGCGAGCGGCCCCTTTTCGCCATCGACGATGCGTGCGCTGAGCGACTGGCCGGGCTCGACCTCCTCGATCTCGGCGCGCCGCAACGTCTCCATATGGACGAATATATCGGCCGAGTCGGACTCACGCACTAGGAATCCATAGCCCTTGAGGCGATTGAACCATTTCACCGTCACCGGCTCGAACGGGCCGGCAGTGGCGATCAGCTTCACCCGGTCGGCGCGCTCGGCCTGGCGCTTGGGCGCCTCGATCGCCTGGCTGAGGTCGATCGAGAGAATCTCGCGCGCCTGGAGGCCCCGCTGGCGCTGCACCGCCGTGCACTCCACGCGTGCGCCCTCGGGCAGCGAACGGCGGCCGTGATCCTGAAGCACGGTGAAGTGGATCAGGATGTCGCCCACGGCGGCGTCATCGGCGACGAGAAAGCCGAACCCCCGCGTAACGTCGAACCATTTCACGACACCGGCAAAGACCTGGCCTTCGTCCAGCTGGTCCTCGCCAATCCCCCCGTTATCGTTCGGCGTGTCTGTATAGTCGTTCTGCGCAACCTGTTGGTCAGCACGCATTTCCTGTTCCCCCGAACGGTCACATTAACATGGTATTTTCCATAAATGGAATTGCCTTTGTCGCCGATCTGGCATCAAGCGCCGCCAAGCGTGATTTCCGGGTCGTCCCCCGGCGCCATGCGGACGATCGCGCGGGCCAGTTCCGGCGCATGCCCGGCACGGATCATCGCCGCCATCTGCTTCTCCTGGAGCGGCCGGTCGGCCGCTTCTCGGGCATAGGGCCCGATGCGCCTGCGCCGGGCAAAGGCGATTGCGCTCGCGAGCCCATCGGCCTCGATCACGGGCGCGAGCGCGGCCGCATCCTCTTCCTCGACCCCGGCGAACCGCAGCGCTTCGCGCACCCGGCGCGCGCCCAATCCGCGCCGCGCCATCGCCCCGGCCTTGGATTCGGCATAGAGACGGTCGTCGACATAGCCGAGTTCGGCCATGCGCTGGGCCAAAGCATCGGGATCGGGGGATTTTTCTCCCGCCCAGCCGCGCTCGCGCAGCTTTCGGGACAGATAGGCCGCAAGTTTGGCCCTTGTCGTAGCGTAACGTTCGACATAGCGGAGCGCATGACGCTCCAGATCGGCGCCATTCAGCGGTGGTAGGGGGCGTCTCGGGACTGGCATGCGCCATGATTGTGCCACACTGGCAACCGATTTTGAACGACAGCGCGTAGCAGAGGCTAGCCTCAAAAATTCGTCGTGGGGGCACGACGTTGGCTACCACGCAGGGGCACGGAATAAAGAATGGTATTGGACGTTACGGGATCGCTCGAGGCAGAAAAGGAAGCGGGAACGCTCGCGCCTACGCCTACCGATGACAGCCTGCCGCGTCGCCTCGCGGACTTCGAAACGCTGGGCGAAGCGCTCGACTATGCCGCAAGGGGCAAGCGCGGGCTCAATTTCCACGATGCGCGCGGCAACCTCGTGCGTCCCTATCCCTTTGCGGAGCTGCGCGAGGATGCGCTGAAACAGGCCTGGCGCCTGATCGCCGCGGGCGTGAAGCCCGAGGACCGCATCGCGCTGATCGCGGAGACGGGCGCCGAATTCGCCTCGCTGTTCTTCGGCGTGATCTATGCCGGTGCCTGGCCGGTGCCGCTGCCGCTGCCGACCAGCTTCGGCGGCGCCCAGTCGTATATCGACCAGCTCACTGTCCAGTTGCAGAGCTGCGACCCCTCGATGCTGCTCTTCCCGCCCGAGATCGGCGCGATGTGCGCCGAGGCCGCGCGCGGTCGCGGCGTGTCGGGCATGGACTGGTCCGAGTTCGTCCAGCGCGACGCGACCCCGACAACGCTGCCCGAAGCCAAATCGAGCGACATCGCCTATCTGCAATATTCGAGCGGCTCGACGCGTTTCCCGCACGGCGTGGTGATCACGCACCATGCGCTGCTCAACAATCTGGCGGCGCACAGCCACGGCATGCACGTGACCGATGGCGACCGCTGTGTCTCCTGGCTGCCCTGGTACCATGACATGGGCCTGGTCGGCTGCCTGCTCTCGGTCGTCGCCAACCAGGTCTCGACCGACTATCTGAAGACCGAGGATTTCGCCCGGCGCCCGCTCGCCTGGCTCGACCTGATCAGCCGCAACCAGGGCAACACGCTCAGCTATTCGCCGACTTTCGGCTACGACATCTGCGCCCGCCGCATGTCGAGCCAGACCAAGGCCAGCGAGCGCTTCGACCTGAGCCGCTGGCGCGTCGCCGGCAACGGCGCCGACATGATCCGCCCGGACGTGATGCAGTCGTTCGTCGACGCCTTCGCCGATGCCGGCTTCAAGGCCACCGCCTTCCTGCCGAGCTACGGCCTGGCGGAGGCCACCCTCGCCGTCTCGATCATGCCGCCGGGCGAAGGCATCATGGTCGAGCTGGTCGAGGAAACCCAGCTCTCGGGCGGCGAAGTCGCCCGGGGTGATCGCCCGCAGCGCTTCCGCGCGATCGTCAATTGCGGGGTGCCCGCGCGCGACATGACGATCGAGATCCGCGAGGAAGACGGCACGCCGCTTCCCGAGAAGGCGATCGGCAAGGTCTGGTGCAAGGGCCCGAGCGTGATGGTCGGCTATTTCCGCGACCAGGAAGCGACCGACGCCTGCCTGAAGGACGGTTGGCTCGACACCGGCGACATGGGCTATATTTCCGACGGCTATATCTACATCGTCGGCCGCGCCAAGGACATGATCATCATCAACGGCAAGAACCATTGGCCCCAGGACATCGAATGGGCCGTGGAACAGCTGCCGGCGTTCAAGCAGGGTGATGTCGCCGCCTTCGCGATCACCACGCCGGGCGGCGAGGAGACGCCGGCGGTGCTGGTCCAGTGCCGCACCTCGGACGAGCAGGAGCGCCTGCGCCTGCGCGACGAGATTCGCGAGCGCGTCCGCTCGGTGACGGGCATGAACTGCGTGATCGAGCTCGTCCCGCCGCGCACGCTGCCGCGCACCAGCTCGGGCAAGCTCAGCCGCGCCAAGGCGCGCAACCTCTATCTCAACGGCGAGATCAAGCCCTACGCGCTGGCCGCGTAAGGCCGGGCATTTCCCCTCCCTCCGGGGAGGGGAATCCCTGCACGGACGCGCCCCGAGCGCCCTCCCGAAGTCCAGGAAGTCTGGACTTGGGAGACCGTTCCTCCCCCGCCGCAGCAAGCATCCGTCGCACATGCATGCGCCCCCGCAATGAGATGGCGTGGCGCGTTCTAATTTTCCTAAAAGAATCAATATTATGACAGGCGTCTTGCATGACCCTTCGAGGCCAGCAGACGAAATCCCGCCTTGCGATGGCCAGCCTTGCGGCCTCTACCTTCGTCATGCCGCCCCCGGGCTTGATCGGCGATAGGCTCCAACCAGTTCAGGATGATGCCCGGCTTCCACCAAAGCCCTATGACCATCCCCCGATCACCCGATCGATGATCGCGTCGTCGCCGGGGATCTGCCTGTCCAGCATCAGCATCGCCAGGCCGTGCGCGCAGGACCAGGCGTGGAAGGCGATCGCATCGGCATCGCCGCCATGCTGGGCCGCCGCGGCGCGGGCATTCTCCTTGAGGAAGGCCATCGCGCCGTCCTCATGCGACAATGCCATGGAATCCATGTCCGGATTGGCGAAGATCAGCCGGAACAGCGCCGGATTGGCCAGCGCGAAGCGGACATAGGCGGCGCCCGTCGCCGCGAAGCCCGCCTTGCCGCCCCCTGCCCGCGCCGCCGCTTCGTGCTGCACGTCCGACAGGCGCCGCAGCCCCTCCCCCGCCAGCGCGGTCATCAGCGCCTTCTTGTCCGGAAAGTGCCGATAGAGCGCCGTCGCGCTCACTCCCACGGCACGGGCGATCTCGCGGAGCCCGAGATCGTCGGCGGTGCGCGTCTCGAGCAATTTCAGCCCGGCTTCGAGCGCCGCCACACGCAGATCGCCGTGATGATAGGCCTTGCCACCCTCGGATGTTGACACTGTTACCATTTGCTCGCTATGTGAACATCGTCAACATAGCCCTGGAGGCGACAATGGCAAGCGCGATCGCACTGGACGACACGACCGATCACCCCTTCCTCACCGGCATCCACGCGCCGATGCGCGCCGAGCTGACCCTTACCGAGCTTCCGGTCACCGGCACGATCCCCGCCGCGCTGAACGGCCAATATATGCGCATCGGCCCCAATCCGGTGAACCCGGACCCCAAGAGCTATCACTGGTTCATCGGCGACGGCATGGTCCACGGCCTGGCGATCCGCGACGGGAAGGCACGATGGTATCGCAACCGCTGGATCCGCTCGGCCGCAGTCGCCGCGGCGCTGGGCGAGTCTCCCGCTCCGGGGCCGCGCCATGGCCGCTTCGACACGGTGAACACCAATGTCGTCGAGATCGCCGGCAAGATCCTCGCCCTGGTCGAGGCGGGCAGCACGCCGGTCGCCCTCTCCCGCGACATGGAGGCCCAGTCCTATACCGATTTCGGCGGCACGCTGGCCGGCAGCTTCACCGCCCATCCGCACCGCGATCCGCTGACCGGCGAGCAGCATGCGATCACCTATGCGGCGATGGTTCCCGATACCGTGCACCACGTCGTCCTCTCTCCCGAAGGCAAGGTGATCCGCGAGGAGCCGATCGCGGTGGCGCACGGCCCCTCGATCCACGACTGCGCCATCACCGCGCGCTTCGTGGTGGTGCTGGACCTGCCGGTGACCTTCTCGCTCGAGACGGCGATGCAGGGCCGCGGCTTCCCCTATCGCTGGAATCCCGAGCATCGCGCCCGGATCGGCCTGTTGCCGCGTGGCGGCCGGGGCGACGAGACGATCTGGATCGAAATCGACCCCTGCTACATCTTCCACACCCTCAACGCCCATGACCTGCCCGATGGCCGGGTGGTGCTCGATGCCGTGAGCTACGACACCATGTTCGCCGGCGAGCCAGGCGGCCCCGACCAGAGTCCGCGCGGTCTCGAGCGCTTCGTCCTCGATCCCGTGGCGCGCACCGCCGAGCGACGCATCCTCGACGCCGCCCCCCAGGAATTCCCCCGCCCCGACGAGCGGCGCTTCGGCCAGCCCCATCGCCATGCCTATACGATCGCGCTGCCCGAGAACGGCTTCGCCATCGCCGGGACGCGGCTCTACAAGCACGACCTGGAGACAGGTACCCGCGAGGTGCACGACTTCGGCGAAGGCCGGCATCCGGGCGAGTTCGTCTTCGTTCCCGCCGCGCCGGACGCCGCCGAGGACGAGGGCTGGCTGATCGGCCTGGTCGTCGACCTGCCGAACGAGACGACCGACCTGGCGATCCTCGATGCACGCGACTTCGCGGGGGCACCGGTGGCGAGCATCCGCCTGCCCCACCGCGTGCCGCCGGGCTTTCATGGCAACTGGATCACGGGTTGATTGCAAATCCTCGCCTCGCGGCAAGGATAGCCCCCTGACCGTCATCCCCGCGCAGGCGGGGATGACGAAGAGGGGGTATTTGTCGCGAGGGGATGACCGCCTTCCAGGGAGGGACGTCTGGAGAAAAATCCACCTTCCGCCGCTCCCGGCCTAACCACTCGCTAACCAGCGCCGGGCTACACCCGATGGGTGAACAGCCAGATGACCTCGCAATTCGCCCGGCCGCGCATCGACGCGCGTGCGCTTCTGGGCCTGTACGACCCGGCGGACACCACCGATTGGGGGCCGATCCGCGCCGCCCAGCTCCATGCCGGCAGCCAGCTGGCGCTGTTCATGCTCGCCGCCAATGTGATCGGCGCCTCGCTCGTCACGATGATCCTGGCGCCGCTGGTGCCGCTCTGGCAGCTGGCGAGCTGGGGAGCGATCGTCGCCGCCGCGGGCACCGCGGTCGCCTTCCGGCGCCTCGCCAAGCGCCACCGCACCGCCGTCACCGCCACGCTGGGCGATGTGCGCGACACCGTGCTCGACGGCATCGCGCTGGGCGCGGTCTGGTCGATCCCGCCGCTCGCCTTCGGCCATCTCGTCGATGCCAGTGCCGCGCTCGGCCTGTGGATCGTGGTCTCGCTGCTGATGACCGCCAGCGCCGTCGCCATGGCGGCGCTGCCGCTTGCCACCATCACCTTCGTCTCGATCGTCGGCACCGCGCTGGTGGTGACGCTGTCGCTGATCGCCTCGCCGATGCTCGCGGCCGCCTCGGCCCTGTTCACCGTGCTGCTCGTCATGGCCACCTTCGCGCGCGGCAAGGCGCTCGTGGTGATCCGCGCGGGCGAGATGGCAATCGCCGAGCGCGACGAGACGCTGAGCCTGTTGCTGCGCGAGAATGAGCGCGAGGGCGAAGCCGACTGGCTCTGGGAGATCGACGCGCAGCGCCGCGTCGCCCGCGCCAATCCGCGCTTCTCCAAGTCGCTGGGCGTCGATCCCAAGGCGATCAACGGCATGCCCTTCCTCCAGGTGCTTGCCGGGCCGACCTGGGAAGACGGCAATTTCGCCGCGGGCCTGCGCGACCTGGCCGAGAAGCTGAAGACGCGCGACCCGTTCCACGACCTGCTGCTGCCGGTCTTCGTCAATGGCGAGGAACGCTGGTGGGAGATGTCCGCCAGCCCGCGCTATGACGAAGGCGGCACCTTCATCGGCTTTCGCGGCGTCGGCTCGGACGTGACCGAGGCGCGGGCCTCGGCCGACCAGATCAGCAAGATGGCGCGGTTCGACACGCTTACCGGCCTGCCCAACCGCCTGCTGCTCAACGAGACGCTGGCCCGCGCGATGGCCGAGGCCGAGAAATGGGGATCGCGCTGCGCCTTCATGATGATCGACCTCGATCGCTTCAAGGCCGTGAACGACACGCTGGGCCATCCGGTGGGCGACCGACTGTTGATGCGCGTCTCCGAGCGGCTGAAGCAGCTGATGAGCGACAACGAGATGGTCGGGCGCCTCGGCGGCGACGAGTTCGCCGTGGTGGTTCGCGACGCAACCGACACCGCGGGCATCGAGCGGCTGGCCCAGGCGATCATCGACACGGTCTCCCGCCCCTATGAGATCGACCAGAACACGCTGTTCATCGGTGCCTCGGTCGGCCTGGCGGTGGGGCCGCGCGACGGGCGCACGGCCGAGATGCTGATCCGCTCCGCCGATCTTGCGCTCTATCGCTCCAAGGACACCGGCGGCGGCGCCTTTCATTGCTACGAGCCGCAGCTGCACATGGCCGCCGAGGAACGGCGCGTGCTCGAGATCGCGCTGCGCAGCGCAGTCGAGAATGGCGAGATGCACCTCAACTACCAGCCGGTGGTGCTCGCCGATACCGGCACGCTGGCCGGCTTCGAGGCGCTGCTGCGCTGGACCCATCCCGAGTTCGGCGTGGTCTCGCCCGCCAAGTTCGTGCCGCTGGCCGAAGATGCCCGGCTGATCCCCGCGATCGGCGAATGGGTGCTGCGCACCGCCTGCAACGAAGCGGCACGCTGGGATTCGGAAGTGCGCGTGGCGGTGAACGTCAGCCCGGAGCAGCTCCACTCGCCGAGCTTTGCCACCATGGTGGCACAGGCGCTCGCCCAGTCCGGCCTGCCGGCCGAACGGCTCGAGCTGGAAGTGACCGAGAGCGTGTTCATGCGCGAAGGCACCCAGGCGATCCAGGTGCTCGAAAAGGTGCTCGAGCTGGGCGTGCGGCTGAGCCTGGACGATTTCGGCACGGGCTATTCCTCGCTTGGCTATCTGGCGCACACCCGGTTCAGCTCGATCAAGATCGACCGCAGCTTCGTCCAGGGCGCGTCCAAGGGCACCAAGGAGGCGATCGCGATCATCCGCGCAGTGGTGGCGCTCGCCGACAGTCTGGGCATGGCGACCACAGCCGAGGGCGTGGAGACCGAGGAGGAGCACCACATGGTGCAGCAACTCGGCTGCACCAAGGTGCAGGGCTATTATTTCGGCCGCCCGCTCCCCGTGCAGGAAGCGCGCTCGCTCGCCACTCGCCCGCAAGATGGCGCCAGCGCCGCCGCCTGAAGCCGCGGCGCACGCGGATCACTTCGCCGGCCCGGTCCGGCTGGGTTCGGTCGGCAGCGGTCGCCGCGGGAACGGCTTGTCCGCATTCGCCGCGTTCCACAGGAAGCTCGCCAGGACGATCGAGGCCTGGCGCATGTCGTCGGCGTCGAGATGGTCGAACGTGTCCATCGACGTGTGGTGCATGCGGCCATAGTCGTTCCAGTCCTGGATGAACTGGAAGCCCGGGACGCCGATCATCTGCATATATTCATTGTCCGGCCCGGTATTGTCCGACGCGGCGACCGTGGTGGCACCCATCGACGCGAACGGCGCGAGCCAGGCCTGGAAGATCGGCACCGCCGCCAGGTTGCGATAGGCATAGACGCCGCGGATCTTGCCCGAGCCGTTGTCGAGATTGAAATAGACCGACAGCTCGCCCCAGGTCGGCCGCTTGACGATCGGCCAGCTGGTCGAGCGGAGCCAGAAGCGGCCGTTCGCTCCCACCTTGGGCTCGGCCGGCGGCACGCGCTGCCCGAGCCGCTCCTCGACAAAGGCCGAGCTGCCGATCATCCCCTGCTCCTCAGCCCCCCACAGCGCGAAGCGGATGGTGCGGCGCGGGCGCGGCATCTTCGAGAGGATGCGCGCGGCCTCCATCACCATCGCCATGCCCGCGCCATTGTCCGCCGCGCCGTCCGCCGCCGCCGAACTGTCGAGATGCGCGCCGGCCATCACATAGGCGGCCTTCGGATCGCTGCCGGGGATCTCGGCGAAGATGTTGTAGGCCTGCGGATCGCTGTCGTCATAATGGACCACGCTCTCGATCGCGAGCGTCGGCGTCTGCCCCGCATCGGCGAGGCGGACCAGACGGCGATAGTCTTCCGCGGCGATCTCCACCGCAGGCAAGGGCGCCTCGTCGCCCGGCGCGAAGCGATAGCCGTCGCCCATCACCAGCTTGCCGTCGCGCTTGGTCACCCGAGCATAGGCGAGCGCCCCCTCCGCCTTCAGGAAGTCCTCCATCTGGCGCGGGAAGAAATAGGATTTCTCCAGATAGGCCTTGCCGTCGGACGAGAATTTCGGCGGCTCGTACACGGCCAGCCTCGCGAATTCGTCCGCCGACAGGCGCGAGGCGGCCGGCGGCGTGTGGATGTCGTCGATGCCCGAGACCAGGACGATCCTGCCCGCCAGCTTGCCCTTCCACTGCGCGAAATCCGCCTTGCTCGTCATCGGCGCGAAGACGATCGGAGCAGCGATCACGCCGTTCGTGCCCGGCGTCCAGCTGATCGGAATGGCGATGAGCGCCAGCGGCCGGGGCGCGATCATCCGCACGCTCGAGCGCTCCATCCACCAGCCGCGCCCGAAGGGGAACCCCTGCTTGTGCACATTGGCGAGGCCCCAGCCGCGGAACTTCTCCTGGGTCCAGGCCTCGGCCTTGCGCGCACCGGGCGAATTGGTGAGCCGGCTGCCGATCTCGTCGCTCAGATAGCGCGCGATCTCCATCACTTCGCCATGCCGCTGGCCCTCGTCGACGATGCGATCGGTCATGTCGAGGTCCACGGCCTGGCCGCGGACCACGAGCGGCGCCACGCCGAACGCCAGGGCGAGCAGCGCCGCGCCGCCGCGCGGGAGAAGGCGGTTCGATCGGTTCTTCATGTCGCTCACCATGCCTTGCGCAGCGAGACGCTGACGAAGCGGCCCAGCGGCGAATAGTTGGTCGAATCATAATTGACCGTGGTGTCGTCGAACGGCGCCAGATAGGGCGGCCGCGCGTCGGTGAGATTGTTCACGTACAACCCGAGCTCGAAGCCCTTCAGCGGCCCATGGGCCGCCGGCGCCTTCCACATCAGCGACAGGTCGAGCGTGGTCATCCCTTCCCTCGGCACCGGCGGCGCCACGTTCAGGTCGGTGATCCCCCCGGCATAATTGGCGAACAGCGCGCCGGTGAACGCCCCGAAATGCCCGGTCGCGCCGCCGCGGGCGCGGAACCGCGGGGGATTGAAGTTGGTGCCGGCGAGCTGCATGAGCGGCGCGCTCGCGGTGTTGCGCTGGTTGCTGCGCAGCCAGCTCGCCTGGCCCGAGAGCGTCACGTCGCCGGTCGCGGTCGGAATCCGATAGCTGCCGACCAGGTCGACGCCCTTGATCCGCTGGCGCGCGGCATTGACGAGCTGGTTGCGGATGATCGCTACCACTTTCGCCGGATCATAGGGCTTGCCGGTGTAGTTGCCGAGGCCCCTGCTGTCGCGCGCGATCAGCGCCGCCTGCTGGGCCGGGGTCGGGGCATAGTCGATGAATTCCTGCAGCGCCGGATTGTCGAGCACCTTGAGCGTGGCGTTGCTCGCCGGCTGGACCACCCGATCGGTATAGTCGATGTCGAAATAGGTCGCCGACAGCTTCAGGCCCGGCACCGCCCGGGGATGCAGGTCGAGCGTCGTCGACAGGGTCCGCGCCCGCTCCGGCTTCAGATCGCGATTGCCGCCCGAGGTGAACAGCACCGTCGAGCCGGCGGGATAATTGCCCCCGTAATAGAAAGCGGGCTGGAGACCGACCCTGAACACCTGGAATTCGTTGCGCAGCGTCGGCGCCTTGAACGAACGACCCCAGGAAAGCTTGAGGTCGAGATCCGGCGCCGGCGCATAGACCAGGCCCAGCTTGGGCGTGGTGACGCCGTCGAAGCGATCATATTCCTCGTGGCGCAGCGCGGCCGAAAAGGTCAGCTGGTGCAGAAAGGGCGAAGCGTTGGCGGCGGAGACCAGCGGCACCGAAAGCTCGCCGAAACCATAGAAATTCCCCCGCCCATCGCCCGTCGGCACGGCGGAAGTGGCGGAATAGACCCGCAGATGGTTGTAGCGATAGCCTCCTCCCACCGCCAGCCGCACATCGCCCCCGGGAATCGCGAACAGCCGGCCATCCAGGTCCAGCTCGCCGCCATAGGCGTAATTGTCGTAGATGCTGCTGCCGCCGTCGTTGTAGCCGGTCACCTTGTCGATATAGTCGTCGAAACGGCGCGTCTTGTTGGCGCCGTACGACGCGCTGAGCGAGGCCTTCCAATCACCGGGCAGGCGCCAGGCCAGCGTCGGCGAGATCGCATAATTCTCGTTGCTGAACCGCGTCGTCGCGGCGAAGGCGACGGTCGAATATTCGGCGCCGTCGCTGTGGCGCCAGCTGTACAGGCCGTCGATGCCGAAGGTCAGGCGATCGGTGATGTCCTGGTGCGCGGTGACAAGTCCGCTGAAATGCTTGTGCGCATCGAGCAGCGTGTTGGGGCCTATGACATAGCGGGTATAGTCGCGCTGGTCCGATCGCACTGCGTTCTGCCGGTCATATTGCAGGGCGACCAGTGCGCCGCCGTTGCCCCAGCGGCCGCCGCCGACCGCGCCATATTCCTGCAGGAACCCGCCGCCATCGGTGGACGTGCCGAAGCGAAGCGAGGTGCTCACGCCCTCGAAGTCGCGCCGCAGGATGATGTTGGCGACCCCGCCGACCGCATCCGATCCATAGAGCGCGGAAGCGCCGTCGGGCATGACCTGGAGCTCCGCCACCGCATCGAGCGGAATCGCCGAGACGTCGACCGCCTGCGCGGTTCCGTCATAGGGAAGCCGGCGGCCGTTCAGCAGGGTGAGCGTCGCATCCGGGCCGAGGCCGCGCAGGTTCAGCGCGGAGGAGCCGGACGCATTGGTGTTGGCAGCCGTGCCAGCCTGAAACCGCGCGCCCGGATTCTGCCCGCCATTATAGTTGCTGGGAATGTTGCGGATCACGTCGCCCAGATCGCGCTGCCCGGCTTCGCGCATCTCGCGCTGGTCGATCCGGAGGACGGGAGAGGCGACGGGCGCCCCGGCGATGTGCGTGCCGGTGACGACGATCTCCTGTTCGGCCGCGGCGACTTGCTCGGGAGCCGGATCCGCGTCCTGCGCGGCGGCCGTCGCGGCCACCACGACGAACACGCCGCGCGCGCTGCGGGAAACGCTCAACCCCGATCCGCGGATGAGGGCCGCAATCGCCGCGTCCGCAGTATAGGCGCCGTGCAGCGCATTGCTTCGCTTGCCGCGCACGACCTCGCCGCGGAAGACGATCTGCTCATGCGTCACGCCCGCAACGGTCTTGAGCGCGGCCTCCATGTCCTGTGCGGGAATGTCGAGCCGGTAGCTGGCCTGCGCTTGCGCCGATACCGGCGAGAGACAGCTCGCAGCCACCGTCATGGCAGCGCCAATGCGAAGCAACGCCATCGAACCCCTCATCTCTCTTCCCCTGTATCGCTCCCCGTTCGCCAGGAGCTTCCGGGAAGAAAGACGCACGAGCGGCGATATCGCGAAATGTCTGAACCATATCGCCATTCCGGCTCGCGGGACGCAGTGGCGAAACCCGCCCGCTCCGGCATCATGCAGCCCAGCGGGAGATGCCCCGCTTCGAGTTGATCCAGGTCGAGGACCTGAACAAATCTTGTCACCCCGGCCTCAAGGCCGGGGTGACGATGGGAGAATATGAGTCTCCAACCTAGGGTCAAACCTCGATCAAGACCTTGATTTCTTTCGTCATCCCCACGCAGGCGGGGATGACAAGGTTTGCTGAACGAGTCTTGACCCTAGCGCCCGGTGGAACGCAGGACCACCGTCTCTCCGCGCCGGAGCTTCCGCAGTCCGTAGAGCGTGACCACGCCGTCGATGAACGCTTCGGTGTCACCCGCATTGAACGTACCGCTCACCGGCAACGCGGCGGTGACCGGATCCTCGACCACGAGCCTTGCTCCGGAATAGCGATTGACCCGCTCCACGGCGACGCCCAGCGGCTCGTCGGAGAAGACCAGCTGTCCCTGCTCCCAGGCGGAACTGCGGACCATGTCGACGGCCTCCAGCCGCACCGCCGGGGAAGCGCCGGCCGGGACGATCAGCGCCGTGCTGGGCGCCAGCATCCGGTCCGCAGGCGTCCTGCCCTGGAGCAGGACGTGCCGGGGCACCTGATCGGCGGGGCCGTCCTCGAGCACCGAAACCGAGCCCTGGTAGAGCACTACCCGCATCTCCGCCCGGAACAACTCGATGCTGAACGCCGTGCCCGTCGCGACCACCATGCGATCGCCGGCCGTAACCGCGAAGGGGCGCCGCGGATCCTTGGCGACTTCGAACCGCGCCCGGCCGGCGAGCAGGCGCAGCGCCCGCCGCTCGGCGTCATAGCGCACCTCGACGGCGCTCGCCGCATCGAGGGAGAGCCGCGACCCGTCGTCGAGCGTGACTAGGCGGCGCTCGCCGATCCCGGTCCGATAGGTTTCGCCGCGCGGATAGAAATAGAAGGTCGCGACGATCAGCAGGAGGCAGGCGGCAAGCGCCCCAAGGACGTGTCGCAGTTCCGGCCGCCAGCCGCGCGCGGCGCGCCGGTCGGCCTGGCTCAGCGCCTTGAGCGCGTCCGCGCGCGCGGCGACCAGTTCGGGCGCCTCCGCTGCCTCGCCCGCCATTCGCCAGGCCCGGACCATGCCGGCGAGCACCTCGCGATTGGCCGGATGCGCCTCCAGCCACAATTCGAGCTCGAGTTCCTCCTCCAGGTCGATCGGCCCTTCATGGAACCGCATCAACCATGCCACCGCCTGTTGGCGGACGCCGTCCGGATCGCCGCCGCTCACCGACTTTTCTCCATGGAACTGGCCAGCGCCTCCAGCGCGCGCTGGACATGGATCTCGACCATGCGGACCGACAGGCCGAAGCTGTCCGCGATCGTGCGCTTGTCGATATGCTCGATGCGGTACAGCGTGAAGATCCTTCGGGTCTTTTCGGGCAGTTGATCGATCGTGCGCGCGACGAGACCGAGATTCTCCCGCCCCTCGGCAACGCGGTGGGGATCCAGCGGATCAATGCCCAGGAAATCCTCGATCGCCCGGGATTCCCGGTAGCTGGTGCGGACGCGCTCGCGCCGTCCCTTGTCGCGCAGCAGGTTCGCTGCGATCCGGAAGACATAGGCATCCGCCATCGGCGCCTCGCGCTTCGGATCGCGCACGATGCGGAAGAAGACGTCCTGGGTGAGATCCTCGGCTTCGGACAGCGTTTGCACACGTCGTGCGAAGAATGCGATCAGCGCCCGGCGCAAACGCCGGTCGTTCTCCGTCAATTCCTGTCGCACGGCCTTGGTCAATCGCTTCGAACCCTCCGACAGCATAACGCGCAGCTTCGCGGAATCCGAAACGGGAAAATCATGGGGATCGACGCTTCCGTCCGGCAGGTATCGACCGAAGGCTCGCAAGCCGCGCTCATTTCCGACCTCGGAAGGGCAAGGGATGCCAGCTTTCCCCTTGCTTTCCGCCCTGCCCGCCCATAAAGCCACCCACCGCACAGGGGCGTAGCTCAGCTGGTTAGAGCGTCGGTCTCCAAAACCGAAGGCCCTCGGTTCGAATCCGAGCGCCCCTGCCATTTCCGCCCCCGCTCGATCCGGGATCCGGGCACCCCCTGATCCAGAGACGCCGAGCAGGCGTTCGAGGCGGCACCCGCCTCTCTACACGTTTGCGATGACATTTTCGCCAGGCCATAGCCATGCGGCGCTCTTGTCTATTTCGCTTTCCGGCTGGGGGAATCCCCAGCCCGCTCGCCCGCTGCGCCTGCGATAGCGATTGTGTGGATTGCGATCGCAGACCAGCCGATGCCATGACCGCTCTCGCCGCCCCGACGCGCGCCGCTCCGCTTCTGCAGGCGCCGCCGGCCTTTGCGAGGCGTTCCCGGGCGCCCCTGGCGGTCGCCCGGGGTTCGCGCCGCCGCGTGTCGCTGACGCGGGCGCAGGCCGAACGGTCGGATGCGCTGATCGAACGGCTGCGCGAGTTGCGGGTCGGCGGCTGCTTCTGGGGTGCCCGGCCGCCCCTTTCCATGGGCTGCACCGTGGTGCGGTGCCCGGTTGCGGGCGCCCTGACCCTGGCGAGCGATGCCAAGGCCATGCACTGGGCCGATACCGAAGCGCTGGGGAGTGGAATCGACCCTTGGCATCTGCTCGACCATGCCGCGCGCGTGATCGCCCCGCACGGCGACACATTCGCGATACTCGCCAGGCTGCAGGGTGTCCCCACCACTGATTCCGTTACCGGCGAACCGCTGCCGCTAGACCCGGATGCGCGCCGTGCCCTCGCCTGGGAAACGCTTGTCGAGGCCCACAGATATCACGAACCCTTCACCGGATCGGAGATATCGGCGGAAGCGGCCATCGACCTGCTCGGCGAATGGCGACGGCATATCGAGGCGACCGCCGGGATCGGCGTGCAATTCGGGATGCGGCCCTGGAAGCGCGGCCAGATCGATCGTTTCCTCATGGGCGCCGCCCGCGCGCCCCGGCATGCCGGCCGGGGCGCACATGCGCTGGCCAGGGCGGGCGCGAACAAGAGCGCCATCGCGATATGGCCGTCGCGGGTGCCGCCGGACTTCGAGGCGAGTGCCGCGGCGGCGGGCGTGCCGATGGCCCGGATCGAGGACGGGTTCCTCCGCTCGCTGGGCCTGGGCGTGCATCTGGTGCCGCCGCAGTCGATCATCATCGACCGCCGGGGAATGCATTACGACCCAGGCCGGCCCAGCGATCTGGAAGCATTGCTGTCGCAACATCCCTTCCCGCCCGAGCTGCTGCGCCGCGCCGCAGCGCTTCGCGCCGCGATCGTCACCGCCGGGATCGGCAAATATGGCCGCGCCGACAGGGCGTCGCCGATCGCGCTGCCGCAGGACCGGCGCAACGTCCTGGTGGTCGGCCAGGTCGAGGACGACTGGTCGGTCCGGATGGGCGATGTTGCGGGCCTGGGCAATTCGGGGCTTGTGAAGCGCGCCCGTGCGCACGCGCCGGATGCATTCCTCCTCTACAAGCCGCATCCCGACACGCTCTCCGGCCATCGCCGCGGCGCACTCGACCGCGAGGCACGCGGCCTTGCCGACCGGATACTCGACAGGCCGTGCGGACTGGCGCCGCTGCTGGAGCAGGTCGATGAAGTCCATGTCCTCACTTCGCTGGCCGGGTTCGAGGCATTGCTGCGCGAACGCGCCGTGACGTGCCACGGCGTGCCCTTCTATGCCGGCTGGGGGCTGACTCGCGACTTCGTGACGGTGCCGCGCCGCACGCGCCGCCTGACGCTCGACGCGCTGGTGGCGGCAACCCTGCTCCTCTACCCGCTCTATCTGGACCCGGAGACCGGCCTGCCCTGTTCGGCTGAGCGGCTGGTCGCATGCCTGGCGAGCGCAGTCCCGCGGATATCGCTGCTGAGCCGGCTGCGGCGGATGGAGGGCAAGATCCGCAACGTGCTGGGGGGGGCGGCATGAGACGCTGCTTCCTGTTTCTCCAGGGCCCGCCCGGACCTTTTTTCCGGCAGCTCGGCGCGGCCCTGCGTTGCGCCGGCCACGACGTGCTGCGCGTCAATTTCAACGGCGGCGATCGTCTCGACTGGGGCGCGCCGGCGATCGATTTCCGGCAGCGGGGCGAGGCCTGGCCGGACGAAGCTGGAGCGCTGATCCGGCAGAACCATGTAACCGACCTGGTGCTGTTCGGGGATTGCCGGCCGCTGCACCGAGCCGCGATATCCGCGGCGGCGGAGCGGCAGATCACCGTACACGTGTTCGAGGAGGGCTATGTCCGCCCCGATTGGGTGACGCTCGAGCAGAATGGCGTCAACGGCCATTCCTCGCTGCCGCGCGATGCCGAATATTATTGCCGGACGGCGATCCACCTCGCGCCCGTGCCGGCGCTCCCGCCAGTCCCGGCCAGCTTCATGCAGCGCGCCCGCGAGGCTTTCGCTTATTATGGCGCCAGTGCCGCGCTCACTCTCCGGTTCCCCCGGTACCGCTCGCATCGTCCCTTTCCGAGCACGGCGGAGGCAGCAGGCTGGCTGCGCCGATTTGCGCGGCATCCCCTTGTCCGGTGGCGGAGCCGGGCGGTGCGCCGCGCCCTCGCATCATCCTATTTCGTCGTGCCGCTGCAACTCGATTCCGACCATCAGCTACGCGTCCACTCGCCGTTCGAAGGCATGGAGAGCGCCATCCGCGCCATCCTGGCCTCCTTCGCCGGGCACGCGCCCGACGGGCCGATGCTGGTGTTCAAGGAACATCCGCTCGACAATGGGCTGCGTTACTGGCGCAAGCGGATCGAAGCCCAGGCGCTTGCCCTCGGCATCGCCGATCGGGTCCGCTATCTCGAACATGCCGACATCGCGCCGCTCGTCGCTCATGCGCGCGGCGTGGTGACCGTGAACAGCACGACCGGAACGCTGGCACTGGCGGCGGGCGTTCCAGTGAAGGTGCTGGGCCGCGCCGTCTATGACGTGCCCGGCATCACGCACCAGGGCCCTCTCGACGGCTTCTGGGAGGCGCCCGGCAGGCCGCAGGTCGAGATCTATGCCGCGTTTCGCCGGGTGCTCGCACATCGCTGCCTGCTCCGGGGCAGCTTCAGCAGCCGTGAAGGACGGGCGCTGCTGATCGAACCGGCGGTCACGCGGATGCTCGCAGCGGGCACCACGGGCGATGCGGTGCGCGCCGTCGAGGCCGGCAAGCCGGTGCGGGCGCTCACATGAAGCCCCGGCCCTTCGCTGATCCGACAGCCTGCGCGGCCGTCCCGCCGCCACCGGTTCGATCGATCGAACCGGAGATCGTCCTCGATCTCACCCGCCTCCTGTCACGCGTGCGGCACCCAACCCCGACCGGCGTCGATCGGGTGGAGATGCACTATGCCCGCACCTTGCTGGCGCGCGTGCCCGAACGGCTCCAATTCGCTGCGACTCATCCGCTCGGCCGCTATGGCCGGCTCGATCCCGGCAATGTCCTCCGCTTCCTCGACGCCACCGAGAGGCGCTGGCGCGAAATCGGGGAAAGGGAGACCCGCGGTGCGGCCTGGCGGCATCTGATCAAGGCCCTGGCCGGCCTGCGGCCGCAACGGATCGCACCGGCCACGCGGCCACGCATCCTGTTGCAGGTCTCGCCCAGCGCGCTCGATAAGCCAGCCAGGGTCGCGGCGCGGCTGCGCCGTGAGGATGCCAGGCTGGTCTGCCTGATCCACGACCTCATCCCGATCGCCGAACCCGGCTTCGCACGCCAGGATGGCCCGCGTCGCCATGCCCGGCGGATGATCGGCGTAGCGCGTCACGCGCATGGGGTGATTGCCAATTCGCACGCCACTGCAGCCACGCTGACCAGCTATCTGGGCGCCATCGGCGAACCGGTGCCGCGCGTCCTCGTGAATCCGCTGGGCGCCGCTCGCTTCGTGTCGGATCCGCCGCCGCTCGACGGCCCCTATTTCCTCTGCCTGGGCACGATCGAGCCGCGCAAGAACCATCTCCTGCTGCTGCACCTGTGGCGACAGCTTGCCGAGGAGGCGGACGGACATCCGATACCCAGGCTCGTCCTTATCGGGCGGCGCGGCTGGGAAAATCAGAACACCTTCAATCTGCTCGACCGGTGCCCGCGCCTGCGCCCGCATGTCCAGGAGCTCGGACGGGTTTCCGATCGCACGCTGTCGGCCTGGCTCGGCGGAGCATCGGCATTGCTGATGCCCTCCTTCGCCGAGGGTTTCGGGCTGCCCGTGGCCGAGGCGCTCGCGGCCGGAACTCCGGTCATCGCCAGCGACCTGCCCGCGCATCGCGAGGCTGGCGGCGAGGTGCCGGATTATCTCGACCCGCTCGACGGCCCCGGATGGCGCCGGCGCATTCTCGACTATGCCGATCCCGGCTCCCCCGCACGCCGCGCCCAGCTGGCGCGCATGCGCGGGGTCCTTCCCCGGACTTGGGAGAATCACGTCGAACGCGCATTGGCCTTCGCGGACGAGGTCGCACGATCATGATCGCCATTGGCGATCTCAGCGGACCGGCCCGGTATTTCCGGGGGCTGGAGGTGCAGGGCGCCGTGCTGGGCGCACTGATCATGCGCGAGCTGCACACGCGCTACGGACGCGAGAATATCGGCTACGCCTGGCTGCTCGTCGAACCGATGCTGCTCGCCGCCTCGGTCGCCGCGCTGCACGGGAAGGAAAGCCCACACGGGGGAAGCGACCTGTACCCGGTGCCCTTCGCGCTGGGCGGCTATTGCATGTTCATGCTCTTTCGCTCGGTGATCTCGCGCGCGGAGTCTGCGCTGGAGGCAAACAAGCCGCTGCTGTTCCACCGGATGGTGACGATCTTCGACCTGCTCGCCGCGCGCATGCTGCTCGAAGCCGCATCGTCGCTGCTCGCGCTCGTCGTGCTGCTGAGCCTCTCCTGGGCGCTGGGCTTCGGAGGTCTGCCCGCGTCGCCGCTGACGATGCTGGCGGCCTTTGGCTTCATGGCCTGGTTCTCCTTCGCGCTGGCCATGCCGGTGTGCGCCGCCGCCCATTTCAGCAAGGCGGCGGGCAAGTTCGTCCATCCGCTGGTCTATCTGGCAATGCCGATCTCCGGCACCTTCTTCCTGCTCGAATGGCTGCCTGAACCCTATCGGGGCATGCTGGCCTGGTTCCCGCTCAACCAGATCTTCGAGCTGTTCCACACCGGCCAGTTCGCCTCGGTCCGCAGCCCCTATTTCGACCTGATCTATCTCAGCTTCTGGTGCCTTGGCCTCACATTGCTGGGGCTGATCTCGATCCGCATCGTCCGCAAACATGTTCATCTGAGTTGATCCCATGGCAACGATCCCGCTTCCTTCGCCCGGGCATGAGGCCGACTTCGCCGCACCGCCGGCCGCAGCGCCTTCCGGAGAACCCGCCGCACTCTTCCAACGCGAGCCGGCGCACGCGCTGCACGGCTTCGAACAAGCGGCGCCGAACGGATCCGAACCCTGGCGCAAGCGGCTGGCGTGGCTGCGGAACCTGGCCTTGCTCGTGCTGCTGCCCACGCTCGCCGTGGCGATCTTCGAATATGGCATCGTCGCGAACCAATATGAATCCGAAACCCATTTCGTGATCCGGACCGCCGGCCAGAGCGGCTCCACCAATTCCGGGCTCGGGCAACTGCTCGGTCTGGATCCCAATCCGACCGCAGCGGACAGCCAGACAGTCGTCGACTATCTGCTCTCGCACGACGCGGTTGCCAGCCTGGAACGCACGATCGGGTTGCGGGCGATGTTCCGCCGGCCCGAAGCGGATCCCTTCTCCCGCCTCGGCGCCGACGCGCCGCCCGAGACGCTGCTGCGCTATTATCGCGAGATGGTGCATGTCGATACCAGCCGCGAGGCCGGGATCACCCGCGTCGGCGTCCGGGGATTCAGGCCCGCGGATGCGCAGCGGCTGGCGGAGGCCTTGCTGGTCATCGGCGAGCGGCGTGTGAACGAGTTCAACAAGCGGCTTCTGGCGAACCGCCTGGCCGCGGCCCGCGAGGCACTGCAGGCCGCGGAAGCCGGCGTCAACGACACCCAGGCCGCATTGGGCGGCCTGCGCCAGTCGGCACGCGACATCGACCCGGAGCGCACCGGCGCGGCACGCATCGCGATGGTGACGCAGATGCAGGGCGACCTCGCCCAGGCCCGTGCCCGGCTCGCCGGCATGGCCGCCGCGGTGCGACCCGACAGCCCGCAATATGTCGCCCAGGCGGCACAGGTCCGAGCACTCGAGCAACAGGTCGGCGCTGCCCAGGCCAGCCTTACCGGTTCGGCACAGGCGACCGCAAACGGGCTGGGACGATTCGAAGGCATACGGTTTCGCCAGGAGCTCGCGGCGAAACGCTACGAAGCCGCGACCGCGGCGCTCGATACCGCGCGCGAGCAGGCGCTGCGCCAGCAACTCTACCTGGTGCGGATCGTCGAACCCAATCTGCCGGCCAAGGCGCTCTACCCCAAGCGCCTCAAGCTGGTCGCCACCGTCTTCTTCGCCCTGCTGCTGATCTACGCGATCGGCTGGCTGATCCTCGCCGGCGTTCGGGAGCATGCCGCATGACCACCGACCTGATGATCAACCTCCCGCTCAAGCTGCGCAGATCGGCCGGCATAGCCGTGACGCCGCAGGTTCACCGAATGATCGTGACCGGCAACAAGGCACGCGACGCCCAAGACTGGCCGGCAGCGGCATCCGCCTATCGCGACGCGCTCGAGGCCGATCCCTCGCTGTCCCATATCTGGGTCCAGCTGGGCCATGCCCTGAAGGAACAGCGCGATCTCGAGGCTGCGCAGGCCGCCTATCGGATGGCGACGGACGCTTCTCCGCATGCCGCCGATCCCTGGCTCCATCTGGGGCATCTCCACAAGGAACGCGGAGATCGGGCAGCGGCCAATCGGAGCTATATGCGCGCGCTCCGGCAAGAGCCCGCCAATCCCGACGCGCTGCGCGAAATGGGGCAGCTCCTCGGCAGTGGCGACAGCGCCCAGATGCGCGAGCTGATCGCGACGCTCGACACGGGCACCCTGGTTTCCGGGGCCGGAAATATGAATGCGTCCGAAACCGGGGACGTCGAGCGCTCCCTGCGCCAGATCGACGCCTTCCTCGGCAACCTGCCCGAGCAGGATCGGAATATCGCCCGCGACCAGATGCAGGCGCTCACCGCGCTCATCCGCGGCGCGGAACCCGAAGTGCCCACCGGCGAGGCGCGGGGCTCGGCCGTCGCACCGGCACTGGTGTTCGACGTCTCGGACCTGATCTCCTATTTTCGCAACGCCCGGCTGCCGACCGGCATCCAGCGCGTGCAGATCGAAGTGATCGGCAGCGCGCTTCGCCTCGACGGTTTCCGCGTCCATATCTGCGCCTTCCTCGAATCGCGGGACGACTGGCTGGAGATCCCCGCGGCCAGCTTCACCGCACTCGCCGAGCTCAGCCTGAGCGGCGGCGATCGCGGCGCCCCGGAATGGATCGCGGCTCTCGCCAGATTGCACCTGCGACTGGCCACCGCCGAGCCGATCGAGATGCCCTACCGGGCCTATCTGATCAATCTCGGCACCTCCTGGTGGCTGCAGAACTATTTCCTCTTCGTCCGCCAGGCCAAGGTGCTGCGCGGCGTGCGCTATGTTCCCTTCGTCCATGACCTCATCCCGGTCATCGCGGGCGAGCATTGCGTGAAGGAGCTGACTCAGGACTTCGTCAGCTGGGCGATCGGCGCATTCGAACACGCCGACCATTTCCTGGTGAATTCGGAATCGACCAAGCGCGACCTGATGCAGGTCGCGGCGATGCTCGATCATCCGGTCGCGCCCGAGGATGTCGCCGTGATCCGTCTCGACGGCGATTGCCGGAAATCGGATACGACACCGCTTCCCGTGCAGCAGCTCGGCCGCCGGGGGCTCACGCCCGGCGGCTATGTGTTGTTTGTCTCGACGATCGAATCGCGCAAGAACCATCTGGCCGCGTTCCAGGCCTGGATCACGCTGCTCAAGCGGTATGGATCGAACGGCGTCCCGAAACTGGTCTGCGTCGGCAACCGGGGCTGGCTCAACGACGCGGTCTATGCACGACTCGAGAGCCATCCGGGCTTGCGCGACCAAGTCGTGATGCTCTCCGGCCTGTCGGATGCCGAGCTGGAGCGGCTCTATCGATCCTGCCTCTTCACGCTCTATCCAAGCCAATATGAAGGCTGGGGCCTGCCGGTGACCGAGTCACTGTGCCACGGCAAGGTCCCGCTGATTTCCGACGCCGCGTCGCTGCCCGAAGCAGGCGGGGACCACGCCGTCTATTTCCCCTCGGGCAATATCGATGCGCTGGTCGAAGCGCTCGACCGGCTGATCCGTGAGAAAGGCTATCGCGAGGCACTCGAACAGCACATTGCCGAGACCTTCAGACCCCGGCCCTGGAGCGCAATCGCAGCTGATATCGCCGGCGCGGCGCGGCACTGGGCGGCGGACGAAGCGGAGACGCCCGCGCCGGTTCCGGTTGCGCGGCTGGGCGCCTGGCACCCGCTGGAGCGCAACTATGCCACTACCCTGTGGCGGGGCATGCGCTCCGCCGAGATCTTCCGCGCCGGCGATGGCTGGTGGGGGCCGGACGACTGGGGATGCTGGACCAAGCCGCAGGGCGGAAGGCTCGAGATCGGCACCGACGCTCCCGGCGTGTCCATGCGGCTGTGCCTGCGGCTCCACGGGGTTCCGGGCCGCGACGTGCGCTTCGCGATCGGCACGGCCGACCCCGCCCGGAGCGTCGAAGGCATATTGAAGCCGGGCGAGTTCAAATGGGTGACGATGACGCTCCTGCCCGACCCGGCCGGCGTCATCCGCCTGAACATCGCCGGCAATGCGAGCCTCGACCTCGCCGAAGTGACCGCGGGCGGCGATCCGCGCGTGGTCTCGGTCGGCGTCGCCGGATTCTTCCTTTGCGCGGCGAATGACGGCCAGGCGCGGCTCGATTTCCTGGAGGCCATGACGCTGGGAACGCTCGAGCACTTGGCATTCGGCCGGCGGGTACCCGACGTTTGACCGCGCTCCCGCCCCATGCGGCCGGCGGCGAAGCGATATCGTCGGTGCGCGGCACCGGCGGAGCGCTGTTCGCGATTCTTCTCGCCGATGCCGACCCGCGCGACGACTTCGCCGGCCCGCTCGCGGACGATCTTGCCGGGCGCGACGCATGTCGTGTCGCCAGCCTCGCAAGGGATCCCGATCTCGTCGATCCCGCCACATTGGCCGCGATACTTCGCGTCCAGGGAAGCGGCTGCGCCCGGACTCTCGTGATCGGTCACGGCGCCGGTGCGGCGTCGGCGACAAGGCTGGCGGCCGAGATCGGCGCCGACGCGGTCCTTGTGCTGGTGCCGGCATGGTCGCGGGAACCTGGTATTGCGTCGCTCCCCCCCTTTGCCGCCACCATGCCGGTCCATGCGGTGACCGGCATCGAGCGGGCCAGCGAATGGCTCGGGCAAGTGGCTCTGCTGGACGAGCAGCAACTGCCGGTGCCAAGCACGATATTGCCGCTCGCGTTGCGCCAATCCGGTGCGATGGCGGAAATCCTCGCCGCCATGATCCGGGGTGAAGTGCTCCCTGACCTGTCGCATCTGCTTACCCATTGGCAGCGGCGCAACGCCTATCGGATCGAACTGATGGAGCCGCCGCGCGCCGCGCCTTCCGGCCGGATCGAGCTGCGTGGCCGGATCGTCAACACCGGCCAGAACCGGCTGGACTTCGGACGCCGATCACGCGACCGGCTGCTGATCGGCGGTCGCCTCCGGATGCATGCCGAAGCATCGTGGTCGGCAGAGGCACGCGCCATGCCGGCACGTCCACAGCTCGAACCCGGCGTTTCGGCCAGCTTCGCGATCAGCCTTCCCGCGCCACCCCTGGCCGCCGCACCCGATATCGAGATCGAACTGTCCCTGCTGTCCGAAGGGGCGCTGTGGTATGCCGATCTCGACTTTCCCAAGCTCCGTCTGATGACCGGCGCACCGCACCACGACGCCCCGATGCCGCCCCCCGACGCGGCAGCCGAGCCCCGCCGCACCGCAACCCCTTCCCGGAGCCCTAGAGAATATCCGATGTCCAACACGACCGAGCAGACCAAAGACGAAATTGCGGCGGCCTATTTCTGGATCCTCGGCCGCCATCCCGATCCCGACGGGCTCGCTGCCTATCTGAACGAAATCCAGTCGGGCGCGATCGCCCTTCCGGACCTGCGGCGCATTCTGCTGGACAGCCCGGAATTCCGGCAAACCAGGGTGCCGCTCGTCGTGGCGGACGTCGGAGGGGAGGCGAAGGTCGTGGTCAATCCTGCCGAACCCGAATTCGGCCGTTGCCTCGCGGCCGGCGGCGGATGGGAGCCGCATATCGCGACGGCGATCACCGGGCAGTTGGAGCCCGGCGCCACCTTCGTCGATGTCGGCGCCAATGTCGGCGTCATGTCCTTCCAGGCGGCTGTGAAAGTGGGGGCCGCCGGCAGAGTGCTCGCGTTCGAGCCCAACACGGACAACGCCGCGCTGTTCCGGCGCGGCATCGTCGCCAATGACCTCGGCAACGTGCGGCTCTTCCCCTTCGCGCTGAGCGACCGGCAGGAAATGATATGCCTCAGCGACGCATCGAATGCGAAGGTGCTGGGGCGGGCGACCGCGCTTCAGGCCCTGGACGTGGTGCAGGCGCTTCCGGGCGACGAGATACTGCTCCCGCAGGAGCGGGTGGACCTGATCAAGATCGACGTCGAAGGCTTCGAGCTTCGGGTGCTGCGCGGATTGGCGGACACCATCCGCAGATTCAAGCCGAAGATCCTCTGCGAATTCAATCCCATGTGCATCCGGGAACAAGCCGAGACGGATCCGGAACGACTTGCGGACCATATCTTCGAGCTCGCCCCCCATGGCGACCTGGTCGAGCATGACGGCTCGTTTACCCGAATAGGTTCGACGAGCGAACTCATGCGGCTCTGGGAGGCGCGCGACGCGGAATCGACGCGCATGGGCCTGCTTCCCCAGGGCTGGGTGCATTTCGACATATTATTCGACACCGCAGCGAAATGAGGGCGCGCTCAATCGACTGCGCGCGCTACCGCATCCCGGTCGTACAGCGGCAGGCCGCGCGCCGCCGCATAGGCATTCGCCTTCTCGATGAGGAAGTCGAAATGCTTGCGGATGAAGGTCGAGTGCCAGAACGGGTTGGTGCCATAGCGATATCCCGGCACGATCAAGCCGCGCAGCACCATGTAGGAATAGAGACGGCTCTTTTCCTCGATCGCCACCTGGGGCTTGAATTGCGAAAGGTGGTGCAGGACCAGTTCGCTCTGGCCGGCGCGTTGCCAGGTATTGCCGTCCCGATCGCAGATCTCCTCATGGATCAGCCCCTCCCAGCGAATGTCGTGCCGATTGCGATAGATCCGGCGCTGCGTCTCCTCGCCGAACGAGCCGCTGACACGAAGCTGGTCGAGATCGATCGGGGCGCCCGCCCTGCCAACATAGTTGCGGCGATGGACGGCGAGCGTGTCACAGGTCGCCTCGGCGATCTCACGGCGAAGCGCGCCGGTTTGCGCGGGATCGATCCATTCGTCGGCATCGATCGCGAACAGCCAGGGCGCCGTCGCATATCTGGCGCCATGGTTTCGGGCGTGCGCGAAACCGAACTGCGACAGATTCTGCTGATCGTAATGCGCGAGCCGGTCCTCCCCGGAGAGCAGCCGGGCATAGAGCGCGTCGCTTCCGTCCGTGGAGCCCATGTCGACGACGACCACCTGATCGACCAGCGCCTTGATCGCGGGAAGCGTGATCGAGAGCATCTCCACTTCATTGAAGGCGAGCACCACGGCGGCGATTTCGATCGTCATATGACAGCTCCATTCCTGATCGCCGGTCCGGAGACTCCGGCCATCTCGACAAGGCCGGGAGGGCCATGCGCATGATCACCTTCGATCGCGTCAACAAGGCCTATCACGGCCGCAAGCTCACCAAGCACGTGCTTCATGACGCCAGCTTCGCGATCCGCCCCGGGCAATCGCTGGGGATTTGCGGCGCGAACGGCGCCGGCAAATCGACTCTGTTGCGGCTGATCGCCGGCGTCGAGCATCCGAGCAACGGGACCATCCGCCGCGGCATGCGGGTATCGTGGCCGATCGGCTACACGCACTGCTTCCAGGGCAGCCTCACCGGTGCGGACAATGCCCGGTTCATCGCCCGGATCTATCGCCAGCCGGTCGATCGGCTGCTCGCCTTTGTCGAGCAGTTCGCCGAGCTCGGGGAATATTTCAATCAACCAGTGAAGACCTATTCGGCCGGCATGTCCGCGCGCCTGGCGTTCGGGGTGAGTCTCGCGATCGATTTCGATTGCTATCTGGTCGATGAAGTCACCAGCGCAGGCGATCACCGCTTCGCCGAACGCTGCCGCGCCGCGCTGGCCCATCGCCGCGCGACCGGAACGCTGGTGATGGTGTCGCACAGCCCGCCGACGCTGCAGGAATATTGCAGCACCGGCGCGGTGCTCCACCAGGGCCGGCTCCGCTTCTATCCGACCATCGACGAAGCGATCGCGGTGCATCATGCCCAGCAGATGCAGGCGGCCTGATCCGGCGATCCGCGCCGCCACGGGAAGCCGCACGGGCGGCGCTCCCCCTATCACCGCGTCAACTCGCGTACCCCGTAGAAGGGCGAGAAGAGCTGGTTGATGATCTGGACCAGCTTGCTCGCCTGGTTGGAGCGCGCGTTCGCAATGTAGATCACGTCGCCGTCGCGCATCGCGAAACGCTGCGAGACGAAATAGCTTTCCGGGCGCAGCATGTTCAGCCGATAGATCACCGGAACGGGCGCGGCGCCGGACGCGTGTGCCGCAGCCCAGCGGAAGACGAAGATCGCGGTCGGATCGGCCTGGCGGTCCGACGGCCCGCCGGCCCGCGCGACGGCCTGGGCGAGCGACAGCCGGCGCGCTTCGAAGGGGATTTCCGACACCTTGTCGCTCGCCCCGAACACAGTGAAGCTTCGCAGCTGGCGAAGCAGCTCGATCCGATCGCCGGGGAGCAGCAGCAAATCGTCGGGCGATCCGGCGAGCAGCGCATCGAGGCCGATCTCGGCGCTGCGGCCGGCGCGAGTGATCCTGACCGTCGTGTCCTGTGCCGGGAATACCGCGCCGCCGGCCAGCGCGACTGCGTCGAGCAGGTGCTCGCGCGCCAGCGAGAGGGGAATACG
This sequence comes from Sphingomonas sp. 1F27F7B, assembly GCF_005503355.1. Lineage (GTDB taxonomy): Bacteria > Pseudomonadota > Alphaproteobacteria > Sphingomonadales > Sphingomonadaceae > Sphingomonas. The sequence continues at coordinate 127,938 of NZ_SCMK01000011.1, forward strand.
CCCCGGCATCTTGACGCCGCCGAGCACGAATACGGCGTTGGCGATGTTCTCGCGGATCGCGACACTGACCTGGGCATGCTGGGAATAGCCGATCAGCCGCGCCTCGATGCCGGCGGCGAGCGACTGGGCGGTCTCGCCCGCGGCTGAGATGCGGCCGACATAGGGAATCTGGATCGTCCCGTCGGTCGCGACGGTGATCGGCGGCAGGTTCGTCCCGGCGGCGGCGGGCTGGGCCACGGTCGCGGTCGCCCCAGGGCCGGCGAACAACGCGGTGCCTATCTCGAATATGGAGACTTGCAGCACGTCTCCTGGCCCGATCCGGTCGGTAACGCCGTCCGCGGCCAGCCCGGCGAGCGTTTCCGGCGGCGTCGACGCGGCGTTGGCCTCCGGCAGGGCATCGGCATCAAGATCGACCAGCCGCGCCGGCAGCCGCGCATCGGGCCGCGAGATCGCGACGACCTGGGCGCCGGTCGGCCCGCTCGACGGCAGGGTGGCGCAGCCGCCGACGAGCAGTGCCAGCGCGACGAGGAAGGCGCGCGCAGACGCGCGGGGCAAGGAGGACAGGGTCATGCGGTGGCGATCCCGGAAGACGAGGGTCGGGCAGCGGTGCCCGTCGGGGGGGCGAGCGCGCGATAGAGCCCGGACAGGTTGGCGCGAAACGTCGCCGGGGCAAAGCGGGCGGCATGCCCGGGGCCGGCCACGGACAGGCTGCGGCGAAGCCCACCGTCCCCGTCGAGGCGCCGGATCGCCGCGACCATGTCGCCCACGTCATAGGGATCGACAAGCAGCGCCGCGCCGCCCGCCACTTCGGGCAGCGAGCCGCCGGTCGAGGCCATCACCGGCACGCCCCTCGCCAGCGCCTCCACCACGGGCAGGCCGAAGCCTTCGTAGAGCGAAGGGAAGAGCACGCCGCGAGCGCCGGCGATCAGCAGATCGAGCATCCGCCGCGGAAGATAGTCGAGCTTGCGGATCCGCGCCGCGCCCGAAAGGCCCTGGGCCGCCGACATGCCGAGCAGGCGCAGTTCGTTCTCGGAGCGCCAGGCCCGGCCGCCGACGATGACGAGCGGCGTCGCGACTTCGCTCGCCAGATAGGCCTCGATCAGCCGGCCGACATTCTTCTTGGGCTCGATCGCGCCGAAATAGAGGAAATAGCCCTGAGCCTCGAGGTCGAACAGCGCGCGCAGGCGCCCGGCAAGGTCCGCGCCGGCGATCTCCGGCACCGGATCGATCGACTGATAGCAATTGACGACCCGCCCGGGATCGGCGCCGAGCATGTCGATGATGTCGCGCCGCGATGCCTCGGAGACGGTGCAGATTCGCGCGCCCCGTGCGACACAGCTTCGCAGCAGCCGGTCGTGCAGCCGCTTGTTCTCCAGGCTGGTGTGCGGCAGCCGCAGCGGCACCAGGTCGTGGATGGTGTAGAGGTTGACCGCACCGGCGAGATGGATCGGCAGCGGATAGGTCCAGTGCATGATCGCCGGCGGATCGGGCATCGTCACCGTCAGGAAGCGGCGATAGCGCCTGAAATGCCGCGCGGCGACCGACCAGAGCGAACCGAAGCTGTACAGCCGCGAAAAGGGCGGCATGCGCTCGGCAAAGGCTTCGGCATGGACGCGCCCCTCGACCGGCACTTCGACCAGTCGCCGCGCCCAGGGGGCGACGAACAGCCGCTCGCGCTTCGGCGTGCCCCCCCCCTCGCTCATCGGCTCGTCGCGGCCGAGTTCGGCGAAGAACAGCGTCTCGCGCAGGTCGCGCGGCGCGCGGGGATGAACGGGCAATCCGAAGATCAGGTCCGGTGGCGTGCCGATCTCGGCGATCGTCCGTGCCAGAGTCCGGGCATAGGTGGCGACACCGGTGCCGCGCGGCATCGCGAGATTGAGGCCGTCGATGCCGATCCGGAATCCGCCGTCCCGTCCGGGGAAGCCAAGATCGCTCATCGGGTCAACACCAGCATCTGCTCGCGCACCGGCGATGCCCGCAGAATCTCCGCCGCGTCGGCCCGGCGCATCCCATGGTCGGTGTCGATGCGATGCAGCGCGAAACCCTCTCCGGCGATCGCCGCCAGGAATCCGCCGGGATCGGCATAGCGTATCGCTGCGAATTCGAGCAGCACGGTCATCGGACGCCCCTGATCGAGCAGGCCGCGCATGCCGCGCCAGATCGCCTCTTCCGACGCCTCCGCGTCGATCTTGACGAAATCGGCGCGGTCGAGCCCCGGAACGCCGTCGAGCCGACAGGTCCGCAGCGCGCCCGCCGGATCGCCCTCGGGGAGAATGCGGATATGGGCACCGCTCGGCTGAGTCGGCGGGACGACGAGCTCGGCGGCGAGACCCGCCGCGTCGAACACCGGATCGCCGTGCGATCGCACCTGCTCCGCAAAGCCGTTCACGCGCACGGAATCTTCGAGCATCCGCCGCAACGCCGGATTGGGCTCGAACGCGTGCACTCTGCCCGAGGGGCCGGCAAGGTCGGCCATCTGCAATGTGAAATAGCCGACATGCGCGCCGACATCGATACAGACGGCACCCGGCCGGATCAGTTGCGGCAGCAGCTCGGTGACCCACATCTCCCAGAAGCCGTCGAGCAGGAGATGCGCACCGATATCGACGTCGCGCGTATCGACGAACATCTTGTAGCGGCCGAGCACCCGGACCAGGGCGCGGCCATCGCCGAGATAGGCATTGGTGCAGAGGCTGCGGATGGCCGCCTCGTTCTCGGTGCGGTTGTGCAACCCCGGCCTCCGGCGGAACAAGGCGGGAAGCAGCGTCATGCGGCAAGCGCATCGGCATAGAGCGCGCCGAGCCGGCGGGCATAGAGCTCCTGCGTGAACATCCGGCTGCGCGTGAAACCCGCGGCGCGCAATCGGGCGCAGAGGATGTCGTCGCCGTCCAGGCGGCGGATCCCCGCCGCGATCTCATCGGGCGCCCGCGGATCGACGAGCAGCGCGGCATCGCCGGCCACCTCCACCGCCGCCTCGATGTCCGACGCAAGCACCGGGCACCCCAGCGCCATGGCTTCGACGATGGGCAGGCCGAATCCCTCGGCCAGCGAAGGAAACAGCAGCGCACGCGCCCGACGCATCATCCCGAGCAATTCGGCGCGCGGCACCCAGGGAACCCGGATAAGCGCAGGACAGGCGCGCAAAGTCGCTTCGAGACGCGCTTCGCCGGGTACTTGCGGGCCGACGACAACCAGCGGCAGCGCCGTTCCGCTCGCCGCATGGGCCGCGGCGAGCCGATCGAGATTCTTGCGCGCCTCGACCCGGCCGCAGAACAGGAAATAGCATCCGGAGCGCAGGCCCGGCGGCAAGGGCGGATCCACCTGAAGCGGCGCATCGAGCGCCTGCCAGGTGTTGACCACCCGCTCCTCGCCCAGCGCCAGCCGCTCGACGGCCTGGCGGCGGACGGTCTCGGACACAGTCACCAGCCGGTGCGCATGGCAGGCGATTTCGCCGAGCACGGCCGCGTGGCGCGCCGGCGAAATCGACGTGAGCTCGGGATCGGTGAGCGGTATCAGGTCATGCACCGTGTACAGGTTCCTGGCCCCGCGCGCATAGAGCGGCAGTGGATAGGTCCAGTGCATGACCTGGGGCGGCCGGGTGAACTCGACCGGCAACAGCCTGCGGTGCAGGTTGAAGAACACATGCGCCTCGCGGAACAGGTCGCACGCCGCCCATTGCACCGGCATTTCCTCGCCGCCGGGGTCCTGCGCCGCCGCGACCCGCGCTCCGGTACGCGTGGCGGCAAGCCAGCGGCCGAGCCGCGTGAAGCACGGCGCCTCGCCCGGCGCCTGGTCGCTCAGCAGCAGCAACGACGCTCCCGCCGCCGGCAGGCACGCCGCCAGCGTCCGCGCATAGGTCGCGACACCGGTCCCCGCACTTGCGCCGAGCATCCGCGTCTCGAGACAGACCTGCACCGGCGCGTCCTCGAACGAATCGACCCGGCGAACATAATTGGGATCGTAGAGCTGCCGAAGCCGCTCGATACCGGGGGCGCCCGCCTTCATCGCCGATCCTCGCGGCGCGAACGGGTCCATGATGCGCCGCGCCATCCCTCGCCGGTTTCGGTCACGCTGAAATCTGCTGGTCGCATTGTCTCGACGAAGCTCGGGCGGTGCGGCGATTTCCGCCGTTCCGGACTATCGAGATGTGCCCCGCCCCGACCTAGTCGTTTCCACAGGTACGCACCACTATCGACAAATCAGGCACCAAGGCCGAGCGCGCTGCTCCGCAGGTTCCGACGCCAGCGGCCCGGCGAAATGCCGAGCAGCCGAGTGAATGCCTTGGTGAAATGACTCTGATCGGCAAAGCCGCATTCGTCGGCGACCTTGGACAGCGGGATCGTCTCGTCGCGAAGCAGCGTGGTCGCCTGCGCGATCCGGCGCTGCATGAACCAGTGATAGGGCGACACCCCTTCGCTCTCACGAAAGCCCTTGATGAAGTGGCTGACCGACATGTCGAGCCGCCGGGCGACATCCGCCAGGGCAAGCCCGCCGGTCATCTGCGCAAGCATCATGTCCCGCGCGAGCTTGACCTGCCATGCCGCAAGATGCGCGCGCGTCCTGGGCCTGGGCGGAAGCGGCGGCGCTTCCGTGCGGTCCTCGCCGATCCGATGATGCTCGAACGAACCCGAAGGATATTCCTGATTCGCAACGGCGGGCGCTGCGATCAAAAAGGATTCCTCCATTGCGACCTCCTTGGAGCAAGGATGGGACCGGGCGCAGGGCACAGCCCGCGGCGCGCACCGGCACGCCACAGGGAAATCTCGCCCCCGGGGTTTCCCAGGAATCGGAAACTCGTGTTTCCTATTATGTAGACACCCCGGCCAAGATATTCTGGCAGATCACGCCGGAAAATTTCGACATTCCTGCGATATTTACCAATCAATATCGTCAATACCCGGGGTTAACTGAAACATATCAGAAATAAAATTGGAGATGATTGTTAATAACCAGGAATTATCGGCTATTTAATTGCCAACTATCCTATCGTAATTCTTGCAACCCATCGGATAATGCTTGCCAGTCCGAGGCCGGAGGCGGGCATCAATGCGTTATCCAGCGCCCTGCTCGCGAATCTTGCAATGACCCGAATAAAGATGCTTCTCGTCCCAGCTAACCGCATCGGTCGCCCTGGTCATGAACAGATCGATCAGCCCGGGCTTGGTCTGCGAGCGCTGGAGAATGATGAGGTTCACGAGCCCGTTCCCGATCGGCGTGGTCATCTCCACGCGCTCCGGCCAATAATCGACCACGCGCTCGAAAGGCTTGGCAGCCGCGCCTGCCGCTATTCCATCCGGATCGGCGACGATGCGCGTGCGCGGGTCGACCGGTTCCGGCGGCAGCGTCGAACGGGGGGGCTCGGCGGTGCGCACCGGGATCGACGGCAGGAACAGCGCAAGGCGATGATCGCCTTCATAGGTGAGCTCGGATGGCGCCTGCTCACGCGAAGGATTGAAATTGGTGATCCGGCCGAGCCGGCATTCGAGCAGGCGCTCGGGCAACATGCCTCCCCCTGTGGCCATTGGCTTGGCCTGAACCGGCACGGCTGCGGTCCGAACTGCGCTCGGCCCCGCCCCCGATGGCGAGGCCGCCGGCGTCGGGTGCGATGGGGCCCGCACGGGCTGACGCCAGGCCAGAGCAGACAGTCCCAGGAGGGAAACCAAGCCGAACACCGCGGCCTTGCCGATCATCTCACAGCTCCATGCTCATTGATGGCGGTTCAAATTTTGTGACAAGATGTGACAAATTCAGCGAATGGAATGCAGCAATATTCGTGATCTTGTAAAACACCTGCACTATTCAATCTTTCGCAGTTCGATATTTCGATAATATTACATCGATATATTTGCCGAATAATTCGCATGAAACTACGAGAATAACCCTCACTCGTGTGCACAATTTACGGCATGTACTCAATATATCAGGAAATATAGCGTGGGGCTCGCCAATAACTGGCAGGAAGGCGACACAAGAACGCACGACGCAGCGCCTTGCCGGACGCACCGCTTCCATTCGCATGCGCCCTGTTCGCCAGCGCGCGGATCGGGAAACCGGTGTGCCGGATCGATATGGCCGATCCTTTGCTTCGCCGTCATCGCAACCACTGCCCCGCACGCCCGGGCCCAGACCACCCCCTTCCCGATCGAGGACCGCGCGCAGGCCCTGGAATGCCTGACGCTCGCGATTGCCCATGAGGCGGGGCATGAGAGTCCGGAAGGCCAGCAGGCCGTTGCCGAGGTCGTTCTCAACCGCGTTCGCCACCCGGCATTCCCGAAATCGGTGTGCGGGGTGGTCTTTGCCGGCTCGACGCTGAAGACGGGATGCCAGTTCACCTTCACCTGCGACGGATCGCTGCGGCGACGCCTGTCCGACAAGGTGATGGCGCAGGCCCGCGCCGTCGCAGAGCAGGCGATTGACGGCCGCCTCACGCCGCTGGTCGCCGACGCGCTCAACTATCATGCGGATTATGTCTCGCCCTATTGGGCGCCGAGCCTCGATCGCGTGACCAAGATCGGCGCGCACATCTTCTATCGCCGGCGGGGCGGTCCGGCTCCGGCGATCGCGGCGCCCAATTTCGCCGGTGCGATGCCGGCCGCTGCCGCCGCGAGCGCGGCACCGCCTCCTCCATTCGCTCCCTGGGGCCTCGCCCCGCAGCCACCGGTGGCATCGCCACAGCCGCAGCGATAGCCGCATCAGCATGCGGCCACGTGGAAGTCCGCAGGGGCTTCGCCGGCGTGATGCCGTTCGTACATCGCGGCATAGGCCGCCTCGAGCTTGCGGGCCATGGCGGCGGGATCGAAGAGCTGCGACGGCGCACGGTTTGCCAGCAGGCGGGCACGGATTCGCTCCAGCCGCCCGGGATCATGGGCCAGCGCGATCGCCTGCTCCTCATATTCATCGAGATTGCTCACGATCAATTCCGCTGCGTCCATCGCCATGAGCAGGCTGGCGGCAACGCGCGCGGCAAAGCTTCGCCCCGCGCAAGTCAGTATCGGCAGGCCGACGCGCAGGGCATCGCTTGCCGTGGTATGGGCGTTGCACGGCAGGGTATCGAGGAAGAGATCGGCAAGTTGCAGCCGATCGAGATGGCGCTCGCTGGGCTCGGTGCCGGCGAAGACGATCCTGGCGGGATCGACGCCGGCCCTGGCCGCGCTGCGCGCCAGGCTTTCGCGGGCGCCTGCATGGTTCACCCACAACCACAGCACGCTCGATTCCACTGCCCGCAGGATCACCATCCAGCGCGCGAAGACCTCGGGCGTGATCTTGTAGTTCTGGTTGAAACAGCAGAAAATGAAACCCTGGCCGGGCAACCCGGCTTCGGACCGCGTGATCCGCCGCGACACCGGTTTCAGGCTCGCATTCGCCTGATAGCTGCCGGGCAGATAGGCGATCCTTTCGGAGATGCCCTCGCGCGCGCCGGGATGAACCACGACCTAGTCGGCAATCAGATAATCGATCGAAGGGGCGCCCGAAGTGCCGGGATAGCCGAGATACCCAGCCTGCACGGGCGCAGCCCGCTCGGCAAAGATGCCGAAGCGGCAATTCTGGGTATAGCCCTTCAAGTCGATCGCGATGTCGATCTCGCGTTCGCGGGCAACCTGCGCGACGGCTGCATCTTCCTTCAACCGAACATCGACAAAGGCGTCGAACCCCTTCTCGACTCGGGCACGCCAGGAGTCTCCCCTGCCGTCGCCGAACCAGAATGCAGTGAGCTCGAAGCGATCGCGATCATGCGCCTCGAGCGTCTCCATGAACAATTGCATCGTCGCATGATGATGAAAATCCGCCGAGAAATAGCCGAGCCGGATTCGCTCGTGGCGCGGATACCGCCCGGCGAGCGGCACCGCCGGAACACGCGGATGGCTGTTCGCGAGGATGCGGGAGCATTGAAGCTGGAGCTCGGGATCGTCGGCCAGCGCCAGCACAGGGAAGGACAGCGCGCCCTGGCTGCCGACAGCCGCAGCACGCCGGACCGCAGCGAGCTGCCCCTCGAAATCCTCCCATTGCGACAGGTGCATCGCGGCATGAAGGCGGACCGCGGATTGCTCCATCCGGGGATCGAGGGCCTTGGCCCGATCGAAGGCCCGCAGCGCCTCGGCATGCTCCGCGCGCCCGACCAGCAGGAAACCGCGCTGTTGATGCGCGGCCGCGTTGCCCGGATCGACCGAAAGCAGATGATCGTAGCAGATCAGCGCGCTCTGATGCTGGCCGAGTTCCTCCAGCGCCCGGGCAAGCCCGCGGAGCGCCGCCACATTGTCGAGCTCGATCGTCAGGATGCGCTGATAGCAGCGGCCCGCTTCATCGAAGCGGCGCTGCTGTGTGAGCAGGGTGGCATAGCGTTGCAGCGTGGCGACCCGATCGGGCTCACGCTGCAACGCGCGGCCAAAGCAGCGCTCCGCTTCGTCGAACCGCTCGAGCCGGAAGAGCGATGCGCCGAGATTGGTCAGAAGCTCGACCTGCCCGGGATCGATCGCCAACCCCTGCTCGAATGCTTCGATCGCTTCTTCCTGGCGATCGAGAAGGGATAGCGCCGTTCCTCGGTTGCAGAGCATCTCGATATTGCGCGGCTCGATCGCCAGCGCCCGCTCGAACCCCCGCAACGCCTCCCGGTGACGGCCCAGCGCCGCAAGCGTGCGCGCGCGCAGGTCGTGCGCGGCCGCGAGGTTCGGCAGGCGCGCGATCACATCGTCGAACGCCTCCAGCGCCTCCCCGAACCGGCCCAGCTGGCGAAGCAGGCCCGCGCGATTCTGGAGCGCATCGAGATTGTCCGGCGCGATCAGCAGCGCGCGCGCGATGCTCTCCAGCGCCGGCTCGAACGCCCCCGAGGCAGCGAGCGCGGCACCCCTGCGATCATGCGCTTCGGCACATCGCGGATCGAGCGCAAGCGCATGGTCGTAGCTCGCGATCGCCGCGGCGAGCTGGCCGAGACCGGCAAGCGCGTTGCCGCGTCGGCAAAAGGCTTCGGCATTGGCAGGATCGAGCGCCACCGCGTCGTCGAGCGCGCGCAACGCATTCGCCGGCTTGCCCTTGGCGAGGAACATGGCACCACGCGCGAGCAACGCCTGCACCTGGGATTGCCGGCCGCCCTTCAGGACATTCGAACCCGCCATCGCCTCACCTCCCTTCGAACGCTTCATTCATAGGCCCGCACGACATAGGGCCGTTCGGAAATGCCCGTGATCTCGGCGACGAGAGTCCGCGCGGCACGGCCGCCACCGGGCAAGGTCGCCAGCACTTCGATCGAGACCGGCCGGTCGACGAGCGAGGGCGTGCTGGCGAAAGCCAGCGCCGTCCGCTGCCCGCCAAGCGCGCGCGCGCGTTCGATGGCTTGAGGGCCGTCGCCGCCGGCCTCCATCACTGCGAGCGCGCGCGGATCCGCATATTGCGCGTCGAAGCCGCTGCGCAGCGTGTAGGTGGTGACATAGGGCCGGATGCGCGCGACGATCACGGGATCCAGGCCGCGCACCAGCGCGAGCTCGTCGATCGAAGCGAGGCGCGCGCCCGGCGGGCGAATGCCGGCGGCGCTATAATAGGGATCCTCGGCGCCGAAGGGGCGCTTGATCTCGTCGTCGTCGATCCAGTCCAGGAGGGAGTCGCGCGCGATCAGCAGCCGCTCGCCTTCCAGGCCAGCCTGTTCGAGCAACCGAGTCGCCTGGGGCTCGTCGAGCAGGCCGAGCGGCACCTTGCCGCGCTCGTCCCGCACGACGATCCGGAGCTCGGCTTCGCCGAAGCGCAGCGCGTGAACAGCGCCGTCCGCGGCCCAGCGCTGCGTGGGATCATTGCCCAGGATCTTGCTCAGCCCGAACGCGATCCCCGCATCGGCGGCGGCCACCGCCTGCATCTGCGCCTGCTCAGCCCCGGCATCCGCCAGTCCCATGCGAGCCGTATCCAGCACCGCCAGCGCCATCGTCGCGAACACGGCGATGCTCGCCACCGCTGCGACAAGGGCATAGCCCTCCTCGCCCTCGCGGCTCACGGGATCCGCCCCTCGGTGCGGAACGGCTCCAGCGTGCGCAGCTTGGCGCGGAGCTCCTCGGTGACGGCGCGGCCATCGTCGGGGGTGCGGATCACATGGGGCTTGAGCAGCACAATCAGCTCGGTGCGCTTCTGCCCATTGTTGTGGCTGCCGAACAGGCCGCCGATGACCGGGATGCGCGACAGGATCGGGATGCCGTTCTTGCCCAGGCTCTGAGAGTCGCGGAACAACCCGCCCAGCGCGATCACTTGCCCGTCCTGCACCGCGACCGAAGTCGAGATGCGCCGAGTCGAGATGGTGGGCGAGGCCGGAGTCTTGTCGCCGGCCGCGCTCGGGGCGTTGACGTTGACGTCGCTCACTTCCTGCGAGATGTCGAGCAGCACCAGCCCGCCGGCATTGACCCGCGGTGTGACCTTGAGGATCACGCCGGTATCGCGATAGCTGATCGAGTTGACGATCGGCGCGTTGGGATTGTCGACGCTGACCGCGCTGCCCGACGAGACCGGCACCTGGTCGCCGACCTGCAGCGCTGCGGTCTGGTTGTTGAGCGTGACCAGCTTCGGCGCCGAGACGACCTTGATGTTGGTACGCTGCTCGAGCGCGTTGAGCGCCGCCGTGATGCTGCTGCCCGCGAGGAAATAGGAAAAGCCCGCCTGGGTAGCGCCGGTCGGCATGGCGGCCCCGTCGGTCAGCCGGAAATTGCTGTTGCCGGTCAGCCAGTTCCACTGGACGCCGTACCGCAGCGTATCGGTAAGCGACACTTCGGTGATCGCCGCCTCGATCATCACCTGCTGGGGCGGCAGGTCGAGACGGCGCAGGGCGTCCTCGATCATAGCATAGTCGCGTGGCGTGCCATAGACCACGACGGCGTTGTTGACTTCGTCCGCGGTGATCTTGCCGCCGGAAGCCGTGGCGTCGCGCCCGACGCCGCCCGGCTCGGCGGAATTCGCGGCGCCGCTCGCCGGTTTGGCAGCGTCGGGCTTGGGGGCCGGAGACGCGGTACGACTCGTCGCCTGGTCGCTGGCGGCGAAGGGATCGCCGTTTCCGCTGTCCTCCTCGCCGCCGCCGCCAAAGGCGCGGTTCAGCGTGCGTGCCAGATCGCGCGCGCGACCATTCTGGACGCGATACACGAAGATCCGGCGCTCGTTGTTCTCGCCCTCCCGATCAAGCACTTCGATCCAGCGACGGACGTCGTCGAGATACTGGCGCTGCGTGCTGACCGCGAGGATGCCGTTCAGCCGCTCCATGGTGATCAGCCGAACCAGCCCACGCGTCGGCGCATCGGCTGCGTTGATCAGCTTGTCCAGCTCGGGAACGATCAGCCGGGCGTCGGTCCGCTCGGGGACGAACAGCGCGAAACTCATGTTGCGCAGCCAATTGACGTCGAACTGCCGGATCAGGTCGCGCGCACTCGCGCGCTGGCCGGTGGTGCCCGCGATGGTGATCCGCCCGCCCGCCCCATCGACACCGGCGACCACTCCGGGCAACGCGCCGTCGATCACCTTCTTCAGTTCCTCGGCATTGATGAATGCGAGCGTGACGATTTCGGTGCCAAACCCGATCGCATCGGGCGCGACGGGCGCCTGGGCAGCGGCCAGCATGCGCACGGCATAGCCATTGCCGACCGGCACGAGCGCCAGGTTGGCGGCGCGCAGCCCAGCTTCGAACAACGGGATTATCTCGGACCGGGCGACCGTTCCCGGCGTGACCAGCGAGACCTGGCCGGTCACCCCCGGTTCGACCGCGACCGCGATCCCCGTGGCTTCCTGGACCGACATCGCCACGGCACGCACATCGGCGCGCGGCAGGTTGATGCTGATATTGCCCGGCCTGACCGGGCGAGCGCGCGGTACGGCAGGGCCCGGCGGCGAGCTTTCGCCGCCCATGATCGTCGCGCGCACCTGTGGCGCCGCTTGCTCCGCCTCGGCCACGATCGGCGGCGCCTGCGGGACCGCGATCGGTTGGGGCGGCGGGCCGCCCGCACAGCCGGCGATGGCGAGGGAGAGCCCCGCCGTCCCTGCTCCAAGCTTGCGACGCGCGTCCATCATTGTTCTCCCTTGCCGGATGCCGTGGTGACCGGCCCGCCGGGGCCGAAGCGGACCTGCATCCGCTCGCCGCCCCGCGACAGCGCGACCTCGTCGCGGGTCACGCTGCGCAGCTGCCAGCCGCCGAGCCGCTGGCCCGGCGCGGCACGGAACGTCCGCTCGCCCGGCCCCTGCACGATCGCGTAGATGGCGGCATTGACCTGGACGACGCCGACCACCGCGTAACCGCCAAGCTGCCCCTGCCCCGCCGCCGCCTCCTTCGGCTCGGCAAGGACCGGCATGAACATCGCTCGCCGCGCGATCCCCGGATCGACGAGTGCGACCGGGGGCTGGATCGCCACGCGCCCGTCCACCGGCGCGCCGCCGCGCACCGGCCCGGCCATCGGCAGGTCGATCTCGTTTCCGGCGAGCAGCTGGAACGCCAGCGCCGCGCCAAGCAGCAGCGCGAGCGCCAGCGGCAGCATCGACGACCTATCGAGCGGCGACAGGGCGAATGGGGATCGAAGCTTCAATTTCCACATCCATGACTGGGGATTGGCCGGGCACGATCGTGTTGCCCGCACTGAGGCTGACCGTCTCGACGACGAGCCAGGGCGGCTGGTTCTGCAGTCGGGCCAGCGCGGCGGTGAGCTGGGACAGAGTCATCCGCGCCGCGCCGCGCGCCCGCGCCCAGCCCGGGCGGCCTTCGGCATCGCCTCCCTCGCGGAAAGTGCCGCCTGCCCCTTCGACCGCGCCCTGCAATCGCTCCTTGAGCCACTCGCGGCCCGCATCGACATTGGGCACGCCGGCTACGAAGGATGCAGTTGCGGCGCGCGCAGCCTCCGCCTGGCGCCGCAGCCGCGGGATCGTCGCGATGGTCCGAACATTGTGCGCATAGGTCAGCGCGAGCCGGTCCAGCCGCTCCGCGCGCGCCTGGAAACCGGCGACGATCGGGGCGACGATCAGGAAATGGGCCGTGGCGACGGCCCCGGTGAGGATCAGCAGCGCGACGAGGCGCCTTTCGCGGGTGGAGACCGGACGCATCATCGCGCGCCCATCCTGGCGGAGAGGTCGAATGGCTCACCGGCGGGTACGGCCGCCTCGCTGCTCTCGCCCATGGCGCGGACGCCGGCGAAGCGGCCCGAACGGCGCAGCGCCGTCGCCACGTCGGCACGTGCCGGGCGATAGCCGGTAAGCCGCACCCCCTCGCCGTCCCAGACGAAGCGCTGGAGCCAGGCTCCCTCTGGCAGTGCATCGCTCACCGCCGCGATCACCTGCAGCGGGTCATGCGTATGCCGCAGCGCGAGCGAGCGGGCGGCGAGGCTGCGGTCCTGCTCGCCGCGCCGGGCTATCGCCTGGGCAATGCCGGCCGCCGGCTGCTGTTCCGCGACGATCTGCTCGAGCTGCGCCACGCGCGCGGCATCGCGCCAGATCGCCATGGTGATATTGAATAGCAATAGCACTGCCACCAGCCCCCAGAGCAGCGGCGTGGCGCTCCGCCTGCGCGCCAGCAGGCCCGCCGAACGCAGCGCCGGCGCGAAGTCCAACGGCGATGGCTGCGACTCATCGAGAATCACCGCGACGGGCACTACGCGCGCGGCGTCGGCGGCGCGGAGCATGGCGTGCGCGGTTTCGATCGGCAGGCCTGCAACCCGGATGCGAGTCTTGCCCGGCTCTTCCGCGGCGCCCCCGCTCCGCACCGCCAGGAGCACCGAGCCCGAAGGCAGCGGCAGCAGCGTATCCGCTTCGAACGCGACCATGCGATGCATGTCGCGCTCGCCAAGCGTGGGTCGGGTGATCACCCGCACCAGGCACTCGGCGGCGGCCACGACCAGCGTGACGCGCATCCCCGGCGTCGCGCCGCGGGTCCCGTCGGATACCGGCACGAGCGCATCGTGTCGCACGACGAAGCGCGGAGCGTCGCTGGTCCGCGCACGCCGCAACCGGGCCGGCGCCAACCCCCGGATCTCGTCGATCCACCATTGCCAGCCCTGGAGCAGCCATTGGCCGATCGTCCGCATGTCGGCATCGAGCAGGCCGCGAGGGTTCATCGCTCGGCTCCGCAGGCGCCGCCCGATCGATCGCTCAGGCAGGTATTGATCGCGACCTGCGGCCGAATCAGCAGGTCCGGCCATTGCCGGGGATCGGCGGGCGCGAATTCGACATGGATGCGAATCAGCTCGGGCGGACTGGTCCGGTCCCACCATCGATTGAGCCAGGCCCGGTCGCCGCCCGATTCCGGAACCCCGCGATAGTTGATCGAAAGACGCGTGGTGCCGCGCAGCAGCGTCGTCGTGGCCCAGCCGGTCAGATCATATCCGCGCTGATCGACCCCCGCCTTGCGCGTGCTCACGGTATGGAGGACGAGCTCGCCCGTTGCGGTGCGCGTGAGCCGGAAACGCTGGAGCGCATCCGGCGCATCGCGGTCGAATGGCGGCGCCACGAAGCTCAGGACCGCATCGTCCCCGCGAAACTCCAGGATCGGCCTGGAGGTATCGAAGCGCACGGCCGGCCGCAGCCGCGTGATCCCCATACGCAGGATGCGCTGTGCCGCGATCACTTCGTCCAGCCCCGCGTTGCTCGCCCGCTCGCGGAGCGTGACCAGCCCTGCCATGCGCAGCCCGGCGAGCAGCAGCGATGCCGCCATTCCCATCAACGCAAGCGCGACCAGCAGCTCGATGAGCGTGAAACCCGATGCGTCCGCGCGGCTCGCCGAGGAAGCAGGGGCGCGCATCGGTCAACGCGCGAGCCGAAGCGTATGAACGCTGGTGAGCGGGCGGCCGGTCGTTCGATCGGCAATCTCGATGCGAACTTCCTCGAGCGGAATACCGCCGTCCCGCGCGTCGCCACCGCGCGACAGGCGCGTGATTCGCCAGCGCAGGTTCCGGCTGCTGCCGCTGTCGGCGACATTGCGCGAATCGCTGGGCGCCGTCGCCGCGGCGAGCAGCGACTGGGCGAGCAGCACCGCTTCGCGGCGTGCGGCAACGGTACGCGAGAGATTCGCATTGGTGCCGATCGAATCGAAGAACAGCCCGGACATCATCGCGATCACGGCCAGCGCGACCAGCGTCTCGACCAGGCTGAACCCCGCGGACGCGCCCGCCGGCACCGAGGCGCTCATTGCCGTCCCTCGGCCGTGCCCAGCGTCTTGCTGATGGCGATCCGCCGGCGGAGCTGCCCGTCCGAGATCTCGATTTCACCGCCCGTGGCGCTTCCGTCGGCGAAGAACCGGATCCCGCGGCCAGGCATCGCGATCGTCACACCGTCGGGAAGACGATCGTCGCGATCGGCGAAGCGGAAGCCATGACCGTCGGACACCGCGGCGAAGCGAACCGGCACGCCGCCGGCCACCGCCGCGGCCCGCGCGGCGCGAAGCCCCAGCTCCACACGCTTCGCTGCCCCGACGAAGCTCTGGCGCCGCATCGCCTTCTCGACCGAAGGAAAGACGATTCCCGCCATGAGGATGAGGATAGCCAGGATCACCAGGACCTCGACCAGCGTGAATCCACAGGTACCGGCATCATCCCCGGCATGCGGATCAATAATTGCCGACATCCCGCGCCTCGCCGGTGCCGCCGGGCTGCCCGTCCGAGCCGAGCGAATAGACATCGACATCGCCGTGCTCGCCGGGGATCCGCAGCAGATAGGGGCGCCCCCAGGGATCGATGATCGCCGACTGCTCGGGCAGATAGGGGCCGTTCCAGTTAGGCACGTTGGGCGGCTGCTTGATCAGCGCCGTCACGCCCTCTTCCGGAGTCGGGAAGCGCGACACGTCGAGCTTGAACAGGTTGAGCGCGGCGGCAACGTTCTTCGCCTGCACCCGCGCCGATTGCGACTTGGAGCTGTCGAGATATTTGATTACCTGCGGCCCGACGATCGCCGCCAGCAACCCCAGAATCGCGAGCACCACGAGCAGTTCGAGCAGCGTGAAGCCCGCTTCGCGTCCATTGTTTCTCCGCATGGCGGTCCTGTCCTTGTTCATGATGTCAGGGCGAGATCGTTGAAGCCGAGGATCGCCGACATGATCGCGGCGATGATCGATGCGACGGTGGCACCCAGCACCACGGTGATGACCGGGGTGAGGATGCCGATGAGCCGCTCGATGCGCAGGCGAATGTCGCGATCGAGCACGTCGGCGAGACGGCCCAGCATCATGCCGAGCTGCGAGGTCTCCTCGCCCGTGCGCAGGAAGCCGATCGCCAGGCGCGGCAGCGCGCCCGAGGCGGCGAGCGGCGCGGTGAGTCCCCCGCCCTCCTTCACGCCATCGGCGACGCGGGCGATGGTCTCGCCCAGCACCTGGTTCGAGATCGTCCGGCGCGCGAGCGCGAGCGCGGCGGGCAGCGGCACTTCGCCGTCGATCAGTGCGCCGAGCGTGCGGGCGAAACGGGCGGTGTCGACGCGCCTGATCAGCTCGCCGAGCAACGGCAGCGCCAGCACCAGCCGGTCGCGGGCGAGACGCACCGCCGGGCGGCGGAGCAGCAATGCCCCGCCCACGCCGATCGCCACGGCACCGAGCAGCATCACCAGGCCATAGCCCCGCAGCAACCGGCTGGCGGTCATCACCACGACCGTGGCGGTGGGCAGCTTGCCGGCGGCACTCGAGAACATGCTTTCGAACTGCGGGACGACGAAGAGCAGCATCAGCAGCACCACGCCGATGGCGATCACCAGCAGCGCGATCGGGTAGATCATCGACGATCCGATCAGGCGGCGGAGCTCGGCCTCCTGCTCCAGCGTCGCCGCGAGCCGCGACAGCGCCTCGCCCAGGCGGCCATTGGCCTCGCCCGCCTCGATCATCGCCATCGCGGTGGGCGAGAACAGATCGGGCTTCTGCGCGATCGCCCGCGACAGGGGAACGCCTTCGCGCACGTCGCGCAATATCTCGCCCAGGCTTTCCCCGACTCGCTTGTCCTCGACATTCTCGATCGCCAGCGCGAGCGCCCGATCGAGCTGCAGCCCGGCGCCGATCAGCACCGCGAGCTCGCCGATACAAGTCGCGGCCGCCGCCCGCGCTCTGGCTCCGGCGCGCCGTGGCCGCCCCGGCGCACGTGGCGGCACCGCGACCAGTTCCAGCGGCGTGGCGCCGCTCCGCCTGAGGCTGGCCACCGCATCGTCCCGGTCGGTCGCGTCCACCTCGCCGGCCAGCGCGGAACCGTCGCGGCGGACCGCCCGATAGCGCCAGGTCGCCATCAGGCTTCCCCACTCGCGACGCGAAGCACTTCCTCGATCGTCGTCAGCCCCGCCGCCGCCTTGGCGACGCCGTCCGCCGCCAGGCTGCGCATCCCGCCCTGCTCGGCGGCAACCAGGATCTCGCGCGTATCCGCCCGCTTCAGGATCAGCCGCTCCACCGCGCCGTCGACCCGCAGGAATTCGAGCAGCGCGATCCGCCCCGAATAGCCGCTCCCGCCACACCGCGCACAGCCCATCGCATGGTAGAGCCGGTCGACGCCCTGGAGCGCCAGCAACGGCCGCAGGGCCTCGGGGCCGGCCTCCGCCGGGTCGAATGGCTGGCGGCATTCGGGGCAGAGCCGCCGGACCAGCCGCTGGGCGAGCACGCCGGTCAGCACCGATCCCAGCAGGAACGGCTCGACGCCCATGTCGAGCAGCCGCGAGACCGCTCCGGCAGCAGTGTTGGTATGCAGCGTCGACAGGATCATATGGCCGGTCAGCGCCGCCTGCACCGCGATCTGCGCCGTCTCGGTATCACGGATCTCGCCGACCATCATCACGTCGGGGTCCTGGCGCAGGAACGAGCGCAGCGCCGATCCGAACGTGAAGCCGATCGCCGGATTGACCTGGGTCTGGACGACGCCCGGCAGGCGATATTCGATCGGATCCTCGACGGTGAGCAGCTTGCGCTCGGGCGCATTGAGCTCGGAAAGAGCCGCGTAGAGCGTGGTGGTCTTGCCGCTGCCGGTCGGGCCGGTGACCAGCACGATCCCGTGGGGGCGCGCTATCGCCTCGCGCAACCGCCCGGCAAGGCCCGGGTCGAAGCCGAGCGCGGCGAAGTCGAGCGCGAGCCTGGAGCGGTCGAGGATGCGCATGACGACGCTCTCGCCATGGATCGAGGGCGCGGTCGCCACACGCAGGTCGATCTCGTTGCCCCGTACCGAAATGCGCATCCGCCCGTCCTGCGGCAGCCGGCGCTCGGCGATGTTGAGCTGCGCCATCACCTTGATGCGCGACGCCAGCGGCGCACGCATCGCCACGGGGAGCCGCCCGGCATCGCGCAGCATGCCGTCGATGCGGAAGCGAATCGACAGGCCATCGTCGCCGGGCTCGATATGGATGTCCGAGGCACGCTGATCGACCGCGCTGGCGATCAGCCGGTTGACCGCGCGAATCACCGGTGCATCGCTGACCAGGTCCTTAAGCCGCTCGAGATCGTCGTCGTCGACGGCATCGTCGATCGCGCCCGAGCCATGCGGCTGGCCATGATAAAGCCGCTCGATCGCGACGTCGATGTCGCTGGCCCGGCCGATTACCCGCTCGACACGGCGCTGGAACATGAAGCCGAAAGCCTGGGCGGCGAAGGAATCGAACGGGTTCGACACGGCGATGCGCACGACGACGGGGTCGATCGCCACGGGGATCGCGCGCATGTCGCGCAGGAAGGCAACCGAGAGTTCCGGGCCCTCGACCGGCGCCGCAGGGAAACCGTCGGCACCAATCGCAGCCAGGCCCGAGAAGCGCGCCAGCTCCGCGGCCAGCCGGTCCTCCGAAATCATGCCCAGGCGAGTCACCACCGCCTCGAGGCGCTCCCCCGATTCGCGCTCGATCAGCAACGCGCGCTGGAGCGCCTCCTCCGCCAGCAGCCCTCGGCCGCGCAGCATCGCCGCGAGTCCGCCTCCATCGGCCGCGACAGCCGGTCCGTCCGGCAATTTGTCCCAGGAACCTTCAATATTTGGCCCGGACGCCGTGCTATCGCCGATCATGTACAACCTCCCGGCTCGAGCCTCTCGGCCGAGGCGAGCCCTGGATGAGCCAGCCAATAACTACTCATATCCAGATTATGCTACAACTAAATTTCACAAATATGAGATATATTACTTCACATATTTGAAGTTAATATCCGTGCATTTTTGCAAATGCTGCCATTTTAGTGCGGATTATATTTGTGGATGCATCACGATAACAAAAATGTCATTTGACCTGCGTAAGAGATCAACCGTCGGTTCTGAATCGAGTCGAAACCGATATGTAGAAATATTCTTGTTTGAATGATCGTTACCTGTGCGATTCATGAAATTCATCGTCGCACATGCTGAACGAACCCCAGAACGAGGGTTAGCCGACATTCTTTGAATGCACGGGTAGACTTTGCGTGAACTTAAGATCTCTCGATCGTCCCAGGATATCATAGCGATATCTTGAAACGACCGAACTTTGACTCGCAACTAACCGACATTTCTTAAGGCAAGTCCCAAACAGGAGAATATCCCATGAAGCGTTTCAAGAACGCGCTGTTCCTGGCGACCGTCGCCACCAGCGCTCTCGCCTCTTCCTTCGCCCAGGCCCAGACCACGGCGAACAATGACGGCGAGACCGCCCTGCACGGCACCGGCGCGACCTCGATCCAGGGCGTCCTCGTGCAGGAGCTCAACTGCAACGGCGGCTATTCGAACCTCGGTGCGATCGGCACTTCTTCGGTGGCCGGCACGTCGTCGACTTCGATCGAGCCGACCAGCCTGTACACCGGCTTCAACTGCACCACGACGGACCTGTGGCCCGGCTTCAGCGGCCGCTACATCGGTTCGGGCTCGGGCACCGGCCGCAGCTCCTGGATTGCGGCGGGCTCGCTCACCTCGACCTCGGCCTTCGCGATCGGCACGGCCAATCCGAACCCCTTCGGCACCTGGAACAAGATCCAGTTCGCCTTCGCCGATTCCTCGGTCACGGATGGCGATCTGACCAGCTACACCGGCGGCGCCGCGCAGACCAATGGCGGCGCGCCGATCATGTTCCCGAAGTTCGTGCTTCCGGTCGCGATCGCCTATAGCCCGACCTATGGCCGCAAGACGGTTGGCGGCGTCAACACCGACTATGCCTTCAACCTTTCGAGCCCGCAGAGCATCCTCGGCACGGCCGCGGGCGGCCTGCGCATGAGCCAGACGACGCTCTGCGGCGTCTTCAACGGCACCATCGTCAACTTCAACGACGCCGCCTTCACTGCCGACAATGGCAGCACCAGCCTGCGCGATTCGGCCGACGCCGTGGCCCGCTGGAATGCCGATGGCGTTCCGGTCCGCCTCGTCGGTCGCCTCGACCGCTCGGGCACGACCGACATCTTCACCCGCGCGCTCGCCGCGCAGTGCGGTTCGGTCGCCAGCGGCAACAAATACGCCACCAACGCCGAGACGCTCCCCTACAACCGCACGGTGACCGCCACGATCCGTCCGGTGTTCGACAGCGTCCGCTCCGACACGGGCCTGCAGACCGCCAGCTCGCAGCCTGAGGCCGGCAACACTTCGCCGAACGACACCGGCGTCCCCGGTTCGCCGAACTTCTCGGGCGCCACGGTGGTCGGTGCCGAATATTGGAGCGGCAGCGCGATCGTCACTCCGGCAGCCAATGCCGGCAAGGTAAGCTCGCAGCCCTCCGCTTCGGTCTCGAACGGCACCGGCCTGTTCCTCGTCGCCGACGGCAGCGGCCGCGTCGCCAGCGCGATCAAGTTCGCGCCCGACTATGTCTCGCCTTCGGATCCGACCGTGAAGCTCAACGGCAAGATCGGCTATATCGGCGCCGACTTCATCGACGGCTCGCCGAGCGCCCCGGGCGGCCTGCACGCCGCGGCGCTGAAGAACGCCACGACCAACCTGTGGCACATGCCGAGCGCGGCGAACGCCACGACTGCCTTCGGCACGATCCTGCCGCCGCAGTCGGCCAGCGACGGTTCCTTCAACGACACCGCCACCGACACCCGCCCGGTCCGCATCCCCACCTATCAGGGCGGCACCGCGGGCGTGAAGGGCAATGCCAAGCGCACCAACCCGCTCGCCTGGTATGACGTGATCTACGCAGGCACCGGGCTTCAGAACCCCGCCGCCGGCTATCCGATCACCGGCACGACCCAGTTCCTGGGCTATACCTGCTACGCCACCGACGCCAGCGGCTCGAACGCCGCTGCGATGATCAACTTCCTCAGCTTCAATACCGACTATGTGAACACCTTCGACAGCACCGGCACCAACCGCACGGGCATCTTCACTCGCGTCGGCGCCGCGTTCAACAGCTCGGGCCTGCTGGTCCGCTCGAACATCGGCGGCCTTCCCCAGGCGTGGAAGCACGCGGTGCGCGAGACCTTCCTGACGGACTCGGCCGAAACCTCGACCACGCGGCTCGGCGACAGCAAGCTGTTCATGGGCACCTCGACGTCCAACAGCACCTGCACGGGCAAGGCAGGCATCTAAATATACAGGATAACCAGAAACTTCGGCGGCCTTGGAGAAATCCGGGGCCGCCGCCTTCGCTTCGGCGCCACGACCTCGAAAGACCACCAGAGAACGAAATCCCCGAAGGTTCGCATCGATCCGCAAGACCAACCGGGAGACCTTCGATGCAATATTCCAGCAAGACCCCGCTTCTGGCGGCAATCGTCTTCGGGGCACTCGCATGCGCTTCCGCCCAGGCCCAGACCACGGCGAACAATGACGGCGAGACCGCCCTGCACGGCACCGGCGCGACCTCGATCCAGGGCGTCCTCGTGCAGGAGCTCAACTGCAACGGCGGCTATTCGATCCTCGGCCTGCTCGGCGGCGGCGGCATTGCGATCCCCGAGCCGACCAACCTGTACACCGGCATCAACTGCGCCACGACGGACCTGTGGCCCGGCTTTCTCGGCCGCTACCTCAGTTCGGGCTCGGGCACCGGCCGCGACGCCTGGGTCGCACCGGGTTCGCTCACCTCGGTTCCCGCCTTCGTGATCGGCACGGCCAATCCGAACTCCTTCGGCACCTGGAACAAGGTCCAGTTCGCCTTCACCGACTCCTCGGTCACGGATGGGGACCTCACGCGCTACAACGGCGGCGCTGCGCAGACCAGTGGCGGCGCGCCGATCATGTTCCCGAAGTTCGTGCTTCCGATCGCGATCGCCTATAGCCCGACCTATGGCCGCAAGACGGTTGGCGGCGTCAACACCGACTATGCCTTCAACCTTTCGAACCCGCAGAGCATCCTCGGCACGGCCGCGGGCGGCCTGCGCATGAGCCAGTCGACGCTCTGCGGCGTCTTCAACGGCACCATCGTCAACTTCAACAATGCCGCCTTCACTGCCGACAATGGCGGCACCAGCCTGCGCGATTCGGGCGACGCCGTGGCCCGCTGGAATGCCGATGGCGTTCCGGTCCGCCTCGTCGGTCGCCTCGACCGCTCGGGCACGACCGACATCTTCACCCGCGCGCTCGCCGCGCAGTGCGGTTCGGTCGCCAGCGGCAACAAATACGCCATCAACGCCGAGACGCTCCCCTACAACCGCAAAGTGACCGCCACGATCCGTCCGGTGTTCGACAGCGTCCGCTCCGACACGGGCCTGCAGACCGCCAGCTCGCAGCCTGAGGCCGGCAACACTTCGCCGAACGACACCGGCGTCCCCGGTTCGCCGAACTTCTCGGGCGCCACGGTGGTCGGTGCCGAATATTGGAGCGGCAGCGCGATCGTCACTCCGGCAGCCAATGCCGGCAAGGTAAGCTCGCAGCCCTCCGCTTCGGTCTCGAACGGCACCGGCCTGTTCCTTGTTGCGTCCGGAGATCACAACGTCGCCAGCGCGATCAAGTTCGCGCCCGACTATGTCTCGCCTTCGGACACGACCGTGAAGCTCAACGGCAAGATCGGCTATATCAGTGCCGCCTTCATCGACGGCTCGCCAAGCGCGCCCGGCGGTCTGCACGCCGCGGCGCTGAAGAACGCCACGACCAGCCTGTGGCACATGCCGAGCGCGGCGAACGCCACGACTGCCTTCGGCACGATCCTGCCGCCGCAGTCGGCCAGCGACGGTTTCTTCAACGACACCGCCACCGACACCCGCCAGGTCCGCATCCCCACCTATCACGGCGGCACCGCGGGCGTGAAGGGCAATGCCAAGCGCAGCAACCCGCTCGCCTGGTATGACGTGATCTATGCCGGCACCGGGCTTCAGGATCCCGCCGCCGGCTATCCGATCACCGGCACGACCCAGTTCCTGGGCTATACCTGCTACGCCACCGACGCCGGCGGCTCGAACGCCACTGCGATGATCAACTTCCTCAGCTTCAATACCGACTATGTGAACACCTTCGACAGCACCGGCACCAACCGCACGGGCATCTTCACTCGCGTCGGCGCCGCGTTCGCCAATTCGGGCCTGCTGGTCCGCTCGAACATCGGCGGCCTTCCCCAGGCGTGGAAGCACGCGGTGCGCGAGACCTTCCTGACGGACTCGGCCGAAACCTCGGCAACGCGGCTCGGCGACAGCAAGCTGTTCATGGGCACCTCGTGGTGGAACAGCACCTGCACGGGCAAGGCAGGCATCTAGGCACCGGACGTGCGACGAGAATGGCCCCGGGGAAATCCGGGGCCGCTTCCCGTGGCTCGAAGACCCGCGCTACCGCTCGATCGTGTAGCCGAGCCGCTCGATCGCCGGCATGAGGATGGGGATCACCGGTTCGAGATGCTTCAGATAATTGCGATAGCGGAAGCGTGATCGCGTGTAGAGCTTCTCGGTCACCTGGGCATAGCTGGCCGTGCGGGCGTGGCGCGCATTCTCGTGAAAGGCGAGCACCGCCGGATCAAACGGCTCGCCGATGAAGTGGAGCATCGCGCGCACTTCGCGCTCCTGATCGGTGACCAGATCCTCATAGCGGACCGCGTGATAATTGAGCGGCATCGCAGTCCGGTAATGCGCGATCAGATCGGCGATCAGGGCGTAGTGAGTGGCGGCGCTATCGAGGGCACTGGCGCAATAATAGCCATGAGTGAGGCCGTTCGAGAAAACCGAGAGCACCACGTCGAGCGGATGGCGAACGAGATGGATGATCGGGGACTTGGGGAACAACAGGCCGATCAGACCGAGATGGGTCTCGTTGAGCGGCATCTTGTCGGTGAACCATCGCTTGCCGGGCGCGACGGCGCCCATCTCGCGTGCCTCGTTGAGATAGAGATCGCGTAGCGTCTCGACATGGCCGCGGCGATCGCCCAGCCAGAGTTCGCTCAGCGCGATCGGATAGGCGCCGGGGCTGCCCAGCAGGAGTTGGGCGCGCTGCACGATCGAATGCACGATCGGCAGTTCGTCGCCTGCGGAGATCTCCGGATGGGAACTGAGCGTCTGCTCGACGAGCGTGGTGCCCGAGCGCGGGAATCCGACGATGAAGATGGGCTGGGGGCTCGCGTCGCGGATCGCGGCGCGCGGCAGGAGTTTCGTGCGCCCTTCGGTGAAGAAATCCTCGAGCGCCCGGACCAGCCGGCGTGCCTCCTCGGCCATGTAGCACCCACCCCCGTCGCGGACCCGCGCCTTATAGGCATCGAAGCATGCGAACGCCTCGTCATACCGGCCCAGCGAGTCGAGTATCTGCCCCTTGGCCAGCAGCATGCCGCTCCCCTCGCCCTCCGCGCTCGACGTGTCGATTGCCTCGAGTGCGCGCTCGGGCTCCTTCACGCGGCGATGGAGGCCTGCACGCATCACCGCCACGCGCATATCGGCGCCGGGCATCGCAGCCGCGCGGTCCAGCAGCGCGAAGGCGGCGGGGAAATCGCGGGCGGACTCCTCCAGCGTGGCCCAGTCGAGCAGCATCTGGAGACTCAGGCTGTCTTCGGCGGAGAGGCGCTCATAGATCGCCCGTGCCGCGGCGAACTTGCCCTGTTCCCGCAACGCGCCGGCGCGCGCCGCCCGGAGATCGGGGGCATTCCGCTTGCGGGGATCGGCGAGTTGCTCGGCAAGCTGGAGATGCATTTCGGCGGCCTGCGCCTTGCCGCTCGCCAGGAAGATGCGGCCCATTGTGAAATGCGCAACGGATTCCTCCGGCGCCAACCGCACCAGCATGCGCCCATGCAGGTGCGCGTTCGGCAGATCGTTCCGCTCCAGGAAGTAGCTTGCTGCCACCGACCTGATGGTTGCATCATTGGGATCGAGCAGGGCCAGCCGGCTGACGACGGAAGCAGCAGCCTGCCATTGCCCGGCCTCGCGCAGCAGGTTGAAGAACGCCCCCAGCGCGTCCCGCTGGCCCGGCGAAATCTCCAGCACCTCGATCGCCAGGCGCCGGGTCGTCTCCAGGTCGCCCGCATGATAGGCGCGGGTCAGCCCGGCCAGCGCTTCCGCATGCCGCTCCGGCGGGACGTGCTCGACCCGGCCGAGATCCAGCTCGCAGCATTTGTCCCGGCCGAGTCCGGACTGGCACGCGCAAGCCAAACCCTGGCCGGCATCCTGCTTCTCGATCAGATCGAGCAAAGGGCAAACTCCCTTGGAACGAGGGCCCGGCGACCGGCCGGGCCCTCACAATTGTCAGGCAACGACGCGGAGCGCCGGCGTCGGGCTGGTCCAGGACGGCGCGATCATGACAAGCTCGATTTCGAGCATGGCCGGGGCACCCCGCCCGAGCTTGAGCGTCGCATCACCGTCAGTCCAGCGCCAGGAGAACTGCTCGCTCTGCTCAAGCGCATGAAAGCCGGAAGCAAGGGCATCCGAATCAAGGCCGATCGCCTCGCCGTCCAGCCGCAGCTGCGACACCGCCACACCGAGCTGCCGGTAATCGGCAAGGCCCGGAACGAGCTGCGACAGCACGCTACGGTTGGAGCTGAGCAATATCTCGCTCGCCGCAGGCAGCGCGAACCAGTGGCGGTCGCCCGCAACATGGAGCGGCGCCAGTTCGACCCCATCGGCGAACACCGCGAGGCCGGCATCCTCGGTCCGCACCCAGCCTAGTTCCTCGGCCCGCGCATGGAGGCGCTGCTGGATCTCGACGAGCTGCGGGCCTGCCGCGACGAGCGGTGCGCAGGCATCGTCCCAGCTCTTCGGATCGAGCCGGCCGTGCAGCGCCACGGCCTCGCCCGAATTGACGAAGCTGGCACGGTTGCCGTCATCCAGATAGCTTTCGCAGGGCAGGCCCGCGGCGACCAGAAGATCATGCGTGTCGAGCTCGACGTGGAAGTAACGGATCGTCTCCACCGCTTCCTGGACGATCGTCGCGCCATTGATCAGATGCCCGGCGGGCACCAGCACCCCATCGATATGGATGGCATGGCCGGGCGAGACACGCACATCCTGCTCGGGCACGTTCGGTGCGAAGGCATGCGCCTTGACACGAACCGGATTGACCTCACCCGGATGCACATGGCGTGCGGGGTGCGTGCTCGTCCAGCCGACCCATTTGATCGGCCGTTGCTCGCCCCCGGCGGTCAGGATCATGTCCCCGGCGGCCAGATCCTCGACCAGGCGCGGGCCCGACGGCGTGAGCAGCGGCGTGCCTTCGGCGAAACAGGGCAGATAGGCGGCCACGTCATAACCGAAAGTCACAGGGAAGGTGACGCCGCCCGTCCCGAAACCATCTTCTGAAAAGATCGCGCCGCCATAGGTGGCGTCGATGGCACCGATATTGAAATAATGCAGGTCCTGATAGACCATTCGATACAACAACAGGCCGTTCTGCGAGAATCCCATGATGATATATTGCTGATACGGCCCGGTTATATCGG
This sequence comes from Sphingomonas sp. 1F27F7B, assembly GCF_005503355.1. Lineage (GTDB taxonomy): Bacteria > Pseudomonadota > Alphaproteobacteria > Sphingomonadales > Sphingomonadaceae > Sphingomonas. Next base: position 154,599 of record NZ_SCMK01000011.1, read on the forward strand.
AAACACCCCCTGGATTGGCGATGTTGGAGAATGTTATTATCCCGAATATGGGCGGAACGTAGCTACTTCCAGAGCCACTTCCCGGACGATATGTATAGTCTATGACATCTACTCTACCTACTCGCGTATCTGTATTTGCCACAAAGCCGGATGCTACCAGCTTGTTTCCAGATATGCTCAACTCATCTGGAGTCGAAGGAGCGAGAGCCTTTACAGTTCCGAAATCGACTCCATTCAGCTGAATCAACTTATCGTTGAACGGATTGCTGGGATCGCCTGCCATTTCAAATCTCCGGTGAAATAGGAAAACTGGGATTCACGTCATTGCGGTTGATGGCCTCCGCTCGGCGCGCAGTCCGGGTCATCGCCCGCGTTGCGATCCTCGCAGCGGCCGTCGCGTGCCGGGCCCAGCACGTCGACGGTGATGATCGAACGGCGATCGGCCGGCGGTTGCGCGCTCCGCGTCGCGTCGCGCAGTTGCGCCTGAACTTCGCTGGCGCCATTCGGTGTCACGTTCACATTGGCGACGCCCTGGCTCGGCACGCCGGTGATGTCCCCCGCAGCCTTGAAATTGTCCGCGTTCGCCACCCGTGCGGCCGCGACCACGACATTGCCCGACGCACGCACGCCCGCGTCGCCGGCATCGACTTCGCCCACCGGCGCGATCAGGATCACGTCCGATGCCGGATCCTCCGGCGCCCGCTTGAAGGTGCCGATGCCTGCGCCCGAGACGCTGCCGACGCTGTTGATGTCCGCCAGCCCCTCTTCGTCGAAACGGACCGTGACCGGCGGGAAGTTCGAAGCGCTCTTCGGTCCCTGGCCGGCGTTGAGATCCCCGTTCGACGACCACATGACGATGGCGCCGCCCTGCTGCGTGAACACGCGGCTCTGGTTGAGGATGAAGTCCCCATCGGTGAACGACCGGATCTCGCCGCCACGCAGCGTCAGCAACCCCTCATAGCCGAGCGGGACGGAGAGGAAGTCGTTGCCGATGATGGCATTGACGTTGCCCTGTTCCAGATTGGACGGCACCCCGACTCCCGCCACCTGGAAAGCCGTCGCGCGGCGCGCCGGCTGGTCCGCGGTGCGCACCACGGAACCGGCAATGACGTCGCCGCCCGGCCCGAGGATGGTGACATTGCCACCGCGCCCGGTCTGGATGGTGGCAAGCCGCAGATCGACATTGCCGGTAATGATCCGCTCTGCCTTTTGCGGCTGCCCATTGACGATGTTGCGCACCGGCTCGCCAAGCGGGTGGTCCGCGGAGATCGTCGACGGATCGAGCGTATAGGGCGCGAGGTTGTCGGTATAGCCGAGGCTCGCCGGGAAGAGCGTCTGGATCGCGCGATAGCCGCGGACATATTGCTGGAACGAGGGGCCGTGCTTGTTGCCGACCGCGGCGATCTCGTTGAAATAGAGCCGGTTGATCAGGAAATCCTGCTGGCGCAGCGGATCGACCTTGGCAAAGGCCTGATAGAGCGCCTCGGCTTGGCCATAGGCCGCCTGGCTCAGCGCGGTCTTGTCGGCGAAGCTCCGGCCGCCGAAGATGGCGGCAAATGCCTCCGGCGCGTTGTCGCGCAGCCATTCGGCAAGCAGGGGAGCATAGATCTGCCTGCTGTGATCGGGCCGCTGGTTGCCGAAGGTGTCGGTGACCTGCTCGAACAGATCGCCGTCGAGCTTCGCGAAGTTCGCCGGGTTGAGATAGATCTCGCGCAGCGCCGTATAGTCTGCGCCGGCCGCCATGCCGAAGCGGACCTGGAGATCCGCGCCCGTATCGGCCAGCCAGGGATTATAGTCGTTGCCGATCGTCCTGATGCCGCCGCCGAAACTCGCCGACTGGTGATTGGTCGGCGATGTCATGTTGGCGGAAGTGACAAAGGGTCCGATATCGCCGCCCGCCTCGACGATGAAGCTGCCGGGCCCGCCGAGAATGAAATCGTTCGACCTGACATAGGGGAGGAAGCTCGGGGTAGAGGCAATGGTGCCGGTGATGTCCCCGCCCGCTCGGATGCGGGTCACGTCGAACGCAGTCAGGTTCTGTCCGTTGAAGAACATGTCGACGATATTGCCGCCCGCCGTGATCCGCGCCTGCTTGGGCAGGAAGATCGCCGAGTTGACGATGTCGCCGCTGCTGTAGATCCGCACCGGCTCGGCATCGCTCGCATGCGTGATGCGCTGATTATGTTGCCTGCGGAGATCCGCATCGGTGGTGTTCGAGACGACTGCGGGGATTGCGAAGGGGTTGGGGTTGACCGTGATGAAGGCACCCGCCGTGAACCCCGGATCCGCGTCGCTCATCGCGATCGACAGGTTCTTGATGCTGCCGTCGCTGAACAGGCGCAGCTGGCCGAACGCCGACGGATAGAGCAATTGCGGCGTCAATGCGGGCAACACCACGCTGCCGGCGAGCGACGTCAGCGCGACGGTCGGCGGCAGAACCTGGACGGTGTTTGCCAGCCCATAGTCCGCGCCCAGGGACTGCACGATGAATTGCGGCAGGAGCTCGATCTTCTCATTGGCCGAGATTCCGATCGCGGCAGCCGGGCTGAAGAAGCCGATCGCGCCGGGCGTCTGGATCGCGCTGCTCACGCCGAGCGCAGATACGCTGGCCAGCTTCACTGCCCCCTTTGCCGACACGTCCACCACCGCATCGGCAAGGCGAACCCGTGCATATTGCTGGGGCACCACGCGATCCACGAGGAGATTCGCAGTGTACGGCTCCAGGCCAAAGGCACCGATGTCGCGCTCGGCATGGATGCGCCCCGCACCCGAAGCGACATCGAACCGGCCGGCCAGCACGTCGCGTCCGGCATCGATCGCCAGATTGCCGTTGCCGAAGCTCAGCATCACCGGTCCGGCATTGCCGGAGGTGGTCGACACGCCGTTGGTCAGCGCCACCGTCAGCTCGACGACGTCGCGACCGGCGTCGATCGTCACGTCGCCCCCGGCAAGCGCTCCGACGCCCGAGGTGAAATAGCGCGGCGAAAGGGCAAATTCGGTATCGACTCCGATCTCGCCGGAGACGACCCGCCAGCGCTGGCTGCTCTGGCCGATCGTGGGATCGAGGCTCGTCCCATTGGCAAGGCCGAGGACCCGCTCGCTCCACACGTCACGCGTGCCGAGCACGTCCCTCCCGGCCGTGATGCCGATGTCGCCGCCGTGATATGCCAGCACCGGCGGCGTTTCGGACAGCGCCATGGGCGAAGGAATGAAGTTGAGCCGCTCGAGCGCCGGATTTAGATAGGGGCTGTCGGACCGGACGGTCACCAGACCGCCTCCGGCGATGCGGGCCGTGACATCGACCGGCGCCACGCGCACGCCCGCCGTGTAGATCGCCGCCGCCGAAAAATCGAACGACGCGTTGACGCTGCTGCCATAGTCGGGCGTCGTCGTCGACGTCCCGTCCGCTCGGCGATAGGTGACTGCGTTGCGATCGTTAAGATTGGCCGCGCCGCGCAGATCGACGTCACGCGCCGCCGCAACGTCGATAGCACCGTCGCCGGTCCGCACATAGGAGCGGACCCAGGCCTGGTTGGGCGCAGTCGGGCTGTTCTGCTGGCCGGCGGTGCCGTAGCGGATGATCGCTGGCGTGCGGTTCGCCGTATAGCCGGTCCGCCCGCTGATCAGCCCGGCCATATAGGTCGCCTCGAAGCTCTTGAGGAAGCCGAGGATCTCCGAAAGCGGCGCCGTGATCCCGGTCGGCTGGTTCGCCGGTCCGATGAAGCCGTATCCCTTGCCCGCGAAATAACGTTGCGCCGCCGCCCGCGCATCGGCGCCGAGCCCCGTGGAAGTGCCCCAGTTGAGCTGGGTATAGGCATCGTCGCGGAGCTGGTTGAGATTGCCGGTCGTGCTGGCCTGGCCCAGCGTGTCGCCGATATCGAAGTTGACCGTATTCGTGCCGGCGGACCTGAGGAGCTGGAACTGGAGCGGGCCGTTGAAGCCGACGGTGCCGCTCGCCGTGATGCGATAGCTATATTGGCCCGCCACGACCATGTCGGCGTCGAGCGCGCGATCGACCACGAGCGGATTGACCGACAGCGTGGCCCCCGCTCCGGCGACCAGACGCAGATCCGACGAATGCATCGCGGTATTGCCGTCGAGCAGCGGGAAGAGCTCGGCAAAGCCCAGCGAATCCCCCGCTTCGCCGCCTCCCGCCGCGCCGTTGCCGGCGAGCGCCAACGGCGAGTTGACATAGGCGGCACCCGATTTGAGAGCGCCCTGCGCGGCTTGCGTGCCGAGTCCGATGACGAGCGTGCCCGCGGCACCCGGGTTGTTGGCCACGCCCGAGGCATAGCTCGGGATGCTTCCGCAGGATCCGGATGCGCCGCCGCACGAGAATTGGATCGCCGGCGAATAGCTCCGGTCGCCGCCGCCGAGCTGCCAGTTGATATAGCCGGTGTTCGACTTGTCGCGGAACGTGAAGAAGCCGTCGCTGATGCTGCGGTTGATCGTCAGGCTGCCGCCCGCGCGCATCGTCACCACCGGCGCCTCGCCCCGCGCCGATCCGCCGGTGCGATAGAGGAAGGTGGCGAAACGGTCGAGCAGCGCGCCTTCCCTGCCCGGCACCACGCGATACTGGGTCTGCCCGCCGGTGCTTAGCTCGGGAATGACCTCGATCACGCCCGCCGCCACCGCCGCCTGAAGCTGCGCGGGCGAGAAGGTCGCCGCGCCGAGATTCCACTGGGTCACGGTGCGGATGCTGCCGCCCGCAGCGAGTTCCACGCCCGGCCGCAGCCGCATCCCGTCAAGGCTGCTCCCATCCAGCGTCGTGACGCCGAAGCCCTGGATGAACCGCACCAGCGAGGAACCGCCATCGGCAAGCGCGAAATTCTCGGTGAACGGATTGAACTTCCCGCCGGATGCGCTGCTCGCGGCCAGGTCGAGCAGCAACGTGCCGTCCGCCGCTCGGCTGATCCCCGAATAGAGCCCGCTGTTCGCCAGCGCATCGAGATCGTAGCGCTTGAACGCCTCGAGCTGGATCTCGCTCGCGCCCAGCACCGATCCGTGCAGGCTGACCGCGACCTTGTCCTCGCCGGCGCCGAGCACCGGCGCGCGGAAGCGCACGGTCCCGCCGCTGTCCGCCGCCGCATAGCGATAGACGGTGATCGGATTGCCGGTCGCCACGTCGGTGATCACCTGCGGCACCAAGCGCGCGCCGGCCTCGCCGGCCGCCCGAGCGGCCTGCGTCCGGCGGGCACCGACATCCATGACCGCGCCATTGGCGATGGTGATCGCCGCGTCCGGGGAGGCGATGCCGATCGTCACATCGCCGGCCGAGGCAACCCGGCTGTCGGTATCGGCATAGCCGCTGGTATGCGTGTCGAGCTTCGCCGTGGCGGCGAGCGTCACTCCGGTGCGTCCCCAGAGCGCGATGTCGCCGCCGTCGACCGCGGCGTTGCGCGCCGCGTCCGCGGTCATCCCGGCGATGCTCATGCCCGACGTGTCGATCGTTCCGCCGATCGCAATCGCCCCGCCATCCGCAGTGAGGCTGACGCTCTTTGCCTTCAGCACCTGCCCTGCCGCCAGCGCCAGGTCGCCCGCACCGCTGCGCACCGCGACGTCGCCGCCGAACAGGCGCCCATAACGCGTGACGAAGCCGCCCAGGTCGAACCCCGATTGGCCGGAATCGAATGCGATCGAGCTCTGGCGGCTGCCCTGCACGCCCGGATTCAGCATCGCGTCCAGTGTGATCGCGCCATTACCGGCGAGCAGGTTGAGCGTTCCCGCCGTGCCCGTGCCGCTGTCGACGATCAGCTTGCTCGCCGCATCGGCACGCAGGTTACCCGTCTTCGACAGGAGATTGATCGTGCCCCCGCCGGCCGAGATCGTAACTGCATCGACACTGTCGCCGAAGGTCTTCTCATATCCCGGTGTCGACAGCGTCGCGCCGGACAAGGTGATGTCACCGCGCGACTCCATGTCGATGATGCCGGCCGTTGCGCGGATCAGGCTGCCGACGATCGTCGCCGAGAGCACCGGCGCGTCCTTCGTACCGATGCTGATGCTCGCGCCCGGCGCGGCATTGCCGGTCGGGGACTGAGCCGCGGCGCCCGCCGGAGCGGACAGGGTGAAGCCGGCATTGGTCAGGAAGCCATAGTCCGGCCGCACCTTCTGCGCGCGCGGATCGGCGGCCGCGGCGCGATCGGCGAGGAACGGCGCCTGAAGCGTCAGCGCGGCATTGCCGGTCGAGAAGGAGCCCTTGCCCTCGACATAGATGCCGTCGCGCGCGGCGAGCGTCACGCCGGCGGTGATGCCCGTGGCTCGCACTGCGTTCGCGCCCAGGCTGAGCGTCGTCGCATTGATGTTCAGGTTCGCCGCCTGTCCGCACAGGCCCGCGGTCGCGCACCCGTCCGCCGCGCCCGTCGCATTGAGCAGGCGAACGGCGCCCGCATCGATGGTGACGTCGCCGCCCGCGGCACCGCCGGGAGTCGCCGCCAGGGTCGCCGTGTCGAGTACCAGGTCGTTGAAGCGATGCGCGCCCTGCGAGAAGCGGATCACGCCCGGCGAACGTACCGTCAGCTGCTGCGCCGCGGCGAGCTTGACTTCGAGCCCGGCGCCGATGACGCCAGCCTGTCCGGCCATATCGGCGCTCGCGTTGAACTGGATCGCACCGCCGCCGATCGCGATCTTCTGGGCGGAGAGCGCCGCGGCGTCCGCGACTGCGAAGTTCCCGCTCGTGTCCAGCGCGAGCGCGGCACCGCCAAGGTTCGCTGCGCCGATCCGCAGCGTCGAGGCACCGGTGCCGGTACGGGAAACCAGCCGCTCGACGCCATTGGCGAGCCGCACCAGCGATCCCGCCGTCGAAGCGGTATAATCGGTCGCCGGCTGCGTTCCGAGCGCGCCGCTCGCCTTGAGCGTCACGCCGTCCTCGATCGCAAGCGTGGAGCCGACCCCACCCACCGCGAGGAGCAGTTCCGGCACGTCCAGCGTGACGCCGCTGCGGATCACGAGCGAGGCGGCGCTGGCGTTGATCGCCGTGGTGCCGTCGGCATTGTCGGCACGCTGGCCGCCGATCAACAGGCTGGTGGCGCCGAGCCGCCCCAGCGTAGCAGCGCTTACGGTGAGCACGCCAGCGGCCTGCTGGCTGTCATCCGCGGCGACGATGAC
>NZ_SCMK01000012.1 GCF_005503355.1 Sphingomonas sp. 1F27F7B
CTTCAAGATCGCGATGATCTGCTCTTCGCTGAACCTGCTGCGCTTCATTCTCGTCCGACTCCTTTGCGTCGGACTCTACTCAAAATCGGTCACATTCCAGGGGCGCACGTCAGGAACAATGATTGCTTCGAAGTTCATGGGCGTACGGCACGACACTGGCTTGGCTCGCACACGTTGGTGGATGGTCATCGGATTTCACTGGCCAAGTTAGCTAGGCCTGCTAGCTTCCCGGCCATCGCACGCCATGCCCCGTTGGCCGCGTTAGCGCCCGGGCTGGGCGCCCTTCCCCATCGCTAGTTTGGACACAGAATTGGACACGGACGCGTTTTGCGTTCGTGCAAGCTGTTGTTTTATAGAGATAATTTAACAAGTTGACGCGAACCTAAATCTGGCGCGTCTACCAGTTCCGCCACGCCCGCACAGGGCACCGCCGGTCGGCGGGCTCTATAGCAGTCGGGGCCTTCATCGCAAGGGCGGAGGCAACTTCATCGCGACACGAAGCGTTGGTCAACCGAAACAAGGAGACTGACCGTGCCCGTTGAGCCGCCCGTCCAGCCCACCGTGCCGCCCGCCGAGCAACCGCCGGCGCCGCGCCCGGGCCAGCCGACGAGCCCGCCCCCGGAGCTGGATCCGCCGGCACCGGACATCGACGTACCGGCACCGCAACCGTCCACGCCTGCGGTGCCCGCGCCGGGCCAGCCCATTGCCTGAGGAGGAGAGAGAGGATGAACGATCGTGAAGACCCGCGCTCCGATCTCGAACGGAACGGCGAAGCCCGCGCCGATGCCATCCGACGCAGCGAAAGCGGCAAGCTGAAGAACTACGACGCGGACCAGCGATAACCCCCGGCCATCCATGATCGACAAACATCTGAAGAAGCTCCGGCTGCGCTGCGAAATCGGCGCTCCGGAGGAGGAAGCGCTTCGTGCCGTGCTGCAGGGTCCCTTCGACCATGCGGCCGAGCAGGTGATCGTGCGGCGCGGCGAGCGGCTGAACAGCTCGCTCCTGCTGCTCGAGGGCCTGCTCGCACGCTACAAGGACCTCAGCAACGGCCAGCGCCAGATCACGCATGTGCATGTGCCCGGCGATTTCGCCGACCTGCACGGCTACACGCTCGGCTATCTCGATCACAACGTGATCACCCTCACTCCCTGCCGCATCGCCCGCGCGCCGCACGCCCGGGTCAGGGAGATCACCAATCGTTTCCCGAGCCTCACCCGCGCCTTCTGGTTCTCGACCAATCTCGACGCGAGCATCCATCGCGAATGGGAAGTCTCGCTGGGGCGGCGCAATGCGATCGAGCGTGCCGCGCACCTGTTCTGCGAGTTGCAGTCGCGGCTGCTCGTGGTGGGCGCAGCCGAAGGCAACAGCTTCCGCCTGCCGATCACGCAGAACCAGTTCGCCGAGTGCCTCGGCCTCACCGGCGTGCACGTGAACCGCGTGCTGCGCGAGTTGCGCGAGGCGGGCCTGGCGGATTTTCGCGGTGGCCAGGTTACGATCCACGATCGGCCGGGGCTGGAATCGCTCGCCGAGTTCGATCCGCTCTATTTGTATCTCGATCGACCGGCCAACTAGCTGCCTGTCCGCGAAGGCCCGGCCGTGCGCGGCACGCTGGCGCCCCCGCGCATCGGCATCCCGATGCCCGGCTCCCCCAGAGGTCCGACGAGCCGGGACAGTCCTGCCTAGGCGCCCGCTTCCCGCTTGCGGGCGATCTCGGCACTCTCGCCCTTGAGCGGCTTCGAGACCGGGCAGACTTCCTGCAGATAGGAATTGAGCGTGTTGGCGAGATTGTCCGCGACCAGCCGATAATGGACATACTGGCCGCGCTTCTCGCTCGTCACCAGCCCGGCATTCTCCAGCACCGCGAGGTGCTGCGAGACCGCCGGCTTGGAGATCTCGAACCGCGCGGCGATCTCCCCGGCGGTCAGTTCGGCATTGCTGAGATAGGCGAGGATCTTGCGGCGCACGGTGGACGACAGGGCTTCGAAGACGCGTTGCATGCCCGATCATTTAAGTGATTTCTTCATTGCTTTCCAGCCGAATCGCGATATTTATTTAGGCAATGACTTAATTACCTAACAGGTGAGTCCATGCCCGATGCGATCCGCGACGATGCCCATGCCGTCAACAGCCTGATCGAGACGCCCGGCGCCGATCCCGTCAACGGCCGGGTACGATGGGATCCGGGTCATTCGCTATGGAATGGCGGGATGATGGCGGCGGCGCTGGTGCTCGGCCCCCTCACCTTCACTCCCGCCGCCTTCGCGGTGTTCGTCGTCACCACCGGGGCGAGCTTGCTGCTCGGCCATTCGGTCGGCTTCCACCGCCGCCTGACCCATCGCAGCTTCCAATGCCCGCTCTGGCTGGAGCGCGTGCTGGTCTGGTTCGGCACCGCGGTGGGGATGAGCGGGCCGCACTGGATCATTCGCACGCACGACCTGCGCGACTGGGCGCAGCGAAATCCGCATTGCCACCCCTATCTCAGCCATGCCGGCGGCATGGTGCGCGATGCGTGGTGGCAGCTCCATTGCCGGCTGGAGCTCGCCCATCCGCCCCGCTTCGACCTCGGCCGCGCCGGGCGTGATCGCTTCTATCGCTTCCTCGAAGCCAGCTGGATGGTGCAGCAGCTGCCGATCGCGGCGTTGCTCTTCTGGGCAGGCGGCTGGAGTTTCGTGATCTGGGGCGTCTGCGTGCGCGTCTTCGCCTGCGTCCATGGCCATTGGCTGGTCGGCCATCTCGCCCATACCCGCGGGCCGCAAAGCTGGATCGTGCGCGGCGCGGGCGTGCAGGCGCACGATGTGCCCTGGGCCGGCTTCATCACCATGGGCGAGGCCTGGCACAACAACCACCACGCCTTTCCCGGATCCGCCCGGATCGGGCTCTATCCGGGCCAGAGCGACCCGGGCTTCGCCTTCATCCGACTGCTGGCGGCACTCGGCCTGGCCTGGGACATCCGCACGCCCGCCAGCCTGCCGCACCGCGACCAGCTGGTGGAGGCACATGCATGAAGACGCCCTTCCCGTTCCGCCGCGCCGTTGGCGACATACTCGTCGCTGCGCTGGCCGCTTCGATCGTCCTCAGCGCTTCGTTCGGTATATTCGGACTCTTCGTCTTCCCGATCGTCTATTTCCTGACTGCCGTGATCGGCGCGCTGATGGCGTTGCCGCTCTACTGGCTTCTCCATCGCATGGGCATCGCGCGAGGCTGGATGGCGCCACCGGCCGGGCTGCTGGCCGGCATCGCGGGGATGCTGTGGTTCGACAATCCGTCCGCCGGCCACTCGCTCCTGTCGCCATTCTGGTATGCGGCGGCCGGCATCGTGGGCGGCCTCACCTTCTGGTGGCGCCTGCGGCCTAGTTCGCCACCCGCCGCGCAGTGAGGATCTTTACCGCCGCCGCCGGGATCTCGCCCTTGAAATAGCCGCCGCTCAGCGTCGCGGTCGGCGAATTGGGCGCGTCGAAGATCTTGAGCACAACGTCCTTGCCCTCGACGACATGGGCGAAGGCCGCAAAGCCCAGATTGTCGCCCGGCCGGCTCGGATCGGCGTCGAACGAGGGCTGGTCGCCCAGCACGATGGTGAAGTCGCCGCTGGCGGTGCCGGGCGCGCGGCGCGGCGTCGAGAGGGTGAAATCGGTATGCTTGATGCCGGTGAGCGTGGTCGGCTCATGCTTGATCGGGGGCAGTACCTTGCCCCGCGCATTGTTCACTCCGAACTGGACGAAGCCGAAATGATCGGCGACCTTCACCACCCGGTAGAAGGGGGCGCCGTCGAGCCGCTTCTGATCGACATAGCGCAGGAAATTGTTGCCGCTTATCGGCGCACGGACATTGTCCACTTCCACCGTGATCGTTCCCGCGCTGGTGACCAGCGCGACGCGGGGCAATGCCGGTGCCGGGCCGGGTGCCGGCACGGCCGTCTGGGCCAGCGCCGGAGCGACGAGCAACAGGCCGATCAGGCCACACAGCATGCGAAGCATAATCTCTCCTCGATCAGCGGAAGGGATAGGCGCCGGAGGCTTCGCGCCCCGTCTTCACGTCGATCACCTTTCCGCCCTGATAGGCCAGCACGCCCGGCACCGGAACCAGCCGGTTGATCCCGCTCGCATTGGGATTGAAGAACTTGCCCACCGCCCGATACTCGGCCGGCTTCACCGCCGCCTTGGCGACCAGGGGGGCGAGCGCCGGCGGCAGCGCGCCGCCGGGCGCCACCGGGCGCACGGTTCCGGCGATCAGGAAGCCCGGCGTGTCGCTGCTCGGCCCATAGCCGGTTTCGGCGGCCAGTTCCGGGACGTCGGACTTGAACTTGGCCCGATCGGCAAAGAAGGTGCCGAGGTCGAGCACTTCACCCGGCCGGGCGGTAAACCCCACCGTGCCCAGGCAGAAGCAGATGTGCAGCCCGGCCGGCCCCATCGCCCAGGACGCACCATAGAGCACGAAGTCGCCGGGCAGCGTCTCGACCAGGAACAGGCTGTCCGGATCGCCGCGCACCAGCGGATGCTTGTTGTCGACGGCATTGACGTTGAGGACGCCGCCATAGCTGAAATTGAACGCCTCGAGCGAGGGGACCGGCGGAATCTGGCCGGAGAATTTCTGGCCGGCACCTTCCGCCGCCGCCTTCTTGGCAAGGGCCTTTTCCCGATCCTTCGCCAGTCCCGGCTCGGCCTTGGCGAATGCTTCGGCCTTGGCCGCGCGATAGCCGTCCATCTCGCTTCCGGTCGGCACGCGCAGGAAGACCGGCTCGAACTTCGGGACGCCCTTCGGCTTGTGGACGCGCAGGACCAGATAGGCCCGGTCCGGACGGATGCTGACCGGAGCGCCGGCTTCGATCTCGACCATTTCGTCGACGATATTCTGGGCCATTGCCGGCGTGGCGGACACCAGGGCGAGCGCGGCGAGCAGGCGCAGCATCAGCGATCCTCCGGAAGCGGCAGCCCATCGGGCGCGGGCCCCGACGCAGCCTTGGCCTGCATCGCGATCGATGCCTGCGAGAAATTGTCGGTGAGCTGTTCCCAGCGGCGCTCCTGCAGGGGATAGCGCTGATAGCCGCGCGGCTCCATGCAGCGGCGCAGTCGCGACTGGTGTGCGCGGCGGACCAACGGCCCCGCCACGATCTCGCCGATCACCGCCCCGACCAGGCCATAGGGCTGGAATCCCCGCGTGACGACCTCGGTCGCCGGCTTGTCGTCCCAGGGCGCGAACGTCGGCACGCCGGGGCTCGCATTCGCCACCGGCATGAAGCGGTAGCATTCGGTGAAATCCGAGAGTGCCTCGGCGAAGCTCGTATCGGCCCGCCAATAATAGAAATATTTCCAGCCATTGCTGACGACCGCCGGATCCCGCCCGCCCGAAAGGTCGGGAATCTGGATCGCGGCGGGATCGGGCACATCGCGCATGTCCTGCGCGAACGCCGGCGCCTGCGCGAGCAGCCCCGCCAGCGGCAAGATCAACAAGGATGTCCGCATGATCCCTTCCCCCCGGCACCGACTATGATCCGTGCGCGGGGGGATGGCAACGGCCTCAGCCCGCCAGCGCCTTCTTCAGCAGCTCGTTGACCACCGCCGGATTGGCCTTGCCGCCCATCGCCTTCATCGTCTGGCCGACGAAGAAGCCGAACAGCGCTTCCTTGCCGCCGCGATACTGTTCGAGCTGGCCCGGATTCTTCGCCAGCACGTCGGCGATCACTGCCTCGATCGCGCCGGTGTCGCTGGTCTGCTTGAGCCCGCGCTCCTCGACGATCTTGCCCGCCGGGTCGCCGGTCTCGAGCATGATTTCGAACACCTGCTTGGCGAGCGGCCCGGAAAGCGTGCCGTCGGCGGCCAGCGCGAGCAGCTCGGCGCCCTGCTCGGGGCTGACCGGGCTCGCGTCGAGGTCCTTGTTCAGCCGGTTCAGCGCGCCATAGAGATCGGAGAGCAGCCAGTTCGCCGCGGCGCGCGCGACTTCGTTCTCGCCCTTCTTCTGCACGCGTGCACTCTCGGCCAGCAGCGCCTCGAACCAGCGCGCGGTATCGGCATCGGCCGTCAGCGTCGCGGCGTTATAGGCGCTCAGGCCCAGCTCCTGCTCGTAGCGGCGGCGCTTGGCGTCGGGCAGTTCGGGCAGGCTGGCGCGGCATTCCTCGAGAAAGGCATCGTCCAGCTCGAGCGGCAGCAGGTCGGGATCGGGGAAATAGCGATAGTCGTGCGCGTCTTCCTTCGAGCGCATCGACCGGGTCTCGCCCTTGTCCGGATCGAACAGGCGGGTTTCCTGGACGATCCTGCCCCCGCTTTCCAGCACCTCGACCTGGCGGCGCGCCTCGATCTCCACCGTCTGCATGACGAAGCGAACCGAGTTGACGTTCTTGGTCTCGGTGCGGGTACCGAACTCGGCGCCCGGCCTGCGCACGCTGACATTCACGTCGGCGCGCATCGAGCCCTGGTCCATGTTCCCGTCGCACGAGCCGACATAGCGCAGGATCGCGCGCAGCTTGCTCAGATAGGCACCCGCTTCCTGCGGCGAGCGCATGTCGGGCTTCGACACGATCTCCATCAGCGCCACGCCTGCGCGGTTGAGGTCGACATAGGAGCGCGTCGGATGCTGATCGTGCATCAGCTTGCCGGCATCCTGCTCGACATGGATGCGCTCGATGCCGATCGTCTTGACGCTGGCCTCGGGATCCTTGTCGTCCAGGCTGATCTCGATCTGCCCCTCGCCCACCAGCGGATGGAAGAGCTGGCTGATCTGATAGCCCTGGGGCAGATCGGCGTAGAAATAATTCTTGCGGTCGAAGCGCGACCATTTGTTGATCACCGCGCCGATCGCCATGCCGGTGCGCACCGCCTGGCGGATGCACTCCTTGTTCGGCGTGGGCAGCATGCCCGGCATCGCCGCGTCGATCAGGCTCACCTGGCTGTTCGGCTCCGCACCGAAAGTGGTGGCCGCACCCGAGAAGAGCTTGGCGTTCGACGTGACCTGCGCATGGACCTCGAGGCCGATCACGACCTCCCATTCGCCGGTTTCGCCCTGGATGCGATAGGTGGATTCAGTCATTTCAATTCCGCTTCTTCATCGCCTTGGCGGCGCTTGCGCGCCTATCGCGTCCTCGACGGTCCAATCCGAGAGCATCCACGAGCACATGGACCAAGGTCCCAAGCGCTTGGAAGAATGCCTCAACCATGACTTACCACCAGGCCTCCGGCCGCGCCGCGAAGCCGGCCCGCTGCTCGATCGCCAGGCCGGCGTTGAGCACGCCCTGCTCGTCCAGCGGCCGGCCGATGATCTGCAGCCCCAGCGGCAGCCCACCCGCATCCACGCCGCCCGGCACGCTCATCGCCGGCAGGCCGGCAAGGCTCGACGGCACGGTGAAAACGTCGTTGAGGTACATGGCGATCGGATCGGCCGATTTCTCGCCCAGCGCGAACGCGGCGCTCGGCGCGGTCGGCGTCAGCAGCAGGTCGCACATGCTGAACACATTCTCGAAATCGCGGGCGATCAGCGCGCGGACCTTCTGCGCCTGGGTGTAATAGGCATCGTAGAAGCCCGCCGACAGCACATAGGTGCCGATCAGGATGCGGCGCTTCACTTCGTCGCCGAAGCCCGCCGCCCGCGTCGCCGCGTACATTTCCTGCAGGTTCTGCCCCTCGGCCAGCTCGCGCAGGCCGTAGCGCACGCCGTCATAGCGGGCCAGGTTCGACGAAGCCTCGGCCGGCGCGATGATGTAATAGGCCGGCAGCGCGTATTTGGTGTGAGGCAGCGAGACCTCCACCACCTCGGCGCCGGCGTCCTTCACCCAGGCGATGCCCGCTTCCCACAGCTTGGCGATCTCGGTCGGCGTGCCGTCGATGAGATATTCGGCCGGGATGCCGATCTTCTTGCCGCTCAGGTCGCCGGAGAGATGCTCCTCCCATTTCGGCACCGGCAGCTGGAGCGACGTCGAATCGCGCGGATCGAAGCCGGCCATGTTCTCGAGCAGGATCGCACAGTCGCGCACGTCGCGCGCCATCGGGCCGGCCTGGTCGAGCGACGAGGCGAAGGCGACGATGCCGAAGCGCGAGCAGCGGCCATAGGTCGGCTTGATGCCGGCGATGCCCGTGAAGGCGGCGGGCTGGCGGATCGAGCCGCCGGTGTCGGTGCCGGTCGCACCCGGCACGAGCCGCGCGGAGATCGCCGCCGAGCTGCCGCCCGACGAACCGCCCGGCGCCAGCGGGGCATTGTCGCCGCCGCCGCGCCGCCACGGCGAGATCACATTGCCGAAATAGCTCGTCTCGTTCGACGAGCCCATGGCGAACTGGTCCATGTTGAGCTTGCCGAGCATGCCGGCGCCCGCGTCCCACAGCTTCTGCGACACGGTCGATTCATAGACCGGCTTGAAGCCCTCCAGGATGTGGCTGGCCGCAGTGGTCTGCACGCCCTTGGTCGCGAACAGGTCCTTCATGCCCAGCGGCACGCCCGAGAGCGGCTTGAGCGGCTCGCCCCGGGCGATCGCGTCGTCCGCGGCCTTGGCGGCAGCCAGCGCATGTTCGGGCGTCTCGACGACGAAGGCGTTGAGCGCCTTGCCCTTGCTCACCTTGACGATGAACGCGTCGGCGACTTCGCGCGCCGAGAACTTGCCCGTGCGGACGCCGTCGCGAAGGCTCGCGACGCCCAGATCGGTGATGTCGCTCATGCGTTCTGCTCCTGGATCCCGGCCTGTGCGGGGATGGTCGAATGCCGCGGCGCGCGCATCATTCGACCACCTTCGGCACGGTGAAGAAGCCGTGCTCGCCCTGCGGCGCGTTCTGGAGAACGGCGTCGCGCTGGTTGCCCTCGGTCACCACGTCCTCGCGCAGGCGCAGCACATTGGGGATGACGGCGGTCATCGGCTCGACCGACGAGGTATCGACCTCGCCGAGCTGCTCGATCCAGCCCAGGATGTTGTTGAGCTCGGGCGCGAGGCGCTCGGCATCGCTATCGCTGATCGCGATGCGGGCCAGGCTCGCCACCTTCTTCACGGTTGCGGTATCGACGGACATGGGAGGCGCCTAACAGCCGCGCCTCCCGCCTTCAAGCACCCGCTTATTCGAAAGGCGCGCCCACCGGCACGCCGCCGATGAACACCTGCTTCCGCGCGACGGGGCGAATCTCGATCCCGCCGGCCGGATAGCCGGCTGCGATCCGTTCGCTCTCCGCTGCGCTGGGTACAGGCGCCCGGCTTCTTTCCGTCCACCCGCCGTCGAGCAGCACGAAGTGGTCGCCACCCTCGCAACCTATGACCCCCGGCACGCCCTTGCCCTGCTTGTCGAGCATATGCGCATAGCAGCTGTCGCCGAATACCAGCGCTTCGCTCGGGCCCGCGACCAGAATGGTGCACAAATTGCCCTGGCGGCACTGATATTTCGTGCCGAGCAAATCGATCAGCCCCTGCGGCACGCTGGCGCCCGCAGGCAGCACCCGCGCATTTTCCAGCACCGACGCATGCGGGCCCGAGCGCGGATCGGCCTGCGTCTCCAGTTCCCAGCGCGTCTCGGCCTTGCTCGCCTTCTCGGCCGGGGCACGGATCGCGGGGTCCTTGGCCTTGCGCAACCGATCGAGCGCATCGCGCCCGGGCTTGCCGAAGTCGAACGCAAGTGCCTTCCAGTCGAACTTGTCCGCGCCGATCTTCCCCGATTCGAGCCGCGCCAACTGGTCGTCGGTCGATATCCGGTTGAAGCTGATCAGCGGCGTCGCCAGCACCAGCCCGAGCCCGCAGAGCAGGAAGGCGAGCGTCAGGTTCGCCGGACGCACCCGCACCGTCCATTGCAACCGCCCGAGGATCAGCGCGCCCAGATAGGCCAGGCCGTAGAGCAGCGCGATGCCGACGAAGACGATCGCCCAGAGCCGCTCGGGCGTATAGCCATATTGGCCGACGCGCAGCCCGGTCGCCACCGCGGCCAGCACCGCCAGTGGCAGGATCACCGCGCCCAGCGCCATCGCGCCGAAGCGAAGCAGCGGGTTGCGCCGCTCCTCCTCGACGCGGTTGCCGATCACGGCGTTGGCGAGGATCAGCCCGCCCACCGCGCAGCTCAGCAGCAGCGGCGTGGTCGCCTGAGTCGCGTCCCACAGCGCCCGCAGCCCGGTGAAGGGCAGCGCGAGCAGGAACAGTCCGAGCCCGATCGCGAGCACCGGCGCCAGCACCGCGAGCACCGTGGCGACGACCCGCTGGAGCAGCCGCACCACCGCGTCATGCTCGCGCAGCAGCCCCAGCGCCGAACCGAAGGCCAATCCGATCAGCGCGCGGACGAACCAGTTCTTCATCAGCAGTTCGTGAAGCAGCTCGATCTTGATGAGCTGGAACAGGCTGGCGAGCAGCCAGGCCATGATCCACACGATCGCCACGAACAGCCAGCAGGCGAACCACAGCACGACATTCTGCCACGCATAGTCATGAACCGCGGCATAGGGAGTGCGCGGCGCGCCCTGATCGCGCGCGGCCTGGAACAGCGGCGCGGCGATCGCGACGGCGAGCAACAGGCTGATCGTCCGCCACCCCTCGCTCGCGCTCCATCCGCCCGGCGCACCGTTCCACCAGGTGACGAACCCCGCCGCCACGCCGATCGCCGCCCCGAATGCGATCGAGGCCCACCATAGCCGCCGCTCGATCGTGAAGCCGATCATCGCCGCGAACAGCGTCACGCCCATCAGCATCGCCGCCTGCAGCACGGTCATGTCGCCGCGGAAGAAATTCGAATCGCCCAGGATCAGCTGCGCGGCGACCCCGGTCGCCAGGCCCAGCACGGCCAGCAGCCATGGGCGCACGGCCCAGCCTTCCGGCTCCGCCGCCGGCCCTGCCTCGACATCGTCCATGATCTTTCTCCCCTCGCCGGGATGCTCTCGCATCCGGCCGGGCCGGTAAAGTGGATTTCCGGTGCAGAATGGCTGCATCTCGCATCCATGGTTGCATCGCCGGTAATCGTGCCCCACGGGAATGCGATTGCAACAAATCGGCTCTATGCTGCATTGCACAATGGAGAGTTGGGCGTGGCCCGTAAATTCCTCTATCTCGTAGTAGGACTCATCGTGCTCGCACTGGCCGCCACCTTCGCCTATCGTTTCTGGGGCGCCGAACTCCTCCGCCAGGCCATGGTGCCGAGCGTGGAAGTGGCGAAGCTGCCGCCGCCGGGCGACTATTCGCGGGCCGACCTCTGGCTCGCCCGCCCGGACAAGCCCGGCAATCCGGCGCTATGGACTCCGGAAGGTTTCCAGCCGGCCGAGAAGCCGCCCGCCGCGGTGTTCTTCATCCATCCGACGTCGTTCCTCGATCGCACGCAGTGGAACGCGCCGCTGAACGACGTTGCTGCCAATGCCCGGGCCGAGCTGTTCCTCCGCGGCCAGGCAAGCGCGTTCAACGCGTCCGGTCTGGTCTGGGCGCCCCGCTATCGCCAGGCGACCTTCGGCGCGTTCCTCACCAGCAAGGCCCAGGCGCAGCAGGCGCTCGACTTCGCCTATCGCGACGTGCTGGCGGCGTTCGACCGGTTCCTCGAGGAAGCCGGCAACCGCCCGATCATCCTCGCCGGACACAGCCAGGGCGCGCTCCACCTCTCGCGCCTGCTCGTCGACCGCGTCGCCGGCAAGCCGCTCGCGAAGCGGATCGTCGCCGCCTATGTGGTGGGCTGGCCGGTGTCGATCACCGCCGACTTGCCGAAGATGGGCCTGCCCGCCTGTTCGGGCCCGGACGAGACCGGCTGCGTCCTTTCCTGGCAAAGCTTTGCCGAGCCCGCCGATCCTTCGCTGATCCTCGACACCTTCGACCAGACGAACGGCTTCACCGGCAAGCCTCGCAAGGACACGCCGATGGTCTGCACCAACCCGCTCACCGGCAAGCCCGGCGACGATGCGCCCGTGGAGGCCAATCTCGGCGGCCTGATGCCGAGCAGGGACCTGAGCAGTGCCGTGCTCCAGAAGAACCTCGTCCCCGCGCGCTGCGACGGGCGCGGCATCCTGATGATCGGCAGCAGCCCGCCGGACCTTGGCCCCTATGTGCTGCCCGGCAACAATTATCACGTGTTCGATTACAGCCTGTTCTGGGCCAATGTCCGCGCCGATGCCGAGCGCCGGCTCAAGGCCAGGCGCAAGTTCTGGCCCTTCTGACGATCGTCATCTCCCGCCCCGCCTTCGCGGGGATGACGAAAGCGGCTAGGGACAAGGAATGATCACCACCGCCCCTGCCGACTATCGCGCGGTTCTCCCCGCAGGCGGCCGCCTGATCGGCCTCGATGTCGGCACCAAGACGATCGGCACCGCGCTGTGCGATGCCGGCTGGAGCTTCGCCAGCCCCGCCGAACTGGTGCGCCGCACCAAATTCTCGAAGGACAAGGCCGCGCTCCAGGCACTGATCGCCGCGCAGCAGGTCAAGGGCATCGTCATCGGCCTGCCCCTCAACCTGGACGGCACCGACAGTCCCCGCACCCAGTCCACCCGCGCCTTCGCCCGCAACATGGACGATCTGGGCTTTCCCATCCTGCTGTGGGACGAGCGCTGGTCCACCGTCGCAGTGGAGCGCACGCTGATCGAACAGGATTTCAGCCGCGCCCGCCGTGCCGGGATGATTGACAACATGGCCGCCGCCCATATCCTCCAGGCGGCGATCGACGCGCTGGCGAACGTCTAGAAGCGCCGGTCGAACCGCGCGATCAGCGCGTCGAGCGTGCGATTGCCTCGCTCGCCCCGCGGCCGGGTCTTGTAGGTCGGATCCTCGGCATCGGCCGGCTGGAGCCTTGCGCAGAAGCGCCGCACGTCCGCGCCCAGCATCGCCACATCCGCGCCGATCCGGTCGAGATCCTCCCGCGCCGCCTTGCGCGCCCGCCGGCTCAGCGTGGCTTCCATCCGCGCCCGATGCTCCGCCGCCGCATCGGCGAAGCCGTCCGCCAGCGCCTCCATCTCGGTGACATAGGACAGCGAAACGAGTTGCGCGGGCGCATAGCCGAGTTGATCGTCGCCGTGCACGACATTGGCTCCCACCCGCACCGTCGCCTGCCCGAGATAGAGCCGCGCGAGGCCCGACAGCGTGCGCTCGGCCAGTTCGGTCAGCGCCGCGGTGTCGGCGAGCAGCGCGGCGTGGCGCGCGTCCACCGCCGGCGCATAGACCGAGACCACGCGCGCGAAACGCGCCCCGTCCGATTGCTGCCGCTCGATCGCCCGCCGCGCACGGACCAGCCGCTCCAGCGGCGCGCCGGCATTCTCGCGAAAGAACTGGCGGGACAGCGCCACGACATTCTCCCCGCAATCGCGATGCGCCTGCAGGGCGGCCAGCGCCAGCATCCGTCGCAGCGGCCGCCAGCGCGCCCGCTCCACCCGCGCAAGCCACCAGGGCAGCAGCACGAGGACGAGCACCAGCCCGAGCGCGAAGAAAAATGCCCCGGCCTGGAATGCCGCCAGCCACGCGGAATCGCGCGTCATCCAACCAACAAAAGCAGCCCACCAGCCCTGCACGAACGCTCCCCCCGAAACGCAACGCGGCGGACTTCCTATCCGGCATTTGCGGCAGATGCGAGACTCTCCCGTCTCGCGGCTTGCCTCGCCGGCCCGGCGGGTCTAGGCGACGGCTTTAATGCAAGCCTCAGATCATCGCCCCGCAGCCCAGATAAAGGGCCGCGCCGTCTTCCCGCACCGGCATCTCACCGGCATTGCGGGCCTCCAGCCCCATGAGATCATGTTCCTGCTCGACGAGGCCGAGCAATGGGTCGAAGCGAACCGCACCCGCGCCCGGAGCGACCGGCGGCTCGAGGGGCTCACCCAGATCAACGCCTTTTTCGAGAATTCGACCCGCACGCTCCTCTCCTTCGAGATCGCCGGCAAGCGGCTGGGCGCGGACGTGGTGAACATGCACGCGGCGCAAAGCTCGGTGAAGAAGGGCGAGACTCTCATCGACACCGCCGTGACGCTCAATGCGATGCGCGCCGACGTGATCGTGATCCGCCACATGGCCTCGGGCGCGGTGCAGCTGATCGCCGACAAGGTCGATTGCCCGGTGCTCAACGCCGGCGACGGCTGGCACGAGCACCCGACCCAGGCATTGCTCGACGCGCTCACCATCCGCCGCCGGCGCGGCTCGGTCGCGGGCCAGCGCGTGGTGATCTGCGGCGACCTGCTCCACAGCCGCGTCGCCCGCTCGAACATGCTGGCGCTGACCGCGCTCGGCGCCGAGGTGCGCGTCGTCGCGCCCTCCACGCTGATGCCGCCCGCGATCGAGGGGCTCTATGTCGCGCCCTTCACCGATTTCGATGCAGCGCTCGACGGCGCCGACGTCGTGATGATGCTCCGCGTCCAGAACGAGCGCATGGCGGGCGGCTTCATCCCCTCCACCCGCGAGTTCCACGCGCGCTACGGCCTCACCGCCGAACGGCTCGCCCGTGCCAAGGATGATGCGCTGGTCATGCATCCCGGCCCGATGAACCGGGGTGTCGAGATCGATTCCTCGGTCGCCGACCACCCCGAGCGCAGCGCGATCACCGAGCAGGTCGAGATGGGCGTGGCGGTCCGCATGGCCTGTCTCGACGTGCTCACAAGAGCCGAACGCGGCGTGGAGGGCTGGGCATGAACACGGCCTTCGCCAATGTCCGCGTCCTCGGCGGCGGCAATCGCTTCGCCTTTGACGGCGAGACCATCGCCACCGCCCCCTCGAATGCAGAGGCCATCGACGGCAAGGGCCTCACCCTTGCCCCCGGCATCATCGACCTCGGCGTGTTCGCGGTCGATCGTGCCGCCTGCCGGGCCGGCGGCATCACGCGCGTCGGCCTGATGCCCGATCAGTCGCCGATCCTCGACGATCCCGGCATCATCCGCCGCGCCGCGCTGATGGGGAAGCCCGACCTCTGGGTCCATCCCCTCGCCGCGGCCACGCGCGGTCTCCAGGGTACCGACCTCGCCGAAATGGCGATCAACGCCTCCGCAGGCGCCAGGGCCGTCGCCACCGGCCGCCGCTGGATCGGGGACGCGGGCGTGATGCGCAAGGTGCTCGCCTATGCCCGCGATTGCGGCCTGACGGTGATCGCCCATGCCGAGGACGGCGGCCTCGCCGGCGATGCCGTCGCGAGCGAGGGCCTCACCGCCACGCTCCTGGGCCTGGCCGCCGCCCCCGCCATCGCCGAGGCGCTGGCTATCGCGCGCGACACGATGCTCGCCGAGGATACCGGCGCCCGCATCCATTTCCGCCAGGTCACCACCGCCGCCGGGCTCGACCTGGTCCGCCAGGCCAAGCGCCGCGGCGTCAAGGTCAGCTGCGGCGTCACGCCGGCCCATTGGCTGCTCTCGGACATCGACGTGAGCGACTATCGCACTTATGCCCGCCTCTCGCCGCCGCTGCGCAGCGACGCCGATCGCCAGGCGGTCCGCGCCGCGCTGGCCGACGGCACGATCGACGTGATCGCCTCCGGCCATGATCCGCGCGGGCCCGAGGGCAAGCGCCTCCCCTTCGCCGATGCCGAGGAAGGCATGTCGGGCGCCGAGACGCTGCTCGCCCTCTCGCTCGGCCTGGTCCGCGACGGCCTGCTGACGCTGGAGCGGCTGTTCGAACTGCTCGCCGCCAATCCGGCGCGCATCCTCGGCCTCGATGCCGGCACGCTCGCGCCCGGCAAGCCTGCCGACTTCATCCTGTTCGATCCCGAAACCCCCTGGGCGATCGACGGCACGAAGATGAAGGCCCGCGCCGGCAACACCCCGTTCGATGGCCTGCCGGTCCAGGGCAAGGTCCACCGCGTCTTCAAGGGCGGGCGGGAGATCGAGTGAGCCCGGCGCTGCGGCAGCGTCGCCGCCCTTCGGCCCGCCGGAAATGGAAGCCGGTGCGTTGAACCGCCACATCTGGTGGCACGAGCGGCCCGGCGGGTTGAGGGCTCATATTCTTCATCGCTACCCCGGCCCAAGGCCGGATGATGATGGAGAATGAGATATCCATTCGAGTTCCCAGCCTAGCGTTGGAACCCGATCAAGTATCTGATTTTCCGTCGTCATCCCCGCGCAGGCGGGGATCCAGGGCCAGGCGTGGAGCCGAGGTGGCGGGGTGCTACCCTCTCCGGACGGCGTTCGCGCCGTGGTGCCGATATCCCGCGTTACCCTGGATCCCCGCTTTCGCGGGGATGACGATTGAAGGGATATGAGTCCTCAACCTAGGGTTAGAACCCGATCAAGGCCCGGATTTCGTTCGTCATCCCCGCCTGCGCGGGGATGACGGGGTTTGCTGAACGAGTCTTGGCCCTAGGCGGCCACCCGCCCAGCCTGAATGAACGGCGCGATCACCCCCATCGCCCGCTCGACATGGCTGTCCTTCTCCCCCACCGGCGCCACATAGTGGATCGCCGCCCGCGCATCCTCGAGCGCGGCGCCCCGTGCGATCATCCAGCTCGCCAGATATTGCGAGGCCAGGCAGCCGCCCGCGGTCGCGACATTGCCATGCGCCACGAACGGCGCGTCGATCACGTCGACGCCCGCCTCGATCACCCAGGGCTTGGTGTTCAGGTCGGTGCAGGCCGGCAAGCCACCGATCAGGCCGAGCTTCGCCAACAACAGCGTGCCCGAACATTGCGCCCCGATTAGCTGGCGCGCCGAATCGAGCCGGATTCGCGCGAGCATCTCCGCATCCGCCACGATCTCGCGCGTACGGATACCGCTGCCGATCAGCACGGCATCAGCCTCGGTGGCGAACTCCAGCGGCTTCTGCGCGGCAACCGTGACGCCATTCATCGAAGTGACCTGCTTGGTCGGGCAAGTGATGTGCGCCTGCCATCCCTTGGGTCTCAGCCGGTTCAGGATCGCCGCCGCGACAAAGCTATCGAGCTCGTTGAATCCGTCGAACGTCAGCACCGCGATCTGCACCTGGGGACCTCCCGTGAAATCTGCCCGAACCCATCCTATCAGGCGCGGCGCAACCATGCATTAATCGCCTCGGCCCTAGGGTCGAGGCGTGGCTGTTCCTGCAAGAATTCCCGTACTGATGATCGGCTCGCTTCTCGCGACGGGCTGCACCTCCGCCGAGGTCAATGGCCTGAACTCAAAGGACAACCTGCACTGTGCGGCCGTGCTGGGCGTGGCGGGCCAGAATGCGGAGCGTGGCAACGCGCCCGCCGAACGGCGTCGTGCGCTCTTCGTCGGCAACTCCTGGTACAGCCAGCGCGTGGCTCGCGAAGCGCTTGAAACGCCGGAGGCAAGCCAGGCCGCGGCACGGGCCCGGCAGGGCGGCGCCGGAATCGAACGACTCGCCACGGCCTGCCTCGACCGCGCCTCCCGCCACCCCGCCTTTGCGGGGTTCAGCCGCAGGATCGGCGCAGTCTATGACGAAGCCGCCGCCGCGCATCGGCGCTGAGTGCCAGGTTCGACATCCGCCCATCTCACCCGGCGCACGGCCCGGGTGACGGCTATTTCCTCCCCCGCGCCGGCTTGGCCAGGTTCGCCGCCACCGCCTCGCGGATCAGCGCCTTCAGCGCGGCCGCGTCGATCGCCTCGCCTTCATGGATGTCGATCGCCCGCCGCGTGTTCCCTTCCAGGCTCGAATTGAACAGCCCCGTCGGGTCGGCCAGCGCCGCGCCCTTGGCGAAGGTCAGCTTCACTGCCGCCTTGTAGGTCTCGCCGGTGCAGAGGATGCCGGCATGCTCCCACACCGGCACGCCCCGCCACTTCCACGTCTCCTCCACTTCGGGGTCAGCCTCGTGGATGATCCCCCGCACCCGGGCGAGCGCCGCCCCGCGCCAGTCGTCCAGCGCGGCGATGCGGGCGTCGATCTGCTCGGCGGCGGTCTTGTCTTCGCTCATGCGTTCCTCGCGAGATAAGGTAACGCGAACAGGTACAGCCCCGTCGGGAGCAGCACCAGCAGCGGTATCACCGCCACCAGGCCCAGCCAGGTCGCGTTGGCCCCCGCGATCAGGGCGACGATGTTCGCGATCGCCGCGATGCTGAAGACGATTCCGGTCCAACGGTGAATCTGACGGATCATGGCTTGCCTCTCCCATATGCATAACCAGTTGGCTATGCATTTTCCATAACCATCAGGTTATGTATGCGTCAAGCGCAGGAAAAAGGGCCGAGGCGTTGCCGCCCCGGCCTCTCTTTTCCCGATGGGAGAGGGAAACTCGTTCAGCGCGAAGCCAGGCGCACGCCCGGCCTGGCCCAGGCCGCCAGCGCATCGCCCGCGCCGGCGCGCACGAAGCAGGTCTGGCCGCTCGCCTTCACCTGGCGGCACAGCGCATCGGCGTCGCCGCGGGCATAGCCGCCCACCGACAGGCGATAGAAATTGCCCGCCTTGGTCGCGACCTTGGCGCCATAGGGCGTCTGGCCCGAAAGCGCCGGCACCCGGTTGCCGAGGCGGCTCCACGCGTCGCGGGCCACCGCCGGGCTCGCATAGGCACCGAGCTGGACATAGAAATTGCCGTGCGCCGGCCTGGCCGACGGCTTCTCGATCGCCGCCGGCGCGCGGGCGCTCAGCGAAACCTTCTCGGCCGCCGGCGCACGCACCGCGACGGCCGGAACCGCCTGCACGACTTCCGCGCGCGGGCCGAAGACGACCCCGGCATTGGTGCCGGCGACCGGCGCGGCCTCGGCCAGGGCGACCGGGGCGGCTTCCGTCATGGGCGGGGCGACGCCGGCCTCGGCGGCCACCGCCTGGGCATTGGCCGGCACGCCGGGCATGTAGCTGTCGACCGCGTCCTGCGTCGACACGGTCTGCACGGGCTGGGTTGCGGCGGCGGCGAGCATCACATTCTGCTGCGCGAGCGCAAGGCGGGCCGGCTGGCCGGCATCCTGCACCGGCGTCACGCCCAGCAGCGCAGCGACCTGGTCATAGGCGTTGACCGGGCGGGCGAAGGTCACCCATTGCATCATGCGCGCGCCGATCTGGTCGGGCGCCACATCGACCGAGGCGACCTGCTTGGCCTCGGCCCAGCGGCCGGAGAGCGCGAGCGCCAGCGCCAGGTTCTGGCGAGTCTTGGCAGTGGCGTCCTCGGCGCGGGCGGCGGGGCCCAGTATCTCGACGGCCTTCACCGGATCGCCGGCCAGCGCATAGGCCAGGCCGCGATCGGCGGCGGGGATCATGTCCTCGTGGCTTTGCAGCATCGCGCGCGCGCCGGGCCAGTCGCCGCCGGCGATCTTGGCGAGAACGAGGTTGAGCGCCGCATGGCCGTCGCCCGGATTGAGCGTCAGCGCATCGGCCAGCGCCTGGTTCGCCGAGGCGAAGCGGCCAGCGAGCAGATAGGCCTGGCCCAGCAGCGCGCGATAATCGGCATTCTGCGGATCGTTGGCCACCGCCGCCTCGGCATGGCTCACCGCCTCGCCGGCCTTGCGCTTGGCGATCGCCTTGCGCGCGGCTCCGGCTTCCTGCGCCGCTTTCTTCGCATTGGCCGCATCGGTCGCGAAGGCCGAGAGCGCGAAGCCCTGGGTCGCGATGCCGGCCGCCAGCGTGCCGCCGGCTGCGAGCGCCGAGAGACCGATCACGAGCTTGCTACGGGTCTTCATCATCCGTTCCTTCAACGGTTCCCGGCCGGGCCGACCTGACGCGCGAGCGTCTCGACCTCGGTCAGCGATTCGAGAAAGGCGTCGAGCGCCTCGGTCACGAGCTGCTGCGCCGAACGATTGGTGACCGCCGATGCGAGGCGCAGGCGCAAATGCCGGTCATTGTCGAGGCGGAGCGTGAACGCCGCCTTGGATTTCTTCGCCACTTCGCGGGCCAGCCGTTCCGCGGCGGCCGGCGGCAGGGCAGGACGCGGCGCGACCGGAGCCGGCTGCGGGGCGGCCACCGGAGCAGGCGCGGCGGCCGGCTCGGGCGCGCTGAACCGCTCGTCGAGCTGCTCGATCTGGCGCAGCACCTGCGGCTTGGGCTGCGGTGCGGGCACGGGTTCGGCCGCGAACTGCTGGGCATGGACATGCGCATGGGCATGATCCTCGCCCATGTCGTTCCAGCCGAGATCTTCCTGGGCAGTCGCCGGGTTGAGGCCGACGAAACCCTGCGGGCGCATCGCCGGGCGCGCCTGGCCCTTGCGGGCGAGCAGGCTCGACGAGAGCGAGGCGGTGGGCTTGGGGGTGCCGAACATCAGCTCACCACCCTGCGGCCGAAGCCGCCGGCCGGGCGCGGCGCGCCGAACTGATTGACCGCGGTCGGCGCCGCGAACACGGTGCGGCGGAAGTTCTTCTCCAGCCGGTCATTGATATAGGTCCACAGCGCCTCGACCTCGGCGGCCGAGCGGCTGTTCGGATCGACTTCCATCACGGTGCGGCCGTCGATCATCGAAGCGGCGAAGTCGGTGCGGTGGTGCAGCGTGATCGGCGCGACCGTGCCGTGCTGCGAAAGCGCCACCGCAGCCTCGCTGGTGATCCGCGCCTTGGGCGTGGCGGCGTTGACCACGAAGATCAGCGGCTTGCCCGCGCGGTCGCACAGATCGACCGTGGCGCCCACGGCGCGCAGGTCGTGCGGCGACGGGCGCGTCGGGATCACGATCAGCTCGGCAACGGCAATCACGCTCTGGATCGCCATGGTGATGGCCGGCGGCGTGTCGATCACCGCCAGCTTGAAGCCCTGCTGGCGCAGGATCTCGAGGTCCGAGGCGAGCCGCGCGACCGTGGTCTGCGCGAAGGCCGGAAGATCCGTCTCGCGCTCGTTCCACCAGTCCGCCAGCGAGCCCTGCGGATCGATGTCGATCAGCACGACCGGGCCGCACCCGGCCCGTTCCGCCTGCACGGCGAGATGGCCCGACAAGGTCGTCTTGCCGGATCCGCCCTTCTGCGATGCCATCGCGAGAACGCGCATGAACCCCCTCGAAATACCAGTTACCCGAGGGTGGGCATGCCATGCCGGCGTCTAAGAATGCGTTAACGGCGTTCCGCTCCGGGATTCCGCCTACCCCTCGCCGGGTAAGGATTTCTTTCACAAACGATGGTTAACTGGCATTTATCCAATCTTGCCGGGGCGGGAGTCGAAAGGTCGCATGAAGCTTCTCGAGTTGATCGCTGTTGCCGGAATGGCGCTCGCCGCCCCGCCCGCGCTCGCGCAGGAGAATCCGGTCAAGGCCGGAGTCGAGGCCTGGGAGCGCGGCGACTATAAGGGCGCCGTCGATCGCTGGCGCGGCCCGGCGATGAAGGGCGATGCCGACGCGCAGTTCAATCTCGGCCAGGCCTATAAGCTCGGCCGCGGCGTTGCCGCCGACCTGAACCAGGCCGAGCTCTGGTACGCCAAGGCCGCCGCCCAGGGCCATGAACAGGCGGAGGCGAGCTACGGCCTCGCGCTCTTCACCAACGGCAAGCGCGACAAGGCGGCGCCCTGGCTCCAGCGCGCTGCCGGCCGCGGCGATCCGCGTGCCCAGTATGTGCTCGGCACGATGTATTTCAACGGCGACGTGGTCCAGAAGGACTGGGTGCGCGCCTATGCGCTGGTCACCCGCTCCTCGCAATCGGGCCTCGCCGAAGCCTCGAGCGCGCTCGCGCAGATGGACAAGTACATGACGGTGCAGGACCGCCAGGCGGGCCTCACCCTCGCGCGCAAATATGAGGACGAGGCAAACCGCGCGCCCCTGCTCGGCGCCGAACGGCCCCCGGTCGAGGTGGCGGCGGGCACGGCGCCGCCGCGTACCGCTCCCGTCCGTACCCCGCCGCGCACCGGCAGTGCCACCCCGCCGCCAGCGCCCGTCAAGGTTGCCGCGACAGCGCCGCCTCCCGCCGCCCCGATCCGCGACGGCGGCTGGCGCCTCCAGCTCGGCGCGTTCGGCGATCCCGCCAATGCCCGCAGGCTCTGGAGCCAGGTCGGCGGCCGCTTCCCGGGCCGGCAGGTTGCCTATGTGAAGGCAGGCACCCTCACCAAGGTGCTGGTCGGCCCCTTTGCCAGCCGCGGCGAAGCGGCGGGCGCCTGCCGCGGCGTCAGCCCTTGCGTGCCGGTGAGCCAATAGTCATATCGCGCCTGCAACAGAGATGCGTGTAGGGGCGTTCGAGCATGATGATCCGTTTCCTCGCGCTCGCGCCGTTGCTCGCCATCGCCCTGCCCGCGCATGCACAGGAAGACGAAGCCAAGCCGCCCCGCCGCTATCGCGTCTCGCTCGGCCCGCAGCTCTCGCCCAATTATCCCGGGGCGGACAAGCTTCAGCTCACGCCGATGGTCGATGTCGCGGTCGCGCGCGGCGATACGCCCTTTCCCTTCATCGCTGCGGACGACAGCTTCGGCTTCGCTGCATTCGAGGGCGGCGGGTTCGAGATCGGTCCGGCCGCGAATTTCCAGGGCTCGCGGCGCCGCAGCGAAGCCGGCGCCCCGATCGACGAAGTCAGCACCACGATCGAACTGGGCGGCTATGCGCAATATTGGCTCGCCAGGTCGCTGCGGCTCCACACCGAGCTGCGCAAGGGGATCAACGGCCATAAGGGGCTGATCGGCGGTGTCGGGCTCGACTATGTCGCGCGCGACGGCGACAAATGGCTGGTCTCGATCGGGCCGCGCGTCACGCTGTCCGATGCGAAATATCGCCGCGCCTATTTCGAAGTCACGCCCGCCGTCGCCGCCCGCACCGGCCTGCCGGTCTATCCCGCCGATGGCAGCGCGGTGCAGGCGCTCGGCATCAGCTCCACCGCGACCTGGCAATTCTCGCGCCGCTGGGGCCTGTACAGCTATGCCCGCTATGATCGCCTGGTGGGCGACGGCGCCGATTCCCCCCTTTCGCGCGGGCCGATCGGCAGCCGCAACCAGCTTTCCGGCGGCCTGGGCCTCAGCTTCACCTTCGGCAAGGGCGTGCGCTGACCCGTTCAAACCGGAAGGGACCCGTGGTGATGGAAGGCACGCTGCATCCCTTTGGCGAGGATATCTGGCTGGCGGACGGCCCGGTCGTGGCAGTCGCCGGCTTTCGCTACCCGACGCGGATGGCGGTGATGCGGCTGCCGGGCGGCGCGCTCTTCCTCTGGTCGCCGATCGCACTCACCGATGGCCTCCGCCACGCAGTCGCGGCGCTGGGCGAGGTCCGCCATCTCGTCGCGCCCAACACGCTGCACGATCGCTTCCTGGGCGAATGGCAGCGCGCCTTTCCGCAAGCCGCGCTGCACGCCCCGCCCGGCCTCGCCGCGCGGCACCCCGGCCTGAACTTCGACGATGACCTGACGGACAGCCCCGGCTTCGCCTGGGACGGCGAGATCGACCAGGTCGCGATCCCGGGCAATCGGATCGCGACCGAGCTGGCCTTCTTCCACCACCCGAGCCGCACGCTGCTGTTCACCGACCTGATCCAGCACCTCCCTTCGGGCTGGTTCACCGGCTGGCGCGCGATCGTCGCCCGGCTCGACGGGATGACCGCGCCCGAGCCACGGGTCCCGCGCAAGTTCCGCTACGCCTTTTCCGATCGCCCCGCCGCCCGGGCCGCGATGCGGCGCGTCCTCGCTTGGCCGGCGGAGCGCCTCGTGATCGCGCACGGACCGCCGATCGAGCAGGACGCCCGTGCAGTGGTGGCGCGCGCCTTTCGCTGGCTGGGGGTTTAGCCGACAGGGATCGAGGCCGATATCTTTCTCGCGCTGCCGTCCGCTTCCCCTCCTCCCCGTTCTCGCGTCATCGCAATTCTCTCGTCATCCCCGCGCGGGCGGGGATCCAGGGCCTCACAGGATGCCGCCCCGTTACCCTGGGCCCCCGCCTTTGCGGGGATGACGGGAAGGAAGTGGGGCCATGGAAGGCGACAACAGGAAAGACTTGGCTATTCTTCCTTCAGTGGATCGAAACCCCAGTCCTCTGCGAGATCACGCCATGTCGGATTGCTCTCTTCGATCAGCTTGAGTTTCCACGCGCGATTCCATTTCTTGATCCGCTTCTCGCGGATGATCGCGGGCTCCATTTCCGCATGGACCTCGAACCAGACGAGACGCTTGCAGCCATGTTCCCTGGTGAAGCCATCGAGCATGCCGGTACGATGCTGGTAGGTGCGGCCAGGCAGGTCGGAGGTGACTCCGGTGTAGAGCGTGCCGTGCGCCCGCTCGCCATGATATAGACAGCTGGAGTACGATCCATTCGCGCCGGCTAGCATCGCTTGAACGCCGAGGCTTGGACGTGTTCGTCATAGCGACGCCTAATCGTATCTTCGCTTCCGTTCCATCGCCTCTGTTCCATCGCCCAACCTCCTTCCCGTCATCTCCGCGAAGGCGGGGATCCAGGGTAATGCGGGATATCGGCGCCACCGCGCGAACGCCTCTGGAGAGGACGGGGCCTGCCACAGCAGCTCCGCACCTGGCCCTGGATCCCCGCCTGCGCGGGGATGACGAAAGAAATCAAGGCCTTGATCGAGGCTTGACCCTAGGAAACAACCCAATCCTTCGCCGCGATCCCCTGCGCATAGAGCAGCGCGGTCAGGTCGCCATGGTCCACGCGCACGCCCGCCGCCGCCGCGACGATCGGCTTGGCGTGATAGGCCACCCCCAGCCCGGCCGCGCGGATCATCGCCAGGTCGTTGGCGCCGTCGCCCACCGCCAGCGTCTCCCCCGCGGCCAGCCCGCGCTCGCCGCGCACCGCCACCAGCGTCTCCAGCTTGGTGTTGCTGTCGACGATCGGTCGCTCGACCGTGCCGTCCAGCGCGCCGTCCGCGATCACCAGCCGATTGGCGATCGCGTAGTTGAAGCCGATCTCCGCCGCCACCGGCTCGGCGAAGCGGGTGAACCCGCCCGAGACCAGCACGCAAGTCGCGCCGCGTGCGCGCATCGTCCGCACCAGCGCCTTCCCGCCCGGCATCAGCTTCACCCGCTCCGCCAGACACTGTTCGATCGCCCCTTCGGACAACCCCTTCAGCAGCGCCACCCGCGCATCGAGCGCCGCGCCGAAATCCAGCTCGCCGCGCATCGCCCGCTCGGTAACCTCGGCGATCTGCGGCTTGATCCCGGCATAATCGGCCAGCTCGTCGATGCACTCGACGGTGATCATCGTGGAGTCCATGTCGGCCACCAGCAGCTTCTTCGCGCGCCCTGTGGCCGGCTGCACCGCCACGTCGGTCGCGGGGAACGCGCCCTCCAGCGCCGCGCGCGCCGCATCGGGATGCATCGCGAATTCCAGGTCCGCCGCCACACCCTCGTCCAGCCAGCGCCAGCTTCCGGGCGCGCAACGCACCGCAGCCAGCCGGTCGCCCGCCTCGGAAAGCTGCCCTGCGGTCAAACCCTCTGCTATAAGCGTCGCAATGAACATCGGATCCCCTGGCCTGCCTTTGGTGGCGCTCATCGCAGGGCCGACCGCGAGCGGCAAGTCCGCGCTCGCGCTCGCGCTCGCGGAAAAGCATCGCGGCACCGTCATCAACGCGGATTCGATGCAGGTCTATGCGGATCTGCGCGTGCTCACCGCCCGCCCCACCGTGCAGGAAGAAAAGCGCGCGCCGCACCGCCTGTTCGGCCATGTCGACGGGGCGGAGGCCTATTCCGCGGCGCGCTGGGCGGCCGAGGCGCGCGGCGCGATCGCCGAAGCGCATGCGGCGGGCCGCCTCCCCATCCTGGTCGGCGGCACCGGCATGTATCTGCGCACCCTGGTGGAGGGGATCGCGCCGGTGCCCGAGATCGATCCGGAGATCCGCGCCGCGGTGCGCGCCATGGCCGTCGCCGACGCGCATGCCGAGCTCGCCCGGTGCGACCCGGAGACCGCGGCCCGGCTCAAGCCCGCCGATACTGCCCGGGTGTCGCGCGCGCTCGAAGTCGTCCGCTCCACCGGCAAGTCGCTCGGCGCATGGCAGGCGCAGCGTCACGGCGGCATCGGCGGCGAGGTCCGCATCGCCGCGACGATCCTCCTTCCCGACAGGACCTGGCTCGCCGACCGGATCGACCGGCGCTTCCGCCACATGGTCCAGGTGGCGCAGGGCGAAGTCGCGGCGCTGCTCGCCCGCACCGACGTGCCGCACGACGCCCCCGTGCTGCGCGCGATCGGCGTGCGCGAGATCGGCCTGGCGCTCCAGGGCGAAAGCAATTTCGAGGAAGCCCATTTCGCCGGCTCGCTCGCCACCCGCCACTATGCCAAGCGCCAGTACACCTGGTTCCGCCGCCAGCCGCCGCCCGAATGGGAGCGCACGGATGAGACACAAACGAACAGACTCGTTGAACGATTCGAAACAAAATTACTATAATGCGGCTTGACGCGTAGTTTTCGTGCAGGTAGCAGCGCCCTTCGGCGGTGCATCTTGCACTGCAACCAACGGAGGCCGATGTGACCGAGAAGAGTGGAGCAGACATCCTGATCGAGACGCTGTGCGATCTCGGTGTGGAAGTCGTGTTCGGCTATCCCGGCGGCGCGGTGCTTCCGATCTACGATGCCATCTTCAAGCAAGATCGCATCAAACATATTCTTGTCCGCCACGAACAGGCGGCGACCCATGCGGCCGAGGGCTATGCCCGCGCGACCGGCAAGCCTGGCGTTGTGCTCGTCACCTCGGGCCCGGGCGCGACCAACGCAGTCACCGGCATCACCGACGCGCTGATGGATTCGATTCCGATGGTCGTGATCACCGGCCAGGTCCCCACCGGGCTGATCGGCACCGATGCGTTCCAGGAGGCCGACACGGTCGGCATCACGCGCCACTGTTCGAAGCATAATTATCTGGTGAAGGACCCCGCCCGGCTCGAGCCGACGATCCGCGAGGCCTTTTACATCGCCACCTCGGGCCGGCCGGGCCCGGTGGTGATCGACATTCCCAAGGACGTCCAGGTCGCGACTGCCAGGCGCGGCGAAAACGCCCCGATCTCGCACAAGACCTATCGCCCGCAGATCGAGCCCGATGCGGCGGCGATCGAGAAGGCGGTCGACATGCTGGCCGCGGCCGAGCGCCCGATCTTCTATACCGGCGGCGGGATTATAAACTCCGGTCCCGAAGCTGCGCGCCTGCTGCGCCAGCTCGCCGATATGACGGGCGCGCCGGTTACATCGACGCTGATGGGCCTCGGCGCCTTCCCCGCCTCGGACGACAAGTGGCTGGGAATGCTGGGGATGCACGGCACCTATGAAGCCAATCTGGCGATGAACCAGGCCGATCTGATCATTGCCCTGGGTGCCCGTTTCGACGACCGTGTGACCGGTCGTCTCGATGCCTTTTCGCCGAACAGTGCGAAGATCCACGTCGACATAGACCGTTCGAGTATCAACAAGAACGTCCGCGTCGACCTGCCCATCGTGGCGGACGTCGGTTCGGCGCTCCGGGCGATGCTCGATACGTGGAACCTTCGCCAACATCCCCGTCCCGACCTGTCTGAATGGTGGAGCCGCATCCAGGGCTGGCGCCAGGTGGGCTGCCTCGACTTCCAGGAAAGCGATCCCCGGGTCATCATGCCCCAGCGCGCGATCCGCGCCCTGTGGGAAGCGACCAGGGACAAGGCCCCGATCATCACCACCGAAGTCGGCCAGCACCAGATGTGGGCGGCCCAGCACTTCCACTTCGACGATCCGAACAAGTGGCTGACCTCGGGCGGCCTGGGGACGATGGGCTATGGCCTGCCGGCCGCGATCGGCGCCCAGCTGGGCAATCCGGACGCGCTGGTGATCGACATCGCCGGCGAAGCCTCGATCCAGATGAACATCCAGGAGCTGGCCACGGCGACCCAATATCGCCTGCCGGTCAAGATCTTCATCCTGAACAACGAATATATGGGCATGGTCCGCCAGTGGCAGCAGCTGACCTATCAGTCGCGCTATTCGGAGAGCTACAGCGACGCGCTGCCCGATTTCGTAAAGCTGGCAGAGGCTTATGGCTGGAAGGGCATCCGCATCGAGACGCGCGACCAGCTCGACCCCGGCATCGCCGAGATGCTCGCGCATGACGGGCCGGTGCTGGTGGATTGCAGGGTGGCCAAGCTCGCCAACTGCTTCCCGATGATCCCGTCGGGCGCCGCCCATACCGAAATGCTGCTCCAATCGGCCGAAGTCTCGGGCGAGATGGACGACGAAGCCAAGGCGCTGGTCTGACCCCATGCACATCAAGGAAGAAGCAGTCGAGCGGCACACGCTCGCCGTCATCGTCGACAACGAGCCGGGCATCCTTGCCCGGATCGCCGGCCTGTTCACTGCGCGCGGCTACAACATCTCGTCGCTCACTGTGTCCGAGATCAGCGACGACGACCTGATCAGCCGGATCACCATCGTCACCGAGGCCTCGGCCCCGGTGATGGAACAGATCATCGCCCAGCTCGAGCGGCTGGTGCCGGTGCACAAGGTGACCGACCTCACGGCCTTCGGCCCGCATGTCGAGCGCGAGCTGGCGCTGGTGAAGGTGGCGGGCACCGGCGAGCACCGGATCGAGGCCCTGCGCCTCGCCGAAGTGTACCGCGCCCGTGTGGTCGACGCGACCACTTCGAGCTTCGTCTTCGAAGTGACGGGCGGATCGGAGAAGCTGGACAAGTTCGTCGAGCTGATGCGCGATCTTGGCCTGGTCGAGGTGGCCCGCACCGGCATCGTCGCGATCGCGAGAGGGGCCGAGGCGGCCTGAGTTTTTCATTCCGTCACCCCCGCGAAGGCGGGGGGCCAGAGTCACGAGCGGTTCGGCCTGTTGCCCTGGATCCCGGCCTTCGCGGGGATGACGATCACAAAGGGAAGAGAAAGAAATGCGTGTCTATTATGATCGCGACGCCGATCTGAACCTGATCGCCGGCAAGAAGATCGCCATTCTCGGCTATGGCTCGCAGGGTCATGCCCATGCGCAGAACCTGCGCGACAGCGGGGTGAAGGAAGTCGCCATCGCGCTCCGCCCCGGCTCGGCCTCGGCGAAGAAGGCGGAGGGCGCCGGCTTCAGGGTGCTGCCGAACAAGGAAGCGGCCGAATGGGCCGACATCCTGATGATCCTCGCGCCCGACGAGCATCAGGCGGCGATCTGGGAGAACGACATCAAGGGCAATCTGCGCCCCGGCGCCGCCCTCGCCTTCGCGCACGGCCTCAACATCCATTTCAGCCTGATCGAGCCGCCGGCGGACATCGACGTGATCATGATCGCGCCCAAGGGCCCCGGCCACACCGTGCGATCGGAATATGTCCGCGGCGGCGGCGTCCCCTGCCTGATCGCGATCCACCAGGATGCCAGCGGCAACGCGCACGACCTCGCACTTGCTTATGCCTCCGGCGTCGGCGGCGGCCGCTCGGGCATCATCGAGACCAATTTCCGCGAGGAATGCGAGACCGATCTGTTCGGCGAGCAGGCCGTGCTGTGCGGCGGCACCACCGCGCTGGTCCAGGCCGGGTTCGAGACGCTGGTCGAGGCCGGCTATGCGCCCGAAATGGCCTATTTCGAGTGCCTCCATGAGCTGAAGCTCATCGTCGACCTGATGTATGAGGGCGGCATCGCCAACATGCGCTATTCGATCTCGAACACCGCCGAATATGGTGACATCAAGACCGGTCCGCGCATCATCACCGAGGAAACCAAGAAGGAAATGAAGCGGGTGCTGGCCGACATCCAGTCAGGGCGCTTCGTCAAGGACTTCGTGCTCGACAACCGCGCCGGCCAGCCCGAGCTCAAGGCCAGCCGCATCGCCGCCAAGCGCCACCAGATCGAGCAGGTCGGCAGCGAGCTGCGCGCGATGATGCCCTGGATCGGCGCCAACAAGCTGGTCGACCAGACCAAGAACTAAGGAGAGGGCGTGCGGCGCCGGGCCTCAATAGGGGCCCGGCGCCAGCCGCTGCGACAGCCACCAGATATTGCCCGCGGGATCGCGAAGCCCGCCCTGCCGGTCGCCATAGACCCGGTCGCCCACTTCGCTTTCCATCGCCCCGCCCGCCGCCACGCCGCGCGCCATCGCCGCGTCCGCATCCTCGACATAGAGATAATAGGTGCCGCGGGTCGGCTCGCGCCCCTCGCCCACCTCGCTCACCATGATGATGGTGTCGCCGAAACGCAGCTGGGCATTGCGGACCACGCCGTCGGGCGTCTGGTGCACGCCGACGATCTCGCCGCCCAGGCCCCGCACCAAAAAGTCGAGATAGGCCCGCGCCCCATCAACGAAGAGATAGGGAAACAGCGTGGTGAAGCCGGGTGGGACGTGCATCCTTTCCTCCTTCGGGACGGTTCCCGGCGCTCGATATCGAACTATAAGCATCGTCAACGTAGCGAGAAAAGGGGGCTGACTTGAACGAGACGGACGAAGGCCGGGGCGGCGTCAATCGCGTGGAAGCCTTTTCCGACGGCGTGATCGCGATCATCATCACGATCATGGTGCTCGAGATGAAGGCGCCCGAGGAGCACGGCCTCGCGCATCTCTGGGCGCTCTGGCCGGTCTTCACCGCCTATGTGCTCAGCTATGCCTATGTCGCGATCTATTGGGTGAACCACCATCGGCTGTTCGCCCATGCCTCGCGGATCACCAACGATCTGCTCTGGGCCAACATCGCCCTGCTCTTCACCTTGTCGCTGGTGCCCTTCGCCACTGCCTATCTGGGCGAGCAGCATTTCAGCCATGACGCGACCCTGGTCTATATGTGCGTGATGATGCTGCCGAGCTTCGCCTATGTGTGGCTCCAGTCGGTCATCCGCCGGACCGGCCGCCAGGACGAGGCCGCCCAGGCCTATCACCACCGCACCCTGCGCAAGGGGGCGGTCGCCTCGGCCATCTATCTCAGCGGCATCGCTCTCACCTTCGCCTCCCCCTGGGCCGGCCTCGCCTGCGCCGCGGTGGTGGCGGTGCTGTGGTTCCTGCCCAAAAGCCCGGTCGACGCGCTGTTCGGGGAGTGAAGCGCCGCCGGGACGGCCGGCATCGCCCCCTTCCGGCGACGGACAGGTGCACCCGAAGGCAAGGCTTCACCCGCACGCGCGCTTCCGGCTAAGGGTCCCGCCTATTTCGGGGGATTTCATGACGGAACCAACACGCCGACGCCGCGCTGCGCCTTCAGCGAAGCGGCAGGACGACATCGAAACGGATCCCGCCCCCGACGCCGCGCCCGCACGGCCCGAAGGCATTCGGCTGGGCAAGCGGCTGACCGAATATTTCTCCGTCGTGACAGCCGCTTCCTTCGCGCTCTCGATCCTCGCGAACCAGGCGGTCTTTGATCGCTGGGGCCTGAATTTCCTCCAGCTCGCGACATTCGCCGATGTCGCGATGTCGGGCCTGTCGCTTCTGTTCTTCACCATTCCTCTCGCCATCGCGTTCCTCGCCGCATGGTTCGTCGGCGGCTTCCGGGGGCGGCTGCGCTGGCTGCGGCGCATCGCGCTAGGCCTTGCCGGCTTCGTGTTCGTCCTCGGCATCTGGGGCCTGTCACGGGCCCAGGCCGACCCGGGCGCGGCAGCGGCGGCGTCGACGGGCGGCGTCGTGGTTGTGGGCTTGCTCAGCCAGGCCGCGCTGCGCGTTCGACGGCACCGGACTTTCCGTGCGGGAATCACCGCTGCGGCAACGCTCGTTCTCGCAGCGTTCACGCTCTTCCAGACCATTGCCTACACCGTGCAGAAATACCAGGTCGGCGGCTATTCCGGGACGGCCCCGCTCTATCGCATGTCCGCCATACCGGACTGCGCCGGGCGCGCCCTCTGGACGGGCGAACGGGCCGTCGTGCTCGATTGCGATCGCAAGGGCGATCCGCGGGATATTCGAGTGATCTTCGGACAGGATAGCAGCGCGTACAGCCCGGTCAGGCCGCACGCCGCCCAGTGAGGGAAGCACCACCCCGGGCGCTCACGCGGTCCGCATGCGAAAAGGGCGCCCCGGTCTCCCGGAGCGCCCTAATCCCTGGTCGATGGCCCGACCTTAGAAGCCGAAGCGCAGCCGCGCGCCATAGAAGCGCGGATAGCCCGGATAGCCGTTATAGTTGCCGGTTTGCTCCGGCACCGCGAAGCCCGAGATGAAGTAGAAAGTGTTGGTCAGGTTCTCGACGAACACTTCGCCGCGGATCTTCCCGTCGTTCGACTGCAGGCCGATCGAGCCGTTGATCAGCCCATAGCCCTCGTTGCGGATCGCCGTGTGACCGGTCACCGGATCGGGGTTGCTCGACGGGATGTCGACTTCGCTGTTGTAGCGGGCATCCATATGGATGAGCCCCTTGAGTCCGCTCGTGATCTGCGGTTCCCAGGTCACCGAGCCGGTCACCGTGTGCTTCGGCTGGTTCTGGAACTGGCGGCCTTCCTGGCCCTGCAGCGGCGTGCCCGTGAAGTTGTTCGACTTGGAATATTGGGCGTCGATATAGCTGTAGCCCAGCTGGAAGGTCAGGTTCTTGGACGGCCGGATCGTCGATTCGATCTCGACGCCCTTCGAGACGCTCTTGGGCACGTTCTGGACGACGAAGTTGTTGCCCGAGAACACCAGCGACTGCAGGTTGTAGAAGTTCATGTAGAAGGCGGCGATGTTCAGCGAGAAGGCGCGGTTCGGGCTGAACTTGGTGCCGATTTCGAAGGCGTCGTTGGTTTCCGCCCCGAAGCGCAGGTCGCGGCCCTGCGGACCGTTGCCGCCGAGCAGCACCGAGTCGAAGGTCGCCTGATCGAGGTTGTAGCCGCCCGACTTGTAGCCGTGATCGTAGCTTCCGTAGATCAGCAGCTTGTGCGAGAGCTTGTAGGCCAGCTTCACGGTGCCGGTGATCTTGTCGTCGGTGAAGCTGTCGGTGTAGTTGCCGTTGAACTCGGTGTTCACCGCCGGATTGCAGCTCAGCAGATACAGGTTGTTGAAGATGCCGAGCTGCTTGAGCAGGCTGGCATAGGCCGTCGCCGCCGGATTGCCCGCCCGCACCTGGTTGAAGAAGGTGCAACTGCCGGTGTTGTTGTTGATCGACGCGTTCATCGCCTTGCGCTCATGGTTCCAGCGCGCGCCGAGCGTCAGCGAGAAATTGTCGCTGATGTTGATGATGTTGTGGGTGAACAGCGCGAAGGCATCGGTCTTCACGCCGAACTGGTCGTTGTTGTTGCCCTGGCCGGCGGAGGCGCCCGGCAGCGGCGAAGCGGCCAGCGCGGCGAGGCCGGGGATCGGCGTCGACGGGAAGCCCGGGATCACGCAGAGGCTGCCCGGCGCCGTGCCCGCCTGGGCCCGGAAACAGCCGACCAGCGGCGCGAGCGTGGCGCCATAGACCGCCTGGAGCGCCGGCAACGAGTTGGGCACCGCCGGATTGAGGAACACCGCGCCCGGCGTCGGCACCGTCGGCCCAAGCGAGCCGTAGAACTGCACCTTGCCGCCGAAGGACGGGCCGGCGAGCGCGTTGAACACCGAGTCGACATACAGATTGGCGTCGTTGCCCACGCGCACCGTGTCGGTAAGGTCGTTCTGCTCGTGCAGGTAGAAGCCGCCGACGAGCCAGTCGAGCACGCCGCCAAAGGCCGAACCCTGGAAGCGGACTTCCTGGGTGAAGTCCTTCAGCCGGGTCTTGTAGCCGTCGCGATAGGCACGATCGATGCCCGAGAAGTCGATGTCCTGGCTGCGCAGCGCGCGCCAGTCGCGATAGGCAGTGATCGAAGTCAGCTTGACGTCGCCCAGATCCCAGTTGAGCTCGCCCGAAAGACCCCAGTC
The DNA here is from genome assembly GCF_005503355.1 of Sphingomonas sp. 1F27F7B. Lineage (GTDB taxonomy): Bacteria > Pseudomonadota > Alphaproteobacteria > Sphingomonadales > Sphingomonadaceae > Sphingomonas. The sequence goes on from NZ_SCMK01000012.1 coordinate 33,346, forward strand.
CTTCACCTTCTCGCCATAGTTGCGATTGGGCGACGCGGCCTGGATACGGTCGCTGGGCGCGCCGGTGTAGATGCCGACCCGGCCCTGCGCCGCGGCGATGCCGTTGATCACCTGGGCGATGCCGCCGCGCACGACCGAAACGGTGGCGCAGCAGACTTCGTTGGTCTCGTAATAGTCGCCGATCAGGCGGAAGGTCACGTCGCCCTTGTCGAGCAGGGCCTGGCCGCGCAGCGCCCAGCGATCGATATCGTTGAAGCGGCGGTCGCTATTGGCGTCCTTGATATAGCCGTCGCGCTTGCGATAGCTCCCGTCGAGGCGCAGGGCGAGGCCGTCGCTCACCGGGCCGGTGATCGCGCCCTTGACGCCATAGGCATTGTAGTTGCCATAGGTGCCCTCGACATAGCCATGGGTCTCGAACTGCGGCATCGCGGTGTAGATGCTGAGCGCGCCGGCCGAGGTGTTGCGGCCGAACAGCGTGCCCTGCGGGCCGCGCAGCACTTCGACACGCTCCAGCTCGGGCAGCTCGGAGATGGCGACGCCGGCGCGGGCGCGGAACACGCCGTCGATGAACACGCCGACCGCCGGCTCGAAGCCCGGATTGTCGCCGCCGGTGGTGATGCCGCGCAGATAGATGGTGGTGCCGGTCGCAGAGGACTGGCCGGTCGAGCTCTGGATCGACGGCGCGAGCTGCTCGAGATCGCGGATATTGTCGACGCCCGCATTCTGCAGCTCGGCGGCACCGATGGCGGTGATCGCGATCGGCACGTCCTGCACGGTCTCGTTGCGGCGGGTCGCCGTCACGACGATCTCGTTGGCCGAGGTATATTCCTGGCTGTCGTCCGCGGCGGGCGCCGTCGTGGTCTGCTGCTGGGCAAAGGCGGGCGTCGCGAAGAACAGCGTGAGCGCAGTCGCCGCGAGCAGGTCGAGCTTCTTCATCGGGTGCATCCCCCTCCTTGGGCGCCGGCCGGCTGCTACCGGTCACGGCGTTGCTTTTATCGCGAACGAAACTAACGCTGCATTTTTCAGCCCGTCAACGGGGATAAGGGCCGGAACTCCGCAGTTTCCTGCCGTTTTTCTCGATGAGATACAGTTGAGCCACACCCGGTTTCTGCAAGAACGGCAGATGCCGTAGCGTAAAGCCCGAAAGTCGCGAGGAAGAGAAGAAAATGGTGCATGATCACGAGGGCCCCGAAGATGGCGACATCGTTGCGCCATCGGCGAAAATTCCGGTCCCCGCCGAAGTTTCGGACGCGATCCGCACGCTGATCCGCTGGGCCGGCGACGATCCCGCGCGCGAGGGACTGCTCGACACGCCGCAACGCGTCGCCCGCGCCTGGAAGGAATATTGCCAGGGCTATGGCGAGGATCCCGCGCATCACCTGGGCCGCGTGTTCGAGGAAGTGGGCGGCTATGACGACATCGTCCTGTTGAACGGTATTCCGTTCCAGTCGCACTGCGAGCATCACATGGCCCCGATCACCGGCAAGGCGTCGATCGCCTACCTCCCCAAGGACCGGGTCGTCGGCATCTCGAAGCTCGCGCGCGTGCTGCACGGCTTCGCCAGCCGGCTCCAGGTGCAGGAAAGGCTCACCGCGCAAGTCGCGGACTGCATCTGGGAGCGCCTGCGGCCCCAGGGCGTGGCGGTGGTGATCGAGGCGACGCATGGCTGCATGACCGCGCGCGGCGTTCGCACGCCGGGTGTCGGCATGGTCACCAGCCGGATGATGGGCGTGTTCCGCGACGACGAGCGCAGCCGCCAGGAAGTGCTCAAGCTGATGGGCTATTGATGCGGATATTGGTCACCGGCGGCGCGAGGCGGATCGGCGCGGCGATCGCCCGTCGGCTGGCGCTGCGCGGCCATGCCGTGGCGATCCATCATCACCATGCCCCCGAGGAAGCCGAGGCCCTGCGCGCGCAGATCGAAGCCGAGGGCGGCAGCGCCTGCGTGGTGAGCGGCGAACTGGCCGAGGCCGGGACCGCCGCCGCGCTGATCGAAGCGGCCCGGAATGGGCTGGGCGGCGCGGTGGAAGGGCTGGTCAACAACGCCTCCCAATTCGCCTGGGACGCCCTGCCCCTCTCCGACTTCGCGCTGCTCGACCGGCACATGCGCGTGAATTGCGGCGCGCCGGTCGCGCTCGCCTCAGCGCTGGGGGCGCAGGACGATCTCGATCAGGGCGCGGTGGTCAACCTGCTCGACCAGAAGCTCGCCAACCTCAATCCGGATTTCCTCACTTACACGCTCAGCAAGGCGGCGCTCGCCACCGCGACCGAGCTGCTTGCCCGCGGCCTGGCTCCGCGCATCCGCGTCAACGCAGTCTCGCCCGGCCTCACGCTCCCGAGTCTCGACCAGACGGCCGAGGAGTTCGCCGACCATGCCCGGCAGAACCTGCTCCAGCGCCCCGTCGCGCTGGCCGACATCGCCGCCACCGTCGAGCATCTGCTCACCACCCGGAGCATCACCGGGCAGAATGTCTTCGTCGATTGCGGCCAGCGCTTCCTGCAGCGCGACGGCGACGTGATGTTCGAAGGCCGGGAGCGTCCCATTGGCTGAATACACGATCCTGCTCGACGGGCTCGAAGTGGCGATGGGTCTGGGCATCCATCCCGAGGAACGCGCCGCGCCCCAGCGCGTGACGCTGCACGTCGCAATGACGTGCCGCTATCCCGCGCCGCCAGAGGACCGGATCGACGCGGTGGTCGATTACGACTTTCTGCGCACCGGCATCCACGCGCTGGCGGAATCGCGCCATTTCGAGCTGCAGGAAACGCTCTGCGAGCAAGTCGCGGCGCTGGCATTGGCAGACGAGCGGGTGATCCGCGTCACCGTTCGCTCCATGAAGCTCGACATCTATCCGGACGCGCGCATCGGCTGCGAACTGACCCGGGATCGGCCGAAAGCTCAAACAAATATCTGATTTCCCTTCGTCATCCCGACCCTGAGCCGGGATGGCGAAGGAAGAATATGGCCGCCTGGCCTGGACTGAGAACCCAAACAAGTATCTGACGTTCCTTCGTCATCCCCGCGCAGGCGGGGATCCAGAGTTATGCGTGGAGCGGGTGCGGCACATCCTGCCCTCTTCGGACGGCGTTCGCATGATGGCGCCGGTATCCCCTGCTACCCTGGATCCCCGCCTGCGCGGGGATAACGGAATTAGCTGAATGAGCCCCAACCTAGGCCCGGTTCGCCGCGCTGAGCACCGCCCGGACGGAGGCAGTCGCGATGTCCGCATCGATGCCCACGCCGAACACCGTGCGCCCGTCGGCGGTCCGGCATTCGACATAGGCCGCGGCCTGCGCATCGGCGCCATGGCCGATCGCATGCTCGCTATAGTCGACCACGTCGAGCGCCGGCCCGGTCGTGCCCGCCAGCGCGTCGATCACGCCCGAGATCAGGCCGTTGCCGCGCCCCGAGATCGAGCGCGCTTCTCCGTCCACCGCGATCCGGCCGACGAACACGCGCTGTCCGGCGGCACCGGTCTCCTCGTAATCGACCAGCGCGAAACGATCCTTCTCGCCCGGCAGATAGGTCTGCTCGAACCGGCCCCAGATATCCGCCGCATTGAGCTCGCGGCTGGTCTCGTCGGCCAGCGCCTGGACGTGGCGCGAGAAATCCGCCTGCATCCGCTTGGGCAGTTTCAGCCCCCTGTCCTGCTCGAGCACCCAGGCGACGCCGCCCTTGCCCGATTGCGAGTTCACCCGGATCACTGCCTCATAGTCGCGGCCCAGGTCCTTGGGATCGATCGGCAGATACGGCACGTCCCAGAATTCGTCGTTGCGCGCTTCCTGCGCCGCGAAGCCCTTCTTGATCGCGTCCTGATGGCTGCCCGAGAAAGCCGTGAACACCAGGTCGCCGGCATAGGGGTGGCGCGGGTGGACGGGGATCTGGTTGCAATATTCGACTGTCTGGATCACTTCGTCGATGTTCGAGAAATCCAGGCCCGGATCAACGCCTTGCGTGTACATGTTGAGCGCCAGCGTGACGAGGTCGACATTGCCGGTGCGCTCGCCATTGCCGAACAGGCAGCCCTCGACCCGGTCCGCGCCCGCCAGCAGCCCCAGCTCCGACGCGGCGACGCCGGTGCCGCGGTCGTTGTGCGTATGCAGGCTGATCACCACCGTTTCGCGGCTTCGGATGTTGCGGCAGAACCACTCGATCTGGTCGGCATAGATGTTGGGCGTCGCCGCCTCGACCGTCGCCGGCAGGTTGAGGATCAGCGGGCGCTCGGTGGTCGGGCGCAGGATATCCATCACCGCCTCGCAGACCTCGACCGAGAAATCGAGCTCGGCGGTGGAGAAGGTCTCGGGGCTGTATTCGAAATGCCAGTCGGTGTCGGGCTGCCTGGCCGCCTCGTCGCGCAGCACCTTGGCGCCAGCCACCGCGATCGCCTTGATCTCCTCGCGGCTCATCCCGAACACGATGCGGCGCCAGGCTGGCGAGACGGCGTTGTAGAGGTGGACGATCGCCTTCCTGGCACCCTTCAGGCTCTGGAAGCTGGTCTCGATCAGGTCCTGGCGCGACTGGGTCAGCACCTGGACGATCACGTCGTCGGGGATCCTGTCCTGCTGGACCAGGCCCGAGATGAAGTCGAACTCGGTGGCGCCGGCGCTGGGGAAGCCGACTTCGATCTCCTTCACGCCCACCTTGCAGAGCAGCTCGAAGAAGCGAGTCTTCTTCTCCGCGTCCATCGGGTCGATCAGCGCCTGGTTGCCGTCGCGCATGTCGGTCGACAGCCAGCGAGGCGCCTTGGTGATGGTGCGGCTCGGCCATTGGCGGCCGGGCAGGTTTACCTGGGGGAAGGGACGGTATTTGATGGACGGATCGCGCAACATGACAGCTCTCTCTCGGCTGGAGACTTGGTTCTCAATCGTGAAGTGCCCTTAGGGGCGTGCGCATATGCGTCCGGCCCCTAAGGGCGGATAAGTCGCAGACCAAGAAGCGCGCGGGTCGTCATGTCGGGCTCCCTTAGACAAGCCCGCGCAGCCTTGTCCACCTTACATTACGTTTACCATTGCCGTATTTTCGTTTTCCGTCGCCGCGGGCGCTTCCTCCGCAACATTGTTGCTCGCCGCCACCGGCTCGGGCGTCTCGCTCGCCCTCGGGCTCGGCGTGGCGACGATCTCGGCCATGGGCGGCGGTTCGGAATAGTTGGTGCCGATGGTCCCGCCACCGCCGCAGCTCGTCAGAATCAGTAACCCGCCGAGCACCAGACCGCGCATCCCGCCTTCCCCTTTCGCCGTGAAATTCCACGATAGCACGGCACTTTGCCCTCTCCTACCGGCCGTTTAACCCCACTTATCCCCGAAATATCGCTCTCCGAGCCCGTCTCGGCGCATCTGCTCTCTAGACAGACGCGATTCTGCACGATCAAAGGGTTGCAGGTGAGGAGGAACGCCCTCACCGCGGTACATCGTAGGCAAGAAGGCGGCGGAAGGGTTCGCACACGCCGCTGGCGCCCACGAAGGCATAGCCCGTCCAGGGCAGGAACAGGAGAAGACTTTATGGCCGAGACCAAAGCACGCGGCGGTATCGCCAAGCCGGTGACCCCCTCGCCCGAGCTGGCCAAGATCACGGGCTCCGCGGACCTCCCGCGCAGCGAAGTCGTCAGCAAGCTGTGGGACTATATCAAGAAGAACAACCTGCAGAACCCGGCGAACAAGCGCGAGATCCTCGCGGACGATACGCTGCGTCCGATCTTCGGCACCGACAAGGTGACGATGTTCGAGATGAACAAGCACATCGCGAAGCACGTCAAGTAAGCCGGCCGGGGCCATGAGGCCCTGCCGCTGAAAATGCCGAGGGCGGGTTCCCCGAGGGAGCCCGCCCTCTTGCTTCGGGAGATTGTGAATGGCCGAACGTTTCGAACGCCACCGCCAGCCCTGGCGCCCCGACGAGGTCCAGAAGCTCCACACGCTGGCCAAGAAGGGCATGGCGCTGAAGGCGATCGCCAAGGCGCTCACCCGCAGCGAGGAATCGGTGAAGGAGCGCGCCAAGCTCGACGGGCTCAGCATCGCCAAGCTGCACTAGGGCCCTGCCGCACCCGGATCCCGATGCGGACCATGCGGCCGGACACCCGCGCAGACCGGATCGCTCCGAGCACCGCCGCTTGCCGCGGCGCGAACAACTGCTAGGCCGCGCGCGATGTATGACGCGATCATCCTGGGAGCCGGCGCCGCGGGGCTCATGTGTGCGCTCACCGCCGGCCAGCGCGGCAGGCGCGTGCTCCTCGTCGATCACGCCGATGCGCCGGGCAAGAAGATCCTGATCTCCGGCGGCGGGCGCTGCAACTTCACCAATATCGGCACCGCGCCCGATCGCTACCTCTCGCAGAACCCGCATTTCATGAAGTCCGCGCTCGGCCGCTACACCGCGCAGGATTTCCTCGACCTGGTCGAACGCCACCGCATCGCCTGGCACGAAAAGACGCTGGGCCAGCTTTTCTGCGACGGCTCCGCCCGCCAGATCGTCGACATGCTGCTCGACGAATGCGCACAGGGCCGGGTCGAGATCTGGCTCGGCAATATGCCCGCGGTCGAGCGTGGCGACGATCGCTGGCGCCTCGCCTGCGGCGCGCGCAGCGCGGAGGCTCGGGCGCTGGTCCTCGCCACCGGCGGCCCTTCGATCCCCAAGCTGGGCGCGACCGGCTTCGCCTATGACTTCGCCCGCCGCTTCGGCCTCAAGGTGGTCGAGCCGCGCCCCGCGCTCGTCCCGCTCACGCTGAGCGGCGAGGAAGCGCTGTTCCGCGAACTTTCCGGCGTCTCGACCGAAGTCACCGCCGGCACTGGCAAGGCGCGCTTCCGCGAAGCTGCGCTGTTCACCCATCGCGGCCTGTCCGGACCCGCCATCCTCCAGGTGTCGAGCTATTGGCGGCATGGCGAAAGCATCGGCATCGACTTTCTGCCCGATGCCGAGCCCGGCTGGCTGCTCGCCGCCAAGCGCGTGCGCCCGCGCATCACGCTGCGCAGGTTGCTGGGCGAGGCGCTGCCCGCCCGCCTGGCCGATGCGCTGGCCGAGAAACTCGCCCTGCCCACCGAACTCGCCAACACGCCCGATCGCAAGCTTGAAGACGCGGCCCGCCGCCTCGCCGACTGGCACTTCGCGCCTGCCGGCACCGAAGGCTTTGCGAAAGCCGAAGTCACGGTCGGCGGGATCAGCACCGCCGAACTCAGCTCGCAGACGATGGAGGCGCGCAAGGTGCCGGGCCTCTATGCGATCGGCGAGGCAGTGGACGTCACCGGCTGGCTTGGCGGCTATAATTTCCAATGGGCCTGGGCGAGCGGCCGCGCCGCGGGGCTCGCGCTTTAGCGTCCGGACACAGGCGCAAACGCCATCGGATCGGCCCGGCAAGCATGATTCCCGCCTCCCTTCGGCAGGACACGCATGACTTCACCAGGCATGTCGGAAATATTACGGCATTTCCCGATATCAAATTTCACAGATAAAATAATGTTTCCTTGATGTGTCCCCTACAAAGGGCTTGTCCGATCGCGCTTCCCGCGCGGCCGGCTCAGCAACTGGCCTGCCGGGCCGTTCCTCCCGGGGGCCGCGTAGGAGGATTCTCGATGCACTGGTTCCAGGCCATTGCGCCTATCCGTCTCAAGCTGTTCGTCGCCTTCGGCTCACTGATCGGCGTCATGGCGCTGGTCGGGCTCATCGCTTTCCTCGCGCCAACCCAGTTGGCCGCCCCGATGGTCGCGCTGCTGATCGGGGGCGCTGCGATCCAATGCATGCGCTATCGGGTCGCGATCGCCGATCCCTATGTCTCCACCGTAGTCCGCATGGAAGCGCTCGCCGCCGGCGACCTCACCAGCCCGATCCAGTTCGGCGACTATCGGGATTGCGTCGGCCGCATGACCAAGGCGATGCTGATCTTCCGCGACAATGCCGCCGAGCGGGCCCGCCAGGCCGAGGCGCAGTCGGTCGCGGTCCGTCATCTCGGCGCCAGCCTCGCGCGTCTCACCCGCGGCGACCTCACCGCCGAGGTCGGCGAGGGCTTTCCCCCGGGCTATGCCGCACTGAAGACCGACTTCAACGCCGCGCTCGGCGCATTGCGCGGGCTGATCGGCACGGTGATGGAGAGCGCCGCGACGATCCGGACCGGCTCGCACGAGATCGCCCAGGCCGCGGAGGATCTCGCCCGCCGCACCGAGGCCAACGCCGCCAGCCTGGAGCAGACTTCGGCCGCGGTCGCCCAGATGGACCTGCGCCTCAAGACCACTGCCGAGGCCGCCGGCCGCACCGTCGCGCGCGCCGACGACGCCATCGCCACCGTGGCCGGCGGCCGCGGGATCGCCGACGAGGCGGTACAGGCGATGACCCGCGTCAGCGACAGTGCCAAAGGCATCGACGGCGTGATCGAAGGCCTCGACAAGATCGCCTTCCAGACCCGGGTCCTCGCCATGAACGCCGCTGTGGAAGCGGGCCGCGCCGGCGAGGCGGGGCGCGGCTTCGCGGTCGTCGCCGACCTGGTCTCCGCCCTGGCAATGCGCGCCGAGGAGGAAGCCGGCCGCGCCCGCGAGCAGCTCACCGCCACCCAGGCCGATATCGGCACTGCCGTCGACATGGTCCGGAAGGTCGATGGCGCGCTCGCCGACATCTCGGGCGATGTGGGTGAGGTGCATGCGCTGCTCGGCCAGATGGCCGGAGACAATCAGGCCCAGGCGGCCGCGATCACGCAGATCAGCACCGCGATCGGCGACATGGATCGCGGCACCCAGCAAAATGCCGCGATGGTCGAGCAAAGCTCGGCGGCCGCGCGCAAGCTCGCCGGCGAAGTCGCCGCGCTCGGCGAGCAGGCCGCGACATTCAACGTCGGCACTCCCGCACGCACCGGCCCGCCCTCGCCTCCCCGCAAGCGGCAAGGCGCCGGCACCAACGGCTGGCCGGCCAGGGCGGCGCCGGCAACGCCCCTCCAGCAATGGGCACCCCATTGATCCAGCCGCGAGGGCGCCCGCACCCGGCGCCCTCGCCCTCCCCCGGCCACCCGGGTTCGGACCTCGATCAAGACCTTGATTTCTTTCGCCATCCCGGCCTCGAGTCCGGATCCCGCTGCATGCCAATCCTATGGCCGCGGGCTCACGCAGCCATTCGCGCCGCGCGCGCCCGCGCGATCTCGGGCATGCTGGCCTCGATCCAGTCGGCCAGCCCGCGCACATGCGCCGCCGCCTCGCGCCCCATCGGCGTCAGGCTGTACTCCACATGCGGCGGCACCACGGGATAGGCGACGCGGTCGACCAGCCCGTCGCCCTCCAGCCACTGCAAGGTCTGCGCCAGCATCCGCTCGCTCACCCCGCCCACCTTGCGGCGCAGTTCGCTGAAACGGTGCGTGCCGCTCTCCAGCGCGATCAGGATCAGCACGCCCCATTGGCTGGTGAGGTGCCGCAACACGTCGCGCGATGGGCAATCGGGCGACATCAGGTCGCCGCGACGCACCCGGACCGAGAAAGGTTCGCCATCTTTTTCCATACTTACCTCGATGTATGTACTTACGAATAGTAAGCAAGGCCAATATCTGGATGTCCGTCACCAGCCAAGAGGAACGGACATGACCATCGCCATCACCGGAGCCACCGGCCAGCTCGGCCGCATCGTCATCGAGAAACTCCGCCGGCGCCTGCCCGCCGACCGGATCGTCGCGCTCGCCCGCAGCCCGGAACGGGCCGCCGACCTCGGCGTCGCCGCGCGCACCTTCGACTATGATCGGCCCGAGACGCTCGCCCCCGCCCTTGCCGGCATCGACACGCTGCTGCTCATCTCGTCGAGCGAAGTCGGCAGGCGCGTGCCGCAGCACGAAGCGGTGATCGCCGCCGCGAAGCAGGCAGGCATCGGCGGCATCGTCTACACCAGCCTGTTACGCGCCGACACGACCCCGATGAGCCTCGGCACCGAACACCGCGCAACCGAACGCGCGATCGCGGCTTCGGGCATTCCGTACACCCTGCTCCGCAACGGCTGGTATCTCGAGAACTACGCAGCCAGCGTGCAGGGTGCGCTTGCCCACGGCGTGCTGATCGGCGCCGCCGGCACCGGCCGCATCGCCGCCGCATCGCGCGCCGACTATGCCGATGCCGCCACCGCCGTGCTGCTCGGCGCGGATCATGACGGCAAGGCCTATGAGCTGGCCGGCGACACTGGCTTCACCCTGGCCGACCTCGCTGCCGAAATCTCGCGCCAGGCGGGCCGGGACATCCCTTATCGCAACCTCGCCGCCTCCGATTATGCCGCCGCACTCGCCGGCGCCGGCGTCCCGGCCTCCTTCGCCGAAGCGCTGGCCGGCTGGGACGTCGATGCCTCGAACGGAGCGCTGTTCGACGGCGGCCGCCAGCTGTCGAAACTGATCGGCCATCCCACGACCAGCCTGTCGGACGGGGTCAAGGCGCTCCTGGGCTAGTGGCGCCTCCCCCTCCTCTGCAAGGGAGGGGGAGCCCATCCTGGCAATGTCGGAGACCATCCGATCTATCCTGCCGGATGCGGCAGGAACCCGACTCCGGCCTCCCTATGCGCGTCCCGCACAGGTACAGGCGAGTCAACGGAGTCGATGTTTTCGTTGTAAGGAATTTACAAGCCGCAACGAAAACCCACGGAAATCCGTCATTTAGTTGCTCAACCATTCGGCCGAACGACACAAAGCGACGCCGGGGGCCATCGGCCTTCTTTTCCCTTGCGATGCGGGCTCGGCGAGCCCATGTGCGAGGCCTCATGTCATTTGCCGATCTTCCCGCGCTTCTCGCCGAAGCGCTCGCAGCGCGTGGTTATGCCGCGCCCACGGCCGTCCAGGCTGCCGTCATCGCTCCCGAGGCCATGGGCCGCGACCTCATCGTCTCCGCCCAGACCGGGTCGGGCAAGACCGTCGCCTTCGGCCTCGCCATGCACCCAGAGCTGCTCGGCGAGGATGGCCGCATCGAGCCGACCCGCGAGCCGCATGCGCTGATCATCGCTCCCACCCGCGAGCTCGCGCTCCAGGTCAGCCGCGAGCTGATCTGGCTCTACGGCCCCACCGGCGCGCGCATCGCCACCTGCGTGGGCGGGATGGACGCTTCCAAGGAGCGCCGCCAGCTGGGCTATGGCGCGCACATCGTCGTCGGCACGCCCGGGCGGCTGCGCGATCACTTGGAACGCGGCGCGCTCGATCTCTCGGCGCTGCGCGCGGTGGTGCTCGATGAAGCCGACGAAATGCTCGACATGGGCTTTCGCGACGATCTCGAGGCGATACTGGACGGCACGCCCGAGACCCGTCGTACCCTGCTCTTCTCCGCGACCATGCCCAAGCCGATCGTGGCGCTCGCCAGGCGCTATCAGAAGGATGCGCTGCGCATCTCGACCGTGGGCGAGGACCGCGGGCATGGCGACATCAGCTATCAGGCGATGACTGTCAGCCCCTCGGACATCGAGCATGCGGTGATCAACCTGCTGCGCTTCCACGAAGCGGAAACGGCAATCCTGTTCTGCGCGACGCGCGACAATGTCCGCCATCTGCACGCCAGCCTGGTCGAGCGCGGCTTCGCCGCGGTGGCGCTGTCGGGCGAGCATAGCCAGAACGAGCGCAACCACGCGCTCCAGGCGCTGCGCGACCAGCGCGCCCGCGTCTGCGTCGCCACCGACGTAGCGGCGCGCGGCATCGATCTGCCCACGCTCACCCTGGTGGTCCATGTCGAGCTGCCGCGCGATGCCGAGACGCTGCAGCACCGCTCGGGCCGCACCGGCCGCGCCGGCAAGAAGGGTACGGCGGTGCTCATTGTCCCCTATCCGCGCCGGCGCCGGGTGGAGATGATGCTGAAGGGCGCGCGCATCCCGGTCGAGTGGGTCGAGGTGCCGAGCGCCGAGGCGATCCGCGCGCAGGACCGCGAGCGGCTGATCGCCGCGCTGCTCGCGCCGGTGGAGGTCGACGAGGAGGATGCCGCCATCGCCGAGCGCCTGCTCGCCGAGCGCAGCCCGGCGGACATCGCCGCCGCGCTGGTCCGTGCCCATCGCGCCGCGCTGCCCGCACCCGAGGAGCTCAGCGAGCGCAGCCATTCGGACCGGCGCGACGAGCGCCAGGCCGGGCAGCACCGCCCGGGCTTCGACGACGTCGCCTGGTTCCGCATGGACATCGGGCGCCGCCAGAACGCCGATCCGCGCTGGATCCTGCCGCTGATCTGCCGCCGCGGCCACATCACCAAGGCCGAGGTCGGCGCGATCCGGATCGGGCCGAACGAGACTGCCTTCCAGATCCCCCGTGCGCTGGCGGCCAAGTTCCTCAGCGCCGCGACTCGCTCGGCCGAGGGCGACGAGGATGTCCGCATCGAGCCGTCGGAGGCCCCCGTCCAGGGCGCCCGGCCGCAGCGCAACGGCCCGAACCGCCCCTATCAGGCCAAACCGCACCGCAAGGGGCCGCCGCGCCGGTGAAGATCCTCGTCGATGCCGACGCCTGCCCGGTGAAGGACGAGGTCTACAAGGTCGCCTGGCGGCACGAGGTACCGGTGGTGATCGTGAGCAACAGCTGGTTGCGGGTGCCCCGGCATCCGCTGGTCAGCCGGCAGGTGGTGAGTGACGGCTTCGACGCCGCCGATGACTGGATCGCCGAGCAGGCGGATCCGTCGACGGTGGTCGTCACCGCCGACATCCTGCTCGCCGACCGCGCGCTCAAGGCAGGGTCGAAGGTATTGGCCCCGAACGGCAAGCCGTTCACGAGCAGTTCGATCGGCGCGGCGATCGCGACCCGGGCGATCATGGCCGATCTGCGTGCCGGCGGCGATCAGATCGGCGGGCCCAGACCCTTCTCGTCCGCCGATCGCTCGGTCTTTCTCCAGGCGCTCGACCGCGAGTTGGTGGCGTTGAAGCGGCTTACGCAATCTTAGGAGACGTGCGGGCATAAGTTCGGCATCGGGATGAGGGACCTTGCCGGGGACATGCACAATCTACCGCTGATCGCGCCGCAACCGCCACGCCTGAGCGCCATGATCGAAGCGCTGCAAGCCATCGAGGCGCGGGGCGTCTACAGCAATGGCGGTCCGGTCGTCCGCGAATTCGAAGCCCGCGCCGTCGCCGAGCTGTTCGGGGGAGAGGGCGCGGCGCTGGCGGTCAACAACGCCACCATCGGCCTGATCCTCGCGATCCGCCAGGCCGCCCGGGGCCGCAAGGGCAAATATGCCCTGCTCCCCAGCTTCACCTTCGCCGCCACTGCCCATGCCGCGATCTGGGCCGGCCTCACACCCATCCTGCTCGACAGCGACCCCGACGACTGGGCAGCCAGCGCCGGCGCCGAAGAGGCCGCCCTTGCCCGCCATGCCGGCGAAGTCGCAGTCCTCCTCCCCTATGACACTTTCGGCACCTGCATCGACCTTGCCCGCTATGCCCGTCTCTCCGAGCAGCACGACATCGGCGTGGTGGTCGACGCCGCCGCGTCGCTGGGCAGCCTCGATGCCGCAGGGCGCGGCTTCGGTACCGGCGCCCGCTTCGCCAGCGTCTTCTCGATGCATGCGACCAAGACCTTCGCGACCGCCGAGGGCGGCCTGATCTACAGCGCCGACACCGAGCAGGTCGAAGCGCTGCGCCGCATGCATAATTTCGGCTTCGGCGCGCCGCGCTCGGCGACCGAGGCCGGCACCAACGCCAAGCTGCCCGAGATTCTCGGCCTGCTCGCCCTCGCCAAGCTCGACGAGATCGGCGTGATCGCCGAGCACCGCGCCGCGCTCGATCGCGCCTATCGCACCGGCCTGGGCGATGCCGTCACCTTCCAGGCGACGACGGCCCGGCGCCAGGTCGCGCAATTCATGCCGATGCTGCTCCCTCCGGGCAGCGATCGGGCAGCAGTGACGGCGGAACTCGCCGCACAGGGCATCGGCACGGGCCATTATTTCGCGCCCCACCTCGCCCAGCAGCCCTATTTCCAGCGCGAATGCCTCCTCGCCCCGACGCCCATAGCCGACGATCTCGCGGCCCGGATCCTCTCGCTCCCCATCATCGACACGATGACCGAGGCCAACGTCGCCACCATCTCCGAAGCGCTCCACGCCGCGCTCCGCAAGCCGCGCATCGTCGTCCCCGCCCCGCAGCCCAGGGTCCTTTCCACCGTCCTGATCGGCGGCGGACCGGCCGGCATCGCCTTCCTCCTCTCCGCCAGCAAGAAGGGCAAGCTGCGCGCGCTCGGCGCCGACCTCGCCTTGGTCGAGCGGGGACCAAGCCTGGGCGCCGGCGAATTGCCCAGCTACGCCATCACCTCGGACAGCACGGCCGAGACTTTCCTCAGCGCGGTGAAGGACAATCCCGAACCGGGCATCGCCGCGCTGATGGATCACCCCGCGGCACGCGAGATCGCCCGCTATGTCGGCAAGCTCGGCGTTCCGCTTCACCGCACCGGCCCCTTCCTCGAGGCGATGGGCCAGCGCGTCGGCGCAATCGTGACGGAGAGCGGCGGCAGCGTCCACACCGGCCATGAAGTGCTCGACAGCCGCCGTACCGCCGCCGGCCTGTGGCAGACCCGCATCTGCGATCTCGCCACCGGTACCGAGCGCACGCTGCTCTCGCAGAACATCGTGCTGGCCACCGGTGGCTATCAATCGGCCAGCGACATCGCCGCCGCCACGGTCGCCGGAGCGCAGCTCGGCGCGCAGGCCGGCGAGCGGCTGATGCTGTGCGACGACATGCTGCGCACCGGCGGAATGGAGCGGCTGCGCGCCCGCATCGCCCATAGTCGCGCCCCGCGCATCGCGATCATCGGGGCCTCCACTTCGGCCATCGCCTCCGCCGTGCTCCTGCTCAAGTCCGACATCCCGTTCGGTGCCGAGAGCCTCAGCCTGCTCCACCGCGAGGCGCTGCGCCCCTGGTACCCCGATGCCGAAGCCGCCCATGCCGACGGCTTCACCGATTTCGGCCCCGACGACATCTGCCCGCTCTCGGGCTTCGTCTATCGCCTTGCCGGCTTCCGGCTCGAAGCGCGCGAACTGGTGCTGCGCATGCTCCGCATCGGCGGCCGCACCCCCGATCCGCGCGTCCGGCTCCACCGGCTCGCCGGCCCGGATGCCGAGACCGCCCGTATCCTCGCCGAGGCCGATGTGATCGTCGCCGCGCTCGGCTATCGCCCGCACGCCCTGCCCTTGCTCGACGCGGCGGGCCAGCGCATCGCCCTTGCCGCCCATGCGCCGGGCCGCCCACGCCTTGCCGATCAGCTGTGCCGCGTCACCGATGCGGACAGCGCAGCGATCCCCGGCGCCTATGGCATCGGCCTTGCCGCCGGCTTCGTCCCCGAGGGCCGGCTGGGCGGCGAGAAGAGCTTCAAGGGCAAGGCCAACGGCCTGTGGCAATGGCAGAACGATGTCGGCCAGCTGATCGTCGACCAGTTGCTCGGCCAGGCCGTGAGCCTCGCCGCATGAGCCGTCCCGCCGCCCCAGGACCCGCTCCGGCCATCAGCGTCATCATGCCCGCCTATAATGGCGCGGACTGGATCGGTGCGACGATCGATTCCGTGCTCGCGCAGGATTTCACCGACTGGGAGCTGGTGATCGTCGATGATTGCTCCACCGACGACACTCGCGCCCTGCTCGCCACTTTCGCCGATCCGCGGATCACCATCCTCCATGCCGAAGTCAATGGCGGTCCCGTCCTGGCCCGCAACCAGGCCTTTGCCGCGGCGCGCGGGCGCTACATTGCCGGGCTCGACCAGGATGATCTGTGCAAGCCCGGCCGCTTCGCGGCGCAGGTCGCGCATCTTGACGCCAATCCGGGCACCGTCCTCGTCGCCACCGCCGCCGAACTGCTCGAGGAGGGGCGCCTCACCTCCTGGCCCGGCGACCGCCCGCTCACGCCGGCGACCATCGACTGGCTGCTCCTCACCCAGAACCCGCTGGTCTGGTCCACCGTCATGTTCCGCGCCGACGCCGCGCGGCTGCTCGACCCGTTCGAGCGCGCCCAGGTCCGCTACGCCGAGGATTTCGACCTCTACCACCGGCTCGGCCGCTTCGGGCAGATCGCGCGGCTCGACGAGGCTTTGCTTCTCTATCGCTGCCACCCCGGCGGCGCCTCGAAACGCTATGCCGAGATGATGGCGGCCAGCGCCGCGCGCGTCCTTGCCGGACGCTATACCGGCGTGTTCGAGGCCGGCGCGGTGCAGACCAATGCCGAGCTCGTGGTGCGCTATTTCATGGCGCGCGAGCCGGTGCCCGATCTCGGCACGCTGAGCCGGCTCTCGCGCATCCTCGCCACGCTCCACGCCGATCATGTCGCGCGCACCCCGCTCACGCCGCAGGAGCGGATCGAAGTGGATGGCGAGCATGCCCGCCTCTGGTGGCTGGTCGCCCGCCCCGCGCTCCGCCAGGGCGCGGTGACGCTGCGCGAGGCGATGGGCGTATTGCCCGAAAGCGTGAGCCTGCCCGCCAACGATCCGGACCGGCTGATCTCGCCGCTGATCGGCCGGGTGCGAGCGATCGGGCGCGGGCTCGGCGTGGCGCTGTAGGGCGGCTCCCAAGCGCGGAAGTTCAGGGCATTTGGACAGGCGGCATCGCCAGCGGATCAAGCCGGCGGGTCGAGGCGGGAAATCCATGCCCTCGGGGAAACGCCCTGCTCCGGCGGCTCGATACGAAACGGTTCGGCCCGCGCTTCGGCGCAAGCGCTAGTCGCTTGCTCACCGCCTGCGAAGCAGCAACATCCAGAAGACGAGCAGGCCCAAGGCGCCTCCCGTGATGGAGGCCAGCCCCAGCGCAAGGTCGCGATCCCATTTTCCCGTATAGGAATAGCGTGAAAGCACCCAGCCCAGCGCGACGCAAAAGCCGCCAAAACGCGCGGGCAACGCGTTATTCAGCAGGGATATCAGACCGCTGGACAGCCCCGCGACAAAGAGAGTGCCGAGTGCGGCCAGGCCCAGCTGCAATAGAAATTCCGGCATCGGCTTCCTCGCTCAATGTTGGATGGAACAGGCTGGAACGGCTCTGTGCACCTTGTCGACCAGGCCGAATGTGAACGGGACATCGGCTTGCAGCCAGGGGCGAATATAGGATCTCGCCTCGACCACGGTCCTCGGCCAATCCGGTGGCGGATCTATCCCCAGGCCGCGCAGGGTGGGTGCATCGGGCAGCATGAGGGCGGTGGCGAACTTCACCCGCCCCGGGCTTTCGATATTGCCGATGCTCCCAAGGTCCAGGCAGATCGGGCCCAGCGACCAGAATGTCTTCTCCAGGAAGGAGAGCTTGTTCGAACCAAGGAACAGACGCTTAGTCAATCCACTGACATTACCGGTCTTTTCCGCTAGTCCCCCATATATGGGATCGCGCTCTCGAAACCGGGTCGCCATCTGGTGCAGGGCATAGGAGCTCATATGGAAGCCCACGATGCTTCCCGGACTGACCTGAACGGACTTGGCCGACAGCAATATATACTGCGCGCAAGCCGACAGGCAGGCACCGTTGACGATCACGCGAAGCTGGCGCGACTTGACGACGGCCGCCACGGCAATGGCCGCCTCCTCATTTCCGCCGAAGCTTCTGATCTTCAATGCGCCGACCTGCGGCTGGCTCAGCAATGGCAGAAGCCGCTTGGCCCCCGCCTTCGTAATCGGGCCATCATATCGGACAATTGTTTCCGGGTTGAGAGACTGGCCGGCCAGGCTGCCGGCCAGTCCCCCGAAGAGCGACAAGGCGACGAGGAGTTCCATACTCGAATGCGCGATTCTATCGACCGCTACTTGTGATATCTCGACATCGGATCGGAGTCGGTAGCGTAGATGCCGATTCCCCCGCCCAGCGCCGGGATCTTGACGCGACCATCGGGATCGATCTCGAGATGAGTCGGAACCGATGGCGTGTCGATACCGATGACAACATGATCCTGCCCGACGGCCGCCGCAGCTTCTCCGGCATTGTCTGCTGTGCCGATCTGCCCATAGATGCCGATGCCGCCATTCCATGAAATGCCCATGCCCTGGTCGGTGCCGTAAAGGCCGAACCCGATACCTAGCGAGAATCCAATTTCCCAATAGTTTGTGGGATTGTCGCCGCCGCTGATAAGCGTCTCACCAAGCCAGTTGCCGGATTGGGAATCATAGCGCTCCTTCCATAGCTCGCCCGTCTTCTCGTCGTAATAATAGACAATCTCCTCGCTACGCAATCCGCCACTCACGAGATCGATCTCTTCGCTGGTAAGCAGTCGAAAATTTTCCAATATCATAAAAATCTCCCCAGAATTAAATCAATACATCGCGATGTTCGGGAACATTATATTGATAGGTGAGGAGTTTCATTTTAGATTCATCGTCAATTATCACTCGTGCCTACAATATAAGTTCAGAATTTACTTGTCATATGTAACTCTGCATTATTTTATTTTCATTACAGAAAATTCATTTTGCATCACAACTACACCCGAAATGGATTCATCCGTGCGGTGGATCGCTCGGGCACGGTGGGACCGATGCCAATCTCCGGGCCAGGCTTCGGCCCGGGTGGGCGGAGCGAAATCGCGCCGCCGCCGTTGCCGGCAAATATTAAATCTTCGCAACATTCGCGCCGGTTCAAGACACATGCACGAGAATCTGCGTGCATAGGAATGTTTCCATCTATAATGCGATCCGCTTAAATGCTGGAAATCGAATAGAAACCTCGGAAACAAAGAACTCGGGAGTGTGGTTTGGCGTCGCAAACCGTTCGCGTGCACCGTTACACGACCGCTGATGTGGCCCCCAGCGACCGCTTCGACGCCTGGCAGAGCCACTGGCCGAATGTCGGTCCGCTCTTCAGCATCGAGCCGCTCGAGGCCTTCCGCGTATCGAGCGAACTCGTGCGCCTGGGCGAGATCGGTTTCATGTACACCGACATCGCGTCGCAGCGCTGGAAGCGCGACAAGCGGCTCGTCGACATGGGCCAGGACACGATTGCAGTCGCCGTCAACCTGGACGGCAAGGCAGCCGGCATCGCGGGCAGGAATGATTGGGTGCAGATGCCGGGCTCCGCGGTGCTCGTCGATCATAGCCAGACTTCGCTCCACGATTCCGCTGGCGGACGCAGCATCGGTTTCTCCGTACCACGCCAGCTGGCGATCGAAGTCGGGCTCGATATCGCGAGCCTGCACGGCCTGGTGCTGACTCCGGCCGAAAGCGCGATGCTGACTTCGCACATGTTCCAGGTGCGCGAAGCCCTGCCACGCTTCGCCGAGGAGGATGCGCCGCGCTTGGGCAGGTCGATGCTCGACATGCTGGTGCTGACGCTGAAGGGCGCCAGCCGGACCGAGGCGCATGGCTTCCGCGAGGATCCCGCCACGCTGATGCTGCGCGCGCGCAAGGAAGTGCAGGCGCATCTCGGCTCGCCGACACTCACCGTCGCCAATCTGTGCCGCAAGCTGGGCGTTTCGCGCAGCACGCTGCACCGCCTGTTCGAGGCCGGTGGCGGCGTGCAGGCCCATATCCGCGACATGCGGCTGGAAGCGGCACGCCAGGCGCTGCTCAATCCCGACAATGTCGAGCGGATCGGCGACATTGCCGAGCGGCTCGGCTTCAGCGACGCTGCGCATCTGAGCCGGTTGTTCAGGGCACGCTTCGACGAGACGCCCAGCGAGTGCCGTGCGCGGAGCATCCTAAGCCGTTGATGTCCCAAAGCGGGAGCCGTCCTCCGATGCGACATCGGTCCAATTCGGTGAGACGCGCGTTCAACGGCCAAACCCCCATTTGGTACTAGGGATTCCCCCCTGTCTGCCGTGTGCCCGATGAGTCGCGGGCGCACGGTCATCTGATTTCGGGGGCTTTCAGAATGATCGATCGTGGCAATGGTACGCGTGCGTCCAAGGCTGTTTCTGCACGCGCGCGCCGTGAGGCGCTGCTGCGCAAGGCACTGCTCGGCTCGACCGCGCTGATCGGGATCACCCTCGCCACACCGGCAATGGCCCAGTCGATCAACCCCGCTGGCGGCGGCACGATTTCGGGCACGGGCTCCTATACGGACGCGACGGCGACCAATGGCGGCGTGCAGGTGACCAACACCGACAATGCCGGCATCACCATGTCCGGAGTCACGATCAACAACATCACCGGCGACCCCAACGGCATCGCCTACAAGCAGATCGCCGCCGGCGGCCAGAGCGCGGTCCTCTTCACCGCGGGCGCGAACGCGCTGCGGAGCGACCAGAACGGCGCGGCGCTTTCGCTGCAGGCCGCGAACGGCAACGTCACCTGGGCGATCGGCCAGTTCGACACTGCCTCGACCACCGATCTGGCCGCGACCTTCGGCGCCTATCTGATCGCCACCGGTTTCATCAACGTCGTCGATTTCGGCACGGTGAGCTCGCTGCGCAACGTCACCGGCATCGCCGGCGACACCGGCATCTATGCCAGCTCCAATTCCTCGTCGGTGAACCTGTCGCTGAAGGCGCCGACCATCTCCGGCTTCGTCACCGGCATCAATGCCCTGTCCACCACCGGCGCCAACGTCACCACCACGGGCGGCTCGATCAGCACGCTCGCCGGCGGCACGGGCATCCGGGCATCGGCGACCAGCAACGGCGGCGCGGTGACGATCTCCTCGGGATCGGCGATCACCACCAGCGGCACCGGCACCGGCATCAGCGCCACGTCGAACAATGCCACCACCAGCGTGACCACCACCAGCGGCGGCACGATCAACGGCGGCAAGTACGGCATCCAGGTGAATGCCGCGCTGGCGGGCCAGAGCACCACGGTTACGATCGGTGCCGCGATCGGCGACACGACGCGCCCGACCACCGCGGCGGTCGACTTCACCAGCACGGGCGTCGTCGGCGGCACCAACACCGTCAACGTCAACGCGAATGTCTCGGGAGGCACCGGTTTCTACACGATCGGTTCGAGCTATACGAACACCGACCTGATCGTGAACGTCGCGCCGGCCGTGACGGTCACCGGCCAGTCGACCAGCACGATCCGCGCCGGACGCAATGTGACGGTGGTCAACAACGGCACGATCAGCGCGCCCGGCGCCGGCTCGACCGCCATCGGCAACGCGCAGGCGCCCTCGCTCATCGACGTGACCAATAGCGGGACGATCACCGGCGGCTCGTTCGCGATCAGCGCCCTGGGAGGCGCGACCGTCACCAACGCCGGCACGATCTCGGCCGCCAACAATGTCGCGATCGACACCGGTCGCGGCGGCACGATCACCAACAACACCGGCGGCACCATCGCCGGCGGTTCCAACGCCACCAATGGCTGGGCCATCCGCTTCAACAGCAGCACCTTCTCGACCGGCCAGACGGTCAGCAACAACGCGACGATCACCGGCGGCGCCGCCGGCGCGATCCGGCTCGACGCCGTCACTGCTTCGACGCTCAACCTCAATGCCGGCTCGACCACGACCGGCCTGGTCAAGGTGAGCGGCACGGGCGCGACCACCACCAATCTCGCCGGCAACCTGAACGGCGACTATGACGCCAGCGGCGCCAGCGGCACGCAGAACTTCACGCTCGCCGCAACCGGCTCGGCGCACAACGTCACGCTCGGCTCGGGCAACGACGTCTTCACCTGGGGCGGCGGCGCCTTCACCGGCACGATCGACGGCGGCACCGGTGCCGATACCTTCCAGGTGGATGTCGGCGCGTCGACGGTCAAGACGCTCAACCTCGCCACCGACTTTGCCAACATCATCAATTTCGACGCCTTCACGCTGCTCAGCGGCCGACTTACGCTCACCGGCAGCCGCGACGGCGGCGCGGGCTGGGCCGTGGCGGGCGGCAACGCGACCGAGCTGACCGTCAACGGCGCACTGACCAACATCGCCGGCAACGCCGTCACCCTGCTCACCGCCGACCAGATGTTCGTCCTGTCCGGAGCGCAACTGAGCGCGACCGGCGACGTCATCTATTCGACCGCGATCGGCAACAACATCTCGAACGCCGGCACGATCACCGCCGGCACCGGCATGTCGTCGGGCATCGCGATCGGCAGCGGCACGATCACCAACGGCGGCACGATCACCTATGCGGCGGGCGGCTCGATCGCCACCCAGGGCAATGGCGTGCTCGGGATCAGCAACCAGCTGACGGTCACCAACAACGCCGGCGCCAGCATCATCGGCCGCTGGGACGGCGTGCGCGCCAACAACGGCATCTTCGCCAGCAACTACGGCCTGATCCGCGGCGACCGCTTCGCCGGCATGGAGATCAACGGCGGCTCCACCATCACCAACTACGGCACCGGCCGCATCTATGGCGCGACTGGCGAAGGCGCCGGCATCCTGATCAACAGCGGCGTCGCCGGCATCACCAACGCATCCGGCGGCCAGATCGTCGGCGCCGGCATCGCCGCCATCTACAATGGCGGCACCGGCCTGCTGACGGTCAGCAACAGCGGCACGATCGCCACCGGCACGCTCGACGGCACCAACAACTATGTCGCGGGCGGCATTGCCACCGCGATCCGCAGCGGCAGCGCCTATGTCACCAATTCGGGCGCGATCGAAGGCGCCTCGGGCGGCATCCTCACCACCGGCGCGCTCACGCTCTACAATACCGGCACGATCAACGGCTTCGGCACCGGCTTGCTCAGCAACGACGCAGTCAATGCCGGCGGCGTCGCGACCATCGTCAACAGCGGCTCGATCGCCCAGGGCTCCGGCGCCGCCATCCATGCCGGCGCAGGCGGCACCATCACCAACGCGACCGGCGGCGCGCTCATCGGCGGCAACGATGCCACCACCGGCGCCGCCGTCCAGCTCATCGCGGGCGGCACCTTCAACAATTACGGCGCGGCCACCAGCACGGCGGGCATCGGCGTGATCAACGGCAACACCGCCGCCACGATCAACCTGTTCGCCGGCTCGTCCATCGGCAAGGTCATCAGCGGCAGCGGCAACGACACGCTGGCGATCTACAATGGCGGCAGCGCCAGCGACGCGGCGATCACCGACGGCACCAGCGGCATCACGCTGCGCAATGCCGGCGCGCTGACCACGGCCATCTATGGCGCGATCGACCTGGGCGGCGGCAACGACACGATCCAGCTGCGCGGCACCGGCACGGGCGCGCAGGCGGGAACCTTCTCGCTCGCCAACGCGACGGGCGTGGAGACGATCAGCAAGCTCGACAGCGGCACTTGGACGATCAACGGCACCGCGACCGCGCCCGGCATCTCCGTCATCGCCGGCAATGGCGGCCCCTCGGGCACGCTGATCCTCTCGGGCACCAGCGGCATCGGTTCACTCTATGTGAACGGCGCGAACGTCCAGGCCAATGGCGGCGGCGCGATAAGCGGCGCGACGGTCCACATGCTCGCCGGCAACCTGCAGCTCGCCTTCGCCAGCGTCTATGCCAACAACATCCTGCTCGACGTCGGCACGCCGCTGAACGGCCAGGCAAGCGTGTTCGAGAACCTCTTCGGCGGCAATGCCACCCTTTCAGGCAACATCACCTCGGGCAGCGGCACCAATATCGGCGGCCAGGCGATCGCCTCCTCCCAGGCCCTGACCTTCGCCGGCCTCGCCAACAGCGTGTTCAACCTTACCGGCACCAACAGCTGGACCGGCATCACGACGATCAATTCGGGCGTGACGCTGCAGGGCAGCACCAACTCGATCTCGGGCGGCAGCATCGTCGACAACGGCACGCTGACCTATTCGCAGGGGACCTCCGGCACGATCGCGCAGGCCATCTCGGGCACCGGCGCGCTGGTGGTGACCGCGGGCGGGGCCGTGATAACGCTGACCGGCGCCAACACCTTCACCGGCGGCACGACGCTGAGCGGCTCCGGCGCCAACCTGGTCCTGGGCGCTGGCGGCCAGCTCGCCGGCAATGTCGTCGCCAATGCGAACGCCACCCTGACCTTCAACCGCGGCGACGGCTACACCTTCGCCACCTCCGCCAGCGGCGCGGGCGCGGTCACCGCGCTCGGCACCGCGACGCTGAGCGGCGCCTTCACCAACACCGGCGCGTTCACCGTCAATTCGACCACCAACGGCGTGGTCACGCTCACCGGCTCGCGCAGCGGCGCGACCGGCAGCGGCGTCGTCTATACCGGCATGAGCAGCACCTTCCGCGTCGGCTCGGGCGGCACCGTCGCCGGCGGCGACTATCTGGGCGTCCGGATGAACGGCTCGAACGGCACCCTCGCCAATCTGGGCACGATCACCAACGCCGGCACGCTCTACGACAACAACTGGGGCGCGGCGGTCGGCGTCGGCGCGACCAGCGGCACGACCACCGTCAACAATGGCGATGCGGGCAACAGCCTGGCGACGATCAGCGGCCAGAATGCCGGCATCAGCCATCTGGGCAGCGGCGGCGTGATCGCCACCGGCCTGCTGACCGTCAACAATTACGGCACGATCAGCAGCGCCATCAAGAACGGCATTGATAACCAGGCGGGCTCCGGCGCGCTGACCGTCAACAACTATGCCGGCGGATATATTGTCGGTCAGGGCAGCGGCGGCGCCGGCGCCGGCGTCGGCAACAGCAACAGCTCGAAGCTGCTCACGATCACCAATGGCGGCTGGATCGTCGGCCGCACCAGCGGCGTCTCCGCCTTTGGCAGCCTCAACCTCACCAACAGCGGCACGATCGCGAGCGGCACGCTCTCGGGCGGCACCAGCGGCACGCTGACCACCGGCACCGGCGCCGGCGTGATCGCCCTCAACGCCGCCGGCAGCGCGATCACCAACCAGGCGAACGGCCTCATCACCGGCAATGTCGGCATCAGCGCCAGCGGCAACGGCCTCCAGCTCGTCAACCAGAACGGCGCCGTGATCCGCGGCGCCACTTCCGGGATCAGCGCCAACGGCACCATCACGATCGACAATAGCGGCACGATCGAGACGCTGAGCGGCGCGGCCGGCTATGGGATCCGCGCCGGCACCGGCTCGACCATCACCAACAATCTGGGCGGCATCATCCGCCAGGCCGGCACCGGTGGCATGTACACGATCTCGGCGAGCGACACGCTGACGCTCGTCAACGCCGGCACGATCTCCAACGCATCGACCGCCCTGTTCACCGCCGCCGTCGACGCCACGCAGACGCTGACGCTCACCAATAGCGGCACGATCACCGCCGCGGGCGGCGCCGCCGTCCAGCTCAACGGCGGCGACAATGTGATCGCCAACTCAGGCACGATCACCGGGGGCAGCGACGCGAACTTCGGCTTCGGCGTCTACGCCACCGCCGATTCCTGGAACACGACCATCACCAACCAGGCGGGCGGCGTGATCGGCGGCAGCCGCGGCGGCGTGCGCGTCGACAGCGCCGACGGCATCGCGATCGACAATGCCGGCACCCTGGTCGGCACCGCGGCCATCAGCAGCGGCGTCTTCATCCTGAACGGCGATCCCACGCTGACCAACCGGGCCGGCGGCACGATCGTCGGCCAGAGCTGGGGCATCCAGTCCGACGACACCGGCACGATCACCAATGCCGGCTTCATCGGATCGGGCACGCTCTCGGGCGGCACCACGGGCAGCTTCACGGTGAATGCCGGCGGCAACGCCATCGCCATGAGCGGCGGCAGCGTGACCAACGACGCCACCGGCTCGATCGTCGGCGGCAATTACGGCATCACCGCCGACGGGCCGATGACGATCGTCAATTCGGGCCTGATCAGCGGCGGCAGCCACGCGATCTATCTGACCGGCACCGGCAACAACATAGTGACGCTGAACGCCGGCTCGACCACGACGGGCGCGATCCAGCTCGGCGACGGCGGCGACACCCTCAACTGGAACGGCGGCAGCTTCACCAGCATCAACGGCGGCGCGGGTCACGACGTGTTCAACGCCAATCTCGGCGCCGGCTCGACGACGCTCAACGTCGCCACGCTTTCCGGGTTCGAGACCTACAACCAGAATGGCGGCGCGCTGACGCTGGCCGGCATCCAGGGCGCCGGCGGCGGCTGGACGGTCAATGGCGGCGCCTTGACGCTCGGCGCCAACGCCAAGGTGGACGTCACCGGCACCGGCGTGACGCTGGCCGATGGCGGCACCAGCATCACCATCATCAATGGCGGGGCGCTGATCGGCAATGCCGGCAACGGCGTGGTCGCGACGGCCGACACCAGCGTGACCAATGGCGGCATGATCCGCTCGCACGGCACGAGCTATGCGGGCGTGACGACGGATGGCGGCACCATCCACAACCAGGCCGCCGGCCTGATCGCGGCCGATGGCACCGGCGTCGTGATGCAGGCTGGCGGCACCACCCTGTCCAATGCCGGCATCATCCTCGGCAAGGTCGACGGCGTGGTCGGCGGCGACGTGTCGCAGACGCTGGTCAACACCAACATCATCGCCGTCGGCGACGCGGGGAACAACGTCACCCAGTTCTGGCAGGTCAACCAGAACTACAGCACGGGCGACGGCGTCCGCTTCACGGCGGGCGGATCCGTGACCAACAGCGGCATCATCGCCGGCGGCGCCAACGGCGTGGCCATCAGCGGCGGCGCGGCGACGATCGAGAACTCGAGCAGCATGATCGGCTATAGCGGCTACGGCCTCTTGCTCGACGCGGCGGCCGGCACCACCTCGACGATCGTCAACCATATGAGCGGCTCGATGGAGGGCGGCCAGGGCGCGGTGCTGCTCACCGGCGACGGCACGGTCAACCTGACCAACGAGATCGGCTCGTACATGTACGGCAGCATCGTCTCTACCGGCGGCGGCGCCCGCAACATCGACCTCTCGGGCACGGTCTATGGCGATTATGACGCCTCGGCGAGCACCGGCGCCAACACGGTGACCTTCCGCTCGGGCGCGCACATCAACAATGTGACGCTGGGCAGTGGCGACGACACGTTCATCTATTTCGGCGGCATCATCGACGGCGTGGTCGATGGCGGTGGTGGCCATGACAGCCTGTTCGCCGATTTCGGCGTGGGCACCAGCTACAATGTCAGCCTCGCCAACTTCATCGGCTTCGAGAGCCTCGGCCTGATCTCGGGCGACATGACGCTGACCGGGCCGAGCAACAATCCCGGCCAGGCGATCTATGCCGGCCTGGGCGGCGTGCCCTCGGGCACGATCACCTTCGACGGCACCAGCGACCTGACCGGCGACATCTACGTCAATGGCGGCGCGATCCGCGCGGCGACCGCAGGCGCGTTCGGCTCGGGCACGATCCACATGATCGACCCGACCGCAACCTTCGGCGCCACCGGCACCTATGCCAACAACATCAGCCTCGAAGTGGCCGCTCCGTCCTCGGCGAACCCCTCGACGCTGAACACCGATGCGGGCGTGATCGCCACGCTCACCGGCGCGATCACCACCGGCACCGGCGCGGGCGTCGATCCGAACCAGGATCTGGTGTTCGGCGGCACGGGCACGGTGATCCTCACCAACGCCGGCAACAGCTGGACCGGCACCACCACGATCAACCACGGCGCCACGCTGCAGGGCAGCGCCGCCGCCATCTCGGGCTCGGCGATCGTCAACAATGGCGAGCTGGTCTATGACGAAGCAGGCAACAGCATCGTCGTCGCGAACATCACCGGCAGCGGCAATTTCCACAAGATCGGTTCGGGCAGCCTGACGCTCACCGGCACCAACAGCTGGACCGGCAACACCGAGATCGGCGGCGGCTGGCTGATCGGCACCACCGACAGCATCTCGGGCAGCACGCTGAACTTCAACGGCGGCAACCTGGCGTTCGTTCAGGCGGCGAACGGAACCTTCGCGGCCGACATGAGCGGCAGCGGCTATGTCAATGTGTGGGCCGGGGGCAACACCCTCACCTTCTCCGGGCACAACGCCTTCACCGGCTCGATCAACGTGCAGGACGCGTCGACCGTCGCGATCACCGGCACGCTCAACACCGGCACCGCGAACAGCATCAACCTCTACAATGCCGGCGCGGGCGTGACCAATTCGGGCACGATCAGCGGCGCCCGCGCGGTCGAAGGCGGCGTGGCCGGCGTGCTGGTGAACAACCTCGCCGGCGGCACGATCACTGGCAACGCCCAGAGCGCCGTGATGCTCTGGCAGGGCGGCACGGTCACCAATGCCGGCACGATCAACAACGGCAACGGCCAGGCGACCATCTACATGGCCGGCGCGAACGGCAGCGTCACCAACAGTGCCAACGCCATCATCCAGAACAGCGTCGGCAATGCGCTCAACATCAACAGCGCCAACTTCACGCTCGACAATGCCGGCACGATCCAGGGCATCCACACCGCCGTCGCCATCAACAGCGGGACCAGCGCGTCGGTGACCAATAGCGGCCTGATCTCGGGCGCCAACTACGGCATCCGCGCCGCCACCGCGGGCGCGACGATCGTCAACAGCGGTTCGGGCACGATCACCGCGACGGGCGGCCCCGCCGCGATCGCGGTGTTCCTGACGGGCGACAATGCCAGCGTGACCAACCAGGCCGGCGCCTCGATCACCGGCGCCGGATACGGCGTCTTCATCTCCGGCACGAACGGGGCCGTGACCAACAACGGCGCGATCATCGTCAATGCCGGCACCGGCGCGTCGCTCTCCAACGGCGGCGTCATCACCAATGCCGGCGCGATCTCCGCGGGCACCACCGGCTCGGGCATCGGCCTGGGTGTCTATGCCGGCGGCGCCGCGACGGTGACCAACCAGTCGGGCGGCACGATCTCGGGCGGCAACCTGGCGATGCTGCTGGCCGGCAGCGACCTGGTCACGGTCAACCTGAATGCAGGCTCGACCACCACCGGACTGATCGCCTCGGCCGGCAACGGCGCGCGCGCGATCAACATCTTCGGCAAGCTGGACGGCAATTACGAAGGGAGCGACGGCGCCGACCTGATCACGCTGGACACCGGCGCGACGCTGACCGGCTGGCTGGACGGCGGCGCCGGCAACGACACGCTGGCGCTGGTCGGCAGCGGCTCGGCGACGCTCGGCACGGTGCGCAACATCGAGAGCGCGACCAAGTCGGGCACCGGCACCTGGACGATCGCGACGCCGACCGGCATCGGCGCCTGGACGATCACCGACGGCACGCTGGTGCTCGCCGGCGGCAATGCGATCGCCGACACCGCCTCGGTCGCGGTGAATGGCGGCACGGTGCGGCTCGCCGCCTCCGAAGCGATCGGCAGCCTGTCGGGCACCGGCATCGTCGCTCTCGGCGCCAACACGCTCGGCCTGACCAGCGGCGGCTCGACCTTCACCGGCACGCTGACCGGCACCACCGGCAACCTGCTGATCGACGGCGCGAACTTCACCTTCGGCGGCACGGCGGGCTATGGCGGCCTCACCGAAGTCCGCTCGGGCGGCCTGACGCTGGCGGCAGGCGCCAGCTTCAACCCGGCATCGACGCTGCTCGTCGGCACCGCCGGCACGCTGAACCTGGCCAATGTCGGGATGACCGTGTCCCAGGCAAAGCTGCAGGGCGTGCTGAACGGCAGCGGCACCCTGACCGCCTCGATCATCGAGCTCGACGGCGCGACGGTGAACGCCAACCTGGCGGGTCCGGTGACCAACAGCGGCGGCATCTCGACGCTGAACGGCATGGTGGTCGGGGCCAATGTCGCAGTCACCGGCGGCACGCTGCGCCTCGGTGCCGGCGAGCGGATCGCCGACACGGCGAATTTGAGCGTCGCGCAGGGCGCCACCTTCGACCTTCAGGGCTTCAACGAGACCGTGGCACTGGCGAGCCTCGCCGGCACGCTGGCCGGCACCGGCACGCTGACGGCCTCGGAATATGACCTGGCCGGTGCGACGGTGAACGCCAATCTCGGGGCCGGGACGGTCTATTCGACCGGCGCCAGCAAGTTGAACGGCACCGCAGCAGGCAATGTCGCGGTCAATGGCGGCACGCTGACGCTCGGCGCCTCGAACCGGCTGGCGGACACCGCCACGGTGGCGGTCGCTTCGGGTGCCACGCTCGACATCGGCGCATTCAGCGACACGATCGGCACGCTCGGCCTGGGCGGCACGCTCGCCGGCACCGGCACGCTCACGGCGGGCCAGTATCAGCTGACCGGCGCGACGGTGAACGCCAATCTGGGTGCGGGCACGCTGTTCAACCTGGGCGGCACCTCGGTGCTGAACGGCACCGCCGCCAGCGACGTCTCGGTCCAGGCCGGCACGCTGACGCTGGGGGCCGCCAACCGCATCGCCGACACGGCAACGCTGAATGTCGGCACCGGCGCGACCTTCAACCTGGGCAATTTCAACGAGACGGTGGGCCTGGCCGGCATTGCCGGCACGCTGGCCGGCACCGGCACGCTCACCGCTGGCCAGTACCAGCTGACCGGCGCGACGGTGAACGCCAATCTGGGCAACGGCACGCTGTTCAACCTGGGCGGCACCTCGGTGCTCAACGGAACCGCGGCGGGCAATGTCGCGGTCCAGGCCGGCACACTGGCGCTCGGCGCCTCGAACCGGCTGGCGGACACCGCCACCGTGGCAGTCGCCTCGGGCGCCACGCTCGACATCGGCGCGTTCAGCGACACGATCGGCACGATCGGCCTGGGCGGCACGCTGGCCGGCACCGGCACGCTCACCGCGGGCCAGTATCAGCTGACCGGTGCGACGGTGAACGCCAATCTGGGCAACGGCACGCTGTTCAACCTGGGCGGCACGTCAGTGCTGAACGGCACCGCCGCCGGCGACGTCTCGGTCCAGGCCGGCACGCTCACGCTGGGGGCAGCCAACCGCATCGCCGACACGGCCACGCTGAATGTCGGCACCGGCGCGACCTTCAACCTGGGCAATTTCAACGAGACGGTGGGCCTGGCCGGCATCGCCGGCACGCTGGCCGGCACCGGCACGCTCACCGCTGGCCAGTACCAGCTGACCGGCGCGACGGTGAACGCCAATCTCGGCAACGGCGCGCTGTTCAACCTGGGCGGCACCTCGGTCCTGAACGGCACGGCGGCGGCGACCAACGTCACTGTCCAGGCGGGCACGCTGCGCCTCGGCGCCAGCGACCGCCTGGCAGACAGCGCGACGCTGGGCGTGGCTTCGGGCGCGACCTTCGATCTTGCCGGCTATAACGAGACGGTAGCCAGCCTCGCCGGCTCGGGCACGGTTGCGCTGGGCACCGGCCGCCTCACCCTGTCGAGCGCCGCGAACACGGCGTTCGGCGGCGCGATCACCGGCTCGGGCACGATCGACAAGCAGGGCATCGGCACGCTGACGCTGGCCGGCACCTTCGCCACCACCGGGCGCTTCGACGTCTCGGCCGGCACCCTCGCCTTCTCGGGCTCCACTCAGGGCGGCATCCGCGTCCAGGGCGGCACGCTGACCGGCGGCGGCACGCTGGCAGGCCCGCTGACGATCGCCTCGGGGACCTTCTCGCCGGGCGGCCTCGCCGGTGCGCCGGGCGCGATCAACCCCATCGGCAACTTCACCGTGGGCAGCCTGGTCGTCAGCGGCGGCACGCTGCTGTTCGACTTCGGCGGGACGGGCTTCAACTTCGCGTCGGACAGCATCAAGGTGAACGGCGCCGCCACGCTCACGGGCGGCACGGTGCAGGTCAACGCGCTGACTTCGGCGGCGAGCGACTATCGCTTCAACCAGCTCTACACGATCGTCCAGGCGAACACCCTCACCGGCACCTTCGCCAATGGCAGCGTGTTCGCCACGGTGGCGAGCAACCCGAACCTGAAATGGCGCCTGCGCTACGATCTGCTCGCCAACGCCGTGGTCCTCCAGGTCCAGAAGAACATGGAGTTCAACGACGGCATCGCGGCGGGCGACCGCAACACGCTCGCCGTCGCCAACGCGCTCGGCAGCTCGACCACCGGCAATGCGTCGGATCAATGGTCGGCGACGCTCAACACGATCACCTCGCTCGACACGCAGCAGCGCGTGGCGGCGTTCCGGAGCCTGAGCGGGGAAATCCTCGCCAATGCCTCCAGCGCCACGATCTCGGCGAACAACCAGTTCACCGACCTGCTCCGCCAGCGCGTCGGCGACGGCAGCGATGCGCTGATCGGCGGCGGCTTCGCGGGCTCGAGCCTGGCCGATGTCCGCACGACCGCCACGGCGGGCAACGGCTTCGCCAGCAGCCTGGCGGGCGCGAGCCTGCCGGGAGCCGGCGACGGGGAAGCGGGCAATGGCGGCATCTGGGGCCAGGTCTATGGCGGCTATCAGAAGCTGGTCGGCGACGGCGTCCATGCCGGCGTCGACAACACCGTGGCGGGTGTCGCCATGGGCCTCGAGACCCGGACCGGCGGCTTGACCGCGGGCATCGCCGGCGGCGTGGCGCAGATCGACTCCGACATGAACAGCCGCAGCGCCACGATGAGCGGGAACCAGTACCAGCTGGGCGGCTATCTCAGCTATGATGCGGGCAGCCTGTTCGTCGCCGCTTCCGGCAGCTGGTATTCGAGCGACCTGAACAGCCGGCGCACGCTGGCGCTGGGCACCACCACCGCGCTTGCCACCGGCGACATCCACGCCACCGGCTATTCGGTGGGCGTGAGCGGCGGCTTCCGCACCGAGCTCGGCAATGGCCTGCGCCTCGCCCTGATCGGCAGCGCGAACAAGGTCCGCAACCAGCAGGACGGCTTTGCCGAGAGTGCGGCCGGCGGCCTCGGCCTGCAGATGGCCTCGGCCAATCGCGACCTGTTCACCGCCGGTGCCGAGCTGCGCCTCGGCGCCAAGGTGAAGACCGGCGCGGGCGTGGCCATGCCCTGGGTCAGCATGGGCGTCCGCTACAATTCGGGCGACCTCGATACCGTCGGCGCGCTGCGCTTCTCGGGCGCGCCGAGCGGCACGGGCGGCTTCGGCATTGAGGGCGTGCGGATGGCACCGGTGCTCGGCACGCTGGGCGTCGGCATCGATGCCCGGGCCAGCCGGAATGTCCGCCTGGGCATCGCGCTGGAAGGTTCGGCGGGCGAGAACACGCGCGAAGGCCGGGCATCGGTTCGCGTGAAGATCGGCTTCTAGCCGACAAGCGGCGCCACGGTTCGGAAAGGCCGGAATCCCGATCCGCACCGGACGCCGCCTGGCCCCACCGGGGGGCCGAGAGCCCGCGCAGGGTACTGCGCGGGCTCTCTTGTCACTGGCGCCGGGATGCCGATCGCCGGCTTGTGCCCAGGGCACCCATCCATCTTCCCTATCGATGATCCCGCACTTCTTCGCGGAACTCGATCCCCAGCCGGCGGGCGGCATTGATCACCTCAGGCGTCCGCGGCGCAGGGATTTTACCGGTTCTTTGCACCCGTGCCTTAGGATCTCTCGCCATGCCCTGGGAGCAACTTGCGAGGCGCGAATGTTCGGGAAAAGGAAGGCAATCGACAGGCCCGAACTAGAGACCGACGGCACACGGCCTGAATCGACGACACCATCGCACGATACGCTTGTGGTTGCCGCCGCATATGTCGTGTTTGTTTCGAGTACCGATAGGATGCCGTTTCTCGTGAACCGCCTGCACGAGCCGACCGCCTGTAGATCTCCGTCCATCGAGGGTGTCTGCTTTACCTTCGAATCAGAGCAGGGCGTGTCGGGTAGATTCTATTTCTTTCCGCAGTTCGCGTCCGTGTGGCCGGACGGCGAAGCCTCGCCACGTCATCAGATTCCAACCGAAATGACCGCGGCTCGCGTTCCCGGCTATACGGATGCGCTGCGCCAACTCCTGCGGCCGACCCCTCGCGGAATTTCATTCGACGAAGACCCAAATGCGATCCTGGCGCGCCTCCAATCCGATCGCGCCGGATAGAGGGCGGCGCGACGCACCTTCAGCAGTCGGCCTCTCGATCGGCCTCGGCCCGAACCGAATCCTGCAGCTCGCTCCGGCGGCCCATCGTCGGGAGGTGGAGGCTCACTCCCACTCGATGGTCCCGGGCGGCTTGGAGGTATAGTCGTACACGACGCGGTTCACGCCCCGCACTTCGTTGACGATGCGCGTCGCCACGCGCGGGAGGAAGCCGCCCGGAAACTCGAACGCCTCGGCGGTCATGCCGTCGATCGAAGTCACCGCCCGCAGCGCCAGCACCGAATCATAGGTGCGCCCGTCGCCCATCACGCCGACCGTGCGCACCGGCGTCAGCACCGCAAAGGCCTGCCAGATCGCATCGTAGAGCCCGGCGTTGCGGATCTCTTCCAGATAGATCGCGTCCGCCTTGCGCAGGATGTCGCAGCGCTCCTTGCTCACTTCGCCCGGGATGCGGATCGCCAGGCCCGGCCCCGGAAAGGGATGGCGCCCGACAAACTGCTCGGGAAGCCCGAGTTCGCGGCCCAGCGCACGAACCTCGTCCTTGAACAGCTCGCGCAGCGGCTCGACGAGCTTCATGTTCATCCGCTCGGGCAGCCCGCCGACATTGTGGTGGCTCTTGATCGTCACCGAGGGGCCGCCGGTGAAGCTCACGCTTTCGATGACGTCCGGATAAAGCGTGCCCTGCGCCAGGAAATCGGCGCCGCCGATCTTGCGCGCCTCTTCCTCGAACACGTCGATGAAGGTCTTGCCGATGAACTTGCGCTTGGCCTCGGGATCGGTGACCCCGGCAAGGCCGCTCAGGAACAGCGTCTCCGCGTCCACATGGACGAGCGGGATATTGTAGTGGTTGCGGAACAGGCCGACGACCTGCTCGGCCTCGCCCGAGCGCATCAGCCCGTGATCGACGAACACGCAGGTCAGCTGCTCGCCGATCGCCTCGTGGATCAGCACCGCCGCCACCGCGCTGTCGACTCCGCCGGAAAGGCCGCAGATCACCTTGCCGCTGCCCACCTGCGCCCGGATCTCCGCGATCTTGGTCTGGCGGAACTCGGCCATCGTCCAGTCGCCCTGCAGACCGCAGACATGGCGGACGAAATTGGCGAGCAGCTTGGCGCCGTCGGGGGTGTGGACCACTTCCGGGTGGAACTGCATCGCATAATAGCGGCGATCGTCGTCGGCGATCACCGCGAAGGGCGCGCCGGCGCTGTGCGCGACCGGGCGGAAGCCGGGGGCGAGGTTGGTCACCTTGTCGCCATGGCTCATCCAGACCTGGTGGTTCTCGCCCTCGTGCCACATGCCGTCGAACAGCACGCAGCCATCGTCGATCTCGATGAAGGCCCGGCCGAACTCGCCGCTGTCGCCCAACTGCACCGTGCCGCCCAATTGGTGCATCATCACCTGCTGGCCATAGCAGATGCCGAGCACCGGCAGCCCGCTGTCGAATATCTCCGGCGGAACGCGGGGGCTGCCCTCGTCGAGCACCGATGCGGGCGAGCCCGACAGGATGATGCCCTTGGGTTTCATCCGCGCGAACGCCTCGGCGGCAGTGGTGAAGGGAGCGATCTCGCTGTAAACTCCGGCCTCGCGCACGCGGCGCGCGATCAGCTGGGTCACCTGGCTACCGAAATCGACGATCAGGATGGAATCTGCATGCTGGTCCATGCCCAGCGCGCTTAGCCAGAACCGGCGCCGGGGGGAAGGCCGCCGCGCGATTATTCTGGCGGCAGCGCCACGATCCGGCCGGAAATGTCGCTAAGCCGGCCCTGCGCAGTGTCGCCGGCCTTGTTGGCAAGCAGGATCACCGCCGGCCGCTTCTCGGGCCAGAGCATCATCACGCTGGCAAAGCCCCGGGTGCCGCCCGAATAGCGCAGCTGGCGCCCGCCCCCGGCAGTTGCGAGACGATCCAGCCGAGGCCCACCCAGGTCTGCTTGTCGAGCGGGAACCAGCTGCCCTTGTGGCTGAGCGCTACCGCGGGATCGCGCGCGACAGCATCCCGGTCCCTCCCCCAAAAGTTCAGAGTGCTTGCAGCCCCTCGATCGTCACGATCGGGCTGCTGCCCCGACGCAAGGCGCAGCGGAAGCCATGGCTTTCCCGAGTGGTGTCGCGATAGCCGTCGGCCAGGTCCAACCGCCCCTTGATCACCCAGCTCTTGCCGTTCCAGACGGTGCTGGTGACCGTAGAGACCTGCGCGAGGCGGGCATAACGCTCGCCCAGGCTTTCCGCTTCCAATGCACAGCGATCGGCGGCCGCGTCCTCGTCATATAGCCCGTCGAACTCCGCGGCATTGGGCGCCGGCGTCTCGACGATCGGCGCGCTGGCGGGCGGCGGCATCTCGCCGTAGCGGCTGCCGTCGACCGGGCCGGTATCGATCGGCACCCGCTCCTCCGCCGGCTCCGTGCCGTGCGACTTCTTCTTCCCGCTCGCGACCAGCGCCAGCACGCCGCCGACCACCAGGCCGCCGACGATCGCGTCGCCCAGATCGAACTTGTCCTTGTGCCTCTCGCGCGACGGGCGCCAGTCCTGCGCCTCCGCCGGCATCGCCAGCCCCATCATCGCCGCTACTGCAATCGTGCCGCCCGCAAGCTTCAGAACTTCCATGCCGCCCTCCGTTACTTTCGCGAAACGAGAACTATGCGCGCCTGCCTGACGCGCGGCTGAACCGATTTACGGCCGGACGCCGTCCCCTTGCGACAGGAACGGCGTCTCCAGCGCCTTACTTGCTCTTCACGTCCAGACCCGTCCACTTGGCCGTGAACGCCCACAGGTCCGCCGCTTCCTCGATGATCTTGTCAGTCGGCTTGCCCGAGCCGTGCCCGGCGCGCGTCTCGATGCGTACCAGGTGGGGCTTGTCGCCGATGTCTGCATGCTGGATCGCCGCGGTGTACTTGAACGTATGCCCGGGCACGACGCGGTCGTCGGTGTCCGCGGTCGTCGCCAGGATCGCCGGATAGGCTATGCCCGACTTGATGTTGTGATAGGGCGAATAAGCATAGAGCGTCTTGAAATCGGCTTCCTTCGACGGATAGCCATAGTCGTCGACCCAGTAGCGCCCGGCCGTGAAGCGGTCGAAGCGCAGCATGTCCATCACGCCCACCGCCGGCAGCGCCGCCGCGAACAGGTCCGGCCGCTGGTTCACCACCGCGCCCACCAGCAGCCCGCCGTTCGAGCCGCCCTGGATCGCCAGCTGGTTCCGGCCGGTGATGCCTTCCTTGATCAGATACTCGCCCGCGCCGATGAAATCGTCGAACACGTTCTGCTTGTTCGCCAGGCGCCCGCCATCGTGCCACGCCTTGCCATATTCGCCGCCGCCGCGGATGTTGGCAAGGACGAACACGCCGCCCTGCTCCAGCCAGGCGAGGCGCGAGGAAGAGAAGCTCGGGCCATAGGAGACGTTGAAGCCGCCATAGCCCCAGAGCAGAGTCGGCGCCGGACCGGCCACGCTCTTCTTGCGGACAATGAACATCGGCACCTTCGTCCCGTCCTTCGACGTGAAGAAGCGCTGCTCGACCTTATAGTCCTCGGGCTTGAACAGCAGCTTGGGACGCGCCCAGGGCGTGCTGGTGCCGGTCGCCATGTCGTAGCGATAGATGGTCGTCGGCTCGTTGAAGCTGGTATAGGCGTAGAAGGTCTCGGGGTCGTCAGGCTCGCCGCCAAAGCCCGAGGCGGTGCCGACGCCGGGCAGCTTGACCGGGCCGATCGCGCCGCCGTCGAGCGTGTAGCGGCGCACTTCGGTCTTGGCGTCGACCAGATAGCTCGCCACCAGCGCGCCGCCGACGATGGCGGCGCCTTCCAGCGTCGCCTTGTCCTCAGGGACCAGATCGGTGGTGACCGGGTTCGCCGCCGCCACGTCCATGGTCACGATCTTGAGCTTCGGCGCGCCCTTGTTGGTTACCCAGTAGAATTTGGTGCCGACATTGCCGGCCAGGCTCCAGCTATTCTCCAGCCCCGGCACGATCACGCGCGGCGTGCGCGCCGGATCCTTCAGGTCGATCAGCGTGATCTGGTAGCGGTCGTCGGTGCCCTCGCTGGTGGTGATCGCCATCCAGCGCCCGTCATCGGTGATCTGGGCGTAGTGGCTCCACTTGGGATGGTCGGGCGTCTCGAACACCAGCGTGTCGGCGCTGTCGGGCGTGCCGAGCTTGTGGAAGTAGATCTTGTGGTTCTCGTTGAGCGCCTGGTATTTGGCATCGGCGGCGACGTCCGGATAGCGCGAATAATAGAAGCCGCTGCCGTCCTTGGCCCAGACCGCGCTCAGCGTGAACTTCATGCCGTGGACGCTGTCGCCGGTCTCCTTGCCGGTGGCGACGTCGAGCACCTTGGCGGTGCGCCAGTCGGTGCCGCCGTCCTGGATGGCATAGAGCAGATACCTGCCGTCCTCCGAGGGCGCCCATTCGGAGAGCGCGGTCGCGCCGTCCTTCGACCAGCCGTTCGGATCGATCAGCACCCGGCCCTCGCCGTCGAGCTTGTCGCGGACGAACAGCACCGCCTGGTTCTGCAGCCCCGAATTGTGCATGTAGAAGTAGCGGCCGCCCTTTTTCTGCGGCGCGCCGAAGCGCTCATAGTCGAACAGCTGCTTGATGCGCGCCTTGAACCAGTCGCGACCGGGCAGCGTAGCGAGATAGGCGTTCGTGACCTTGTTCTCGGCCTCGACCCAGGCGGCGACTTCCCGGTCGTTGCGCACGTCGTTCTCGAGCCAGCGATAGGGATCGGCGACCTTCACCCCGAACTGTTCGTCCGCCACGTCGACGCGGCGGGTATCGGGATAGGCGAGCTTGGTCACTTTGGTCTCCGGCTGGGTCTGGGCGAATGCAGGGGTTGCGAGGAGCAGGGGCAGGATGAGGGCGCGGCGCATGGGGCCTCCGAATGGGGAACTGCCCCAGGCTAGCGCACCGGCGCCGGCGCTCAAGCGAAACTGCGAATCGAAGTCCCCGAAACCGCCCAGATCAAGGCGGCGATAACCGGCGCAAGCGCGATGGCGGCCGAAAGCCACGCAGGAAAATTGGAGCGGCGGTTCCTGTCCATGCAGGGAACATGGGGAGTCGCGGCCCGGGGCAGGAGAAGAGGAAATGTTGCGTAGGCAAAACGAAGTATTTCACTCCGGCGCCGCGCGGTGCCCGCCCCTCAGGCCGGAGGCAGCGCGCGCAGCTTGGCCAGCCTCTCCGGCCTCAGGTCCTGATAATCGGTCACGTC
The DNA here is from genome assembly GCF_005503355.1 of Sphingomonas sp. 1F27F7B. Lineage (GTDB taxonomy): Bacteria > Pseudomonadota > Alphaproteobacteria > Sphingomonadales > Sphingomonadaceae > Sphingomonas. The sequence continues at coordinate 72,080 of NZ_SCMK01000012.1, forward strand.
CCAGATCGCGTCCTGGATCAGGTCCACGGCCTGCTTGCCGTCTATCTTCTTCCCCTTGATCGCCTTGAGCACCTGCTGGAGCTTCGGATGGCTGGTGACCGGCCCCAGCTCATACTCGGCACCCTCGCCCGGCACGTCCATCTCGACGTTCAGGCACAGGCCGCGGATCAGGAAGCGGCCGCCCGAGGAACCGCCCGCGCCGGCAGGCAAGCGCTTGTCCTGCGCCACTGCCTGTGCCTTCTTCCTTCTGGCCTCCTCCCGGTCCGAGGGAGGCAGGGTGAGATAGCCGCACCAGCTGTCCTTGATGTAGAAATCCAGATCGCTGACCATGATCACGTTCTGGAAGCTCCTGCCCTCTCGCTTCATCCGGTCGAAAATCTCGCCGGCGAGATGCTTGAACATCGTGCCCGCGGGGATGTGGACCACATAGGAGCGGTCCTCCTCGGTGCAGAAGCTCAGGCAGAGCTCCTCCCTGCCGACGCCGAGTTCCGTTTCCTTGCAATCCGCAGGATTGTCGAAGCCCTTGACCGACAACAGCCTGACGCCGGGCGGCAGGCTGAGCGGCGTACCGACGGGCGTGCCCGGATTGTTGCCCAGGCCCGCCATGAGCCGGTCCTGCGCCGCAGCCGGCCCCGCGCCAAGGCTCGCCAGCGCCGCAAGCAGCACGAAGAGCCAAGTCATCCTACGCATCGAGCCTCCTGAACCACGTCGGGCGGACCATGGGTTCGGCGCGGACGGCGGGCGATGGATATTCGACGGAGCACCGATCGCGCTCGACGAAGACGCAAGAAAAAGGGCGGCCGCACCGTGGTGCGACCGCCCTTCCCTATCTCGAGATCGAGGCCGATCAGGCGACGGCGTCGAAATCCTCGTCGGCCATCACCGGGCCCGAATCCTGGCCCTTGGCCGAGACGTCGCGGTCGACGAACTCGATGATCGCCATCGGCGAGGCGTCCGAAGCGCGCGGGCCGGTCTTGATGATGCGGCAATAGCCGCCGTTGCGGTCCGCATAGCGCGCTGCAAGGACGTCGAACAGCTTCACCAGCTGCGTGTCGTCGAGCAGGCGGGCATGCGCCAGGCGACGGTTCGACAGGCCACCCTTCTTGGCGAGGGTGATCAGCTTCTCCACATAGGGGCGAAGCTCCTTGGCCTTGGCGAGGGTGGTGGTGATCTGCTCGTGCTTGATGAGCGCGGCGCTCATGTTGCGGAACAGGGCGGCGCGATGGGCCGAGGTACGCTGCAGCTTACGGCCGCCGACGCGGTGACGCATTGTCTTCTTCCTTCAGTTCGTTCGGGGGCCGTATCAGGTACCCCGGACCAGGCGGTGCAAAATGGGGCCACCGCCCAAAACCCTGTGCGAATTTCGCGAAGGCGCGCCCAAAGCGGATTCGGGCGGGAAAGTCAAGTCATGCGCACGCGCCGCACACCCGCCGGCGCCAGCATCAGCACCCAGTCCATCGCATCGGCGCGGTCGGGCGAGCGCCCCAGCCGCCTTTGGGCTCTGTCACGAACACCCCGAACAACCGAAAATGGCGCGCAAGCCAGCCCCACGCCCCGCGCAAAGCAAAGGGGCCGCCCCTCGTGGGACGGCCCGTTTCGTTTGCTTCGCGAGGATCCCAGGCTCGGCCCATGATCTCCCGCTCGGGCTGGTGGCGCCATTTCCCGATGGAATGGCGCCGCCAGCCCTTCCCGAGGCTATTGTTGCGGCTTGGCCGGCGCGTTCGGCGTCGGAGCCGCGGCCGCTGGACCGCCGGCGAGTGCCGCGGCGACCTGCTCGGGGCGCAGCGCGCCCTCGCCCGGCCCCATGTCATCGGCATTGACCATCTTCAGCTTCTTCTGGCCGCGAAACTCGGCCTCGGTCGCCGGCCGGATGTCGGGGCGACCAACCATGATGCCCATCTTGATCTTGCAGGCGGCATATTGCGTCTCGTCCGCCTCGACCTCGAGAGCGAGCATGTCCTTGGCCTCGCTCTTCACGCTGAACTCGTGGCGCCCCGGCTCCGTGACCATGATGAAATACTTGCCGGCGCCGAGCGAGCTGACCTTCTGCCCCTTCTCGTTGACCGAGCAGCCAATTGCGAAGCCCGCGCCACCGGGGCGATAGAACACGATCTGACCCTTGCCGGCCGGCGGTGCCGGGATGGCGATCGGCACGCTGTCTTCCTTGTCGCCGGCGATAGCGGGCGCCGAAACCGCAGTCAGCGCCATCGCTGCCGCAATGCCTAACCCGTTGAACATGATATTCCCCCTCTCTTGCTTACTGAACCGATTGCGCGGCAGGCGCCGGCACGGATGCCGGCGGCGCGAGCGTGAAGATCTCGGCGGTCTTGGCCTCGGCGAGCCTGCCCTGCGGCAGGTTGACCTCGCCGCCTTTGATCATGAAGCAGATCAAGGCGATAGGCGGCGCAACCGCTGCGCTGGCCGTGTTGAGCGTATGGACCGTGCCGGTCCTCGACTTGCCGTTCGGGGACACATGCATGCTGCGCAGCCGCAACCGCCGCCCGCAGACTTCGAGGAAACGCGCGGCCAGCACCAGTTCGCCGCCGGCACCGCTGCCCCCGGCCTTCTTGGCATGGATTACCTCGCCCCCGCCGCTGGCCCCCGCCGGAAACAGCTCCACGCCATCGGCCATGATCGGCGCGGCAAGACGGAGCGCAAACGTGGCGCCAGGCGTGCTGGTCTTGCTGCCGAGCGGCTCAAGCAGTTCGACGGTGACCGGCGTGAACGCCGGAATGACCAGCGACGGCACGCAAGGCTGCGGAGCCTGCGCCACACCCGCCCGCTGCGGTGCGGACGCTGCCGCATCCTGCGCCAGGGCACAGCCAGGCAAGAAGCCGCACACAAGCGCGGCGCTTGCCAAGAATAGCTGCCGATGCACGGAAATGCCCCCCGATATCCCCCGCGGGCAAGGCTATGGCGAGCGCCATCCTTTGGCAAGCGGCACAAATGCACCGGAATGGCGCAAAGCAAAAGGGCCGCCCCTCACGGGACGGCCCTTTCGGTTGTTCGCTTCGGATCCTGGGCTCAGCCCATGATCTCCTGCTCGAGCTTCTTGGCCATCTCTTCGATGTTCTCAGGCGGCCAGCCCGGGATTTCCATGCCGAGGCGAAGGCCCATCGACGACAGGACTTCCTTGATCTCGTTGAGCGACTTGCGGCCGAAGTTCGGCGTGCGCAGCATCTCGGCCTCGGTCTTCTGGACCAGATCGCCGATATAGATGATGTTGTCGTTCTTGAGGCAGTTGGCCGAGCGGACCGAAAGCTCCAGCTCGTCGACCTTCTTCAGCAGGTAGCGGTTGATCTGCGATGCATCGCCCGAGCCGGTCTCAGCGGCGCCGGCAGCCGGAGCCGCCATGCCGATCGGAGCCGAGCGGGTGATCGCCGAATCGTCGAAGTGGACGAACAGCGCCAGCTGGTCCTGAAGGATGCGCGCGGCATAGGCCACCGCGTCTTCCGGCGTGATCGTGCCGTCGGTCTCGATCGACAGCGTGAGCTTGTCGTAGTCGAGCTCCTGGCCGACGCGGGTATTCTCGACCTTGTACGAGACCTGGCGGACCGGGCTGTACAGCGCGTCCACCGGGATCAGGCCGATCGGGGCGTCCGCCGGGCGGTTCGACGCGGCGGGGACATAGCCCTTGCCGGTGTCGGCGGTCAGCTCCATGTTGAGCGTCGCGCCATCGTCCAGGTGACAGATGACCAGATCGGGGTTCATCACCTCGATGTCGCCCGACACGGCGATGTCGCCGGCCTTTACCTCAGCCGGGCCGGTGGCCGAGAGCTGGAGGCGCTTCGGGCCTTCGCCCTGCATGCGGATCGCGATCTGCTTGACGTTGAGGACGATGTCCGTCACGTCCTCGCGCACGCCCGCCAGCGAGCTGAACTCGTGGAGGACGTTCTCGATCTTGATCGAAGTGACCGCGGCGCCCTGCAGCGACGAGAGCAGCACGCGGCGCAGCGCGTTGCCGAGCGTCAGGCCGAAACCGCGCTCGAGCGGCTCGGCAACGAAGGTCGACTTGCGCTTGGGATCGCCACCGGGCTTCTTCTCGAGGCCGTTGGGCTTCTTGAGTTCCTGCCAGTTCTTAGCGTTGACCGACACGGGCTTTCCTCATGTTGGGCGGGACTAGAGGCGCGTCCCGCCAGGTAACTACTGCAAGACCGCGGGCCCGCCTCAGGGCCCGCGGCGACAAGCAGGAACGATCAGACGCGACGACGCTTCGACGGGCGGACGCCGTTGTGCGGAATCGGAGTCACGTCGCGGATCGACGTGATCTGGAAGCCGACCGCCTGCAGCGCGCGAAGGGCGCTCTCGCGGCCCGAACCCGGGCCCTTCACTTCCACCTCGAGGGTGCGCACGCCGTGCTCGGCGGCCTTGCGGCCCGCGTCCTCGGCGGCGACCTGGGCGGCGTACGGGGTCGACTTGCGCGAGCCCTTGAAGCCCATCATGCCGGCCGACGACCACGAGATGGCGTTGCCCTGCGCGTCGGTGATGGTGATCATCGTGTTGTTGAAGCTGGCGTTCACATGGGCGACGCCTGCGGTGATGTTCTTGCGCTCGCGACGGCGGATGCGCTGCGGTTCACGTGCCATTGTTCAGCGCTCCCTTACTTCTTCTTGCCGGCGATGGGCTTGGCCTTGCCCTTGCGGGTGCGCGCATTGGTGTGCGTGCGCTGGCCACGAACCGGAAGCCCCTTGCGGTGACGCAGGCCGCGATAGCAGGCCAGGTCCATCAGGCGCTTGATGTTCATCGCGGTCTGGCGGCGAAGGTCGCCCTCGACGGTGTAGCCGGCGTCGATCGCCTCGCGGATCTGCAGCACTTCCTGGTCCGACAGGTCCTGAACGCGGCGCTCGTCCGCGATGTTCAGCTTGGCGGTGATCTCCTTGGCCTTGGCCGCGCCAATGCCGTGGATGTACTGAAGCGCGATGACGACGCGCTTGTTGGTCGGGATGTTGACACCCGCAATACGAGCCATGAAATTTGTTCTCCCAGCTCCACGGGGCGCCGCATGGCAGCTCGCACCCCATCTCGTAGCGTTGATCCCGAAATGCGGCGGCACGACGAGCGCACAAGCACGCCGCCGGACACCGGTGTTTCGGAAGATGCGCGACATATGCGTCCGCCAGCGCAGAGTCAAGCGCTGTGGGAAAGGCTTTCGCCGGAAATGGACTTATACACGAATCCGGCGCCTCCGCCAAGCCGATGCCCGCCGTCGCCCCGGCGACACGACGTTCAACCGGGCGGTAGAGCATGTCATTGACTCCGTTGACGCAATTGCCCGTTCGAAGCGGAAACCCAACCGATCGGTTGAATGTCGCGTGCCACCGGCGAACCAGAACAGGCGGAGCCCATATTGCAAGCCGAACGGCCAGCCCTACCCCTCGGCGGCCAGGCGATAGCCCGCCCCGCGCACCGTATGGAGGATCGGGGCCTCTCCCTCTTCCAGCTTGCGGCGCAGGCGGCCGATATGGACATCGACCACGTTCGAGCCGGGATCGAAGCGGCAGTTCCACACATGCTCCAGCATCATGGTGCGCGTGACGACCTCGCCGGCATGGCGGGCGAGATATTCAAGCAGGTGAAACTCGCGCGCCACCAGCGGCACGGCGCGGCCGGCACGGGCGACGGTGCGACTGAGCAAGTCGATCTCGAGATCCCCGACCACGATCCGCGTCGCCTTGGCGTCCGCCTCGACCCGGTCTGCCCGGCGGAGCAGCGCCGCGATGCGCGCTCGCAGCTCGGCAAAGGAAAAGGGTTTGGCGAGATAGTCGTCCGCACCGGCCGCGAGGCCGCCGACCTTGTCGTCGACCGTGCCGAGCGCGGAAAGCATGATCGCGGGAGTCCGCATCCCCCGCTCGCGCAGCGCACCGAGCATCGACAGGCCGTCCATGCCGGGCAGCATGCGATCAAAGAGCCACAGGTCGAAATCGCCCTCGGCGGCACGGACGAGGCCGGAGGGGCCATCGCCGCAGGCCTCTACCTCGAAACCGGCATCGATGAGCCCACGGGTCACGAAGTCCACGGCGGCGGCGTCATCCTCGACAATCAGGATATGGTGCGTCACGTCCGTCCTCCGCCCGGCCCGGCAAAAGGGATGGCCGACGGACAAGGGGGCGTCCGTCGGCCGAGCGTCGATGCCAGGGCAGCATCGGCGCCTTCAGGGCGCAACGGTGTCCCAGGCGCTCTTCCCGGCGAGCCCGGTCCGGAAAGGGGGCTGATCCGGACCATGGCTATGGCGGCGGTCGCAGGGGGAGGAACGACCAGGCCAGCGCCGGGAAGAGCATCGGGGAAACCGCATGCGGTTGACCTCTGATGCATGGCCGACGGGGGCGTGCCGGCCATGGCCCCTGATAGCCGCCGGCACTACCCCGGGCAGTGACCGGGGCATGACAAAATCGTAATGTTGAACCGTCAGCGCTCGGCCGCTGCCTTCAGCCCGGCGACCTGCGCCGCCAGCACGCCATCGACCGGCGCGGCGATGCGGCCCAGGCCCGGCGCACCGGCCACGGCATATTCGACGCTGACCATCGTCGACTTGCCGTCCGCCGCCGGATCGAGCGTCACTGTCATCACTGCGCTGGCCGGAAAGGATTGCAGCGGCCCGAGCCCGCCGCGGAGACGCAGCATCTTGCCCGGCCGAACGAAGATCACGTGCATATGCTCGACGCCGCCCCCGTCCGGCAGCTTCTCGCACCAACAGCCGCCGGCGCGCGCGTCGAGCGACAGATTCGCGGCATTGCCCGACCAGCTATGCTCACCGCTCCACCACGCCGATGGCGTGACCAATATGGCCCAGACCTTCGCGGGCGGGGCGGCGATCGCAGCCTTCTCGACAACGGTGAAGCTGGTTTCCGTCGAAGCCGTAACTTCGGCGGCCGCGGGTGCGGCGGCGGCAAGCGCCAGCGCGATCGGCAAAAGGGCCTTCATCTTCCCTCCTTCGTCGAGGAAGAGCGATCATAGCGCGCAGAGCAGCATTCCAGAAGCGGCGGCGACGCGGCGCGGCATTTCCATCTCGATCCGCCGGGCCGCCGTGCGAGCGACGGAGAGATAGTGGAGCGTGCCGTCCAGATAGGCATCAAAGGCACTCGCCCGGACATGTTGCCCGTCGATGAAGCGGCGCAGCGCATAGGGGCTGTCGCCAGGCGCGTTGAGCCCCTCGGTCACGAGCGTGGCGGAACGGATGCCGCTCGCCGCGAGAAGCGCGGGTGCAGAGGGATGGAAGGTGCCGCTCGGATAGCAGAAATGCTCGGGCTCGCGGCCGCCGGTCGCAGCGACCAGCGCCGCTCGATTCGCCGCGATCTCCGGCACGAGCTGGCCGATACGGCCCGCGACGTCGATATGCCGATGGGTATGGAGCTGGATGTCGACGCCCCGGCCATGCGCATCGGCGATCTCGGCCGGGCGCATCAGGTGGAACTGCCGGCAGTCGAGCCAGGCTTCGCCGATCCCGAACGCCCGGCCATAGGCGCGCAGCGCATCGAGGCGCTCCGCCTCGGGCACGGCCTCGATCCGGCGGATCACGCCGCCGCGATCTTCCCCCGTCCGGCCCGAGGCGGCGATGAGATAGTCGACCGCGACGTTCACCACCGGCAGATCGCGCTCCGAATACCAGGTGGTCGCATAGAGCGTCGCGGGCAGGCGATGCCGCTCGAGCACCGGCAGCATGTGGCTGTGGGTCGAAGCCCAGCCATCGTCGATCGTGATCACCACTGCGGCGGCCGGCAGGCGGTTCGCGGCGAGCCGCTCGACTGCCTCGCCCAGCGGCAGCACCGGCAAGCCCGAGCGGGCAAGCCGCGCCATGCGCGCCGCGAACTGCTCGGGCGTCATGAACAGACAGCGGCCAAAAGGTGCGCCGGGCACCAGCCACAAGCCGTGATAGCAAAGGATGCGCAGCTGGGCGCCGGTCGCGCGGCGGGCGAGCATCGACAGGCCGGTCCACCGGGTGGCTCGCAACAGGGCATGCTTGGGCAGCATCGGCAACCAATCCCCCGCCCGGCCGGAATGCCGGAGCGCGGGGATCGTCACAGCCCCGGCTTAAGCAGGGGTTAGGGCAACAATATATTACAAAGCGCCGGGCGCCCCGGCCGAGCCGGGATCAGGCTCCGCCGTCGAGGATCGCGTCGATCTGCGCGCCCACTTCGGCGATGTCGGCCATGCCGTCGACCTTCCGCACCAGGCCCTTGGCATCGTAGAAGGGCAGGATCGGCGCCGTCTTGGCCCGATATTCGGCCATGCGAGTGCGCACCGTCTCGGCATTGTCGTCCGGACGGCGCTTGAACTCGTGATGGCCGCACACGTCGCAAGTGCCGGCGACCTTGGGCAGCTTGAACTTGTCGTGATAGCCCTCGCCGCAATTCGCACAGGTGAAGCGGCCTTCGACCCGCTCGACCAGCGCGTCCTCGTCCACTTCCAGTTCGATCACGTAATCGAGCTTGCGGCCGCGCTCCGAGAGCAGCGAATCCAGCGACTCCGCCTGGGCCACGGTGCGCGGATAGCCATCGAAGATCGCGCCGTTCAGCGTATCTTCCATGTCCAGCCGCTCGCCGATGATGCCCGAGACGATCGCGTCGGACACGAGCTCACCCGCATCCATCACCGCCTTGGCCTGGAGGCCGGTGGGCGTGCCCGCCTTCACCGCGGCGCGCAGCATGTCGCCGGTCGAGAGCTGCACCATGCCGCGCTCGCTCTCGAGACGCTTCGCCTGGGTGCCCTTGCCGGCTCCCGGCGGGCCCAACAGGATGATGTTCACTAAGCCTATCCCCTCAGTTTCGGCCAGTATGGGCCGCGCTCAGCGCGCGCGGCCCTTGAGTTTCGCCTTCTTGATCAGGTCGCCATACTGGTGCGCCAGCAGGTGCGACTGGATCTGAGTCACGGTGTCCATCGTCACGTTGACGACGATGAGCAGGCTGGTACCGCCCATCAGGAACGGAATGCTCATCGACGAGAACACCGCTTCGGGAACGAGGCAGATGATCGTCAGATAGGCCGCGCCGATCACGGTGATGCGGGTGAGCACATAATCGAAATAGAGCTCGGTGTTCTTGCCGGGGCGGATGCCCGGGATGAACCCGCCATAGCGCTTGAGGTTCTCGGCCGTCTCCTCCGGATTGAACACCACGGCGGTGTAGAAGAAGGAGAAGAAGATGATGCCGAGGCCGTAGAGCGTCATGTACACCGGCGAGCCGTGGCGCAGCCAGGTGTTCAGGTTGATGATCAGGTCGCTCCACCAGTTCTCGCCCGCGGTCATGTTGCCGGCGAACTGGGTGACCGTCAGCGGCAGCAGCAGCAGCGACGACGCGAAGATCGGCGGGATCACGCCGGCGGTGTTGAGCTTGAGCGGCAGGTGGCTGCGCTCGGCCTGCACGCCGCGCGCGGTCTGGCGCTTCGGATACTGGATCAGGATGCGGCGCTGCGCGCGCTCCATGAAGCAGATGAAGAGCACCAGGATCGCCACGCCGACGATGATCGTGATCAGGCGCAGCGGATCGATCGAGCCGGTGCGGCCGCTCTCGAACAGCTGGACCAGCGTGGTGGGCAGGCGGGCGACGATGCCGGCCATGATGATGAGCGAGATGCCGTTGCCGATGCCGCGATTGGTGATCTGCTCGCCGATCCACATCAGGAACATGGTGCCGCCGATCAGCGAGATCACTGCGCCGATGCGGAAGACCAGACCCGGCTCGACCACGGGCTGGAGGCCCTGGCTCGCGCCAAAGGTCTCGAGCCCCACCGCGATGAAATAGCCCTGCACCGCGGTCAGCGCGACGGTGCCGTAGCGCGTGTACTGGTTCAGCCGCTTGCGGCCGCTCTCGCCTTCCTTCTTGATCGCGTTGAGCTGCGGCGACAGCGACGTCGCAAGCTGCACCACGATCGAGGCGGTGATGTAGGGCATCACGCCGAGCGCGACGATCGACATGCGGTTGAGCGCGCCGCCGGTGAAGTTGTTGAAGAAGTCGAGCACGCCGCCCTGGGTCTGCTGCGCAAGCAGGTTGAGCTGAGTCGGGTCGACGCCCGGCAGCGGCACGTAGCTCAGCATGCGGAAGACGATCAGCGCGCCGAGGGTGAACCACAGGCGCTTCTTGAGATCGGTCGCCTGGGCGAACTTCGCCAGGTTGATGCTGGAAGCAAGTTGATCGGAGGCGGAGGCCATATTGTATCAGGTCCCGGAAACAGAAACGGCGGATGAGCGTTTCCGCCCCCCGCCGTTCATATAGGGTGTCCAACCCTTTGGGCAATCTGTCCCCGGCCAAGGCTGGGGACAAGTTGCGGCACGGCGCTATGCTGGGCCCCGGCGCAAGGCCGGGGAGCAGCAGGTTACGCCTTGGCGGCAGCCTTCTTGGCTTCCTTGTCGGCCGCGCGCGCCTTCTGCACGACGCGGTGCTTGGCCTTGGCCTTCTCGGCGGCCGGCACGATCTCCGGGATCGTCACGGTGCCGCCGGCCTTCTCGACCGCTTCCTTCGCGCTCTTCGACGCGCCGGCGACGGTGAAGTTCAGCTTGGCCTTGAGTTCGCCCTTGCCGAGCAGGCGCACGCCGTCCTTGCCGCCACGGGTCAGGCCCGCCGCGTTCAGCTCGGCCTGGGTGATGTCGGTCGCGGTCAGCTTGCCCGAATCGATCGCCTTCTGGATCGCGCCCAGGTTCACCTCGGCATAGTCCTTGGCGAAGATGTTGTTGAAGCCGCGCTTCGGGATGCGCATGTGGAGCGGCATCTGGCCGCCCTCGAAGCCCTTGATCGAAACGCCTTCGCGGCTCTTCTGGCCCTTCTGGCCGCGGCCGGCGGTCTTGCCCAGGCCCGAACCGATGCCGCGGCCGACACGGACGCGGCCCTGACGGGCGCCATAATTATCGCGGAGATCGTTGAGCTTCATGGTCGTGCACTCGCTTTCGCTTTTGTCGCGCGTTGAAAAGGAAGCGGGGCCCATAGCGGCGGGATCGGGGTTTGTCACCCCCCTTGCAGCGCGGCCGAGAAAACTACCTTCCCCGCCCCGCGCGCCGGCACGATGCGGCACGGCCCGGAATTCGGCACCCCGCGAGGCGCGACTTCGAACCCCGCAGGGGTTCGCAAGGGCGAACGCCCGCCCGAGCTTATGCGAGGTTCCAAAACAAAAATGGTGCCCCGGGAGAGACTCGAACTCCCGACCTGCGGTTTAGGAAACCGTTGCTCTGTCCTGCTGAGCTACCGGGGCACAATCGGGTTCAGGAAGGCGCGTCGTATCGGGCCGGGCGCGGCCGGTCAATTGCACGCCTCGGGCGGCACCACCGGCAACGGCAGCGGCGCGACGGGGACGCCCTCTTCGATCAGCGCCTTCGCTTCCGCCACGCTGGTCTGACCGTGGATCGGGCCGGCGGGCGCCTCGCCCAGATGCATGGCACGCGCCTTGTCGGCAAAGGCGGTGCCGACCCATTGCGATCCCTCCAGCAGCTTCGCCTGCGCGTCGGCCAGCGCGGCCATCGCGGCCTTGAGCACCTCGGGCGGAGGCACCGGCTGCCCCTGGGCCGGCGGCGCCGATGCCGGCGCGGGCACCGGCGCCTGGTTGCCCTTGGCGCCGACATTGGGCGCCATCACTGCCTTGGCCACGTCCACGCTGCCGCACATCGGACAGGCGACCAGCCCGGCGGCGCGCTGGTCCGCATAAGCCGCGCTCGATCCGAACCACGCCTCGAAGACATGGCCGACACTGCATTTGAGGTCGAAGACGATCACGGGCACCCGGCCCCGTCAGGCCGCGAGCAGCGGGTCGAGTCCGCCGCGCGCATCGAGCGCCGCGAGATCGTCCGAGCCGCCGATATGCTTGCCGGCGATGAAGATCTGGGGAACCGTGGTGCGGCCATGGGCGCGGTCGATCATCTCGGCGCGGTGCGGGCCGCCCATCGAGATGTCGATCTCCTCATATTCGGCATGCTTGCCGTCGAGCAGCGCCTTGGCGCGATAGCAATAGGGGCAGAAGGCCTTGGTGTAGATTTCGATCTTGGGCATCGCGGAATACACCTGTGGTCGCGCCGGGCACTTGTCAATCTACGCCCTCTCCTTCCGTCAGAACACGCGCCCAGCACAGAAGGATCACGCGCGCCGCCCCGCCGCGCTTGAGCGCCCGCACGCAGGCGGCGGCGGTGGCGCCGCTGGTATGGACGTCGTCGACCAACACCACTGTCTTGCCGGCAAGGCGCGCGCGGGCCTGCGGCGCAAGCGCGAAGGCGCCGGCGACGGCCCTTGCCCGCGCCGCCCCGCCCAGCCCGCGCAACACCGGCGTCGCCCTCACCCGCCGCAGCAGGTCGGGCATCGACGGCACGCCATGCGCGCGGGAGAGCGCGGCGGCGACCAGCCCGGCCTGGTTGTAGCCGCGCGACCACAGCCGCCAGCGATGGAGCGGCACCGGAACGAGCAGATCGGCTTCCTCCGGCATCAATCGGGCCATGGCACGCGCCATGGTGCCGGCGCAGGCAAGCCTGCCCGAATATTTGAGCTTGAGCGCAATTCCCCGCGCCACTTCGCCATAGGCAACTGCGGCGCGGATCCCGTCATGCGGCGGCGGATCGGCGATACAGGCGGCGCAGCGGGCGCCTTCGCCCCGGTCGTGATCGAAGGGCGCGTGACAGGCGGCGCACCAGGGCGGGCCGAGGAAGCGCAGGCTGGTCCAGCAGGACGCGCAGAAGCGATGGTCCGCCGGCGTGATCGTGCCGCAGCCCGGGCAGCGCGGCGGCAGCGCGAGATCCGCGATGCGGAGCAGGGAAGCGCAATAGTCGCGGAGCCGGGCCACACTCGCCTTGTCCCCGGCGGCGCGGCGGCGCACAAGCGCGCCATGCCCCATAATGGTTCTAGCGATTCCGCCGAGATCTTCGATCGCGCCCTGCGCCGCAAACGCCGCGACCGCGCCGCGCGCCGCTACGAAGGGTTCCTGCGCGAGCACATGCTCGAAGGGATTCGCGACCGGCTGGCGGCAGTGACGCGCAATTTCCGCGACGTGCTCGACCTGGGCAGCTTCGGCGGCGGCTTCGATCTGGCCGGCGCACGGATTGCGCGGATCGACGCGGGCGCGCGGTTCGCGGCGATAGCGGGCGGCGTGCAGGCCGACGAGGATCGCCACCCCTTTCCCGAGGCGAGCTTTGATCTGGTGGTGAGCGTGGGCGTGCTCGATCAGGTCAACGACGTGCCCGGCGCACTCGCCCTCGCGCGGCGGGCGCTCCGGCCCGACGGGCTGTTTCTCGGCGCCTTTCTGGGCGCGGGCACGCTGGCAACGCTGCGCAGCGTGTTCCTCGAGGCGGAAGGCGAGCGCCCGGTGGCGCGCTTCCACCCGCAGATCGACGTGCGCGCGGCCGGCGACTTGCTCACCCGCGCGGGCTTCGCGCTGCCGGTGGCGGACGTGGAGGCGCTGGCGGTGCGCTATTCCAGCATGTTCTCGCTGCTGGGCGACTTGCGCGGCATGGCCGCGACCAACTTGCTGCCGGGCACCCCGCCCCTCACCCGCACCACGCTCGCCCGCGCCGCAGAGGCCTTTGCCGGACGCGCCGACCCGGACGGCAAGACGGCGGAGCGCTTCGAGATCGTCTATCTGACCGGCTGGGCGCCGGACGAATCCCAGCCCAGGCCGGCCCGGCGCGGGAGTGCCACGGCGTCGCTGGCGGAAGCGCTCAAGGGCAAGCGCTGATAGGCGCCAGCCTCGCCAGCGCTTCCACCAGCGGCACGTCCGCCGGCGGCATCGGCAGTCCGCGCATCTCCGCCGGCACCACCCAGCGGAGCTGCGTCGCATGGTGCGCCACTGCATCCCCCTCCCATGCCCGCAGCGTGTAGAGCAGCAGGAGCAGGTGACGGCCCGCCAGGGGTTCGCTGGCGAAAGCGAGCGGCCGCAGCCCGCGCACGTCGAGGGTGATCCCCAACTCCTCGTGCAGTTCGCGCGCCAGCGCTGCTTCGGGGGCTTCGCCAGGCTCGATCTTGCCGCCCGGAAACTCCCAGAGCCCGGCCATCGGCTTGCCCGGCGGACGCTGCTGGAGGAGCACGCGGCCGCGGGGGTCGATCAGCGCGGCCGCGACCACGAGCAACATATCAGAAGCACTCATCAGCTTTTCGTTAAGCCTCTTCGGCTAGATTATTGCCATCATTGGAGAAGAAGCGCCCCAAATGCGAGCCCTTGTTCGAACGATCCGCGACCTGATCCATGACCGCCGCGCGGCGACCGCGGTGGAATATGGCTTCATCCTCGCGCTCATCGTCATCGCGATGATGGCCAGCCTGGTGAGCGTGGCCAACACCACCACCAGCATGTGGAGCAACGTCACCGACAAGGTGCAGTCGGCCACGCAATCCTGATTTGGTTACGACATCGTAACACTCGGTCTTAGCCGTTTCTTTACTTCCCATCCGTAGTTTCGACGTGCCGAACCGGAGCTTCCGGGGAGGCCGGGTGAATGAAGCAATTCTTGAACACTGGAGACCGGTTATGCAGAAGATCCGCAACTTCCTGAAGAATTCGAAGGGCGCGACCGCCATCGAGTACGGCCTGATCGCCGCTCTGATCGCCGTCGCCGCGATTGCCGCCATGCAGGGCCTCGGCAACTCGCTGAAGTCGACCTTCACCAACGTTTCGTCGAGCATGAAGGTCTCGTAAGCCTTCCGACGAAGCCAATACGAAACGGGCGGCGGGACATTGGTTCCGCCGCCCTTTTCATTGCCATCATTACGTAGTCGGCGCCCGTATCGGGTCGACACCACGCGCGCGCTCTACAATGAGGGCATGAAACACCTCCGCTCAGACAAGCGCGGCGCTACCGCGATCGAATACGGCCTCATCGCCGCGCTGATCGCCGTCGCCGCCATCGCCGCCATGCAGGGCCTCGGCAACTCGCTGAAGTCGACCTTCACCAACGTCTCGGCGGGCATGACGGTGTCGTAGATTTCCTGAACCTGGGAAATCGACCGCTTCACCCGGCGTACAGCCGACTCCCCTATAAGGAAGATATGAAGCAGCTTTCCTCCAAAAGGGCGGTGTCGGCGATCGAGCTCGCGGTGGTCGCGTTCCTGGCGCTCTGCGCGGTGCTCGCGGTCGTCCAGGGCCTAGGCATGATCGGCGCGAGCATGGCCGCCGCCGAGCACGCCGCCCCGGTCCGCTAGGGTCAGATCCGGCCCATCGCCAGGAACTTGGCGCGGCGGGCCTGGCGCAGACTCTCGGGCGACATGCCGTCGAGCTTCTGCAGCGATTCCTCGATCGCATCCCCCAGCGCATGGATCGCCACGCCGGGCTCGCGATGCGCCCCGCCCAGCGGCTCGCTGACGATCCGGTCGATCACCTTCAGCTCCTTCAGATGCTGCGCGGTGACCTTCATCGCCTCCGCAGCCTCGGCCGCCTTGTCGGCGGTGCGCCAGAGGATCGAGGCGCAGCCTTCGGGTGAGATCACCGAATAGACCGCATGCTCCATCATCAGCACGGTGTTGCCCGCGGCGAGCGCGATCGCGCCGCCCGAACCGCCCTCGCCCAGGATCGACGCGACCAGCGGCACGCCGAGATTCAGGCACGCCTCGGTCGAGCGGGCGATCGCCTCGGCCTGGCCGCGCTCTTCAGCCTGCACGCCAGGAAAGGCGCCCGAAGTGTCGACCAGCGTGATCACCGGCAGGTGGAACTTGTCGGCGAGCGCCATCAGGCGGATGGCCTTGCGATAGCCCTCGGGCTTGCCCATGCCGAAATTATGCTTGAGCCGGCTGGCGGTATCGTCGCCCTTCTCATGGCCGATCACCATCACCCGGCGCCCACGGAAGCGGCCCAGGCCGCCCTGGATCGCATTGTCGTCGGCAAAGGCGCGGTCGCCGCCCAGCGGCATGAACTCCTCGATCAGCCCGGCGACATAATGTTTGAAGTGCGGGCGCTCCGGGTGGCGGGCGACCTGGGTCTTCTGCCAGGGCGTGAGCCTGGCATAGGTGTCGCGCAGCAGCTTCTCGGCCTTGGCCTGGAGCGGGGCGATCTCCGCATCGATGTCGACGGCGCCGCCCTCCGCAGTCTGGCGCAGCTCGTCGATGCGGGTCTGAAGCTCGGCGATCGGCTTCTCGAAGTCGAGGAAAGTGGTCATCGCTGCGCGGGCTAACCTTGTAGGCTGTCCGCGTCAACGAGGGCGGCGAGGCAAGGGGCAAGGGGCCGTGCTTCAGCTGATCGCCAGCATGTCCCGTTCAACCAGCCGCCATCGGCCGTCGGCGCCGCGCTTGTACACGATCGCAGAGACGCTGCCGCCGAGCCCGCCCCAATATTCTTCGACGATAAAGGACGCGGTCGCGCCTCCATCGGTGAATACAGGCAGGGACATGCCAAGAGTTGCGATCGGCCAAGGCTCCTTCGCGGTTAGCTGGCGTATCCGGGCATCGTCATGCGGAATACGCGCACCGTCGAGCCAGGCACGAACCTCGGCGCAGCTTCCAACGACGCTGATATCCTGCACCCTATTCTGCGCACGAATCCGCGCGACTTCGGGTGTCTGGGCGTATTGCGGATGCTCCTTCACCCAGCTGTCGATATCCTGCAGCGAGCCGCCCCATCCTGCCGGGCTCGACCAGACTCCAATCGGCTTGGCGGCGTCGGCCTTGAAATCCTTGATATAGGCGAGCGCGATACGGCACTGGAGCGGCGACACCGGGCCGCCACCCGAGGCACATCCCGTTGCGCCGAGCAGCGCCGCGCAAGCCAGCGGGCCGGTCAATCGCATCATTCGCCTCGTTTCCCCAGCGCCTCGCCCAAAGGATGCCGCTGGTTGACCAGTTCGACCAGCCGGCGGCTGTCGACATGCGTGTAGATCTCCGTCGTCGCGATATCGGCATGGCCCAGCATCGCCTGCAGCGCGCGCAGGTCCGCCCCACCTTCCAGCAGATGGGTGGCGAAGGCGTGGCGCAGGACATGGGGGCTGACGCGGTCGGGCGGGATGCCCGCCTCCCCGGCCAGCGCGCGCACCAGCTGATAGAGCCGGACGCGGGACAAATGCCCCTTGCCCGAGGGAAAGAGGAAGGGCCGGTCGGTCGCGACCTGCGCGCGCCAGGCGGCAACGGCGGCGCGGGCGCGGTCCGAGATCGGCACGAGCCGCTCGCGCCCGCCCTTGCCCTTGAGGATCAGATAGGGCCGGTCCGGCGACACGGCATTGCGCGGGAGCGACACCAGCTCGGTCGCGCGCAAGCCCGAGCCGTAGAGCAGCTCGATCAGCGCCAGCAGCCGCAGGTCGTTGGGATCGGGCGGCACCCGGGCGATGCGCGCGGCGATCGCGGCGAACATCCGGTCGACATCCTCGATGCTGAGCACCTTGGGCAATGCGCGCGCGGTGCCGGGGCGCGGCAGCGCGGGCGAGGGGTCGTCCGCACGCAGCTTCTCATCGGCGAGAAAGGCGTAGAAACGGCGCAGCGCCGCCGATTTGCGGGCAACCGTGGCACGCGACAGCGGCTGCCATTCGGCACCGAGCCGCTCCAGCTCCGGCCGCTCCGCCCCGCCGAGCCCGCCTCCGAGGAATTCCGAGGCGAGGCGCAGATCCGTGCCATAGGCAGCGATGGTATTGGTGGCGGCACCCGCCTCCGCCCGCATCATCTCCAGGAAGCGCTCGATCAGCGCGCGATCTTCGGAGACGCTCAAGCCGATCGCGTGACCGCCTCCACGGCGATCATCCGCGCATAGCTGGCCATCCCCGCGGCGCGCATCGACGCGACGATGTGGAACAGCGCCTCGGGAGTCACATTGTCCCAGACGCGCGACTGCATGCCGACCGCGGCGAGCAATGCGACCATCGCCGAATCGCCGCGCCGGCCGGCGGCGTCGATCGCACGGGTCCAGTCGTTCTGCGCGCCGATCTGCACGTCGAGCGCCTGGGCGCCGCGGCGCGCATCGCTCTCCTCGAAGCGGCCGAGGCCGGCCAGGCCGGCAAAGGCCAATTGCGCGCGGCGCTGGCCGGCGGCGTCCTTGAACGCATCGAAATCGCCATAGGCGACGGGCCCCTGCGCGCCCGGATCCCCGAGCGCAAGCAGCCCCCATGCGATGCTGCCGCGCGGCACCACCTGGCGCCACTCCATCGCTTTCGTTTCATAGCCGGCGGAGAGCATCGAGGCGATCAGCTTCTCGGGCTCTTCCACCTTCGCATCGGCCGGGATCCAGGATGCGGCGCGCGCGGTGAGGATCAGCCGCGCATATTGCGTGCGCGGCGTGCGCGCCTCCGCCCAGAGCGTGCGGATCGCCTTGATGCGGTCGCCGACGTCGCTGTCCGTATAGGCGACGCGCAGATCGCGCGCGACGCCGCCTTCGGTGGTGTTGGCGTCGTCGCCCTCGGCGATCTCGCTATAGAGATCGACAAGGCCGGCATTGGAGAAGACGCCCGCCGTGGCGGCCAGTTCGGCCGCGGCGGCGCGCTGGCGGGGAGAGAGCTGCGGCGCGAGCGCCTGCCAATAGCGGACCTGCGGGCCGGCCGTGCCGTAGAGCGAGGCCGGCACTTCCTGGCCGGTCGCGGTGGCAAGGCCCCAGCGCCAGGCAGTGAGCCGAGTGATGCCGCCCCATTCGAGCGTGACCGCGCGGCGCCCCTGGGCGCCGGTGCCGAGCACCTTCTCGGCCAGCAGATTGTCGATATCGCTGGCCGGCGTGCCGCCGCGTGCCTGGTCGAGCAGCTGGCCCGCCTCGTTGGGCTTGCCCGCAAGGCCCGCACACATCGCCCGGGCGAGCGCCCAGCCGCGCTGCTGGATATATTGGTTGCCGAGTTCGGCGATCGGGCAAAGCCCCCCTGGATCGGCGGTGGCGAGCGAGACCTGCATCGCCACCTGGAGCAGGCGCGTCGTGTAATTGTCGGCGTCGACGTCGTTCACCACGGCGCGCGCGGCGTTGGCCTCGCCCATGCGCAGCAGCAGCCAAGCGCGCTCGGCGGCGAAATCGGCGCCGCCGATGTGGCGCGGCGTGTCGAGCGGCGACATCAGCGCGCGGCGCAGCGCGATCGACGCCCAGCGCGACGCCACCGGCGCGCTCAGGCGCTGCATCAGCACCGCGAGCGTCCGGCCATCGGCATTGCCGAAGCCCTTGGCGGGGAACGGCGTGTTGCCCGCGGCGAGCACGCCGACGCGGTTCAGCGAGTGTTTCGCGAAGTCGGGCAGTTCGTAGCGCGAAAGGTCGACCGGGGCGGCGGCGGCCAGGTCCTCGACCGCAGTGGTATTGGAGAGCGCGGTGTCGCCACCGGGCACAGGCACGCTCGAAATCGGCGCGGCGCCGGGCGCAGCGACAGGCGCGGCCGGCGCCGTCGCGGCAGGCGCGGGCGCCGGGCGCGGCGCCGGGGTGGGCGCCGGCTCGTCGAAGCCCGGCGGCAGCAGCGATTCGGGCTTGTCCTGCTGGCCCAGCGCGGGCACCGCCGCACCGGTCAGCAACAGCGCCCCGAAGGCGATGTGGCGGCGCTTAATTCGCGAGATTGTCAAGCGGGACCACCTTCTCCATGCGCACCGGCTCCTTCTTCGTCTCGCGGCCCGCGAGGAAGAAGAGGCCGCCAACCAGGACGACGAGAATGACGATCAGCGCAACGATCAAGCGGGACATGGAAACGGGTCCGGAAATTGTGACTTCGCGGGCCTTTTGCCCGAGACCCGCCCTCGCTGTATAGCCCTTCCGAACATGTTACAAACGCAGGCAGCGAATACCGGGTGGACGGGCAAGGCCATCGTCCTGATCGGCCTCATGGGTGCGGGCAAGACCACGGTCGGCCGGCGCCTGGCGCAGCGCATGCGCCTGCCTTTCGTCGACGCCGATCACGAAATCGAGGCGGCCGCCGGCATGACCGTGGCCGACATATTCGAACGTTTCGGCGAAGCGCATTTCCGCGACGGGGAGCGCCGGGTGATCGCCCGGCTGGTCGATGGCGCCCCCAAGATCATCGCCACCGGCGGGGGGGCGTTCATGAACGAGAGCACGCGCACGCTGATCCTCGAGCATGCGATCGCAGTATGGCTCGATGCCGAGCCGGCGGTGCTGGCGGACCGGGTGCGGCGACGCGACACCCGCCCGCTGCTGCGCGGGCGCGATCCCCAGGCGGTGCTCACCGAGCTCGCCGCGATCCGCAATCCCTATTACGCGCTTGCGCCGATCCGGGTGCCCAGCATAGCAGCGCCGCACGACACCACCGTCGACGCGATCCTGAAGG
This sequence comes from Sphingomonas sp. 1F27F7B, assembly GCF_005503355.1. Taxonomy (GTDB): domain Bacteria; phylum Pseudomonadota; class Alphaproteobacteria; order Sphingomonadales; family Sphingomonadaceae; genus Sphingomonas. The sequence goes on from NZ_SCMK01000012.1 coordinate 92,193, forward strand.
CCCTCAATCCGTGACAATCGTCCCCGTCGCGCTCGGCGACCGCAGCTATGACGTCCGCATCGAGGCGGGGCTCCTCGCCCGCGCCGGCGAGGCACTCGCCTCGTTCGATAAGGGCCGGCGCCGGGTGATCGTCACCGACGAGAACGTCCTTCCGCATCTCGCCACGCTGCAGGCCGGTCTGGGCCCGAGCGAGGCGATCGTCCTGCCCCCCGGCGAAGGCACCAAGAGCTGGGGCCAGCTGGAAGCGCTGCTCGACCGGCTGCTCGACCTGGGCGTGGAGCGCGGCGACCATGTGATCGCGCTGGGCGGCGGCGTGATCGGCGATCTGGTCGGCTTCGCCACTTCGGTGCTCAAGCGCGGCTGCGGCTTCGTCCAGATCCCCACCACCCTGCTCGCCCAGGTCGACAGCTCCGTGGGCGGCAAGACCGCGATCAACACGCGCGCCGGCAAGAACCTGGTCGGCGCCTTCCACCAGCCGGGCATGGTGCTGATCGATCCCGAGGTGCTCGACACGCTTCCCCTGCGCGATCTGCGCGCGGGCTATGCCGAGGTGGTGAAATACGGCCTGATCGACGACTTCGCCTTCTTCGAATGGTGCGAGGCCAATGCCGCCGCGCTGCTCGCGGGCGATCCGGCGGCGCGCGCGCATGCCATCGCCCATTCGGTGGCGGCCAAGGCGCGGATCGTCGCGGCCGACGAGCGCGAGACCAGCGGCACGCGCGCCCTGCTCAACCTCGGCCACACCTTCGGCCATGCGCTGGAAGCCGAGGCCGGCTTCTCCGACAAGCTGCTGCACGGCGAAGGCGTGGCGGCGGGCATGGCGCTTGCCTTTGCCTTCTCGGCGGCCAAGGGCATCTGCCCCGGCCAGGATGCCGAAAGGGTTGCCGCGCACCTGGCTGCTGCAGGCCTGCCCAATGGGCTGAAGGCGGCGGGGATCACCGCCTCCGGTGCGCGGCTCGTGGAGCACATGCTCCACGACAAGAAGATGAGCGCGGGCACCCTGCCCTTCCTGCTCGCCCGCGGGATCGGCCGGACCTATCTCGACAAGACGGTGGACCTGGCCGAAGTGGCGGCGTTTCTCGACGCACAGGAACGATAGCCGCCTCCCCTCGCTGGCGAATCAAATCTCCCCCGTCAGCGTCAGGGTCAGCGTCCGCGGGGCGATCGGGGTTATCAGCCCGGAGCTGCTCGGGTTCCAGGCGAAGCGATCGGTCAGGTTGGTCACCCGGGCGCGCAGCGACACCGGATGGCCGTCGATCGCGAAGGCCTGGCGCAGCCCGAGGTTGAACAGCGCATAGCCCGGCAGCTCGACGCGATTCTCGCGATCGGCATAGCGCGCGCCGCGAAGGTTCACGCCGCCATCGATCGTCAGCCCCTTCACACCGGGCACGCGCCAGGTGAAATTGGCAAGCGCAGTCGCTTCCGGCCGGCCGATCGGGCGCGAACCGATCACGCCGCTATCGACCAGCTCGCCGTCGATCCTGGCATCGAGCCAGGTCGCGCCCAGCACCGCGTTCAGCCGCGAGGTCAGCGGCCCGGCCAGCGACAGCTCCACACCGCGATGGCGCACCGTACCGACGAAGTCGAACGCGCCCCCCGCATCGATGCCGGGTATCGGCTTGGACAGGTCGAACAGACCCGCGATCAGCGTCGGCCCGCCGGCAAAGGCATATTTCACACCCAGCTCGGCCTGGCGCGAGATGGCGGCGGGAAGCACCGCGCCGCGATTGCTGGCATTGGCCGGCGCGACGCCCGCTTCCTCCAGCCCGCGCGCATAGCTGGCGAAGCCGGTGAGCCGCGAGGTGATCCCCACCGAAAGCGCACCGCCATAGAGCCAGGGCCGCGTCGTCTGCTCGGTCACCGTGCCGTCGAGCGCGCGGACGCGCTTGGCATATTCGACGCGCTGCGCATCGAGGCGCAGCTCGGCCAGCGCCCCGATCGACAGGCGATAGCCGAGCCCGCCGGTCCATTGCCCGACATCGTCGCGCTTGCGCACCGTGCCGAGCGTGACCGCGGGCCGCGCGATCCGCGGCGGATCGTTCACATCGGCAAAGGTGCCGAGCGTGAAGGGCACGCCCGGATCGCTCTCTACCATCGAATCCCGCCGGCGGGCCATGGCGATGATCCGGTGGGTGAGATTGCCGGTGACGAACTGCTTGGCCGCGGTGACCTCCGCCGAGGTCGAGCGGCGCGTCTCGGCGCCGAACAGCAGCCCGCTCGCCATCGCCTCGCGCCCATTGCCGGTGAAGCGCAGCAGGCTGTAGGCGCTATGGTCATAGGGCAGCGCATTGTAGAAGAACGAGGCGCCGAACCGCCAACCCTTGCCGGCCTCCACGTCGGCAAAGGCGCCGATCAGGTCGGATTCGTTGCGCGCGTCCATCCAGGGCTGGGTGCGATTGGTCCAGCGCTTCACTTCGCGCGGCGCATCGGCCGGATTGGCATAATAGGTATCGCCTTCCCGCGGGAACCAGTTGTGGCTCCACAGGCCGGTGATGCGCACGCCCGGCGCCGGCGACCAGCGCGGCACGAGGCCGACCGCAGTGAAGTCGCCCGTGGTGCCGTCGGTATATTGCTGGGCGGGAGTGAGCTGGAGGCCGCCCGCGATCGACCAGCGCCCGTCGGCCGTGCCCGCCGCGCCGCGCAGCATCGCGACCGGTCCCGAGCCGCCCCACCATCCCGCCTCGAGCGAAGCGCGCGCGCCCGCCCCCGCGCCGGGCATCGTATATTGCACCACGCCCGAGGGCGCTGCGAAATCGGTCCGCAGGCCATTGGCGCCGACGCGGATCGCGGTGCCGCCGTTGAGCGGCTGGAGCATGCCGGCGACGCGGACGTAATAATGGTCCTCGATCCGATAATTGCCCGCGGCCTGCAGGTCGAACCCGCGCACTTCGCTCTCCGAATAGAGCCCGACTTCCTCCACTCCGATCCGCCGGCCGAACGCATCGTCGGCGGCGCTGACCACGTCGCCGCTCGCCGGCGGCTGCGGCGCCCGCGCGGTCTGCGCATGGACGGCGGGCGCCGCGAGAAGCGGCAGGCAGAATATCGAATGACGCATGACTGGAACCCTCTTCCCAACCCCGGCCCGATTGCCCGCCGCGGCGGCGGCGCGTGGAGCAGGCTGGGACGAACGGATCGCGGGCGTGACGAACGGCAGTTCGCGCGCGCGCGTTCGCGAGCTATCGTGCGTGCATGGAAGTGGCGGCACGCGAGTCGATCTGGGACCTGAGAATCCCGTTGAGCGCGGCGACGGCGTTGGCGCTGTTCGCCTTCCTGCTCGGCTATGGGATCGGCGGGCTGGAAGCGCATTCGGGCAGCTTCGCCGCCGAGCATCCGGACGAGACCCGGCTGGCGCGGCTGCTCGTCTGGGGCGCGATGCTCACCATCGCCTGGGCGAGCCGGAAGCCGATGCGGGAGCTATTGGAAGCGCCGAAGCGGTCCCCGCTCCTGCTCGGCGCCTTCGCCTTCGTGCCGGTGCTGCTCACGGAGCTGGCCGCATCCCGCTTCGCGATCGCCATTTCTCCCTATCAGCTTTGCGGGCCCAATGGGCCGCCGCCGATGCCGGTCGACAATTTCCTGCCGCGCGCGATCGCGCTGGGCTCGACCGCCTGGCTCTCGCTGATGGCCTGGAGCCGCCACCTCGCCAATCGGCGCGGCCTGCCGGAGGCAGACGAGCCGTTCGTCGAACCGCAGCCGGCGCTGTCCGCTCCGCCCAGCGCCGAACAATGGCTGAGCCTGCCCGAGGCCCCGTTCCTGCGCGTGCGGGCCAGCGATGTGACGCAGATCCGCTCGGCGGGGAACTATAGCGAGATCCTCGCCCATGGCCGCGTGCATCTCGTCCGCGCACCGCTTTCCGAGCTCGCCGCGCGTTTCGCGGATCTCGGCTTCGTCCGGGTCCACCGCCAGGTCGTGGTGAACCGGCAACATGTCTCGCAAATCTATCGCGAGGCGAGCGGCCGGCTGACCGTGCAGCTGCGTTGCGGCGCGATCGTCGCGCTGGGCCGCAGCTATCGCACCGCGCTCGCCGCATTCGCGCATTAGGGTGAGGCCTCATTCGGCGAACCCCGTCATCCCCGCGCCGGCGGAGATTACGGGGTGGCCTGAATGAATGGCGCCACTGGGCTCCGCCCCCCATTCATCCCCAGCTTTTCGGGAGCCGAATGGCGGCTGCGGCGTTGACTTGGCGGCGGGCGGCAATTTCGTCCGCGCAACGAAACAAAACTCGCCGGGGAACGGATGGCCACCGCAATCTCTCCAGCCGCATCGCTCGAAGCCTTTGGAGAACTGGGCCGGCTGACCGCCGCGATCGGCGACGATTCGCCGCTGGGGTCCGTCGCCGGCTGGTCGAACGCACTCATTGCCTCGGTCCGGATGATGCTGCCCTCCCGCGCCGAGATCGTGATGTTCTGGGGCCCGGAATTCTGCGCGCTCTACAACGAGGCATATGCGCCGACGATCGGCGACAAGCACCCGCGCGCGCTCGGCCAGTCGGCGCTGGTCTGGTGGGGCGAGCTCTGGGACGATCTCGGCCCGCTGCTCCAGGGCGTGCGCGATACCGGCGAAACCTTCTGGGCCAAGGACCGCCCCTTCTACATCGAGCGCGACCAGGGGCGCAGCGAAACCGCCTATTTCGACATCAGCTACTCGCCCGTGTTCGACGATGACGGGACGGTGGGCGGCGTGCTGTGCATCGTCAGCGAGACCACGGCGCGCGTGCTGGCCGAGCGCGAGGCGATCGCCGAGCGCAATCGGCTATGGACGCTGGCGCGCGATCCATTCCTGATCGCGGACAATCACGGCGTGTGGCGCAACGTCAGCCCCGCCTGGAGCGATATCCTCGGCTGGAGCACCGATGAGCTGGTCGGCCGGACTTCCGAATGGATGGAACATCCGGACGATCGCACGCGCACCCGCGAGGAATTGATGGACCTGCAACAGGGCGAGCCCACCCTGCGCTTCGAGAACCGCTTTCGCGGCAAGGACGGCGACTATCACTGGTTCAGCTGGACCGCGGTGCCCGAAGGCGACCTGCTCTATTGCGTGGCGCGCGACATCACCGCGGAGCGCGAAGCGGCCGAGGCCCTGGAAGCCGCCGAGGCGGCGTTGCGCCAGTCGCAGAAGATGGAGACCGTGGGGCAATTGACCGGCGGCGTGGCGCACGACTTCAACAACCTGCTCCAGATCGTCACCGGCAATCTCGACATCCTCCAGCGCAACCTGCCGCCCGACCAGCCCCGGCTGACGCGCGCGGCAGGAGCCGCGATGAACGGGGCGCAGCGCGCGGCGATGCTCACCCAGCGCCTGCTCGCATTCTCGCGTCGCCAGCCGCTCGCGCCCGAGCGGATCGATCCGAACCGGCTGATCGCCGGCATGTCCGACCTGCTCCACCGCAGCCTGGGCGAGACGATCGACGTGGAATTCGTGCAGGCGGCACGCGTCTGGCCGGCAGAGGTGGATGCGAACCAGCTCGAGAACGCGCTGCTCAACCTCGCGATCAACGCCCGCGATGCGATGCCCGACGGCGGCAAACTGACGATCGAGACCGCCAACACGCATCTCGACAGCCATTATGCCGCGCTCGATGCCGAAGTGGCGCCAGGCCAATATGTGCTGATCTGCATATCCGACACCGGCACCGGCATGGACGAGCAGACGCTCGCCCGCGCCTTCGAGCCCTTCTTCACCACCAAGGAAGTGGGGCGCGGCACCGGCCTGGGCCTGTCGATGGTCTATGGCTTCATCAAGCAGTCCGGGGGCCATGTCCGCATCTATTCGGAGAGCGGGCACGGCACGACCGTGAGAGTCTACCTGCCTCGCTTCCGGGGCAGGGCGAGCGAACCGACGCCGCACGCTCGGGCCGATCCGCCGCTGCCGGGCAATGTCCACGAGACCATCCTGGTCTGCGAGGACGACGAGAATGTCCGCGCCTACACGGTCGAGGTGCTGCGCGAGCTGGGCTACCGCGTGATCGAGGCAGGCGACGGCCCCACGGCGCTCGCCGCGCTCGATGCCGAAACGGGATCCATCGACCTGCTGTTCACCGATGTCGTGCTTCCCAGGGGCATGACCGGCGCGGTGCTTGCCGCCGAGGCACAGGCGAAGCGGCCGGTGCTCAAGGTGCTGTTCACCACCGGCTATGCCCGCAACGCGATCGTTCATCACGGCCGGCTCGATGCGGGCGTGCAGCTGCTGACCAAGCCCTTCACCTATACCGATCTGGCGGCGAAGGTGCGCGACATGCTGGATGGATGAAGCGCTACCTGCTCCCCTGCCTGGAAGGGAGGGAAGTGCCGGGCCTCGGTTGCCGTTCGGTCGCGATCCGCCTAGCACATCGGCATGCGCACCCTCCTCGCCCCCCTCGCCGCCGCGATCGTGATCGCCGCGCCCGCCGTCGCCCAGACCGGCAAGCCCGCTCCGATCCTGACCACGCCCGAGGCCAGGGACATATGGACCCATGCCGAGCCGGAAGCGGCGCGCGTGACGCATGTCGATCTGAACCTCGACGTCGATTTCGCCGGCAAGACGCTCTCCGGCGTCGCCACGCTCGACGTGCTGGCGGCCAGGGATGCGAAGGCAATCGTGCTCGATGTCGACGATCTCGACGTGATCTCGGTCACCTGCCCCAAGGGCAAGCCGCTCCCCTTCACGATCGGCCCGCGTGACAAGGAGCTGGGCTCGGCGCTGACCGTGCAGCTCGAGGGCAACAAGCGGATCCTCATCCGCTACAGGACGCGGCCGGGCGCCTCGGCCCTCCAGTGGCTCGCCCCCGAACTGACCGCCGGCAAGCAAAAGTCCTATCTGTTCAGCCAGGGCCAGCCGATCAACAATCGCAGCTGGATTCCCACCCAGGACAGCCCCGGCATCCGCCAGACCTGGTCGGCGACGCTCACCGTGCCCGCCGGCTTCGTCGCGGTGATGAGCGGCGATCGGCTGGACGGCGAGAAGGGCCGGCCCGCGCCGGACGGCAAGCGCAGCTTCCGCTTCCGGATGGACAAGCCGGTGCCGCCCTATCTCGTCGCGATGGCCGTGGGCGACCTGGCCTTCAAGGCGACGGGCCCCCGCTCCGGCGTATGGGCCGAGCCGAGCCAGCTCGATGCCGCCGCCCATGAAGTGGGCGATGTCGAGAAGATGATCGACGCGGCGCAGGCGCTCTACGGCCCCTATCGCTGGGGCCGCTACGACATGCTCGTGCTGCCGCCGAGCTTCCCCTATGGCGGCATGGAGAATCCCACGCTCACCTTCCTGACGCCGACGATCATCACCGGCGACCGCTCGAACACCGATGTCGTCGCGCACGAGCTGGCGCACAGCTGGTCGGGCAATCTCGTCACCAACGCGACCTGGTCGGACAGCTGGCTCAACGAAGGCTTCACCACCTATTTCGAGAACCGGATCATGGAGGCGGTGTACGGCAAGGAGCGCGCCGCCATGTATGCCGATCTCGACTGGGACGGGCTGGTCCGCGACATCAAGGATGCCGGCGGCAGCGACGCCGCCACCACTCGCCTCCACGGCGATCCGGGCGCGACCTTCGGTCAGCTCGACTATTTCAAGGGCTCGACCTTCCTGCGCACGATCGAGGCGGCGGTGGGCCGGGCGCAGTGGGACGCCTATCTGCGCTCCTATTTCGATCGCCACGCCTTCCAGCCGCAGACCACCGCCGGCTTCCTGGCGGATCTGCGCGCCAATCTGATCAAGGGCGACAAGGCGCTCGAGGCGAAGCTCGAGCTCGATCGCTGGGCCTATCAGCCGGGGCTGCCCGACAATGCCGTGCACGTGACTTCGGCGACACTCGCTGCGGTGGACGCGAAGCTCACGGCGTTCAATGCCGGCGGCCCGGCGAGCGCGGTGCAGCCGGCCGGCTGGGCGACGCAGCAATGGCTGCGCTTCCTCAACGGCCTGCCGCGCCAGCAGACGCCCGCGCGCCTCAAGGAACTTGACGAGACGCTTGGCCTGTCCGCCTCGAACAACGCCTATGTCCGTTCGGCCTGGGCACAGCTGGCGATCGCCAACCGCTACGCGCCCGCGCTCCCGGGGATCGAGAAATTCGTGAAGCGCGTCGGGCGCGGCCTGCTGATCTACCCGATCTACAAGGACCTGATGGCGCAGGGCGATTGGGGCAAGCCGATCGCGCTGCGCTTCTACGAGGGCGCCAAGGCCGGCTATCACCCGAATGCGGCCGCGGGGGTGGCGAAGATCGTGGGGGCTGCCGACTGACCGCCGCCCATTGACCCGTCAAGGGCTAGTCGAACGCGAACACCGAAGTCGGCTTCAGCACGCCATTGTCGGTCTCGGCGAAGCGATATTCCGCCAGCGCCCGCAACCGCTCCAGCGGCAGCGGCGCGCGGCGGGGATCGCCGACCAGCACCGCCACCCCGGCCGCCCGGCAGCGCGCCAGGAACGGCGTGACCCGCGCGGCCGGCTCGGGATCGTAGAACACGTCCCCGGCCAGCACGACGTCCACCTCGGGCACCGGCCCGGCGGTCAGGTCGCCCTGCACCGCCGCCACCGCCACGCCGTTCGCGGCCGCGTTCAGCGGCACCGCCACCATGGCATAGGGATCGATGTCGGCGGCCAGCACCGATGCCGCCCCCGCCTTCGCCGCCGCGATCGCCACCAGGCCTGATCCGGTCCCCAGATCGAGCACGCGCTTGCCCGCCACCGTCTCCGGCCGGTCGAGCACGAACCGCGCCAGCGCCAGCCCGCCCAGCCAGTAATAGGCCCAATAAGGCGAACCGAAGCCGTCATCCGCCGCCGCCAGCCGGCCGAGCCCGCTGGCGGGCACCGCCTTGTGCAGGACGATCTCCGGAATACCGGGCACAGGCAGCACAGGCAGCCGCGCCCGGATGAAGTCGCCCGGGCTCAGGCGGGCCGCTTCCACGCGCCGGCCGCCAGGCAGAGCCATCCCGCGATCAGCGCCGCGCCGCCGAGCGGCGTCACCGCACCCAGCCAGCGCGGCCCGCCCAGCGCCATCAGGTAGAGCGTCCCCGCGAACACCGCGCCGCCGCCGACGAACAGCCAGGGCGAGATGCGCCCGCCCATCCGCACCGCGACCAGCGCCGCCACTGCGTGGATCAGCTGGTAATGCCCGCCGGTCTTGAGCCATTCGGCCGCCTCGCCGCTGGCGCCATGCGCGCCGAACGCTCCCGCCGCCACCGCCACTGCGCCCGAAAGCGCCGCCAGCACTGCCACGATCCTCACAGCCCGATCTCCTCCAGGAAATGCGGCGCGTTCGCCGCCACCATCGCCACCGCCACCGCGAGCGCCGCCAGGCTCGTCACCAGCACCGCGCCGGCGAGCATGTCCTTCGCCACGCCGATCGACGGATGCACGCCCGGATGGAGCAGGTCGATCACTGCCTCCATCGCCGAATTGACCAGCTCCAATGCCAGCACGATCGCGCAGCAGAGCGCGACCAGCCCCCACCAGATGGGCGCCGGCCTGAGCACGAGCAGCGCGAGCAGCGCCGCCGCCGCGAGCCGCGCCTGGCTGCGGAAGCTCGCCTCGCGCGCCCAGCCAGCGCGGATGCCGGCCAGCGCGAATCCCAACCGCGCGCGGAAGGGCCGCCCCTTCACCCCGAGCTCTCGAGGTCGATCTCGATCGCCGCCGCCCTGCTGGCATGGGTGATCATGCCGTCGATCCCGGCGCGCAAGTCGCCGGTCTCGCGCTGCACGTCGAGCCGGGCACTGTCTCGGCGGCGATACTCCGCCTCGGTCCTGTCGATCTCCATCTGATCGACGCCCACAGCCTGCATCGCCTGGCGCGCCATCATCACGGCGCTCTCGAGCACTTCGCGCACCACGCCGCCCACCGGCGCGCCCTTCATCTTGATCACGCTGCGCCGGTCATAGGCGCGCACGAAGATCGTCGCCTTGGGAAAAGCGTGGTGCACCGCCTCCAGGAATTCGGTGTCGATCTTGTCGCCGTCATTGCAGAACAGCACCAGCTCGGCCTCGGCGGCGCCCGCCTGGCGCAGCAGGTCGATGCGCAGGCCGTCGCCATAATAGACCTTCATGCCGAAGTCGCCGGCAGTCTGGATCATCTCGACATCGGTGTCGATCAGCGTGACGGGAATGTCCTGTGCGAGCAGCATCTGCGCCACCGTCTGGCCGAAACGGCCATAGCCGACCACCACGGCGTTGGCTCCTTCGTGCTGCGGCGTGTCGACTCCCTGCGCGCTCGGCGCCGGTTCGGTGCGCAGCTTCTTGGTGGCCATCATCAGGAACGGCGTGGTGGCCATCGACAGCGTGACGATCGCACCGAAGATGCTCGCCGCCTCTCCCTCGATCAGCATGGCCGACTGGGCCTGGGCGAACAGCACGAAACCGAACTCGCCGCCCTGGCTGAGCAGCACGCCCAGCGCAAAGGCCTGGCGCCGCGGCATGCCGAACAACAGGCCCAGCCCCATGATGATGGCGGCCTTGGCGGCGATCAGCGCCAGCGCCATGCCGACGACGAAGAAGGGCCGCTCGGCGATCGCGTGCAGGTTGAGCGTCATGCCCACGGCGAGGAAGAACAGGCCGAGCAGGATCGAGCGGAACGGCTCCACATCCGCCTCCAGCTCGTGGCGATAGGGGCTGTCCGCCAGCATCACGCCCGCGATGAACGCGCCCAGCGCCGCCGAAAGCCCCAGCGCCTCCATGATCGCCGCGGCCGCGATCACCGTGAACAGGCCGGCGAAGATGAACATCTCCCGCTCGCCCAGATTGCCGATCAGCCGGAACATCGGGCGCAGCAGATAGCGGCCGGCCAGGATCAGGCCTATGATCGCCAATACGGTATAGACACCGAGCAGCCATCCCGGCGGCCCGCCCTGGTCGTGCGGATTGCGCGAGAGCGCCGCGACGATGGTGATCAGCGGGACGATCGACAGATCCTGGAACAGCAGGATCGCAAAGGCGCGCTCGCCGAACGGCGTACGCAGCCGCCCGGCCGATTGCAGCATCGGCAGCACCTGGGCCGTGGAGGAGAGCGCGAGCGGCAAGCCCAGCGCGAGCGCGGCCCCGATCGAGCTGCCCGTCGCGACCCACACCATGGCCGCGACCACGAGGCCGCAGATCACTACCTGGAGCAGGCCGAGTCCGAAAATGTCGCGCCGCATGCGCCACAGCCGCCCGGGGCTCAGCTCGAGACCGACGAGGAACAGCAGCAGCGCGATGCCGAGCTCGGCGATGCCCATCTTGCTCTCGGCATCGCCCACCAGCCCCAGTACCTGCGGCCCGACCACGGCGCCCGCGACGAGATAGCCAAGCGTGGCGCCCAGCCCGAAGCGGCGGAACACCAGCACGAAGAGCAGCGCGAAACCGAGCAGCGGCACATATTCGCCGAGCAGCGAGGCGTCCTTGGCGTGCTCCATCAGTCGCGCGCCTGGCGGGCGGCTTCCGCCACCGCCTCGAAGGCGAGGCGGATCGCGGGATGGCGGCCGCGATGCGCGAGCGCGGGCGTGAACAAATCGAGGCCCGGCCAGTCGGGCGGCGCGGCGCGCGCGCCGGAGAGCCAGTCGGCGAGGCCGTCACGCGCCGCCTCCAGCTCCTCGACCGAGCGGCCGGCGGCATGCGCTTCCATCAGCGCCGCCGATGCCTGGCCGAGCGCGCAGGCCCGCACCACCATGCCGATCGCCGCGACACGGCCCTGGTCGTCCAGGTTCACGTCGACGGTGACGCGGCTCCCGCAGACCGGGGAGCGCTTCTCGGAAGACGCCATCGCGCCCTCCAGCCGCGCCTCGAACGGCACGGAGGCGGCCAGGCGGAGGATCTCGGTGTTGTAGAGCGGCGCGTTCATCTTCCCCCGACTTAAGGGAGCCGCGCGCGAAGTGCGACCCCCCCGATGGGTGGAATCTGCTTGTTCACTTGTCGAATTCGTAGAACCAGACCGTCGCCAGCCCCTTGTCGACCCGCAGCGCCAGCGCGCCGCCGCGCGGCTCCTGCGTCTCGATCTTCGCGCCCTCGGCATCGGCGGGAAGACTCGCCGGCCACCAGGGCATCGACGGCGACTGGCCGGCACTGAACGCCTCGGCGAATGGGTCAAGCCCCTTGCGCAGCGCCGCGCCGCCCAGAATCTCGGCCGCGAGCCGCCGGGCGTCCCCCTCGGGCAGTTCGAAGCGCATCCAGTGCAGGCAATCCGCCCTGCACTTCTCGTAATAATGGACGCGCCGCGCCGTGGCGGGCAGCGCGCCGGGGCCGGTGAAACGGATGCGGGCCAGGTCCGCGCCGGAGACTTCGAGGGCCGGCGAAGTCTTGATGCAGGCCTGGCAGAAGTCCAGCGGATCGCAACCGCCGAGCAGCAGCGGCGCGGCCGCCCGCCGGCTCATCGCGTGGTGCTGGCGTTCCCGGTGTCGTTGCCCGGCTCGTCGCCGAACACCGGTTCGCCCTTGCGGCGGCGATCGACGAAGTCGGCGATGCTCGCGCTGGTGGCGTTGAGCAGGGGATAGGTGGTCGACTTGGTGATCCATTGCGGCCGATTGGCCGGACCGCCGCTCACCGTGTCGAACAGCAGTACGATCAGCAGGAAGCCGATGCTGACCAGGATCAGCCCCTTGAGCGCGCCGAAGCCCAGGCCGAGCACCCGGTCGACCGGGCCGAGAAAGCTCTCGCGGGTGCGCGATCCGATCGCGCGGGCAAGCAGCCGCCCGCCGAAATAGGTGACGCCGGTCAGGATCACGAAGGCGAGCACCGCCCCGCCCTGTTCCGTGCCCACCACGCCGGCCAGCGCGGCGGCGAGCGGCGTGTGGAACAGCTTGAGCGCAAGCACGATCAGCAGCCATGCCACCAGCGCCAGCACTTCGGTCACGAAGCCGCGCAGGAATCCCAGCACGGCGGCCCCGCCGATCGCGAGCAGCACGATGATGTCGAGCCCGGTCAAACTCATTGGAACATGTCCCTCCCGGGGCTCCTATGCCTCAAGCTGTTTGCGAGCGGAAGCGGGCAAGTCTCCCTCTCCCGCCTTTGCGAGGGAGGGCGCGGCCTCCAGGACCGAGACTCGTTCAGCGAACCCCGTCATCCCCGCGCAAGCGGGGATCCAGGGCCAGGCGCGGAGCCGAGATGGCGGGGTGCTGCCCTTCTCCGGAAGGCGTTCGCGCTGTGGTGCCGATATCCCGCATTACCCTGGATCCCCGCCTGCGCGAGGATGACGAACGAAATCAAGGCCTTGATCGGGTTCTCACCCTAACCCTGCCGCGTGATCCGCAGCGCCCAGCGGTCATAGCCGAGTTCCTCGACTCGCTTCATGATCGCCTGTGCCATGGCCGAGGGCGGCACCGGCTCGCGCGACAGCAGCCAGAGATAGCGCCCGCTCGGCTCGCCGACGATCGACCATGCATAGTCGTCGGCGTGGTCGAGTATCCAATAGTCGCCCGTGTAGAGCGGGCCGAAGAACGAGACCTTCAGCTTGGCGTTGGTCGCCTCGTCGGCGACGACGGCCTTGCCCTCCGAGACGCTGCGATCGCCTTCCGGCCAATTGAGCGTGCCGCTGTTGGTCACGCTGATCTTGCCGTCCTCGAGCAGCGCATATTCGGCGGTAACCGCGTCGAGGCCCTTCTCGAAGCGGTTCTCGTGCCGCGCCAGCTCGTACCATTTGCCGAGATAGCGGGCGAGGTCGACCGGCCTGGCCGGCTCGGGCACCTTCCTGTTGATCACCGGCGGGCGCGTGGCCCGTGAATAGAGGAACAGGCCGCCGATCGCGGCGACCGCGACGCCCGAGGCGATCGAAAGGGCAGTACTTCGCTTCATGGCGTCAATGTGGGGCGCAAGTCGCGGAAAGGATAGCCCTAATGATAGGGCTTGCAGCTGCGTTCCGCGTCCTTCCACAGCGGCATGATCCGTACCCGGCGCTTGCCGTAATAGCTCAGGTCCATCCATGCGCGCACCGGCACGCCTTCGCGCGAATAGATGTCCTGGTCGCCCCACCGCTCGTTGCCGGTTTCGCAATGCATCCAGCCCCGGCGCTGCAGCGCCTCGACCAGCTTGTAGATCGCCTGCTGCTCCCCGTTCCGCCACAGGATCAGGTGGTCGAAGCCGCCCTGCCCGTCGCTTCCGATCAGGTCGATGGCCGCATCATAGGGGCCTTCCCCCACCACCATCAGCCCGGTGCGGCGGCAACGCGCGCGGAACGCGTCGATCTTGACGCATTCGGTGAAGCCCGCGCGCCGCGCATCCGCCACGCTGCCGCTGACCGGCAAGCCGTCGAAGAGGAGCAGCGGCGGCGGCGTACGCGCGGGTTCCTGGCCCGCCCATAATATCCCCGCCATCAACGCCACGGCACATAATGTCGGCACCAGCATCCCGGGGCGCGCCCAGTCGGCGGCCAGTTCTCGCAGCATCGATCGCTCCGGCTATCTCTCCCGACCAGGATCTTCCACGGCAATGTAAGCGATTACAACCCCGCGATCGGCCCAAGCCGAGCCTCACCGCCCCAGCAGATGGTCGACGAACTGGCCGAGCGACTTGAACCCGGCGAGCTGCAACCCACCCTTGTCCCGGGCCTGCACGGCCGGTGCCAGCGCGCGGCCGAAGCCGAGCTTGGCGGCCTCGCGACACCGGAGCGCGCCATGCGCCACCGGGCGCACTTCGCCCGACAGCGCGATCTCGCCGAACACCACGGCATCGGCCGGGATCGGCCGCTCGGCCAGCGCAGAGACGAGCGCCGCCGCCACTGCCATGTCCGCCGCCGGATCCTGCACCCGATAGCCGCCGGCGATGTTGAGATAGACTTCGCAGGTCGAGAAGCTGAGCCCGCACCGCGCCTCCAGCACCGCCAGGATCATCGCCAGCCGCCCGCTGTCCCAGCCGACCACCGCGCGCCGCGGCGTCGCGCCGCTCGCCAGCCGCACGGTGAGCGCCTGCACTTCGATCAGCACCGGCCGCGTGCCCTCGAGCGCGGGGAACACCACCGTGCCCGTCACATTCTCGTCGCGCGATGTGAGGAACAGCGACGAGGGGTTGGAGACTTCCTCCAGCCCCTCGGTCTGCATCGCGAACACGCCGATCTCGTCGGTGCCGCCGAAGCGGTTCTTCACGGCGCGCAGGATGCGATACTGGTGGCTGCGCTCCCCCTCGAACGCCAGCACCGTGTCGACCATGTGCTCGAGCACGCGCGGGCCGGCGATGCTGCCGTCCTTGGTGACATGGCCGACCAGTACCAGCGCGGTGCCGCGCTCCTTGGCGAAGCGGATCAGCTCGCCCGAGGCGGCGCGGACCTGGCTCACCGTGCCCGGCGCGCCCTCGATCAGGTCCGAATGCATCGTCTGGATCGAATCGATGATCAGCAGCGCCGGCGGCGTGCCCTCGCCCAGCGTGGTCAGGATGTCGCGCACCGACGTCGCCGCGGCGAGCATCACGGGCGCCTTGCCCAGCCCCAGCCGCCGCGCGCGCAGCCGCACCTGGTCCGCCGCTTCCTCGCCCGAGACATAGGCGACGGATAGCCCCCGCGAAGCGATCTTCGCCGCCGCCTGGAGCAGCAAGGTCGACTTGCCGATGCCGGGATCGCCGCCGATCAGCGTGGCGGAGCCTTCGACGAAGCCGCCGCCCAGCGCGCGGTCGAACTCGGCGATGCCGGTCGAGGTCCGCTCGGGCAGTGCGATGTCGGTGTTGAGTCCGGTCAGCTGGATCGCCCGCCCGCCCGACTGGAGGTTGTGGCGCGCCTGGAACGGCGTGACCACCGCCCCGGCATCTTCCACCATCTGGTTCCACTCGCCGCAATCGCCGCATTGCCCCGCCCATTGCGAGGAGACCGAGCCACAGGCCTGGCAGACATAACGCTTCTTGAGTTTCGCCATGCGCGCGAGGGTAGCGAGAGAACAAGATAGGAACAAGCCCGGAAACGCCCGCGCCCTGGGCGGCAGGAGCCGGGGGAGAGGGCCCTGCACGCGATCTCGACGAACTCTCCACGCTTTCTCCGGGAAGGAGAACATATGCGCCAAGGTTGCCCCCCGCGCCTGCGGACGGTATCGCGCGCGCCATGAAGCCCACCGACCTCCGCGTCGCACTGTTCAGCGGCAACTATAATTATGTCCGCGACGGCGCGAACCAGGCGCTCAACCTGCTCGTCGGCTATCTGCTCGAGCAGGGCGTGAAGGTCCGCGTCTATTCGCCGACCACCGACACGCCCGCCTTCCCGCCGACCGGCGACCTGGTGAGCGTGCCCGCGCTGCCCGTGCCGGGCGGGCGCGACGAATATAAGTTCGCCAAGGGCATCAAGGCGGTGCTGCCGGATCTGGAGGCCTTCGCGCCCAATCTCGTCCACGTCTCCGCGCCCGAGATACTCGGCCACCGCGCCGTCACCTGGGCGCGCCGGAACAATATCGCCTCGGTCGCCTCGGTCCATACCCGGTTCGAGACCTATCCCGCCTATTATCACATCGGCTTCCTCACGCCGCTGCTGATCTGGACGCTCACGCGCTTCTACAACCGCTTCGACACCGTGATGCCCACCGGGCGCGGCATGGAGGAGCTGCTGGGCAGCTGGGGCGTCGACCGGCCGATGCGGATCTGGTCGCGCGGCGTGAACCACGATCGCTTCAACCCCGATCGGCGCAACCTCGAATGGCGTCGCGCCCTCGGCATCCAGGACGACGAGGTCGCGGTGAGCTTCCTCGGCCGGCTGGTGCTGGAAAAGGGGCTCGACATCTTCGCCGATGTGGTCGGCGAGTTGCAGCGGCGCGGCGTGAAGCACCGCGTGCTGGTGATCGGCAAGGGCCCGGCGCAGCAATGGTTCGCCGACCGCGTGCCCGATGCGGTGTTCGCCGGCTTCCAGGCGGGCGACGATCTGGGGCGCGCGGTCGCCTCCATGGACGTCTTCTTCAACCCCTCCCTCACCGAGAGCTTCGGCAACGTCACGCTGGAGGCGATGGCCGCGGGCGTGGCCGTGGTCGCCGCCAATGCGGTCGGCCCGGTCGGCATGGTGGAGGAGAATGTGAGCGGCCTGCTGGTCGATCCCGGCAAGGGCGCGGTGGGCCGCTATGCCGATGCGATCCAATATTATTGCGAGAACCACGACGCGCGCCGGGCCGCGGGCAGGGCCGGGCACGCGATCGCCGACACCTATCAATGGGACGCGATCAACCAGAAGGTGCTCGACGCCTATCTCGAGGCGATCGCGCGGCGGGGGTGAAGTCCGACGGAACGAAGGCGCGGAGCCGGTCTCCCGCGCACGCCCGTCCTAGGGTCACGACTCAATCGGCAAACCCCGTCATCCCCGCGCAGGCGGGGATCCAGGGTAGCGCAGGATATCGATGCCATCACGCGAACGCTCTCCGGAGAGGGCCGGACCTGCCGCACGCACCCCACCCTTGGCCCTGGATCCCCGCCTCCGCGGGGATGACGAAAGAAATCAAGGCCTTGATCAAGTTTTGACCCTAAGTCGGAAGCCTGGGCGGATACCTGATTTCCCATCGTCACCCCAGCCTTGAGCCGGGGCCCCGCTGCCTTGCCGGCAGAAGAAGAAGCGGGATCCCGGCTCAAGGCCGGGGTGACGAATTATCTGTGCAAGTCGCCCTTCTCGATCGCAAGTGGCGATCTGGCCCAGGCGTCACTTCCACGCATATCGCAATCCGTCCTCGCGAAAGGCGAACCGGTCGAGATGGCGCTCCACCGCGCCCTTCAGCCCTTCGAGCTGCTCGGGCGAGCTGGCGTCGATCCGGATGTCGAGCCCGGTCTCGGCGACGTTGAAGGTCACCACCGCATCGCCCGGATGGTTCGCGCCGCGCGCATCCCTGGGGAAGATCACCGTGCCGTTCTCCGGCGTGAACTCCACCTGGAAACTATGCTCCCAATGCTTGCACAGCTGCTGCAGATAGCGGCCGGCATGCGCGGTGGGCGCCAGCGTCTCGGCCGAAAACAGAGTCATGGTCATGCGCTTCATCTCCATCGGCGGCGGCACGATCCCGAGCCGCCGCCTCAGCATTTCAATCCGCGGCACCAGGCTCAGAGCCGCTCGATCTTCCGCGCCGCTTCGTCGAGGATTTCCGCGACGCCGTGCAGCATGTCGGCATCGACGCTTTCGCCCGCAAGTCGTTCCTGCAGCACGGTGCGCAGATTGCCCATCGCCCGGCGGATCGGCCCGCCATTGGCGCGCTCGCGAAGGCCGGCGAGCTGCTGGAGCCGCTCGAACAGCGCCGCCACTTCCTCGGTCCGCTCGGCGAGATGCGCCGTGCCGGCCTCGGTGATCGCGAACTGCTTCTTGGCGCCTTCGCTCTTGCTTTCCTCGATCAGCCCCATGTCGTCGAGCATGGTGAGCGTCGGATAGACCACGCCCGGGCTGGGGGCATAGGCGCCGCCCGAACGCTCCTCGATTTCGCGGATCAGGTCATAGCCGTGGCGCGGCTGCTCCTCGATCAGCTTGAGGAGGATGAGGCGCAGCTCGGTGCCGTCGAACATGCGGCGACGGCCGCCCCGTTCGCCATGGCCGAAGCCGCCCCGGCCCGCGCCCATGCCCCATCCGATGATGAAGTCCGGCGCGCCGCCGCCAAAGCCGCCGCGGCGGCCGAAATGCATGCCGCGATGGCCGCAATGATGATGTCGCATATTATCTCCTGTACGACTCGTGATGGCTCTAAGATATATCTTAAAATAGCTTACACAAGCCCCACCCTTGACTGGCCGGCAATGTTCCCTTAATGTTCCGATATGTTCATGTCCGCCCGGTCACGTTCCCCTGCGGCTTGCGCGAAGCGGTGCGAAGGCGCGGAATCGAAGGGGGCGTGGCATCGACTTCCTGAACTTCCGCGCCGGCAGCAGCCGCGAAACGCGCGGTGGGAAAGCGGCGCCGGTGGCCCTATCTATGCCGGCAATGGCTGATCTTTTCGCGACCGAAGAACAGGCGCCGCGCGCCGCCGAAGACCTTGCCGGCCCGCTCGCCGATCGCCTGCGCCCGCAACGGCTCGAGGATGTGGTCGGCCAGGAGCATCTGACCGGTCCCGAAGGGGCGATCGGGCGGATGGTCGCGGCGGGCAAGCTCTCGTCGATCATCCTCTGGGGCCCGCCCGGCACCGGCAAGACCACGATCGCCCGGCTGCTCGCCGATGCGGTGGGCCTGCGCTTCGTCGCGATCAGCGCAGTGTTCTCGGGAGTCGCCGACCTCAAGAAGGTGTTCGCCGAGGCCAGGGAATATGCGCGGCTCGGGCGCAAGACCCTGCTCTTCGTGGACGAGATCCACCGGTTCAACCGCTCGCAGCAGGACGGCTTCCTGCCTTATGTCGAGGACGGCACCGTCACCCTGGTCGGTGCGACTACCGAGAACCCCTCGTTCGAGCTCAACGCCGCGGTGCTCAGCCGCGCGCAGGTGCTGATCCTGCACCGGCTCGACGCCGCCGCGCTGACTCGCCTGCTCGACCGGGCCGAAGCCGCGGAGGAGCGCCCCCTGCCCCTCACTCCCGATGCGCGCGCGGCGCTGGTCGCCTCGGCCGACGGCGATGGCCGCTTCCTGCTCAACCAGGCCGAGACGCTCTTCTCCGTGCATTTCGACGCGCCGCTCGATCCTGCGGCGCTCGGCGGCTTCCTCCAGCGCCGCGTCGCCGTCTACGACAAGGACCGTGAGGGGCATTACAACCTGATCTCCGCGCTCCACAAATCGGTTCGCGGCAGCGACCCCCAGGCGGCGCTCTATTATCTCGCGCGCATGCTCACTGCCGGCGAGGAGCCGCTCTACGTGCTGCGCCGGCTGGTGCGCATGGCGGTGGAGGATATCGGGCTCGCCGATCCCAACGCGCTGGTCCAGTGCCTCGCGGCCAAGGACACCTATGAATTCCTCGGCTCTCCCGAGGGCGAGCTGGCGATCGCCCAGGCCTGTCTCTACGTCGCGACCGCGCCCAAATCGAATGCCGCCTATATGGCGCAGAAGGCGGCATGGCGCGCGGCGAAGGAGACCGGCTCGCTGATGCCGCCGCAGAACATCCTCAACGCCCCCACCCGGCTGATGAAGGACATCGGCTATGGCAAGGGCTATACCTATGATCACGATGCCGAGGGCGGCTTCTCGGGCGACGACTATTGGCCCGAGGAGATGGCGCCGCAGACCTTCTATACTCCCACCGATCGCGGCCATGAGAAGCGCATCGCCGAGCGGCTCGCCTGGTGGAACGAGATGCGGGAGAAGCGGCGGGGTGCTTGAGAAAACCGCCGCCCCGACGACTTTCCTCGTCATCCCCGCGAAGGCGGGGATCCACGGTCGTGAAAGACATCGCTCCGTCGCTCTATATCCCCGCCTTCGCGGGGATGACGAATGGGAGCGGAATGGAAGGAAATCAGGCGGATGAAGGACTGGGAAGACGCCACTGCCTATGCCCGCACGCTGCCCGATGTGGTGATGGAGAAATGGTGGGGCACGCCCTGCCCCAAGATCAACGGCAAGGGTTTCATGTCGCCCGGGCGCGAGCAGGGCAGCTTCGGGCTGATGGTCACTCGCCCGGAGAAGGAGATATTGTTCGAAACCGATCCGGAGACCTTCTGGCAGACCGATCACTACGCCAATTATCCGATGCTGCTCGTCCGCTACGGAACCGACAGCCGCGAGCGGATCGAGCTCTACATCCAGCGCGCCTGGTGGGACCGCGCCAAGAAACCCCAGCGCATCGCGGCGGGGATGGCGGAGCGGCCGTGAGCCGCGCCGGGCCAATCCCCTCTTCGTCATGCTGAACTTGTTTGGCGACTATCCCCTTCGGACAAGGATTGGTCCAATAGCCGTCATCCCCGCGAAGGCGGGGACCCAGAGTCACGAGCGACACGGCAGAGCAACCCTGGCTCCCCGCCTCCGCGGGGATGACCAAACAGGGGTACTTGTCTGAAGGGGATAATCGCCAACTTGCTTCAGCATCCAAGGTACCGCGAGGGATATCGTCCGGGGAGCGTCGGATACTGAAGCAAGTTCAGCTTGATGGGGTGCTGCAAGTACGCGAGCTTCTTCACAGATGATGCCCCGCTTCACCGATTTCATTGCGATCGACTGGTCCGGCCAGGCGGTCGAGCGGCCCAGGGGGCTGGCGGTCGCCCGCGCCACGGCCGCCGGGGGCGCACCTGAACTGATCGATCGCGACTGGGCGCGCCAGGATATCGCCGACTGGCTCGCCAAGCTGGCGGACAGCGGCACGCGGGCGCTGATCGGGCTCGACCTGTCGCCCGCCTTCCCGCTGGCCGATGAAGGCGCCTATTTCCCGGGCTGGGAACTCTCCCCGCCCGACGGGCCCGCATTGTGGAAGCTGGTGGACGAACTCTCGGCGAACGATCCGCATCTCGCTGCCACCAGTTTCGTGAGCCACCCGGAGGCGCGCCGCCATTTCCGCCGGATGGGCGATTGCGGCGACCTGTTCCCGCCCGGCCGCGGCCGCTTCCGCGTGTGCGAGCATGGCCAGGCGGCGATGCGGCTGTCGCCCTATAGCTGCTTCAACCTGGTCGGCGCCTCCCAGGTCGGCAAGTCGAGCCTCACCGGCATGCGCGTCCTGCACCGGCTGCGGGGCAAGGTGCCGCTATGGCCCTTCGATCCGCTGCCCGAAGCCGGCCCGGTGCTGGTCGAAATCTACACCGCGCTCGCCGCGCGAGCCGCGGGCATGCGCAAGGGCATCTCCAAGATCCGCGACGCGGCGACGCTGGACGAGATGCTGGCCGCGCTGGGCTCGCCGCCGCACGCTCCCCTCGCCCGCTACGACGATCACGCCACCGACGCGATGCTCAGCGCCGCCTGGCTGCGTTCGGTCGCGGACGATGCCGGCCTCTGGGCGCCGACAGGCCTGACGCCCGAGCTCTCCCGCACCGAAGGCTGGACCTTCGGGGTTGGCTAGGCCATTGGCTGGTCGCGCATGCATCCGCCTTCATCGCACCGGGATGGTCAGCGAGAGCCGGATGTCCAGAAGATGGAGGAAACGCAGGGAGCAACCAGGTGCAGCCTCTTCTTCTCCTTCTCTCGTGCCTCACCCTCGCGCCGCACGGTACCCAGCAACAGGCGCCCAAGGCCGCACCCCAGCCGCGCAGGACGCCGCCGCCACCGGCGGCGCTCACGCTGCGCAACGGCATGATCGTCTATTCCTCGGATGGCATCGCCGTGGCCAAGACAGTGCACATCCGCGCCACGGAACAGTACGCGCCCGACGCGTCCTTCTTCACCGATGAGCTGAAGCTGTTCATGGAGCGCCGCATCTATGCGCGCGAGGCATGGGTGGACGGCGATGTCGTGCGGTTGCGGATAACGGCGAAGCAGTTCTTCGCGCGCTCGCAGAACCCGCCGGAATAACTCCCGCCAAACTCGAATGCCGGCAGGCCCAGCCCCGCCCGTCAAGGGGAGGCTCAAACGCGCACATGGCCTGGGGTCAAGACTCGTTCAGCAAACCTGTCATCCCCGCCTCCGCGGGGGTGACGAACGAAATCAAGGCCTTGATCGGGTTCTAACGCTAGGGTGAGAACTCAAACAAGTATCTGATTTTCCTACGTCATCCCCGCGCAGGCGGGGATTCCAGGGCCAGGCGCGGAGCCGGGGTGGCGGGGGCCTGTCCTCTCCGGACAGCGTTCGCGCGGCAGTGCCGATATCCCGCATTACCCTGGATCCCCGCCTGCGCGGGGATGACGATGGAAGGAATATGAGTCCCCAGCCTAGTTCGCCTCCGCCGCGATCTGGCGCAGCGCCTGTTCGAAGGCCTCGGGCGGCTGGCCGCCGGAGATCAGCCACTTGTCCTCGATCACGATCGCCGGGACCGCGTTGATCCCGCGGCTCCGCCACAGCTGCTCGGCCTGCCGCACCTCCTCGGCATAGCGGCCCGAAGCCAGCACTTCGCGCGCCACTGCGCCGTCCAGTCCGGCCTTCTCCGCCGCGGCGACCAGCACGTCATGGTTCGACGGATCGCGCTGATCGGTGAAATAGGTTTCGAACAGCGCGTGCTTCAGCGCCGCCTGGCGCCCTTCGATCTCCGCCCAGTGGAGCAGCCGATGCGCATCGAACGTGTTGTAGATGCGGCTGTCGGCCGAGCTGTTCATCGCGAAGCCGAGCGCCCCGGCGCGCTCGCGGATCATCTGGCGGTTCGCCGCCGATTGCTCCGGCGTCGAGCCATATTTCCGCGCGATGTGCTCGCCGACATTCTCGCCTTCGGGCGGCATGTCGGGGTTCAGCTCGAAGGGCTGGAAATGGATCTTCGCATCGACCAGGTCGCCGGTCCGGGCCAGCGCTTCCTCGAGGCCCTTCAGCCCGATGATGCACCAGGGACAGGAGACGTCGGAGACGAAATCGATCTTGAGCGAGCGGGCCATCGGCAATCCCTTGTCGGCGTGTCTCCGCCAAGATGGGAGCCGGACGCCCCGATGCCAATGTCAGCCGAGCCGCAGCGCGTCCGCGCGCCGCAGATATTCGTCCGCCATCTCGAAGCGGATGCGCCGCACGCCCGGATCGTCGCTGTCGGCGGCGCGCGCCCGCTCCTCCCGGGCGCGGCGTTGCAGATAGGCGCGTTCGTCCTCCTCCGCTTCCGGCCCCGGCGCCTTCGCGGGCGGTTCGGCCGCGGAGCGGCGCTTCGGCTCGGTGGCCAGCGCCTCGTACATCGCAGCGAGCGTCAGATGCTGTTCGCGCGCGGAGCCGCTGAGTTCCGCCGCCATTTCGCGCTGGTGCGCCGCGCGGGCCTGATAATAGTCGTGCTGCTTGTTCATCGGCCCCGATTCGCGCTGCGCGGGGCAATTCTACGAAATGTTGCGTAAAAGCGAAGATTTCGTGGCAACAATGGTCGCTCTGCGGCGCCGTTCCACCGCATATCCCAGCGCGCCCATCGCATATCCCGGCACGACGCGCGCATCGCCGAAGGGGCTTGCACGCACTACAAATGTAGCGTAGGCTACAAATGTAGCGTAAAGGGATTCCCATGCTGAACAACCTGCCGCCCCGCGAACGCCAGATCGTCGACCTGCTCTACGAGCGGGGGGCGATGGCGGTGTCCGACGTCTGCGACGCCCTGCCCGACAAGCTCTCCGCCTCGGCGGTCCGCGCGATGCTGACCCGGCTCGAGCAGAAGGGCGCGGTGCAGCGCGAACAGAGCGAGCGCGGCTATCTGTTCTCGCCGGTCGAGGCGGAGAGCAAGGCGAGCGTCACCGCGCTCGGCCATGTCGTGCGCACTTTCTTCAACGGCTCGACCACCCATGCCGCCAGCGCGCTGCTCGGCATGAGCGGGAAGCTGGACGAAAACGATCTCGACGAGCTGGAGGCGATGATCGCCGCGGCGCGCGCCAAGAAGGGAGCCTGATCATGACCGCGTTGCTCGGCCTCGTGCTCAAGTCGCTGGTGATCGCCGGCATCACCCTGATCCTGCTCCGCCTCACCCGCGGCCGCTCGGCGGCGGAGCGTTCGCTGATCGCGCATCTCGGCCTGGCCGGGCTGGTGATCCTGCCGCTCGCCACGCTGGTGCTGCCGTCGCTCAGCCTGCCCCTGCCCCAGGCCATGCAGAGCCAGTTCGATGCGCCCGCCGCTCCGATCGTGCCCCAATCCGCCACCAACCTCGCGACCGCGCCCATCGCGGCCGACGCGCCCGTCACGGCGACGCCCGCCGCCACGGCCCCGGCCGGCCGGCCCGCCTTCACGCTCCCGCAGGGCTGGGAGCGCTATGCCTATGCGCTGCCGGTGGTGGCGCTGCTGCTGCTCACGGCGCTGGCGCTGCTGCGCCTCGTCCGCCTGCGCGCCGATGCCGAAGTGCTCGTCGATCCGGTCTGGCTGAGCGCGCTCGCCCATGCGCAGCGGCGCATGGGAATGAAGAGCGGCACCGCGCTGCTGGTGAGCGACGCATTGCCCTCGCCCATCTCCTGGGGCCTTGCCCGCCCGACCATTCTGCTCAGCGCCGACGCGCTCGCCGCCACCGACGAGGCCGAGGCGATCATCGCGCACGAGCTGGCGCACGTCTCCGCGCTCGACTGGGCCAAGCTCATGCTTGCCCGCGTCGCCACCGCGATCCATTGGTTCAACCCGCTCGCCTGGCGGCTGGCGCGCGAGGCGCACCAGCTGCGCGAGGAAGCCGCCGACGATGCCGTGCTCGCCGCGAACATCGATGCCCCCGATTATGCCCAGCTGCTCGTCCGCGTCGCCCGGCACGAGAGCAAGGGCCTGCTGATCGGCGCTCACGGCGTCGCACCGGGCAAGGGCAGCCTCAAGCGCCGTGTCGGCCGCGTGCTCGACGCGACGCTGCCGCGCGGCCGCGCCCAGGGCTCGTGGATCGCCGGCTTCGGCGCGGGCATGCTGGTGATGGCCGCCCCGCTCGCCGCGCTGACCGTCGGCGCCGCCGAGAGCCACGACGTCGCCAAGCCCGCGCCGGAAGGCAATGCCGGCCTGGGCGCACGCACCGCCGGCCCCCCCGCCGTGCCCGTTGCCGCGGTTGCTGCTCCCGCCCCCGCGGCGCATGTCCCGGCAGCCATCGCCACCGCAGCAGCGGCGGCGGCAGCAGCAGCAGCGGCAACGCCGCCGGCCGCCGCCGCCCCCGCCGATCCGCACCAGGATCGCGAGGCCCGGCGCGGCGACCGCGACAATGACCTCGACGCGATCATCGGCGCCCGCGCCGTCGGCGTGACGCCCGAATATATCGAGGCGATGCGCCGGGCCGCACCGCAGCTCGGCCCGATCAGCCTCAGCGACGCGACGTCGATGCGCGCCGTCGGCGTCACGCCGGAATTCGCCGCGGCGATGATGGCCACCGGCCTGCGCATCCGGTCGTTCGAAGACCTCATCTCGGCCAGGGCGACCGGCGTGAACCCCGCCTATATCCGCAGCCTCGTCGCCTCGGGCTTCCGCGGCGATCTCGACGACTATGTCGCGCTCGCCGGCATGGGCGTGACTCCCGACGACGTCCGCCGCCTGCGCAGCGCCGGCATGCCGGTGGAGGTCGACACGCTCGCCCTCACCCGAAACGGCCGCAAGCGCGGCCCCAATCCCAATCCCAATCCGCGTCCCAACCCGAACCCGCATCCCGATCCGGACCCCAATCCGGACAACTAAGCCCGCTCAGCCACTCACGCACTGCCGAACCGTCAGCGCCCCATCCGGGGCGGACGCCCCCGGCTTGCCCATTGCACCAGGAGAAATGCCATGAACCGCGTCCTTGCCGTCATCGCCTCCGTTACCCTGCTCGCCACCACCGCCATCGCCGGCGATCGTGCCCGCGATCCGGTCACCGCCTCCACGCCGATCAGCTTCAAGCTCCAGCTCGAAGCCAGCGGCTCCCGGTTCGAGCTGCGCCTGACCATGGGCCCGCGCAGCAACATGAACACGCAGATCAGCCACGAGCAGCTCGGGCTCGACAGCCGCGCGCTCGAAGCCGATGGCCCGGTCCGCTTCGCCATGGCCCGCGAGCCCGGCCGGCTCGACTGCGCCGGCGACGCCGACAAGCGGATCGCCACCGGCAACTGCACCTTCACGCCCGCCACCGACTTCGCGCGCTATCTCGCCGGCCGCGGCATCGGCGAGCCGAGCTTCAAGCAATCGCTCGACCTGATGATCGTCGGCGCCAACAAGGCACTGGTCGAAGCGCTGGCCCAGGCCGATTATCCCAAGCCGACGATCAACCAGCTCGTCGCCCTTTCCGCGCTCCGCGTGACTCCGGCCTATGTCGCCGATCTGGCGCGCCAGGGCTTCCGCCCCGACAATCTCGAAGACCTCACGGCCTTCGCCGCGCTCGGCATCGATGCCGACTATGCCGGCCGGATGCTGCGCGCCGGACTGGGCAAGCTCAGCGGCAAGAACCTGATCGAGCTCAAGGCGCTCGGCGTCTCGCCCGAATTCCTGTCGGACATGGCCGGCGCGGGGCTGCGCAACCTCACCGCCGACCAGGCCGTGCAGCTCAAGGCGATCGGCGTCACTCCCGCCTATGTCCGCGAGATGGCCGCGATCGGCTATGCCGATCTGCCGGCGAACCGGCTGGTCGAGATGAAGGCGGTGGGCGTCACGGCCGAGGACGTGCGCCGCGCCCACAAGATCGGGATCGACAAGCCCAGCCCCGATCAGCTCGTCCAGCTGCGCGCGCTGCGCAACTGATCGCCGGCAGGCAAGACTTCCCGAAATGCGTCCAGCTGCGCTGCTTTTCGCCGGCGCCGCGCTCCTCCCCGTGAGCGCGGCCGCCCAGACCACCACTCCCCCGGCCACCGCCAAACAGGTCTTCGTGCCCGGGGACTTCACCAGCTTCGCGCCCCGGACCGCCTATGACATGCTCCTGCGGGTCCCCGGCTTCACCATCCGCAGCGCGGACCAGGAGCGCGGCCTCGGCCAGGCATCGGAGAATGTGCTGATCAATGGCGAGCGCATCGCCAACAAGACCGGCGGCGCGATCGCCGAGCTCCAGCGCATCGTCGCCGCCAATGTCGAGCGGATCGAGATCGTCGACGCCTCCACCCTGGGCATCGCCGGGCTTGCCGGCCAGGTCGCCAACATCATCCTCAAACAGGCCCGCAAGGCCGGCGGCCAGTTCGAATGGCGGCCCGACTTCCGCGCCCATTATTCGCGGCCCAACCTGTTCCGCGGCAATGCCAGCTATACCGGCAGGACGCGCGGGATCGACTATACGCTCTCGCTCGAGGACCAGACCGGGCGCGGCGGGCTCGGCGGGCCGGAGCTGTTCCATGCCGCCGACGGATCGCTGATCGAGCGCCGCGAGGAAGTATATCATTCGGAATCGGACACGCTCGTCGCCAAGCTCAGGCTCGGCTTCGACGGGCCGGGCGGTTCCAAGGGCCATCTCATCCTAAACTATTCGCCCTATTGGGGCCCGGTCTATGATTTCGAGCGGCGCTATCGTGCCGACGGCAATGACGGCACCCGCCTACGCCGGAACCGGCTCGACGGCTGGATGTACGACGTCAACGCGGATTATGAATTCCCGCTCGGGCCCGGCCGGTTCAAGATCATCGGCCTGCGCCATTTCGACCATGAGCCGCTCATTTCCACCCAGGTGGACAGCTTCGCGAGCGGCGCACCCGATCAGGGTACCCGTTTCGGGCGCAACTCGTACATCACCGAAACCATCGCCCGTGCCGAATATGGCTGGAAGATGGGAGGGAGCGACTGGCAGATATCGCTCGAGCGCGCGGTCAACGGCCTCGATCAGCGCGGCTCGCTCGCGAGGCTCGATCCGCAGGGGAGCTTCGTGCCGGTTCCCTTCCCCGGCGGCAGCGGGATCGTGCGCGAAGTCCGCCACGAGGGCATGGTGACGTTCAGCCGCCCGCTCGGCGCCGGGATCAGCCTCCAGGTCGCCGGCGGCGGCGAGTTCAGCACGCTCGAACGAGTCGATGGCGACTTGCCCGCACGGCACTTCTTCCGGCCCAAGGGCAGCATCACGCTCGGCTGGCGGCCGGACAAGCAGTGGGATCTCAGCCTCAAGCTGCGCCGCCGGGTCGGCCAGATCAGCTTCTACGACTTCCTGGCCCAGCCCAACCTCAAGTCGGAGCGGGAGAATGCCGGCAACCCCCAGCTCGTCCCCCCGCAGAGCTGGGAAGCGGAGATGGAGGTCGGCCGCACACTGGGTGCAGCGGGCAAGACCCGGCTGCGCGCCTATTATTACGCAGTCGAGGACATCGTCGACATCGTGCCGATCGGCGCGGATGGCGAGGGCGTCGGCAATCTGCCGCGGGCGACGCGCTTTGGAATGGAGAGCACCAGCACGATCCAGTTCGCGCCGCTGGGCCTGCCCGGCGCGCGGCTCGACGCCACGCTGGGCTTCGAGATCGCGCGGGTCCGCGATCCGCTCACCGGCGAGATGCGCCCGATCAGCGGGACGCAGGATCGCTGGGCCGAGCTCGATTTCCGCCACGACCTGCCGAACAGCGATTTCGCCTGGGGCGCCACGGCCGGCCTCAATCACAATACAGCCTATTATTATCTCACCGAAGTGAACCGCGAGAACGAAGGCCCCTGGTTCGCCAACGTCTTTGTCGAGCACAAGGACGTGTTCGGCCTCACCGTGCGCGCGCAGGTGGGCAATGTCCTCAACGGCAGGCACTATTATGATCGCCAGGTCTATGCCGGGCGGCGCAATGCGACTCCACTGGTGTTCCGGCAACATAACGACCAGCTGATCGGGCCGATCTTCACCTTCACCATACGCGGGAGCTTCTGATGCAATCGATAGACCGAGCTCTGCGCTCCCTCGCTGCATCGGCCCTCCCCCTATCCGTCACAATCCCCGGCGCTGCCCTGGCCCTTCTCGCGACAGCCACCCCCGCCCAGGCCCAGGCTCAGGCCCAGGCCCGGCAGGCTCCGCTGCTCACGCCCGAAACGGTGATGCTGACCATCGACATGGCGCCTGGCGAGCCGCCGCTCGCCGTGACGCTGGCCGAACTGATGCAGGCCTTTCGCGTGCCGGGGTTCAGCATCGCGGTGGTGAAGGACAATCGCATCGCCTTCTCGGCCGGCTTCGGCGTGACCGAGGCCGGCGGCACCGCGCCCGTCGCGCCGGCCACGCTGTTCCAGGCTGCCTCGATCAGCAAGCCGGTCACCGCGATGGGCGCGCTGTGGCTGGTCGAGCGCGGCAAGCTTTCCCTCGACGCCGATATCAACACCCAGCTCAAGCGCTGGAAGCTGCCCGAGAGCCCGCTCGCCGCGAGCAAGAAGGTCAGCTTGCGCCGGCTGATGAGCCACAATGCCGGGCTGAACGTGCACGGCTTTGCCGGCTATGCCCGGGGCACGCCGGTGCCGAGCATCGAGCAGATCCTCGACGGCAGTCCGCCTTCGAACAGCCCGGCGGTCCGCGTGATCGCGGAGCCCGGCAGCAAGTGCCTCTATTCGGGCGGCGGCGTGACGATCGAAGGCTTGATGATCCGCGACGCCGCGGGCCGGCCGTTCGAGGATTTCATGGCCGAGCGGGTCCTGCGCCCCGCCGGGATGACGAGCAGCAGCTTCGCCCAGACCCTGCCCCCCGAACTGGCGGCGCGCGCCGCCAGCGGCACCGGCCCCGACGGCACCGTCACGCCGGGCAAATCGCACGTCTATCCCGAGCTCGCCCCCGATGGCCTGTGGACCACCGCGGAGGACCTGGCCCGGCTGGGCATCGAAGTGTCGCTCTCGCGCGAAGGCAAGGCCAACCATATCCTTTCACAGGCGATGACGCGTAAGATGCTAACCCCGCATTGTCCCGACGATCCGGGCAAGCCCGGCGGCATCGGCCTGGGCTTCGGCGTCGGCTATGGCGGCCATCCCGGCCAGTTCCGCCATAGCGGCGCGAACGAAGGCTTTCAGGGGCTGATGTTCATGGATGCCGACAAGGGCTGGGGCATTGCCCTGCTCGGCAATTCCGACAGCTTCAGCTCGATCTACGACCGCATCGTGCAAGTCGTCGGCGATGCGCAGGGCTGGCAATATCCGGCCCGCCCGCTGCGCGACGGGGACCTGCTTCTTCTGGTCGCCGCCCGGCGCGGCGTGGACGCGGCGCTGGCGCAATATGATCGCACCCGGGGTGGGAAGGACGATCCCTCGATCCTCAACCTGCTCGGCTACCGCCTGCTCCGCCAGAACCAGGTCGCCGACGCGGTCCGCGTCTTCGAACGGAACACGCTGCTCTATCCCAAGGACGCCAATGCCTGGGACAGCCTGGGCGAGGCCCATGCGCGCGCCGGCAGCAGGGAAGCCGCGATCCGCTACTATCGGCGTTCGCTGGCGCTGGATCCGGCCAACGCCAATGCCAAACGCCAGCTGGAAGCGCTCGAGCGGTAGGTTGGGGACTCATATTCCTTCAATCGTCATCCCCGCGCAGGCGGGGATGACGGGCTTGGTCGAATGAGACTGAACTCTAGTCCAGCCCGGTCTTGCCCGGCGCCCAATAGGCCTTGGTCGCGATCCGGTTCGCCGGCACCGCCAGCCGCTTCAGCGACTGGCGCAGGCGCTGGATCGTGCCCGCCTTGCCGGTGAGCACGAAGCCGGTGCCGCCCGCCGCGAGCGTGGCGAGCCGCATCTCCATCTCGCCGACATGCGCATCTCCGGCCGCTCTCGCGAACAGCGCGACTCGGTCGAGCCCCAGCTGCTCGGCGACCCGGCAACTGCCCTCCACGTCGCCGACTTCGAAATAGCCGGCAACCACCCGTCCCCGGTCCTGATAGGCCAGCGCATGGGCAAGCCCGATCGAGGTCTCGTCGCCGAATACCGCCAGGGGCCCGCGCAGCCGGCTGGTGTCGAGCGAGCCGCGCGGGCCGAAGATGTCGCACATGTCGCCCGGCGCCGCGTCGCGCACCCAGGCGCTGCCCGGCCCGTCGCCATGCACATGGCCCAGGATGCAGGCCCGCCCGGTTCCGGGGTTCCATTCGATCGGCGTATAGGTCCGCGCGGTGAACGCCGATCCCATCGCGATCTGGATCTTCTGCCCCGGCGTCCAGGCGACACCCTCCAGCGCCGGCCCCTCCACGGTGATCAGCCGGAAGCCGTCGGCGAGCCGCTCGCTCGCAGTCACGGTCGCGCGCTTCATCAGCAGCCGGATAAGCGCCTGGCCGATCCGGCCGGGGGCCTTGACGGCGGGGCGTTCGGGCGATTCCATCGGCAGCATCACACGGTCCTCACGCTGAATTCCTCGTCTCGGCCCCGCCGGCCGCCGCCTCGCCCCGCGCTCGGCCCGCGCCGGCGGCGGCGTGCCAATTTCGAGGTTCAATGGATCGGCTTGCTCCACCCTTCCGGGCTCGACGGGTCCGCAAGCAACTGATAATGGCTCGCAGAATTGTCGTCATTGCGAAGTATGGACAGAATATTATTTGATTCTGCCAATCAAAGCGGAAGCGGCCATGCCCATATTGAGTGAACTTGGCAAAGATAATGATTGGATCGATCCGGACGACGTGCCGCGTCCGGTCGTCACCTATGGCTTCATCACCGATGCGTTCGGCAGCATCGAGCTGGCGCCGCATCGCCATGCCAAGGGCCAGATCATCCTGGCGCAGCGGGGGGCGCTGAGCTGCGAGGTGGACGGCGGCCTGTGGATCGTCCCGCCCCGCAGCGCCATCTGGATCCCCGGCAACGCCCTCCATTCGGTCAAGGCGACGGGCGCGCTGGAGGGCTATAACGCCTTCATCGCCCCGGACGCCGCGGCGGGCCTTCCCCAAGGCTGCTGCGCCCTCTCGGTCAGCCCGCTGCTGCGCGAGCTGATCGCCCGCGCCGCGACCCTGCCGGTCCTCTACGAGGAGACCGGCGCCAATGCCCGGCTGGTCGCGGTCCTGCTCGACGAGATCGCCTCGGCCGGGATCGAGGATCTCCACCTCCCCATGCCCGCCGATGCTCGCCTGCGGCGGGTGGTCGATCTGATGATGGCCGCCCCGGCCGAGCGCGGCACGCTCGACGCCTGGGCCCGCCGCGCCGGCCTGGGCGAGCGCACCCTCGCCCGGCTGATCCACCGCGAGACCGGCATGAGCTTCGGCCGGTGGCGCCAGCAGCTGGGGGTGATGCTCGCGGTCAAGTGGCTGGCGGGCGGCGCCTCGATCCAGCAGGTGGCGGCCGACCTCGGCTATGAAAGCGTGCCGAGCTTCGTGACCATGTTCCGCAAGGCACTGGGCACTTCGCCCGGCCGCTACATGGCCGAACGCCATGCCAGCCGGCATTGAGGCGCGCCGGGGCTGGACGCCGGCTCCCGGGCGCGCCACCCTGCCGCCTCGCGCCAAGGAGAACCGCATGATCCCCGCCCCCTTCCGGGTCGCCCGCCATCCCGCGTGAGCCTCGCCTCGGCGCCCGTGCGGCGCGCCTGCTCTGGGTGGCGCTGGGCTTCTTCTTCGTCGCGCTGGGCGTGATCGGGGCGCTGCTGCCCGTCATGCCCACCACGATCTTCCTGATCCTGGCGGCGGGCTGTTTCGCCCGCGGCTCGGCGCGGCTCGAGGCCTGGCTGCTCGATCACCCCAGAGTCGGCCCGCCGATCCGGCAATGGCGCGAGCAGGGTGCGATCCCGCGCCGCGGCAAGATCGCGGCCTGCGCCGGCATCGCGCTGGGCTATGCGCTGTTCTGGCTCTCGGTGCGCCCTCATCTCGGGCTCGCGCTGGGCGTCGGGGCGGCGATGGCGGCCTGCGCCTTGTGGATCGTCACCCGCCCCGCGCCCATCGGCCCGGCATAGTTCGGCCTTGACCGCCCGGACGAAGCCGACCAAGGGGCGAGCGTCCCGCGGATCGTCGCGGGTTTCAGGCAGGTGCCGGGTTAGCTCAGCTGGTAGAGCAGCGGTTTTGTAAACCGAAGGTCGCGGGTTCGATCCCTGCACTCGGCACCAGCGCCAGCAAGTCCCCCGTTGACACGCCGTCCCGCTCTGGCAGCTTGCGCGCGGGGCCAGGGGGGACACGGCATGACCGGGGAACGCTATCGCGCGTTCGTCAGCTACAGCCATCGGGACGCGAAGGTCGCGCGCTGGCTGCACCGGAGGCTCGAAGCCTATCGCTTTCCACGCCGCTTGATCGGCAGGCCGGGCCCCTTTGGTCCCATTCCGGCCCGGCTCGGCCCGATCTTCCGCGATCGCGAGGAATTCCCTGCGGCGACCAGCTTGAGCGATGCCGTGACTCGCGCGATCGCCGCGTCCGAAGCGCTGATCGTGCTGTGCTCGCCGGCCGCCGCCGGCTCGCCCTGGGTCGCGCGCGAGATTGCGGCGTTCCGTGCCGCGCACCCCCAGGCGCCGCTCTTGCTCGCACTCGTCGACGGCGAGCCCGACGCTGCGTTCCCTCCGCTCGCCCGGACCGGCGACAACGAACCGCTAGCGGCCGATCTGCGCGCCCAGGGCGACGGTCGCCGCCTGGGCCTGCTTAAGCTGCTCGCCGGCCTTACCGGCATGCCGCTCGGCGAGCTCGTCCAGCGCGACGCGCAGCGCCGGCTGCGGCGCGTGACGGCCGTCACGGTCGCCGCGCTGGTCGCCCTGCTAGCCCTCACGGCGTTGAGCGTCGTTGCGATTCGCGCGCGGCACGAGGCGGAACAGCGGCGACAGGCCGCGGAAGGGCTGGTCGAGTTCATGCAAACCGATCTCCGCGAGCGATTGAAAGCGGTGAACCGCCTCGACGTGCTCACCGCCGCCAATCGGCGCGCGCTGGCCTATTATGCCGCGCAGGACCTTGCCGACCTCCCCCCCGCGGCGCTGGCGCAGCGCGCGCGCATCCTGCACGCGATCGGCGAGGACGATCTCGACCGCAAGGACGACATGGCCGCGGCCGCGGCATTCACCGAGGCACGGCGCACCACCGGCGCGCTGCTCGCACGGATGCCGAGCGATCCCGAGATGATCTTCACGCACGCGCAGAGCGAATTCTGGATCGGCGACCTGGCGATCAAGCGCCGCGACCTGCCCGGCGCCGAAGCGGCCTTCCAGGCCTATATCGCCCTCGCCGATCGGCTCGTGGCAGTCGCGCCACGCGACGCCCGCAGCCTGCAGGAAGTGGCCTTCGCCAATGGCAGCCTGTGCAGCGCGCGCTACGACATGCGCCGTACCGACGGCCTGCTCGACCTGTGCCTGCGCGCATTGCGGGCGATGGAGCGCGTCGCGGCGATGCGGCCCGGCGACGCGGAGACGCTGCGCGGCCTGGCAAATCGCCACGCCTGGATTGCCGACGTCTATTTCCACCGGCTCCGCGATCCCGCCGCCGCCCGGCGGCACCGTGACCGCGAGGCGGCAATCATCGAGGATCTGCTGCGCGCCGATCCCGCCAATGCGCAGCTGCGCCGCAAACGCATCTGGTCGCAGCGCGCGCTCGCGCTGATCGAGCTGGAGACGAACGCCGTCGCACGCGGCGAGACACGACTGGCGGCGGCGATCCGCGACCTGGCGGCGATCGTCGCCGAGGATCCCGCCAATCACAGCCTCGCGCAGACGCTGGGCGAGATGAAGCAGGAATTGCGTGAAGCGCGTACCAGAGACGGAGATGGACGATGAATTTCTTCGAATTGCCGGAAGGCGACCCCGAGCCGGACATCGCGCACATCAAGAAGATATCGATTCAGCTCGAAGCGGCCACCAGGGACAACGCGGGAAGGCCGCTCGTCCAGGCGCTGCAATTCGTTCCGCAATATCATGACGATGGGGAGGATGGCGCCGGCGCCTATGTCGGCGCGAACCCGGAAGGCATCGAAGCGGCGATCAGCGGCTTCGTCGAGCTAGACCCGCCGGCGACGGAGCCCGTGAGCGGCCCGCTGGATTTCGGGCTCGTCCACAAATGCTATGTGGTGATCCGGCTCGAAGGGCAGTTCTGGGAGTTCGCGCGCCGGAATGCCGTCACCACCAAGCAGGCGCACGCGAATGCGCGCTACTATAATCTGCGGACGCATATCCGGAAGGGCGATGACCGCATCTCGGCAATCTCCTTCTGCGCCCGAACGCCGCTGCGGCTCTGGGACGCGAACGGGACCGGCGTGAAGCATGGCCTCAACCTGCATGTCGACTTTGTCGAGCGGGCGCGGGACGGCACCGTCATCCGCCGCCTGCCGGTGATCATCGATCCCGATGTGGAAAATCGCGGAAACGGAGGCCGCTAGACCGATGCGCGCACCCATCCGATGACGCCGACGCTGATATCGATCACGGCGCTGGCGCGATCCGGAGCCGAGGAGCTGGCATGGCGGCTCTTCCGTTCCGCCGGACTCGATCGGATCGGAGACGATCCGGCCGTGCTCGCACTGCATGGCCGGCTGCTCAAGGATCGCGCGCTGGGCCTGTCGGGCCCGGCGCGGCAGGCGACCGCGGCCCAGGCCGCCGATGCCTATGCCGCCGCGGCCCGGCTTCGCCCGGCAACCTACCCGCTGATCAACGCGGCCACGCTGTCCCTGATCGCCGGCGCGCATGGTGCGGTACAGCGGCTGGCGGACGAAGCGCTCGCGCTGCTCGATGCCGGCACCGGCGAGCCCGACACGCCCTATTATCTGGAAGCGACCCGTGCCGAGGCCCTGCTGCTCGGCGGTAGGCGCGATGCGGCTGAGGCCGCGCTCCGGCGCGCCGTGACGCTGGCGCCCCGAGCCTGGGAAGATCATGCCTCCACGCTGCGCCAGTTCGCGACGATCCTTGCCGAACTGGGGCTCGACGCCGATTGGCTCGACGCCTATCGCCCGCCGCGCACGCTCCATTATGCCGGGCAGATGCGGATCCGGAACGACGCGACCCAGTCGGCCGGGATCGACGCCGTGCTGGCGGCCGAGAATATCGGCTTTGGCTATGGCGCGCTGGCCGCCGGGGCGGACATGCTGATCGCCGAGCGGCTGCTCGCCCGCGACGCGGAGCTGCACGTCACCCTGCCCTCGCCTCGAACCGCATTTCTCGATCGGTCGGTCGAAGCCTTTGAAGGCGATGCGGCGCGCTTCGAGGCGATCCTGGCCCGGGCGGCAACCGTGCGCGAGATCGGCGAGGAGGACGAAGCGGATGCGGCGCTGACGGGCGCACTCGCCGACCAGCTCGCAATGGGCTGCGCGGTGATGCGCGCCCGCCAGTTGCAGACCAACGCCGTGCAGCTGATCGTCAGCGAAGCATCGCAAGGCGCGCCGGTCGCCCCCAACAGCGCCCGCCTGGCGCGGATCTGGGCCGCGACGGGCCGGCGGCAGCACCTGCTGGATGCCGGCCGGGATCCCGCCGGAACCGCAGTGCCGGCGCGCGAGGCAGGCGGCCGGCGGCTCGCGGCAACGATCGCCATCAGCCTGTGTGAAGCCGAGGAAGAGATCGCGGCCGATCGGATCGCGGAACGGCTGGCGGCATTGCCCGGGCCCATCGGCCTGATCGCGCCGCCGGCCTGGCGTGCCGAAGGCGCCGTACTGCATTATGGATCGGCACGGGAAGCCGCTGCCGATGCCGTCCGGCTTCGCGCGGCGCTGGCGGCTAGCGGCCCGGTGCGCATCGCCGGGGACCTCGGCATCCTGCGGTTCGCTCCCGCGCCGTTCGGCGGAGGCACGCTGGCATTGGGGGCGACGCTCCGCCGCGTCGACCGGCTGCTCGAGGTCACGCCTTCGACGGCAATTTACTTTTCCGAGACGCTGGGCGCAGCCTATGCGGCGAGCATGCGGACAGACGAGAGCGCCCGCCTCGAGCCGATCGGCGAACTGCCCGGCACGCTGCTCCCCCTCTACGCCCTGCGCGAGCGCTAGGTTGAGAACTCAACAAGTATCTGATTTTCCTTCGTCATCCCGGCTCAACGCCGGGGTGATGAGGGAAGAACATGAGTCCTCGGCCTAGGTTGGGGACTCATATTCCTTCAATCGTCATCCCCGCGCAGGCGGGGATCCAGGGCCAGGCGCGGAGCCGGGGTGGCGGGGTCCGGCCCGCTCCGGACAGCGTTCGCGCGGTGGTGCCGATATCCCGCATTACCCTGGATCCCCGCCTGCGCGGGGATGACGACGGAAAATCAGATACTTGTTTGAGTCCTCGACCCTAGACCACCATGTCGGCCAGCCGTGCCGGAGCGACGATCACCAGCGCATCCGCATCGCGGCGCACGATACCGCGCCGTTCCAGCGCGCTGACGGTGCGCGATACCGTCTCGCGCGTGGTATAGACGCGTGCGGCCAGCTCGGAGAGCACCGGCGCCGGCGCGATCGTCACACCGTCCGCGCCCACCAGACGGAGCAACTCCTCGTGCACCCGCCCGGCGGCGGAAAGCGTCGCGCGCGACAGCATCTGTTCCGAAATCCGTGCGAG
Organism: Sphingomonas sp. 1F27F7B; assembly: GCF_005503355.1. Taxonomy (GTDB): domain Bacteria; phylum Pseudomonadota; class Alphaproteobacteria; order Sphingomonadales; family Sphingomonadaceae; genus Sphingomonas. The sequence continues at coordinate 129,727 of NZ_SCMK01000012.1, forward strand.
CTGGCGCAGCAGCGCCCGTGACAGCGTCAGCCCCACGCAGCTGTGCGCCTCCAGCAGGGCCAGAAAATCCGCGCCGCCGAAGATGGCGGAATCGAGATCCTCCAGCGCCGAGATCTCGCTGAAATGATCCCGCCCGTCGGAAAGCGCGCCGAACAGGTCGCCAGGCGCGAAATCGTAGAAGCGGATCAGCAGGCCGTCGGGCGAGATGACGAAGGAACGAGCCCGGCCCATGACCAGCAGATAGACGTCGTGACACGGCTCGCCCTGCCGGACGATCGCGCTCCCGGCCGGATAGGCGCGCGGCCGCGCGCGCGCCTCGATCTGCCGCGCGGTCTCGGCGGAACAGGCGAATACCCGCTCGATGAAGTCGTTCAGCGCCAAGGCACCCCCCGGTTCCCGTTCCCGCCACCTTGAGCGGGAGCGGCTCCAGGTTCAAGCCATCAGGCGATAGCCCACCCCCGGCTCGTTGCGGATGACCGACGGAGCGGCGGCATCGTCCTCCAGCTTGCGACGGACGCCGCGCGCGGCGACGCGAAGATATTCGACGTCATGTTCGTGCCCCGGCCCCCAGACGGTGCGCAGCAGCTGGGCATGAGTCACCACTCGCCCGGGATGCTTGGCGAGCTCGGCGAGAAAGCCGAATTCCTTCGGCGTCAGGTGCACTTCCTCGCCGGCCTTGCGCACCAGCCGCGCGCCCAGGTCGATCTCGATCGCGCCGATCCGCACCACCGGCATCTCGGCCTCGACCGAAAGCCGGTGGCGCAGCGCCGTGCGGACGCGGGCGAGCACTTCCTCGGTATCGAACGGCTTGGTCACATAGTCGTCCGCGCCAAGATCGAGCGCAGTGACTTTCTGCTCGGTCGCGTCGCGCGCGGAGACGACGAGCACGGATGTGCCCGCCGCCTTGAGCAGCGGCACCAGCTCCAGCCCGTCGCGATCGGGCAGGCCCAGATCAAGCAGCACCGCCTCGGGCTTGTCGATCTGCATGGCGCTCAGCGCATCGCGCGCGCTCGCCGCCTCGACCACGCGGTAGCCCGCGCGCCCCAGCCCCGCGGCAAGCAGGCGGCGGATCGCCGGCTCGTCGTCCACCACCAGAATTTTCGCCTGCTGGCTCATTCGCCTGCATTTCCTTTCCGAAGCAGCGCTTCCGGGAAGCGGATCGTGAAGATCGCCCCGGCCCGATCGGCGCGGTTCGCCGCCGAAACGCTCAGCCCCATCGCCTCGGCGAAACCCTTCACGATGGCAAGGCCGAGCCCGGTTCCTCCCTTGCGATCGGATCCCTCGATCCGCGTGAAGGTCTCGAAGATCCGCGCCTCGTCGCCCGGCGGCAGGCCGGGCCCTTCGTCCATCACGCTCAGCGTCATGCTCCCCGGCTGGCGGCGCGCGGCAATGGTGATCGACGAGCCCGGATCCCCGTACTTGCCGGCATTCTCGATCAAGTTGATCAGGCAATGGTGGAAGAGCTGCGGATCGACCGAGGCGAAGGGGAGCTCGGGCGGCACGTCGAGCCGCACCGGATGATCCTCCAGCACCCGCCGCAGATCATGCACGGCCGCGGCGACCGCCTCGGCAAGGTCGACCGGCTCGATCGACTGGTGAAGCGCCCCCGCCTCGATGCGCACCATGTCGAGCAGGTTGGCGACGAAGCGGTTCAGCCGTTCCGCCTCGGCGCGGGCGGCGGACAGCTGGTCGGCCTGCCCTTCGTCTTCGGGCCGCATCTCGCCGAGCATGCCCAGGATGGTGGTTAGCGGCGTGCGCAGGTCATGACTCACCGACGAAAGCAGGGCCGCGCGCAGCCGGTCGCGCTCCTTGAGCTGAGTCACCATCGCCATCTCGCTCTCCAGCGCGATCCGCTCGAAGGCGAGCGCGGCCTGGTCGAGCAGGCTGAGCAGCAGCGGCAGCTGGTCCGAACGCAGCGGATTGCCCGCATCGATCCGCGCCACGCCCAACACGCCGAGCGCCCGCCCGCCGGCCGCCAGCGGGTGAAACAGCCATTCCGAGGCAGTGAGCGTGTCCGATCCGCGCCCGGCCGGGCTGTTGTGATCGAACGACCATTGCGCCGCCGCCTGCTCGATCATCTCGAGCCGGTCCTCGGGCGGATAGGCCGCGCGCAGCCCGAGCTGGCCGTGCTCGGGGAGCAGCAGCACTGCGCTCACGTCGAGCAGCCGCGCGACTTCGGCGCAGAGCGTCTGGCCGAGATCCTCCTGCGTGCTCACGCCCGTCAGCAGCCGCGCGAAGCCTGCCAGCGTGCTGTTCTGCGCGGCGCTGCGCTGGGCCAGCTCCGCCTGGGCCCGCACCCGCGCGGCGAGCTGGCTCGAGACCACCGCCACGCCCATCAACACCAGCACGGTGATGATGTTCTGCGGATCCTGGATGGTGAAGGTCCGGGTCGGCGGGATGAAGAAGAAATTATAGGCGAGCGACGAGACCAGCCCGGTCACCACGCCCGCGCGCACGCCGTAGCGCGTCGCCGCGACCATCACCGGCAACAGGTAGAGCAGCCCGATATTGGTGATGTTGCCGAGCGAGAAGATCGTCGCCCCCAGCACGGTGACCGCCACGACCAGGCCGAGCGAGACGACATAATCGGTAGGGGATCCCCATCGGCCGCGCGGGGGGTGGTGCCGCCCGGCCGCGGGCGCCTCGTGCATCGGCAGCACGTGCACCGCGATGCCGGGAGTCTCGCGCACCAGCCGGTCGACCACCGAGCCGTGCCGCAGCTCGAACCAGCGCGAACGCGCCGACTTGCCGACGATGAGCTGGGTGGCGCGCGCCTCAGCGGTGAAGCGCTTCAGCCCGTCCAGCACCGATTCTGCGGGCACCGTCGCCACTTGCCCGCCGAGCTGGCTGGCGAGGTGCAGCGTCGCGGCGACCTGGGCATTCTCCGCATCGCTCAGCCGGGCGGTGCGCGGCGTCTCGATGTGCACTGCGGTCCAGGGCGCGCGCAGGCCGTCGGCGACGCGCTTGGCGGCGCGGACCAGCTCGGCCGAGCCGGGCAGCTCGCTCACCGCCACCACCAGCCGCTCGCTCGCCGCCCAGGTGCCGGCCAGCGCATGGGTGCGCAGATAGTCGAGCATCTGCGCATCGACCGCCTGCGCGGCGCGGCGCAGCGCCAGCTCGCGCAGCGCAGTCAGGTTCGACTTGGAGAAGAAATGCCCCAGCGCCCGCGTCGCTTCCTCGGGGACATAGACCTTGCCTTCGCGCAGCCGCTCGATCAGCTCGTCGGGCGGCAGGTCGACGACCTCGATGTCCGCGGCCTCGAGCACCCGATCGGGAACGGTTTCGCGCACGCGCACCTTGGTGAAGGAAGCGACGACGTCGTTCAGGCTCTCGATATGCTGGATGTTGACGGTGGAATAGACGTCGATTCCCGCCGCGAGCAGTTCCTCGATGTCCTGGTAGCGCTTGTCGTGCCGGCTGCCCGGCGCGTTGGTGTGGGCGAGTTCGTCGACCAGCACCAGCTGCGGCGCGCGGACCAGGATTGCGTCGATGTCCATCTCGGCGATGGTCCGGCCATGATATTCGACCGGGCGGCGCGGCACGATCTCCAGCCCCTGGACGAGCGCTTCGGTCTCGATGCGGCCATGCGTCTCGACCACGCCGATGACGACGTCGACGCCCGCCTTGCGCCGCGCCGCCGCCTCGGTGAGCATCTCATAGGTCTTGCCCACCCCCGGCGCGGCGCCGAGAAATACCTTCAGACGGCCGATGCCCTCCTGCGCAACCGCACGCAGAAGGGCATCGGGATCGGGTCGCTGATCGTCGTCGCTCACCCGGCGGCTTTTGCGCCTTGCGCCACCTGCTTGTCGAGATCGCGATTGAGCGCGAGCACGTTGACGTGCGGCTCGCCCACGAAGCCGAGCAGCGGCTGCTCGACATGCGCGTTCACGATGGCCCGCACCTTCTCCACGCTCAGTCCGCGCGCCTTGGCGACGCGGCCCACCTGGAAAAGAGCCGCCTCGGGGCTGATGTCAGGATCGAGCCCCGAGGCGGAGGTGGTCACCAGATCGGCGGGAACCGAGTTTCCTGGTGCGGAACGGTTGGCGGCCACGTCCTTGGCGACGCGATCGGCGAGCGCCTGCGAGGTAGGGCCGAGATTGGAGCCGGAAGAAGCGGTGGGGTCATAGCCATTGGTGCCGGCGGCCGAGGGACGGCCGTGGAAATAGCCCGGGCCGGCAAAGCCCTGGCCAAGCAGTTCGGAGCCGCGCACCCGGCCGTTCTCGACGATCAGGCTGCCATTGGCCTGGTGGGGAAAGGCGAGCTGGCCGATGCCGGTGAGCGCCGCCGGATAGGCAAGCCCGAGCAGGACGGCGAACAGGACCGTCAGGATGATGGCCGGACGGAGAGCGGTGGTGAGATCGTTCAACATTTCTAGTTCCTTGCTTCCCTCATGCCGGGAGGGAGAATGCGTCGGAGTGCCAAAGGAATTTCCGTCATCCCCGCCCAGGCGGGGATGACCAATCAGGAAGGCGGGCAAATGCATCACGCCAGCCCCAGCCCCGCCACGACCAGGTCGATCAGCTTGATCCCCGCGAACGGCGCGAGCACGCCGCCCAGGCCGTAGATCGCCAGGTTGCGCGCGAGCAGCGGCCCGGCCCCGATCGGGCGGTACTTCACGCCCTTGAGCGCAAGCGGCACCAGCGCAGGGATGATCAGCGCGTTGAAGATGATCGCCGAGAGGATCGCGCTCTGCGGACTCGACAGTTCCATCACATTGAGCACGCCGAGCGACGGATAGAGCGCGACGAACATCGCCGGGATGATCGCGAAATATTTCGCGATGTCGTTGGCGACCGAGAAGGTGGTCAGCGCCCCGCGCGTCATCAGCAGCTGCTTGCCCAGGCCGACGATCTCGATGAGCTTGGTCGGATCGCTGTCGAGATCGACCATGTTGCCCGCCTCGCGCGCGGCCTGGGTGCCGGTGTTCATCGCCACGCCCACGTCGGACTGGGCGAGCGCCGGCGCGTCGTTGGTGCCGTCGCCGCACATCGCCACCAGGCGGCCGCCCTGCTGCTCCTTGCGAATCAGCGCGAGCTTGTCCTCGGGCGTGGCTTCGGCAAGGAAATCGTCCACGCCGGCTTCGGCCGCGATCGCCGCGGCGGTGAGCGGGTTGTCGCCGGTGATCATCACGGTGCGGATGCCCATGCGGCGCAACTCGCCGAACCGCTCGCGCACCCCGGCCTTGACCACGTCCTTGAGCGCGATCACGCCGAACAGCCTGCCGTCCTCGGCCACCGCTAGCGGCGTCTGCCCCTGGCGGGCGATCTCCTCGGCGATGCGGCGCAGGTCGCCGCCCATTGCTGTCTCGCCCAGGCCCGGATTGGCGCGCAGCACCGCGTCGACCGCGCCCTTCTGGATCAGCGTGGTGCCGATCCGAACGCCCGAGATGCGAGTCTGGGCAGTGAAGGGAATGACTTCGGCGGTCTTGGGCAGGCTGCGGATCTCGACGGCGTATCTGCCCTGGGCAAGCGTCACGATCGAGCGGCCCTCGGGCGTCTCGTCGGCCAGGCTGGCGAGCAGCGCGGCCCGCGCCAGCTCATCGGTGGTGACGCCGCCCAGCGGGCGGAACTCGCTCGCGGCACGGTCGCCGATCGTGATCGTGCCGGTCTTGTCGAGCAGCAGCACGTCGATGTCGCCCGCCGCTTCCACCGCGCGGCCCGACTTGGCGAGCACGTTGAAACGCACCAGCCGGTCCATGCCTGCGATGCCGATTGCCGAGAGCAGTGCCGCGATCGTCGTCGGGATCAGGGTGATCAGCAGCGCCGCCAGGATTGCCACCGGCACCTGGCCGCCAGCATAGGCGGCGAAGCTCGGAATGGTCGAGACGGCGATCAGGAAGATGATCGTCAAGCCGACGAGCAGGATGGTCAGCGCGATCTCGTTCGGAGTCTTCTGGCGCTCGGCGCCCTCGACCAGCGCGATCATGCGATCGAGAAAGCCCTGGCCCGGCTCCTGGGTGACGCGGACCTTGATCTGGTCCGAGATCACCCGCGTCCCGGCGGTCACCGCCGAACGGTCGCCGCCCGCCTCGCGGATCACCGGCGCGCTCTCGCCGGTGATCGCGCTTTCGTTGACCGAGGCGACGCCCTCGATCACTTCGCCATCAGCCGGGATCAGGTCGCCGGTCTCGACCAGGACGATATCGCCCTTCTTGAGCTGCGAAGCCGGGACGATCTTGCCGTTCGGCAGCCGCGCGGTGAGCTCCGACTTGGTGGCGCGCAGCGACGCGGCCTGGGCACGGCCCCGCCCCTCCGCCAGCGCCTCGGCAAAGGTGCCGAAGAGGACCGTGAGCCACAGCCAGACGATCAGCTGGACCTGGAAGCCCAGGGTCAGGTTGGTGCCGCCGAGGAACAGCAGCACGGTGAGCAACAGCGCGACCACCGCGGTGGTGAAGAGCACGGGGTTCTTCACCAGTTGGCGCGGATCGAGCTTGGTGAACGCATCGCCGATCGCAGGACCGATCAGGGCGGGCGTGAACATGGTTGCGGTCGTCATGGAGCAAGGACCTCAGAAGAGCTGGCCGTGGATCATCGCGAGATGATCGGCGATGGGACCGAGCGCGAGGCTGGGAAGGAAGGTGAGCCCGCCCAGGATCAGGACGACGCCGACAAGCAGCCCCACCCAGAGCAGGCCGGTGGTCGGGAACGAGCCCGCGCTCTCCGGATGCACCTTCTTCGCGGCCAGGCTGCCGGCAATGGCGAGCGCGGGCACGATGATGAAGAAGCGGCCGATCCACATCGCGACGGCGAGCATGCCGTTGTAGAAGGGCGTGTTGGCGCTCAGGCCGCCAAAGGCCGATCCGTTGTTCGCCGTGGCCGAGGTGAAGGCGTAGAGGATCTCGGTGAAGCCGTGCGGCCCCTTGTTGAGCGGCCCCGCAAGGCCGGCCGGCAGCGCCGAGGCGAGCGCGGTGCCGCCCAGGATCATCAGCGGCAGCACCGCGATCGCCAGTACGGCGAGCTTCACTTCGCGGCTCTCGATCTTCTTGCCGACATATTCGGGCGTCCGGCCCACCATCAGGCCCGCGACGAACACCGCGAGAATCGCGAAGAGCAGGAAGCCGTAGATGCCTGCGCCGACGCCGCCGATCACGACTTCGCCGAGTTGCATGTTGAACAGCGGGATCATGCCGCCGAGCGGAGTCAGGCTGTCGTGCATCGCATTGACCGCGCCGCAGGACGCAGCCGTCGTGACCACGCTGAACAAGGCGCTGGCAGCGATGCCGAAGCGGACTTCCTTGCCCTCCATGCTGCCCCCGGCGACGCCGAGGTGATGGAGCACCGGGTTGCCCGCCGCTTCCTGCCAATAGCTGATGGTGGTGCCGGCGACGAACATCACCAGCATCGCGGCGAGGATCGCCCAGCCCTGGCGGGTATTGCCCACGGCCCGGCCGAAGGTGTGCGTCAGGCCCACGCCGATCAGCAGGATCGACAGCATCTGGACGAAGTTGGTGAGCGCGCCCGGATTCTCGAACGGATGCGCCGAATTGGCGTTGAAGAAGCCGCCGCCATTGGTGCCGAGCATCTTGATCGCTTCCTGCGAGGCGACCGGCCCCAGCAGGATCGTCTGCCTGGCGCCTTCCAGCGTCGTCGCGTCGACCGAGCTGGCGAAGGTCTGCGGCACGCCGCTGGCAATCAGGAAGACCGCATAGACGATGCAGATCGGCAGCAGGACGTAGAGCGTCACGCGAGTCATGTCGGCCCAGAAATTGCCGATGCCGGCCGCCTGGCGCCGCGCGAAGCCGCGGAACAGCGCGAAGGCGATCGCGATGCCGGTTGCCGCCGACAGGAAATTGTGGATGGCGAGGCCGAGCATCTGGCTCAGGATCGACAGGCTCTCGCCCGAATAGCTTTGCCAGTTGGTGTTGGTGGTGAAGCTCACCGCCGTGTTGAAGGCGAGATCGGGCGACTGGCCGGCCAGCCCGCGCGGATTGAGCGGCAGCACGTCCTGGAAGCGCAGGATGCAGTAAGTGAAGGCAAAGGTCGCCAGCTGGAACGCCAGCATGTGCAGCGCATAGCGGCGCCAGCCCTGCTCGGCGTTCGGATCCACGCCGGCGAGCTTGTAGAAGCCGCGCTCGACGGGGCCGAGCACGACGTGCAGCGGCGTGCGCCGCCCTTCATAGACGGCGAAAAGCCAGCTCCCCATCGGCTTGGCGAGCGCGACGAGGAGGATCAGGAAGACGAGGATCAGCATCCAGCCTTGGACGGTCATGGTGTAGTCCGATCAGAAGCGCTCGGGCCGGACGAGCACGGCCACGAGGTAGATGAGCAGGCCCAGGGCAGTGAGCCCGGCGAGCGCGAAAGACAGCGGCATGGCGTTCTCCTCAGGCCTGGTCGCAGAGGCGGACACAGGCCAGCGTGAGCAGGAAGAGCCCCGCGAGCGCTCCCAGCCAGATCAGGTCGTTCATGGTCTTCTTCCCCTATTGGCGGCGATGGCGACGCCCATTGTCGAACCGGACATGACCGGGCGGCACGGGGATCAGCCGGAACAGGCCCGGCCCCTCGACGAGCAGCGCCCAGCCCAGCGCCCAGGCGATGACGGAAAGCACGGCCTCGCCGAATTCGGCGGGGTCGGCATCGTGCAACGGCGGGCGATGGATCGAGACGATGAGTGCCCACACCGCCAGCGCGCAGCCACCGAGCAGCAGCGCGCCGCCGAGACGCAGCCCGGCCTGTGCCGGCCAGCCCCCGGCTCCGCTTTCCAGACGGCGCAGAAACGCACCCACGATGGATCTCCCGAACAGGATTGTCGCAGCGGCGATGTGGGGCGGAGGCCAGTTAAGGTTCCACGGGGAAGTTCGGGCGCCGCATAAAGATTCCATAAAATCGTTGGCAGCCGCCGAAACCTCTGAATACTAGGCGGGCTCGACGGCGCCGAAGGGGGAGCCGGCTGTGAAAGGCACGCCTTGAACGCGACGCAGACCGCCGAAACCAGCCCATCGCACGGCCATCAGGATCGGCTCGGCACGCTCGCCGTCGGCGCGATCGGCGTGGTGTTCGGCGACATCGGCACCTCGCCGCTCTATTCGCTCAAGGAGAGCTTCATCGGCCATCATCCGCTGGCGGTGGACCCCGAACACATCTTCGGCGTGCTCTCGCTGATCTTCTGGACGATGATGTTGGTGGTGACGATCAAATATGTCGTCATCATCCTGCGCGCCGACAACAAGGGCGAAGGCGGCAGCCTGGCGCTGCTCGCATTGATCGCGCGCAAGCTGGGCGAGACGCGCTGGACGCCCTGGGTGACGATATTGGGCGTGATCGCCACTGCGCTATTCTATGGCGACGCAATCATCACGCCGGCGGTGTCGGTGCTGTCGGCGGTCGAAGGGCTCGCCACGGTCGAGGATTCGCTGTCGCAGCTGGTGCTGCCGATCAGCATCGTCATCCTGATCGGCCTGTTCATGATCCAGTCGCACGGCACCGCGCGGGTGGGCAGGCTGTTCGGCCCGGTGATGGTCTTCTATTTCGCGGTCATCGCCGTGCTCGGCGTCATCGGCATCGCGCGGAGCCCGGATATCCTGTGGGCGCTCAACCCGTGGTACGCACTCAACTTCTTCCTGCTCGATCCCCTGCTCGCCTTCCTGGCGCTGGGATCGGTGGTGCTGGCGGTGACCGGGGCCGAGGCGCTCTATGCCGATATGGGCCATTTCGGCCGCAAGGCGATCATGGTCTCCTGGCTCTACATCGCCTTCCCCTGCCTGATGCTCAACTATCTCGGCCAATCGGCGCTGCTGCTCGCCAATCCCGCCGCGGTGGAGAATCCGTTCTTCCTGCTGGCGCCGGAATGGGCTCGCCTTCCCCTCGTCATTCTCGCCACCATGGCGACGGTGATCGCCAGCCAGGCAGTGATCTCGGGTGCCTTCTCGGTGACGCAGCAGGCCGTGCAGCTCGGCTTCCTTCCGCGCCTGCGCATCCTGCACACCAGCGCCAAGGCGGCGGGGCAGATCTATGTCCCGCTCACCAACTGGCTACTGCTCGTCATGGTGATCCTGCTCGTCCTCGGCTTCCGCAGCTCGAGCAACCTCGCCGCCGCCTATGGCATCGCGGTGACCGGCACGATGTTCATCACTGCCTGCATGCTGGGCGTGCTCACTTTCGCGGTGTGGAAATGGCCGCCGGCGGTGGCGGGGCTGGTCACCGGCGGCTTCCTGCTGATCGACGGGCTCTATTTCGCCTCGAACGTCACCAAGATCCCCGATGGCGGCTGGTTCCCCCTGCTCGTGGCCGCGATCGTCTTCACGCTGCTCACCACCTGGGCGACCGGGCGCCGGCTGGTCCGGGCGCGGCTGCACGAGGGGGCGATGCCGATCCAGATCTTCATCCAGTCCGCCGGCCATTCGGTGCAGCGCGTGCCGGGTACCGCCGTGTTCCTCGCCAGCACCGACGACATTCCGCCCGCGCTGCTCCACAACCTCAAGCACAACAAGGTGCTGCACGATCGCGTGGTGATCCTCACCGTCGCGATCGAGCAGGTGCCGCACGTCGCCCCCGACGCCCGGGCCGAAGTGAGGCCGCTCGGCGAGGGCTTCTACCGGATCGTCCTCCATTACGGCTTCATGGACGGGATCGACATCCCGGTGGCCCTGCACGCCATCGGCGAAACGGCGGGCAAACCGTTCAAGTCGATGGAGACGAGCTATTTCCTCGCCCGGCAGACGCTGATCGCCTCGTCGCGGCCCGGCATGGCGATCTGGCGCGAGAAACTGTTCGCCTGGATGGTCCGCAACGCCGAAAGCGCGATGGAGTTCTTCAAGCTCCCCACCAACCGCGTGGTCGAGCTCGGCAGCCAGGTGGAGATCTAGCCTGTAGTCCCGGTGCCTTATGCCGTCATGCTGAACTTGTTGGCGCTTATCCCCTTGCGACAAGGATAGTCCTAAGAACCGTCATCCCCGCGCAGGCGGGGATCCAGGGTTTCTCTGCCGTATCGCCCGCGACCCTGGATTCCCGCCTGCGCGGGGATGACGAAACGGGGATACTTGTCTCAAGGAGATAAGCGCCAAACAAGTTCAGGGTGACGGACGGAATTGGAGCGACGGAACAGATCCGCCTTCGAAGCAGACGGCCGGCGCACGGAGCCTTTCAGACAAAACGGCAAGGAGGGAGCGGCACCCTGCGGCACCGCCCCTTCCTCGCGCGATCAGAAGCTCATGCGCAGGCCGGCGGTGATGATCCGCCCGGTGCTGGCATAGGTCTGGCTGACCGGGTTCGCCGCATACATGGTGCGATATTGCGGCGCGTTGGTCATGTTGCGCCCCTCGAGCGAAAGCTTGGCGAAATCGGTCACCGCATAGGACATCGCGAAATCGATGTTCAGCTGGTTCTCGTTATAGCCGAAGTCGGCGAACACCGGCGAGTTGCACGGGCCGCCGCCAACGGTGGTAGTGCCCACCGAGCAGGTGCCCGTCGCCAGCGGGAAGCGGTTCACATAGCGCGCCCGCCACGCGCCCGAGACGCGCGCCGAGAATTTGCTGTCCTCATAATAGAGCGTCGCGTTGAACGCGTCCGGCGAGGTGTTGAGGAATGGCCCTTCGGCATAGCTGTTCGCCGCCGTGCCCGACACCGTCTGGCTGGTGTTGAGCGCCGTGCCGGTCAGATAGCTCAGGCTCGATTCAATGTGCGTGTAGTTTGCGATCACGCCGAAACGCTTCAGGAAGCCCGGCAGGAAGAAGAAGTCGGTCTGCAGATTGACTTCGACGCCCTTGATGTCGCCGCCCGGCGAATCCTGGAACTGGCGCACCGCCCAGGTGCCGCCGTTGCAGGTATATTGGTAGAGGCTGGTCGTCGCCAGGCTCGGCGAGCAGGCCGCGGTGGTCGGCATGTTGCTCAGCAGCTGGTTGTAGATGGCTGGCTCGAACACCGCCGACAGCGGTGCCTCGAGCGCGACCTGTTGCGGGAAGGTCGCGATATCCTTCTTGAAGAAGTTCACCGCGATCAGGCCGTTATGGGTGAAGTATTTTTCGAAGCTCAGGTCGAGATTGGTCGCCCGGAACGGGTTCAGATAGGGATTGCCCACCGTCAGCGACGGCGCCGTGCCGTTCGCGTTCAGCGCGGTGGTATAGGCAGTGGTGCCCGGCGTCAGGCTGGCGAGCTGCGGACGCGACATCACCTTCGCCGCGGCGAAGCGGATCAGGAAATTGTCGGCGACTTCCCAGTTCGCGTTCATCGAAGGCAGCCAGTCCCAATATTCGTTCTTGCCGGTGACCGCGATGCCGGGGACGCCATCGGCACCACCGACATTGCCGGTGCCCGACACCCGGGTGTTGGCCACGCGCATGCCGATATTGCCGCGCAGCGGCCGGCCGAGCAGGTTGACGTTGTAGTCAACCTGGAAATAGCCCGAGATATCCCGTTCGGTGACGCCGGAGCGCTGGCGCCCGTCGACCACGGCGCGATAGTCGCCCCACTTGTTCACGCAATTGCAGTTGATGCCGAACTGATTGATGAACTTCTGGATGTCCGGCGCATAATAGCTGGTCGGCGTGCCCTGCGTCACGTTCAGCCCCTGGCCGAAGCCGATGGTCTGGCCGAGATCGGTGATGTTGAGCCGGGCTTCGGCCAGCGTCGGGTTGATTGCCTCGATCGACTGGTTCCGGCGGCCCTGGTCGCCCTGGTAGGAGAATTCCTTCACCGTGCCGCCGAAGCGGATCGACATCTCGGGCAGCGCTTCATAGGTGAAATTGGCCCGCGCCACCTTGAATTCATTGTCCACGGCGTTGGTGAAGTAGCGGATCGTCGACAGCCCCTTGACCAGCGTCCAGCTGTTCGGGTCGGCAACGTTGAAGCCGGGGTTGAACACCGGCATCTTGCCGCCGGCACGCTCGTCGAAGGTATAGCCGGCCTTGTCGATCGCGTTGAATTCCGCGAGCAGGCCATAGGCGCGGAATTCCGACTTGGACCAGCCACCCGTCGCATCGGCATAGAAGCCGGGCGCGAACTCCTGGTGGACGTTCAGTGTCACCTGCTTGAAGTCGGTGCGGCCATATTGGGTGTCGGCGAAGCTGCGCCAGTCGACATCGTCGAGCAGCAGATAATCGGCCTGGTTGGCTCCGTTGACGTGCGCGGCGCGGATCTTGGTGTTCGTGCGCCCGAGCAGCTCGTTGTAATAGCCGGTCTGGTTCGAAGTCGCGACATAACCGGGCGAGGCGGGATTATTGTAGTAATCGAACGGGTTTAGGTTGTTCGGGTTGAGGCTGTTGTAATAGCCCGGCAGCGCCGCCTGGCCAACGCCGTTGCCCGGCTGATCGCCATTGCAGTCGATGATCGCGCTCGGCACGCAATTGGCATAGAGCGCGACGCGGTCCGGATAATAATTGGCGTTGCCGACGGGGCGCAGGCCGGCGCTGCCCGTGCCGAGGACGCGGGCGTTGGTGCCGTTGCGGTTCAGGCCGATCGTGGTGATGCCGGTGTTGTTGCTGTTCTGGTCATAGCGCGAAAAGACGCCGTCGAGCGTGATCTCGGTGCCCGCGCCCGGCTTCCACTGCAGCGTCGCGGTTGCGCCGATCCGCTCATAATCGAGATATTGGCGGCCGATCGAAGGCAGGACCGGAATGATCGTGGTCGGGGTGACCAGCGCATAGGCGGCAGGGTCCGAACCATAGGTGGCGCCGGTGCCCTGGCTGCTCGGGCGGGCGAAACCATAGACGGCCGGCGTCACCCCCGCGATCGCCGAGTTGCGATAGGTATATTCGAACACGCCGATATTGCGACGATAGGCGTCGATCTGCTGTTGCTGCTTCTGGTACGCGCCCGAGACGAGGATCCCGAAATTGTCGGTCACCCGCAGCGAGGCCAGGCCGGTGAAGCGCGGATTCCACTTCTTCCCGTTCTCGCGATATTCGGCTTCGGCGCCCAGGGCGAAGCGGTTCTTCTTGTACGAGAGCGGGCGGCCGGTGGTGAGGTCGATGATCGCGCCGAGCGAGCCTTCGTCATTCTCCGCCGCAGTCGATTTGGTTACCTTGATGCCGCCGAACAGTTCCGAGGCGAAGGTGTTGAAGTCGAACCCGCGCGAGCGGTTCGCGCCCGCATCGGACTGGTTGCCGCCCGAGATGTTCTGCGCGTCGGCACCGTTCAGGCGGACCATCTGGAAATCGCCGCCCAGGCCGCGCACGGTGATCGTGCGACCCTCGCCATTGTCGCGATCGATCGAGACGCCGGGCAGGCGCTGGATCGATTCCGCCAGGTTCGCGTCCGGAAAGTCGGCGATGTCCTCGGCGGTGATCGCATCGACGATCTGGTTCGAATTGCGCTTGATGTTGACCGAGCTGGCCAGCGAAGCGCGGAAACCGGTAACAACGATCAAGTCGCCGCTTTCCGTCTGGTCCTGCGGCGCGGCCTGGGGATCGTCCTGCGCAACGGCGGTGACCGCGGGGGCGGTCCCGGCGGTCTGCGCCCAGGCCGGCGCGGCCGTCAGCAGCGCCATGCCGAGCGCGCCCAGTGCCGTCGTGCCGCGCAGCGCCGATCGGCGCGCGACATGAGTGTCAGCGATTGAAAACATGATTTCCTCCCCCAAAGCTCTTCTCATCGACAAGCACTGGTCGATGCGCCCGGCGGAGCCTGGAATCAGGGTACGACACAGCATCGCGGAAAACGACGCCCGTCGTCCCGCAAGATCCGGCCATGTCGCGACTTGCCCCCTCCCACGCCCCTCGTGCGGATCTTCTCGTCCACTTGGGCGCAAGCGCATTCAGTCACGCTTGTTCACGCTATTGATCGCGCTACCACTCAGTTGTGTCAACCGGTGTCATTGAACAAAAATTCACAAACGGGGGATTGCGGCATTTCAGCAACATCGAGGAAATGCCGCTGTGCAGCGCGGGTTTCAGGCGGCCTTGCGAGCCGGTTGCCGGCGGGCGATGGCGTCCCTCTTCACATGCTCCACCATCATCCCCGCCTTTGCGGGGAGGACGGCATTTGCCGATTGGGTCTTGAAACTATCCCTCGCGCGGCGGCGCGACCGAGGCGCGGTGAATCAGCGTCGAGGGGAACAGCGACGGCTCCTCCACGGCATTGCCGTCATCCCCGAAGAACTCCGCCAGCAGCTTCAGCGCCGCGGAGCGCGCCATCGAGATGATCGGCCAGTGCACCGTGGTGAGCGGCGGCCAGATGTGCGAGGCGATGGCGGTGTCGTCGAAGCCGACGATCGACAGGTCCTCGGGCACGCTCATGCCCCGGCGGCGCGCGGCGTGGAGCGTGGCGGCCGCCATCTCGTCGTTCGAGGCGAAGATCGCAGTAGGTCGCGGCGACAGGTCGAGCAGCCGGTCGGCGGCGGCCAGCCCGGTCTCGAACGTGTAGTTGCCATCGGCGATCAGGCTGCGCGGCAGCTTGATCCCCGCTCCCTCCAGCGCATTCTCGAAGCCCTTGCGGCGCTCGCGCGCGGAGCGGAAGCCGTGCGGGCCGGCGATCAGGCCGATGCGGCGATGGCCCAGCGAGATCAGATGGTTCACTGCCTCGTGCACCACGTCGCAATCGTTCGAGGCGACCATGTGTTCGGGCGAATCCAGCGTCGCCGACCCCATGCGGACATAGCGGATGCCGAGCTCGCGGCAGAGCTCCGCCACCATTTCATTCTCGGAGACGGGCGGCAGGAACATCACGCCGTAGAGACGCTGGCGCTCGAGGAAGTTGCGCACATCCTCGAGCATGGTCGAGCTGCCCCGGTCGATCGGGCGGACGATCAGCTCGAACTCGGTGTCGCGCATCGCCTCGAGCATGCCGGCCTGCACGTTCATCACCATCTGCGCGTTGGGATTGTCGTGGATCAGGCCGATCAGGAAGTTGCGGCGCAGGGCCAGCGCGCGCGCCTGGACATTGGGGACATAGCCCAACTCGCTGATCACCTGCTCGACCTTCGCGCGCGTGTCTCCATTGAGCAACGGCGAACGGTTGATCACTCGGCTGACGGTTTTCTTCGAGACGCCGGCGATACGGGCGACGTCGTTGATCGTGGGCTTTCC
Organism: Sphingomonas sp. 1F27F7B; assembly: GCF_005503355.1. Lineage (GTDB taxonomy): Bacteria > Pseudomonadota > Alphaproteobacteria > Sphingomonadales > Sphingomonadaceae > Sphingomonas. The sequence continues at coordinate 145,679 of NZ_SCMK01000012.1, forward strand.
GGTTCTCTCCATCCCGCGAACATAATGGCTTGCAGGACAAAGCGATACGATATTATCCGCGTGCCGGATTGGCCATCGGTGTCAGCTTGCGGGCTCAACTTCCGGGCTGAATATACGGCACCCGGCCCCACAGTTCGCGCTCCCATTTGCGCGGATCACTGGCCAGGCGGCTCGGCGCGTCGAACAGCATCGTCGCGCGGCCGGGCAAGCTATAGGGCGCCCAGGCGGGCAGGCCCGCCGCCGCCGGTCGGCCGCTGCGTGCCAGCGAAGCGAAGGCGCCCATCATCTGCCCGCTCAGCTTGCGCGCGGCCGGCCCGACGCCGGTATAGGACCCCGGAGCATCGAGCGTGCCGAAGGCGAGCGCGATGTCCATCGTGTGCGGTGCGCCGCGCTCGGGCCTGGTCGGCGACTGGAAGTCGACCTGATAGACCCAGGTGGCGCGGGCGCCCGTCGCCGCCCGCGCATCTGCCTCCAGCCATTGGCCCGGCCAGCTCCGGCCGGCGGTGGTGGCGCGGTAGAAGAGCTGCTCGGGCGTGTCGGCCGGGAAGTGCGCGCGATATTGGGCGACCACCCATTCGGGCAGCAGGTCCATGCGCAGCTCGGGCGCCATGCGCGCGGCCACATTGTCCCAGGTCAGCCCCCGCACCTTCTCCGAACCGGGATCGATGAAGGCTCTTGTCTCGTCATGCGTATTGCCCAGGATCATCGGGATGGCCAGGCTCTGCGGATGGGCATCGGGCCAGAAGGGGTGGCGGACGAGCCATTTCATGTCGAGCACCGGCCCGAAATACACGCCGCCGCCCAGGATCGGGTCGGCCGTGTCCAGCGCCTCGACCAGCTTCTCCACCGGCATGTCGAGCAGGGGCTGCAGGTCGCCCTCGCGCATGCCCAGCCTGGCGAGATAGGCCTGAGCCCGCTTCGTCGCGTTGAGCGGCCCGGACGCAGTCACCTGCTGCCCGCTCATCGTCGCCGCCGAATGGAACAGCCCCCTGGCCGCCGGCATGCCCATCAGCGTCGCGATCTTGGCTCCGCCGCCCGACTGGCCGAACACGAAGACACGCCGCGGATCGCCGCCGAACGCCGCGATATTGTCCCGCACCCATTGCAGCGCGAGGATCAGGTCGAGCTGGCCCAGATTGCCGCTGTCCGCGAAACGCGGATCGAAGCGGGCGAGATAGAGATAGCCGAGCGCGTTCAGCCGATGGTTCACCGTCACCACCACCACGTCCTCGGCCGCGGCGAGCTTCTCGCCGTCGTTCAGCGGCAGGGTGACGGTGCCGTTCGAATAGGCGCCGCCATGGATGTAGAGCATCACCGGGCGCCTGGCCGCGGAATCGGCGCCGGGCGTCCAGATGTTGAGGAACAGGCAATCCTCGGAGGCGCGCTGATCCCCCCTGCCCTGCGGGCAGATCGGGCCATATTCATGGGCGGGCACGACAGCGCCGGGCGCCGCGACTGCCGTCGGCGCGCGGAAGCGCGGGGCGTTGCCATAGCGGATGCCGCGGAAGCGCAGCATGCCGCCCTCCAGCCGGTCGCCCTGGAAGCGTCCTGCCCGCGTCTCCACCACCGCTTCGCCGGATGTCGCCCGCGCCGCCAGCGGCACCGCCGCCAATGCCGCGCCCCCCGCCAGCACGCTTCGCCTCGAAACCTGCATCATCCTCTCCCGACCCAATTTCCTCGCCTCGGATCGGGCAAGGTTTCAACGGCGGACGTCGAGCCCGCCTTCCTCGAACGCCGCCAGATCGGCACGCGTGAACAGGCTCGCGTCGCCAGGCAGCGAGTGCTTGAGCGCCGTCAGCGCCAGGCCGGCCCGTGCCGCCGCCGCCGCATCGCCGCCACTCTCGATCAGGCCGTGGAGCACGCCCGCGGCAAAGGCATCGCCGGCGCCGATCCGATCGACGATCCCGGCGATCAGCACCTCGTCGGTCTGGTAGCCGCCGGCGCGCATGTCCACCCGCGCCGAGACGCGGTGGCTGTCGGCATCGTCGACATGCCGTGCGGTGTTCGCGATCGTCTGGAGCCTGGGAAAGGCCGCGAAGGCCGCCTCCGCCGCCTCGCGCCGCCGATCGGCGCCGTCGCCCGAGAATTGCCGGCCGAGCAGCAGCGAGATGTCGCGGTGATTGCCGAACAGCAGGTCGGCATGGCCGATCAGCCGGGTCAGCACTGCCTTGGGGTCGCTGTCCCAGCTCTCCCACAGCTTCGCGCGGTAATTGCCGTCGAACGAGACCGGGATGCCCTTGGCGACCGCCGCTTCCGCCGCGGCGATCGCCGCGCTCGCGGTGTTGTGGCCGAGCGCCGGCGTGATGCCCGACAGGTGCAGCCGCGTGGCACCGTCGAGCAGCGCGCCCCAGTCCCAGGCATCGGCCGGGCGCCGGGCGAACACGGAATACGCCCGGTCATAGACCACTTCGGACGCGCGCAGCCCCGCGCCGGGCGTCAGGAAATACAGGCCGAGCCGGCCGGGCTCGGAGACGATCGTCGAAGTGTCGACTCCGCGCCGGCGCAACTCGCCGATCACCGCGCCACCCAGCGGATTGTCCGAGACGGCCGAGATCATCCGCACCTTGTGGCCAAGACAGGCCAGCCCCGTCGCGACGTTCGCCTCGGCCCCGCCGACATTCACCTCGAGCTTCGGCGTCTGGAGCAGCAGCTCGCGCCCCGGAGGCGAGAGCCGCAGCATCAGCTCGCCGAAAAACGCAATGCTCATCGCGCCAGCCACCCGCCATCGACCGCGAGGATATGGCCTTGCACATAGTCCGAGGCCGCCGAGGCGAGGAACACCGCCGCGCCGCCCATGTCCGCCGGATCGCCCCAGCGGCCCGCCGGGATGCGCTCCATGATCGAGCGGTTGCGGTTCTCGTCCGCCTGCAGCGCCGCGGTGTTGTTGGTGGCGATATAGCCGGGGGCGATCGCGTTCACGTTGATGCCCTTCGCCGCCCATTCATTGGCGAGCAGCTTGGTGAGCCCGCCGATGCCGGATTTGGAAGCGGTGTAGCTCGGCACGCGGATGCCGCCCTGAAAGGTCAGCATCGACGCGATGTTGATGATCTTGCCGCCGCCGTTCGCCACCATGTGCTTCGCCGCCGCCTGGCAGAGGAAGAACACCGACTTCAGGTTGGTGTCGACCACCGCGTCCCAATCCGCCTCGGTGAAGTCGAGACTGTCGGCCCGGCGGATGATGCCGGCATTGTTGACCAGAATGTCGAGCCCGCCCAGCTTGTCCACAGCTTCGTCCACAACCCTGCCCACAGGCTCGATGGTCGAGAGATCGGCCGAGACGATCTCGCCGCGGCGGCCGAGCGCGCGGACCTTCTCCACCGTCTCCTGCGCCGGCGTGCGGCCCACTGCGGCGATGTCCGCACCGGCGGCGGCAAGCGCCAGCGCGATGCCCTGGCCGATGCCGGTATTGGCGCCGGTGACTATGGCAATCTTGCCGGAAAGATCGAAGGGACTGGTCATATCTTCTCTCGCTCCCCTCCCTGGCAAGGGAGGAGCTGGGGGTGTGTCGCATCCGGGCGGTACGGTGGCCAGGGCACTCACGCCTTCCATGGCGCGAGCACGCCACCCACCCCCGGCCCCCTCCCGTCAAGGGAGGGGGAGAGGTGGCCTTACGCCAGCTGGCAAATGTCCAGCACGTTCATGTCGGTATAGTCCTGGTTCTCGCCCGCCATCGCCCAGATGAACGCGTACGCCTTCGTACCGGCGCCCATGTGGATCGACCAGGGCGGGCTGATCACTGCCTCCTCGTTCTGCATCACGATGTGCCGGGTCGCCTCCCCTTCACCCATGAAGTGGAACACCCGGTCCTTGGCCAGGTCGTCCAGCTCGAAATAGAGATAGATCTCGCTGCGGCGCTCATGGATGTGCGGCGGCATCGTGTTCCACACGCTGCCGGGCTTGAGCACGGTCAGGCCCATGACCAGCTGCGCGCTGTCGCACACGCCCGGGATGACCAGCTGATAGATCGAGCGCTCGTTCGATTCCTCCAGCGTGCCGCGATCCAGGCGATTGGCGTCGGCGATGCCGAGCTTGCGGGTCTGGAAGCCCTTATGCGCCGGGCACGACACCAGGTAGAAGCGCGCGCCCGCGCCCGAGAAGGTCACGTCCTTGGCGCCCATCGTCACGTACAGGCAGTCCTTGTTGCCCAGCGTGAAGGCCTCGCCGTCCACCGTCACGGTGCCTTCGACGCCGCTGATGTTGACCACCGCCAGCTCGCGGCGCTCAAGGAACGGATGGCCCGCCGCCGATGCCGGCTCGGTCTGCGCCGGCAGTGTCACCGGGGACGAAACCACGGCGACGCCGCCGATCACCATGCGATCGGCATGGGTATAGTTCAGCACGCACTCGCCGTCGCGGAACAGGTCCTGGATCAGGTAGCGGTCGCGCAGTTCGTCGTTCGAGACGCACTCCATCATGTCGGGGTGCGTGGCGTAATAGGTCCGGTCGAACATCGGATACTCCGTTGGTTTGATTCAGGCAGCGGCGGCGACGGGCGCCGGCGCGTGTCGGTCGAGCTTGTACGCCCTGCGCACCAGCCCGTTGGTCAGTTCATAGGCCAGCTCGGCGGCTTCCCAGTCGAGCAGCCGCCCCTCGGCGACCAGTCGGGCGAGGAAGGCGCAATCGACGCGGCGCGCCACGTCATGACGCGCCGGGATCGAGAGGAAGGCGCGCGTATCGTCGTTGAAGCCGACCGTGTTGTAGAAGCCGGCGGTCTCCGTCACCTGCTCGCGGAAGCGGCGCATGCCCTCCGGGCTGTCGTGGAACCACCAGCTCGGACCCAGCTTCAGGCACGGATAATGGCCGGCCAGCGGCGCCAGCTCGCGCGCATAGACGGTCTCGTCGAGCGTGAAGAGGATGATCGAGAGATCGGTCGAAGTGCCGAACCGGTCGAGCAGCGGCTTGAGCGCGTGCACATAATCGGTGCGCATCGGGATGTCCGCGCCCTTGTCGCGGCCATGGCTCTCGAACAGCCCGCCATTGTGATTGCGGAAGGATCCCGGATGGATCTGCATCACCATCCCGTCCTCGACGCTCATCGCCGCCATCTCGGTCAGCATCTGGGCGCGGAACAGCTCGGCGTCCTGCGGGGTCCAGCTGTCCGACAGGATCGTGCGGAACAGCCGCTCGGCCTCGTCCTTGCCCAGATTGGCGGTCGCGGCAGTCGGGTGGCCATGGTCGGTCGCCGTGGCGCCGGCAGCGCGGAAATCGGCGCGGCGCTTGCGGTGCGCGGCGAGATAGCCCTCCCAGCTATAGACGTCCTCGCCGGTCTTCTCGGCAAAGATCCGCATCGCCCCGGCGAACTGCTCATGCTCGACATCGATCACCGCATCGGGACGGTAGGTGGTGACCACCCGGCCGTTCCATCCGCTGCCGTGGATCGCGTGATGCGGCGAAAGATCGTCTTGCGGCCCCTCGGTGGTGGCGAGGAAGCCGATGTTGAACCGGTCGAACAGCGCACGCGGCTTGAACGCGTCGGTCGCCAGCTTCGCATTGATCGTGTCGTAATAATGATCGGCGGTGGAGGTATCGAGCGCGACGTCGAAACCGAACACCTCGCCGAACACATGCCCCAGCCACATCGCCGACGGGGTGCCCCGGAAGAGATAAGTGTGTTCGGCGAAGGTCCGCCATGCCTCGCGCGGATCGGTCGTCGGCATGCCGCCCAGGCTCGGCACGCACAGCGCGTCGAGCGACACGCCCTGCGAATAGAGCATGCGGTAGATATAGTGATCCGGCGACAGCAGCAGCTCGGTGGCGTTCGACCAGTTGGCATCGGTCGAGAACCAGGTCGGATCGGTGTGCCCGTGCGGGCTGATGATCGGCAGCCCGGCCACTTCGGCATAGAGCGCCCGTGCAATGCCGCGCGTGCGGTCCTCCGCCGGGAAGAGCCGGTCGGGGTCTAGCTTCAGGGGCCGGGCCATCTCGATACTCCGTTACGCGACGTCGGCGCGCGCGAGGCGCGGCGAAAGCAGGTGGATGGACAGCAGCGCCAGGAAATACGCCGCACCCGCGACGACGAAGAGCGGCGCATAGCTACCGATCTTGTCGAGCACATAGCCGGCATATTTCGAGAAGACCATGCCGCCCACCGCGCCGACCGTGCCGCCGATGCCGATGACCGAACCGACCGCGAAGCGCGGCACCGTGTCCGAGGGGATGGTATAGAGCGTCGCCGAGAAGCTCTGATGCGCCGCCGCGGCCACGCCGACCACGAACACGCTGAGCCAGAGGTTGCCGTAGAAGGTGGTGAACACCACCGGCAGCACGAAGCAGGCCGAGATCAGCATGGTGAGCTTGCGCGCCTTGTTGACGCTCATGCCCGTCGCCATCAGCTTGCCCGAGAGCCAGCCGCCCGCGACCGAGCCCACGTCGGAGATCAGGTAGATCGCGCCCAGCGCGATCGCCGCCGTCGGCGAATCCCAGCTCGTCAGGTTCAGGCCATATTCCTTGCCCAGCCAGCTCGGCAGCCAGAACAGGTAGAACCACCAGATCGGATCGATGAAGAACTTGCCCAGCGCGAAGGCCCAGGTCTCCCTGGTGAGCAGCAGCTTGCCCCACAGATTCTTCACCTTCACCACCGGATCGGCCGGATCCTGGGTGATATAGGCAAGCTCTTCCGGGCCCACCTTGGGGTGGTCGGCGGGCTTGTCGCGGAAGATGGCGAGCCAGGCGATCAGCCAGACCACGCCGAACACGCCGGTGACGACGAAGGTCATGCGCCAGCCGATCGCGGGCACCATCGCCCAGATCAGCAGCGGGGTGAGGATCGCCCCCACGTTCGAGCCGGCGTTGAAGATGCCCACTGCGAAGGCGCGTTCCTTGGCCGGGAACCAGTCGGCCACCGTCTTCACGCCCGCGGGGAAATTGCCCGATTCGCCGATGCCCAGGCCGAAGCGGGCCATGGTGAACTGCATCACCGTATGCACGCCGCCATGCGCCACGTGCGCGATCGTCCAGATCACGACCGCGATGGCATAGCCGAAGCGCGCGCCGATCGCGTCGACGATCTTGCCGAAGCCGAGATAGCCGATCGCATAGGCGAGCTGGAAGTAGAAGACGATGTCGGCATAGTTGGTCTCGGTCCAGCCGAGTTCCTTCGACAGGTCGGGCTTCAGCACCGCGATCATCTGCCGGTCGACATAGTTGATCGCCGTAGCCGCGAAGAGCAGCCCCACGATCACCCAGCGATAGCGCCCGACGCGCGAAACCGCGCCGGAGACCGCCGCCTCTCCCTTACTCGCCATCATCCTCTCCCTCGTCTCTCTTATCGTTGCCGCGCTTCCCGATTCGCTCTCAGGCGCCGTGGATGCCGACGATACGGCACCGGACGCTGTAGTCCTTCGCGAACCGCGCCTCCACCAGCTCGCCGACGCGAACGGGATGGACGCCCGTGACCGCGCCGGTGGAGATCCACTGGCCCGGCGCGAGCGGCAGCTGCCGGCTGGCGGCAAGCTCGAACAGGAAGCGGACGGCGCCGAACGGCCCGTCGAGCATCGTGCTCGCCGTCGCCTCACCGGCCACTTCGCCATCGATTGTTAGCGCTACCGGCCACGCAAGGAAATCCGTGTCGCGCGGAATTTCCGCGCCGACGACCAGGCCGTTGTTGTTGCCGAAATCGGAGACGGTCACGGCCGGGCCGTGCGCGTTGATCCCCGGGAAGGGCGAGCTCGCCACTTCGATGCCGACATGGATCGCATCGACATATGCGGCGACTTCCGCATTGGTCCATGGACGGTCGAAATTATCGGGAAGCGCGCCCAGGCGGAGCAGATACTCGGCCTCCCCCGCGGCGAAGCCCCGCTCGAACACAGGCATCTCGGGCACTTCGCCCTCGGCCGCGGTCACCACCGAATCGGCGAAGATCGGGCCGGTCAGCCGGTTGGTGCCATAGGTCGCATCGAGCGGCGCGGGGATCTTGCCCACTTTCCAACCGGCGATCCGGTCGCCGAACAGCGCGATCGCGCGCTCCTGGATACCATAGGCTTCCTCCAGCGTGCCCGGCAGCTCGCCGGGATAATCGGCCAGCGTATTTCCTGCCTGCCGGGCCGCGACAAATGCTTGGGCGATGGCCTCGGCCGGTTCCCGTCCTTCGATCAACTTGAAATTCCCCATGTTCCCGTCGCGTGAGGGCCGCCCGCCATGTTCGGCCCGCGCACGCGCAAGCCGTCGCCCGACATCGCCGCCCCTTCCCGCTTCACCTGCCCGGAAACCGCTCGCCTCCTACGGTCCAAGGGCGATGGAGAAGACAGGCCGGAACCGGTGCCGGGCCATGTCGAGTAACTTGCGCGCGATCTCCTCTCCGAAGTCCTGCGTCCGGCTTTGCGCGGGTCCGCAGGTGTCTCGCCGATGCTACCGGTGTCAGGTCCGCGCGTCAACGCACCTCGAACGCAATCATCGACATCGCGCAGAAACGAGAAAGCTGTTGTCACCGGTGTCACCCATCGGCATGCTTACCGATGAGGATGGCGAAGACCGTCCCGCTTGTTCAGAGAGGCACGTCATGATCCGCACTTCGGCCACCAGCATCGCTCTGGCATGGGCGCTCGCGCTTGGCGCGACCCCGGTCGCCGCCCAGTCCACGGCCACGGCCGGAGACGATGGCCTGCTCTTCCGCGCGTCGGGAGACCAGAGCGGCAGGGCCGAGAAGGCCGGCGGCGATGCGGTGCCCAATTTCCAGACCAAGGTCACCAACGTGGCCGACGGTGCGATCGGCGGCGCCTTTCGCTGGGCGGACGACGGCTACATCGCCTGGAACGCAGCCGGCAACATCCAGGCGCAGCGCGGCACCCTCTCCTTCTTCTGGCGATCGCGCGAGCCGGTGGGCGAGGCGCCCTTCGTGATCTTCCGCGTCGGCTATGCCGATCATTCGAGCTGGGACATGGCGTTCCTGCGCATCGACTGGAACGGCCACGGTTTCGACGCCTTCGTCACCGATGCCAACCTCTCGCGCGTCCGCGTCTCGTTCAAGCTGCCGCAGAATCCCGCACCCGAGGCCTGGCAGCACATCGCCTTCGCCTGGGACGAGGCGGTGGGCGTCCGTCTCTTCGTCGACGGCAGGGAAGTCGCGCGCAAGGACCAGAAGGCCGATCTCGATACCGGGCTCGACCAGTTCGGCATGGCCGGCCGCGTGATGGCGCCGCATCAGGTGCAGAGCCGCTATAATTTCATGCGCGGCAGCGATCTGGACGAGATCCGCGTCTATGACCGCATGCTCGACGCCGCCGGCGTGGCCGCGCTCGCCGCCAAGGCCGAGCCCGCCCCCGGCCCGCCCGCCGATCCGGCGGGCAGGCGCGCCGCCTGGCTCCACCGCTTCGGCTGGGACGCCGCTTCGCCGCCGGTGCTGGAGGACAAGGTCACCGCCGTCCGCAAGGTCGAGTTCGCCGATGCGAAGGACCTGAAGGAATGGATGTGGAAGGGCGTGGACGGCATCGCCGAGACGACCTGGCCCGGCGTCTATAATCGCTCGAAACTCCCCGGCCGCGACGATTATTTCGAGCTGCCCGACTGGAACGTCTATGTCGAAGGCGGCAAGACCTATACGCTGACCGTTCCCGCCGCCGAGAAGTTCAACCGCGTCGAGATCCGCGGCGCCGCCTATGGCGCGCTCGACTATGCGGCCGACGGCGCCAGCTTCCGCACCCTGGCCCGGCGTCCCCAGGGCATCGTCCGCAGCGTCACTGCGCTCGGCGAGGCTCAAGGCGGCACGCTGCGCTTCACCAACGTGATGCAGGAGCAGCCGATCCAGGAAATCTGGGCCTATGACGTCGGCGCCGGCAAGGAGCCCGCGGGCAGCTTCAAACTCAGCTACACGGTGAACGCGCAGGTCTCCGCCGATCTTGCCGCGCTCGAAGGGCTCAACCGCTTCATCCGCGGCCGCTATCCCGCCGACGAGCGCAACACCGTGCTCGCTTTGCCTCCCGGCGCCGGTTCCGCCGCCGCCGGCGCGGGCAGCGCCGCTTCGACCGGAGCTGCCGCGCATGTCGCTGGGGCGATGCCGATCGTCCATGTCCTGATCCCCTCGGGCTTCGGCGACGCCTTTCCGGCCCGCGCGCTCGCCCGCGCCTGGAACTATGGCTGGGAAAATGTCCGCGACGGGCTGGACGGCATCGCTCTCGACATTCCCGCGCTGAAGGCGACGCCCGCCAAGGACGGGCTGATTCCGCTCAACATCCGCGTGAAGGACCCGATCTGGCCAGGCCGCGACATGATCGACCTGTCGGTCTCGGTCCGCCCGGGCGAGGCGCGCACGCTCTGGCTCGACCTGCGCGACCGCATCCTCACCAATGACAGCCTCTATCTGACCATCGCCTCCGCCGCCGCCGATTTCGGCCCGGCCTCGCTCGACGGCATGAACGTTCGCCTGGTCTTCAAGGACCGCGCCGCCGCGCTTCCGGAGCACATCGCCGACCGGTTCAACCAGGTGAAGGACAATTGGGGCTTTCTGGTCGAGGAGCACACCGCCTCCAAGCGCGCCGCCATGTATGCCCGCGTCTTCGCCGATGTCGGCGACCTGCTCCGCGTCGATCCCGATCATGCCGAGGGCCGCCGCTATTGGGCGGACATCAGCTATGGCGCGCAGAACCTGCCCGAATTCAAGCAGCCCGAAGCGCCCGCCGGCGTGCCGCTCTGGGCCTTCCGCCAGCTCGAGGACCTGAAGATCACGCGCCGGTTCGTGAACTGGTGGATCGACAATCGCCAGGTGCCGTACGGCGATTTCGGCGGCGGCATCTCCGACGATACCGACCTGACCCAGCAATGGCCGGGCCTCGCGCTGATGGGGGTCGACCCGGACAAGATCAACGCGTCCCTCCGTGCGCTCTCCGAGGCCGTGTACAAGAACGGCATGATGGTGAACGGTCTCGGCTATATCACCACCGACGAGTTGCACGCCTATGAGGAGGGCATGAATTCGGATGCCCAGCGACTCTACCTCAACTGGGGCGAGCCGCGCGCGGTGGAGCGGCTGATGGCGACGGTGAAGGCCTTGAAGGGCGTCGTCCTCCCCAACCCCGCCGGGCACATGCACTTCGCCAGCAACTGGTACGGTGCGCGCAAGATGTACCGCGAGGGGCCGTTCGAATGGCAGAAGCCCTATAGCTTCGTCGTCCTTCACGCGCCGACGCTGCTCGGCCTCTACAATGGCAATCCCGACGCGCGCGGCCTGATCACCGGCGTCAGCGACGGCCTGCTCGCCCATGGCAAGCAGGACGCCAAGGGCAATTGGAGCTGGCCCAACGAGATCAACTGGCGCACCGATGCCGAGCGCGCCGGCGATGGCGGCGGCGCCTCCACGCCGCTCCAGGCGGCATGGGCGGCATATCGCTTCACCGGCGAGGCGAAGTACCTGGCCCCGATCCTCGCCCGGGTGGACAAGAGCGGCCCCGCCTCGGTGCAGGACATCAACGAGAATGCAGTCAAGCTGCTCGGCGCCGACCGCGACTGGTCGAAGACGCTCGCCGACAAGGCGAAGAAGGGTGGCGCCTTCGAGCAATGGGCCGCCTGGGACGCGACCGGCGACACCGGATATCTGGAATCGCTCCACGCCGCGGCGATCGCAGACAAATCGCAGCGCCAGTACATGTATACCGAGGGCCATTGGTGGTCCGACCGCGTCGACCAGCCCAACGAGATCCTCCAGCGCGAGCGGCTGGGCGGCATCGCGCTGCGCCGGAACCAGACCTGGCCGGGCAATGCGGTGAGCTGGCGCTTCGACGATCCCGAAGGCGCGCTCAAAACGGCGATCCTCGTCCCCGGCGCCACGCCCGACCGCTTCAAGGTGATCGCCTACAACAGCGGCGACACGCCCCAGACCGCCGAGATGACGACGTGGAACGTCCGGGCCGGCGAATGGGAGATGGTTTCGAACGGAACGACCACCCCGCTCCATCTCGAACGCAGCGCCGCGACTCGCCTCACCTTTGCGCCGCACGCCACCACCGAGATCGCATTCACGCTCAAGACGCCCGGCGAAGACGTCGCCATGCGTCCCGATCTCGGCATCGGCAGCGACGACATCGTGGTGAAGGGCGGCAGGCTCGCGGTCACCGTCCACAGCCTCGGCGGGAAGGATGCCCCCGGCGGCACGCTCACCGTCGAGGATGCGTCGGGCAAGGCGCTGGCGAGCGCGCCGATCCCCGCCCTCGCCGCCCCGCTCGACCTCGTCCCCAGGACGGCGACGGTACGGCTCGCGCTCCCCAGGGGCGGTGTACGCGTCCGCATCGCGCTGCCCGGCGGCGCACCTGAAGTGACCCAGCTGAACAATGTGGTGCAGTTCCCCACCGCTCGCTGAGACCCTGGGAGGATCGCGCGATGAAGCGCCGTGAGTTCCTTGCCGCCGCAAGCATTGCCGCGGTTCCCCGTGCGGCGCTGGCCATGCCGGATCGCGACGCCGATCTGCGTGCCGCGCTGGACGGGCTCGCCCGGCTGGATACGCCGAGCGCGAAACTGGCGCAGCTGAAGCCCTTCGACTCGGCGTCGCTCTCGCCTTCGGCGCGGATCGACCTGGAGACGGTGCGCGCCGGCCTCACGGTCGACGTCGCGCTGGTGCGCGACCATCCGTTCGGCCGGCTCGGGCGCTCGCCCTATACTCTGTCGCCGCTCGCCGGCGCCTGGCGCGACGCCGCCCGCGAGAAGGACGGCGCGGCCCTGGCCCGGCGGATCGAGGCGGAGAATGCGCAGGCCCTGCTGGAGGCTCGGCACGGCGTGATCTTGCCCGCGCCGCTGCTCGACAAGACCCGCACCGCCATTGCGAATGCCGCCGCCACGTCCCCGCCGATCGCGGCCGAAGCGCTGCGCGGCCAGGCCCGGCTGCTGGCCGGGCTGGCGGGCAAGGCACCGGCCGAACCCGGCGTCGGCCGCTTCCGGGGTGGCGCGGACTATTTCGCGCTGCTGCTCGAACGCCATTACGGCGCCGCGATCGATCCCGTCGCCGCGCATCGCCAGATGCTCGCAAGCGCCCGCGCGATCACGGCCCGCGCCGACCTGCTGCTCCGACGGCTCGGCTATACGCGCGGCAGCGTCGGCGCGCGGATGAGCGCCGCGTTCAGCGATCCTCGTTTCCTCTACGCCGATGACGATGCCGGCCGGGACCACGCCGTCGCGGACATGAATGCATGGCTCGACAGGGCCCGCCCGACCCTGCCCGGGCTGTTCGGTCCGCTGCCGCCCGAATGCGGC
>NZ_SCMK01000013.1 GCF_005503355.1 Sphingomonas sp. 1F27F7B
GCCCTTCCCCACCCCCTTCGCCCGCCCGCGCGGCGTGGCGCTCTCGACGCCGCTGATGAACTTCTACTGGGGCTCGGCGAACCTGCTGATCGGGATATCGGCGCTGCTCAGCTATCCGCTGCGGACCTATGGCATATGGCCGGTGATCGCGGGCTGGCTGGCGCTGGGAAGCTTCTGTGCGTGGCACTTCGGCAAGGTGCGGCGCTAGGCCTCTCCATCGGGTTCCAGCCACGGTTTACATGTAGGACTTCAAGAAGCAGTTCTCTCTTTGTTCCGATTCGGATGCATCGTCATGGTGCGCGCGGAACGCGAAGGAGAACGACGTGAGCCATATCATTTCGGCAAGCGATTTCGATGTCGTCGGGGACGGCATCACCGACGACACCGCCGCATTGCAGGCCTTTCTGGACGCGTGCGAGGGGAAAGCTGGCTTCATCCCCTCGCCGGCACAGCCCTACAGAGTCACCAGCCAGCTGAACGGGCGGCGCAACAGTCGAATCTTCGGCGAGAATCGCAATACGACGCTCATCCGCTATGACGGCACCGGCACCATTCCCGGCGGGGGCGCCATCCTTGCCTTTGACGAAGCCGACCATGTCAGCATCTCGAACATCGGGTTCCGCTGGGGGCATGTAGTTGCAACCAATGAGTCGGTCGCGCTTCGCCTGCGCGATCAGGTGTATGCGGTAGTGGACGGAATCACCAATGGCGGCGAAGCGGCGGCCCCCGAGGCGCTGCGGATCAGGGGCATCCTGATCGAGCAGACGAAGACCGGCCTGGTACCGCCACGCGGCAATGTCGTGCTGCGCAATATCCTGAACGTCTTCGAGCGGGGCACCATGGGCGATGGCGGCGGCCCCGGCTCCGCGGGAATCCACATCAAGGGCCTTGCGAGCGACCGCATCAATCACGTGGTCCTGGAGGGCGAAGGCAATCTCGAGCACGCCAAATACGGCCTCCTTGTCGAATATGCCAATGAGGTCCTGATCGGCCCGGGCTGGCTGCTGCGCGCCGCGAACGACACGGAACTGATGATCAGCAATGCCGCCAACGTCAGCGTCTTCGGCGCGCAGATCGCCCCAATGAGAGTCACGGGAAAGGGCATCGTGATCGATGCCAATTGCGAGGATTGCACCGTGATCGCGCCGGCCTGGAACCTTTCCAGCGGCGAGCCAGCCGTCGTGCTCAGCGACAATGGCGCTCGAACCACGGTGATCGCCCCGGGCGCGCCGAGCGTTCCCGGCGCCACGAAACCGCTCGCGCCTCCCGCCAAAGTGAATGCGCCGGTTCAGCATCGAAAATATGACGGCATCGGCCCACACCTCGAATTGATCCGCTCGCCTACCGACAACCAGTCGGTGCTGGTCATGCGCGGTGCCGGTCAATCCGTGTCAAACGCCGCGTGGCAAGTGATCAACAACGGCAATGGAAGCGGCATGGACATGCAACGCTTTGAGGTCGGAACCGGCCTGGCCGAACGGCTGGACGCCAGCGGCCAGCGCTATCTCAAATGCCCGGCCGCGAGCCCGGGCGGCAATGCGCTTTCCGCCGGCCAGCTGACGTTCTTCGTGAACGAGACAAGCGGCCAGCTCTGCGCGCTCGTCAAGCTTGCCGACGGCTCGGTGAGATCAGCGGCTATCTCCTTGACCTAGCCGGCAGGAGCGCGGGCCCCGGATCCGGGGCCCGCAAGCTTCAAGCGGAAACCGGAAGCGGGCACCCCCGACATCACTTCCTCCCGAACAGCTTCTCGATATCGCCATGCGCCAGCTTCACCCAGGTCGGGCGCCCATGGTTGCACTGGCCGGAATGCGGCGTGACTTCCATCTCGCGGAGCAACGCGTTCATCTCGGCGACCGACAACACTCGCCCCGCCCGCACCGAACCATGACAGGCCATGGTCGCGGCAACGTGATCGAGCCTTTCCTTCAGGCTGAGCGCCTCGTCGAAGCTGGCGAGCTCGTCGGCGAGATCGGTCACCAGCGCGTGGACGTCGCCCTTGCCGAGCGCCGCCGGCACCCCCCGGACCAGCATCGCGCGCGGGCCGAAACGCTCCAGGTCGAGGCCGAACTCCGATAGCTCCCCGGCTCGCGCCTCGAGCCGGTCGCACGCGGGCTCGTCCAGCTCGACGACCTCGGGGACAAGCAGGCCCTGCGACGCCACCCCGCCTTCGGACATGGCCCGGCGCATCCGCTCCAGCACCAGGCGCTCGTGCGCGGCATGCTGGTCGACCAGGACCAGTCCGTCCTCGGCTTCGGCGACGATATAGGTCTTGGCAACCTGGCCGCGCGCGACGCCGAGCGGATGCTGGACGCTCTGCGGCACCGGCGCGATCGCGGGCTCGGCGCGGGCGAGCGGCGGCGGCGCGCTGAAGCTCGGCCGGCGATCCTGGACGCTGCCATAGCTGTGGGTCGGCGCGGGACCATAATGCGGCGCGGGCGTATGTATCGGCTCGGCATCCCAGAGCTGCGGCGCCGGCGCGCTCGGCTCGCTGGTCCACATCCCCAGAGCGGCTTCGCTCGGCCGCTGGACGCTGCGATGGCCGGCCTCGTCGAGCGCGCGGCGCAGGCCCGAGACGATCATGCCGCGCACCAGCGCCGGGTCGCGGAAGCGAACCTCGGTCTTGGCGGGGTGGACATTGACGTCGACTTGGTCGGCAGGAACCTGGAGGAACAGGGCCACGACGGGGTGGCGGTCGCGCGCCAGCATCTCGGCATAGGCGCCGCGCAGCGCGCCGATCAGCAGCCGATCCTTTACCGGCCGGCCGTTGACGAACAGATATTGGTGATCCGCCACGCCGCGATTGAAGGTCGGCAGGCCGGCGACGCCGCCGAGCACCAGCCCCTCGCGCTCGAAATCGATCGCGACGCTGTTCTCGGCGAGCGCCCGGTCGGTGAGCCCGGCGACGCGCTCCGGGCCGCTCTCCCCGCCCTGGACCTGCAATGCCTTGCGCCCGTCATGCTCGACCGAGAAGGCGATGTCGGGCCGGGCCATGGCGAGCCGCTTCATCACATCGAGGCTGGCGGCATATTCCGCGCGGGGCGAGCGCAGGAACTTGCGGCGCGCGGGCACGCGGCCGAACAGCGCCTCGACGCGCACGCGCGTGCCCGGGGGCAGCGCGGCGGGGGCCTCGGAGACGACTGCGCCATTGTCCACCACCCGGCTCCACCCTTCGGCACCGCGCACCCGGCTCTCCAGCGTCATCCGCGCGACGCTGGCGATCGAAGGCAAGGCCTCGCCGCGAAAGCCCAGGGTCGTGACCTGGTCGATTTCGTCGTCGGGCAGCTTGGAGGTGGCGTGGCGCTCCAGCGCGAGCGCCATTTCGGGCGGCGACATGCCGCAACCGTCATCGGTGACCTCGATCAGATCGGTGCCGCCGCCGGCCAGTTTGACTGCGATCCGGGTAGCGCCGGCATCGATTGCGTTTTCGACCAGTTCTTTCAGCGCGCTGGCGGGGCGTTCGACCACTTCTCCCGCTGCAATTCGGTTGACAAGGTGTTCGGGCAGACGGCGTATTGACATGGTCGTTGCTCTAGCCCAAGCGGCGGCATCCCGCGACCCCAACCGCATGGCAACCAGGCCGGATTCTCCAGTCCGTCCCGGAAAGGTCCCGGACTAGATATTTTGTGCGATTAGCCGGCGGCGGGCGCCCGCCCGGCAGGACGGAAACATAGATGGCATTTCCCCGCTTGTTCAATTTCATGTCCCACGACATGGCGATCGACCTCGGCACCGCGAACACGGTTGTGTATCTCCGCGGCCGCGGCGTTGTCCTCAACGAGCCGTCGGTGGTGGCGGTCGAGACGCTCAACGGCGTCAAGCGCGTCAAGGCGGTCGGCGACGACGCCAAGCTGATGATGGGCAAGACCCCGGGCAGCATCGAGGCGATCCGCCCCCTGCGCGACGGCGTGATCGCCGACATCGACATCGCCGAGGAGATGATCAAGCACTTCATCCGCAAGGTGCATGGCCAGCGGCGCTTCATGCGCTGGCCGCAGATCGTGATCTGCGTGCCCTCGGGCTCCACCTCGGTCGAGCGCCGCGCGATCCGCGACGCCGCGTCGAACGCCGGCGCATCGCAGGTATGGCTGATCGAGGAGCCGATGGCGGCGGCGATCGGCGCCGACATGCCGGTGACCGAGCCGATCGGCTCGATGGTCGTCGACATCGGCGGCGGCACCACCGAAGTCGCGGTGCTCTCGCTGCGCGGCCTCGCCTATTCCACCTCGGTCCGCGTCGGCGGCGACAAGATGGACGAGTCGATCGTCAGCTACGTCCGCCGCAATCACAATCTGCTGATCGGCGAAGCCACCGCGGAGCGCATCAAGCAGGAAGTCGGCGTCGCCAAGCCGCCGGCGGACGGCATCGGCCAGACGATCCACATCAAGGGCCGCGACCTCGTCAACGGGGTGCCCAAGGAAATCCAGATCAACCAGGGCCAGATCGCCGAGGCGCTCTCGGAGCCCGTCGGCACGATCGTCGAGGGCGTGCGCATCGCGCTCGAGAACACCGCGCCGGAGCTGGCGGCGGACATCGTCGACCAGGGCATCGTGCTCACTGGCGGCGGCGCGCTGCTGCAGGGCATCGACGAAGTGCTCCGCGACGAGACGGGCCTGCCGGTCACGATCGCGGAAGACCCGCTCACCTGCGTGGCGCTCGGCACTGGCCGTGCGCTCGAGGATCCGGTGTTCCGCGGCGTCCTGATCTCGGTCTAATCGGAGGCAAGGGGGACTATGGCGCCGCCACGCAACCGGCGCCCGGGTTTTTCGCGGCGGGCGCAATACGGGCTCTTCCTCGGCTATGTGGGGCTGGTCGGCGGGATGCTGATCGCGGCCAGCCTGTTGCTGCTTTCGATATTCAATCCGCCGGCCTTCGGTGCGGTGCGTGGCTTCTTCTCCGAGATCACCACGCCCATCGCTTCCGGCTTCACCTGGGTGCGCACCAGCGTCGCGGGCGTGCCCGAGGGCGTATCCAGCTATGTGAACGTCCGCGGCGAGAATGCCCGGCTCAAGAAGCAGATCGCCGATAACGAGCTGCTGGTGTCGCGCGCGCGCACGCTGAACCAGGAGAACCGGCATCTGCGCGAGATGCTCAAGCTGCGCGACGCCTCCACCGATGCGGTGGTGGTGGCGCGGCTGGTGGCGAGTTCGATCGGCAGCACCCGGCGCTATGCGACGCTCAACGCGGGCGGCTGGCAGGGCGTGAAGACGGGCCAGCCGGTACGCCAGCCCGACGGGCTGATCGGACAGGTTGTCGAGACCAGCCCCAACACGGCGCGCGTGCTCCTGATCGTCGATCCCGAGAGCATCGTTCCCGTGCGCCGCACCCGCGACGGCCTGCCCGCGATCGCGGCCGGGCGCGGCGACGGATTGCTCGACATCCGCTCGGCGAGCGTGGCGACGATGATCTTCAAGCCGGGCGACACCTTCGTCACTTCGGGCACCGGCGGCATCTTCTCGCCCAACATCCCCGTTGCGCGGGTTATCCGCACGTCGCGCGACATCGCAGTGGCCGAGCCTTCGGCCAATCCCGACGCGCTCGATTTCGCGCTCGTCCAGGCGACTTTCCTGCCTGACCCCACGCCAACGCCGTCCCCCAAGCCCTCGCCCAGCGCAAAGCCCAAGGCCGGGAAGAAGTAGCGGTGACCGACTATATTCCCCTCGGCCGCAGCGAGAAGATGCCGCGCAGCATCTGGCTGGCGCCGCTCTCGGTGGTGCTGGGTTCGATGACGACCCTGCTGCCGGTGGTGGCCACCGTGCCGCTCCTGCCGCCCTTCGGGCTGATGATGCT
The DNA here is from genome assembly GCF_005503355.1 of Sphingomonas sp. 1F27F7B. GTDB lineage: Bacteria > Pseudomonadota > Alphaproteobacteria > Sphingomonadales > Sphingomonadaceae > Sphingomonas. The sequence goes on from NZ_SCMK01000013.1 coordinate 5,788, forward strand.
GCTCGCCTGGCGGCTGATGCGCGGCGATGCAATGAAGGTGTGGATGCCCGTGCCGCTGGGCTTTTTCGACGACATGCTGAGCGGCCAGCCCCTGGGCAGCGCGATGCTGCTATGGTCGGCGGCGGTGCTGATGGTGGATGTGCTCGACACGCGGCTGGTATGGCGCGACTTCTGGCAGGACTGGCTGATCGCCAGCGGTGCGATCGCCTTCGTGCTGATCGCAGGGCGCTTGGTGGCGGCCCCCTTCACTGCGCATGTCGACACGGCGCTGCTGATCCAGATTCTCGTCTCGGCGGCGCTGTTCCCCGTGGTTGCCCGGTTCTGCGCATGGCTCGATCGGGATAAGAAGCGACAATAATGGCCCGGATCACCGAAGCAGCGCAGGCTTATAGTTTCTCTCGCCGCGCGCTGGTGCTCGGCGGAATCCAGGGCGCAGCTGCGCTGGTGCTGGCCGGGCGCATGACCTGGCTCGCCGTGTTCGAGAATGAGCGCTACCGCCTGACCGCCGAGAGCAACCGCGTGCGCCTGACGCTCACGCCGCCGCGGCGGGGCTGGATCGTCGACCGCAGCGGCATCCCGATCGCCAACAACCGCACTGCGTTCCGCGTCGACATGATCCCCGACCGGATGGAGGACAAGGAGAAGACGCTGGGCATGCTCCAGCAGATCCTGAGCCTCTCCGAGGAAGAGATGTCGCGGATCCGCACCGATCTGAAGCGGGCCGCGGGCTTCCAGCCGGTGCAGGTCTCCGACAATCTCGACTGGGAGCGCTTCGCCGCGGTGAGCGTGCGCGTGCCGGAGATGCCCGGCGTGCAGCCTACCCGCGGCTTCTCGCGCAACTATCCGCTGGCCGCGGGCGTCGCGCACCTCGTCGGCTATGTCGGCACCGCTTCGGCCGAGCAATATCAAAAGGAGAAGGACCCCCTTCTCGTCGCCCCGGGCTTCAAGCTGGGCAAGGACGGGCTGGAGAAGACGCTGGAGGATCGGCTGCGCGGCACGCCGGGTGCCAAGCGCGTCGAAGTCACCGCGCATGGCCGCCTGGTCCAGGAGCTCGCCACCCGGCCCGACCAGCCGGGCGAGACAGTGAAGCTCACCATCGATGCGCTGCTCCAGGAATATGTCGCACGCCGCCTGGGCACCAATTCGGGCTCGGCAGTGGTGATCGACGTGAGCAATGGCGACATCCTCGCCATGGTCTCGATGCCCGCCTATGATCCCAACAGCTTTTCCGACGGCATCAGCCGCAACGAATGGAAGATGCTGAGCGAGGACGACCATGTGCCCTTGATGAACAAGGTGCTGCAGGGCCTCTATCCGCCGGGCTCGACGGTGAAGCCGATGAACGGCCTGGCACTTCTGCATGCGGGCGTCGATCCCAATGCCCGTGTGGTCTGCTCGGGCGCGCTGCGCGTCGGCAACGGCGTGTTCCACTGCCACAAGCGCGGTGGCCATGGCGCGCTCGACCTCAAGCACGCGATCATGCAGAGCTGCGACATCTATTTCTACGAGATGGTCCGCCGCGTCGGCTATGATGCGGTGGCGCCGATGGCGCGCGCGCTCGGCCTCGGGCAGAAATTCGACCTGCCCTTCTCCACCCAGCGCTTCGGCACCGTGCCCGACAGCGCCTGGAAGCTGAAGCGCTACAAACGGCCCTGGACGGTGGCCGATTCGCTCAATGCCTCGATCGGCCAGGGTTATGTGCTCGCCAATCCGCTGCAGCTGGCAGTGATGGCGAGCCGGCTGGCTTCCGGGCGCCAGCTCGTCCCGCGGCTGCTCGCGGATGCGCCGCACCAGGAAGCCCTGCCCCTCGCCTCCACGCCCGAGCAGCTGGCGATCATCCGCGACGCGATGTTCGGGGTGATCAATTCGGGCGGCACCGGCGGCGCGGCACGGATCCAGGTCCCCGGCATCACCCTGGCCGGCAAGACCGGTACCGCGCAGGTCCGCCGCATCACCATGGCGGAGCGGGCCTCGGGCGTGCTCAAGAACGCCTCGCTGCCCTTCAAGCTGCGCGACCACGCGCTGCTCGTCTGCTTCGCCCCGGCGGACAACCCCAAATATGCCGCCGGCATCGTGCTCGAGCATAACGGCCACACGATCCGCAACCTCGACACGCCGATGATCGGCCGCGACATCATGACGTTCCTGTTCGACCGGAAGCGCGCGATGGATTCGCTTCATGCCGAGGAGCCTACCTGGGGCGGCGACTACCGCACCCGGATGGCGGCCCAGTCCGCAGCGTTCAAGGCAGCGCAGAGCGCGCCGCCGCCCGAAGCGCCCGAGGATGCGGCGGAAGCGGCCAGCACCGTCGCTTCTGAAGCCGCCAACGCCACGACCAGCAACACGATCGACAGCAGCGCGGCCGAACGCGGCAGCGTGGAGGCAGACTGATGGCCACGCTCCAATCCTCCGGCCTCGGCCCCTCGGGCATCGTTCCGGGGCCGCTGGCGCAGCTGCCCTGGCGGATCATCGGGCTGGTGGTGGCGATCGGCATGTTCGGGCTGGTCGTGCTCTATTCGGCCGCGAGCGGCAGCATGACGCCCTGGGCGTTCAACCAGGGACTGCGCTTCTTCGTGTTCCTGGCGATGGCGATCGGCTTGTCGCGCGTGCCGGAGAGCTTCTGGGCACTGGGCGCCTTCCCCATGTACATCGTCATCGTGGTGATGCTGGTGGGCGTGGAGCTGCTCGGTGCGGTGGCCGGCGGCAGTCAGCGCTGGCTCGACCTGGGTTTCATCCGGTTGCAGCCTTCCGAATTGATGAAGCCGGTGATCGTGATGGCGATGGCGCGCTTCTACGAGATATTGCCCGCGGGCGAGATCCGGAAGTTCGGCGCGATCTGGCCGGCCTGTGTGCTGATCGGCATTCCCGCCGGCCTGGTCATGCTCCAGCCCGACCTCGGCACTGCGCTGATGATCACTGCGGGCGGTGTGACGATCATGTTCCTCGCCGGCATCCCGCTGCGCCTGTTCATCGGCGGCGCGCTGGCGCTGGCAGTGGCGGCGCCGCTGGCGGTGAACTTCGTCCTGCACGATTATCAGCGCAACCGCGTGCTGATCTTCCTCGACCCCGAGAGCGACCCGCTGGGCACCGGCTATCACATCAGCCAGTCCAAGGTAGCGATCGGATCGGGCGGCGTGTTCGGCAAGGGCTTCCTCCAGGGCACGCAGAGCCATCTCGACTATCTGCCGGAGGGTCATACCGATTTCGCCCTGGCCACGATGATGGAGGAATGGGGCCTGATGGGCGGCTTCTTCCTGATCGTCGGCTTCGGCATCCTGATCCGCTGGGGCATCGGGGTGAGCCTGCGCGCGCAGAGCCGGTTCGCCCGGCTGACCGCGGCGGGCCTCTCGGCCACGATCTTTTACTATTGCGCGATCAACATGGCGATGGTGATGGGCCTGGCGCCGGTGGTGGGCGTGCCGCTGCCGCTGATCAGCTTCGGCGGCACGGCCGTGATGACCTTCATGATCTGCTTCGGAATCCTGCTTTCGATCGACCGCCAGAGCCGCCGCGTGCAGCGCTGGTGATTTTTTCGAGATAGGGGGTTTACAAGCCGCGAAGCACGACGCTAAAGGCGCCCCTCCACTGCGGAGGCGCACACACCAAGGGCGCCGAAACAACCCGGAATGGACGCATAGCTCAGTTGGTAGAGCAGCTGACTCTTAATCAGCGGGTCCTAGGTTCGAGCCCTAGTGCGTCCACCATACTTCTCCAGAAAATCGATAACTTAGCTGGAAAACGCCAGCGAGACCCTGCCCAACTCCTATTGAATTGGGCTCCACCGACGGCGCGAACAGCCGCGACTTAGAGCGAATGATTCTGGAACATCTCGCTCGTCGAACCTCGATGGCCGGCAGCGTGGGCCGCATGCTCCTCCTCTCCGACGGTCACACGAGGTGCTTGATCGCCAATTGGATGGTCAGTTTCCGTACCACGGCCGCAGTCTGCAGATCCGCCTATGGACCGATTGCAGAATGGCCGCGCCCGGGCTAGCGGGCAACGCGCGCCAGCCGCCCGGCTTTGGACGCTTACCGAGAAGACCCGCAGACGCTCATAGCCCGCTTGGGACACCGGGGTCGTGAGCCGCAGCCCGAAGCGCATCCACTCAGGCCAGTTGTCGTCCAGGCGAGCATGGCGCCTGCAATCGATTTGAACCCTATCTCCTGTTCTTCCCATATGGTCCCGGATGCGGCGGCAGGATACATCCCGGGGGCTTGCCGCCGCGCAAGGCGTTTCAAGGCTCGCCTTTCGAGGCCGGGTCCCCGTGTTCGAGTTGTCCGGTCACGGCCGGTCCTTCGGCCGATGCCGGCGATGCACCGCGCGAGATTTCCTGGTCCGCCTCCGCCATCATTCCCGCTCCCGATAGGCAAGCAGACGCAGCGCGTTGAACACCACCAGCAAGGTCGATCCTTCATGTGCTGCGACCGCGGGGCCGATGCCGAGGCCGAGGATCGTCGCCGGCACCAGCAGCGCCACCACACCCAGGCTCACGAACAGGTTCTGTCGGATGATCCGGCGGGTCCCCCGGCTCAAGCCCACCGCGAAGGGCAGATGTGCGAGATCGTCGGCCATCAGCGCGACGTCGGCAGTCTCGAGCGCGACGTCCGAGCCCGCGGCACCCATCGCGATGCCGACTGTTGCGTTGGCCATGGCGGGGGCATCATTGACCCCGTCGCCGACCATCGCGACGCTGCCCTGGTTCCGCAGCTTGCGGATCGCGCCGACCTTGTCGTCGGGCATCAGGTCGCCCCAGGCTTCATCGATGCCGACTTCGTCGGCAATGGTCTCCGCAACCTTCTGATTGTCGCCCGAGATCATGATCATCCGAGTCATGCCGAGCGCGCGCAGCCGAGCGAGCGTGTCCTTCGCAGCCTTGCGCGGGGTATCCATCAGGCCGATCGCGCCGAGATCGCGCTCGCCCTGGCGCACCACCATCGTCGTGCGGCCTTCGGCCCGCAATTTCTCGATCGCTTTCGCCATGGCGTCCGACAGCGGCGCGATCCCGTCCGCGCCGAACATCTCGGCCTTGCCGATCGTCACGCGCTCGCCATCGATTGTGGCGGTGACGCCGCGCCCGGTCAGGCTTGCCAGGTCGCTCGCGACCGGCAACGCTCGTTCGCCGAGGCGCTCCGCGCCGTCGCGCGCGATCGCCCGGGCGAGCGGATGGTCGCTGAGCTTCTCGACCGCCACCGCGATCGCGAGCAGGGCTTGCCCATCGACGCCGTCGGCCGTCACGACCTCGGTGATGCGGGGACGACCCTCGGTAAGCGTGCCGGTCTTGTCGAAGGCAATCGCAGTCAGCGAGCCGAGATTCTCGAGCGGCCCGCCGCCCTTGACCAGCACGCCGCCACGCGCTGCCCGCGCCACGCCCGACAGGACTGCGCTCGGCGTCGCGATCGCCAGCGCGCAGGGGCTGGCGGCGACCAGCACCGCCATGGCGCGGTAGAAGCTGTCGCGAAACGGCTCGTCGATCACCACCCAGGCGAACAGCAGCAGCACGGCCAACCCAAGAACGGCGGGCACGAAGATCCGCTCGAACCGATCGGTGAAGCGCTGAGTCGGCGACTTCTGGGTTTCGGCCTCGCTGACCAGCTTGACCACCTTGGCGAGCGCGCTGTCGGTCGACTTGCGAGTGACTTCGATCTCGATCAGCCCGCCGCCGTTGATCGTGCCGGCGAACACGCGATAGGCGGCCTCGAGCGTGTCCGGATTGGCGCGCGCCTGTGCCTCGTCCATCACCGGCCTCTTGTCGACCGGCATGCTCTCGCCGGTGACCGGCGCCTGGTTGACGCTGGTCGTGCCCTTGAGGACGAAACCGTCAGCGGCGATCCGCTCGTCGGGCTTCACCGTGACGACGTCGCCGACAAGGAGCGCCTCGACCGGCAGTTCCTGGAGCTTGCCGTCGCGTAAGACCAGCGCGGTCTCGGGCGCAAGCTCGGCCAGCGCTTCGATCGCCCGTTTGGCGCGGCCCATGGCATAATGCTCAAGGGCATGGCCAAGGCTGAACAGGAAGAGGAGCAGCGCGCCTTCTGCCCAGGCGCCGAGCGCCGCGGCGCCCGCGGCAGCGACCAGCATCAGCGTGTCGATCTCGAAGCGCTTGCGCTTCAGATTGCCGATCGCCTCGCGCAACGTGAAGAAGCCGCCGCAGTAATAGGCGCCGACGAACAGCGCGACGGGCAGCCAGGCCGGTGCGGCAATCAGCTTCTCGATCGCAAAGCCGATACCGAGCAGGGCACCACAGGCGAGCGCGAAGATCAGCTCGGTATTGGGGCCGAAAATGCCGCCATGCGCATGGCCATGGTCATGCGCCTCGCCTTCGGCGTGCACATGATCCCGGCCGCCCCGATGATCGTGCTTCTTCGAAGGGGCCGGCCTTGCCGGCTCCCGGCGCCCGACGCCGAGCCGATTCAGATATTCCTGCAGCGCCTCGGCGGAGGTCCGATTGCGGTCGAACTCGATCCGGACCAGCCCGGCTGAACTGGCTTCGGCCTCAAGCACGCCGCCGACCCGCTCGAGCTGTTCGGTGACGCTGCGTGCGCGGCGTTCATGGCCGATACCATCCACCTCCCAGAGGAGATGCCCGAACTGTCCGGTGATCCTCGCGCCTGCCCCCTTCACCAGATCGCTGATCCGCGCGAGCGAGAAGGCGTCGGGATCGTAATGGACGCAGAGCTGCGCCTCGCGGCCATCCTGCGGTGGGACGACATGCGCCTCGGCGATGCCGTCCCGGCCTTCAAGGCTGGCGATCAGTCGGGCGACGCAGGCATCCGCCGCATCGGGAACTTCGGGCAGCACGACCGGAATATCGAGACGTAGCGTGGCGCGCATCAGAGCATTTCCCTTGCAAGAATGGGAGTGGTCGGGAGCGGGGACTGGAATGCGAAACGAGCCGTCATCCCAGCGCCTCCTCGATCAGGAGCAGGACAAGGAAGCCGATGAAGAACATGGCGGAGATGAGCGGCGTGTCCCGCCGCGCATGCGCCTCCACAAGCAGTTCCTCGGTGACGAGATAGAGCAGCGCCATCAGGCCGAAGCTCAGGAAGCCGGCAATCACCACAGGCGGGAGCGTGGCGAGGGGAACCGCGGCGAGCGCGCCGAGCGGCAGCATCAGTGCGAGCAGGGCGACGGTCGCGATCACCCGCGGCTTCGAGCGCGTCTCTTCCGCCAGCTCGGTGGTCACCGACAGACCGAGAAACAGGACTTCGAGCGTCAACGCGATCGTCAGCAACAGACCGGCCTTGGCGCCGGCGAGGAACGCCAGCCCGAGGACCAGGCCATCGACGAGAATATCGAGGCCCACCGTCGCGACGAGCGCCAGCTTGCCGGCGAAGCGCTCTTCGATCCGCTTGAGGCCGAGCATGACCATGACGCCGAGACCGCCGCCGACAAGCGTCGCCATCGGCGATGCCCGATGCAGCACCGGAGGCAGGATCTCGGTGGCGGCAGCCGCGAATACCACGCCGGCCGCAAGATGCTGCATCGCGCTGACCAGCGCCTCGCCCGGCCGCCGGACAATGGCCATGATCGATCCGAGCAGGACCGCGGCGACCGGAATCAGCGTATAGGCCAAGGCGCCCATCAGAGGATTTCCCTGGCGCTATGGAAATAGCGGCGCGTCATTTGGCACCGGCCTTGTCGGGTTTGTCCATCGAGGCGCCTCGCGCCGCGAGCCATGCCCGCATCTGAACCATCTCCGCTTCCCGGGTGGCGATGACCTTCTCGGCAAGGGCGCGTACCTGAGGATCCCGGCCGTATTCGAGTTCCGTACGGGCCATGGCGACCGCGCCCTGGTGGTGCGGGATCATCGCGCGCAGGAAATCATTGTCCGCGTCGCCGGCGGAAATCATGTTCATGGTATCGTGCATGCCGCCGCCGGCATTATCGGGTGCCCGGGCAAACGGGCTCTCCGCGGCATGCCCCTTCGGATCGTGTGTCTCGTGAGAGTTGTGCGTCTCGCCCTGCGGCGAGCAGGCGGCGACCAGCAATGCGAGGGCAACGATCGTTCCTGTGTTCTTCATCTCGGTCTCGCTTCCGGGAGGAAAGGCCAGGTCGCCGCGCGGTTCGGAGCCGCGCCGCGACCCGGGCCGGTCAGTCGGCGGTCGCCGGCATGCCGAGCAGCACTTCGACGGGCTCGAGCGTGATCAGCCCGATCCCGCCGATATCGGCGATGCTGGAGACGAACCCGCGCAACCGGTCCTCGCGATCGACAATCTCGATCACGAGCGACAGATCCTCCTCGAGCACATGCGGCCGGTGCAGGTGCGCCGAGCGCCCGAAGCCGATCAGCGCCTGCAGCACGGTCGCTCCGGCCAGCCGGGCGTCACGCGCCCGGCTGGCCACTTCCTCGAAGACCTTGCGATCCCCGTGAAAGGCCGCCTCGTCGGTGTAGATGCGGAGCAATTTGACGTCTGACATCTCGTCTCTCCTCAGGCTTCGGGCTGCGGCGCGGCGTCGCCGCCCCGCCCCTGCTCGCTCTCACGCTTCGCCCTGCGGCCTTCGGTCATGCCGAGGACGACCCTGGCAATGGCCGGAAGGACCAGCAGCGTGAGGATGGTTGCGGCGATCAGGCCGCCGATGACGGTGGTGGCGAGCGGCTTCTGGACCTCGGCGCCGGTACCATGGGCGAGCGCCATCGGCACGAAGCCGATAGCGGGGACGAACCCGGTCATCACGACCGCGCGCATCTTGTCGGCCATGCCTTCGCGGATGGCTTGCGCCAGCGCGAGCCCCGCCTCGAGCCGCTCGCGGATCGCCGTCATCACGACGAGCCCGTTGAGCACCGCCACGCCGGCCAGGCAGATAAAGCCAACCGCAGCCGAGACCGAGAAGGCGATGCCCGTCATGGCGAGCGTGAACACGCCGCCGGCAAGCCCCAACGGGACCGCCAGGAACACCGCCGCCGCGCGCCCAAGGCCACCCAGCGCCATGTAGAGCAGCCCGAAGATGATCGCGAAGCAGATCGGCACCACGATCGACAAGCGCTGCGAGGCCGCCTGGAGATTCTGGAACTGGCCGCCCCACTCCAGATAGTAGCCGGCCGGGAGCTTGACCTGTCCGACCTTGGCCATTGCCTCGTCGACGAACGAGCCGGCATCGCGGTCGCGCAGGTTCATCTGGATCACGACGCGGCGCTTGCCATTTTCCCGCGTGATCTGGTTGAGCCCGTCAGCGAAGCGGATCTGGGCGACCTGACTGAGCGGGATCGACCGCCGCGCCCGACCGTCCTGCTGCGGCAGCAGGACAGGAAGCGCCAGCACTTCGTCGAGATTGGCGCGTGTCGTCGCCGGCACGCGCACCGCCACTTCGAAGCGGCGATCGCCCTCGAAGAGCAGGCCGGACTCGCGCCCGCCCATCGCCGCGGAGACGGTGTCCGCGACTTCCTTCAAGGTCAGGCCGTAGCGCGCGATCGCGGCGCGATCGAAGCGTATGTCGAGGGTCGGCGCGCCGCCCGTCTGGTCTGCCTTGACGCTCGCCGCGCCCCGAATGCCCTGGAGCACGCGGACGATCTCGTTGGCCGAAGCCGACATCTTGTCGAGATCGTCGCCATAGAGCTTGATCGCGACATCGCCGCGAACGCCGGCGATCAGCTCGTTGAAGCGCAGCTGGATCGGCTGGCTCAGCTCATAGAGATTGCCGAGCTGGCTGCCCGCCGCCTTCTCGATCCGGGCGAGCACCTGCTCCTTGGTGGTCACGCCGGCAGGCCATTGCTCCTGCGGCTTCAGGATGACGAACGCGTCCGAGACGTTGGGCGGCATCGGGTCGGTGGCGACCTCTGCCGTGCCGGTCTTGGAGAACATCAGTTCGACCTCGGGCAGCTTGCGCACGGCTTGCTCGACCTTGCGCTGCATCGCCAGCGACTGGTCCAGGCTGACCGAGGGTACGCGGGTAGAAGCGAGCGCCACGTTCTTCTCGTCGAGCTGCGGGATGAATTCCGAGCCCAGCAAGCCGAAGGCAGGCACCGCGGCGAGGAAGAAGGCCAGGCCGCCGATGATGAACGGCCACGGCCGTGCGATCGCCTTGTCGAGCAGCGGCAGATACCGCTCCTTCGACTTGCGGATCAGCCAGACTTCCTTCTCGGCGACGCGCCCACGAATCAGCAGCGCGACCAGGGCCGGCACCAGGGTGATCGCGAGGATGAAGGCCGCGACCAGCGCGAGCATGATGGTGATCGCCATCGGCGAGAAGGTCTTGCCCTCGACGCCGGTGAACATCAGCAGCGGCGCGAAGGCAAGCAGGATGATCGCCTGGCCGAACACGGTCGGGCGGATCATCTCCTGGCTCGCCCGCATCGTCTCTTCCAGCCGCTCGCGCAAGGAAAGCAGCCGGCCTTCATGCGCCTGGCGGTGCGCGAGGCGCGCCAAGCAGTTCTCGATGATGATCACGGCACCGTCGACGATCAGGCCGAAGTCGAGCGCGCCGAGGCTCATCAGGTTTCCGGGCACCCGGAACGCGTTCATGCCCATTGCCATCATGAGGAACGAGAAGGGAATAACGAGCACCGCGATGATCGCGGCACGCCAGTTGCCGAGCAGCAGGAACAGTGCCGCCGCGACGAGGATCGCGCCTTCGGTCAAGTTGCGTTCGACCGTCGACACGGTGGCGTTGACCAGCTTGGCGCGGTCGAGCACCACCTGCACCTTGACGCCGGGCGGCAGGGTCTTGGCGACCTGATCGAGCTTGTCGCCGACCGCCTTGGCGACGATGCGGCTGTTCTCGCCGATCAGCATCAGCGCGGTGCCGACCACCGCTTCCTCGCCGTTCATGCTGGCGGCACCGGTACGCAGATCACCGCCGACCTTCACAGCGGCGATCTGGCCGACCGTGATCGGCACGCCGCCGCGCGTCGCCGCCACTGCGTTGCGGATCTCCTCGACCGAGCGGATGCGGGCATCGGCACGGACGAGATAGGCTTCCCCGCCGCGGTTGAAGAAATTGGCGCCGACCGCGAGATTGGCGTTCTCCAGCGCCTCGCCCAGCTCGCTGTACGAGATGCCGTAATTGGAGAGTTTGACCGGATCGGGCTCGACCACGAAAGTCTTGGCATAGCCGCCGATCGAGTCGACGCCGGCGACCCCGGCTACCGTGCGAAGCTGCGGCCGGATGATCCAATCCTGCACCGTGCGCAGATAGCCGGCCTTGGCTACCTCGTCGGTCAGCCGCTCCCCCTCGGGCGTGAGATAGCTGCCGTCGGACTGCCAGCCGGCGTGTCCGTCGGCCTTGGGCGCGCCCTTGCCGCCCGGATTGGCATAGCCGACCGTGTACATGACGACCTCGCCAAGGCCCGTGGTCACGGGTCCGATCTGCGGCTGGACACCTTGGGGCAGGCTTTCCTTTGCCTGGGTGAGCCGCTCGCCGACCTGCTGGCGGGCGAAATAAAGATCGGTCGAGTCCGAGAAGATCGCGGTCACCTGGCTGAAGCCGTTCCGCGACAGTGATCGCGTAGTTTCAAGGCCGGGAATGCCGGCAAGCGCCGTCTCGATCGGATAGGTGACGAGCTTCTCCATCTCGACGGGCGAAAGCCCGCGGTCGACGGTGTTGATCTGGACCTGCTTGTTGGTGATGTCGGGCACCGCATCGATCGGCAGCTTGGTAAGCTGCCAGACTCCGACGCCCGCGATTGCCAGGAATATGAAGAGGATCGCCCACCGTGCTCGCACGGAAAGCGCCATGATATCTGCGATCATCGCTTATTCCTCCTCGCCCGCGCCCTTGCCGAGTTCGGCCTTGAGCAGGAATGCGTTGCGGGTGGCGATGGCCTGACCTGCCTGGAGGCCCGAGACGATCTCGACCCGGCCGGCGCTGCGCTGGCCGAGCCGAACGCCGACAGCGCGGAAGCCCTGGGCAGTGCGGATGAAGACGACATCGCGGCCTTCGAGCGACTGGACCGCATCCTCCGGCACGACGATCGATTTGGTGAAGTCGCCCCTGGCGGGCAGCAGGCGTACCCGTACCGCAAGGCCCGGCTGCAGCCCGGCGGGCACGTCGAGCACCGCAGTCGCCGAGCGTGACTCCCCGGTCAGCGTCGGGGTGACCGCGCGAACCCTCGCCTCGACGGTACGGCCATCGGGCAGCTCGACGATCGCGCGGTCGCCGGGCGTCACGCGGGTGGCGTCGGCGGGCGCGATCGCGGCCTCGATCTGGATCTTGCTCGGATCGGCGACGCGGTAGAGTTCGGTCTCGGGCTGGACGAACGCGCCCAGCGACACCGCCTCCGCGGTGATCTTGCCCGAGATCGGGCTGGCAACGATCACGCCGCGGCCGTCGCGGGTGACATTCGCCGCACCGGCCGCCACCTGGGCGCGGCGCGCCTCGGCCGCCGCGGTCGCCGCTTCGGCCTGGGCCTGTTCGAGCTCCACCCTGGCCGAGACACGCTCCTTGTAGAGATATTGCTCGCGAGCGAGCGCCTTTTGCGCCTGCACGACCTTGGCATTGGCGACCGAGCGATCGGCAGCGATCTGCGCCGCGTCGCGGCTTTCGACGATCGCCAGCGCCTCGCCGGCGCGGACGGGATCGCCAAGCCGCTTGAACACGCGAGTGACCGCGCCGGCTGCGCGTGCGGTGACGATCGCCTCGCCCGAGGGCGCATGAGCGACAGTCGCCTGCGACACGATCTCGGCACCCAGGCCGCCGCGCTTGATCGTCTCCGTGGCGATACCGGCCTGGCGGACCGCGTCCTCGGTCATCGCGACGCTGTCGGGCAGTGCTTCGGCGGCCGCATCCCGCTTCGGCGCCTCGGCACCGATCGGTGCGGCGGGCTCCGATTTCCATTGGGCCATGCCATAGCCGCCCAGTGCCGCGACCAGCGCGATGCCGGCCGCGCCGCCCAGAAGGCGCTTGTTCTCATTCGTCATCGATTGTCTCCGGAAACTACGGGCGCGGGCGCGATCAGACGCGCCAATCGGGCCTCGGCATCATGATATTGGGCAAGGGCATCGACCGCGGCGTTACGGGTCTCGGCGAGAGTGCGCTCGGCCTCGAGCAGCACAAGCTGATCGAACTTGCCCCGCCCATAGCCGAGCCGCGCGATGCGAGCGGCTTCGGTCGCGGCGGCCAGCGCAGGGCCGGATGCCCGGACGCTCGCCTCGGCATTGTCGCGATCGCGTCGGGCATTGGCGATGTCCTGCTCGGCGTCGAGCTTGGCCGCCCGCTGGCGCGCATCCGCCTGGTCCCGTTCGGCGCGTGCCTGGGAAATCAAGGCCCGCCCATTGTTGAAGAAGGGCAAGGGCACCGACACGCCCAGCACCGCCGCCGTGTCGCCGGTGGCGGACAGGCGCCGCGCACCCGCGCTCACCGTCAGATCAGGCGCGCGCTGGCTGCGTGCCAGCCGGACATTGGCATCCGCGATGCGCAGGTCCGCTCGGGCCGCCGCAAAGGCCAATGTTCCCTCGGCGCGCGGCTCACTCGCCGGGCCATAGACGCCGGTCCGCTCGAACCAGGCCTGGTCGAGCGGCGTATTCACCGCCCGGCCGGTCAGCAACGCGAGATTGCTCCGCGCCACTTGATAGGCGCGCTCGGCGCGCTCCAGGTCGGTCTGCGCGTTGATCTGGTTGACGGAAGTGCGCTGCTCGTCGATCGGCGAGCTCTCGCCGACCATCACCCGATCCTTGGCTACGCGCAGCGCCTCGTCCGCGATCTTCAACTGGTCGCGGGCGATACCGAGCCGGCGTTCGGCCGCCACGGCCTCGATATAGGCCCGGGTGACCTTCAGCCGGACATCGGCCAGCGTGATCGCGGCGTCGAGCTGTGCCCGGTCGATCCGCGCATCGGCCACGCCGACCCGCGCACCGCGCTTGCCGCCCAGCTCGACCGGCATCGAGAAGGTGACCGTGGTCTCGGCCTGGCCGAACCCGCGATAGGGGCCGGTGCCGACGACGTTCTCGGACTGGGCCGAGACCGAAGGATTGGGCCGCAGGCCGGCAACGGTGCGCGCGGATTCGGACGCCCGCACGCCGGCGGCGGCGGCCTCGTTGGAGGGAGAGGACAGGCCGGCCTCGGCCAGCGCCTCGTCGAGCGTAAGCACGTCCTGCGCGCCCGCAGGCGGCGGCGACGTCTGCGCCTGCGCGATACCCGCACAGGACGCCGCGGCAAGCAACGCCGCGACAAATCGATGCATGTAGGAAACTCCTGACTGTCAGACATGCCCGCGCGGACAGAGTCCGGCGGGAGCGTGACGGTCAGGCTTGTGGCGGTCTCAGCGCCGGGTCGGCGGTCGCTGCCGGCAGGAAATAGGCAGGCGCCGGCGTCAACCGCGCCTTGGCAACCGCGCGCGCAAACGGCGCGTCCTTCACGATTCTGGGCACGACCTGATGGCCGTGGCAGCCGCCATGATGATGGGGATAGCCCTTGTCGCCATCGGCGGGGACCTGATCCGCATCGCCGTCGGCATGCCCCATATCGACAGCGGTCTGGGTGTCGACGCAACCTGGCGGAACCTCGGTCGCATGCGCCAGCGACGTCGCGAACAGCGACATCGCGACCATGCAGATGGTCAGCAGGGTCCAGAGGGAGCGCATCAGGCCTCCCTTAGCAGCTGTCCGGCGAAGTTCCAAGCCGCGGCCCGGACGCCGCCCTTGCGCCCTCGGGCACCATCCACGCGCCGCATGGCTTTACTAGTCCGTTGCCCCTCCGGACCGGAGCCAGATCGTCACGCGTAGCCCTGGTCGCGCGTCCTGCAGCTCGAGCACACCCTGATGCAGGCGGGCAATCGCCTGGACAAGCGGCAGGCCAAGCCCGTGGCCGGCGGGGTTCCGGCGCGCCTCCAGCCGCCCGAAACGACGCAGCGCCAACGGGAAATCGGCCTCGCCTATGCCCTTGCCATCGTCGGTGACCCTCAGCGCCACCCGATCCTCGCAACGCTCGATCACCAGCGTCACCCTGGTGCCCGGCCCATTGTGATTGAGGGCGTTCTCGATCAGATTGGTCATCGCCTGAGAGAGAAGCTCCACATCCCCGTCGACGAAAATGTCCGGCTCGATATCCGACAGAAGCTGACAGCCCTTGTCTTCCGCAACCGCGGAATAGCTTTCGACGACCATCGCGGATTGAGCGCTGAGGTCGAACGTCCTGAAATACCGGCGCACGGTACCGGATTCGACTTCCGATATTCGCAGCAGTGCCGAAAAGAGCGACAGGATGCGTTCGCTGTCTCCGATCGCGGCATCGACGGTTTCCAGCCCCGGCGAACCCGGCGGTATCTCTTCGAGCGCCCTTTCCAGCCGGTTCTGCAGATGCGTGATCGGCGTGCGGAGTTCGTGCGCGACATCGCTGGAAACCTGACGGAGGTTGCCGATCAACGCTTCGACACGACCGAACATCGAGTTGAACGTATTCGCCAGCTGATCGAATTCGTCGCCATGGCCGCTGAGCGCGATGCGGGAGTCGAGATGACCGGCGATGATCGCAACTGCCGTACGGTTCATCAGGTCAAGCCGGCGGCGGATCGCCCGCTCGAACAGCAGCCCGCATCCGATCGCCAACACGATCAACACAAGTAGTGCCAGCGCAAGGAGAACAAGGGTAGTGCGCAACAACGCGGCGGCCGGCGCCGTATCCGTGGCAACGGTCAGGCGCAGCCCATTGTCGAGATGAGCGGTAAGGGCACGGACCGGAATTCCGTTGCCCGCATCGTCGCGAAAGACGGCATCGCGCCAGCCGGTGGCGAGCAGGGGATGGCCGCGCTCGCCCGACAGGCGATGCCCCCAGGCGTTCACCAGAACATAGTCGAAGCCGCCGCCACGCTCGTCATCCTCGTCGATCGCATCGAGCAGGGCCTTGTTCCCGCCCTGCTTCTGAAGATGGCGCAGGCTGTGCATCTCCGCTTCGATGCGGGCGTCGATCTGGCCCCTGATCGCGTCGTGCCCGACGAGATATGCGATCCCTCCCAGCAGCGCTCCGGCGATTACCAGCCCCGCAACGAAGAGCAGCGTGATCTGTCGTGCACTTCGCACGCCTCTAGCAATCATCCCGGAGCCTGTAGCCAACCCTGCGCGCCGTCTGGATCGCATCGGACGCGAACCCGGCGTTCAGCTTCTGGCGCAGCCTGCTCATATGGGTTTCGACGATATTGGTGTCTGGGTGGAAATGGAAATTCCAGACGTTTTCCAACATCATCGCCTTGGAGACATATCTCCCCTCGTGCAGGACAAGCTGTTCCAGCAGTTCGAACTCGCGCGGCTGCAGCATGATCCGCTGGCCGGCGCGCCAGGCTTCGCGGCGGCGGCGGTTGATCGTGATCGACGCATATTCATGAACGTCCTGAAACGCGCCCTTCGATCGGCGGAACAGCGCATCGATACGCGCGAGCAGTTCCGCCTGGGCGAACGGCTTCACCAGATAGTCGTCCGCGCCGTGCCGAAGCCCTTCCACCCGATCCTCGATGGAGCCGAGCGCGGTCAGCATCAATACGGGGTTGGTGAAGCCCGATTTCCGCAAGCTGTCGACGACGAGCACCCCATCGCCATCGGGCAGGATGCGATCGACTATCAGCAGGTCGAAATGCTCATTCTTGGTCTCCACCAGCCCGGATTGCCCTTCCAGCACATGTCGCACCTCGTGCCCGGCATTGGACAGGCAAGCGCCGATATAGTCTGCGATGGCGATATCGTCTTCGATCAGAAGCAAGCGCATCCATCGGCTCTGCCGCCACAAGGTTACAGTTTTCAGACGGCCGTCCGTTCAATCGATCATGAGCAGCGCCAGCCGATCGCGAAGATAAAATTGCCCCAAGGTTGGCCCCGCCGAGCGTTATTGTAACGGGACCGTCACACGGCATTCCTAGCCGCCGCCGCCAGAACGGCGGGGTCGCCCCGTTATTCCGTTCGCCAGGATATCGGGGGTCACAATGAACGCCATTCACCGTCGCCGCAGCTCCTTTGCGCTCGCCGCATCCGTCATGACGATTGCCCTTGTGGGTGCGATGCCGCCCGCGCTGGCGCAGGACGCCGCAACGACCGGGCGGGCGCAGGCGAATGCAAGCATCCTCTCCGGCCGCGTGCATGACGAAAACGGCTCCCCCCTGCCCGGCGCGCGCGTCGTCGTGCCCGAGCTGAACAGCGAAACCACCACCGATCTCCAGGGCGAGTTCGTGATGCCGGCACCGGCGCGGGGCGAAGTGACGGTCCGCGTCGAATATCTCGGCCGTCCGGACGCAAGCACGCCGGTGACCCTGGCGGATCGCAGGGTCGTCGTCGACATCACCGTGCCCCGCGGCGCCTCGAGCGACATCGTGGTGACCGGCGCTTCGATCGTCGACAACACCGCGCGGGCCCTCAACCAGCAGCGACAGGCCGACAATACGGTCAGCATCGTCTCCGCCGATGCCATCGGTCGCTTCCCGGATCCGAACATCGCCGAGGCGCTGCAGCGCGTTTCCGGCATCGGCATCGAGCGCGACCAGGGCGAAGGCCGCTACATCAATATCCGCGGCGCACCGATGGAGTTCAGCACCGTCACCATCGACGGTGCGACGGTTGCCGCGCCCAGCCCGACGACCCGCGCGATCGACCTTGACACCATTCCGTCGGACATCGTCGCGAACCTCGAGGTGACCAAGAGCCTGCTGCCGAGCCAGGATGCCGACGCGATTGCCGGCTCGGTGAACATCGCCACCCGCTCGGCCTTCGACAGCAAGGGCTTCCGCCTCAGCGCATCGGCGGGCGCCAGCTACAACGACTATGGCGGCACCAGCGACAGGCGCGGTTCGCTTTCGATCAGCAACCGCTTCGGCACCGACCGGCAATTCGGCATCCTGCTCGCCGGCAGCTATTCCAAGACGGATCGCCAGCTCGACAATGTCGAGAATGGCTGGGCAGTCAATGCCGCCGGACAGGTGCGCCTGGTTGAGACCCTGTTCAAGGACTATGACACCAAGCGCGAGCGCGTTTCGCTCAACGGCGCGCTCGAATGGCGCCCCTCGCCGGGCAACCGGCTCTATGCCCGCGGTTCCTTCTCGCAATTCACGGACGACGAATATCGCAACCGCCTGAGCATCCTGTGGAGCGAAGGCGCGATGGCCGCGGGATCGACGGATAGCCGCGCGACCTTTTCGAACACCCGTATCGAGAAGCAGATCCGCCACCGCGTGCAGCGCAACAAGATCTATACCGGCACCGTGGGCGGCGAAAACCTGATCGGCGAAGGCAAGGTCGAATATTCCGCGAGCTATTCGGAATCGAAGCAAACCTATCCGCGCCGCGACGAATTGCTGTTCCGCTCGTCGCTGCGCCCCACCCTCAGCTATGATTTCGCCAATCCGGACAATCCGACCTACTCGCTGTTCACGACGAACGAGCATCTCCAGGCCGATCGCTATGCGTTCCGCGAAAATGCCTATCGCTCGAACAATACGCTGAACAAGGAATGGGGTCTTTCGGCCAAGGTCGAGCTGCCCGTCGATCTCGGTGGCCAGCAGGTGATGGTCAGCTTCGGCGGCCGCTATCGCGATCGCGACGTCGTGTCGGACGAAGAGCGTTTCCGTGACCGCCGCGCCTCCGCGGCGCCCAGCGGTTCGCTGACCAGCTTCCTCACCGACGAGCGCTCGGCGAACTTCAACTACAATCTCGGCTACAAGATCGATCCGGGCAAGGCGGACGCCTATTTCGATGCGACCAAGGGCACGTCCGAGCGGCGCATTCCGCAATCGATCACGGCCGACTATCGTGCGGGCGAGAAGATCCTCGGCCTGTTCGGCATGGCCAAGGCGGAATTCGGGCGCACCACCGTGATCGCGGGCGTCCGCTACGAAGCGACGGATTTCGAGGGATCGGCCCCCACCGTTGCGCTCAACGGCACGGTCGGCAAGGCGAATGTCGGCTCGCACTATGGCAAATGGTTCCCGAACCTGACCGTGCGGCAGGCGTTCACGCCGGAGCTGATCGGCCGCTTCGCACTCAGCCGCGGAATCAACCGGCCGAATTTCGTCGATCTGGTGCCGCGTCAGCTCGACGAGACCGACAGCAGCCTGACGCGCATCACCGAGGGCAATCCCAATCTGCGGCCGACGCTCTCCAACAATGTCGATGCGGGCCTGGAATATTACATCCGACCCGTCGGCCTGATCTCGGTCAACGCCTTCTACAAGGACCTGACCGACTATCGCTACACGCTGAGCCGCACCGTCGGCAACACCATCTATGTGCGCCCCGAGAATGCACCCGATGGGCATCTGGCGGGTATCGAGGTCAACTGGCAACAGCAGTTCACGTTCCTGCCCGGCCTGCTCAGCGGCTTTGGCGTGTTCGCCAATTACACTTGGACGGATGCCGAGATCAAATTGTCGCAGGCATTTGCCGGTCGCCGGGTGATGCCGCTGCCGGGCCAGTCGAAGTCGAGCTGGAACGCCGCCCTGTTCTACGAGAAGGGTCCATTCAACGCCCGCCTCTCCTATACCAAGCGCAGCGACTATCTGAACGCAGTGGACGCCAACGAGCCGCGGCTCGATCTCTATTGGGAGGGGCGCGGCCAGCTCGACGCGACCGCCAGCTATCAGATCGTGAAGCAGGCCACCATATTCGTGGAAGCCAAGAACCTGACCAATTCGCCGGGCGTTCGCTATTATGGCGTGCGTGAGCGCGTCTACGAATATGAGAAGTTCGGCTATTCGATCTTCGGCGGCATCCGCATCAAGCTCTAGGCGGGTCGTTCCGGGCTCGAGCAGGTCGAGCCCGGAATCGCACGCCTCTGCCTTACGCCGCTCAAATCGCTCGAAGGGGTGCCATGCGCGTTCCGAATATCTCGTTGGTCCTCTCCGCCCTGCTGCTCTCGGCCGCGACGACGCTTGATGCCCGGGCACAGACCGCGCCGCCCCGGTCGGCCGGCACGCCCTATGCCGCGCGCAACCTGCCCGATCGCATCGTCCTGACGCCGGGCGGGGATCCCACCCGGGAAATGGCCGTCGCCTATCGTACCGATGCCGCCCAGCGCGTCAGCGAGGCGGAGATCGCCGTCTCGGTCGACGGCCCCACGCTGTCCGAGAAAGCCGTGAAGCTAACCGGCGCCAACCCGCCCCGCGCCAAGGAGAGCGCCAACGGTTCTGCCCTGTACCACCAGATTCGGTTCACGGGGCTCACGCCGGATACCGTCTATGCCTATCGACTGAAGGGCAGCGCGGGCTGGAGCGAATGGCTGCAATTCCGCACTGCCGCCGCCGAGCCGAAGCCTTTCCGCTTCCTCTATCTCGGCGACATTCAGAACGGCATCCTCACCTATGCCAGCCGCGTGATCCGTCAGGCATTCCACGCAAATGGCGGCATCGAGCTCGTGCTGCACGCCGGCGATCTCGCGGCGCAACGCGACGATCTCGACCATGACGACGAATGGGGCGAGTGGAACCAGGCGGCGGGATATAATTATGCGATCGTCCCGCAGGTTCCGGCTACCGGCAATCATGAATATGTCGATGTCGTGCTGCCGAACGGCACGGAGAGCCGGAAGCTCGGGCCCTATTGGCCGCTTCAGTTCGCACTCCCTGCGAACGGCGCGGAGCCGGCCAGGGCAACCACCTATTATGTCGATTATCAGGGTGTGCGCTTCATCGTGCTGGACGGCACCTCGGCGATCGACCTCGGCACGATGGACGCCCAGACGCGCTGGCTCGACGCAACGCTCGCATCGAGCAAGGCGAAATGGAATGTGGTGCTGTTCCACCAGCCGGTCTTCACCTGTGCCCGCCCGACCGACACCGCCGAGATCAAGTCGGCATGGAAGCCCGTGTTCGACGCGCGCAAGGTGGATCTCGTGCTTCAGGGACATGACCATTGCTACAGCCGCCTGACTTCCGAAGCGGGACGGGAAGCATCGGCATCCGCGCGCAGGAACGGCGCGATCCAGGGGCCGGTCTATCTGGTATCGGTAACCGGCTCGAAAATGTACGCGCTGAACGACCGCTCCCGTACCCAGCCCGACAGGATCGCGGAGGCGACCGAGCTGTACCAGATCGTCGACGTCGCGGGCGATCGTCTCCAGTTCCGCACCTATACGGCATCCGGGAAACTCTATGACGGGTTCATGCTGGAGCGCGGCGCGGATGGCCGCAATCGCCTGATCGAGTTGCAGGAACCGATGATCGCGGTTCGTACGTGCGCCGGCATGATCGGTCCGGACGGAGGCACCTGTGTCGCCCGCGCAAAGTAGCGGACCAGACGCGGCGGGCCCGATAAAGCTGCGCTTGCCGATGGCCGGCCTTCCCCATCCTCACAGCCTGCGGAAATATTCGCCTTTCGTCACAGGCACGTAATATCTCTTCCTCACCCGATCCCGCGAAAGAACAGTTTCAAGTCGAGACGCGTCAGGGCCGTCGTCAGGCTTGGAGGAGCGGAGAGGCAGGCGCGATGGGGCCGACGGGTCCCTAAGGCGCCGACAGACGAAGTTCGAACAAAGCCGCCATCCCGGCCTCTCGAAGGCCGGGAAACGCCGGTGTTCGCCCGCGAAACATGCGGCGAGCGGCACATATCCAAAGGGGGATAGATATGAACACCAAGTCCAGCCACCGTTCCCGTTCGGCGCAGTTTGCTGTGAGCGTGGCGCTCACGGCGCTCGGCACTGTCCCTGCCGCCGCGCAGACCGCCCAGGCATCCGCGCCGACTGCGGACGAAGATGCCGGCGGCGAAATCGTCGTCTCCGGCTATCGCCGCAGCCTTGAAGACGCGATCGACCTGAAACGCAACACCACCGGCTTCTCCGATTCGATCGTCGCCACCGATATCGCCGATTTCCCCGAGCAGAACCTGTCCGAAGCGCTGCAGCGCATGCCCGGCGTGACGATCGAGCGCGAGAAGGGCCTGGGCACCCGCGTCAACGTACGCGGCCTGCCGAGCGAATTCACCTTCGTCTCGATCAACAAGCTTGCCACCGCATCGGGCTCGGGCGGCCGCGACGTGGAATTCGACATCTTCGCGTCCGAGCTGATCCAGTCGGTCACCGTCCAGAAGTCGCCCACCGCGGCGGACGAGGAAGGCGGCATCGCCGGCTCGGTGCTGATCCGCACCGCGCGCCCGTTCGACAATCCGGGCCTGCGCCTGGTCGGCAGCGCCGAGGGTGCGTACAACTCGATCTCCGAGAAGATCGACCCCAGCTTCTCGTTCCTCGCCAGCAACACCTTCGGCGATTTCGGCGTGCTGCTGTCGGTCGCCAAACAGCAGCGCACCAACCGCACCGACTCCAACTCGGGCATCAACTTTCGCCCGATCGCGCGCTGGACCGATCGCGCCGGGACCACCTATCGCAACCAGGCGATCTCGGTGCTCCAGCGCGATGCCGGCATCACCTTCACCGACGCGATGAAGAACAAGATCGTCTTCCTCGATAAGGTCGGCGACCGCGTCTATCGGAACGACCAGGACCGGCTCGGCATCTCGGGCTCGCTCCAGTACAAGCCGAGCGAGACGTTCAGCCTCGCCTTCGATGCGTTCCTGGGTTCGTACGACACGACCGAGGACGAATATGATGCGGCGGGCTATTCGGCTTCGAGCAACTCGACACTCGAGACCATCCACGACTTCGACGCGAAGACGCTTTCGAGCTCCGGCATCGTCGTGCTGCGCGACGTGTCGTACACCAACACCCAGCATGAATTCCTGAGCAAGCAATACATCACCGACACCGACTATCGTCAGTTCAGCGGTGAGATGAACTGGAAGGCCGGCAATCTGACGGTCAATGCGCTGGGCGGCTATTCGGGCGCCAGGCGGACGCTCGACTATGCCAATCTCAAGCACGTCGCCTATGCACCGTCGCGCACCCGCTATACCGCGAACGGCGGCGAGACGATCCCGAGCGCCAACCCCAACACGATCGACATGTACAACGCGCCGGGCAAATACCTGTTCGAGGCCTATGAGACCACGCGCGAGCAGATCAAGGACGACAAATATGCCGGCCAGATCGACCTGAGCTGGGATTTCGGCTCGTCGATCCTCAAGCGCTTCAACTGGGGCGGCCGCTACACCAGCAAGACCAACGAGCGCCAATATGGCGAGGAGAAGATCCAAGGCCCGACGCGCGGAAGCACCGCTTATGTCAACGTCCGCAAGCTCGGCGACAGCCCGCTCACCAATGTGACCAGGATCGTGGGCGGCAAGGACTATCAGGCACGCGACTTGAGCTGGTCGCAGATCTCGAACGACTATGCCCGCAGCTTCTTCCGCCCTGCCGGCTTCGTAACGCCGTTCGCCAACGCCAACTACTACAGGGTCAAGGAAGAGACGGTCGCGGGCTATGCGATGCTCGACCTGGAATTCGACGTGTCGTTCCCGATCTTCGTGAACCTGGGCGGCCGCTACCTGCGCACGACGATCACCTCGGAAGGCTTCCACCAGATCCAGAACCCGAACGGCACCACCGGGCTGACCGCCACGCCGGTTTCGAGCACCGGCCGCTACGAGAAGTTCCTGCCCTCGTTCAACGCGCATGCGGAGCTTACCGACAGCCTGTATCTGCGCGCCGCCGCTTCGCAGACGCTGATCCGCCCGGCGCTCACCGATCTGGCCTATAAGCGGACCGCGAGCTTCAGCAGCTATCGCTACACCGACGGCAATCCGGGCCTGAAGCCTACCTATGCCGATCAGTGGGAGGTCGGCATCGAGAAGTATCTCGGCCATGACGGTATTCTGGCCGCGTCCTATTTCTGGAAGAAGATCAAGGGCGTGGTCCAGAACCGGCTGACCGGCGTGGTGCCAAACGTGACCGTCTACAACGCCAATGGCACAGTGAACGGCGTCTATGACTTCGATGTCTACCAGCCGATCAACGCCGAGGGCTCGTACAATGTCAGCGGCGTCGAGCTCAACGCAGTGATTCCGTTCGGCATGTTCGCCCGCTGGGCGGACGGCTTCGGCATCAACGCCAACGCCACATTCCTCGATAGTTCGCTGACCGGCCAGTCGGACCTGGGCGTCCCCACCTCGCCGATCGGTCTGTCCGACAGGACCTACAATGCGACCGTGTTCTACGATAGGGGCCCGATCTCGTTGCGGGTGTCGTACAACCGCAAGGGCGCCTATGTGGAGCGGATCGAGCGGAACATGTATCCGGTCTATCGCAACGCCTATGGCCAGTTCGACTTCGCGGCCAGCTACCAGTTGACCCGGAACTTCCGCGTGGAACTGCAGGGCATCAACATGGGCAACGCGAAGACCACGGGCTACACGATGGATCCGTCCTTCCCGACAACCTATGAATTCTCGGGAAGCCGCATCACGCTGGGCGTTCGCGCGCAGTTCTGACCCCGTACCGGGCCGGCATGCCTCTGTGTGCCGGCCCATCCTTCTTGCGGAGCCCGCCATGCTGATGCCGGCTCGTGTTGCCGATGCTTCCTTGCGGATGCCGACGCGCAGCGCGACCATCCTCTGCCACCGCATGCGCTGTCCCCAAGGACGCCGCGCCCCGATCACCGAACCCAACGCCCGCCGACGGAGTATTCCCATGATCTCGCGTATCGCTCTTGCCGCGCTTCTCGCCCTCGCCAGCCGACCCGCCTTCGCACAGGACGCAGCGCCCGACCTGTCGCGCGCCGCGCGTGGCGACTTGCGCGAACCGGGCGGCGCACGGCGCCTGCCGGGCGACATGCGCGCCCTCTATGCGAGGCTCAGCAACGAGGGCGAGGTGCGCAACGTCATCCTGCTGATCGGTGACGGCATGGGCGATTCCGAGATCACGCTGGCACGCAACTATGCCGAAGGTGCCGGCGGCTATTTCAAGGGCATCGACGCCCTGCCCTTCACCGGCCAGTACACCCATTATTCGCTCGATCGCGAGACCGGCAAGCCGAACTACGTAACGGACAGCGCCGCCTCGGCAACGGCATGGGCGTCGGGCGTGAAGAGCTACAACGGCGCGATCGGCGTCGATGTCACCGGCAAGGCGCAGCGGACGCTGCTCGAATATGCCAAGGCTGCAGGGCTCGCCACCGGCGACGTCTCGACCGCCGAGATTCAGGATGCGACGCCAGGCGCACAGATCGCGCACGTCGCCTTCCGCAGCTGCTATGCGCCTGCGGTGACGCTCAAGACTTGCCCGCAGAATGCGCTGGAAAATGGCGGCGCAGGCTCGATCACCGAACAGTTGCTGAATACTCGCGCCGATGTTGTCCTGGGCGGCGGTGCCGCGAGCTTCGCAGAGACCGCGACGGCTGGCCAGTGGAAGGGCAGGACGCTGGCGCAGCAAGCCCAGGCGCGTGGCTATCGCATCGTACGCAACGCCGCTGAACTGGACGCCGTGACCCGTGCCGACGACAGGCAACCGCTGATCGGCCTGTTCGCCGAAGGCAATATGCCGGTGCGCTGGACCGGCCCCAGGGCCAGCTTCCACGGCAATATCGACAAGCCGGCAATCACCTGCCAGCCCAATGCCGATCGCACCGCCGGCATTCCCACGCTCGCGGCGATGACCCACAAGGCGATCACGCTGCTGAAGGGCAATCCCAAGGGCTTCTTCCTCCAGGTCGAGGGCGCCTCGATCGACAAGCAGGATCACGCCGCCAATCCCTGCGGCCAGATCGGCGAGACGGTCGATCTCGACGAGGCGGTGCAGGTTGCGCTCGAGTTCGCCAGGGCCGATGGGCACACGCTGGTGATCGTCACCGCCGATCATGCGCATACCAGCCAGATCGTCGGCAACGGCACCCGCGCGCCGGGCCTGACCGCGGCACTGAACACGCTCGAGGGCTGCGTGATGACCGTCAACTACGGCACCGCCGAGGAAGGTTCCCAGGGCCATACCGGCACGCAGTTGCGGATCGCCGCCTATGGCCCGCGCGCCGTCAACGTCAGCGGCCTGCTCGACCAGACCGATCTGCATTTCATCATCCGGGACGCGCTTGGACTGAACTGATCCGGCCCGGATTGAGCGCATGCGTTACCAGGTGCGCCCTCGGCGGGGCAGCATGCCCTTCCCCCTGGCCAGGAATAGGGGGAACACCCGGCCGCAGGCGCATGGCGATCAGCGCCAGTACGAAGAGTTCGACGTGCTCGCCGCCCTGCGCCGCAGCGGTGCGCCGTACGCGCTCACTCCAACCGATCTCTATGAAGCGGCGATGATCTCGTCGGGCAGCATGACCAACCGCATCGACCGGCTGGAACGGGCGGGCTTCGTCCAGCGCGGCCCCAACCCCGCGGATCGTCGCGGCACACTGGTCGCACTGACCGGTACGGGCCTGGGGTGATCGAGCGGGCGATCGGCGCGCATGTCGCCAATCTCAGTGCCATCGTGGCCGGGCTGGACAAGGGAGAGCAGGACCTGCTCTCGGCACTATTGGCGTGGTTGCTGGCGACACAGGACCGGAAGGCCTAGGCTGGCTGCGGCTTGAAGGCCATCCGAACGCCCATCTTCACGCGGGCAGCCGCTCGTCGAACCGCATCTGCCGTTCATCGTGCGCCCCGGCGATTGATAGAATGAGCCGCCCTGTTGATCGAAGAGCGCGCCGCTCCGCCAGCCCGATCGAATATCCATGGGTCACCGCCCCCAGGGGCGATCAACTGCCTGAACAGCATGGGAATGACATCATGGGTATTGCACATTTGGGACTGTTGTCCCTCGCCCTTTTGGGATCGCCCAACTTCACCGACACGACCATGGCCGGCGCTGGCATGAATCGGCCGAACCGGACCATAGTCTCCACGCACGACCTCAACCTATCGACTGCCGCCGGCGTCAGGGCTGCCCGGGCGCGTGTCCGCCTCGCCGCTGAACGGGTTTGCGGCGACTACCCGCAAGTCGGCGTGTTGCCGCCCGTGGAGATCGCGCGCTGCCGTACGATCGCCACGCGCGAAGCGGATGCCAGGATTGTCGCATTGGCTTCCCGCGCGAACAATGGCGACGTCGTCATGGCCAATGCAGACAGTCGCGCTCGATAGCCGGCCTCTTCGCGGATAGGGTGTGGGCTCACCTTCCCGCCATGGCCTTCACCCCCGCGAGATAGGAACGGCCTATCCGCACATCGGCTCCATTGGCCAGGATCGCGTACCAGATACCGAGCCCGTCATGGCGAAGCCCGACGATAAAGTCCCGCCTCACGATCGTCGAGCGGTGGACGCGGACGAACCTGGCCGGGTCGAGCCGGCGTTCGAGCTCACCGAGCGTCTGGTGGAGCAGGAAGCTGCGCGATCCGATCTGCAGAGACATATAGTCGCGCATCGCGTCGATCCGATCGACATCGATCGCCGCGATGCGCACCATTTCCGAACGATAGGGAACCCAGAATTCCTCTATCCGGTCGAACCGCGCAGTGACGCGGCTTTCGGGTCCGGCGATCTTTCTACGTGCGCGCGCGACCGCCCGGACAAGCCCTTCGGACGTCACGGGCTTTAACAGATAGTCGACTGCCGCGACATCGAAGGCCGCCAGGGCAAAGCCGTCAAAGGCCGTGCAAAAGACGATGGCAGGCGGTTGCTCTCCGGTCGAAAGCGCCTTCGCGACTCCCATGCCGTCCACTTCAGGCATGGCGATATCGAGAAGAACGAGGTCCGGCGACAGCGTCCTTGCCAGGCGCAGCGCGACCTCCCCGTCGAACGCGGTCCCCACCAGCGAGAGGCTGGGAAGGTGCGAGCAAAGCATGACCAGCCGCTCGATCGCGAGCGGCTCGTCGTCCACGATCAACGTGCGCAAGACGGGCTCAGTGTTCATCGAACGTAAGCGGCATGGCCAGGTCGACGAGGAACCCGCCGGGATCGAGCGGGCGCACGCGGCAATGGCCGCCAGCGCCAAATCGCGCGGAGATGCGATCCGCGACGTTGCGCAGGCCAAGGCCGGTGCCTCCATCGGTCTTCTTGCCGGCGGTGCCCGGTTCTCCGTCATCCTGGACCGACAGAAGAAGGAGACCGTGCCGGGCGCTCGCGCGGATACTGATCGTGACGGGGCGACGTGATCGTGACACGCTATATTTCACGGCGTTCTCGATCAGCGGCTGCAAGATCAATCCGGGAACAAGGGCATCGCGCAGATCGTCCGGCAGATCGATGGCGAGACGCAGCCGGTCTGGAAACCGGGCCTGCTCGATCTCGAGATAGAGGCGCTGGAGCCGAATCTCCTCCACCAGCCGCACATCCTCGCTCGGATCGCCGACCAAGCTGGCCCGGAAGAAGCTTGCGAGATTGATTATCATGCGCTCGGCGGCGGGACGCCTGTCTGCCATTACCAGAGTGGATAGCGAGTTGAGCGTATTGAACAGGAAGTGCGGGTTGACTTGATATCGCAGCGCCCGCAGCTCGGCCGCCTGCGCCGCGGCACGAAAGGCCGCGCTCTTGCGTTCCAGCGCGCCAACTTCCGCCGCGTAGCGAAGCGCCAAGTAGAGCGCTGCCCAGCCAACGAAGAAGAAATAGCTGTTGACCGCGCTGTCCGCGATCATCTTGATCACTTCGATATTGGCGTCGTCGGCGTTCGTGCCGCCAACTTGCACCATCATCCGGCCGGGCGGCCGAGGCTGCTGCGCGCCCGAAGGCACGCTGCTCGTCTCGCGGCTTGCGGCCCAGGGCAGCTCCAGGACGTCGAACACCACCCAATCGACGGTCGAAAAAGCCAATGCCGCGGGCGCCGCGAGCAGGCCGGCGACGATCATGCCACGCCGCAGCGAACTCGTCACAACGCGGCTCAACACCAGGTAGAGCAGATAGGTGAGCCCCATGCTGAAGAACATGAGCGCCAGATGCCGTACCAGAGTGTCGAGTTGGCCGGCCTGCCCCATGACCAGCGAGCGCAACGTGACGATGGCGCAATAGAACAGCCAGAAGCCGATGATCGACAGCAAGGCGACACGTGGCGAAAGAGCAGGTTCGTCGTGCAGGTCCGCAGCAAATTCGTCAGCCATGGCGGATCATAGCGCCAGCCCCGCACCGGTAGAAGATGGCGCCGTGTCGCTTGTCGAAGACTGTCGAACGCTCATCGAAACGCACAGGCGCCAGGCGCTCCGACAGGCTCTTTTCGGCATCGGACAAGGATGAAAGGATATGCGGTGACTTTTCCAACCGGTCGGCGGCCACTGGCTCTCGTGGCGACCGCAGCATTGGCGGTCGTGCTGGCTCCCTGCGCGGTTGCCGGGCAGACTTCGTGGAATGCCATCCTGGCCGATACCGGCCGCCCCGAAGCCGACAAGGCCCGCGATCCGGACCGCAAGCCGGCCGAGATGCTCGCCTTCGCAAAGGTGCGGCCGGGCGAGACGATCGTCGATTTCCTTCCGGGAAAGGGCTATTTCACGCGCCTGTTCAGCCTGGCCGTCGGCCCGCGCGGAGCGGTCTACGCCGTCACGCCGCAAGTGCTGCTCGACAGGGCCAAGGGCCGCCCGCTCCCGCCGCCCGTGTCGGGCGAACCCGGTCGCGACAATGTTCATGAAAGCGTCGCCGACAGCCAGTCGTTCGGCCTGCCCAAAAAGGCCAGCCTGGTGTGGACGTCGCAGAATTATCACGACGTCCATATCTGGCTGGGCGCCGCGGGCACGGCGGCGTTGAACAAGGAAGTCTTCGACGCGCTCAAGCCCGGCGGCCGGTACGTCATCCTCGATCATGCCGGCGCATCCGGACTCGACGATGCCGGGATGGCCAAGATGCATCGGATCGACGAGGCCCTGGTGAAGAGCGAGGTGATCAAGGCGGGGTTTGTTCTCGATGGCGAATCCGATGCCTTGCGGAATCCGGCCGATCCTCATTCGGCAAACGTCTTTGATCCCTCGATCCGAGGCAGGACCGATCAGTTCATCCTGCGTTTCCGCAAACCGGAATGACGACGGACCACGCAAGGGCCTGCCCCAGGATATCCGGGTTCGTCGCGAGATCCGTTCCGATCGGGCGCCGGACCGAAGGATGAACGCGTGCGGCGGCCAGGACTGCAAATCCTGGCCCGGTACTAGCTCGATAGGCTCACCATCTCGCCGGCTTCGACGGAGGGGTCGCCAAGCGTCGCCTGCACCCATTCGTCGCTGAACACCGTATCGAGATAGCGCTCTCCCCCGTCCGGTGCGATACCGACGATGACGGTGCCGGCGGGCATCGAACCCGCAAACTCGTGCATCGCGTGCGCAACCGCACCGGTCGAAGCACCGGCCAGGATCCCCTGCTCTTCGAGCAGCCGACGACACATGCGGACCGTGCTGATTTCATCGACATAGACCAGTTCGGGCCGGCCCAACGCATCGACTTCGTCGGCGAGCGGCGGGCGGACTCCCGTGCCGATCCCGGGCAGGAAGCGCGGTGCAGCGGGACCGCCGAAAGTGCGCGATCCCACAGCATCGACAGCGACAATCCGCGTATGCGGCGAAGCGGCCTGGAAATGGCGCATGCAGCCCAGCAACGTGCCGGTCGTTCCGGCGCCAATGACGAGCAGGTCGACGATGGGCACGGTCCGCAGGATCGCCGGCGCCGTCGTCGCCTGGTGCGCCCCGGGATTGGCGGCATTGGCATATTGGTTGGTCCACAAGGCCTGCGGATCCGATGCCAGGATTGCGCTGACGGCATCGAGCCGCGCCTTGAGATAGCCGCCCGCTCCAGCTTCGGTGACTCGGCAGATGCGACCGCCGAAGACCTGTATCAGATGGACATTGGCGGGCCGTGCATTCGGATCGACCACACAGGAAAATTTCAGCCCTCGCCGATGGCAGAGATAAGCCAGCGCGACGCCGAGATTGCCCGAGCTCGATTCGACCAGATGCGCGCCGGGGGTCAGCATCCCGGCATCATCGAGATCGGACAGGATGCGCAGCGCCGTCTTGAATTTGATCGAGCCGGTGGGGTGATAGAACTCCAGCTTCAATATCGCCCGGCAGGCGGGCGCGAAGCCCTCCAGCTCGAGAAAGACGTCATCGAAGAGAAGCTCTTCAGCGCGCTTGAACAACATGGGCGCTCCAGATCCGATTGTCAGAATGGGGTTCAATTGCAGGGAAATAGGCACATTCCGGCGGGCCGCCCCGCGCGTCGGCACCTTACATGCTGATGAAATGACCCAGCCGTTCGACCTTGGTCGCCAGGTATCGCTGGTTCTGGCGTCGCGATTCGGTGACCAGCGGAACGCGCGAATCCACGGTGATCCCGAGCAGCCTGACCGCTTCGATCTTGTCCGGATTGTTGGTCATCAGCCGGATCGATGGCACGCCCAGCGCACGCAGGATCTGCGCCGCGGCCGCATATTCACGGGCATCGACCGGGAGGCCGAGCTCAAGGTTGGCATCGACTGTGTCAAAACCGCGATCCTGGAGCTGATAGGCCCGCAGCTTGTTGGCGAGACCGATGCCTCGCCCTTCCTGGCGCAGATAGATCAGGATGCCCGATCCGGCCTCGCCGATCCGCTCCAGCGCCATCGACAGTTGATCGCGGCAGTCGCATCGGAACGATCCGAACACGTCCCCGGTGAGGCATTCCGAATGGATGCGCGTGAGGATTCCAGGCACCGTGACATCGCCCATCGTCATCACCACATGTGGCTGCAGGCCGATGCCGCTCTCCATCACCCCGATATTGAATACGCCATTCAAAGTCGGGATCGATGTCATCTCCGAAATGAGATCAACACCCTCCAATTTTTCTTTGGATGAAAGCATCTTTTCTACCTTAAATGATAAGTTTCGACTTAGTCGCGCTCTCTTATTCTCGGAATTATCTGGTCGAACGGATATTCCGCCACCCAAAGGTGCACGAGCTTCGCGGCCGCGGCCAAATAGACATGGCCGAATTCGGGGTCGGCCTCGGCGGCCTGACGCGTGGCGAGCGCATATTTCACGCCGTGGCAATCGGGCCGGATGCTGGCTTCGGTCGCCAGCAGGTCGAACGCCGCGGCCCTGGCGCCGGGCGCCAGGTGCCAGCCGGCCGCGGCCGCCAGTTCCGGCGAACGGAACAGCGCCTCGGCAAAGCCGAGATCCGTGGGCTCCGGCTTCGCGTCCGGGGCGATCTTCCCCTCTGCGATGATGGCCTGATAGGCGCTGGCGTAGAGATTGCTGGCGAGCAGCGCGCTGGCGGGATCGACGAAATGCCCCGAAAGGCCCAGCACCGCCTGGGGCAGCGTCAGCGCATGAGTCCAGCCATAGCGGGCATGCTCCTCGGCTTCCTGGAGCATTGAAAAGGCCGCAGTCCGGCATGGGATGACGAAACCGTTGCCCAACGGCTGGGGCACCTCATCGCGATCCGCGATGATCGATCGGATCTGCGTATCGAGCCCATGGTCGATCGACTTGCCGAGCAGGGCGCTGATGCCGCCTTTGCTTGGTGCGCGCAGCTTTGACACGTCGCGCTGCGCATGCTCCAGTTCTCGGGCGATCGTGCCTGCCGCTTCATGGCGAGCGGCATTGTCGATCGCGGCACCGATCGCCTGGTCGGGATGGCGAGATACCTCGTGGACGAAGCCCAACAGCATCGGCAGCGCCGCCTGCTGCTGCGCCGGCTGCAATTGCGCGAACAAATTCAGATAGATGTGGCTATGCGCACCGCACGAATAGCGCGACACCAGCAGATCGGACAGGCCATCGACCAATTGGGCGTGCGCGCCATGAGAGACCAGTGCCTGCGCCGCCGAGAGCGCGCGATTGGTATCCCCGGCAACCACGGCGTCGCGGGTGGCTGCCAGCGCCGCATCGACGCTTGCCCCGTCCGCGCCCGTCGCTGCGGGCGGCAACACAAGCGGCTCGCCGATCTCGCGGTACCGCGTCGCCGATGCGGCGAACTGCAGGCGCGCAAGATCGCGCCGCGCCGGATCAACACTTGGCAGCAGCAGGAAGCGCGCCATCAGTTCGAGCGGCGCATGCATCGTGAAACTTTCCAGAGTCTTCCTGGGGGATGCTACAATATTTGCACCCCATGCGAATAGATTTTCTTCATTTGAATCAGATAATTCGCTCTCAAAAAAATGATCAGCGAATCTACCCCAATCGGTATCAGAGGAAAGTTGTGGCATTATACTCAAGAACCCTCACATAAATCGGAAATTTAACCGAAAGAATCCGACGATTAAGCTCACATTCAAAATATTTCACATTTCTCTTGAACGTCAACACAGATTAACGAAGATGCGTGAAATAGCATGGGCGAATCGTAATGCATGACAGTCCAATCACCACCGTAGCAGTATCAACCGATTCGGATCTTTTATGCTCGGGAGGCTATGATGGTAAGGTCATGGTCTCTGACATCAACATGGAACAATTATGGTCATTTCAAGCAAATGACTTGATAAATCACGCCGCATTCGATCGTTCGGGCGACTTGGTGGCAGCGGCGAGCGCCGACAGTTTCGTATATGTCTTCGAAGCGCGCACCGGCCTGCTGCGCGCCCGCCTCGGGCCGCATGGCGACGACGTCAACGCCGTCGCCTGGCATCCGTCGGGGCGGTATCTGGCCACCGCTCTCGATGCGAAGGATACCGCGCGCATCGTCATCTGGGACGTTGCAGCATGCGCCGAAGCTGCAGCGATAGACGGCCATGAGCATGGCGTGTTCGCGCTGGCCTATTCGCCTTCCGGCGACCGGCTCGTTTCCGCGGCCGAGGACGGCACCGCACGCGTCTGGGACAGCGCGAACGGCACCGAGCTGCTGGTCCTGGAGCATCCCGGCGACCCCGAAACAGTGGACTGGTCGCCGTGCGGCCGGTTCATCGCGTCGGGCTGCGACGATTCCCGGCTGCGGCTTTGGGATGCGGATACCGGGCGCGAGATCGCCAGCCACCTGAGCGGCGGGGCGGTGCGCTTCGTCGGCTTCGACGGCGCCGGAGCGCGATTGCTGACTGGATCCTATGAGGGGCTGGTGCGGCTGCATTCTGTGCCCGATCTCGCCGTCACCGGCAGCTTGTCCGCCCCGTTCCAGTGGGAGCGGGCGGCGGCATTCGGCCCGGGCGAATCGATCTTTGTCGGCAGCTTCGGCGGAAGCCCGATCCGGCATGACGGCACTGGCGCAGCGCGGACCAAGGCGCCAACCCTGGGGATCAATTGCATCGCCGCCGGAACCGCCGGCATCCTTGCCGGACGCGACGACGGCTGCATCCTGGGCGTGGAGAGCGAGACGCCGCTCTACTGGCACGACAGTATCGTCAACGCCGTGATCTTCACGCCGGACGGACGAATCGCGAGCGCCGATTATCGAGGCGCGCTCAAGCTGTTCGATGTTGCGCGGGGCGTGCTGGTCGCCACGCGGAACGTGCCCGGCGGACCGGTCAACAGCATCGCCTTCGACGCCGGCACCGGCACCTTCTTCACCGCCGGCTATGACGGCATGATCCGGGCATGGGATTCCGGCCTGGCCGATTTCAAGGAGATCGGCGGGCATGACGGGCCGGTCAAGTCGCTCGCCTGGTGCGGCAAGTCCGGGACACTCATCGCCGGCTCGTCCGACGACACCATATCGGGCTGGCGGGACGGCCGGCGCGTCTTTCACATCGTCCAGGACGGGCTGGTGCTCATCAACGCCGTCGCCGCGCACCCGGCATCGGCCGAATTCGCATCGGCATCGCGTGACGGCCGCATCCGTCTCTGGGATTCGCGGACAGGCGGGCTCAACGAAACGCTGCCGCTGGTGCACAGCAAATCGATCAAGGCGATCGCCTATAATGGCGACGGCACCCGGCTGCTGAGCGGAGCCTATGACGGCGACGGGGTGCTATGGTCGCGGACCGAGAGCGGATGGGGTGCGCGCATCCTCAAGCTTCACGGCAAGCCCGGCGTGCCCGCAGTTGCCTTTCTCGGCGATCTTGCGCTGACCGCCGGGTGGGACGGCACGATCGGAGGATGGAAGCCGTCAGGCGAGCTTGCGGTTCATCATCGCTGCAACCAGATGCGGACCGCGCGCTGACATGATCAGCGAGGAGGCGAGGCGACGGCTGGACGCTTTGCTGGCCGAGGCGGACGAGAGCGCGCGGAGCCGGCTGGCCGCCAATGTCGCAGCCGCGATCGAGACTGCGCGAACATTCCGCGCAAGCACCGGCCGGGACGCGTTTCTTGCCCTGCTCGACGCGCTGGCCGGGCTATCGCCGGCGCCGTCGGTGCCGCACCAGCTACGGGCCGGCGACCATGACTATGAGAGCTTGTTCAAGCTCTGCCGGTCGATCCAGTTCTCCTGGGGGCCATGGATCGAGGATCCAGCCCAACGGGACGCAGGCGCCGCCGGGCCGCATAGCTGGGGATTGAACGAAGTCCTCTCGATCACCGCGCCGGGCGAATCGTTCCGGCTGGTGGAGATCGGCTGCGGCACCGGCGCGTTCGGCTATGACGTCGCCTGCCGCCGCAGGGAAGCAATGGTGATCCAGGCCGACATCTCGCTGGAGAGCCTCGTCTTCGCGGCCCTGCTCCAGAGCGGGACGCGGCTGACCTTGCCCAAGCGCGTCGATTTCGAGCGATCGGAGGACGGCATCGGCTGGTTCACCATCGCGCCGCGGCCACCGGCTCGGCCGATTGCGCAGACCCTGGCCAGCCTGCCCACGGATGGCGGCGCCGATTTCGTCGCGGCCATCAACGCCTTCAGCCTGTTCGACGATCCCGTCGACGCACTCGCCGAAGCGGCGCGGCAACTGCGCCCGGGTGGCCATCTGCTGTGGATCGATCTGCTCAGTTGGCGCGCCGAGACGCCGGCGCCGCGCCGTATCGCCGGCCCTGCGGCAATGGCGGCCGCATTGGTTTCGGCAGGCCTCGAAGTTCGCCGACAAGTGGGCGGCATACCCTATCTCGAGAATTGGGGGTTCGAACGCTGCTATGACTGGCGCAGTCACCTCGTGCTCGCACAGCGCCCCGCCAATGAGTGAGCCCCCCGCCGATCTCGCCGTGAT
Organism: Sphingomonas sp. 1F27F7B; assembly: GCF_005503355.1. Classification (GTDB taxonomy): domain Bacteria; phylum Pseudomonadota; class Alphaproteobacteria; order Sphingomonadales; family Sphingomonadaceae; genus Sphingomonas. The sequence goes on from NZ_SCMK01000013.1 coordinate 41,503, forward strand.
CGGCTATTTCGCCGCCGTGCAGCGGCTCATGCTTCCCTGTGCCCTGGCGGACGTCGGCGGCGGCAAGGCCGGCGTGCAGCTGGGGCCGACGCTGACTGCCGACGCCCCGCTGGTGGGCCTGGACCTTGCGGGGCGCGGCTGGTCAGTCGCCGCGCATCTGACTCATCCCGGACGGGGGCGCGACCAGCAGGCGGCGATCGCGCTGCTCGAGGACCGGATCGAGCGGCTGACGCTGGGTCCCGATTGCGGCGCGCCCATGGAGATCCAGCTCCAGCATATCGACCGGGAAGTTGTCTGGTATTGCGATCCCGGTCCCGGCTTGCGTTCGCTCGCCGAACTGGGCGTCGTCGCGCCGGCAGCGCGCAACCTGTATCTCGATCTGTTCGACTGGTTGGAGCCGCTGATCTGCGTTGATCTTCGACACGCGCCGACGCTCGTCTTCCTCAACGGCGGGCTCCGCCCATGCGATTCGCTGGCGCCCCTGATCCAGCGCTGGCGGCCGCGAATCCAAGGCCGGCTCGTGCTGCAGGTATCGGCGGCAGGGATCACCGATCCTCGCGAACTCGCCGCACGCGCCGATCTGATCGTCGAGATGGGCGCCGATCTCGCGGTCGTCACCGCTTCCGCCAACGGCCTCGCAATCGCTGCCAGGAACGCATCGGCAGTGCATCGGCCGGCTCGCGACGTGACGGTCCTGGATGCCAGCGGCGCGGGGGCAGCGGCCTCCGCGGCATTGATCGCCATGCTCGACCGCCAGCCCGACGCGGCACCCGCCGCGCTGGTCGAGGTCGCGCTGGACGCGGGCGCGGCTCGCTGCACAGTCGACGGTGCAGTCGATCCGGCCTCGGCCATGCGGTGGCAGCTATTCAGGGAAACCGGGGGGATGGAGCAATGATCCGGACCTATATCGTCACCGGCGGAGGAAGCGGCACCGGAAAGCACGTCGCCCGCCGGCTCAGCGGCGCCGGCCATGGCGTGATCCTGTGGGGGCGCAGCGAAGCACCGTTGGCCGAAGCCGTAGCGCGGGGCGATGCGGCACATTATTTCGCGGCCGATCTCGCGGATCCCGATTCCGTCGAGCGGCTGACAAGCGAATGCCAGGCCTTGGCGACGCCGATCGACGGCTTCGTTCACTGCGCGGGAGTATGGACGCCGGAGACGCTGGTCGATGTCGATCCTTCGACGATCGCCCGTCATATCCAGTCGGTCTCGATCGCCGCAGCCCTTTGCCTGCGAAGCGCCGTCCGGCTGATGACCGCGGGCGGCCCGATCGTGCAGATCGCCGCCGCTTCGGCCAAGCCTGGTTTCTCGGATACCGCGCTCAACATAATGGCGAAACGCGCGCAGGACGGCCTCGCCGAGGGGCTGATCCGCGAATTGCGCGGCACGCCGATGCGCGTGACGACAATCTATCCGGACAGCATCGGCGCGAACGACAGCCCTTCCGTCTCGCGCGGCGATGCGATCAGCTATGACGATCTCGCCACGGTGATCCGCTTCGCGCTGGAGGCGCCGGCGTCCGCGCATATACAAGAGATCGTGCTGACGGCACGCAATTCCGGCCGCTGACAATGGCTATCCTTGTTTGCTCGCTCGATCGCGTCCCCGAGGCAGTGGCCCGGCCCGGCGTGAAATATGCCGCGTCGCTGATTCGCCTGCCACTCGTCGAACGAAACGCGCTCGAGCGGCACTTTCGTCCGGACCAGACCCACCTGATGCTCGATATCGATGACATCTGGCTCCCTGCCCAGGGCAAGATCGCACCCGACCAGGCGATCATCGGCCGCCTGATCGCGTTTGTGCGCGAATGGCCGCAAGACACCGACATCCTGTTTCATTGCTGGTACGGCGTCAGCCGGTCGACGGCGGCGGCGATCATCGCAATGCATGTGGCGCTGGAATGGACGCCGGCCCGGATCGTCCAGACGATGCGCGCGGCCTTGCCCTTCGCCGCGCCCAATCCTCTGATGCTTGGGCTTGCCGATCAGCTGCTCGGCCTCCCCGGCCAATTGGGGGGGATCGCGGCGCAATGCGGGACCGCACGTGATTTTCAGGGCGGCCATCTGACGAGGCTGTCCTTCGAGCCGCGAGATCGGGCGTTGCCATGAGCATCGCCTTGGTCTGCCTGAGCTGCCGCCGGCCCCGCCACTTCATGCGCGCCGTGGAAAGCGTGATGCTCAACTGCCTGGACCTTGCGCGAGTTCGCCGGTTCGTCGTGATCGACGACGGCTCACCCGACGCCGATGTCGCGGCGATGCAGGCACGCTGGCCGCAGTTCGAGCTGATCCGCAAGCCGGCTCATCTGAAGGGTCAGGGCACCAGCCTGATGACGATGCTCGAGGCGGTCGACGAGGATCTGATCCTGTATTGGGAAGACGACACGATCCTGATCGAGCAAGGGCACTGGATCTCTCGGGCAACCGCCGTCGTCGAGGCCGGCTTCAGCCAGGTCATCTTCGACACCGCGATCGTGCACGAGCCTTGCCTGCGGGCGATCGCCGTGTCGCGGGATATGGGGCATTTCGCATTGGATCACGACACCGGGCGCGACTATGCGCCCGCCGCCACCTTTCGCTACAATATCGACCCCTGGCCCGGCGCGGTGGTGCGCCCGGGGCTATGGCATGCCGCTACTCTGCGGGCGCGCGGCATTCGCTTCCACCCCAGCGACTTCACCAACATGGAATATCGTTTCTCGTTGGACTTCGGTGCCGCGGGCCTGACTTCGGCCGTTCTCGCGCATTGCCGGGTCTTCGACCTTGGCTATGATGTCAGCGCCCATGTCCTCAACGAGACGCGGCGCGCCCATGATCCCGTCGGACCATCCGCTGGAGAACAGCCATGAGCGCGCGCGACTCCGTGACGTTGCCTCCTGCCTTCCATGTGGTGCCAGGCACGGTGGTGACGACGCTGCTGGAGAGCGACCCCAACGCGGTCTTCGACGCAGTCGCGACCGGCTATCGGCTCCATTGCGAGGGCAGCTCGATCAATCCGGACAGCTATTTCCTGCGCTTTGCGGACAAGCCCCGCGACCGGATCATCGCGCTGCCGGCCTATCTGGGCGGCGACATCGATCTGGCCGGGATCAAATGGATCTCGAGCTTTCCCGGCAACCGCACGGCGGGCCTCGATCGCGCCTCCGCGATACTGGTGCTGAACGACTATGCCACAGGCTACCCGGTCGCCTGTCTGGAAGGCGCCGCGATCAGCGCGACACGCACGGCCTGCCTGGCCGCGCAGGCAGCCGAGGCGCTGGGCAGCGCCCGCAGCGGAACCCTGGCACTGATCGGCACCGGCCGGATCGCACGCGCCACGCTGGCCTGGCTGCTGCACAGGAAATGGTCGTTCGAGTCAGTGCGACTGTTTGATCTCGATGTCGAGGCCGCCGCGCGCTGCGCGGAGTGGATCCGCGGCACGCTCGGCTGTCCCGTTCATATCGCCGGCGACGCGACAACGGCCATGGCGCCCTCGACTCTGGTCGTGCTGGCAACCACTGCCGGCGAGCCGCATCTTGATGATGCACGTGCCTTTGCCGCCAATCCGACCGTCCTCCATCTGTCGCTGCGCGACATATCGACGGCGCGGATTCTGGAGTCGCAGAACATCGTCGACGATGTCCATCACAGCCTGAAGGCGCACACCTCGCTGCACCGCGCCGAGCTTGAAGTTGGTACGCACGCGTTCGTCGCCGGCACGCTGCAAGACATAATAGCAGGCCGCATCGCGCCCGATCCGACACGGCCGCGCCTATTCTCGCCCTTCGGCCTGGGCATCCTCGACATCGCGCTGGGCGCGATGATCTGGCGCCGCGCCGTCGAGCGGGGCCTGGCAATCGAGATTCCGGGCTTCTTCGTCCCTGCCGCCTTCGACTGACCTGTCCGCGCCGGACATCGGCGAATGACGCCCCCGGCCGCGGCTCAGGCCGCGCGGCTGGCAGCGGATCTCAGCACGCCATAGGCCTGGAACAGTTCCGCGAAGTGCATGTCCATGGTGCGTGGCGCCTCATCCAGGGCACGGGGCGCGGCAGCGGAATGGCTCGCCACAAAGGCGAGGATGGCGTCGCGCAGTGCGTGCGCGTCCCCCGCGCGATAGCGCAGGCTCGGCGCGCGATCGGCATGATCGGCGGCGCCGCCGCGATCGGGCACGATCACCGGCAGCCCGCTTGCGCGCGCCTCCGCGGCGACCATGCAGAACGTCTCGGCCTCGCATCCATGGACCAGTGCATCTCCGCTCGCCATCAGGCGCGCCAGCGCGCCGCGATCGGCGAGCGGCCCCGGAATGCGGATGTGCGGAGAGCCGCCCGCACGCGCGATCAGCCGGCCCTGCAGCCGCCCCTCGCCCACCAGCAGCAGCGCGATCGGATGCTGGGTGGCCGCCGAGAGCACCGCGTCGATCACCATGCCCCAGCGCTTCTCCGGCGCGTGGCGGCCGATTCCCAGCAACAAGGTCGCGGAGGGATCGAGCCCGCATTCGGCAAGCAGCGCGGCGCGGTATCGCGGATCCCGATGCCGGGGCGTGAAGATTCCCGGCTCGACGCCCATCGGGATGGTAACCACGCCGGGCATCCCCCCGCCGCTAAGCCGCGCCGCGAACTCGCCGCTGGCGCTGACGACCATGTCATAGGCCTCGCCTAGCCGCCGCAGGTGCCGCCAGAAGAAGTCGAACCCGCGATCGATCGTCTCGATGCTCGCGACCTGCCCGAACCAGCGATAGGCATAGGCGGAGAGCGGATCGGCATGCATGACCAGCGCGCGCGGCGCGGCGCCGTCCCAGCGCGCCACCATCGATGCGCTGCCCCAGGGCGAGGACGCCTCGACGAAATCGGGGCGCCAGCGATCCAGCGCGCGATGGAGCGCCTTCTCGTCGTCGAAATAGCGATAGCGCCGGTCGAGCGGGAATGGCGGAGACGCCACTGTCTCCAGCACCGCGCCGGGGCCGCGCCGGATCACGGCATCGGTCTTGCCCGGGACGAGCACGATGATCTCATGGCCAAGCCCGGCCGCAGCCGCCAGCTTGCGATCGACATAGGCCCGCACGCCCCCACCCCTGGGCGCGTAAAAGGCGCTGACATCCACGATCCTCATCTCGCGCCGGCCCCGCCAGCGGCGCTACCCGGGATCGACTGCGGCAGGATAGGCATGATTTCCGCTCGTTCACTCATACACTGGAGCAAGGACGCCGCCATCGCGCTGCACCGCAGTAGTGTGCCGAAAGTTTTTGTCCCGCACTCCCGCTTGCCCGGCGCGGGGACATCGGGCAAATGCGCCCGCGGAAGGAGCTGACCCATCCCCGCCCCTGCTTCCGGACTCACCCAGCTTTACGAGGAACTGCGCGGCGAATTGCTGCGCTTCCTCGTGGCGCGCACGGGCAATCCGGCGGAGGCAGAGGATCTGCTCCAGGAATTGTGGCTGCGCATTCGCGACGCCACGCCGGGACCGGTCGCGAATGGCCGCGCCTATCTCTATCGCGCCGCGCAGAATCTTGTGCTCGACCGCCTTCGCGAAGCCCGCCGCCGCGAGGCGCGCGACAAGGACTGGAGCGACACCCAGGCCGAGACCGTCGTCGGCGACCGCGTCGATCCGGGCCTCCGGCCCTCGAGTCACTCATCGCGCGCGAGGAAGTGGCGGCGCTCCGCGCGGCGATCGCGCAACTGCCGGAGGGCGCCGGCCGCGCCTTTCGCCTCCACAAGCTCGAAGGGCTGCCGCACGCCGAGGTGGCCGCGCGCCTGGGCATCAGCCGCAGCGGAGTCGAGAAGCATATCGCAGTGGCGATGGCGCATCTGCGCCGCGCGCTTGGGAACTGAGGTGCCGGCAGCACGGCGGCGTCTCATGCGACAACAGGGAAGGCATCGGCGCGAACCGATGTCGGGAATCGGGCGATGAACGAGGATATTCACGAAGCCGCGGCGCGCTGGCACGTCGCGCAACAGCATGACGACATGGACTGGCACGGCTTCACCACCTGGTTGGAAGCCGATCCGGGCCGTCGCCTGGCCTATACCGAGATCGCGCTGCTGGATGCGCGGATCGACGCGACGCTTCCCGAACTGGCCGCCGCCATCGAAACGCCGGAAATCCCCGCGCGCAGCTTCCCGCGCTGGGCGGCCGGTGCCGGCATCGCCGCCGCTGCGACGATCGCCATTGCCGTCATCGGATTCCAGGGCAACCATCCCGAGGCGCCGGCCGCACACGAGTTCGCCAGCGCGGCGCGGACGACGCAGACCGTGCGACTCGCCGGCGGCGTCACGGCCACGCTCGGCGCCGGTTCGCGACTCTCGTCGCCCCGGGCGGGTGAGCCGATACGGCTCAGCGGCAGTGCCTTCTTCAACATCCGCCACGATCCGGCGCGGAGCGTCGTCGTCGAAATAGGCGGCTATCGCATCCGCGATGTCGGCACCCGCTTTGCGGTCAGCGCTGCCGACGGCGTACTCAGCCTGTCCGTAGAGGAAGGCAAGGTCGCGATCCAAGTACCTGGACAGACATCGGAAACATTGGTCTCGGCCGGCCAGGAAGCGCTCGCCCAGGCCGGCAGGATCACGCTGCGCCCGACACGAGTGTCGAGCATCGCATCCTGGCGGAGCGGACGTTTCGTCTATGATCAGGCGCCGCTCGCACTGGTCGCCGCCGATATCGCCCGCTACACGGGGGAACCCGTGTCGGTCTCCGGTCCGGTCGCGCAGCGCTCCTTCTCGGGCGTGCTCGCGCCCGGTGATCGCCGGGCAATGGTTTCCACCCTCACCCAATTGACGGGGCTGCATGCGGAGAGCGATGGTCAGACGGTCCGGTTGGTCGATCGTACTGGCGGCTAGCACCCTGTTATCGGCTCCCGCCCAGGCGCGGGACGAACGTTTCGCAATCTCCCTGCCCGCCGGCAACCTGGCCGATATTCTCGAAGCCTTTTCCGCGCAGACCGGCATCTCGTTCGTCTATGAAACGCGCCTGCCATATGCGCGCACGCGCGCGGCGCGCGGCCACATGTCCGCGCGCGATGCGCTGGACCGCATATTGCAGGGAACACCGGTACACGCCGTGCGGATCGGCCCCAGGGCGTTCCGCATCCTCGCACGCCCCCGTCCTGCCTCGCGCCACGCCGCGCCGTCTCCATCGCCCGAACCCCAGCCCTTCTCGGACACCGACGACGAAATCGTGGTCACCGCACGCAAGCTGCCCGAAACCCTGTCCTCGACCGCCGGTGCGATCGCAGTCTATGTGCCGCGCGACCCCGCGCGGCTCGACCGCGCGACCCGCGCCGGCGACGTGGCTCGCGTCATCGAGGGGCTGAATGTATCCAATGGCGGCCTTGGCCGCGAGCGGCCTTTCATCCGCGGCCTTGCCGACAGCCCCTTCAACGGCTTCAGCCAATCCACCGTGAGCGTGCAGGTCGATGAAGGCCGAGTCACCTATGACGCGGCCGATCCCGGCCTCTATCTCGCCGATATCGACCGGGTCGAAATCCTGAAGGGGCCGCAGGGGCCGCTCTACGGCACCGGCGCGCTGGGCGGCGTCTATCGCATCGTCACCAACCGGCCGGTGATCGGCTCCACTTCGGGTGAAGCGACCATCGGCGCGCAGGCGGTCGGATCGGGCGGCCTGGGCGCAAGCGGCGAGGCGACGCTCAACCTGCCGCTCATCAGCGATCGCGCCGCGTTGCGCCTGGTGGGCTATGCGCGCACCGACGCGGGCTGGGTCGACGACGCCAACGGCCCCTCGAACGTGAATCGCACGCATACCGCCGGCGGACGCGCCGCCCTCCGCCTCGCGACCGCGACCGGATGGACCGCCGACCTGATCGGCGCCTATCAGGCGAACCGGGCCGACGACAGCCAATATGTCGATCGCGACTATGAGGACCTGACGCGCAACATCACCCAGAGAGAGCCACGCCGCGGCATCTTCGCGCTCTCCCAGGCGGTCGTCTCCGGTCCGATCGGCGCCTTGCGGCTCACCGCAGTCACCAGCCATGCCTGGCAGGATCAGCATGACGTGTTCGATGCGAGCGCGGCGGCAGGACCGCTGGGCGTGCCCGGTGCGCTGCGCTATCGCGACGGCCGTGCCTATCGCGTCTTCGACCAGGAGGTTCGACTGGCCTCGGCGCCCGGCAGTTCCTTCGCCTGGACGACGGGCGTCTCCTACATCTCGGCAGTGACGCGCGCGACGGGCGCGATCGACACGATGACCGGTACCGTGCCCGATTATTTCACGCTGCATCGCCGGGTGACGGAGACTTCGGTGTTCGCCGACGGCGCCTATCCGCTCACCTCGCGCCTGAAGCTGGCACTCGGCATGCGCCTCTTCCGCGCCACGACCGAGGACGAACGCCAGGAGGAACTCGACGCGCGCCGGGTGAATCACGCGGTGATCGGCTTCACGCCCAGTGCCTCGCTCTCCTATAATTTCACGAGCGACCGCCTCCTCTATGTCCGGCTCGGCACCGCGTACCGACCGGGCGGCATCGATCCGAACAACAGCCGCACCGGCCGCTATGTCGGGGATTCCGTCCGCAGCATCGAGGCCGGCGGCCGCGCGGCGATCGACGGCGGCCGGCTGGAATTCACCTTTGCCGGCTTCCACGTCGGCTGGCACTCGATCCAGTCGGACTATCTCGAGCCGGCCGGCCTGGTCGCCACCCACAATGCCGGCGACGCGACGATATTCGGGCTGGAGGGAAGCGGGATCTGGCGCCCCGGCAAGGGGTGGCAGCTGCGCGGCGGCTTCACCCTCCAGCGCCCCCGCCTGATCAACGCGGCGGACGGCACCCGTCTGCCCAGGGATCGCCGCCTCCCCGTCGTCCCCGACGTCGCCGCCGATTTCGCCATGGAGCACTCCGTCCGGCTGTTGGGATACAAGCTCACTTCCTATGTGGCGTTGAACTATGTCGGCGCTTCGCGGTTGAGCTTCGATGACGGACTGGATCGCGGCATGGGCGACTATGCGCTGGCACGCATTGGCGCGAGGATCGTGGCCGGATCCTTTACCATAGCGCTCGACGTGGACAATCTGCTCGATGCGCGCGCCGACAGCTTCGCCTATGGCAACCCCTTCTCGATCCACAGCGAACACCAGTACACGCCGCTGCGGCCCCGCACCTTCTCGCTCTCCATTTCGCGCGGCTTCTGACGAAAAAAGATCGCGCCCTGGCTGCGGCGGCGGCCGGCGGCGGCGTCTTGCCGATGTGACTCGCCCAGGAACAACGCCGCCCCGCCGGCTCCTCGCCTCGATCCACGACGTGTCGCCGCGGCACGAGCCGGCGATCGATCGGCTCCTCGAAGAGCTTGCTTCGGTCGGGGTGGCACGACCGGCAATGCTCGTCGTTCCCGATTTCTGGCGCGAGGCGGAGATTCGCCCGGGCTCTCCCTTCGCGGCCCGCCTGCGCCGCTGGGCCGACGACGGGATCGAGATGTTTCTCCATGGCTACAGCCATCGCGACGAGACCGAGCACGATTCCTGGCAGGATCGCGTCAAGGCCAGCCGGATGACCGCCGGCGAGGGCGAGTTTCTCGGGCTCGACGCCGGGGAAGCCGAGCGCCGCATCCATGCCGGCCGGACCCTGATCGAAGATATTATCGGCCGGCCGATCGCGGGCTTCATCGCCCCGGCCTGGCTCTATGGCAATGGCGCGCATGCGGCCATGAAGACGCTCGGCATCCCGCTTGCCGAGGATCACATGCGAGTGTGGGCGCCGGAAACAGGGCGCATATTCGTCAATTCTCCCGTGATCACCTGGGCGACGCGAACCCGCGCGCGCATGCTCTCGTCGCTCGCCGTCGCCAGCGTCGCGCGGGTGATTCCCTTGCCCAGGATCGTGCGTGTCGGCGTGCATCCCGGGGACGTGACGGTGCCGGCCACGCTTTCGAGCATTCGTCGTACCGTCGCGAAGATCGCGCGGTCCCATCTGCCCAGCCATTATCGCGACATGGTCGAGGATCTTGCGTGCGCGTCCTGACCTTCCTGCACAGTTTCGAGCCGGGCGGCGTGGAGCGAGTCGCGCTCCGGCTCGTCCGGCACTGGCGGGCGATGGGCATCGACGCACGGCTCTTCCTGGGTCGCGAGGAGGGAGCGCTTCGCGCCGAGCTGGCCGATGACCTGGTCTATGCCGTTCCGTCCCGACCCTCGATCGGCACGGCGAGGTGGGAAACCCTCTGGATGATCGCAAGGTTGCCTGCCGAGATTCGCCGGACACGCCCGGACGTGCTGTTCGTCTCCGGAAGCACCTATACCATCGTTGCGGCGGCGATGATGCTGCGCTTCGGCAGGCGCTGCCCGGCGATCGTCGTCAAGATCAGCAACGACATGGCGCGCCGTGACTTGCCGCCGGTGTCGCGCTTTCTGTGGCGGCGCTGGCTGGGCCTGCAGGCGCGCTTCGCATGGACCTGGGTGATCATGGACGAGGCGATGGCCGAGGATCTGCCCGCCCGCATGAAGGCTTCGTTCCAGGTGATCCACGACCCCGCAATCGAGGAAGTCCGGATTCGCGCGCCGGCATGCCGCCGCACGGATACGCCACGCCGCTTCGTGGCGATCGGGCGCCTGGCCGCGCAGAAGGACTATCCGCTGATGCTGCGTGCCTTCGCGCGCGGCGCGCGCGCCGGCGATACGCTGACGATCTATGGGGACGGCCCGGACCGTGCGGAACTGGAAGCCCTCGCGGCCCGTCTCGGCCTGGCGGCGCGCGTCGATTTCGCGGGCCACATGCCCGATGCAGCATCGCAGCTGCCCGGCTTCGACACCTTGTTGCTCTCGTCCCGCTACGAAGGCGTGCCCGCGGTGCTGATCGAAGCGCTCGCTGCCGGGCTCTCGGTCATCTCGACCGACAGCGGTTCGGGCGTGCGCAGCGTGCTCGGCGATGGCCGCTTCGGCGCGATCGTGCGGCGCGATGAAGCCGCCCTCGCCACCGCGATCGCGGATCTGGACGCCGTTCCTCCGCTGCATGCGGGCCGCCACGCGCATTTGCACCGTTTTACGATCGAACGGTCCGCCGGAACCTATCTCGACACCTTCCTGGACGCCGCCCGCGGCGAGAAGAGCTGGGCTCCGCTCCCCTCCAAAATCGACGAGCTCGCATGGCCAGTTCCGCCAACCCGGTGAACGCGCTCGCCGATCCGGCGGCCACGCTTCTCCCCGCGACCAGCCCCGTCCGCGAATGGCTGCTGACGATCGCCGGCCTGGGCCTGTCCGTGGCCGTCCTGCTCGCCGTGCTGGTGCAGCTTGGCGGGATCGACACTTCGCGCTTCGCCTCCGCGCCTGCCAATCCCTGGTTCTGGCTATGCTTTGCGCTCTTCTATGCGCTTGGTCCCGCAATGGAATGGCTGATCCTCCATCGGCTGTGGAAATTGCGGGCGGACGCGGTGCCTGCCTTGTTCCGCAAGCAAGTCGCGAACGAGATCGTCTTCGGCTATTCGGGCGACGCGCAATTCTATCTCTGGGCCCGGCAGCATCAGCCTCTGAAGGGCTCGGTGTTCGGCACGCTGCGCGATGTCACCGTGCTTTCGGCCCTCGCCGGCAACCTCGCCACGCTGATCATGATGGCAGTCAATGCGCCTCTGCTCTACGCAATCGCGGGCGGCGCGCTGCTCAACAGCTTCGTGGCCTCGGTTGCCGTCATCATCCTGTCTTCGCTCGGGATATTGGCGATGCGGCGTTTCGTCTCGCTGCTCACGCTTTCCCGCCGCGATCTCATCGTCACTTTCGGCCTGCACAGCCTGAGGATCGTGCTGAGCCTGGTGCTCACGGCATTGCTCTGGAAGCTGTTGCTGCCCGATCTTTCGCCCATGCTCCTCATCGCGGTGGCGACGCTACGGATGATGGTCCACCGCCTGCCGCTGATTCCGGCGCGCGACGCGTTGCTGGCGCCCTTGATCCTCGCGCTGCTGGGGCCGGGTTCCGGTCTCGCGGCCGCCACCATGCTGGTCGCGGCGCTGACGCTGGTCACGCATATGGCGGTAGGCGCGATCACTTCGATCGCATCCCTTCTGTCCGCTTCCCGACCTTCGTCATGAGCGCGCTGCGACAGAATCTCGCCTGCATCGCCATGCTCCTCGGAACTGCCGCAGGGAAGCCGCAGCTGTCCGGCCAAGCCGATGCTCGGGCGGCCATGGTCTCCCGGATCCGCGCCGCCGTTCGCGCCGCCGCGCCGAGTGCGGACAATCCGGCGCTCGCGCGCGCGCTCGCGGCGGTGCAGGAAGTTCCGCGCGAAGCCTTTGTACCGACGACATTGCGAAGCGAGGCCTATCACGAGATTCCATTGCCGATCGGCTATGACCAGACGATCTCGAACCCCTATATCGTAGCGATCATGACGGCGGCGGCCGATCCCGGCCACAACGCGAAGGTGCTCGATATAGGCACGGGCTCGGGATATCAGGCGGCGGTGCTCGCCAAGCTGGCCGGCCAGGTCGTGTCCATCGAGATTGTGCCGCAACTCGCCGACCAGGCGCGCGAGCGGCTGACTCGCCTGGGTTTCGCCAATGTCGCGGTCCACACCGGCGACGGATATGCGGGCTGGCCGGAACGGGCTCCCTTCGACGCGATCATCGTGGCGGCGGGGGCTGCACGCGTTCCCCAGCCCCTGCTCGACCAACTCAAGGTCGGCGGCAGGCTGGTGATGCCCGTCGGCCGTAGCTGGGCCACGGAACAGATCCTCGTCGTCACGCGCACGAGCGACACCGAATATCGGCGCTGCTCGCTGGGCTGGTCGATGTTCGTGCCTCTCACCGGGCAAGGCAAGCGCCCCCAGAACGCGAACGGGCTGTTCGAGAAGATTCCTCTCTGCTTCGAGAACGAGGTCGCCCATCCCGACTTCGAACCAGCGACGCCCAAGTAGAGTTCAGGCCCTGCGACTCGGCGTGCTGCTCGATGGATCGCCGGGAGCCCCGACCAACCTTCGCATATCGTATAGTTCCGGCGGAAATCCGCGAAGCTATGGGCCGCTAGATCCGCGCCATGGATCTTGGGTGGAGGGTTGCCGGATGAATCTCGAACCAGCGCTTCCGGCGATGGGCTGCGCCTCGCGGCGCTCCGGACGCCCGCTGCCGATCGCCCTTCGCGCCGCCGCCCCCTGCCTCGCCCTGGTGGCGCTGTCCGCTTGCGGTGGCCCCTCTGCGCCCCATGCGGGCGTGAAGCCGGCGAAGGTCGATCCGGTCGCGCACGAATCGGAGCTCATGCGGATAACGCTCACGCCCGAGGCCGAGCGCCGCCTGGGCATCGCGGTTTCGGCAGCCACGCCTGGGCAGGAACGCAATGCCATCATGACGCACGGAGAGGTGGTCGTTCCTCCCGCGGCGCCTGGCAGCGTCCCGATCACCACGACCACCGATCTGATGACGCTCGCCGGCAACCAGGCGCGCGCCGATGGCGATATCGCCCGCGCCGCGGCCCAGGCGCGGGTGGCGGGAATCAACGCGCAGCGTGCCGAGGCACTGGTCCGGGAAGAGGCGGGAAGCATCAAGGCACGCGACGACGCCCTCGCCGCAGCGGCAGTCGCGCAGGCGGACCTGGCCACCGCGCGCGCGCAGCGCAGCCTGCTCGGCGCCCCGGTCGCATCGCTTGGGCGCCAGCGCATCCTGTGGGTGCGCGTGCCCGTGCTCGCCGCCGACGTGGTGCGCGTGACGCGCGCCGCCGATGCCGCCATCCGGCCGCTCGGCGGCGAAGGGGGAGCCATTTCGGGGCGACCGGTCGCCGCGCCTCCCTCCGCCAATGCCACCGCCGGCAGCGTGGACCTCTATTATTCGATCCCGAACACCGGCCGGCTCGCCGTCGGCCAGCGCGTGGCGGTCGAGCTGCCGGCGACGGGAGGCGCCGCACAGGGCCTCGCCGTGCCAGCGTCGGCGATCCTGCACGACGCCTATGGCGGGGAATGGGTCTATGTACGGACCGCGCCGCGCAGTTTCGAGCGGCGGCGCGTTCAGGTTGCCGGGATCCACGGGCCCGCCGCCATCCTCGCCATGGGCCTCAAGCCCGGCGATGAGGCGGTGACTGCGGGCGCCGCCGAGCTGTTCGGCACCGAATTCGGCGCGAAGTGAGCGATCCGTCATGCTGAACTGGCTCATCGCCGCCGCGCTCAGGCAGCGCGTGCTCGTCATCGCGCTGGCGCTCGTCCTGGTCTTCTTCGGCGTGCGCGCCAGCCAGGACGTGCCGCTCGACGTGTTCCCCGAATTCGCGCCGCCGATGGTCGAGGTGCAGACCGAAGCCCCAGGCCTTTCGACCGAGGAAGTGGAGGCGCTGGTCACGACGCCGCTCGAATTCGCGGTGAACGGCACGCCGGGGCTCAGCACCCTGCGCTCGAAATCGGTGCTGGGGCTGTCCTCGGTGCAACTGATCTTCCGGGAGGGCACCGACGTCGTTCGCGCGCGGCAACTGGTGCAGGAGCGGATCGCGATCGCCGCGCCGCGCCTCCCGACCAATGTCCGCCCCCCGGCGATGCTGCCGCCGCTCTCCGCGACCAGCCGGGCGATGAAGATCGGCATCACCTCTTCCCGGCTCAGCCAGATCCAGCTCTCTGAACTGGTGCGCTGGACGATCCGGCCCAAGCTGATGGGCGTTCCGGGCGTCGCCAATGTCGCCGTCTGGGGGCAGCGGGACCGCCAGCTTCAGGTGCTGGTCGATCCGAACCGCCTCCAGCAGACCGGCGTGACGATGGCCGAGGTGCAGAAGGCCGCCGGCGACGCGGCCGTGACGCTCGGCGGCGGGTTCGTCGACACGCCCAATCAGCGCCTCGCGGTTCGCCACCTCTCGCCGATCGCCGACGCCGGCGATCTGGGCAATACGGTGGTCCGGCTCGCCGGCAGCGCCGCCATCCGGCTCAGCGACGTCGCGACCGTGATCGAGGGCCATCCCGCGCCGATCGGCAGCGCGATCATCAACGACGGGCCCGGAATCCTTCTGATCGTCGAGAAGCAGCAGGGCGGCAACACCCTGGCGGTGACGCGGGGCGTCGAGGCGGCGCTGGCGGAGCTGCGCCCCGGGCTCAAGGACGTACAGATCGATTCGACGATCTTCCGCCCGGCAACCTTCATCGAACGCTCGATCGGCAACCTGACCGAGGCGCTGTGGATCGGCTGCATCCTGGTGGCGGCGGTGCTGATCCTGTTCACGCGCGACTGGCGCTCGGCGACCATCAGCCTGACCGCGATTCCCCTTTCGCTGCTCGGCGCCGCGCTCGTCCTCGCCAAATCGGGGATGAGCATCAACACGATGGTGATCGCCGGTCTGGTCATCGCGCTGGGCGAGATCGTCGACGACGCGATCATCGACGTCGAGAATATCGGGCGCCGGCTTCGGCTCAATCGCGAGGCGGGATCGCCCCGCTCGCCGTTCGCGGTCGTGCTCTCCGCCTCGCTCGAGGTGCGCACCGCGGTGGTGTTCGCCAGCCTGATCGTCATGCTGGTGTTCCTGCCGATCTTCTTTCTCGATGGCGTGTCGGGCACCTTCTTCCGCCCGCTCGCCACCGCCTATGTCCTGGCGATCGGCTGCTCGCTGCTGGTGGCGCTCACCGTCACGCCGGCGCTCTGCCTGATGCTGCTGCCCAACGGCACCCAGGTCCACAGGGAAACCGGCCTGGTCCGCCGCATGAAGGACGCATATCGCCGCATCCTGCCCGCGCTCATCGCCCGGCCCGCCGCCGCGATCGGCATCGTCGCGGGCGGACTGCTGCTGGCCGGGATCGGCTATGCCGGCTTCAAGGACCAGTTCCTGCCGAATTTCCGCGAGACCGACTTCCTGATGCACTTCGTGGAGAAGCCGGGCACTTCGGTGGAGGCGATGGAACGCATCACGGTCCGCGCGTCGAAGGAGCTTCGTGCGATCCCCGGCGTGCGCAATTTCGGCGCGCATATCGGCCGCGCCGAAGCGGGCGACGAAGTCTATGGCCCCAATTTCACCGAATTGTGGATCAGCCTGGACGAGAAGGCCGATTATGACGGCTCGGTCCGGAAGATCCAGGAAGTGATCGACGGCTATCCCGGCCTCTATCGCGACGTGCTCACCTATCTGCGCGAGCGCATCAAGGAAGTCCTGAGCGGCGCGGGCGCCAGCATCGTCGTGCGCGTCTACGGACCCGACATGGCGACGCTCCGCCAGACCGCCGACCGGCTCAAGAAGGAGCTGGAAGGCGTTCCGGGCACCAGCGAACTCAAGGTCGAGATGCAGACTTCGATCCCGCAGATCCAGCTGCGTCCGCGCCCGGCCGACCTGGCCGCCTATGGCCTGACCACCGGCGATGTGCGCCGAACCGCGGCGACGCTGATCCAGGGCACCAAGGCAGGCGAGCTGTACGAGGGCAACCGCTCCACCGACGTGGTGGTATGGGGCGTCCCCGCCGCAAGAGCGGATCTGCGCTCGATCCGCGACGCGCTGATCCAGCTGCCTGGCGGCTCTGCAGTCCGCCTGTCGCAGGTCGCCGATGTAATGGTCATGCCGGCAGCGAACGAGATCAAGCGAGAGAACGGCTCCCGCCGCATCGACGTGACGATGAACGTGTCGGGATCGGACCTGGGCGCCGTTGCCCGGGCGGTGCAGGCAAAGGTGGACGGCTTCGCGTTCGGCACCGGCTATCACCCCGAAGTGATCGGCGAATTCGAGGCGCTGCAGAAGTCCCGCCGACAGCTCGCGACGCTTGGCGCGCTTTGCCTGCTCGGCATCCTGCTGCTCGTCTGGCTCGAGTTCCGCTCCATCCGCGTGACTGCGCTGGTTGGCATCAGCCTGCCCTTTGCCCTGGTGGGCGGCGTGGTCGCGGTGCTGCTGTCGGGCGGCGTCATGTCGCTCGGCTCGCTGGTCGGCTTCGTGACGGTGCTCGGGATCTCGGCGCGCAACGGCATCATGCTGATCAGCCACTATCGCCACCTCGAGGACAAGGAAGGCGAGGCCTGGGGCCCGAACCTGCTGCTGCGCGGCGCGGAAGAGCGACTGGTGCCGATCCTGATGACCGCCTCCTGCGCGGCGCTGGCGCTGCTGCCGCTGGTCGTCCGCGGCGATGCCCCCGGGCATGAGATCGAGCATCCGATGGCGCTCGTCATCCTGGGCGGGCTGGTCAGCTCGACCGCGCTGAACCTGCTGCTGATGCCCTCGCTCTATGGACGCTTCGGCCGCGAGAACCGCAAGCCACGCGGTGAAGAGGGCATGGCGATCAAAGGAAAGGTCGTTCCGGCATGAATATCCGTCTCCAGAAGGCCGCCATGGCCGGCGCGCTCGCGCTGACGGCGGGCTGCACGGTCGGCCCCCGGCACGTCGATCCCGTCGCGCCGCTTCCCGCCCAGGGCCAGTTCCTTGGCGCTTCGGAGACGGGAATCGCCGCGGCCCCGGTCCCCGGCGATTGGTGGCGCTTGTTCGACGACCCCGCGCTCGACGCGCACGTCCAGCGCGCGCTGGCCGCCAATGCCGATATCCGCGTCGCGCTCGGCAATCTCGAAGTGGCCCGTGCCGCGGTTCGCGGTGCGAAGGCTGCGCAGCTCCCCACCACCGTGTTCGAGAGCGGCGCGGGCCCCAGCCCGGCGTCGCGGCAGCCAAGCACCAGCGCGGTGCCGAAATCGAGCTACGACTTCGCCGCGACCATTGGCTATGAAGTCGATCTCTTCGGACGACTGCGTGCGACTGCCGATGCCTCCCGTGCCGATCTTCAGGCCAGCGAGGCCGCGCGCGACACGGTGCGCGTCGCCGTCGCCGCCGATACGGCCGCAGCCTATGCCGCGGCGTGCGGGGCGGTCGCGGGCAGGCAGGTGGCCGAGGCCCAGATCGCAGCGCAGCAAAGGAGCTACGACCTGATTGCTCGCCAGCTCGATGCAGGCGAGGTCTCTCCCTTCGAACTCGCGCAATCGAAGACCCTGCTCGAGCGCGCACGCGCCGCGTTGCCCGCATTCGAAGCGGATCGGATGCGCGCGCTGTTCCAGCTTGCCACGCTCGAGGGGATGCCGCCGGCAGAAGCGCCGCAGCTTGCGCTGCCCTGCACGGCCGCGCCGATCGCGCGCCGGTCCCTGCCAGTGGGCGACGGCAACGCCCTGCTGGCACGCCGACCGGACATTCGCGAGGCCGAGCGCAAGCTGGCGGCGGCGACCGCACGGATCGGCGTCGCCACTGCCGATCTCTATCCGCGCTTCCAGCTCGGCGGATCGGCCGGCTTGCTGAGCGGGAATTTCACCGGCTTCCTCACGCCGCTGATCAGCTGGGCCTTTCCCAACCAGGGTGCCGCACGCGCCAGGATCGCGGCGGCCAAGGGCACCCAGGCTGCCGCCCTGGCCGGCTGGGACGTCGCGGTGCTGCGCGCGCTGCGCGAGGTCGAGACCGCGCTGGCCGATTATCAGGCGGAGCAGCGCCGCAACGCCGAATTGCGCAGCGCGCTCGCCGATGCCGAGAAAGTGGTGACGCGCGCGGGGGCACGGTTTCGCCTGGGTGCCGACAGCTATCTCCCGGTCGTCGACGCCGAGCGTACGCGGAACGACACCGGCGCGTTGCTGGCCGCGTCGGACCTCAGGATCGCGTTGATCCAGGTCGCGCTGTTCCGAGCGCTCGGCGGGGGCTGGGATTCACCATCCGGCACGATGCCCATTTCAGGGGGCGCGCTCGCCGCCGGGAGCAGATAGAGTCGCCAAGCGCCATGATGATTCTGATCGCCGAAGACGACCGCGAAACCGCCGATTATCTCGCCAAGGGACTCGCCGAGGCCGGGATGAACGTGACGGTCGTCGCCAACGGCCATGATGCGCTGTTCCACGCGACGCAGCAGCAGTTCGACGCCATCGTGCTCGATCGGATGCTGCCGGGAATCGATGGCCTCGCGGTGCTCAAGATGCTTCGGGCCGGCGGGGTGGCCACTCCGATATTGCTCCTCACCGCGATGGCCAGGATCGCGGACCGGGTCGAAGGCCTGGAGAGCGGCGCCGACGACTATCTCGTCAAGCCCTTCGCCTTTTCGGAGCTGCGCGCAAGGCTGAACGTGCTGATCCGCCGCCCTTCCGCCGCATCGGCGCCGGCCGAGACCGTGCTGCGCGTCGGCGATCTGGAGCTTGACCTGCGGCGGCGGCGCGTGACGCGCGGCGGAATCCCGGTCGACCTCCAGCCGCGCGAAGTGCTGATGCTCGAGGAGCTGATGCGCAATTCGGACCGGGTCATGACCAAGACGATGCTGCTCGAACGGGTCTGGGAATTCGATTTCGATCCGCGTACCAACATCGTCGAGACGCATATCAGCCGGTTGCGCGCGAAGCTCAACGCCGGCTTCGACACCGATGCGATTCTGACCGTGCGCGGCGCCGGCTACACGATCCGCACCGAATGAAACTGCATCTGCCCCGGTCCACCTTCGGGCTCGCCGCGCTCGCCAGCATCCTGCTCAGCATCGCCACGATCGTGCTCGGCGGAATCGTCTATCTGGTATCGCACGAGGCGCTGGAACAGCAGCTCGACCATCGCATCGCCGCGGAGACCAGCAACCTGAGGACCATCGCCGAGCGCGACGGGATTGACGCACTCCGAGCGACGATCGCGCGGAGCGAGGACGGCCACAACGCGAACGGGCTGGGCTATATGCTCTTCGCGGGCACCGGCGCGAAGGTCGCGGGCAAGTTCGACGCGGCGCTGCCGCGCCCCGGCTGGCACGAACTGCTGCCGTTCCACGACGCCCGCGAGCGCGCGAACATCGCCCAGGCCCTCGCGACGCCGCTGCGCGGCGGCTACACGCTGGTGGTGGCGGCGGATCGCACTCCGATCGATGAGATCGACCGCTCCATCCTCATGATCTTCTCGGCCGCTTTCGGAGCCATGCTCCTGATCGGCGTGACCTGTTCCTGGGGGCTCGGCTTCGCGGTCCGGCGGCGCCTCGCGCGCATCAATGCGACGGCGGAGGCGATCATCGACGGCGATCTCAGCCGCCGGGTCGATCGCGACGACACGCCGAACGAGTTCGACAAGCTCGCCGAAACGCTCAACCGCATGCTCGATCGCATCGGGGGTCTGCTCGACAATTTGCGGCAGGTGACCACCGACATCGCGCACGACCTGCGGACTCCGCTGGCCCGGCAGAAGCAGATCCTGGAGGCGGCGCTCGACACGGATCTCGATGCGGATGCCTATCGCCATGCCATCCGGCGCGCCGCGGATTCGAGCGAGGAGATACTCAACATATTCACGGCGATGCTGCGTATTTCGGAAGTGGAGACCTATCAGGTTCGCGAAGCATTCCGGCCGGTCGATCTGGCGGAGGTCGCCGAGCGCGTCGCCGATGCCTTTCGCCCGAGCGCCGAGATGACCGGGCACGAAATCACGCTCGAAGCCGATGCGGACACGATCGTCGAAGGCGATCGCCATCTGCTCGCGCAGATGTGCGCGAACCTGGTCGAGAACGCACTGCGGCACACGCCGTCCGGAACCCGGATCGCGATTTCCATACGCCGCCGGGCTGGTGCGACGCTCCTCGTCATCGCCGATACGGGGCCTGGCGTTCCGCCCGAGGATCGAGCCCGGGTCCTGCAACGTTTCGTCCGGCTGGAGCGCAGCCGATCAACGCCGGGGCATGGCCTCGGGCTGAGCCTGGCGGCGGCGATTGCGCGCGCGCATTTTGCGACGATCGAATTGTCGGACGCCGCGCCCGGCCTGCGGATCGTCATCGCCTTCGATGGCGGCTGAACCACCGCGCGGCGGCCCCTTTTCGGAGGCCGCCGCACGCTGTCTCAGGCGAAGATCGCCGCGAGGTCGGCAGGGGCAATGCCCTCCTTGCGCTGGCGCAGCTCGACATAGATGCTTGCCTGCACCGCCACCATGACCATGCTGCCGAGCGCGCCCACCGCGGCGCCGACCAGCGCCGTCAGGAAGGCATTGCCGGTCGCGATCATCGCCGCGGTGAGGAAGCTCACCGGGATGCTGAGCACCCAGAGCAGGACGAGGACGATCAGCATCGTCAGGAAGATGCCCCCGCGCGCGCCCTTGGTCAGTTCCGCGCTGCGGCCAAAGGCTTCGAGGATACCAACCTTCTCCTGGACATAGGCAGGCGTGACCACCGCCCAGACCAGCCACAGGATGACGCCCGGCACGATCAGCAGCAGCAGGCCGATGCCGACCCCGATGCCGGCGATCAGGCCGATCGCGATCATCGGCAGGATCATGCTGATCCCCACTGCGAGAAGCTGGCCGAACTGCGGAGTCTCTCCCGACAGGTGCATCACCGTCGCACGCGTGAGCGCAGCCTGCAAAATCGCCCCGGTGACGATCGAGACGAGCCAGGTGAGACTCGCCATGCCCCAATAGGAGCCGCTGTAGAACATCGCGGCGCCCGCCTGGGCGCCGCCCAAGCTGAAATTGATCGCCTGCCAATATCCGAGCACGAACTGCGGCGCACCCGCGAGCACCAGCGCCAGCCCACAGAAAAGCAGCAAATTCGACCCGATCGTCTCGAACGCGCGCGAAATGACCGCGCCAATTTCGTAGCGTGCCCCGCCAAGATTTGCTTCAGCCATGATTCCCCTCTTTCATCGAAGTGGATCGACGACGAAGAAAAGCTGAACAAAAACCGTCCCGGAGTCCAGTCTTGCCGGGTTTCCTGCAACGGACTGTTCCGGTAGCACTGGGCGCGTGGGGGATTCGACGTGACCGTACAGGGATCGACTGCACAGTCCGTCGCCAGGGCGCATGAGGCCCTGCGCGCGCGTTCCGACATCCAGTTCGAGATGACGGCGGCCAAGCCGCCCGAGATTCCGCCCTGGATGCGCTGGCTGGCCAGGCAGCTCGGGGAAGTCGCCCCCTATATGGGCTGGGTCCTTCTCGCCTGTGCGGCGATCGGCGCGGCAATCATTGTCTATCTCGTCGTCAGCGCGCTGATTCGCACTCGCCATTCGGGCGACGCCAATGCCGTGGCGGAGCAGGACGTCGCCGCCTGGCGCCCGACAGAGAAGGCCGCACGCGCGCTGCTCGCCGATGCCGAGGCGCTCGCGGCCCGGGGGCGATACGAGGAAGCGGTGCACCTGCTGCTACAGCGCAGCCTCGAGGATATTCAGCGCCATCGCCCGCGCCTGCTCCGTCCTGCGCTCACCAGCCGCGAGATCGCCGGATCGGAATGGATGCCCGGCATCGTCCGCCGTACCTTCGCCGCCATGGCCGCGCCGGTGGAGCGCAGCCTGTTCGGCGGCCGCAGCCTGGCCCGGACGGACTGGGAAGAAGCCCGCGCCGCCTATGGCGAATTCGCGCTGCCGGGGTCGTGGCGATGAGCGGCGAGAGCACCGCGACCCCCTTCAGTCTGCGCACCGTGCTGGTGCTGGTGCTGCTCGGCGTGGTCGGCTTCGTCGCTTTCCTGCTGCTCACCGCCTATGCCGACGATCTGCAACCCGCGCAGCGCCCGGGCAACCATGCGCTCGCCACTTCGGCAATCGGCTTTGCCGGCGCGGCGGAGCTGGTGCGGCAGGTGCACGGCGCAGTGAAGATGGTACGGCGTGACGCCGAGCTCGACACCAGCGACATATTGGTGGTGACGCTGGAGCCGACGACCAGCCCCGACACGGTGAAGCGGATCGTCGATCGCCGCGCCGCGCAGCCGACGATCCTGGTCCTGCCCAAATGGCTGGCCATGCCCCGGCCCGACAAGCCCGCCTGGGTCACGTCGTTCGGCACCCTCCCGGTACGCCAGGCCGTGCAGCAGATCGCGCAGGTCACCGAAGCGAATGTGCAGGAAAATGCCGACGGTCTCAGGACCATCTCAGGCGAAAAGCTCGAGCCCGTGATCGGCAACGGACATGGCGGGGCGCTGGTCGCCACGATGAAGGACCAGCCGACGCTGATCGTCGCCGATCCCGACCTGCTCGACAATCAGGGCCTCAAGACGCTCGCGGGCGCAGAACGGGCGATGCAGCTGCTCGACTGGTTCGACGACGGCCAGCGCGGCATCGCCTTCGACCTGACGCTCCACGGCTTTGGGAGCAATCCCAACCTGCTCAAGCTGGCGTTCGAGCCCCCTTTCCTGCCGCTCACCTTGTGTCTGCTGGTCGCGGCGCTGCTCGCCGGCTGGCACGCGCTGCTGCGCTTCGGCCCGGCGCTGCCCGAAGCGCGCGGCGTCGCCTTCGGCAAGCGGGCAATCGCGGAGAACGGCGCGGCGCTGCTCCGCCTCGCCGGGCGGCGCCACCGCACCGGCGATCGCTATGCCGCGCTGATCCGCGACGCGGCGGCGAGCGCCACGGCCGCGCCGGCCAACCTGCCGCCGGACGCGCTCGACAACTATCTCGACCGGCTCGACAAGCAAGGCGAGCCCTTCACTGCCCTCGCCGCGCGCGCGGGCCATGCCCAGGACACGCGCGCGCTGCTCGATGCCGCCCGTGCCCTCTATCAATGGAAAAGGACCGTCACGCGTGAACATTGAGGAAGTGAAGGCGCTCGGCGACTCGATCCGCGCCGAAGTGGGCAAGGCCGTGGTGGGGATGGACGAGGCCGTGGAGCTGATGCTCGTCGCGCTTTTCGCATCGGGGCACATCCTGCTCGAAGGGCCGCCGGGCACCGCCAAGACCTTCCTCGCCCAGTGCTTCGCGCGCGCGGCGGGGCTCGATTATGGCCGCATCCAGTTCACGCCGGACCTGCTGCCCGGCGACATATTGGGCTCCAACCTGTTCAACTTCCAGACCAGCCAGTTCACCCTGACGCACGGCCCGATCTTCACCGAGCTGCTGCTCGCCGACGAGATCAACCGCACGCCGCCCAAGACCCAGGCCGCGCTGCTCCAGGCAATGCAGGAGCGTACCGTCACGATCGACGGGATCGACCACAAGCTTTCCGAGCGCTTCATGGTGGTGGCGACGCAGAACCCGATCGAGAGCCAGGGCGTCTATCCCCTGCCCGAGGCGCAGCTCGATCGCTTCCTGTTCAAGTTCGAGATCGGCTATCCGAGCCTGGAGCAGGAGCGGCAGATCGTCGCGAAGCAGGGCAGCCGCTTCGGCATGCCGAAGCCCGAGCAATGGGGCGTCGCCCAGGTCGCCGACCATGCCGCGATCAGCGCCGCTGCCGATGCAGTGGCGGCGAACCGTCTGGCCGAGGAAGTGGTGGACTATGTCGTCCGCCTCGTCCGCGCGACGCGCGCCACCGGCGACTTGCAGATCGGCGCGAGCCCGCGCGCGGCCGCCACGCTCGCCGCCGCGGCGCGGGCGCATGCCGCGCTCGACGGGCGCGACTTCGTGCTGCCCGACGATGTGAAGAAGCTCGCCCCCGCCGCGCTGCGCCACCGCGTGATCCTCTCTCCCGCCGCCGAGATCGACGGGCGCACCGCCGACGCGGTGATCGCGGGCCTGATCGAGCAGGTCGAGGCGCCGCGTTGATCCGACCCAGCATCCGCTGCGTGCTGATGGTCGCCGCGGGAGCGCCGCTGGCGCTGCTCGTCGGCGTGCTGGCACCGCAGCTCTGGTTCGCCGGGCTGATATGGATGCCGATGATGCTCGCCTTCGCCGCCATCGACGCAGTGCTGGCACCGCGCGCGCCGGTGCTGAAGGCGTCCTGCCCGGGCGCGATCGAGATCGGCGCGCCGCTGATCGTCGAAGTCATGGTGGCGGACCGGCCGGTGGACGGGCTGGAGCTGGCGGTGGCCACGGGCCCCAGGCTGGTGCCGCGCGCCGAAGGGCGCATCCGGCTGGCGCGCGGCGAGAACCATGCCGCGATCGCCTTTCTTCCCGTGCGGCGCGGCACCGACAAGGTGGAGGCGCTGTGGAGCCGCTGGACCGGTCCCTTCGGACTGGTCTGGCGCCAGCGGGTGGAGAAGCTGGATCGCCTGGTGGTGATCACCCCGGATATCCGCCCCGTGCGCAATTCGGCGCATCTGCTGCTGCGCGATGCGCAAATGGGCGACATGGCGCGAGTCGATCGCGGCGAAGGCAGTGAGTTCGAGGCGCTGACCGAATGGCGTTCGGGCATGGAGCGCCGCACGATCGACTGGAATCACAGCGCCCGCCATCTCCAGCTGCTCGCGCGCGAGAACCGGATCGAACGCAACAACCAGATCGTCTTCGCGATCGATACCGGCCGGGTGATGTGCGAGCCGATCGACGGCCTGCCGCGCGTCGACCGGGCGATCACCGCGGCGCTGCTCGGTGCCTATGCCGCGCTCAAGCTCGGGGATCGGGTGGCCTTGTTCGGCTTCGACTCGCAGCCCCGGGTCGCCTCGGGCGCAGTCTCGGGCACCCGCGCCTTTCCGCTGATGCAGCGGCTGGCCGGGCAGCTCGACTACAGCACGGCCGAGACCAATTACACGCTCGGCCTCGCCACGCTGGCGGGCGACCTCACCCGCCGCTCGCTCGTGGTGATCTTCACCGAGTTCACCGATCCCACCGGCGCCGAGCTGATGCTCCGCGCGGCCGCGAACCTGCTGCGCGGGCATCTGGTGCTGTTCGTGATCCTGGCGGACGACGAGCTCGAGGAACTGGCTGGCGCCGAGCCGATGGCGATCGACGACGTCTCGCGCGCGGTGATCGCCGCATCGATGCTGCGCGAGCGGCGGATCGTCCAGGCCCGGCTCCGCCACGCCGGCATCCATGTGCTGGAAGCGCGGCACGACCAGGTGGGGCCCGCGCTCGTCCGCCAGTATTTCGAGTTCAAGCGGAGGAACCTGCTGTGAGCGGAGCCGCATCGTCCCAGTTCGCGAGCACCCGTTTCCGCGACGCCCGCACGGTCGACTGGCTGGAACTGGAGCAGCGCATCCTCCAGATCGAGCGCGGCCGCGCCGGATCGCTTTCGGACGAGGACCTGTTCGAGCTGCCGGTGCTTTATCGCACCGCGCTTTCCTCGCTCTCGGTGGCGCGCGAGACTTCGCTGGACGCCGATCTGGTCGCCTATCTCGAGGCGCTGTGCGCGCGATCCTATTTCGTGCTCTACGGCGTCCAGCCTCCCCTGCGGCGGCGCATCGCGGCATTCTTCGGCGCAAGCTGGCCGCTGGCGCTGCGCAGCCTGGCGCGCGAGACCCTGGTCGCGGTGCTGATGATGATGCTCGGCGGCATTGCGGCCTATTGCCTCGTCGCCAGCGACCCGAGCTGGTACCATTCGATCGTGCCCGAGGGATTGGCGGGCGGCCGAGGGCCACAATCGAGCGCGGCGGAGCTGCGCCAGGGCCTGTATGACGGCGGGGGCGACGGCAGCAACATGCTCGGCGCCTTCGCGACCTATCTGTTCACCCATAACGCACAGATTTCGTTGATGTGCTTCGCCCTGGGCTTCGCCTTCTGCGTGCCGACATTGCTGCTGCTCGTCTACAATGGCTGCATCATCGGTGCCTTCCTCGCGGTGTTCGTCTCCAAGGGACTCGGCCTGCCGCTCGCCGCATGGCTGGCGATCCACGGGACTACCGAGCTGTTCGCCATCGCCATCGCCGGCGCGGCGGGGTTGCGCATCGGCATGGCGGTGGCGTTTCCGGGCAAGCTCTCCCGCACCGCCGCAACTGCCGAGGCCGGACGCACCGCAGCCTTCGCGATGATCGGCGTCGTGCTGATGCTCGCCGTGGCGGGACTGCTCGAGGGCGTGGGCCGACAGCTGATCACCTCGGACCTGGTCCGCGTCGCGGTCGGCGGCTGCGCACTGTTCGGCTGGCTGCTCTATTTCTACGTGACGCCGGTGCATGATGGCGACGCCAATGGCTGAGGCTCGGGCAGCGCCGCGCCAGGGCCGCGAGCGGGACGGCAACCGCCGCACCTTCGTCACGCCCGAAGGCGTGGACCTGCAGCTCGACATCGCCACCATCGGGGAGCGCGCCGGCGCCTTCATGCTCGATCTGGCGGCGATCGTCCTCACGCTGGTGGTACTTACCGTCGCCCTGCTGCTGGTGCTGGTGAGCACCGGAAAGCTGCTGGCGCAGCTGCTGCTGATGATCTGGCTGCTCGGCTTCTTCGTACTGCGCAACGGCTATTTCGCGATCTTCGAGCTGGGCCCGCGCGCGGCGACCCCGGGCAAACGGCTGATGCGGCTGCGCGTGGTGGCCCGCGACGGATCGCGGCTGCGCGGGCATCAGGTAGTGGCGCGCAACGCAATGCGCGAACTGGAGCTGTTCCTGCCGCTCTCCTTCCTGGCCTATCAGAGCTCCGCGGGCATGGCGACTTTCGCCACCGGCCTTTTCGGGCTGCTCTGGACGGGCATCTTCCTGCTCTTCCCCTTCTTCAATCGCGATCGGCTGCGCGTGGGCGATCTGATCGCAGGCACCTGGGTGGTGCGATTGCCGCGCCGGAGCCTGAACCGCAGCGTCGCCGCGCGCACGGAGCCCGAACAGGCGCGCTACGGCTTCACCGATGCGCAGCTGAGCGTCTATGGCGAGTTCGAGCTGCAGAAACTGGAGGAAGTGCTGCGGCGGAACGACGAATATTCGACGATCATCGTCGCGCGCACGATCCGCGAGCGGCTCGGCCTGGCCGAGAGCGACGGCCATGACCAGGAGTTCCTGGAGGCCTATTACACCGCGCTTTGCCAGCGGCTGGAGCGCAACATGCTGTTCGGCAAGCGGAAGAAGGACAAATATCAGCGCTGATGCGGCCCCCGCGGCCTCGCCTCAGACGGCGAACAACTGGCCCATGTCGCGAAACGCCTTGAATTCCAGTGCATTGCCGGCGGGATCGAGGAAGAACATCGTCGCCTGCTCGCCGGGTTTCCCCGGGAAACGAACATGCGGCTCGATGATGAATGCGATGCCGGCGGCGCGCAGTCGCTCGGCAAGCGCCTCCCATTCCTCCCAGCCGAGCACCAGCCCGAAATGCGGCACGGGCACCGAGTCGCCATCGACCGCATTGTGCGCCTTCGCCCCCGCCCCTTCCGCCTTGTGGACGACGAGCTGGTGGCCGCGGAAATCGAAATCGATCCAGTGGCCGGGATCCTCGCGTCCCTGCGGGCAGCCGAGCAGGCTGCCGTAAAAGGCCCGCGCCGCTTCGATGTCGTCGACGGGAATGGCGAGGTGGAAGAGCGGTGTGGCCATGGCCCCGGACATAGAAGGACCGGCGCGATTGGGGAAGGCCGGCGCCAGATCTCGGGATCGTCGGGCCATCGCAGGGGAAACCGGTTTCCTTGCGCCGGGCGCCGACCTATATCGGGCGCCATGCTCCCCGCGCTCCTCCGTATCGATTCCAAGGACGACACAGCCACCGCACTGCGCGACATGGCCGCCGGCGAAACGGCGCTGGGCGTCACTCTCATGGAGCCGGTAGCCAAGGGCCACAAGGTGGCGGTGCAGCCGATCGCGGCCGGCGAGCCGGTGCGCAAATTCGGGTTCCCGATCGGCACCGCGACGCGCGACATCCTGCCGGGCGAGCATGTCCACACCCACAATGTGTCGACTGCGCTCGCGCCCGGCGGCGCCTATGCCTTCACTCCGCTCGAGCAGACAGGCACGTCGTTCGAGGGCCCGGGCTTTCTCGGCTATCACCGCGCCGACGGCCGGGTGGGCACGCGCAACGAGATCTGGGTGATACCCACCGTCGGCTGCGTCGCCCGCACCGCGCAGAAGATCGCCGAGCGCGCGGCGGTGCTGCACGCGGGCAAGGTGGACGGCATCCACGCCTTTCCCCATCCGTTCGGCTGCTCGCAGCTGGGCGACGATCTACAGGGCACGCGGGCAATCCTCTCGGCGCTGGCCAGCCATCCCAATGCCGGCGGCGTGCTGATCGTCGGGCTCGGTTGCGAGAACAACCAGATCAAGGGCATGCTGGAGGGGATCGAGCACCCCAATCTGCGTAGCCTGGGCGCACAGGCGGCGGGCGACGAACTGGAAGAGGGCCTGGCGCTCGTCGCCGAGTTGGTCGGTGCCGCCAAGGCCGAGCGAACCCCGGCCCCGCTATCCGCGCTGGTGCTCGGCGTGAAATGCGGCGGCTCGGACGGCTTTTCCGGGCTCACCGCCAATCCGTTGACCGGACGCATGGCCGACGCGGTGACCGGCGCGGGCGGCACCGCCATCCTCACCGAGATCCCGGAGATATTCGGGGCCGAGCAGCTGCTGATGGCACGCGCTCGCGACCAGGCAGTCTTCGAAGCGATCGTGACTCTCGTCAACGGCTTCAAGGCCTATTTCACGCGCCACGGCGAGCCGGTCTCCGAAAACCCCTCTCCCGGCAACATCGCCGGCGGGATCACCACGCTTGAGGAGAAGTCGCTCGGCGCGGTGCAGAAGGCGGGGCACGCGATCGTCACCGACGTGATCCCCTATGGCGGCCGGGTGCGGCGCAGCGGACTGACTCTGCTCGAGGCACCCGGCAACGACGCCGTCTCCTCCACTGCGCTCGCGGCAGCGGGAGCGACTGCGATCCTCTTCACCACCGGCCGCGGGACGCCGCTCGGCTTCCCGGTGCCGACGATCAAGATCGCCTCGAACAGCGACCTTGCCGCACGCAAGCCGGGCTGGATCGATTTCGACGCCGGCCAGGTTCTCGACCAGGGCATGGATGCCGCCGCGGGCGCGCTGCTGGAGACCATCGCCGCTATCGCCTCGGGCAGAGAGACCGCCGCGGAGCGCAACGGGGAACGCGAGATCGCGATCTGGAAGCGCGGCGTCACGCTCTGACGGGCAGGGATTTTTCCCAGGGAATGAAGCATCTCCGTTTCGAAACGGACGAGTCATGACTGTGCTGCCCGCCGGTTTCTGTTAACCATATCGCGCGCGACTCAGGGGGAATAGCGTGGCGATCATTCTGGCTTCGATCGGCAATCTGGCGGCGGGCGCGGCAAATGCCGCAGCCGCCCGGCCGATCAGCGCGGATGCGATCTACTGGCCTGCCTGGATCCTGGTGAGCGGCGTGCTGATCGCGCTGCTGATCGTGATCGGCGTGCTCACTTCGCTCAAGGCTGCGCTCCTCGCCAAGCCGAAGAAGCGCGACGAGGAATTCACCCGCATGCTGTGCAAGCAGGTGTGGAGACACACAGCCACGCTGACCGACATATTCGCCCAGCGCCTGCGCCAGCCCCAGCGCGACGTGGTGACGCTGCGCGTGCTGCTCCGCCTGCTGCGCGAGGACATTGCCGGGCCGGTGAACTTCGTCGAGCAGATGCGCCCGCACGCGCCCTCGACCTGGCCGGACTATGAGCTGTTCGCCGCCTTCAACAATTGGGGCGGCCAGATCTGCGCGATGGAATCGCAACTGGCGGACATGCAGCAGATGCTCAGCTATCCGGCGGTGAAGGAACCCGTGGACGAGCATCGCGACGCGATGCTCGTCCATTTCTATGCGACCGAACAGGTGGCGATGGGGCAGACTGTCTCGACGCTCGGCAATCATGCGATCGCGGTGTGCGATGCAGCGGAGAAACTGCTCAAGAAGGAACCCGGCGGCTTCAAGTTCGGCGGGAGCGAGCCTGACGAGCCCGGTCATGGCTGCCCGGCTTGCGGCGCGAGCCGGCACAGCGTCTATGCTGGCGCCAACGCCCGAGACCTGCTGCCGCTGCCCGATCCGCCCGAAAAGCCGAAGAAGAAGGAAGCACCCCAGCCCGTTGCGCAGCTCTGCCACTGCGTGACGCCGCGGCCCTGTCATTGCACGCCGATGCCCTGTGCCTGTGCGTGCAATTGCAAGTCGGCAAGCGCCGCGGCGACCGCCCATCACTGATCGTTTCGGCGACGACGGAGTATTGCTGCACTGCGATAAACCGGAGGCCCGCGGCATTGAAGCCTTAACGCTCCTCTCGTAAGTTCGCGCCCAGGGTTTCGGGGTGGGTTGATGACCGAGTTTATCGTCTTCGCGTACGCGATGCTGGCAATGTTCGTGATTGAGTCGATGCAGCGCAGCAAACGGGAGCAGCGCGCCAGTTCGCAGATGGTCACCATGGTCGGCTGGGGGCTGTTCTCGCTCTCGTCGACATTGGCGGTGCTGCTCGGCGCCGTCGCGCTCGCGCTCGCGCTGGGTGCCAATATCCCCCTTCCCCGAGGCTTCGAAGCGCCGCTATTCTAGGCGGCATGCCGCTCTACGAATTCGCGGGGCACCGCCCCCAGATCGCCGAAGATGCCTGGATCGCGCCAAGCGCGGACCTGATCGGCGATGTGCGCCTGGCCACGCTCGCCTCGATATGGTTCGGCGCGGTCATCCGCGCGGACAATACGCCGATCCTGGTCGGCGCGCGCTCGAACATTCAGGACGGAGCGATGCTCCATTCCGATCCTGGCGCCCCCTGCACGGTGGGCGAGGATGTGACTGTGGGCCACCACGCGATCCTGCACGGCTGCACGATCGGCAGCCGCACGCTGATCGGCATGGGCGCCACGATCCTGAACCGCGCGGTCATCGGCGAGGATTGCCTGGTCGGCGCGGGCGCGTTGGTGACCGAAGGCAAGACATTCCCCGCCGGCCACCTGATCGTCGGCTCGCCCGCCAAGGCGATCCGGCCGCTGGACGACATGCAGAAGGCCCTGCTCAAGGCCAGCGCCGCGCTCTACGCCGCCAAGCAGCGCGAATATGCCGCAGGGCTGAAACGGATCGACTGATTCGCTGTCCAATGCTCTCCGAGCCGTCACATTGCCGGGCTAGCGCGTGATCCTTTCGAGTCGGGTCGGGGATTCGCGATGGGTTTGTTCGATTGGTTGAAGCGGCGGGCCAAAGCGCCCGTTCCGGCTCCCGCTCCCGCCGAAGCGCCCGCCACGGCCCCGGCGATGCCGGAGCCCGAGGGCCGGTGGCGGACGGGCGTCGAGGCCGACGAGCTGTGGGCGGTGGATCCCGAGGGCAATCGCCGGGCGGCCGCGGTGGAGGAACTCGGGGCCATCGCGATCGAGACCAGCGACACCGGCCCGGACGGTCGCAGTGCCTGGTGGCTCTTCTACGGGCCGGACGAAGATATCGCCTTCACTCTGCCGCTGGGCGCGCGAGGCGAAGGCGCGATGGTCGAGCGGGTTGCCGCGTTGCCGGGCTTCCGCCACGACATCTATGCCGCTGCGGTCCGGTCGACCGACATCGATACCTATGTGATCTGGCAGCGGCCGTTCGACTAGTTGTCGAGCCGCTTGGTCACTTCATAGCCGGCCTTGCGAAGCGCCATCATCGCGGCGAGCGCCTGATAGTGGCTTTCCTGGCCCGCTTCGTAGCGCTTGCCGCTCTGCTCCCCGGCCGCCTGGATCGCGTCGCGGACGATGATGTAGACGTCGTTGGTAACCATGGAGCTCTCCGGCGCGATTGGACAGGGCTGACAATGGGGGGCCGGGCGGCCCGCTTCAATGCGGCATCGCGCCGAGTCGGCCCTTTGCCTTCGCATCGCGTGCGCCGTGCGGCCTACCTTGCCGTAGCGTCGCCGGCATCGGACTGGACGGCCATTCCGGTTTCGCTACAAAACTGATCCATGGCCCTGCCTCCTCTCTTCGATCGCCTTCGGCTTCCCGTCATCGGATCGCCGCTGTTCATCATCTCGGTGCCCGAACTGGTCATCGCCCAGTGCAAGGCGGGGATCGTGGGTTCGTTCCCCGCGCTCAACGCGCGTCCGGACACCAGGCTCGACGAATGGCTGCACCAGATCACCGAGGAACTGGCCGCATGGGACCGCGATCATCCGGACAGCCCGGCCGCGCCCTTTGCCGTCAACCAGATCGTCCACCGTTCCAACCCCCGCCTCGAGCATGACGTGGCGGCGTGCGCCAAGTGGAAGGTGCCGATCGTGATCACATCGCTCGGCGCTCGGCCCGAACTGAACGACGCGGTGCATGGCTGGGGCGGCATCACGCTGCACGACGTGATCGACGACCGCTTCGCCCACAAGGCGATCGAGAAGGGCGCGGACGGGCTGATCCTCGTCGCGGCGGGCGCCGGCGGCCATGCGGGGCGCCTCAGCCCCTTCGCGCTCGTCCAGGAGGTTCGCGAATGGTTCGAAGGGCCAGTGGTGCTCTCGGGCGCGATCGCCAACGGTCGTTCGGTGCTGGCTGCCCAGGCGATGGGCGCCGATCTCGCCTATATCGGCTCGCCCTTCATCGCCACCGACGAGGCCAACGCCGCCCCCGCCTACAAACAGGGCATTGTCGACGGCACGGCGGACGACATCGTCTATTCCAACCTCTTCACCGGGGTGCACGGCAATTATCTGAAGGCGTCGATCGTCAATGCCGGCCTGGATCCGGACAATCTGCCCGAAAGCGATCCCAGCGCGATGAATTTCGGCGGCGCCAAGGCCTGGAAGGACATCTGGGGATCGGGCCAGGGCATCGGCGCGGTGCACGCAATCGAATCAGCCGCAGTGAAGATCGAACGGATGAAGCGGGAATATGCCGCGGCAAGAACGGCGCTCTGCGCATGAGCGCCTGAATCGTCACCTCGGCAGGGCCCGGGTGACGATTGGCTCAGAAAGCCGCCGCCAGCCGGTTCATCATCGAGCGCGCCGGGCTCTCGATCGCGACTGGCTCGTCAAGCGACTCATCGAGTCGCGCGACGCGGCGGTACAGATCGATGCTGGTATTGATGATCGCCACTGCCTGTGGCGGCATCGCGTCGAGCAGCGCTTCCTCGGTTTCCGGCGCATCGCCCAGCCGCCGCGAGGAGGAAAGCGCATCGTGCGGCATCAACTCGCCGGCATCCACCGCCCGCTGGGTCAGCAGCCAGGCGATGATGTGCATCAGCCGCGTAGTCACCTTGAGCGACTCGCAGGAGAAGGCGACGCGGTTGAGCGCCTCCAGCGCCTCGCGCTCATCGCGCCCCAGCTCGTCGAAATAGGCACGAGCTTCGTCGGCCAGCAGCATGGCCTCGACATAGAGCGTGTCGATCAGCTTGCGATGGATCGTCGTCGCGCCCTGTTTCTTCATGAGAAGAACGCTGCCACAGCCCGCATGGTAACGAAATGCTTAATTTCGCAGTGATTTCGTCCCGATCCGGATCAGGCGATTATATCGGGGATCAACTGGTCCTCGAGCTGCACGATTTCGTCCCGCAACATGAGCTTGCGCTTCTTCAGGCGGGCGATCTGGAGCTGGTCGGACGTGCCTGTGGCGAGCAGCGCGTCGATGGCCGCATCGAGGTCGCGATGCTCGGTCCGCACCGCCTCGAGCCGCCGCACAATCTCTTTCTCGTCCATCGCGAACGCCCCCGTACCGGGATCTCCCTGCACTAGCCGGAGAGGCTCCGCAACGGATCATCGCGCGATTTCCCCACGCTGTCGATTAGCCGCGGGCTAGCCGAGATTCTCCCGCGACAAAGCTGTGGAAAAGTGATCTATTCACAGGTTCCGGCCACCCGAAGAAGGAGACTGCTTCGATGCAGAACGCGCATTTCTCGGCACTTTCGGCCAAGCACTCGGTGCTCGACCAGCGAATCGCCGCCGAATCGCAAAGGCCCCGACCGGACCAGATGGTCCTGGCTTCCCTGAAGAAGCAGAAACTTCGTATCAAGGAAGAAATGGCGCGCTAGCCGCGCCGCGCAAAGGGGTGTGGCCCAAGCCGCACCCCGACTGTGCATGCTCCCCGAAACCTGGTTCCAGAACGATTGGAGCCGATGAATGTCCGACGCCGGAAGCGTCAGCGCCGCGTGAAGATCGGCTTCACGAAAGTCGGCGTCTGCGTGCCGCCGCCAACCGGCTTGCGAGCGAGCAGCGGATCGATCGGCGTGTCGAATGCAATGCCGACGCGGCCATCGGTCGCCCAGGCGATGCGGCCGCTGACCCAGCCCACGCCGCGCACTTCCACTTCCACCGGCGAGCCGCGCTCGATCGGCTGGGTATATTCGGCCATCAGCCCGCCCTGCGAAAGATTGCGCACCCGCACCTGCTCGTCCGGCCGGCCCGCCACGCGGAACTGCGCGGCCAGCATCAGGCTGTCGCGCGAACCGTTGCGCTGGGTGGCGAAATCGTCCGCCGAAAGCGCAGTCAGAGGGTCAAAGGAAAACTGGTCCATCGTGTCGCTCGAAACGCAAAGGGTGACGCGCGCAGAATAGAGCAGCAAACCTTGTCGAAACCGTAAACAAGGGCCGAAAATGTGCCTCCGCCACGATGTGGAGGAGGCACAAAAAAGGAGGCCCCAAGCCCCCTGCTATTCGTCCCGCGATACCTTCTCGTTGCGCTCGTGGCGTTCCTGCGCCTCGACGGTCATCGTCGCAATCGGCCGCGCCTCCAGCCGGCCGAGGCTGATCGGCTCGCCGGTGACCTCGCAATAGCCATATTCGCCATCCTCGATCCGGCGCAGCGCTGCGTCGATCTTGGAGATCAGCTTGCGCTGGCGATCGCGGGTACGCAGCTCGATCGACCAATCGGTCTCGCTCGAAGCGCGATCGGTGAGATCGGCCTCGCGCAGCGAATCGGTCTGCAGCTGGTTGAGCGTCCCCGCGGCCTCGCGGTAGATGTCGTCCTTCCACGCGTTCAGCTTGTTGCGGAAATATTCCAGCTGGCGCGGGTTCATGAAGGGTTCGTCGTTGCTCGGCCGATAGCCGTCGTCGCCGTCATTCGCGGCGGGAGGAACGCGTTTACCCGGTTCGTCGAAGCGATCCAAAACAGTAGCCATCCCCACTCTCCACTCCGGTCCTCAGTAAGGCCCGAGCCATACGGAGACCGTTTGCCCTGCGCGGCCCTATACTTACGCGCGGCGGCGTTAACAAGCGGGCCGTCATTTTAATCCACAGGCGTAATACCCCGTAAATGGAGGGAAATTAGCGCCGGCTGAACCGCGGCCGAGTCGACCGGGAATTAACCGAAGATGTTCACGGACCCGCGGCTGGAAACGCCTGTTCCGTGCCGAAGTAGAACATTAACCATCGGAGCAGAAATCCAAGGCGCGAAAAATGCGCGCAAATATGGTTAAGCCGCCTTAACGGCATTGCACTTAACAATTTGTTTTGCACTTTTCCCGCATTGACGAGCGTGAAGCTGCTGACGGTCCCGCGGGGAGCGACACGCCAGCAACGGGAAGAGTGGGAACAATGTCGGTTCGCATGGCCTTGGCTAAACTGTGCGCCTGCACTTGCGGGGGCGCAGTGATTGGCGGCGGTGGCGTCTACGTCACCGAACGCATCCATCAGCCGCGCGTGGTGAAGCATGTCACCGTCACGAAGAAGCGCGTCGTGAAGCGCACCGTGGCCCGTCCCGTGAAGCGAGTCGTCAAGCGCACCGTCACCACCACCACCCAGGGCCAGCCCCAGGTCGTCGTCGTCGCCGCACAGGGCGCGCCGATCCCGGTGCCTCCGCCCTATGGCGAGATGCCGGTGGTTTCGTCGAGCAGCGGCTCGTCCTCTTCAGGCGTGATCGGCGGCTCGGGCGGCGGCGGTTTCATGGGCGGCTTCTTCGCGGGCGGCTTCTTCGGCGGATCGAGCAGTTCCGGCGGATCGAGCGGATCGAGCGGCATCAACATCGAGATCTCGTCGTCCAACTCGTCCTCTTCGGGCGGCTCGACCTCCACCTCCACGGGCGGCTCCTCGACTTCGACGGGCGGTTCCTCGACCTCCACCTCCACCGGCGGGTCGTCGACCTCGACTTCGACCGGCGGTTCGTCCACTTCCACTTCCAGCGGCCAGATCAGCTCGACCTCGACCTCGTCGTCGAGCGGCGACGTGTCGTCTTCCACCTCGACGAGTTCCTCGACCTCGTCGTCGAACAGCTCCTCGACCAGCTCGTCCAACTCCTCATCGACTTCCTCGTCATCGAGCGGCCATTGGAGCAATTCGAGCGGCTGGAGTTCGAACGGCGGGCACGGATCGAGCAGCCATGGCGGCTGTCGGCGCGACTGCGGCGGCAGCAGCTCGGGCGGTCCGGCGCCGGTGCCGGCCCCGCCGATGATCCTGCTGTTCGGCGGTGCCGCCGCGGCTCTGGTCGCCCGCAAGCGTCTCGCGAAGAAGAAGGCGCCGGACGAACAGTCGGAAGGCTGAGTCCGTCCCGGCCGGGCTCCGGCCCGGCCTATTCCGCGTTGATCAGTGCTTCCTCGATCTGCGGCACGGTATGGCGGGTCAGATCCTTGGCGATCTCTGCCGTCAGGCGGTCGCTCACTTCCTTGTGATAATGTTTGCGCAGCGCCCCCAGCGTGCGCGGCGGGGCGACGATGATCAGCGATTCGAATTCGTTGCGCAGCGCCCGCTCCTTCAGCAAGGCGGCAGCATCCGCCGCGAAGCGATCCTCTTCCAGCTGGTGGAAGTCGGTCTCCTCATAGGCGCTGCGCCGCGCGCCGACGCTCTGGAACGAGCGGCCTGGAGCATCGCTCGCCTGCTCGCCATTGGCCGGATTCTCCTGCTCCTCCTTGCGCTCCAGCTGCAGGTTCGGGCGCATCGCGTCGCCTTCGTTGCGCAGCATCAGCAGTTTGCGACCATCGGCAACCAGAACGATCGCATCATGGGGAACCCGCATATCCTGTCTCCTCTATGGATCCTGTCGCACTGAACGCGGCCACGCGCGCCAGGGTTGCGCGCGGGCGGGAGCCCGGTCATACGCCCGGCCATGCACGATATCCGCGCCATCCGAGAGAATCCCGCTGCCTTCGACGCCGGCTTGGCGAAGCGCGGACTGGAACCGCAGGCCGCCGAACTCGTCGCCCTGGACGAGAAGCGCCGCGCGCTGATCACCGAGGTCCAGGCCGGCCTGGCTCGCCGTAACGAGGCCTCGAAGGCGATCGGCGCGGCCAAGGCGGCAAAGGACGACGCGACCGCGGCGGCGCTGATGGCCGAGGTGGCCGGTCTCAAGGAGCGCCTGCCCGCGCTCGAGGCCGAGGAGAAAGAGGCCGGCGAAGCGCTGGAAGCCCGGCTCGCCAGCTTGCCCAACCTCCCCTATGACGACGTGCCCCAGGGCGCCGACGAGGATGACAATGCCCTGATGG
Source organism: Sphingomonas sp. 1F27F7B (assembly GCF_005503355.1). Lineage (GTDB taxonomy): Bacteria > Pseudomonadota > Alphaproteobacteria > Sphingomonadales > Sphingomonadaceae > Sphingomonas. The sequence goes on from NZ_SCMK01000013.1 coordinate 79,156, forward strand.
CAACCGTCGGCGAGCCGACCGCCCTCGCCTTCGCGGCGAAGGAGCATGACGCGATCGGGCCGGCGCTCGGCCTTGATTTCGAGACCGGCGCGATGCTGTCCGGCGCGCGCTTCACCTTGGTACGGGGCGCCGCCGCCAAGCTGCACCGTGCGCTCGGCCAGTTCATGCTCGATACGCTGGAGGCTCATGGCTACGAGCAGACCATCCCGCCGCTGCTGGTGCGCGACGAGGCGGTGTTCGGCACCGGTCAGCTTCCCAAGTTCGCCGAGGACCTGTTCCGGACCACCGACGGCCGCTGGCTGATCCCCACGGCCGAGGTGAGCCTCACCAACATCGTGCGCGAGCAGATCCTTGCCGAGGAGGAACTGCCGCTGCGTTTCACCGCGCTCACTGCCTGCTTCCGTTCGGAAGCGGGCGCGGCCGGGCGCGACACGCGCGGCTTCATCCGCCAGCACCAGTTCGAGAAGGTCGAGATGGTCTCGATCACCACCCCCGAGCAGAGCGAAGCCGAGCATGAGCGCATGACCCGGTGCGCCGAGGGTATCCTCACCGCGCTCGGCCTGCCTTTCCGCCGCATGAAGCTGTGCACCGGCGACATGGGCTTCACTGCGGCGCGTACCTATGATCTCGAAGTATGGCTGCCCGGCCAGGGCCGCTACCGCGAGATCTCGTCCTGCTCGACTTGCGGCGATTTCCAGGCGCGCCGGATGAACGCGCGCTGCCGCCCAGCGGGCGAGAAGGCGACCCGCTTCGTCCATACGCTCAACGGCTCGGGCCTGGCGGTGGGGCGCACGCTCGTAGCCGTGCTGGAGAATTACCAGCAGGAAGACGGCTCGGTCGCGATCCCCGAGGCGCTCATGCCCTATCTCCACGGTCTGAACCGGCTCGAACCGGCAAACTGAGTACCTCCGCATTCAGACGTACCTGACGCGCGCGGAAATGCGCGATATGGTACGATCGGATATGGTTAACGTGGGGGTCGGGATGATTGGGGCAAGGCCGATGGCGCCGCTGGCGCTGCTGATGCTGGCCGCCTGCATTCCGCAGACCGGCGGTGGCTATCGCGACTCCGGCTATGATCGGCCCGCGCCGCGCCAGGACCGCCGTCCGCAACCCCAGCCACAGCAGGACGGCTGGGAACGCCCCGCGCTCGGCAACGAGCAGGACGTGCGCCGCCTTCCCGCTCCACCGGCGCCCTGGCAGGCGCGCAGGGTGCAAGCGGATTCGCATGTCGTGGCGGGCAGCACCTACACGGTCCAGCAGGGCGATTCGCTGCGCTCGATTTCCATGAAGACCGGCGCCGGATCGGAAGCGATCGCCCGCGCCAACAACATCCCCTCACCCTTCGTGATCCGCGTCGGCCAGAAGCTCGTGATCCCGGGGGGCCGCTATCACCTGGTCCGCGACGGCGAGACGGGCATCGCCATCGCGATCGCCTATGGCGTCGACTGGTCGCGGATCATCGCGGTCAACGATCTGGAAGAGCCGTACATCCTGCGCACCGGCCAGCGGCTGCTCATCCCGGACACGGCGTCGCCTTCGGGCCGCCCCGAGACGATCGAGCAGCGCGCCGCGCGTTTCCATCTCGACCTGGGCGTCGACGACATCGTCACCGGCGGCCAGCCCGCCATTGCCGAGAAGGCCAAGCCGGCCCAGCCGACCGCTTCCTCCGCCCGCGTCCTGTCGCCCACCACCCCGGTGGCGGCGCCGGCCCGGCTCGCCGGCGGCTTCCAATGGCCGCTCAAGGGCAATGTGGTGAAGCGCTTCGGCCCCGGCGCCAGCGGGGAACGCAATGACGGTATCAAGATCGCCACGCCGCTCGATACGCCCGTGCTCGCGGCGGCGGACGGCGTAGTCGCCTATGTCGGCTCCGACATTCCGGCGCTGGGCGGCCTGGTGATCCTTCGCCATGGCGATGGCTGGACGACGGTATATGGTCATGCCGGCCAGTTGCTCGTACAGCGCGGCCAGGCAGTGAAGAAGGGCCAGATGATCGCGCTCTCGGGCAATTCGGGCTTCGCGGACCGTCCGGAACTCCATTTCGAGATCCGCCAGGGCCGCAATCCCGTCGATCCGCTGCCGAGACTGCCCGCGCGCTGATGGCGCTCAGGCCATCCTCCACGCTGAAGCGCAAATCGAGCATGCCCGTCTGGGCCTCGATCGGATGGCGGGTACTGGCGGTGCTGGCCCTGCTCGCGCTGGCGGTGGGCGTCCATTGGATCGAGCGCGACGGGCTGAGGGATTCGGCCGACGGGCATGTCAGCTTCCTCGACATTCTCTATTTCACCTCGATCTCGATAACGACGACCGGCTATGGCGACATCGTGCCGGTGAGCAATTCGGCACGGATGTTCGATGCGTTCGTCGTCACGCCGATCCGCATCTTCGTGGTGCTGCTCTTCCTCGGCACCGCCTATAATTTCGTGCTCAGGCGCACTTGGGAAAAATGGCGTATGGCAGTGATCCAGCGGACCCTTTCGCGACACATCATCGTGGCGGGATATGGCACCACCGGCTCGGAGACGGTCGACGAGCTGATCGCCCGCGGCAGGGATGCGGGCAACATCGTCGTGATCGACCAGAACGAAGCCAATATCGCCCGCGCCGAGGAACGCGGCTGCATCGTCCTGCAGGCGGATGCGACGCGCGATCAGATACTCACGGACGTGCACATAACGAGCGCCGAATCGATGATCGTCTGCGCTGGGCGCGATGACACCTCGATCCTGATCACGCTCACCGCGCGACACCTGGCGCCCGGCGTGCCGATCAGCGTGATCGTGCGCAACGAGGACAATGAACTCCCGGCGCGGGCAGCGGGGGCGACGACGGTGGTCAACCCAGTGAGCTTCGCCGGGCTGCTGCTCGCCAGTTCGTGCCAGGGCCGCCATCTCGCCGACTATCTGACCGACCTTGCCTCGATCCATGGCAGCGTCGAGCTTTCCGAGCGCATCGTACACCCGGACGAAATCGGCCGCTCGCTATCGGAGATCGCGACCGGCCTGGGGGTGCAGATCTATCGCAACGGCGTGCCCCATGGGCACAAGGCTCCGGAAGCACGGACGCTGCTCGCGGGCGACACGATCCTGGAAATCATCGCGCGCTAGAGACTCGCCCGAGCCTCGTCGCACTCTTCGCAGCCCGCATCGGCCGGGTGCAGGAACACCAGCGGATCGGCCCGCACCTTCTCCGCCGCGATCCGCACCAGGTCTTCGGCGTCCATCAGCCGCGCCTCGGCATGGCCCACCTGTCCCGAACGCACCAAGCCCGCGTCCAGCAGCCAGCCCTGGGCCAGCTCGAACTTCTCGCAGCAGCTGTCATTCTCGCCATAATGCACCTCGGTGCCCCGGGCATCGACATAGTGGAAGTCGCTGCGATAGGGCGCGCCGCCGACCAGCTCGGCCAGATGGAGCATGGTGTTGGCGTGATGGCCGACGCCGAGCAGCAGCACTTGCCCGCCAACCCGGCGGATCCGGTCGATCGCACTGTCCGGCGCGGCCGGTGGCAGCACGAACGGGCCGCCGGTGATCCACTCGGCCCTCGGTCCGCGCGCCGATACCGCATCGAAATGCGGGCTGCGCAGCACGCCCGGCATGCGCCAGAACAAGTCGGCGACGATGCCCAGATCGTCGCGATTGGCCGTGATCGCCGGATCGAACGGAAGATCGTCGTCACCGGTCGCCGACGGCATGGCGAGCGTGCCCTCCGGCCCCAGCGCATCGGTGAGCGCTTCGATCAGCCCCTCGGGCCCACCCTCGATCGGGCGGACGGCGCGATAGCTCATATGGACGAGCAGCACGCCGCCTTCGCGTACGCCCAGGTCGCGCAGCTGCTCGAGCAGCTCGTTTCGGGAAATCATCTCCATCTTGACCCTGATGCCATGCCGGCCAAGGTCGCGCCATGCCTGAAATGCTCCTTGCCCGCCTGACCCCGATCCTGCTGCTGATCGGCTCGAACGTCTTCATGACCTTCGCCTGGTACGGGCATCTCAGGTTCAAGCAGGCGCCGCTGCTGCTCGTCATCCTGGCGAGCTGGAGCATCGCCTTCGTCGAATACTGCCTGGCGGTGCCGGCCAATCGCTGGGGCAGCGCAGTCTATTCGGCGGCGCAGCTGAAAGCGATGCAGGAAGTGATCACCCTCACCGTGTTCGTCGGCTTCTCGATCCTCTATCTCGGGCAGAAGATCACCGCCAATCACCTGGTCGGCTTCGCGCTGATCGCGGCGGGCGCATGGTTCATCTTCCGCGCGCCGGGCTGAGCGCTCAGACCATCAGCCCGAAGATCGCGCCCATCACCAGGTACATGACGATCCAATAGCCGGCATCGATCAGGAACAGCGCGCGCGGCAGGCGCGAGAAGAGATAGTTCACGCCCACCGAGGTGGCGATGAAGCCGATACCGATGATCGCGGCGATCGCCAGCGAATGGTGGAGCCCCACCGGCGCATCATAGCTGTTGTAGAGATGGTCGAGCGCGAAGGCGGCAACCAGGTTGAGCACGAAGGTCGTGCCGAAGATCATGCCCATGTTCGCGCCGCTCTTGAGCTGCTCGTCGCTCAACCCGCGTGCTTTCGCCCATGCCTTGCCGAACAGCGGCCCATACCAGATTCCGCCAACCGCGAATCCCGCCGCCGCTGCCGCCAATATCGCCAGCCAATGTATCTGCATCACGCTTCCCCCCTCGACAATTGCAGGTATGCGAAGCTACGCGGGAATGCCCCGGCTAGCAATTTCGCCAGAAAAGCCTATGTCGCGCGCCAATCATGGCAACCAAACTCCCCGAGGCGCCCCGCGTGGGCATGGTGTCGCTCGGCTGTCCCAAGAACCTGGTCGACAGCGAGCGGATCCTCACCAAGCTGCGTAGCGACGGCTATGCGATGTCGCCCGACTATGCCGGCGCCGACGTCGTGCTGGTCAACACCTGCGGCTTTCTCGACAGCGCCAAGGAGGAATCGCTCGAAGCGATCGGCGAGGCGATCGCCGAGAACGGCCGGGTGATCGTCACCGGCTGCATGGGCAAGGAAGCCGAGACGATCCGCGCCCGCTTTCCCAACGTGCTCGCCGTCGCCGGCGCGCATCAATATGAGGAAGTGGTCGGCGCAGTGCACGAGGCGGCGCCGATGCCGCCCTCGCCCTTCGTCAATCTGGTGCCGGATGCGGGGCTGAAGCTCACCCCGCGCCATTACAGCTATCTGAAGATCTCCGAGGGCTGCAACCATCGCTGCGCCTTCTGCATCATCCCGGCGCTGCGCGGCGACCTGGTCAGCCGCCGCCCCGACGCGATCCTGCGCGAGGCGGAGAAGCTGGTCGAGGCGGGCACCAAGGAGCTGCTGGTCATCAGCCAGGACACGTCGGCCTATGGCGTCGACATCCGCAAGGAGCCGCGCATGTGGAAGGGCCGCGAGGTCGTTCCCCACATGACCGATCTCGCCCGCGAGCTCGGCCGGATCGCGCCCTGGGTGCGGCTCCACTATGTCTATCCCTATCCGCATGTCGACCAGGTCATCCCGCTGATGGCCGAGGGACTGATCCTCCCCTATCTCGATATCCCGTTCCAGCATGCCAGCCCATCGGTGCTGCGCGCGATGAAGCGTCCCGCCAATGAGGCCAAGGTGCTCGAACGGCTGTGCAAATGGCGCGAGATCGCACCGGACCTGACGATCCGCTCGACCTTCGTGGTCGGCTTCCCCGGCGAGACCGAGGCGGACTTCCAGTATCTGCTCGACTGGCTGGACGAGGCCCAGCTGGACCGGGTCGGCGCGTTCCGCTTCGAGCCCGTCGAGGGCGCTGCCGCCAACGACCTGCCCGGCGCGGTGCCCGAACAAGTCAAGGAAGAGCGCTACGCCCGGATCATGGAGAAAACCGCGGCGATCTCGGCCGCCAAGCTCCAGGCCAAGGTCGGCCGCACGCTCGAAGTGATCATCGACGCAGTCGACGAGGAAGGCGGCGCCACTGGCCGCAGCCAGGCCGACGCGCCCGAGATCGACGGCGAGGTGTTCCTGCGCGACGCCGGCCATCTCGAGCAGGGCGCCATCGTGCAGGTCGAAATCGAGGATGCGGACGAGCATGATCTCTACGGAGTGCCGCTCGCCTGACGCGAGCAAGGCGGTGCCCTGGGGGCACCGCCCGCCCCCTAGAGCTCAGCGCGCCTTGGCGTTCAGCCCCATCACCGCTTCCACGGCCGTCGCAACGGCCAGGCCGCCGAAGAACGCCGTCAGGCCGGTGGCCATCAATCCCTGGTCGCGCAGCATGGGCTCGAACAGGCTGACGGCGATCACGCCACCCACCGCCCCGAGAATGCCGTCGACCAGCCGCCACCAGGGCTCGGGATCCGGATGCGGCGGACGCGGCCAGCGCCACCAGCCCGGCCATTTCGTGCCACACCATCCCATCATCGCTGCGAATGCAAACAACATGGCAAACCTCCCCTGTTATAGGTGAGAAATATGCTTTGATTATGTTGCGCCCCGCCGTGAATATACCACGAGACTTCTTGCGATAAAACCGCGTAAACTTTTTCCATCACGCGGAGGTATTCTTGCCCGTTACTAACAGGTAATTACCCCGTAACGGGGTGATATTGCACGCCTCTCCGGAAACTCGGCACGCCCATCGGGCAAGTGCCGGCCGCGAAACGGAAACGCCTGCGAGGATGACGGAGCCGGAATGCTGGCCTAAGCTCCGAGCCATTCCATTCCGGAGGCCCGATGTTCCGTCCCTTCCTCGCCGCCGCGCTTCTCGTCGCAACGCCCGCTGCGGCGCGACAGCTCACGCCCGCCGAAACCGCGCAGGTGGACAAGATCGTCGCCGACGCGCTCAAGTCCTCGGGCGTGCCCTCGGCTTCGGTCGCGATCGTGCGCGACGGCAGGATCGTCTTCGCCAGGGCCTATGGCGATCAGGGACCCGGGATGAAGGCGACCAGCCCGGCGGCGAAATACCAGATCGCATCGATCTCGAAGCAGTTCACGGCCGCGGCGATCCTGCTGCTCGAGGAGGAAGGCAAGCTCAGCCTCGACGACAAGGTATCGAAATGGGTGCCCGACATCACCGATGCCGACAGGATCAGCATCCGCCAGCTGCTCAGCCACACTGCCGGCATCCAGGACTATTGGCCGCAGGACTATGACTTCGCCGCGATGGCGAAGCCGGTCACACCGCAGCAGATTCTCGATCGCTGGGCGAAGAAGCCGCTCGATTTCGAGCCGGGCTCCGCCTGGCAATATTCGAACACGGGCTATGTCGTCGCCGGCATGATCATCGAGAAGGCGTCGGGCATGAAGCTGCTCGACTATCTCCGGAAGAAGATCTTCAAGCCGCTCGGCATCGACGCGATGGATCAGGACTATGCGGTGGGCACGGGCTTCCCCCAGGGCAATCACCGCTTCGCGCTCGGCCCGGTCCGCGCGGCCCGGCCGGCGGCGCATGGCTGGCTATGGGCAGCCGGCGAGCTCGCCATGTCGGCCAGCGACCTCGCCAAATGGGACATCGCGCGGATCGACCGCAAGATCCTGAGCCCCGAGGACTGGGCGGCTCAGGAAACCGCGATCAGGCTCACCAACGGCGCCGATACCCATTATGGCCTCGGCGTCTCGGTCGGCAGCCGCGCGGGCGACAGGACCGTCGAGCATGGCGGCGAGGCAGTGGGCTTCCTCTCCGACAATTTCGTGATGCCCGACAAGCGCTTCGCCGTGGTCGCGCTGGTCAATGCCGATTTCGGCGGCGCGCAGGACGCGATCACCGGCGGGATCACCGATCTCTTCCATCCCGTGGCCCAGGCGCCGGCGGCGCTCTCGCTTGACGAAACGCGCGACCTGCTCGCGCGCCAGGTCTTCGACCAGCTCCGCACCGGCACGCTGGACCGCGCCAAGCTCACCGAGGACGCCAATTATTATTTCACCGCTCAGGCGACCGAGGACTATCATACCAGCCTGGCCCCGCTCGGCGATCCGGCAAGCTTCACCGCGCGCGGCAAGCCACGGCTGCGCGGCGGCTTCGTCAACCGCAACTACGACATCGTCTATGCCGATGGCCGCAAGCTGATCGCGATCACCTATGCCGAGCCGGGCAAGGAAGGGAAATTCGAGCAGTTCCTGATCCAGCCGAGGGGTTGATGCGCCTGCTTGCCATCGCCGCCGCGGCGCTGTTCGCCGCCAGCCCGCCGGATGCCGCGACGGTGCGGGCGGTCGATCCGCTGACCGTGCAGGACGACGACTTCGCCCGGCACCGCGATCCGGCGGAGTGGCGGGGTCTCGCCGTCTCGGCGATCGAGTTCCGCGAGGAGCGCGCGTCCTGGCGCCTGTGGCGCATCGCCAACGCGAAACACTCCGACGGACCGCTCTTCTTCGTGCCCCATGACAATGAGAATGCCGGGTTCGAGGCCGGGCTTGCTGCCGTGCGAAGATATGGCGGCGTGCTGATCGCGGCCGATTCCGGCATCTCGCCCGGCGATGACGGCAAGCGGCTCAACAACGCCGTCGACTATGGCCGGCCGATCGATCCCAATCGCAATTTCGACACCGCCCTTCCCGGCTATGCGCGAAACATCCTGGCCGATCTCGCGCACGGCGCCTGGCCGATCATCGCGCTCCATACCAATGCCAAGGGTTTCGAAACCGCGAGTTCGCACTGCAACAAGGGCGATCCGGAGGGCAGTGGGATCATTTCCATCCGCTATTGCGACGATACGTTGATCCCGAGCCCCTCGATGTCGAAGGCGTGGCCGTTCGACGATGACGACACCGTCGCCTTCGCCACCTTCCTCGCCAGGGACACGCCCGCCGCCGGCTTCTGCCGCGACGCGATGGTCGGCGCCGATTTCAACGTCGTGCAGGAACGCGTGGTGACCAGCGACGGCTCGCTCTCCAACTATGCCGTGCTGCACGGGCTCGCCTATCTCAACTTCGAGACGCTCGACCGGGGGCTGGACCCGGCCGAGCTCGCCCTGGCGCGCGACCGCCTGGGTTTCATGATCGACCGTGCGATCGCCCTGTGCGCGCCACAGGTGAAGGCGCTGCGCTGAACTCCGGCACCGGCCAGCCTGGCTCTTACCTGTCCTTGCCGCCCCGCATGATCGGCGGACTCTGCATCCTTGCGGCGAACCCGTCGCTTGCCTTGCGGTCTATGGAAAGGCGAAGCAGACAATAGGAGCAAGTCACTTCCGACGTGCGCAGGAACTCCCCAAGATCGATATGGACGCGATTGCCGCACTGGGGACAAGGGAATCCAGGGACTTCGCTTGCGCTTGCTTTCACGGGAACCTCTCCTTCTTGCGGCAAGGAGCGTAGCGCCCGCCCGCGGTCCTGCAAGACGCGGGTCGATCATGGCAGCGCATAGGCCACCACCTCGTCTCCCACCGGCGTCTCCATGAAATGGTGGCCGCCGGCATAGATGACGAGATACTGCCTGCCGTTCACCTGATAGGTGATCGGCGTGGCCTGTCCGCCCGCCGGCAGCACGGCCTTCCACAGCGTCCTGCCGGTCTTCAGGTCGATCGCGCGGATCAGATTGTCGGTCGCCGCCGCCACGAAGATCAGCCCGGCCGCCGTCACCACCGCACCACCATTGTTGGGGGTGCCGATCGTCACCGGCAGCATCGAGGGGATGCCGAAGGGGCCGTTGGTGCGCGCTTCGCCAAAAGGGCGGTCCCAGATCGTCTTGCCGCTTGCCATATCGATTGCGCGGATCCCGCCATAGGGCGGCTGCTTGCAGAGCAAGCCTGTGAACGGCATCCGCCAGCCCGCATTGACGTTGATCGCATAGGGCGTGTTCGCCTGGGGATCGCCCGCGCCCTCGGCCCCGCCGATCTTGCCCCGCGCCTGGTCGCGCGGCGCCCAGCCCAGCTTGTCGGCCTCGACGCGCGAGACCAGCCGGACATAGTTGGGCATGTCGTTGTAATTGGCGACGATCACCCCGCGCTGCGGATCGACTGCGATCCCGCCCCAGTCGGTCCCGCCATTGTAGCCGGGATATTGGATCGAATGGCGATCCGCCTCAGGCGGCGTGAAGAAGCCCTTGTAGCTCGCCCGGCGGAAGTTGATGCGGCACAGCATCTGGTCGATCGGCGACATGCCCCACATGTCGCGCTCGGTGAGGTCGGGCTTGCGCAGCGTATGCCACAGCGAGACGCGCTGGGTATCCGGGCGCTGCTCCGGCTCGACGCCCCCGCCCGGCGCCTTCATCTCGCCCACCGGGGTGAGCGGCTGGCCGGTGCGGCGGTCGAGGATGTAGAGGTCGCCCTGCTTCGAGGGCAGGATCAGCGCGGGCGCGCCCTTATAGTCGACCAGAGTCGCCTGGGCGCCGAAATCATAGTCCCACACATCGTTGCGCACTGCCTGGAAACGCCATTTCGGCTTGCCGGTGGTCACGTCGAGCGCCACCAGCGAAGTCGCGTAGAAATTCTCCTCCGGCCGGCGCAGCGACGAGTAATAATCGGCCGCGGCATTGCCCATCGGGAGATAGACCAGCCCCAGCTGCTCGTCGCCGCTCGCCATCGTCCACATGTTCGGCGTGCCGCGCGCCCATTCCTGCCCGGCGGGCGGGGCGCCGTTCCAGTCCGGATGCATCATGTCCCAGGCCCAGCGCAGCCGGCCGGTGACTGCGTCGAACCCCTGGATCACCCCCGATGGCGCCCAGCGATCCTGCCCGTCCAGCACCTGATGGCCGGTGACGAGCACACCGCGGACAAGCGTGGGCGGCGAATTGATCGAGACGAAGCCGGGCGGAACCTTGCCCATGCCCTGCTTGGCGTCGACCTGGCCGTTGGTGCCGAAATCGGCACAGGGCCTGCCGTTCCTCGCGTCAACCGCGATCAGCCGCGCATCGAGCGTGCCCTCGATCACCCGCGTCGCGCAGGCCTGGTCCGCCGGCGCATTGGGGACCGCATGATAGACCACGCCGCGGCACGCCGCAGTGTACGGGATGGCATCGTCCGGCACCTTGGGATCATAGCGCCACTTCTCCATGCCGGTCGCCGCATCGAGCGCGAGCAGGATGTTCTTTGGCGTGCAGATGTACAGGCTGTCGCCCACCTTGAGCGGCGTGTTTTCCGCGCCATAGGTCTTCCGGATCATCGCGGAGGACGGCAGGTCGCCGGTATGGGTGAGCCACACCTGCTTGAGCCTGGAAACGTTCGCCGGCGTGATCTGGACGAGCGGCGAATAGCGTCGCGCGCTGGTGGTGCCGCCATAGACCGGCCAGTCGGCGCCGGTCTGCTGGCCCGACGGATCCATCATCCCCGCGGTGCCCGGCGCGGGCAGGCCGGCGACCACCGGATCGGGCTGGCCGGCGGCGGCGGCCCAGAAATTGATCACGGTGAGCAGCAGCGCCACCGCGACGCCGCCCAGCGCCAGCCGCCACTTGCCTGGCGACGAAGTGAGCGTCGGCAGCACCAGGATCACCGCCAGGGCGAGAACGACCGGCGCGATCACGCGCGGCACCTGCGCCCAGGGATTGGCCCCGACTTCCCACCAGGCCCAGAAGATGCTGGCGACCACGATGGCGAGATAAAGCCAGCCGCCGCTCATCTGCCCGCGAACCAGCATCCAGCCGGACCAGAGCATCAGCGCACCGGTGAGGAGATAGTAGAGCGAACCGCCCAGCACCGCGAGCCAGATGCCGCCGATCGCGAGCGCCAGCCCGATCAGGCCGATCACCGCACCGACGATCATCGCAGCCAGGCTGCGCCGCCGCGGAGGCGCTTCCTCCACTGGCTCGAGATAGGGGATGCGCTCCCCTTCATAGCGCGTGTCGGTCATCGCTTGCTCCCTGTTGCCCGCGGACATCCGGGAAACCGGGGCCGGAACGATAGGGTTCCCTCATGAACTAAAATTCATGTTGGCCGATGGGCGACGGTTATGGTGCAAACGAAAGTCAGTTGCCCCCTAGCCTCTCCGGCCTCGCCATCCTAGATCAACGCGCATGCCTGATCCCAACACGCTCGTTCAGCCCGACAAGGGCCAGCCCGCCCGCACCATCCACGTGATCGACGCCAAGGGGTTCGATGCTTGGCTCGCCGCCCAGCCGCCGCGCCACCGCACCGCCGCGGCTGCGCAGAAACTGGCGCCTTCTCCCCATGCCAGCGCGATCCTGCCGGGCGACGCGCCCGAGGACTGGTCGGTGGTCAGCGTCGTCGCCAACGCCGAGCGCCTCTCGGCCTGGTGCCTCGCCAAGCTGGCCGAGACGCTTCCGGAAGGCACCTATCGCGTCGAGGGGACTGAACCCGGCAAGGCGCTCCATGGCTGGCTCGCCGCCCAGTACAAGTTCGATGCCTATAAGAAGGACGAGAAGACGCCGGTCGGCCCGCGCGTGCTGCTCACTTCCGATCCCGCGCGGATCGAGGACGCGGTACGCATGGCCAATGCCACCTCCAAGCTGCGCGACCGGATCAACACGGGCGCCAACGACATGGGGCCCGCCGATCTCGAAGCCGCCGCGGCCGAGCTGGTCAAGGCCCATGGCGGCCAGCTCACAGTCGTGAAGGGCGACGAAGTCGAGAAAGGCTATGGCCTGCTCTGGGCGGTCGGCAAGGCCGCCGGCAAGGGCCGCGAGCCGCGCCTGATCGAGATCGAATGGGGCAATCCCGAGCATCCGAAGATCGCGATCATCGGCAAGGGCGTCTGCTTCGATTCGGGCGGGCTCGACATCAAGCCGGCCGCCGGCATGCGGCTGATGAAGAAGGACATGGGCGGTGCGGCGCACGCGCTGGCCACTGCCGAGCTGATCATGGCGTCGCGCCTGCCGGTGCGGCTGCACATGCTCGTCCCCGCGGTCGAGAACTCGATCAACGGCGAGGCGACGCGCCCGGGCGACATCATGCGCTCGCGCAAGGGCATCACGGTGGAGAACAGCAACACCGACGCCGAGGGCCGGCTGATCCTGGCGGACGCGCTGACCAAGGCCGAGGAAAAGGGCCCGGAGCTGGTGATCGACTATGCGACGCTCACCGGCGCCGCCCGCGTCGCGCTGGGCGCCGACCTGCAGGCGCTGTTCGCCAATGACGACACGCTGGCGAGCGAGCTGCTGGCCGCGGCGGAGACCGAGGCGGATCCGATGTGGCGGCTGCCGCTCTACGATCCGTACAAGGAGATGCTGAAGTCGGATGTGGCGGACATGGTCAACGCTGCCGAGGCGCCGTTCGGCGGCGCGCTGACCGCAGCGCTGTTCCTCAAGGAGTTCGTCCCCGAGAAGGCGCAATGGGCGCATCTCGACATCTTCTGCTGGAACGGTAGCCACAAGCCGGGCCGCCCCAAGGGCGCCGAGGCCGTGAGCCTGCGCGCCGTGTGGAAGGTGCTGAAGGACCGTTACGCGAAATAAGCCTCGCCGTCCCCTCCCGGCGAGGGAGGGGGCGGAGGAATGCGTGCTGAGAGTATCGTCACATAATAGCCGGGCCGGCCACGTCATTGGCGTGCCAACCGGTCGCGAGATCAGGTCATGGCCGTCTGAAGGCAGAATTGCGCTCCCGCCGCGCCCCTGACCATTCCAGCTAAAATGTGGCCCGGCCAACGCCATTGGCGCATGGCATCTTTGAGACCCATGAACATCGAAAGATGGCGGCGAAACTAAAAAATCATGATGGCATGCTATTTTGTACCATCCATGCTCACATAGAATTCATGCAATCAATCGCTTACGGCAAGCGCCTAAAGTGAAAATTCCGAGGCGCTAATTTTGCAGCTCCCTTTTTCGATTCTATGAGAAGCGCCTCCACCAAATCCACCGGGAGGCGGATTATGCTCGATGATCCAATACTTTTTTCCATCTATTATCTTTTTAGATAATCCCTCAGTTTTCACCTGCTTCTTTGCCATATCAGCTTCCGATATTCTAACAGCGCGCCCAGCATCGCAATCACTCTGGCAAGAGGGCAAGGCAACTATCAAAATCGCGCATGGGACCGCTATCCATTTATCTGGGAGGCGGCCACGATCTCCAGATCTCCTTCGATCTAAATGGAAGCCCATCAGCGAACCACCAGCCATTATTGCCTCCTCTGTTCTGCCCCGCGTAAACGAGACTGAATATTCCGTACCCAATAGCCGTATTAAAGTCATCAACGCTCATGGCAGGATGCCCCAACATACTTTGATGCGTATGAAACATCACTGTCGCGCCGCTATCGTATATAAATCTTACTTGCTTTCCCGATATTCTTGTTTCCGTTCCAACTATCATGGGGGTCGTCATTTTAAAGTTGTCGAACCCTTTTCCCCCGAATGCCACTTCCTTATGTTCCGTTGTGGCTTTGAACCAAGAATTTACAACAGCAGTTCTGAAAGTGTCGTTCCGAAATAGCGCAATTATCTTTGTAGCCATGCGCTCCGTGTAGCCATCATCTGTGCAATTATATATTTCTGGACAGTGCCGATTTAAGCCTTGAGACAATCCACCTTCTATCCCTCCCGCAGCTCGATCAAGGTCCTGGCTAACCTGGTTTTGAATACTCATCTTTAGTGCATCAGTATCCGTACCGTTGCTAGAGCATCTGCTGCCCGCGGGGCATTCACCCAACAAACCGAAAGCGCCTGACGGATCGGTGCCATTCATCGGATTATTCCCGACATAAGCATAGAGATTGACCTGATCCTTGTACCCGATGGGATCGGTCTGGAGGAAGCGCCCGAGGGTGGGCGAGTAGATGCGGGCCTTGTAGTGGTACATGCCCAGCTCGGGGATCCAGGCCTGGCCGGTGTACTGGAACCGCCCGATATTGCCCGCCCCCGGGATGCCATATTCGTCATAGCTGTTGATCGCGAGCTTGTTGCCCCCGGCATCGGCGACCGACACGATCGAGCCCTGGTGATCGACCTGCATGCTGCGCAGGTCGGCGAGCGATGCCCCCTCATACCAGAGCATCGGATCGTCTTCACCGACACTGTGCACATAGCGCCGCAGCAGATTGCCCGACCCGTCATATTCAACCGTGAGCTGGTCGCCGTCATAGAGGAAGCGCGTATCGCTCACTCCGGCCCGATAGACCTGGTAGAGCCGGCCCAGCGGGTCATAGACCAGGTTCACCCCCGCCGAGTTCGCCACCAGCCGGTTCTCGGCGTCATAGGCGTAGCTGGTAGTGCCATCCGAGATCAGGTTGCCATTGGCATCATAGCCGAAGCCGGTGCCGGCCACGCTCGCATATTGGTTGAGCCCATTCGGCGCATAGGCCCGATTGACGTTCACGAAGCCCGTGAACGCATAGGCATCGTTGGACCGCGTCCTGCCGACGATCTGGCTTGCCGGATTATAACCGAGAGACGTCGTCAGGTCGTAGGCCGAGCCGGCCAGATCGTTGGCGATGCTGGTCGTCCGCGAGATCGGATCATAACCATAGGTGGAGAAGACCGCCCCTCGCCACTCGCCCCAGCGGCGCCCCTGGCTGTCCCAATCGAAATGCAGCCGCTGGTACAGCCCGCTCTCATAGGTGTCCGCCGGCCGGTCGAGACCATCATAGGCATAGGTGAAGACATTGCCGTCCGGATGGGTGATCTGCGTCCGGTTGCCGCCGGCATCATATTGATAGCTCAGGCTGCGGCTCACCCCGGCCATGCTGGTGGCACTGGAGGTCAGTCGCCCGAACCCGTCATAGCCGTTCGTCACTGCATCCGCGCCGCTCGCGCTGTCGAACCGCGCCGCCGTCTGCAGGCCCCGCAGGTCGTAGCTGTAATAGACGCTGCGCGTCGCGGAGGGGTTCACGCTAGTGCACGCATAGCCCGCCACACACGCCGTCGGCACGATCTTCGCCGTCATCCGGTTGAGCGCGTCGAAGGTGTAGCCGAACACCCGTCCGTCGCGCTTCCTCAGCGAGGTGCGGTTGCCGTTCGCGTCATAGCCATATTCCTCGCGGTCGTTGGTGTTGACCGCGCCCGCCGTCGCCAGCGCATTGGCGGGCGTCGAGGGATTGTAGCCCGTCGGCGCACTCGCCGAGGGGAATTGCCACTGCACCTGGCGATCATGCCCGTCATAGACCAGCCGCGCCTTGTTGCCGTTCGCATCGACGACATATTCCTGCTTGCCGTTCGCCGTGAAACCGTAGGTAACGTAGGCCTGTTCGAGGTTTGATCCTGCTGCCTGACGAATCTGCACGATCTGGCCGGCGGCGTCATAGAGGTTCTTCGTGATCCGATCGATCGGATTGGAAGAGTTGCTCTGGGCGCAGGCGCTCGTCGGCAGGCTGCCGAACAATGCCGGATCCATCCGCACCGCCGTGCATTGGAGGCGACCGACGCTGTCATAGCTATACTGCGTCACCTGTGCCGTGTCCCAGCTGCCTGCGGCTGCGTTCCACCCGAGCAAAGTCTCCTTCACCCTGCGATCTAGCAGATCATAGTCGGTGGCGATCCTCTGCTGCACCGAGAAACCCGGCCAGTTCTCCGGCGCGATGCCTTCCGGTTGCCATGAGGCAAGCTCGCCCTTCTCGACCAGCGTCAGGCGCCCATGGGCGTCATAGCTGTTACGCAACGCCAGATGATGGAGCGGACCCGCGCCATCCGGATCGGGAGCGATCGTCCCCACCACCCGACGCGCCTTGTCGTAGCGCGTGCCCGTGGTGAAGCCGGAAGGCGCTGACTGCGCCATCGCAGCAACCGGTGCGAGCAACGCGGCCGAGCCCAGCAGCCGAGCGACAATCTTCTGCATCGTCATGTCCCCCTGCCTCCGCTTCACGAACAGCTCGCCAGGCCGGCCCGCGGCTTGGTCTCGAAGATCTTGTTGGCATATTCGTCATAGCCGTAGCAGCTGCGCAGGCTCACTCCGCCCGAGCTCACCACGGCCCCACGCAACAGCAGATTGTCCGCCGTCCCGCTCGCGCCATATTCATATGTCGTCGTGGTGATCGGCGCCCCCGGATCGCAGGTCGCCGTGCTGCTCCCCGCATAGGTCTGGCACAGCGTCTCGCTCGATGGCAGCCAGATCGGCGCCCCAGACGCCACCAGCGCACCCCCCGCGTTCTTCACATAGGCATAGTTCTGCACATAGCCGTACAGCTTCAGCGGCCGCGCCGCTCCCGCGCTTGGGGCGGGCTGCATCTCCGAAAGCGTGCCGCCCCAGGATGCATAGGCAAGATCCGTCTGGTTGCCGCTCGAATCCCGCTTCCAGGTGGGCTTGGCGGCGTTTTGCGGCGTGGTGCCGCCATAGCCGAAAGTGACTTCCTGGTCGGCAAGCCCGCTGCCGGGCTTCGCCTGCATCGCCTGCTTGATCAAGTTATTGGCACCGTCATAGGTCGCAATATACTTGTTGCCCTCCGGGAAGGTTGCCTCGGTCAGCAAGCTCCCTTCCGAATTCGTCGGGTCGGTGCTGAAATATTCCTGCGCGCCCGTGTACCGATATTGGGTGACGTTCCCGTTCGCATCGGTCATCGAATAGGGTGTCGACTTGGTGAAATTGACGCCGGTCGCTTTCCCGTCCGGATCGATATAGCCTGAGCCATTGGAGCCATCGGGATAATAGCCTGTTTCGTCGACGATCATCCCGGCAGCAAGATCGGCGCCATACTTCCATACCGAGCCGTCGGCGAGCGTCTGCTGGAGGAGCTGCCAGCTCGATCCGTTGACGCCGAACGTGTTCGCGATCTTGCAGCTGGAATAGCCGGGTGGCGTGATGCAGGTGATGCCATGATCATCCCAGGCATAGGCCGTCGTGTTGCCGAATATGTCGGTCGCTCCGGTGAGCACATAGTCCGGCCCGGACGAGCTGCTGTAGCTGTACCGCACAACCAGCGCGGCACCCGTGCAACTCGATGCCGTCGTCACATAGCTATGGGCGAGATTGAAGCCGCACGCGGCGGAAACAGTCCCGATCCCATTATATTCGAACAGGATCGCATAGCCCGAACTGTCGCTGACCAGTTTCAGCTGGCCGCCGACATAGGAAAAAGTCTGAACCCGGCCATCCGGAAAGGTGATGGTCGAGACACGCTGCGACCCGGTTGCCGTGCCCGCCGCCGGCACCGAGGAGGTGAAGGCGTAAACGACGCCGTCCTTGTCGGTATAGACATAGTTCCCGCCGGGCTTGGCGAGCGTTGTTCCTTCGGCATCCCGGTTGCCGCGTCCGATGCTCGTGCTGCCTTCGAAGAACATCCCGCTGGCGCTGGTCCCGAGATGCACGGTCGTGCGCCAGTCGTTCGCATGGACGGTGCGCCGCGAGACATAGATGTCGAAATTGTGGCTCGTATGCGCCCCGAAGAACATCCTGTTCGGATCGTTCAGATAGCTGCCGATATGATAGCGTTGCAGCTTGAGCGGCCCGATCTGGAAATCATCGACCGAGTAGGTAAAGGAGGCATCGGCCAGATTTACCCCGGTCGGCGTCGTTACATAGGTCTTGGGCGGGACGATCTGTGCCGTCGCGGGTACCGCGCCGAGCATCGCCGAGGCCACCAAAAGCCGCGCAACATGCATGTGCATTCTGGTCTCCATGAGGAATTCAGGGTGGAGCGGCAGGGCGCTAGACGGGCGGCTCGCCGATACAGGCATTGTTGTTGCCGGTGGCGGTCACGGTGACGATGCCGGTGGCCGTAGCACCCAGGCTGTTCGCGATCGTGTAGGTGAAGCTCGCGGTGCCGGTATATGCTGCGCTGAACATCACCGACGTGCTGCTGACGATCGACGCATAGATCGATCCCGAAGACGGATTGATCGACACCAACGTCAAGGGAACATTGCCGTTCGGGTCATAGTCATTCGCCAGCAGGTTCACCGTCTTCGTCGTCGAACAGACGAACGAAGTCGAATCGTTCACCGCGACCGGCGGCGTCGGCGTTGGCGTGGGTGTTGGCGTCGGAGTGGGCGTGGGAGTCGGTGTCGGCGTGGGTGTCGGGGTCGGCGTGGGTGTCGGCGTGACGCAGGCGGGAGGCGCGGTCGTACCGGTGAAATATTGCACCCGGTTGCCCGCCGGATCGAAGCACGTCGCCATCGTGACCGCGCTGTTCGGACCGCCGCTGATCGACGACCGCACCAGCCGCCCGAGTTGATCATATTGATAGCTGGTCGTCTCCTGCGCCTGTGCCGGCAACGACGCGAGACCTATCGCCAGCGTGTTCGTGCACGCCAACAAGCGAAGACGCATAGCCCCTCCCTCTGGGGGCTATCGAAGTTGCGCCCCTCTATCTCGATCAGATCGGGAAATGCCCCGAATTCTGTCAATGGGACGCAGGCTATTTCCCGCGATCCGATCGGTCCACCGACCGAATAGACCGAAATGGGGCAATTCCTGATGGCCGCTTCGCAGTGGCCGATATGGGCGCCAGAGGACAGCAGGCCGCCCCTAGAACGCCAGCTTGCGCGCGAAGAAGGGCAGCATCTCGGCGTAGATGCGCCCGTCCTCGCCCCAGTGGCGATCGCCCCAGCCGCCGCGATATTCCTCGGCCTCATAGGGCACGCCGAACGCGTCGAGCGTGCGAGTGAAGGCCTGAAGCGAGACGATATGGTCCGGGTTGGCATCCCCCCGGGCCCAGTCGAACATGAAGCCGCGCAGGCGCTTCAGATTGTCGGCATGCGCCGGCAGCTGGCGATCGAGGAAGAAGCTGGCGTTGAGCCGCTCGGTCAGCACCGGATCCACCGCCAGCCTGCCATCCGCCAGCCGCGCCGGCGGATCGAAGAACAGGGGCGCCCGCGCCGCATCCGGCAGATGCGCCTGGAAGATCGATGTGAAGATCAACGAGAAGCCGTCGCCGCGCAGGTCCTCGATCCCCCTGGCATCCTGGAGAAGCCGCCAGTCGGGCCGCGAGAACATGGGCTGCAACCCCGGCCCCATGCCGATCGGGTGCAGCGCATAGACCGCGCCGAAGACCTCCGGGTGGCGCATGGCCAGGCGGATTGCGCCATGCCCGCCCATCCGATCGCCCGCGATCCCACGCGAATCCCGCGAGGCCAGGGTGCGATAGCGCGCATCCACCCAGGCGACGAGCTCACGGGAGAGGAAATCCTCCCAATTCCCGGTCACGGGCGAGTTGACGTACCAGGAGCCTCCCGCCGGCGTGGTGCAGTCGACCGTCACGACGATCACGCCGCCGATCACGCCGCGCGCGACTGCCCGGTCGAGCAGCGCCTGCGCTCCGTTGTTCGCCCAGGGGGCTCGGTCGTCCTCGAAGAAATTGGTGAGGTAATAGATCACCGGGAAGCGCTTCGCACGGTTGGCGGCATAGCCATCGGGCAGATAGACGGTGATGCCCCGCGCGCTCGGCAGCCCGGCGGCGTTGCCGCGCAGGCTGGCGGCGTCGATCCGGCCATGGTCGAGCGTGCTCGCGGCGGCGGGCATGGCGATCAGGGCGAACAGGCAGGCGAACCAGGCGAGAAACGGCATCGGACCCTCCCGTGAACCGCGCCCATGCTATGCGGATGGCGGAGCGGCACAAGCCTGCTCCACCATGCCGGTGCGATCTGCTACGAATGTGCCATGCAGGCCAGGCACCCCAACCTAACTCTCACCGCCTGCATCCTCGCGTCGAGCCTGGCGTTCATCGACGGATCGGTGACCAATGTCGCATTGCCCGCGATCGGGGCGGATCTGCACGCCACGCCCGCCGAGCTGCAATGGACGATCAATGCGTACATGCTGCCGCTCTCGGCGCTGCTGCTGATCGGCGGCGCGGCCGGCGATCATTTCGGACGGCGCAGGCTGCTGGTGCTGGGAATCGCGCTGTTCACGGCCGCCTCGATCGCCTGCGCGGTGGCGGCGGACCTCACGCTGCTGCTCGCCGCGCGTGCGGCGCAGGGCATTGGGGCCGCGATCCTGCTGCCCAACAGCCTCGCCACCCTCGGTCACGCCTTCACCGGCGAGGCGCGCGGCAAGGCCATCGGCACCTGGGCGGGCGTGGGCGCCATCGCAGGCGCGGTCGGCCCGCCGCTCGGCGGCTGGCTGGTCGATGCGATCGGCTGGCGCGCGATCTTCTACGTCAACGTGCCGGTGGCGCTCGCCGCGATCTTCATCGCGCTGCGCTATGTCGAAGAGAGTGCCGAGGGCGACCTGCCGCTCGATCTGCCCGGCGCCGTCACCGCCACCCTGGCACTGGGCGCGATCACCTGGGCGCTCACGCTCTGGTCGAGCCACAACGCACTCGACGCGACCGTGGCGATCGGGCTCGTCGCCGGGGCGCTCGCCATCGGGCTGTTCCTGTGGGTGGAGCATGCGCGCGGCGACCGGGCGATGATGCCGGTGGCGATGTTCGGCTCGCGCGCCTTTGCCGGGCTCACCCTGCTCACCTTCCTGCTCTACGGCGCGCTGGGCGGGGTGCTGCTGCTGCTCCCCTATGTCCTCATCCAGGCAGGTGGCTATTCCGCGCTGCACGCCGGCTTCGCGCTGCTGCCGATGCCGCTCGGCATGGGGATCGCCAGCCGCGTGATGGGCCGGATCACCGCCCGGATCGGCCCGCGCTGGCCGCTGACCATCGGCCCGGCGATCGTCGCGATCGGCTTCGTGCTGCTGCTGCGCGTCGATGCGGACGCCCCCTATTGGACTTCGGTGTTCCCCGGCGCCCTCGCCATCGCGATCGGAATGGCAAGCGTCGCCGCGCCGCTCACCACCGCGGTGCTCGCCTCGGTCGACGAGACGCACACCGGCACCGCATCGGGATTCAACAGCGCAATAGCGCGCACCGGCGGGCTGATCGCCACCGCGATAGCCGGGGCAGTGATCGCCGCGGCGGGCGCCGGGCTGGTGAGCGCCTTCCACATGGGGGCGCTGGCCGGCGCCGCCGCGGCTGCCCTTTCGGGAGCGATCGCGTTCCTCACCCTCGGCCCCGAATCGCCGCCCGCCGGTTCGTCCGGTCCCTGAAGCGTCAGGAAACCGAGGCCGCGCCCGCGATGATCGGCACGAACTTCTCGGCGGTCAGGCTCGCCCCCCCGACGAGCGCACCGTCGACATTGTCGAGCGCCAGTATCTGCGCGGCATTGGCGCCGGTCACCGATCCGCCATAGAGGATGCGGATGCTGTCGGCCTTGGCCTCGCCGATCATCATGCGCAGCTTGGCGCGGAGGATCGCGTGCATGGAGGCGATCTCGTCGGGGGTCGGCGTCTTGCCGGTGCCGATCGCCCAACGCGGCTCATAGGCAAGCGTCAGCCAGCTCGGATCGGCATCGTCGGGCAGCGACTTCTCGATCTGCGACTGGACGATCCGCTCGGCGCGCCCGGCCGCGCGCTCGGCCTCCAGTTCGCCGCAGCACAGGATGACCCGAAGGCCGTGCCGATGCGCGGCGGCGGCCTTCATATAGGCATCGTGGCTGGTCTCGTGCTGGTCGCCGCGGCGCTCGCTATGGCCGACGATGGTCAGGGTCGCCCCCTCCTCGACCAGCATCGGCGCAGAGATGCAGCCGGTATGCGCGCCCTGATCGGCTTCGTGGAGATCCTGCGCGCCGATCGGCAGGCTCCCCGCCACCTGCACCGCCGGGTGAATCAGCGTGAACGGCACGCACAGCGCCACGTCCACCGCCGGCGTCGCGGCCGCCGCGGCGGCGATCGCCTCGATCTGCGGCAGCTGCGCGCGCAGCCCGTGCATTTTCCAGTTCCCGGCCACCAGCTTGCGGCGCATCGCCCACCTCCCGTTTATCGTTTCAGTCGCGGATAGCAGCCACGCGCGTTCGCACAAGCTTGATGGCGGCGGATGAGCGCCTTAAAGCACCGGGAAACGCGTCTCCAACGATCGGCCCTTCATGCTCAGCTTCTTCCGCAATTTCACCAAGTCGCGCTACGGCCTGATCGCGGTGTTCCTCTTCCTCGGCCTCATCGCCATCGCCTTTGCCGCGGGCGACATCACCGGCATCCGCAACGCGGGCAGCGGCGCGACGAGCAGCACGCTGGCCACGGTGGGCAGCGAGAAGATCAAGGACACCGAAGTGAAGGACCGGATCGACCGGTTCATCCGCGGCATGCAGCGCCAGGGCCAGAGCGTCACGATGGAGCAGTTCCTCGCCCAGGGCGGCCTCGACCTCGTGATCGACGAGATGGTCAACCAGGCCGCGCTGGTGGAGTTCGCGACGAAATCCGGCATGCAGGTCTCGAAGAAGCTGATCGATACCGAAATCGCCAGCAACCCGACCTTCGCCGGCATCGACGGCAAGTTCAGCCAGCAGGCCTTCGAGAAGGTGCTCGCCGACAATCGCCTGGCGCCGGCCCTGTTCCGCGAGAGCATGACTCGCGAACGCTTCGGCAACTGGCTGATCAACCGCGCGACGATCGGCACCGACATTCCGAACGGCGTCGTCGCACCCTATGCCTCGCTGCTGCTGGAGCGCCGCACCGGTATCGTCGGCATGGTCAACACGCTCAAGATGGACCCGGGCGCCGACCCCGACGACAAGGCGCTCAACGCCTATTATGTCAGCCACCGGGCCCGCTATCTGGTGCCGCAGCGCCGCGTCGTTCGCTATGCGACGGTGATGCCCGACCAGATTCGCGCTCAGCAGACCGCGAGCGAAGCCGAGATCGCCGATGCCTACAAGAAGGCCGGCACCCGCTTCGCCGCCACCGAGAAGCGCGGCGTGCGCCAGCTCGTCGTGCTCGACCAGGCGACGGCCAACCGGATCGCCGGCGAAGTCAAGGGCGGCAAGACGCTGGCCGCCGCCGCCCAGGCCGCCGGCCTCGAGCCGAGCAACTTCGAAGGCATCGAGAAGGCGGAGCTCGCCCGCCAGACCACCACCGCGATCGCCGACGCCGCTTTCGCCGCGGCACAGGGCGGAGTGGTCGGCCCGATCAAGTCGCAGCTGGGCTGGCACATCCTGGTAGTCGAGAAGATCGAGAAGATCGCCGCCAAGTCGCTCGACCAGGCGCGGGCGGATCTCGCTACCGAGATCACTCAGCGCAAGACCGCACAGGCGCTGGCGGACATCCGCCAGAAGATCGAGGACGGCATCGGCGACGGCAAGAACTTCGCCGAGTTGCTGACCGACGCCAAGCTGACCGCGCAGCTCACCCCGGCGCTCGCCGCTGGCGGCATCGATCCGGACAACCCCGCCTACAAGCCCGATCCCGCCATGGTCGCGATCATGCGCGGCGGCTTCGCAATGGAGAATCCGGACGACGATACCCAGGTCGCGCAGGTCTCGCCCGAGGGCGGCTTCGCGATCGTGAAGCTCGACCGGATCGTCCCGGCCGCACCGCGCCAGCTCGCCGGCATCCGCGACAAGGTGAAGGGCGACTATCTGATGGACAAGGCGCTCGAGAAGGCGCGCGCCGCCGCCACTCAGGTGATCGCGGCGCTCGACAAGGGCGTGCCGATGGAGAAGGCCCTCGCGGACGCGGGCGCCAAGGGCCCGCCGCCCAAGCCGTTCGACCTCAAGCGCCGGGAAATCGCGCAGAAGGAGAACTTCATCAAGATGGCCTTCAGCATGCAGCCGAAAAAGGCGCGGATGCTCGAGGCGCCCAATCGCAGCGGCTTCTACATCGTGCTTGTCGACACGGTCGAACCGCACGACGCTTCGGGCGATGCCATGGCCATGGCCGGCATGCGCAGCGCATTGCAGCAGCAGATCCCCGCCGAATATGCCCGCGAGTTCGTCCGCGCGATCCGGGGCGACGTGAAGGTCACCCGCAACGAAGCGGCGATCGCCCGCCTGCGCGCGGACCTGACCCGCCAGGGCGCGCGCTGAGCCGGTGATCGAGGGCATCGAAGCCGCCCGCGCGGCACTGGCCGCCGGGCGGCCGGCGCTGCTCTGGCGGCGCCAGATCGCGGACACGGAGACGCCGGTCGCCGCCGCGCTCAAGCTGATCGAGCCGGGCCGGGGCGATTTCCTGCTCGAATCCGTCGAGGGCGGGTCGGTGCGCGGGCGCCACAGCCTGATCGGCCTCGCCCCCGATCTCGTCTTCCGCGCCACCGGCAACGAAGCGGCGATCAATGCGGAATGGCTGACCGACCGGAACGCCTTCCGGCCGTGCGCCGAGCCCGCGCTCGACGCGCTGCGGAGCCTCGCCGCGCGCTGCCGCACCGACGTGCCGCCCGAGCTGCCGCGCGCGCTCGCCTGCCTGGTCGGCTATTTCAGCTACGAGACGGTGGGCCTGGTCGAGAAATTGCCGCGGCCGCCCGAGAACCCGATCTCCGTGCCCGACATGATGTTCGTGCGCCCCACGGTGGTGCTGGTGTTCGACCGGCTCGCCGATGCGCTGTTCCTCGTGGCTCCCGTCTGGCCGGGCGGCGACGTGGATCTCGCGGCCGAGCGGATCGACGCCGTGGCGGCGCAGCTTGCCAGCGCCGCGCTGCCGGCCCCGGTCCGCGCCGAGCCCATGGAAGTGCAGCTCACCCCGGTGCTGCGCCCGGGCCGCTATGGCGAGATGGTCGCCGCGGCAAAGGAATATATCGCGGCGGGGGACATCTTCCAGGTGGTGCTCGCCCAGCGCTTCACCACGCCGTTCGCGCTGCCGCCGTTCGAACTCTACCGGGCACTCCGCCGGATCAACCCGTCACCCTTTCTATACCATCTCGACCTGCCGGGCTTCGCGTTGACGGGATCGAGCCCGGAGATCCTCGTCCGCGTGCGCGACGGCGAAGTGACGATCCGCCCGATCGCCGGCACCCGCCCGCGCGGCAAGACCGCGGCGGAAGACGAAGAGAACCGCGCCAGCCTGCTCGCCGATCCCAAGGAACGCGCCGAGCATCTGATGCTGCTCGATCTGGGCCGTAACGATGTCGGCCGCGTCGCGGACGCCGGGAGCGTGCGGGTCACCGACAGCTACACGGTCGAGTTCTACAGCCATGTGATGCACATCGTCTCGAACGTGGTCGGCCGGCTGGCGCCGGGCAAGGACGCGCTCGACGCGCTGTTCGCCGGCTTCCCGGCGGGCACGGTGAGCGGCGCCCCCAAGGTGCGCGCCTGCGAGATCATCGCCGAGCTGGAGCCCGAAACGCGCGGGCCCTATGCCGGCGGCGTCGGCTATTTCTCGCCCGACGGCTCGATGGACAGCTGCATCGTGCTCCGGACCGCACTGGTGAAGGATGGGACAATGCACGTCCAGGCCGGCGCCGGCATCGTCGCCGACAGCGACCCGGCATATGAGCAGCGCGAGTGCGAGGCCAAGGCGGGCGCCCTGTTCGCCGCGGCGCGCGAGGCGGTCAGGCAGGCCGGCGAGGCCGGCTTCGGGCAGTAACCGGCCCCCTCTCGCCTAGGTTGAGGACTCATCTTCCTTCAATCGTCATCCCCGCGCAGGCGGGGATCCAGGGTAGCGCAGGATAGCGATGCCATGACGCGAGCGCTCCCCGGAGAGCGCAGGGCTTGGCCACGCGCAATCCGCCCTTGGCTCTGGATCCCCGCCTGCGCGGGGATGACGAATGAAATCAAGGCCTTGATCGAGGTTCAACCCTAGGTTGAGAAGGCAAACAAGTATTTGCTTTCCTGTCGTCATCCCGGCCTCGAGCCGGGATCCCGCTTGTTCTTCCACCCGCAAGGCAGCGGGACCCCGGCTCAAGGCCGGGGTGACGACGGAGTGATGTAAGTCCTCGACCCAGGAGAAGAAGGAGAGGCGAAAATCAAGGCACCTGCGCGTCCTTGGCCTTCTGGTCGAGCCGCTCCTGATACCATTGGCGGATCATCTGGCGGGTGCAGCCGGTCTGGCCGCCGGTGCCCACCGGCGAGCAACTGTTCGGCAGCCCGGCGCGATTGACTTCCTCCACCGTCTCCACTCGGTTGGTCCATGCCTGGGACGCCGCGTCGTCCTTGGGCTGGTTCCGGAACCGCTTGGGAATGCGATAGGGCGATTCGCCGGCATTGGCGCAGACCACGATCTCTTCCTCGCTCTGAGACTTGGGGCATTCCTCCTGCCCGTAGAGCAGGATGCTGCGCACGCGCTTGGGCGGGCCGCTATCGGCATCCTGGGATTGCTTCTTGCTGTCCTGCGCCATGGCGGGGCCCGCGAGCAACGCGGCGGCGACAAGCAAACGAACGATCATGCACACTCCTTCCGGCGTAACAACGCCCCTCGCCGTCCGACGTGCCGCCCCACTGTGGCAAGCCCAAGGCACGCGGCGCCTTGCCTCCGCGGCTTTTGCCCCTAAGTGGCACGCATGATCCGGCCGATCGCCACTGCCGGCGCCTTCCTGCTGCTCGCCGCCTGCGCCTCCAATGGCGGCGTCGACGAGGCGTGCCGCGACATCCGGTTCGAAGGCACGCGCTTCACCGTATGCCGCGCCGATCCGCAGAAGCACGAGCTGATGCTGGTCGACAAGGGCAAGGACGGGCGACCGATGCGCGACTTCACGGGACTGGAGCCGCGGCTGGGCGAGCGGCATCCGCGCATCGCCTTCGCGATGAACGCCGGCATGTTCGACGCGTCGGGCCTGCCGATCGGCTATTATGTCGAGGACGGAGCCGAGGAGAAGCCGCTCAACCGGCGTCCGGGCCCCGGCAATTTCCACATGCAGCCGAACGGCGTGTTCTGGGGCGATGCGCGGGGCTGGCATGTCGCCACCACCGACGATTTCGCGCGGAACAAGCCGGATCACGTCCGCTTCGCCACTCAGTCCGGGCCGATGCTGCTGATCGACGGCCAGCTCCATCCCAAGCTCGCCGAGAACGGCACCTCGCTCCAGATCCGCAACGCGGTCGGGGTCGGCCTGAACGGCAGCGCCTGGTTCGCGATCAGCAACGAGCCGGTGTCGTTCGGCCGGTTCGCCCGCCTGTTCCGCGACAAGCTCGCTGCGCCCGATGCGCTCTATCTGGACGGCGCCGTCTCGCGCCTGTGGGACCCGGTGGCCGACCGGCTCGACGGCGGCGCGCCGATCGGGCCGATTGTCGTGGCGCTCCAGAAGCGGTAGCGCGTTCCGCCATGATCCTCGTCATCGACAATTACGACAGCTTCACCTGGAACCTGGTCCATTATCTGATGGAGCTGGGCACCGATGTGCAGGTGGTGCGCAACGACGCGCTCACTGCGCGCGACGCCGTCGCCAGCAATGCCCAGGCCTTTCTGATCTCGCCCGGCCCCTGCACGCCCAACGAGGCCGGGATCAGCCTCGATCTCGTCGCCGCCTGCGCCGATCTGGGCAAGCCGCTGCTCGGCGTCTGCCTCGGCCATCAGGCGATCGGCCAGCATTTCGGCGGATCGGTGGTGCGTGGCGGGCTGATGCATGGCAAGACGAGTCCCGTGAACCATGACGGCACCGGCCTGTTCGAAGGCCTGCCTTCGCCCTTCACCGCGACGCGCTACCACTCGCTGATCGTCACCGACATTCCGGAAGCGCTGGTGGTCAACGCCACCGCCGACGACGCGCATGTGATGGGCTTCCGACACAGGACGCTGCCGATCCACGGCGTGCAGTTCCATCCGGAAAGCATCGCCACCGAGCATGGCCATGCGATGCTGGCGAATTTCCTCAGGATCGCCGGGATCGAGGCGCGCGCGCTCGCCTGATGCGCAGATAATTTGCGACAAATTCGGCAATCCGTCGACATAGTCGCGCGACGTTCGGCAGTGATTTTCTCCCGCCTGGCTCGATTCCGGGCGGGAAGGAGAACGCAATGAACCACAAGCTACAGCTGGTCAGCGCGACGCTCGCGGGCGTATTGGTCACCGTGGCGGCGGCCGGCATCGCCTCCGCCAGCATGGATCATGGCCAGAATGGGGACCTGGGTCGATTCGCCCGCGCCGATGCCGATGGCAACGGCACGATCACCCGCGCCGAATGGATCGCGGCGGCCAATGCCCGCTTCGACAAGCTCGATGTCAACAAGGACGGCAAGCTAACCCCGGACGAGCTGCCGCATCATGGCCGGCACCATGGCGGGTGCGGCTCGGGCGGCGGCGACGAGCCGCCCCCCGGCAATGCGAGCTGATTCACGAGGCCGGAGGCAGCGACATCGGGGCGAACCGCTCAGGGGAACGCCACGATGCTGCCGTCGAGCGGAAGCTCGTCTCGGCGCAAGTGCGCGCCGGGCGCCTCCACGGGAACGGGCGCCGCCGGATCGAAGCTGTTCTCGATCTTCGCGCCACCGAGAAGCGTGAACCGGTCGATGACGAAGGGGAGTCCTTCGGATCGCTCAAACGCCGGCCGGTCGCTGATGTGGAAATGGAGATGCGGAGCGCCCGCGCTCCCGGTCTGGCCGAGGCGGCCGATCGCCGTGCCGCGACGCACGCGCTGCCCGGGCCGCACCTTCACACTGCCCGCCTGCAAATGCGCGTAATGCGCATAGACGCCGGGCGCGATCCGCAGGACGACGAAATTGCCGTACAGCGTCCGCGCGGTGAGGTCGTCCGGCACCTGCTGCGGCGCGAGCGGCTTGCCGTCGGGAATGCCGTCGCGCGCATCGACCACCACGCCGTCGCGCACCGCGAGCACGTCGCGGCCATAGCCGATCCAGTCCGCATCCATGGTCGCGGCCGGCGACGCGTGCGCGCCGCGGATCGAGTGATTGCCGGCGTCCAGCCCGAACCAGTCGATGGCATAACGCTGCGGGATGCTCAGCGTCCCGCCGATCGCGACCATGCTGCCCCAGTGGTGCGACAAGTGATTGCCCGGCCCCTCGACTGCCAGCCAGCGTCCGTCGCGCAGGGGTGGGCCGATCCGCACCGGCGGCGCCGCGATCACCGGCGTGCGCACATCATCGGCGCGCTGGATCGCCCCCTTGTCGGCGCGGAAGGTCAGCTGGTGCCGCAGCGAGGCGGGACGAGCGCCGGGCCGCACCGCGAGCCAGAGGAACAGCGTCCGGCTTGCGCCATCGGCGATGGGGATGCCGTCCGCCGCCGCGTCGCCTGCCGCCCCGGCGCCGAGCAGCGCGCGCAGCTCCGCCCCCTCGATCGTCTTCAGCGGCACGCGGGCACCGTCCGCGAAGATCGCGAGGCGCGTCAGCTTGAGCGGCGCGTCGCCCGAATAGTGGCTGGTGACCTGCAATTCATAGGCGAGATGCCGCTTGCCGTCGCTGCCGGTGACCGGGCGCGGCGCCACGCGGATGCGCGCTTCCATCTGGGCCTGATGGACCGGCTCACCCCGATCCTGCCCCACCGGCGCGACGATCGACAACAGCAGGGCCAGTCCCTGCACCGGATGGAACACCATATCGACGCCACGCCCCGAGCTTGCATGCCACCAAGACGACGCCCCGGCGATCCGGTCAAGGCACTTCCGCACCCCCAGCCGGGCTTCACACCGCCTCCAGCAGGATTTGCTCGACTTCGCCCTGCCCAAGGGCCGATAGAGCCCGCGTGACGAGTTTTGCCTTCCTCCCCGATCCCGCGACGCCGCTTGCCCGCGAATCCGCCGCCCAGGCCTTTGCCGACATTCTCGACGGCAATGTGCCCGAGCCCGAGATCGAACATTTCCTGATCGAGCTTTCGGTACGCGGCGAAACCAGCATCGAGATCGCCGAGGCGGCACGGGCGATGCGCGCCCGGCTGATTCCGATCACCGCTCCCAAAGGCGCGATCGACGTGTGTGGCACCGGCGGCGATGGGCATCACACCCTCAACGTCTCGACCGCGGTGAGCCTGGTCGTCGCCGCGGCGGGCGTGCCGGTCGCCAAGCATGGCAACCGCGCCGCCTCGTCCAAATCGGGCGCGGCCGACACGCTGGAGGCGCTCGGCCTCGATCTCGACCGTGCCGGCGCCCGGGCCGAGGAATCGCTTCACGAGCTCGGCATCGCCTTCCTGTTCGCCCAGGCGCACCACCCGTCGCTGGCGCGAATCGGGCCGCTGCGCCGCCGCATCGCCCGCCGCACCATCTTCAACCTGATGGGGCCGCTGGCCAATCCAGCCCATGTCCGCCGCCAGCTGATCGGCATCGCCCGCCCCGATTACGCACCCATCTATGCCGAGGCGCTCGCGCAGCTCGGCGTGGATTCCGCCGCGATCGTGTCGGGCGAGGAAGGGCTGGACGAGCTTTCGACCGAGCATGCCAGCATCGTGGTCAGCATCGGCAGCTCGGGCCTGCCCGCGCGGATCGCACCCGAGGACGCCGGCCTGCCCCGCCATCCCCTGGCCGCGATCCGCGGCGGCGGCCCGGAATATAACGCCCTTGCCCTGCGCCGCCTGCTTCAGGGCGAGCCCGGCCCCTATCGCGACGCCGTTCTCCTCAACGCCGCCGCCGCGCTGGTGATCGCGGGCGCGGCGAGCGACTTGCGCGAAGGCGCCGAGGAAGCCGCCGAAGTGATCGACAAGGGCCTTGCCAAGGCGCTGCTCGACTGCTGGATCGCCTTTTGATGTCCACGATCCTCGACCAGATTCTCGAAACCAAGCGCGCCGAAGTCGCCGAGCGCAAGGCGCGCATCCACGTCAATTACAGCAGCGCCGGCGAGGAGGATCCCGAGTCCGCCTATGAGCTCGACGTCGCGTTCATGCCGGGGCCGCGCAGCTTCGCCTCGGCGCTGCGCCGCAAGATCGCCGAGGGCGGCTATGGCCTGATCGCCGAGATCAAGAAGGCCAGCCCCTCCAAGGGCCTGATCCGCCCCGATTTCGATCCGGCCGCCCATGCCCGCGCCTATGCGGCGGGCGGCGCCGCGTGCCTCTCCGTGCTGACCGATCATCAATATTTCCAGGGCCATGAGGATTATCTCAAGGCCGCACGCGCCGCCTGTACGCTGCCGGTGCTGCGCAAGGACTTCATGATCGATCCCTGGCAGGCCCATGAATCGCGCGAGATCGGCGCGGACGCGATCCTGCTGATCGTCGCCGCGCTCGAGGATGGCCAGATGGCCGAGATCGAAGCCGCGGCAATGGAGCAGAATCTGGAAGTTCTGGTCGAAGTCCATGACGCCATGGAACTCGAGCGCGCGCTCCGGTTGAAATCGCGGCTGATCGGCGTGAACAACCGTAATCTCAAGGACTTCGTGGTCGATGTCGAGCGTACGATCGACGTGCTGCGCCACGCGCCGGACGATTGCCTGTTCGTCGCCGAGAGCGGCATCGCGACGCATGCCGACATCACCCGCCTCGCCGATCACGGCGTGCGCTGCTTTCTCGTCGGCGAATCGCTGATGCGCCAGTCCGATGTCGAGGCCGCCACCCGCAAGCTGCTGCAGGGATGAACGGCCTGACGCATCTCGACCAAACCGGCGCGGCGCGCATGGTGGATGTCGCGGGCAAGGCCATCACTGCGCGCGAAGCGATCGCCACCGGGCGGATCGCCATGTCCGCCGAAGCCGCCGCCGCAATCCTTGCCGGGGCAGTGAAGAAGGGCGACGTGCTCGCCACCGCCCGGATCGCCGGGATCATGGCCGCGAAGCGCACCGCCGAGCTGATCCCGCTCTGCCACCCGCTGCCGCTCACTCGAGTCACGGTCGAGCTGACGCCCGACGGAGCCGGCGTAACGGTCACAGCCACCGCCGCCACCGAGGCGCAGACCGGCGTGGAGATGGAAGCGCTCACCGCCGTCTCCACTGCGCTGCTCACTCTCTACGACATGGCCAAGGCGCTCGATCGGAAGATGGTGATCGGCGAGATCCGCCTGCTCGCCAAGAAAGGCGGCAAGTCGGGCGACTGGAGCGCCTGAACCGCGGGGAATGCTCCGCCCCGGGCATGTCGCTACGCTGGCGTTCGCGCCGCTGGAACAGCGCGAAGGATCGGCAATCGAGAAACAGGCTCAGAAAACAGGTGACGTCCATGTCGAAGCTTGATAGTTAGCCTATAACCTAACTATTAGAGGATGCCATGACTCTCCAGCTCTTCGGCCACCCCTTCTCGTCCTACACTTGGAAGGCGCTGATCCCGCTCTACGAGAACGGCACCGCCTTCACTTTCCGCAACCTGGAAGACGCCGGGGCCAATGCCGAGCTCGAGGCCCGCTGGCCGCTCAAGCTCTTTCCGGTCCTGGTAGAAGGCGATCGCACGGTGATCGAGGCGACGGCGATCATCGAATATCTCCACGTCCATCACCCCGGCCCGGTGCCGATGATCCCCCACGATTCCGATATCGCGGTGCAGGCACGGATGCTCGATCGAGTCTTCGACAATTATGTGATGGGCATGATGCAGAAGCCCGTGCTCGACGCGCTGCTGCCCCAGGAACGGCGCGACCCCATCGGCCTCGACGAGGCGATGGCCCGGCTCGACAAGGTCTATGCCTGGCTCGATGCCTATCTGGCCGGGCGCGTCTGGGCGGCGGGAGACGGTTTCACCCTCGCCGATTGCGCCGCCGCGCCCTCGCTCTTCTACGCCGATTGGGTGCGCCCCATCCCGGAGGCGCTCGGCAATCTGCGCGCCTATCGTGCCCGCCTGCTCGCCCGCGCCTCGGTCGCGCGCTGCGTCGAGGAAGCCCGGCCCTATCGGGCATATTTCCCGCTGGGTGCACCCGAGCGGGATTGAGCGGCCCCATTAGGAATTTCGCAACCCTGCGAATTAACCCCGCCTTCAGACCCTGAGCCCCACTATCGGCATGGGCGCTGGGGCGGGAAAAATCTGTTATGCGACAAGGACTTGCGTCCTCCACCATTTTCAGCCTGGCGGCTGAGCCGCCGGGCGCGCAGCTTCTTGCCGAGCCGGGCGATCATGCCGCCTTCGATGCGGCCTTCCTGGCCGGCGAGACTGGTCGCCTGGCCTGCGCGATCCGCAAGCTTAGCGCCGTCGGCGCCATGCTCCAGCTGGGCGACGAAATAGTCGAGGAAGAGGGGCTCCGGCTCGAACTCGCCAACGGCCAGTCGCTACCCGGCCGCATCGCCTGGACCGAGCAGGGCTCGGCAGGATTCCTGTTCGACACGCCGATCGACGTGATCGGCACGCTTGCCCGCAATCTCGCCGCCCTCCCCGCAGAGCGCCGCTCCGTGCCCCGCGTCGAGCTGCACCAAACGATCTGCGTACGCCGCGGAAATCAGGTCGAATTCACGCGCAGCCGCAACCTTTCCCAGGGAGGCTGCGGCTTCGAGACCGACATCGCCCTCCAGTCGGGCGATGTGGTGCAGGTCAATTTCGACGGCCTGCGGCCGCTCGACGGTGCAGTGAAATGGGCGCAGGGCAATCTCGCCGGCGTCGCCTTCGACGAGGATCTTCCCTGGCAGGTGCTGATGCCCTGGTTGCGCCAGGTGCAACAGACCCCGCCCCATCACACGCGCGTGGCGATGATGCACGAGCCGACCGGCCTGATCCCGGACAAGCAGGCGATCCGCCTCGACACGCCGGCGCGTGTGCGCGAGGGCGTGCGCTGGTGGAACGTCAAGCTCCGCGCAATCACGCCCCAGCTCGTCGAATTCGAGACGCGTGCGCCCTTCGCGACCGGCGCCCAGCTGTGGATCTCGCTGCCGAACATCGGCGGCGGTCCGGCCTCGGTGATCGAGACCGACGATCGCCACCGTTTCCTCTGCGAATTCCGCCTGCCGCTGAAACAGCACGACCTTGGGCGGATCGCCGGCCGATCCTGAAGCTGGCGCCCCGCATCGCGCTGGCCTAGGCCGGATCGATGACTGCACTGCTCCCTGTCGCCGAAGCCCAGCGCCGCCTGCTCGAGCGCGCCGTGCCGGTGGCGGAAGCGGCATGCCCGCTCGCCGAGGCGGTGGGGCGATGGGCAGCCAGAGACGTGGCGGCGCTGCGCACCCAACCGGCCGCCAGTCTCTCCTCGATGGACGGCTATGCGATCCGCTTCGCCGACTTGCCCGGCCCCTGGGAGGTGATCGGCGAAAGTGCCGCCGGCCATGGCTTCGGCGGCAGGATCGGCCCCGGCCAGGCCGTGCGAATCTTCACCGGCGCGCCGCTCCCGCGCGGCGCCGATACGGTGCTGGTGCAGGAGGAAGCCGCACGCACCGGCAGCCGCCTCGCCCTCGCCGGTGAGGGCCCGGCGCGCGCCGGCGGTAACGTCCGCCCGCGGGGGCTCGATTTCGCGGACGGGGACGTACTGATCCGCGCCGGGGAAGCAATCACGCCCGCCCGGCTCGCGCTCGCTGCAATCGCGGGCCATGCCGCGCTGCCCGTCCGCCGCAAGGTGCGCGTCGCCCTGCTTTCGACCGGCGACGAACTGGTGCCACCCGGCGCTCCGCTCGGCCCCGATCAGATCCCTGAAGCCAACCGCCTGCTCCTGGCCGCCGTGCTCGCCGGACTGCCCGTGGCGCCGATCGACCTCGGCATCCTGCCCGATCGCCGCGATGCGCTCGAAGCGGCGTTCCGCGGGCTCGACTGCGACTTGCTCGTCACCACCGGTGGCGCCTCGGTCGGCGATCACGATCTCGTCCGCCCCGCGCTCGAAGCAGCCGGCGCCGCGATCGATTTCTGGAAGATCGCGCTGCGGCCCGGAAAGCCGATGATGGCCGGCCGGCTGGGCAATACGGCAGTGCTCGGCCTGCCCGGCAATCCCGTCTCCGCCTTCGTCACTGCGGTGCTGTTCGTCCGTCCGCTGGTCGCACATCTCGCCGGCGCGGCCGATCCGCTGCCGCGCACGCGCACGGTTCCCCTCGGTGAGCCCCTGCCCGCCACCGGCCCTCGTGCCGATTATCTCCGCGCCGAACTGATCGACGGTCGTGCCCATGCCGCGACGATCCAGGACTCCTCGATGCTGCGCACGCTGGCGCGCGCCAGCTGCCTGATCGTCCGCCCGGCCGGGGCTCCGGAGGCGAAAACCGGCGACTCGGCGGAAATCCTCGACATCGCTTGACAAGCAGGCGGAACATTGCAAAAACGTTCCCAGTCTGTTCCAGACCGGGAGAAACTGGATGCTCACGCGCAAGCAGCACGAGCTCATCTGCTTCATTGCCGATCGGCTTGCCGAGACTGGCGTGTCACCTTCGTTCGAGGAAATGAAGGAGGCGCTCGATCTCAAGTCGAAATCGGGCGTTCATCGGCTGATCTCGGCGCTGGAGGAGCGCGAGTTCATCCGCCGCCTGCCCAATCGCGCCCGCGCGCTCGAAGTGCTGCGCATGCCGGAACGGGGCGAGACCAAGAAGGGCTCGGGAGCGAAAACCGCGTCGCCCATGGCCTCGACTTCCGCAACTTCCGCGCCGTCGACGCCCCCGGCTCCCGCCAATGACGTGGTCGAGATCCCGCTGCACGGCCGCATCGCTGCCGGTACGCCGATCGAGGCGCTGCAGGATTCGGCCATGCTGCCCGTCCCCGCGGCCCTGCTCGGCGCGGGCGAGCATTATGCGCTCGAAGTAGCAGGCGATTCGATGGTCGAGGCCGGCATTCTCGACGGCGACTATGCCCTGATCCGCCGCACCGAGACTGCCCGCGACGGGGAAATCGTGGTGGCGCTGATCGACGAGAATGAAGCGACGCTGAAATATTTCCGCAAGGAAGGCGCGATGATCCGGCTCGATCCGGCCAATCGCGACTATAATCCCCAGCGCTACCGGCCTGACCAGGTCCGCGTGCAGGGCCGCCTCGCCGGACTGCTCCGCAAATATTGAGCCCCGGCGCCGCCCGGCGTGCGTGCCTGCCGGCGCCGCAAGCCGCAAAGCCCGGCCGGATGAACCTCGATCGATTCTAGGCCAGGAATTCGATCCAGGCGATCTTGCCGTCGCCATTGCGGTCGAGTTCCTGGAAAGGCGCAAGGTCGGGTTGCCTGCCGAGGAAGCCGAACAGGCTCCACGCCGCGGCATATTCCCTGGGCGTCAGGGTGTCGTCATGATCGGCATCCAGCAGATCGAAGCCCGCCCGGATCGACCGCAGCTGGTGCATCGCATATTCGGCGAAGCTGACCTTGCCGTCCCGATTGGCGTCGGCCTTGGCGAGGTCGAAATCGATTGCGGAAACGGCGAAGGGCCGGATGCCATGCGCGCTGGGCATCGCAGCGCGGCGCAACGGGAGCGCCATCACACGGTGTGGTCCGCATTCTCTGCCTGGCAATGGCCGCCGCGGGCCGAACTCGTCGGGCGTGAGCAGTCCATCGCGATTGCGGTCCTGTGCGACGAAGCCCGGCCGGAAGTCCGGCGATGCCGATACTGCAAAGGGCATGACCAGCCCCAACGCCCCGATCATCGCCGCCGCAGCGACAGGGCGGAACCAGCGCCCTCGCACCGGCGCTTCCTGCGCTTCGCCTGCCAGCCGCGCCTCGACGAAGCCGCGCACCGCGTCGCTCGCCGTGCGCCCCTCGGCACGGCATTGCGTCATGAAAGCGCGCTTCACCGCATGCGGCAACCGCACTTCGATCGTGTCGCTCTTCTTGGGAGGCCGGATCATGGCTGAAGAAGAACCCCGCGCCGGGCCGAAGGCCAGCGATTTCGTGTCCCGACAACAGGATCCGCATCCGGCATACGCGATGGCTGCACCTTGGGCGGATCAATCCAGGGATGCCGGCCCGTGCCGCGCACCATCGTCACCCGGCCACCGGCAAAGGCAATCGCCACGCCCCCGGTCTTCGCCAGCGCCGGCCGGTCGAGCTTGAGCCAGCGTGGGGTGCAGCCGGCGGGCAGGCGCCGGTCGCTGATCATCACGTCGACGCTGCGGCACAGCGCCGTGAGTTCGGCCCAGGGCAGCGCATAACCGCTCCGCGTCGCCGCCACCCGCCAGACGCGGCCCGCGGCCCGATGCTCGATCATGCAGAGATCGAGGCTGCACCGCGCGCCCGGCTGCTCGGCCAGCGCGACCGGCTCCGCGTCCGATCCACCCGTCTCGGTCAACATGTCACGTGTATAGTCACCGGCCCGGTCGCGCAGCAGCGCCATGCTGCCGTCGGTCATGCGGATTGCGAGATGCCGCCCGTCCCCGGTGACGATCAGGTCCGGCGCGGGCGTGGCGAGCATCCAGGCGAGGCCGGCCGCCAGCGGCATCGCGCCCGCCCAGCGCACACCGGTACGCCACAGGGCCAGCCACAGGCCGCCTGCCGCCATCAGCGCGAAGGCGCCGGACGGCATGGCCGGCAGCGCCGCAACCGCACCCGGTGCCGAAGCGGTGGTCCTGGCCAGCCAGAGCAACAGGTCCAGCGTCCGCGCAGTGAGCCACCAGGCAGGATCGCCGAGCCCGATCAGGTCCAGCAGCAGCGCCAGCGCCTCGAGCGGCATGATCACGAAAGTAGTGAGCGGGATGGCGACGATGTTGGCAAGCGCGCCGTACAGCCCCGCCTGATGGAAGTGGAACAGCCCGATCGGCATCAGCGCCAGCTCGACCACCACGCCGGTAAGCAGCAGCGAGCCGGCGCCGCGCAGCAGCGCCGCGCCCCGCCCCTCCTCGCGCTTGCCGAACCAGCGATGCATGTACCGGCTCTCGTGCAGCGCGACGATCGCCGTCACCGCCGCGAAGCTCAGCTGGAAGCTCGCCCCCGCCAACGCCTCGGGCCAGAGCAGCAGCACGAGCATCGCCCCCGCGGCGACGAGCCGGAGCGTGATCGCCTCACGCCCCAGGCTGAGCGCCAGCAGTACGAGCAGCGCCGCGACACAGGAGCGGATCGTCGGCACTTCGGCGCCGGTCAGCCAGGTATATCCGATCGCCGCCAGCGCACCCGCGCCGGCCGCGACCAGCGGCAGGCGCCAGCGCAGCGCCAGCGTCGGGCTCAGCGCGAGCAGCTTGAGCACCAGCAGCATCGCCGCGGCGGTCACCGCCGTCACGTGCAGCCCGCTCACCGACAACAGATGTGCGAGCCCCGAGCGCTGCATCGCCTCGACATCCTCCTCGGCGATCGCACCCTCGTCGCCCGTGGCGAGTGCGGAGGCGATGCCGCCGCCACTGCCCGGGATGCGCGACTGGATATGCGCCGAGAGCGCGGCGCGCAGATCCGCGCCCGAGGCCTCTTCGGCGGCGGCGAGCATCTCCACCGGCGCGAATCCCTTGCCCGTCGCTCCCAGGCCGTTGAACCAGGCGGTGCGGGCAAAATCATAGCCGCCGGGCACCGAAGCTTCGGCCGGCGGCATCAGCCGTGCCCGCAACCGCACCACCGCGCCCGGCGCCATGCCCTTGGGCAGGTCCTTCGCCGCCAGATTCACGCGCACCTGCGGCGGCAAGTCGCGCTGCCCGGGCTCCAGCGTCACCCGCATCAGCTCGCGCGCCGGCAGCGGTTCGATACGCACTACGCGACCGGTAATCTCCACCACCGCCGGGCGCGCCAGCACGGGCGCCGCCACATGCTCGGCCCGCCACCAGATCAGCGCGCATCCCACCGCGAGGAAAATCCCGCCGATCAGCAGCATCCGCCCCAGCCGCCCCGGCAGCGCCAGCCCGAGCAGCGCCGTGGCGGAACATGCCAGCAGGAAGCCGATCCAGCGCGGCGCATCGGGCAGCAGCAGCCAGGCGGCGATTCCTCCGCCCAACGCCACGGGCAGCCAGAGCGGCAGTTGCGCGCGCTCCGCCTCGAGCCAGCGCTCGATTGCGTGGCCGGTCTGGCGGAATCGAGCCAAGCCCCCCATTTGAAGGGAGGAAAACCCCGTGCTAGGGGCGCCTACGGCGGCTGAATGGGCCATCGAAAATCTAGTCTGGGAGCAAGCGCGGTTGGGCGCAACATCTGATACGGGTGCGAAACGGGTCGTCACGCGGTTCGCGCCGTCGCCTACGGGTTTCCTCCACATCGGCGGTGCGCGCACCGCGCTGTTCAACCTGCTGTTCGCCCGCCACCATGGCGGCACGTTCCTGCTGCGCATCGAGGATACCGATCGGGTGCGCTCGACCGAGCCCGCGATCGCAGCGATCCTCGACGGGATGCGCTGGCTCGGCCTCGATTGGGACGGCGACGAAGTCTATCAGTTCGCCCGCGCCGAGCGGCACGCCGAAGTCGCGCGCACGATGCTCGCCCATGGCCATGCCTATAAGTGCTTCGCCACCGCCGAGGAGCTGGAGGTGATGCGCGCCGAGCAGAAGGCGAACAAGCAGCCCCTGCGCTATGACGGCCGCTGGCGCGACCGCGACCCCGCCGAGGGCGGTAACGCGCCCTATGTCATCCGCCTGAAGGCGCCGCGCGAAGGCGCGGTGACGATCGAGGATCATGTCCAGGGCCCGGTCACCGTCAACAACGGCGAGCTGGACGATCTCGTCCTGCTCCGCTCGGACGGCACGCCGACTTACATGCTCGCGGTGGTGGTCGACGATCACGACATGGGCGTGACGCACGTGATCCGCGGCGACGATCACCTGAACAACGCCTTCCGCCAGCTGCCGATCTATCGCGCCATGAACGCAATAGAGGGAGGCTGGGAAGAGCCCGAATACGCGCACATCCCGCTGATCTTCAACCCCGACGGCACCAAGATGTCGAAGCGCAAGAACGCCGTCGCGGTCGACGAATATCGCGATCAGCTCGGCATCCTGCCCGAGGCGCTGTCCAACTATCTGCTCCGCCTCGGCTGGGGGCACGGCGACGACGAGATCATCAGCCGCGAACAGGCGATCGAATGGTTCGAGTTGTCCGGCGTCGGCAAGTCACCGTCCCGCTTCGACCTCAAGAAGCTCGAGAATCTCAACGGCCACTATATCCGCGCGTCGGACGATGATCGCCTCGCCGATCTGGTGGCCGCGCGAATCGGTTTCGAACTTTCGGAATCGCAGCGGGATCTTCTGCGCCGCAGCATGGCCGCGCTGAAGCCGCGCGCCGCGAATCTCCTCGAATTGGCGGAAGGCGCGGGCTTCCTGTTTCGCACCCGCCCACTGGAATTGGACGACGGTGCCCAGGCTCTGCTAGAGGGCGACGCGCGGACGCTGCTGGTCCAGCTCCACGCCGCGCTTGACGGCGTGGAAAGCTGGGATACGGAAGCGCTCGAAGCGGCGGTACGCACCGTTGCGGAAGATGCGGGTGTCAAGCTCGGTGCGGCTGCGCAGCCCTTGCGCGCGGCGCTCACCGGGCGCCGGACATCCCCGGGCATCTTCGACGTCCTGGCTCTGCTGGGGCGCGAGGAGAGCCTGGCCCGTATCGCTGATCAGATGACCGTGCCGGCCTGATCCCAGGTCCGGCCCAAATATAGGACGACGTTTATGAGCGATACCGCGAAGCTGCAGGTTCCGGGGAAGGACGTTGAGTATCCGGTCCTGTCGGGCAGCGTCGGACCGGACGTCATCGACATCCGCAAGCTCTATGGCCAGACCGGCATGTTCACCTACGACCCCGGCTTCACGTCGACCGCGTCGTGTGAATCGGGCCTGACCTATATCGACGGCGACGAAGGCGTGCTGCTCCATCGCGGCTACCCGATCGGCCAGCTCGCCGAGCATTCGAGCTTCATGGAGGTCAGCTACCTCCTGCTGAACGGCGAGCTGCCCTCGCAGGCCGAGCTCGACAAGTTCAGCCACACGATCACTCGCCACACCATGCTGCACGAGCAGCTGGCGACCTTCTATCGCGGTTTCCGCCGCGACGCGCACCCGATGGCAGTGATGTGCGGCGTGGTCGGTGCGCTTTCGGCCTTCTATCACGATTCGACCGACATCACTGATCCGCAGCAGCGGATGATCGCGTCGCACCGGCTGATCGCGAAGATGCCGACGATCGCGGCAATGGCCTACAAGTACAGCGTCGGCCAGCCGTTCCTCTATCCGCAGAACGACCTGAGCTACACCGGCAACTTCCTGCGCATGACCTTCGGCGTGCCGGCGGAGCCCTATGAAGTGAACCCGGTCGTCGAGAAGGCGCTGGATCGCATCTTCATCCTCCACGCCGATCACGAGCAGAACGCGTCGACCTCGACCGTGCGCCTGGCCGGTTCGTCGGGCGCCAATCCCTTCGCCTGCATCGCGGCGGGCATCGCCTGTCTGTGGGGCCCGGCGCATGGCGGCGCCAACGAAGCCGCTCTCAACATGCTGCGCGAAATCGGCCGTCCGGAGCGCATTCCCGAATATATCGCCCGCGCCAAGGACAAGAACGACCCGTTCCGCCTGATGGGCTTCGGCCACCGCGTCTACAAGAACTACGATCCGCGCGCGACCGTGATGCAGAAGACGGTGCGCGAAGTGTTCGATGCGCTCAAGGTCAGCGATCCGGTGTTCGAAGTGGCGCTGCAGCTTGAGGAAATGGCGCTCAACGACCCCTATTTCATCGAGAAGAAGCTGTTCCCGAACGTGGACTTCTATTCGGGCGTTATTCTCTCGGCGATCGGCTTCCCGACCACCATGTTCACTG
Organism: Sphingomonas sp. 1F27F7B; assembly: GCF_005503355.1. Classification (GTDB taxonomy): domain Bacteria; phylum Pseudomonadota; class Alphaproteobacteria; order Sphingomonadales; family Sphingomonadaceae; genus Sphingomonas. Next base: position 121,005 of record NZ_SCMK01000013.1, read on the forward strand.
CGCTGTTCGCGCTGGCCCGCACCGTGGGCTGGGTGGCGCAGTGGAACGAGATGATCTCGGACCCCGAGCAGAAGATCGGCCGGCCGCGCCAGCTCTACACCGGCCCGACCCAGCGCGATTACGTGCCGGTCGGCCAGCGCTGAACTCCCTGCCCTGCTATCCAGTCGAAATCGCCGTCTCCGCCTTCGCGGGGGCGGCGATTTCGGTTAATGCTCCCCTGACCTTCTCCAGGGAGCCGTCCGAATGCGCCAGAATATCCTGATCTTCGCCGGCATCCTCGGCTTCGTCGCGGGCGTGGTGTTCATGCTTCAGGGGCTCGGCATTCTCCATCTGCCCGCCTCCAGCCCGATGATCGGCAGCCAGACCTGGGCGATCCGCGGCGGCGTCATCGCGCTGCTGAGCGCGATCCTGGTCGGCGGCGTCCGCCTCGTCCCCACCGGAGCCGAGCGCAGGGCGGCCCGCCTGGCCGAGCGCGAGGAACGCCAACCTTAACCGCAGCATACCAACGGGTTCAGCAAAGCGACTCAATCGCTTCTCTATCGTTCTGCCCATGCGGGAAGAGAGGAATGGAGAAGCGAAATGTATCTTGCCAAGCTGATTGCCGCGGCCGCGCTCGCCACTGTCGGCGTCGCGAGCGCCGCTACGCCGGCCGCTGCCGCCCCGGTGCCCACCACCAGCGTGATCGCGCTGGCCGCCGCCGCGCCGGCGGCGCAGGACTGGCGCTATCGGGATCGTGACCGCCGTCATTGGAATCGCGATCGCCGCCATTGGGATCGTGGCCGCCATCGCGGCTGGGACCGCGGCCGCTATCATCGTGGTAATCGCTATTGCCGCACCGAATGGCGCCATCATCGCCGCGTGCAGGTCTGCTATCGCCGCTGAGGCAGCCTGAGGAGGCCGCTGGGGCGTCCGCCGGGTTCCGGCGGGCGCCCTATTGCCGGATCGGCAGGCTGAACACGAAGCGGGCGCCCTGCCCCGGCGCGCTGTCCACCACCAGGTCGCCGCCCATTGCCCGGGCGAGGCGGCGAGCGATGTAGAGGCCCAGCCCCGATCCGCCCGGTTCATTGGGATCGACCCGGCCGAACTTCTCGAAGATCTTCTCCTGATCGGCATGGGCTATGCCCTTACCCTGATCGGCGACGATCACATGGCCGCGCGCCTCGTCGCGCTCCAGCCGGATCCACACCATCGCGCCCGCGGGCGAATAGCGCACGGCGTTGCCGATCAGGTTGACCAGCACCTGGAGCCCGCGGCGGAACTCGCCATGTACCGGAATGCTCTCGTCCATCGCCGGCCGGTCGATCCGCACCTCGGCCTGGGCCGCACGCACCGCCAGCAGGCCGGCGGCGCGGCGCGCGACATCCGCCAGGTCGATCTCCTCGTCCGCCGTGCCGAAATCATCGCGCTCGATCGCCTGCAGGTCCACCAGATCGTCGACCAGCCCGAGCAGGTGCCGCCCGGCATTGGCGATGTCGCTCGCATATTCCGCATAGTCGGGCTTGAGCGGCCCCTCGGTCTGCGCGCTGATCGAATCGGCATTGGCGATGATCTTGCCGAGCGGCCCGCGCAGCGCGCGGTCGAGCCGCTGGCTGAACGAATCGGGGAAGCCGCCAAAGGGCACCGCGGCGGCGGGCACCGGCGCGTCCACCTTGGGCGCGACCGGCAACGCCTGGTCCAGCATGTGCGCCGCCCCCACGAACCCGGCGAAGCGGCCGCCCGGATCCGTGCGCGGCGTGGCGGCCAGGCGCACCATCCGGCCGGTGCCGCGCAATTCGGCCTTCTGCCCGTCGAATCGCCCCTGGGCCGCGACCGCCGAAAGGATCGGCAATTCGCCAGCCTCGTCCTGTTCGAGCCGGAACAGCCGCGTCAATGGCTGGCCGAGCATCATCGAGCTGTCGAACCCGTAGCGCGCGCCTGCCTCGATCGAGAGGAAGGTGATGCGCAGCGACGCGTCGGTTTCCCAAAGCCAGTCGGCAGCCGAGCGAAAGAAATCGCCGTCGCGTTCGGGCTCGCTCGCCGGCGCGCGCCAGCCCGGCCGCAGCCGCCAGCCGCTGACCTCGAGGCGCACGCCGCCCTGCTCGGGCTCGGCACGGACCCACAATTCCAGATCGTCCTCGCCGTCGGCGGCGATGACGTTGCGCGAAATGGCGATGCCCAGGCGCTGCGAGAGCCTGGCAAGGGTGGCGATCTGGGGCACGGCGAGCGGGGTGCCGATGGTGCCGCCGGCTCGCATGTTGAGCTCGAACAGCCGGGCCTCGGCATCGATCAGCCGCCCTTCGGCGTCGAGCCGGGCGATCGACAGCGGCAGGTTCGGGTCGATGACGTTCATTTCGCCCCTCCCCGCTGCAAGGCGATCCGCGCCGCGCGATAATCCGGATCGAGCCGGAGCGGCGCCAGCGCGGCGCGTGCATCGGCAGGGGCGATCGCGGCAATGGTGTCGAGCGTGTCGGCGAATTTCTCCAGGTCGCGCCGCGGATCCGCCTCGCTCAGCGCATAGCCGATCTGAGCGACGCCTTCGCGGCCGATCTCGAGCGCGCGCAGCGCCAGCCAAAGCCGTTCGGCAGCGGGGTCGAGCACAAGATCGCGGGCCAGCGCATAGGGAACGCCCAGCGCATGGGCGAGCAGCGCGATGAACAGCACGATGCGCCGGTCGCCCAGCGATTCGACGAGCATGCCCGAAAGCTCGCCCGGCTGGGCGTCGATCGCTGCGGCGAAACGCATCGCCGCCGCCTCGAGCCGGTCGCCTTCGTCATAGGCGGCGAGGCTGCGCTGCGCCGCTTCGCAAAGCGCGCGATCGAGCGCCTCGTTGATGCCCTCCACGCCTTCGCGCAGCGCCGCCGCAGTCCACCACACCAGCTTGTGGTGCAACTCGGCGGGAAGCTCGGTCTGGAATTGTCCCACTTCGGGACTCGTCCTGCGACGACTTTCGGCGATCAGCACCGCCATGGCGCTGGCGGCGACCACCCGATCGGGGTGCTGGACGAATCGGTTGATCAGGCTGGGCCGTTCGGGATCGTCCGGGGCGCTCATCGGCAGCGCGGTGCCCAGCATCTCCTGGCGCACCCTGGCGATCAGCTCGGCCATCAGTTCGCCGTCACGCAACAGGCCGGAGGACCATAGGCGCGCAAGCACGGCGGTATCCGGCTCGATGAGCGCGCCAACTAGCTCCGCTTCGCCGCGCCCGGTGAGCAGGCGCACCGCATGCTCGCGAATCTCGCCTTCCACGGTCTCCACGAGCCCATGGACCAGCGCGGCCAGGCCTGCGCGGCTGTGCTCGTCGAGCCGTGCTTCCTCGGGCAGAAAGAAATCCTCGACCGCGATCATCAGCCCCCTATAGGCGCGCAGCTCCGCAGCCGCCGCACGTGCGAGCAGCTCCCGGGCGCCAACGGCCAAGCCATCGCGCATGTCGACGGGATTATCCGACATCGACCTCAAGCTAGCGGAAATGTCCTTAAGACGAGACTAAGCTTTTTCGCGCGTGCCCTCAACCGCCGCGGCGAGCGTGGCGAAGGAATATATCGCAAGTGCAGCAAGGCCGATCGTGGCGAATCCGGCCAGCGCGAACGGCGTCAGGATAAGGAGATTCGCCGAGGGGCTCGCCCACCAGCGCCTCGGCCGGGAAGGCGCGCGCTCGACCAGCAGTTGAGCGGCAGCGGCCACCAGGGCGAGCACCGGCGGCGTGGTGCTCGCCGTTGCCGCGAATTCAACCCAGCCGGTGAGCAGCACAACCAGAGCGAACAGCGCGAAGATCGCCCATTCGAGCAGGCTGGCGCGCTTGTCCTCGCCGCGCAGCACCGCCATCGCCGCGCCGGTGGCGAGCGTCGCGGTGCCGATCAGCGCCATGACGGTGCCCGCCCCGGGCCAGCGCATCGCAGTGAGGACCAGCGCCAGCGCGGCGATCGCGCCGCCGGCGATGCTCAGCGTCCAGCCGGGCACGTTGCGGCCGACCAGTTCGGGCAGCGCAATCCGGGCGGCGCGGGTGAACACCCAGCGATCCGCCCAGTCGGTGCGCCGCTCGGTAAGCGCAGCGAGCACGCCGGTATTGCGGGCCGCCAGCCCCTCAACGCTGCGTTCGACGGCGTGGCCGCTCTTGAGCCAGCCTGCGGTGAGCGGGACATGCTCGGCGCCCGATTGGGCGGCGACACGAAGCAGCGCCGACTGGAAGTCGTAGTCCTCGGGCATCTGCGCGATCTGGGCGAGCTGCTCCACCGTGATCCGGGCGACGCCGGCCCAGCTGTCGCGCATGTCGAGGCGTTCGATCGCGGCGGGCGAGGACGGATCGTCGGTGACGAGAAGCGCTTCGCTGCCCGCCGTCGCCATCTTGTCCATCACCGGATCGGTGGTGACCAGCCCGTCGGCCATCACCAGCACCTGCGCGCCGGGCGCGATCTTCTCGGCAGCTTCCTCGGCCGAGCGGACGATCTCGATACGGGGATGGCGCTTGGCCGCGCGGTTGACCGCGGCGAGCAGCGCCGGCGTCATCTTGCCGACCGCGACGAGCACCTGCTCGGCCCCGGCGCCGAACAGCAGCCGCGCCTGATATTCGAGCAGGGTCATCCCGCCGAAGGGCAATATCGCCATCAGCGTTCCCGGGCGGCCTTCGGCCTCCTCGACTGCGAATATGAGCCCCGCGAGCATCCTGGGGTGGTTAAGGGGTTCGCGCACGACAATCAAATTCCCGCTGGTTCCCCTCCCTGGAAGGGCGTGAAGTCAGTAAAGCAGATGCGCCCGCCGCGCTTCTTCCCAGGCCGCCTCGTCCGGCAGGGTGCGCGCGTCGAGGTCGCCCGGCGCGGCGCCGGCATCGTCGACCCATTCGCGCAGGGCCGGGCCGCCGTTGATCACGTCGATCGCCAGCTTGTCGAAGACATATTCATAAGGGAAATCGCGCCACAGGTCATAATCGCCATGGAGCCGCCGGATCGCCTTGAAGCCCAGCGCCTGGAGCCGCCAGGGCCGGAACGCGGCATGGTCGTAGCTCGGCCCCTCGGCATGGATGAACACGCCCGAGCAAAGCCGGCCGACATGCTTGTGGAAAGTCGGCTGGAACCAGAAATCCCGCAACGTGCAGCCGGCAAGCCATTCGGGCGCCAGCGCGCGCATCTCGGCGATCACGGCCCTTGCGTCGATGTCGGGCGCGCCGAACAGTTCGAGCGGGCGGGTGGTGCCGCGCCCTTCGGAGAGCAGCGTCCCCTCCAGCATCACCGTACCGGCATAGGCGCGGGCCATGTTGACGTTAGCGGCATTGGGGCTCGGATTGATCCAGGGCCGCTCGGGCGGCCAGCCGAAGCCGGGCGCGGCATCGGGCTGCCAGCCTTCCATCGCGATCACGCGATAGTCGACGTCCAGCTTGAACTGCCCGATGAACCAATGGCCCATCTCGCCCAGGGTCATGCCGTGGCGCATCGGCATCGGCCCGGCGCCGACGAAGCTCTCCCAGCCCGGCAGCAGCGTGGTGCCCTCCACCGGCCGGCCGGCCGGGTTGGGCCGGTCGAGCACCCAAACGCTCTTGCCGTGCGCCGCCGCCGCTTCGAGCACGTAGAGCAGGGTCGTCACGAAGGTGTAGATGCGGCAGCCGAGATCCTGGAGGTCGACCAGCAGCACGTCGAACGTGCCCATCGACTGGCCGGTCGGCCGGCGGACCTCGCCATAGAGGCTGAACACCGGCATGCCATAGGTCGGATCGGTGAAGTCGGGCGACTCCATCATATTGTCCTGCAAGTCGCCGCGCACGCCGTGCTGCGGACCGAACACCGCCGAGATGTCGAGCCCGGTGGCGACCAGCGCGTCCAGCGAATGCGTCAGGTCCGCCGTCACCGAGGCGGGGTGCGCGAGCAGCGCCACGCGCTTGCCTTCGAGGGGACGACGAAGCTCAGGGTCGGCGAGCAGCCGGTCGATGCCGAATTTCATGGCGCAGCAGGTGCCGGGAGTTCGACCGCGACGCAAGCCGGATCGTCGCGCGCAGCCGGCAAGTCACCTCGCCGGCAAGTCGATCGCGAATCCGGCGGGCGCATGGAAGTCGGGCGCCGCCGGCCCGTGCAGCACCGACCAATAGGATTTGGCGCCGTCCGCCTCCTCGATCACGGCGGTGATTCCGGCCTTCCACGCCCCGCCGGGCAGCCCGCCCAGGTCGAGCCGCACGCGAATGCCGTCCTCCAGCGGTTCGATCGCCGGCGCAGCGATCGGCTGCTCGCGCATGCCCTCGCGATATCCGTGGAACCGATAGGCCGCCCATTGGGTGGAGGGCGAGAAATTGAACTCGAAATATCCCTCGCCGCCCTCCGGCCGGATGAACAGCTCGAAACAGGTTCGTCGCCATAGCCCGTCGGTCCGCTCGGGCGCGGCGGGCGCGGGCAGCAACGGCATCCGTCCCGTCACCCGATAGGCGAGAATGCTCGCGCCGCGCCGGATATCGGCGGTGACGTCGATGCCCTCGACACCGTGCGGCGGATGTTCGGGATGCGGGACCAGCGGAATGCGGAGCGACATGCGCCCCGCCCTAGCGCAGTTCGCCCGATCGGCGAAGCGCGCTCAGAACCGGAAGCTGACCCAGCCGGACAGGAAGTCGGAGCTGCCAAAACCCGCCCGGCTGAGCGACGGGCCCGCCGCCAGATGCTCGTACCGGCCGGTGACGGACAGACGCGGCGAGATCGACCAGACCAGTTGCACGCGGCTCACATCGGCGATCTTGCGATCCATGACCTTCTGCGTACCGGCAAAGGGCTGGCCGTTGGCGCGGTACACGGCGTCACGCGCATCGTCGCGCCAGGCCAGCTCATATTCCGCCGTCACCCGCACTCCCTTCACGGGCGAGAAGGCCAGGGTCGGCGCCACCGTGATCAGGTTCGAAGGCGTCAGGAACAGCTGGTAGCTGTAATAGATGTTGTTGCCGAACGGCGCATAGGCGTTGCGCAGCTTGCCGTCGCCATAGCCGCCCCCGCCGCTGGCATAATCGGCATGGAAGCCGATACGCGGCGCGGTGGCCGATTTGCCGAGACGATAGCTCTGGGCGAAGAATGCCTGCCACGCATCGATGTCCTGGCCGATATAGCGGCCCCATTGATGGTTGACCGACCAGTCGATCGCCATCCGCCCGACATCGCCCCATAGCCGCGCGCCGCCATAATAGCGCCGCGCGGGCCCCACTCGGCCACCCCAGGCGCCCACATCGTTGCGCCGGCGCCAGAGAAAGGGATCGAGATAGAGCTTCGAGCCGCCGAGCCAGGTCCGCGGCAGCGCGACGCCGAAGGTCACGCCCGAAAAGCGGCGCGCGGGATCATTGACGTCGTCGTCGGGCCCCAGGTCGCCATAGGCGGTGGGCCGCAGATCGAACAGGTCGACGCGCAGCCAGCTGCTCCGCGCCCAGGCCCGGATGCCGTTCAGCGTATAGCGGATCGTGTTGTTGTCGCGCTGCGAGACCAGCAGGTTGGGCCCGTCGGTGAATTCCTGCCGCCCATAGCGCGCGCCGATCGCCACGCCGCCCAGCTCGGCGGTCGCTTCGGCGAAATATTGCTGGAAGACGAGATCGTTGCGCAACGAAGCCGCCGGCACGCCCAGGTTGCGCCCCGAAATGCCGCCATGCGCGACTTCCCCGTACAGGCGCAGATGCGGCCCCAGATGGAGATCGGCCCCGGCGACCAGCCGGTTGATGTCCTGCCGCTGCTGCGGCGCGTCGCGCAGGCCCGGATTGGTCGTCAGATTGACTCGCAGCCGCGCCTCGCCGGACAAGGTCAGATAGACGTCGCCATCCTCGTCCAACGGCAGGAATTTGAGCCGGTCGAGCGGATCGTCGCGCCGCGCGGGATCGCGCATCGCCCGCCAGTCCTCGGCCCAGCGCGACAGGCTGTAGCCGCCCGTCACCGCGCCGTCGCCCGATGCACCCGCGGGATAGCCGCCGCCGCTCGCCTTCTCCTGCGGTGCCGGGGCCGGAACCTCCCGGATGGTCTGCGCCGCCGCGCCGCCGGCCAGCAGCATGGCGAGCGGCACGGCGCCACCGGCAAGGGCGCGCAACGCTATGGGCACGAAATGGCATCCTCTCAGGGGCTCGGCCGATTTTGCAACGGACGATGTTGACGTTCGCACATGGTACAACCACTTGGCGAAGCGCGTCGCGCGGCACGCTATTTCAGATTAATCGATTTATTACAAATACTTATGAAGCATCAATCCCCTGCGGGCGCGCGCATATGCGTGAAAATGGTGACGCGCTGGCGGGCCCATGTGCGATATTCCGCACAACACGCCTGCCCGCTTGCATCCGCGCCGGGGATGACGCGACCGCGCGCCTCGGCTATGCGGCCCGCATCATGACCGAATTCAAGTCCGATCTGCTCCGCCTGCTTTCCACGCGCGGTTACATCCACCAGGTCACCGACCCGGAAGCACTCGACGATCTCGCGAGCCGGCAGATCGTGCCCGGCTATATCGGCTTCGACCCGACCGCGCCTTCGCTGCATGTCGGCAGCCTCGTCCAGATCATGCTGCTGCGCCGGATGCAGCAGGCCGGCCACAAGCCCATCGTCCTGATGGGCGGCGGGACCGGCAAGGTGGGCGATCCCTCGTTCAAGGACGAGGCGCGCAAGCTGATGACGGTCGAGACGATCGCCGGCAACATCGCCTCGATCAAGACCGTGTTCGAGAATTTCCTGACCTTTGGCGACGGCCCCACCGATGCGGTGATGCTCGACAATGCCGAATGGCTCGACGCGCTCGAATATCTCCCGTTCCTGCGCGACTATGGCCAGCATTTCTCGGTCAACCGGATGCTGAGCTTCGACTCGGTCAAGCTCCGGCTCGATCGCGAGCAGTCGCTGTCGTTCCTCGAATTCAACTACATGATCCTCCAGGCCTATGATTTTCTGGAGCTGTCGCGCCGCGCCGGCTGCCGCCTGCAGATGGGCGGGTCGGATCAATGGGGCAATATCGTCAACGGCATCGAGCTGTCGCGCCGCGCCGACGGCACCGAAGTGTACGGCGTCACCACCCCGCTGATCACCACGGCGGATGGCGGCAAGATGGGCAAGACCATGTCGGGCGCCGTCTGGCTCAATGCCGATCAGCTCCCGCATTTCGATTACTGGCAGTTCTGGCGCAACACCGACGATCGCGACGTCGGCCGCTTCCTGCGCCTGTTCACCGACCTGCCGCTCGACGAGATCGCCCGGCTCGAGGCGCTCGAGGGCGCCGAGATCAACGAGGCGAAGAAGGTCCTCGCCAACGAAGCCACCGCGATGTGCCGCGGCCGTGCCGCTGCCGAGGAAGCGGCCGAGACCGCACGCAAGGTGTTCGAGGAAGGCTCGGCCGGCGGTTCGCTGCCCGCCTTCGCGGTCGAGGGCGGCCATATCACCGTGGTCGACGGCCTCGTCGCGCTCGGCCTCTGCCCCTCGAAGGGCGAGGCGCGCCGCAAGATCGCCGAAGGCGCGATCCGCGTCGACGATCAGGTGGTCAGCGACCCCGCGCTCGAGATCGCGGTGACCGCGCCGATCAAGCTCAGCTTCGGCAAGAAGAAGCACGGGCTGCTGGTGCCGGCCTGAGCGGGCCGCATCGCCTGATAAGTCGCTGTTAAGCGTCTTCGTTGGAACGAGATTCACACGGTAACGGTATCAATCGCAGACGTACCTCAAGCGTTTCGTGAGGCCGTGCGTGAACTTTGGATCGAATCTGGCTTATTCGGAGATCCGGCGGGAGGGGCGCGAAGACGTCTATTACCGCGCGCGCGCCTTCGGCCCCGACGCGAGGCAGCTTAACTTCGTCATCGTCAATATCTCGCCGCACGGCCTGATGGCGCGTTGCGATGATCCCGTCGAGACGGGCGACCGCATCCGGGTGGTGCTGCCGCATGCCGGCACGGTGGTGGCCGAAGTGCGCTGGGCGCTGGGCGGCCGCATCGGCTGCCAGTTCGAGCGCGCGATCGATCTGGCGAGCTATTACGAGCTGATCTCGCTCATGGTGAAGGCGAAATAGGCCTGTTCCCGTCGACCGGGACGGGACGCCCCTATCGCAACTGGCGCCAGACGCGATCCGCGGCCCTGCCGAGCGCCACCGGCACCGCGATGGCCAGCATGAGGATCACCCAATGGGGCATCTCCAGCCGCATCGCGGCCAGGGCGCCCTCGTAGACGCCGGCCGTCGCGCCGATCGCCGCTGCCAGCAGCCCCGCTGCCAACCACCATGACCTTTGCATAGAGGTCTCTCCTCGTGCGCTTGTAACCGGCCTTCAACGATAATCCATCTCCGCCAGCCCTACCCCGCCCGCAACAAGCTCACCGCCGCGTCCCGCTCGAACAGGTACAGCGCGATCCGCGCCGCCTCGCCCCGTGCCGAGTGCAGTGCCCGGTCCTGGTCCTCGAGCAGCCGCGCATCGCCATTCGCCGCCGCGATCAGCGTCGCCAGGCTCTCGGGCGTCGCCAGCCGGAAGGTCTGCTCGCCCGATTGGCGCGTGCCCAATATCTCGCCCGCACCGCGCAGCTCCAGGTCGCGCTCGGCAATCAGGAAGCCGTCGGTCGTGTCGCGCATCAGCGCCAGCCGCGCACGCGCGGTCTCGCTCAATTTCTCCCCGCGCAGCAGGATGCAGTGCGACTGCCCCCCGCCCCGCCCCACGCGCCCGCGCAGCTGGTGGAGCTGGGCCAGCCCGAACCGGTCCGCCGCCTCGATCACGATCAGCGTGGCGTTAGGTACGTCGACCCCCACTTCGATCACCGTGGTCGCCACCAACGCGCCCAGCTCGCCGCTGGCGAAGCGCGCCATCACCGCGTCCTTCTCGGGCCCCTTCATCCGGCCATGGACCAGCCCGATCTTGTCGCCGAACCGCGCGGTGAGCATCGCCGCGCGATGCTCGGCGGCAGCCAGGTCGGTCTTCTCGCTCTCCTCCACCAGCGGGCACACCCAATAGGCCTGCTTGCCCGCATCGAGGTGCCGACCCAGCCCCGCGATCACTGCGTCGAGCTTTTCCTCCGAGATCACCGTCGTCTGGATCGGCTGGCGGCCCGGCGGCATCTCGTCCAGCCGGCTGACGTCCATCTCGCCATGGCTGGCCAGCTGGAGCGTGCGCGGGATCGGGGTGGCGGTCATCACCAGCAGATGCGGCGGCACCTGCGCCTTGGCCTGGAGCATAAGCCGCTCGGCCACGCCGAAGCGGTGCTGCTCGTCGACCACCACCAGCCCCAGGTCGCGATAGGCCACGCCCTGCTGGAAGATCGCATGGGTGCCGACCAATATGTCGATCTCGCCCGCGGCCAGCCCCATCAAAATGGCCTCCCGCGCGCGGCCCTTGTCGCGCCCGGTCAGGATCGCGATGCGCACGTCGAGCCCGGCGAGCAGGCGCGAGAGATTGTCGTAATGCTGGCGCGCGAGGATCTCGGTGGGAGCCAGCATCGCGCCCTGCGCGCCGGCCTCGGCGGCGATCAGCAGCGCCATCGTCGCCACCAGCGTCTTGCCCGCGCCGACATCGCCCTGGAGCAGGCGCAGCATCGGCTGGGTCTGCGCCATGTCGCCTTCGGTCTCGCGGATCGTGCGCGATTGCGCGCCCGTAGGCGTGTAGGGCAGCCGGAGCCGGTCGCGCAGCCGCCCGTCGCCGGTGAGCGGCCGGCCGCGCTTGGCCCGCGCCTCGCCGCGCACCAGCATCAAGGCGAGCTGGTTGGCGAAGACTTCGTCATAGGCGAGCCGTTCGCGCGCCTTGGCGTCGGCGGGGTCGGCATGGATCCGGGCCAGCGCTTCCTTCCAGCCGGGCCATTGGCGCCGGCTCTTCAGGCTCGGCTCGATCCATTCCGGCAGCTCGGGCGCGCGCTCGATCGCCTGGGCAGCCATCGCCGCGATCCGCTTGGAAGTGATGCCTTCGGAACAGGGATAGATGGCCTCGCGCCCGCCGCCTTCCGCCTCACCGGGCACGGCGACTTCGGGGTGCACGATCTGCAACTCCTGGCCATATTGGTCGAGCTTGCCCGAGACCCAGCGCTTCTCGTTCAGGGGCAGCAGCTTCTTGGCCCAGCCCGAATTGCCGCCGAAGAAGACCAGGCTGACCTGATTGCCGTGCGCGTCCGCCGCCTGCACCCGCGCGGGCGAGCGGGCGCTGCCGCCGAAGCGATATTGCACAGGCGTGAGCTCGATCGCGATGATCCGCCCCGCGTCCGACGCCATCAGTACGTCGCGCGGGATCCGGTCGATGAAGCCGGTCGGCAAGTGGAAGGCGACGTCGACGACGCGCGCCAGGCCCAGCCGCTCGAGCGGACGGGCCAGGGCCGCACCGATCCCCTTGAGCGCCGTCACTTCGGCGAAGAGCGGATTGAGGATTTCGGGGCGCATGACGCCCGACCTAGTCCCTGCGATGGTCCGCCGCTAGGGGGCGCGCGGGATCAGGCGGCGCTGCGCACGGGCGCGATCGCCTGGCCGGCCGCCTCGATCGCGGCATGGACTTCGATCACGGTCGAGCCGACCACCACTTCGTGCGCGCCGTCGAACGAGAGGACGCCGACATCGGCACCGGCCATGTTGATCGTCGCGACCGTGCGCACCGCGGCGATGTTCACCAGCATGGGGTCGCCGTTGATCGATTTGAGCATCACGAAACGCATTTGAACCGGCCTCTACGCAAATTGTCTTTCCATCATAGGAGGATCGCCGCGCGACCGCGCGGAAATGGCCGATTAAGTTGCGGCTGGCGTTCGTTTGCGCGGCAACCTATCTGGGGAACCGTATCCACCATTTTCGCCGACACGCATTTCTTTGCGCCGCCGGCCATTTCCCATTGAGGACCGAATGGACCGCGAAATCCGTCTCAAGCGCCTGCGCTTCCGCGCCTGGCACCGCGGCGTCAAGGAAGCCGATCTGCTGATCGGCGGCTTCTTCGACCGGCATGGCGCCGGCTGGAACAATGCCGAGATGGACCTGTTCGAGGCGCTGCTCGAAGAGCAGGACGTCGACATCATGGCCTGGGCGATGGGCACCGCGGCGGTGCCGGAACGCTATGTCGGTACGGTAATAACCGCCCTCAAGACATTGAACTACGTACCAATTTCTCGCTGAGTCCGAATGCCCGACCTCAAGACCATCCTTTCCGCGCAAAAGCCCCTCACCCTCTCGGGCGCCCCCGCCGGCTTCCTCCCCTGGATGCTGGCCGATCTGGCCCGCACCGGGCGAATGACGGTATTCATCGCGCCCGACGAGGCGGCGATGCGCGCCGTGGCGGGCACCGCACCCTATTTCGCGCCCGAGCTCGACGTGCTCGCCTTCCCCGCCTGGGACTGCCTGCCCTATGACCGCGCCAGCCCGACCCTGCGCGTCATGGCCGAGCGGCTCGCCACCCTTCACGCGCTCCAGGCGATCAGCGACAAGCCCCGCCTGCTGGTCACCACGGTCAACGCCGTCACCCAGCGTACGCTCACGCCCTTCCGCATCCGCCAGCTCGTCGCCCGGCTCGCACCCGGCGAACGGATCGGCCTCGATCGCCTGTCCGTCTTGCTCCAGGCGAACGGCTATGTCCGCGTCGACACGGTGAACGACGCCGGCGAATTCGCCGTCCGCGGCGGCCTGGTCGATCTCTTCCCCTCGGGGTCCGAGCAGGCGCTCCGCCTCGATTTCTTCGGCGACGAGATCGAGAGCGTCCGCACCTTCGATGCCGCCGATCAGCGCACCACCGGCCGGGTCGACGGCTTCACCCTGCTCCCCGCTTCCGAAGCCCTGCTCGACGAGGAATCGGTCAAGCGCTTCCGCACCCGCTACCGTGAGAAGTTCGGCGCCACCGCCACCGGCGATCCGCTCTACCAGGCGATCAGCGACGGCCGTCGGCTCGCCGGCATGGAGCATTGGCTGCCGCTGTTCGAAGAACGGCTGGAGACGCTGTTCGAGCATCTCCCCGGCAACGCGATCCTGATCCGCGACGCGGGCGATGCCGGCGCCGCCGAGGCGCGGTTCGAAGCCATCGCCGATTATCAATCGAACCGCGTCCGCGCCCAGTCGTCCGATCCGGGCAGCTATCGCCCGCTCGCGGCCGACGCACTCTATCTCGTTGCGAACGAATGGGAAAAGCGCCTCGCCGATTGGCCGGCGCACGTCAGCACGCCCTTCCACGAGCCCGAGAGCGCCACTGTCCTCGACTTCCAGGTCGACGGCCCACGCGATTTCGCGCCGGAACGCGCCGCCGGCACCAACGTCTATGAAGCCGTAGTCGAGCACATCGCCAAGCTACGGAAATCAGGCAAGAAACCGGTCCTCGCCAGCTATTCGAACGGCGCCCGCGAGCGCCTGACCGGCCTGCTCGCCGATCACGGCCTCAAGGCTGCCCGCAAGGCCGAGAGCTGGCATGAGGCGATGGGCGTCGCCGACAGCGCGGTCGCGATGATCGTGCTGCCGCTCGATCACGGCTTCTCCGCCCCCGACGTGGCGGTGCTCACCGAGCAGGACATGCTGGGCGATCGCCTGGTCCGTCGCTCCAGGCGCCGCAAGTCGACCGACGCCTTCCTCAACGAACTGGCGACACTCTCCCCCGGCGATCTGGTCGTGCACGTCGATCACGGCATCGGCCGCTATGAGGGGCTCACCCAGATCCCGGTGCAAAAGGCGCCGCACGACTGCGTGGCGCTCACCTATGCGGGCGGCGACAAGCTCTACGTCCCGGTCGAGAATCTCGAGGTCCTGAGCCGCTACGGCGCGGGCGAAGAGGGCGCGACGCTCGACAAGCTGGGCGGCGAGGCCTGGCAGCGGCGCAAGAGCCGCATGAAGGAGCGCATCCGCGAGATCGCGGGCGAGCTCATCGCCACCGCCGCCAAGCGCGCCACTCGCCCCGCCGAAGTCGCCGAGCCCGATGCCGGCGGCTATCCCGCCTTTGTCGATCGCTTCCCCTATGAGGAGACCGACGACCAGGACCGCGCGATCGGCGACGTGCTCGAGGATCTGGCCGCCGGCCGCCCGATGGACCGGCTGATCGTCGGCGATGTGGGCTTCGGCAAGACCGAGGTGGCGCTGCGCGCCGCCTTCGTCGCGGCGATGGCGGGCATGCAGGTCGCGGTGGTCTGCCCCACCACGCTGCTCGCACGCCAGCATTTCAACAACTTCACCCAGCGTTTCGAAGGCTTCCCGATCAAGGTCGGCCGCCTCTCGCGCCTCGTCGGCACCACCGAGACCAAGGCGACCAGGGACGGCGCCGCCGACGGCACGATCGACATCGTGGTCGGCACGCATGCCGTCCTCGCCAAGGGCGTCGAGTTCAAGCGGCTCGGCCTCGTCATCGTCGACGAGGAGCAGCGCTTCGGCGTCACCCACAAGGAACGGCTGAAGGCGATGAAGGCGGACGTCCACGTCCTCACCCTCACCGCAACACCGATCCCGCGCACCCTCCAGATGGCGATGTCGGGCCTGCGCGAGCTGTCGGTGATCCAGACCCCGCCGGTCGATCGCCTGGCGGTGCGCACCTATGTGATGCCCTGGGATCCGGTGGTGCTGCGCGAGGCGCTGCTGCGCGAACATTATCGTGGCGGCCAGGCCTATTTCGTCACGCCGCGCATCTCGGACCTGCCGGAGATCGAGGAGTTTCTGCGGAACGACGTGCCCGAGATCCGCTATGTCATCGCGCACGGCCAGATGGCGGCGGGCGAAGTCGAGGAGCGCATGTCCGCCTTCTACGACCGCAAATACGACCTGCTCGTCTCGACCACGATCATCGAGAGCGGCATCGACATCCCCAGCGCCAACACGCTGATCATCAACCGCGCCGACAAGTTCGGCCTCGCCCAGCTCTATCAGTTGCGCGGCCGGGTCGGGCGCTCCAAGACCCGCGCCTATGCCTATCTGACCACGCCCGCCCAGCGCCTGATGACCGAAGCGGCGGAGAAGCGGCTCAAGGTGCTCTCCGATCTGGAATCGCTGGGCGCCGGCTTCCAGCTCGCCAGCCACGATCTCGACATCCGCGGCGCGGGCAATCTGCTCGGCGACGAGCAGTCCGGCCATATCAAGGAAGTCGGCTATGAACTCTACCAGTCGATGCTGGAGGAGGCGATCCTCGACGCCAAGGCCGGCGGGCTGCGCGACGAGCGCCCCCGCGACCTGAGCCCCCAGATCACCGTCGACGCGCCGATCATGATCCCCGAGGACTATGTCCCCGATCTCGACCTGCGCATGGGCCTGTATCGCCGCCTCAACGAAGTGGAGGACCGCGCCGGCATCGAAGCCTTCGCCGCCGAGCTGATCGACCGGTTCGGCAAGCTGCCCGAGGCGACCGAGAACCTCATCACGCTGATCGAGGCCAAGCTCAATGCCAAACGGGCATGCATCGCCAAGCTCGATGTCGGCCCCAAGGGTGCGCTGGTCAGCTTCCATGACGACAAGTTCCCGAGCGTCGAGGGGCTGCTCGCCTATGTCGACAAGCTGGAGGGAACCGCGAAGCTGCGGCCCGACATGAAGCTGGTCATCACGCGTGCCTGGGCGACGCCCCAGGCCCGGCTCAACGGCGCGCTCCAGCTCTCGCGGGGGCTTGCCAAGGCGGCAGGATAGACGATCGGGACCAATAGTTGCACCGTAGAGGCACGCGGGACGCGGGGCTGAGACTCACAACCACCAGATAAAGGCTGCGGCGAGATGCGCGCTCCCGGCAAAGACGACGGAGAACCGGTGGTGGCGGGTGGCGAGGCGCCGGCAATCTTCGAGACGGAGAACATCCGCCGGCCCCTGGATGGAAGGCGACGCTATCCCGTTGTTTTGACGTGAAGTTGTAACACCTTCGCGAACCGTCGATTTGAAATATCGACAACGAGCGCACCTCACGTCACGCCCTCGAAATATTCCAGATAGACAATTCCATTCGATGCGTTCGACTTGACAACCAACCTATCAGCTGGCCCGCTCACGTGTCATGCATGGAGGCACTATGTCCTTTTTGGCAAAAATCCTTTTGCTTCTCTCCGCGTGCTTCTTGATGACCGCAAGCGCTTCGACTCGGACTTTGCCTACCTACTATTAGGTCTCGCTGCAGATCGAACGCGATGGCAGGATCATCGGGAAACCCAATCTCATTATGACGCCCGGCGCTTCCGCGATCATGACGTCAACCAACGGTGGCTACTCGCTGCGGACATCGGCAGGAACCGATGGAGGAATCAAGACTTCATCCATCAATGTTACTACGGAACTTTACTTCTCCAATAACGGCCGGTGGGAACTCGTCGCGACACCAAACATCTTCGCAACGATCGGGCGAAGTGCTGACATGACTTACAAGACCCCGAAGTACGGCAACATAGTTTTGACGTACAATGTAGAGATCGTGAATACGTTAGCCACAAATGTTACATCGTGGGGAAAGAATGCTAGTTCGGAAAAGCGCATTTCCGAGTGGAAGTCAGCCATGAAGAAGCCGGTCTCTTCTATGTCTGTTAGAAAAAAACCAGGTAATCAAGATTTGTTGTAGCCCCTGCTCGGCGGTAAGGTGCTGCTCCGCCGGTCCAATCTGCTGCTCAGATGAAACCAACTGCCCGGGTCAGCGCTGCTGCAGCGATCCTCCGGTGTAATGATCCCGAGAGCCTTCCGGGTCGATCCCGGCAGGCTCCGGTATATGAGCCAGGTGATCGCGCTCACGCTCGCCAAAACCCGTCGATCATCGCAGCGTAAGATGAATGTCGACTTTGGCTGTCGATATCGGGACCATTGGGTTGAGGACTCATGTAAATCATTGATTTTCCTGGAGGCCAGACTTTCATTCGCCATCCCCGCTTTCGCGGGATGAGGGGAGCGGGAATATGCGCCCCCAACCTGGCGCCCACGCCTCCCGCGCTCCCGGTATTTTTGCGTAGTTGCGCATACTGGAACAGCGTTCAGGATAGAGGCGGAATGGTGCCGCTCGGCGCGATGCCCGGGGCCGGCCTGCCATGGGGGACGGGTGGCCCCGGATCATCGTACGGCTTCGTCGTGTTGAAGCCCGATTTGGCAGGTTTCGTGTTGAACCGAGTAGAGCAAGGCTGCGTATCTGGCCGTGACACATGGGATTGAAGCAGGCGAGACCCGGAAAGGGTCCGCTCGTGAGGAGCGAGGCTTGAGGGAGCCGGACAGTTTCGAGCAACGCCGATTGTTGACCGAAGCGATGGCCCGGTTGTCGCATGCGACCTCGATCGACGAACTGGTCACGGTACTACGCGAATGCGCCCGCACCATTGCACGGTGCGATGGCGTGACGGTCATTCGCCGCGAGGGCGATAGCGTCGCCTATGTCGCAGAGGATGCGATGACACCCCTCTTGGCGGGCGAGCGCTTTCCGATCGAGAACTGCATCTCGGGCCTCGCGATCCTCGAGGCGCGCCCGATCCACATCCCCGACATCTATGACGACCCGCGCGTTCCGGTGGACGCCTACCGGCCAACCTTCGTGCGCAGCATGTCAATGTATCCGATCGGGCTGATGGGGCCGAGCATGGCGATGGGCGCCTATTGGGCGGCAGCAGGACCGATCGATCCCGGCACCAGCGCGCTGCTCGCCAGCCTTGCCCGCTATGCCGGCGTCACGCTGGGCCGCGTCACCGATGGCAAGGGTGCCGATCCGGCCTGACTTCAACGCAGCACGAGGCTGTCTTCCCGCTCTTCCTCGAGCTCGTCGGTCGCGAACTTCTCGCGCTGCATGCTGAAGCCGCCGTGCAGCCAGTCCACTTTCCAGCTGCCGCTTGCCTCGACACCCTGATCGTCCACGCTGCCTTCGTAGAAGACGGCATGGTTCCAGCGCCCATGATATTGTTTCACGAACTGGATTCGCGCGCCGTCGCGGCGCCCCGCCACCGTGGCGCTGCGTATGCCGTCCTGTCCGTCCCGCTCGCTGATGCTGCCCGAGAAGACGCCCCCGGCTTCCTCGAGCAGGGCGATGAAGCCATTCTCCTGCACGTCGGCATGGCTGACGTAGCGGCCGTACCAGACGCCGCTCAAATCGCGCGGATCGCTCACCCGCGGTTCGCCAGCTGGGCCAGCGCCGGCACGTCGACCGGCGCCGAGCAGAGGAAGCCCTGGAAATATTGGCAGCCTTCCTTGGCGAGCAGGTCGAGCTGCTCGGCAGTCTCGACTCCCTCGGCCACCACCGCCAGCCCCAGCGAACGCGCCATGTCGATCACGCCGCGCACCACCACGCGGTCACGGGCGGAGCCCGTGATATCCTGGCTGAGCTTCTTGTCGATCTTGAGATAGTCCAGCGGCAACGCCTTGAGATAGGCGAGGCTCGAATAGCCCGTGCCGAAATCGTCGATCGCCACGCGGCATCCCGCCGCACGCAGCAAGGTGAGCAGCCGCGCCGCCTCGCCCAGATCGGACATGATGCCGCTCTCGGTGATTTCCACCGTCAGGCGATTACGTGGGAAGTTGCTCGCGTCAATCCGCCCGAGAAGCGCATCGACGAAGCTGGCGCGCGCTACGTCGGCGGCCGTGACGTTGATCGAAAGCCGCAGCTTGCTCAACGACATGGGCCAATTGGCCGCCGCCGCCAGCGCGCGGCGCTGGACATGGTCGGAAAGCGTCGCGTCGAGCCCTGCCCGCTCCGCCGCGGCGAACAGCGTATCGGCGCCGAGTTCGCCGAACTCGGGATGGTTCCAGCGCGCCAGCGCCTCCACGCCAACGATCTGCCCGGTGGCGATCGAGACCTGGGGCTGGAACAGCACGCCGATCTCGCCGCGTTCCAGCGCGCGGTGGAGATTGTCGACGAGCAGATCTACCGGCGGCGCTCCCTTCTCGCGCGGCACGTCGCCAAGCAGCGCCTCGCTCGTCCGGCGCAGCAGCGCCGCGGCATTGTCGCCGGCCTGGCTCTCACCGGTCACGAGCCGCGCCCCGAGTGGGGCGATGTCGCCCCCGACCACGAAGGGCCGGGCCAGTGCGTCCTCGAGCCTGGCAGCAGCCGAACCGATCCTCGCGGCGTCGACGTCGTCGCTGGCGACCAGGAATTCCGAGCCACCGATCCGCGCGATGATCGCACTCTTGCCCAGCGTCTCGCGCGCCACTTCGCCTACGCGCCGCGACACGCTGCGCAGCAGCTCGTCGCCCACGCCCCGGCCATAGGCGGTGTTCACCGTCTCAAAGCGCGTCAGCCCGATCAACACCACGCCGACGCGGCCGCCCTCGGCGAGGCGTCGGTCGATCCAGCGACGCGCACTGGGCCCGTCGCGCGCGCCGGTCAGGGCGTCGCGCACCGCCGCATTGGCATCCGGCGCCACGCCGAGCGCCTCGACAAGCGCGTGCAGACGGTTGGTGTGCGCATCATATTGAAGATGCTGCACTACCCGGCCCACGCCTGCCAGGTCGTGGGCAAAGGCAGTGGAAGGCGTGTCCGAATTCAAGCGACGGAGCGCGCTGCGCGCCAGCACGCGATCCGCCGGATCCAGCCTGGCGAAGAAGGTGCGCGTGCCGGGGGCCTCGGGCAGACCGAGCAGGCTCGCCAATGCCGGGGTGAGCTGGAGCGAGCGCATCGCCGGATCGAATCGCCAGCCAAGCGGCTCGGGCGGGCCCTTTTCCTGCCCGTTCCATCCGGAAAGCCGATCGACATGCCGCTGGGCGAAGCGAATCGCATGCGCCATCGCGGCCGAGGACATCGGGCTCGACAGGAAATGCGTGGCACCGGCATCGAAGAAATGGCGCATGTGCACCGTGTCGCTCTGCGAAACGAGGATCAGCATCGCCGCGCCATGCGCCTCGATCGTCGGCCCCAGCACCTTGGCCGCTTCCATACCTTCCGAAAGCGCGCCGCGCGCGTCGATCACCGCCACGGCCGCCCCGCTCGAGAGGAAGCGCCGTTCGAGCGCATCGGAGCGCCGCGCCGCCACCACCCGCCAACCGCCCCCCGCAGCGGCCGCCGCGACTTCGTCGCGCTGGCGAAAGCTGAGGACGAACACCGGGGCCGCATCTGCGTTGGCGCTTTCGATGACTGTGAAATCTTCGGACATTCCGCTCTCGATAACGCGAACGCTTGCCCGCCGCTATCATCATGCGTAACTCATCTTGCATGGCAGCCGCGCCCGCCTTGATCGACGCCCATGGCCGCGCGATCCACTATTTGCGCATTTCGGTCACGGATCGCTGCGACTTGCGTTGCCGCTACTGCATGCCCGAGCAGATGCGCTTCCTGCCGCGCGGAGAGCTGCTGAGCCTGGACGAACTCGCGCTGATCGCCGACCGCTTCGTCGCGCGCGGGGTACGCAGGATCCGCCTCACCGGCGGGGAGCCGCTGGTGCGCGGCGATACGCTGGAGCTGGTCCGCCGCATCGCGCGCCATCTCGGCGCCGGTCTGGACGAAGTCACGCTCACCACCAACGGCACGCGCCTGTCCGACCATGCCGAAGCGCTGCACGAGGCCGGCGTGCGCCGCGTCAACGTCAGCCTCGACAGCCGCGATCCGGAAGTCTTTCGGCACGTCACCCGGCACGGCGACCTGTCGAAGGTGCTCGCAGGCATCGCCGCCGCGCAGGCGGCCGGCCTCGCGGTCAAGCTCAACATGGTCGCATTGAAGGGCCTGAACGAAGATGAGATTTCCCCGATGCTCGGCTGGGCGACGGAAGCGGGCATGGACCTCAGCTTGATCGAGACGATGCCGCTCGGCGAAGTGGACGATGATCGCGTCGATCGCTTCCTGCCGCTCACCGGCGTGCTGGCCGATCTCCGCGCGCGCTTCGAATTGATCCCCGACACGCACCGCACCGGTGGGCCGGCGCGCTATTGGCGCGTCGCGGGCACGCGCACCCGGCTCGGCCTGATCACGCCGCTGAGCGCCAATTTCTGCGACGGATGCAATCGCGTCCGCCTCGCCACCGACGGAAAGCTCTATATGTGCCTCGGCCATGACGAGGGCGTGGACATCAAGGCCGCCCTGCGCGGCGCAGGGTCCGCCGGCCTCGACGCCGCGATCGACGACGCGCTGCGGCGCAAGCCTGCCCGCCATGATTTCCGCATCGCCGCCGGCGCCGCCCCGGCCACGCGCCGTCACATGAGCGTCACCGGCGGATGAGCCAGCTCCGCGCGCTCGTCGTCTCGCCCACCGAACCCGCCCAGCTCGCTGCCGACGAGCTGCGCGAGGCCTATGAATGGGTGCCCGTCGAACAGGCCGAGGCGATCGTCGCCCTGGGCGGCGACGGCTTTATGCTCCAGACGCTCCACAATTTGCTGGAGAGCCGCCGCAGCGTTCCCGTGTTCGGCATGAACCTCGGCACGGTCGGCTTCCTGATGAACGACTGGCGGCGCGAGAGACTCGACGAGCGGCTCGCCCGCGCCAAGCCGTTCAAGGTGAGCCCGCTCAAGATGAGCGCGATCAATGCCGCCGGCGAACGCTTCGAGCTGCCGGCGATCAACGAAGTCTCGTTCCTGCGTGAGACGCGCCAGACGGCGAAGCTCGAAGTCACCGTCAACGATCGCGTCGTGCTGCCGGAGCTGGTGTGCGACGGCATGCTCGTCGCGACGCCCGCCGGCTCCACTGCGTACAATCTCTCGGTGCAGGGCCCGATCCTGCCGCTGGGCTCCGCGATGCTGGCGATGACGCCGATCAGCCCATTCCGCCCGCGGCGCTGGCGCGGGGCGATCCTGCCCGACAAGGCCCGCATCGCGATTCGCGTGTTGGAGGCCGACAAGCGGCCCGTGAGCGCGGTGGCGGACCAGCGCGAGGTGCGCGACGTCGCCCGAGTGGAGATCGAGATCGACCATCACCGCGACCTCACCTTGCTCTTCGATCCGGAGCATGCGCTGGACGATCGGATAACGATGGAACAATTCGTCGCCTGACCCCTTGCAATCCACGAGAACCCGCTGCATAGCGCCGCCTCCGCAGCGGTTCGCCGGGCGGAGAGATAGTGATCCCTGATAGCTCAGCGGTAGAGCTCTCGACTGTTAATCGAGCGGCCGTAGGTTCGAATCCTACTCAGGGAGCCACTTCCGAATCCCGGGACGAAGGCCCCGGAAACCGTCTTCGCGGCGGCTTTCTATTCAAACCAGAAATTGTGAATGGCTCCTGATGGGCCAGTCGTCGGCCCGCATGCGAGCAGCCCGGTAATGTGGGGCTTGGAGCTCCGCGCGTGCTGGCCAGGGGGCGCCGGCATGATCGGGCCGCCGGGCGCCCGGCGAAATCGGCTGAAACATGGCCGAGCGATGATGATCGAGAGCCGTATTGAAATCGATCAGATGGATGCATGCCCGCTGCCCGACTCGCATTTCTGCACCTGCTCGCGAAGATGCTCGATCAGCCATCGCCCAGCCGGCCCCGGCGGCGCGTCACGGCGATGCAGCGCGTGCATCGCCATCTGATCGCCTTCGGGCCAGACGTCGCTCTCGGTCCGGAGCTCCACCAGCCGGCCGGCGGCCAGATCGGCCTGAATCATCCAGAGCGGCATGCTGCCCCAACCCAGGCCGGCTTTCAGAAAGGCGTGTTTGGCGCCCAGGTCGGCAAGGCGCCAGGCACGCGGTGCCAGCACTCCGAACTGCCGCCCCTGGGAAAGCTCTGAACGGTCCGACAGCACGAGCTGGGTATGGGCCGAAAGCTGCTCCGCCGAGAGCGGATCCGACGCCCGGGCGAGCGGATGATCGGGTGACGCGACCAGCGTCAGCCTGATCGCCAGCAACCGTTCCGGCTGAAGTTCCGGAGAGAACAAGGGCACGGTGCCGGAAACCGCAAATGCGCTGCGCCTGTCGAGCACCGGCTGGATCACTGCGCCGAGGCTCTCGACATGCACCCGGAGAACCGTGTCCGGAAAATTGGCCTCGAACCCGGAGACCGCCCGAGTGAATATCTCTATCGGGAACATCACGTCGAGCGCGATCGACACTTCCGGCTCGACTCCGCTTGCCAGATCCCGCGCACGGGCCCGGAATTGCCCCGCCTGGCGCAGCACTGCCCGCGCTTCCCCGGCCAGCGCCGTGCCAGCCTCGGTCGGCACCGGATAGCGACCGATCCGCTCGAACAATGCGACCTTCAGCTGGGTCTCCAGTCCCGAGATCGTCTGGCTAACCACCGACTGCGCCCGCCCGATCTTGCGGCCCGCAGCCGAGAAGCTCCCCTCATCGATGGCCGCCACGAGCGTTCGCATCTGATCCAGCGTGATCGATTCAATCATCCATCTAAATCCTGAATGGATTGTATCTGATAATATAGGCTACGACGATATATCTGTCACGCCTATTTCCCACTCGTCTAACCAACGCGTGAAGGAAACAGGCAATGAAACTTCTCCATGTCGATTCCAGCATCCTCGGTCCGGCGTCGGTCAGCCGCCAGCTTTCGGGCGCGATCGTCGCCGCGCAGCGCGCGGCCCATCCGACCATCGAGGTCGAGCATCTCGATCTCGCCACGCATCCAGTCGGCCACCTGACCGGCCTGCATCTCGCCGCGGCGCAAGGCGCCGTTCCGGAAGCGCCGGCGCTGGTCGGCGATATCGCCGCAGGCAACGCCGCCCTCGACGCCTTCCTCACCGCCGATATCGTCGTGGTCGGCGCGCCGATGTACAATTTCGGCATCCCGAGCCAGCTCAAGGCCTGGATCGACCGTATCGCGGTGGCGGGCAAGACGTTCCGCTATACCGAGAACGGCCCCGTGGGCCTGGCAGGCGACAAGAAGGTGATCATCGCCTCGTCGCGTGGCGGCTTCTACGGCGCCGATACAGCGATGGCCGCGCTCGACCATCAGGAAAACTATCTGCGCGGCGTCTTCGGCTTTTTCGGAGTGACGGACGTCAGCTTCATCCGCGCCGAGGGCGTGGCCATGGGCGACGACGCGCGCAACCAGGCCATCGCCGCGGCCCAGGCCGAAATCGGCAAGCTCGCCGAATTCCGCAAGCTCGCCGCCTAAGGCCCATCAAGGGAACTCTACTCATGTCCGACAATCTCTTGAAGCTCATCGCGCGCATCCTGCTCGCGGTCCTGTTCGTCGTCAGCGGCTTCGGCAAGCTGACCGATCCGTCAGCGGTCGCCGGGATGCTGAGCAGCCTCAAACTGCCTGGCGCGACCGCCCTGACCTATCTCGTCGGTCTCGGCGAAGTCGTTGGCGGCGTCGCGATCATCATCGGCTATCGTTTGCGCGCCATCGCGCCGCTGCTCGCGGCCTGGTGCATAGTCACCGGCCTGATCGTCCATCTCAGCATGCCGATCGATCTCATGAAGAATCTCGGCCTCGCCGGCGGCCTGCTCCTGCTGGCGACGACCGGTGCCGGATCGTTCGCCCTCGAGCGCCGCGCGCGCCCGGTCACGGCCTGAGCCCACCAAACCGGAGTATCCCGTCATGTCACGGCAAACCGCACTCGCCCTATCCGCCCCCGTTCACGCCCCGCGTGAGGTCGTTCATCGCACGCAAGGACGCGGCGGCGCCCCGATCACCCGGCTGATGAGCCCGTCGGACCTCGGCCAGTATCTCAAGCCGTTCGTCTTCCTCGACCTGATCGATGCGCCGTCTTCGATCGCCAGCGCCGGCAATCTCCATCCGCATTCGGGCATCGCCACCGTCACCGTGCTCACCGAAGGCAATCTGCGCTTCGACAAGGGCGACTGGGGTACCGGCCTGCTCGACTATGGCGGAGTCGAATGGATGCGGGCCGGCAGCGCGATCTGGCACGGCGACGAATATCGTCCGGACAGCGCAGCCCGCCTCAAGGGCTTCCAGCTCTGGGTCGCCCTCCCGGAAGCCATGGAGATGCACGAGCCGGAATGGCAGTTCGTCGAGGCGAGCGGCATCCCGTCCGTCGGCCCCGCACACCTTGTCGTGGGCGCCTATCGGGGCAAGCAGAGCCCGGTGCGGTCGTTCGACGGCCTCAACTATCTGCTGGTCACCCTCGCCCCCGACGAGGCATGGACCTATGAGACGCCGGACGGTCACCAGGTCGGCTGGCTCAGCCTGTCGCACGGCTCCCTGGCGGGCACCGACACCTATCATGCCGGCGAGCTGATCGCCTTCGACCGGAGCGATGCCTCGATCGCACTGCGCGCCGGCCCCGAAGGCGCGACATTCGTGCTCGGATCGGCGGTGCCGCATCCGCACGAACTCGTGCTCGGCTACTATTCCGTCCACACCTCCGAGGCGAACCTGCAGGCGGGCGAGGCCCGCATCGCCGAGGTCAGGCACCGCTACGCCTGACCGCCAATCCCAATCGCATCATTCGATCACAGGAGAGATGACAATGCTTATCGAGGACATTCTCCGCCACAAGGGTCGCCGTGTGATCAGCATCGCGCCCCATAGCGAACTGGCGGCGGCCATAGAACTGATGGCGCATGAACAGGTCGGCGCGCTCGTCGTGCTCGACGATTCGGACCGGGTGCTCGGCATCGTCTCGGAACGCGATATCGTCCTGGCAACGGCGAAGGCCGGCAAGCTGGCCCTCTCGCTCCCCGTCCATGGGGTGATGACCAGGAGCAGCCCGCACGCAGACCCGCGCGATACCGTCGCCGACGCCATGCGCGTGATGACCACCAACCGGACCCGGCACCTCCCGGTCACCCATGGCGGGCACGTCGTCGGCCTGGTCAGCATAGGCGACGTGGTGAAGTCGCGACTGCAGGAGAAGATCGAGGAGAACGCGGTCCTGCAGGACATGGCGCGGGCACGTCTCGCAGCCGCGTGAGGCAGAGCAGGCCCCCGATCCTGCAAGCCGGTCGGGGGCGCAAGGAGGTTGTCATGGCCTATCTGCAATTCGAGCATATCCAGAGTGCCTCGACAGGAATCGTTGCCGGGAAGCCCCAGCCGGCCCTCGGCGCGTTCGAGCGCGATATCGTGCGGATGTCGCTCCAGGACGGACGTTCTTCGCTGGCAGACATTGGCCGGCTCGTGCGGATCGGCATGTGGCTGGGCGGCGTGCGCCGCAAGGGCGGGCTGGCAAACCCTCGGCTCGAGGCCCTGCGGCGCTACGCCATCCTCTATCGCCTGAACGGCCAGGGGCTCGAAGCGAGCGAGGAGCTGGCAATGGATCGCGCCGGCTTCGATGCGCGCGGCATCGGCGAGGTCCGCCGGATCGTCGATCGCCACGTCGCGGCCAACCCGCATGGGCCCGGGCCATGGCTTCATATCTTGCCCCTCGCCCTCGCATTGGTCGCTGGGCTCGCCGGCACGGCGCTGCTCATCCGGCAGACGACGGGCGATATCGCGATATCGACGATGATCGCCGCACTTGCCCTGGTCACGATCGTCTCGCTCCATCGCCCCGCGATGCGAAGCGATCGGCGGCGGGCGTCGTGACGATCGCGACGCGATACGGGCGTTCATGCGGGATAGGCGAGGCGCCGATCCAAGCGCGAATACAGAGGGAATCCTGTCGGCTGGCGCACAGCCGGCAACCGGCACGCCTTCGTCTCCAGCCGCGGCGCAAGGGATATTTTCCGCAACCGCCGCCTGCTGGCGGAATAGTTGCCGACCCGGCGCAGCCGGCTCCCGGAGAGGCCGTCGATTGTTCTTCTCTTGCGTGGCGCAATTCCGCGGAAGATTGACTGGGCCACCCGCGCGAAAGCGACCGGCAATTGCTTCGGCCAATATTGGTGGCTCGAACGTCATGCATGCGCTAGTGCCGGCACAATCTGGTATGTCGGGGCGAGAATGCAGTCATGATCGTAACGGCCATTTTGGTTCTGCTTCAGTCCGCGCCGCCCTCCGAGGATTCTAGCCGGGTCTTTCCTGCGGATCGACTGGTCTGCAACGTGGCGGCATCGCCTGCCGCATTCGTGCTCAGCATGGAGCACCGTGCCGGCGACGCCCGGGTGCGGGTCAAGTCGACTCGGGACGATGCCTTTCCCTCGGGGGATTATGTCCTCGGCCGGTCGTTCGTTACCCGGCGCGAGAACGACCAGCCGGTTGACTATCGGGTTGGCCTCTCCGCCTCACACAAGGCTGGCGAATTCTCGCTCAACATGCAGGTGGTCAATGGTCGGCCCGCAAGAAGCTGGCTGAGGCTGATGCCTCCGGGCCCGTATCGGAGCGATCGCCTTCAGGAGCTCGGCGCGGCAGAGTGCGTCGTGAAGGCGGACTAGCGATCAGCGCCGTCGACCACTTCGCCCCGACCGGCGAGCAGCCCCCTGCCTGAAAATGCTGGTCGAGCCCGGAGCCTCCGTCGCGGCAGGCGATCCATGCGATCGCGCCTTCAGCCCGCGACGGTGGTGTCCAGCGCCGTGAGCAACTCAGCGACGCGAAAGGGCTTGCGCAGAATTATCGCCGCGCCATCGACTGCTTCGATTGCCGCGGCGTCGGCAAAACCGCTGGCGAAAATTATGGGAAGCCCGCGCCAACGCCGCCGGATCTCGGCGGCGAGTTCGGCGCCGTTCATGCCCGGCATCGCGAAATCGAGCAGCGCAACATCGGGTCTTTCTTCTTCGAGCGCGGCCAGGCCCGACGCGCCGTCATCGGCCTGGATGACGCGATGGCCCAGTGCCTCGAGCGCGGCCGACAATACCATGCGCAGATCCGGATCGTCGTCGACCAGCAGAATGACGAGCGGGCGAAGCGCGGCCACGGCCTCGTCCGCGGCCGTTGCTGCGGGCAATGGCGAGCGCTCGGTGCAAGGGAGCAATACGCGCACCGTCGTGCCTTGACCAAGCGCACTCTCGATCCGCACGGCCCCGCCGACCTGCTGCGCGCTTCCATAGATCTGGGCGAGACCAAGCCCGGTGCCCTTCCCCCTGGGCTTGGTCGTGAAGAACGGCTCCATCGCGCGGCGCAGCGTATCTTCCGCCATGCCGGTCCCCGTATCGGCGACGGCGATCTCCACATAGTCTCCTTGTGCGAGTTCGGCATCTCCAGCGACCCTCCGTACCGTGGTCGAGATCGTGAGCGTCCCTCCCTCCTGCATCGCGTCGCGCGCATTGATCACGAGATTGAGCAGCATCATCTCAACCTGTGTGGGATCCGCCAACACCGGCACCGGCGCCGGATCGAGCTGAAGATCCAGCACGATCATTGGCCCGAGCGTTCTTCGCAACAGGTCCGCCAGCGCGGCAACGGTGTCGCACACCAGCATGGGCTGGAGCTGAATCTCTTGTGACCGCGAGAAGGCAAGCAGCTGTGTGGTCAGCCTGGAGCCGCGCTCGGCGGCATTGAGGCCGGCATCGGCAAAATGACGGACCTTGTCCGGTTCCTCGGCGCGGCGACGGATCAGTTCGAACGCGCCGATTACCGCGCCCAGAAGATTGTTGAAGTCATGCGCCAGGCCGGCAACCAGTTGGCCCACCGCTTCCATCTTCTGGCTCTGAAGCAGCGCTTCCTGCGCCTGGCGCAACTCCGCCGAACGCGCCTCGACGCGCGCCTCCAGCGTCGCATTCAGCTCACGCAGCTGCTCCTCGACGGCAGCGCGTTCGACCACCAACCGGATTCGCTCCGCGATCTCTTCCAGGAAGTTGATCTCGTCCGGGCGCCAATGGCGCGGATTGCGGTCATTGAGATAGACGATCGTGCGCAACCGGCCGTCCCAGACGAAAGGCACGACGAGGATGGACCGTGTCTCGACTTGCCGGGCGGTCTCGCGCGTGCGCGCTTCGCCGCTGAGTTCGGCGGTGAGCAGGTCCTCGATCATCACCGTCTCGCCGCGACCGAGCGCCGCAACGATCTTGACGCCGAACGCCGCGGCGGGGAACCGCCCCAGCAAGGCCGGCACCGATCCGTCGGTCCAGCACACTTCATAGTCGAAGACATCCTCGACCGGGTCGAGCTGGCCGAAGCCGGCGCGGGTTCCGCCGAAATGCTGGCCCATGAGCCTTGCCACGGCGAACAATGCCTCGTTCGTGGATCGCTCTCGCAGAATATCCGCGATCTCCAGCCTGAGCCCGGTTCGAGCTTCGCGCCTGGCAAATCCCTGGAGCAGGCGCTCGAACGTCGCAGCGCCCAAAGCCAGGACCAGGATCAGGAAGGTAATCGTCGCGATACCGGCCGCGAGGTAAGTCTGGCCGACACTGGCGAGGCCGTCGTGCATGTCGATCCGCGAACTGGCCGTGAAGACTGCCGCCCGCATCCCCGCATAGTGCATCCCGGCAATGGCGAAACCCATCACGACTGCCGCCGTGATGCGGTGGCTCATCTTCCGATCACGCGAAGCAAGCCATATCGCCGCCGTCGCGGCACCGAGCGCGATCAGCACCGAGATGCTCACCCAGAACCTGTCATAGCTCAGCGTCGCCGGCATACGCATCGCCGACATGCCGACATAGTGCATGGCGACGACACCCAGCCCCATCAGCAGGCCGGCGGCCAGGATGCGCGTGCGGGAGACCGCTCGCCAATCGAGCGTTGCGAAGCCCGCGCCCGTGAATCCGAGGGCCAGGGCCAGCGACAGCAAAGTGAGCCCCAGGTCGTAGCTCATCCGCATCCCGGGCATGCTGAAGGCAAGCATGGCGACGAAATGCATCGACCAGATGCCGCTGCCCAGCGCGATCGCCGCTGCCCAGACCCAGACGCGGCGCATCCAGCTGATCGAAGAGTGAATGCGGCTCGCCAAGCTGAGCGCGGTGAAGGAAGCGAATATCGCAATCAGGATCGACAGCGCCACCAGCAAGCTGTCGTGCGCACCCATCATGGCCATCGGCTGCTATGATCCCATAGCGAGCGTCCGCATGCAATCGCCGAAGGCTCCAATATCGTAGCAACGCCGCCAACTATTGCCTTCGCCGAAAGTGAAGCGCGGGGTCGCCGGAAGCAGAGGGCGTTATCGACCACTTGCGCAAGATCAATTTGCCAGGGACTTGGGCATCAACCGGCAAATCTCAACATCGTCTTCGATGCCGAGCGCCATGACACCGTTTCATGCCGATCCGTCTGCTTCCGGCGCGCGCGGATCGCATCGGGAGCAGCCGATGTCCCGAAGCCAGCCCCCAGATATGCCTGATGCCGGACGGCGCATGCGCCCGGTCGCGCCCCCGATCGATCACATCGTCGCATCGGTGTTTGCGCAGAGTCCCCGAACTATCGCGGTTCCGTCATCAAAATGAAGAGCGCACCGCTTAGCTGCACCGCCGAAGCCGACGCGTCCAGACGTCGCAGCATCGGGGGTCAATATGAAGCTCACCGCCACGAGCGTGCTCGCCACGCTGACCTTTGCCTGCACACCCGCCATGGCACAGAGCCTGCCGGCGAACAGCGACACCGGAACCGGCGCCGAAGCAGGAGAGGAAACCGGACTCATCATCGTCACCGGCACGCGCGAGCGTTCGCGCACCCAGTTCGACACGCTGGCGCCGGTCGATGTCCTGTCGGCCGACGCGGTTCGCTCCAGCGTGTCGGGCGACCTCACCGATACCATCGCGCAGCTGCTGCCGTCGTTCAACGTCCAGCGCCTGCCCGCCGCGGATGGCCAGGCCTTTGTGCGCCCGGCAACGCTGCGCGGCCTCTCGGCGGACCAGACGCTCGTGCTGGTGAACGGCAAGCGCTATCACCGCTCGGCGCTGCTGGGCACGCGCGGCGCACAGGCTCCCGATCTTGCAAGCATCCCCTCGCTGTCGATCAAGCGGATCGAAGTTCTGCGCGACGGTGCCTCGGCGCAATATGGATCGGATGCGATCGCCGGGGTGATCAACATCATCCTCGAGGACAAGCCCGGCATGGACGCCTTTGGCCAGTTCTCCCAATATTATTCGGGCGACGGTAACGAATATCAGGGCGGTGCGCGCGGCGGCGTGGCGTTTGGCGAGCGCGGCAGCATCGTCGTCACCGGCCAGTACGACAAGTCCGAAGCGACATCGCGCACTCGCCAGCGCCCCGACGCGATCGCCTTCCAGGCAGCCAATCCCGCGATCGCCGTGCCCAATCCGGTGCAGCGCTGGGGCCAACCCGACGAGGAGCGTATCCGCGGATCCGTCGATGCCCATTACAGCTTCGCCGACGAAGCGACGCTCTACACCTTTCTCACCGCCCAGTCGGGCGATGGCGTGACCGACTTCAACTGGCGCAATCCCGCCGGCACCGCGAATGTCTACAACGCCAGCACTGCATTTCCGGGCTTCTCGTTCCGGACAGTCTATCCCGCCGGCTTCACGCCGCGCTTCGGGACCGAATATAGCGACTATCAGAGTGATTCCGGTCTTCGCGGCGGGCTTGGCGAACACCTCAGCTACGATCTGAGCGTCAGCCTTGGCCGCAGCCGGATCGACTATAACATGCGCGAGAGCCTCAACGCCTCGCTCGGCCCGAACAGCCCGACCAGCTTCTATATCGGCCGGCTGGAGCAGCGCGAGTTCAACCTCAACGCCGACTTCGTCTATCGGCTGCCGGTGGGCGGCGCCGAGCCGCTCAACATCGCCTTCGGCGCCGAGCGCCGCCGCGAGAGCTACAAGGTCGGTGCCGGCGATCCCGCCTCCTATGCGATCGGCCCGGGTGCGGCGACCGGCCTGGCGCCCAGCTCCAACGGCTTCCCCGGCTTCAGCCCGACCGCGGCCGGCACCTGGCACCAGACCAGCTACGCCGGCTATGTCGATCTCGAATGGCGCCCGGTGAAGATGCTGACGCTCGGCGCCGCCGGGCGCTATGAGGATTTCTCCGCGTTCGGCGACACCTTCAACTACAAGCTCGCGGCGCGCATCGAGCCGGCCGAAGGCATCGCGGCGCGGGCGACCTGGTCGACCGGCTTCCGCGCGCCGACTCCGGCGCAACTCAATACCATCCAGACCACGCAGGGGCTCGACACGGTTACCCTGCAGATCTTCAACCAGGGCCGGCTTTCGCCGAACGATCCGCTGGCAATCGCGCTCGGCGCCAAGCCGCTGACGCCGGAAACCTCGAAGACGCTGACCGCAGGTCTCACCTTCCAGACCGACATGGGCTTCAGCGGCAGCGTCGATCTCTACCAGATCGACGTCAACGACCGCTTCAGCCAGTCGCGCACCTTCAGCGTGCCGACGAGCTTCCCCAACCCGCTGCGCTTCACTTCGGTCAGCTATTTCACCAACGACTTCAACACCCGCACGCGCGGCATCGACATGGTGCTGAACTATGCCCGCAACCTCGGGCCCGGCCGTGCCACCGCAACGCTTGCCTATAACTACAACAGCACCAAGGTGCGCAGCGGCACCACCGCCGCCATCCCCAACGAGACGCAACGCCGCGTCTTCGAGGAGCGGTTGCCGCAGAACAACGGCACTGCGTCGCTCGGCTATGAGATCGGCGATCTCTCGGTGCTGCTGCGTGGCCGCTATTACGGGGCGTGGACCGATGTGAGCGGGAATGCGACCGGCGAACTGTTCCAGCGCTTCGGCGGCATCGCGCTGTTCGACATTGCGCTCGCCTATCGCATCGATGAGCATTTCACCCTGCGGGCCGGCGCGGAGAATGTCTTCGGAACCTATCCCGATGAGGCGACCAACCAGGCCGTGCGCGGGCTGATCTACTCGCGCAACGCCCCCTATGACACCGATGGCGGACAATATTATGTTCGACTGGGCGTGAAGTTCTGATCGGAGAGAATATCGTGGATCGCAGGTCGTTGCTCGCCGGAATCGCCGCCCTGCCGGCGGCCGCACGCGCAGCCTCGGCAATTCCCGCGCAAGGCGAGGAAGCCTTTTGGCGCGGCATCGCCGCCCAATATGACGTGACGCGCGAGGTGATCCAGCTCGAGAACGGCAATTGGGGCATGATGGCTCGCCCGGTGTTCGATGCGTATAAGGAGCAGTTGGGGCGCGTGAACCGCGACACCAGCTACTATACGCGCCGCGGCTTCGGCGCCGATGCGCTGGCGGTGCGCGAGGCTCTGGCGGCGGAGCTTGGCGTGCCGGCGGATGAGATCACCTTCACCCGCAACGCAACCGAGGCGCTCAAGGCACTGATCCTGGGCTATAACCGGCTGGAGCCAGGCGATGCCGTGCTCTATGCCGATCTCGACTATGACAGCATGCAGGATTGCATGGAGCATCTGCGCGTGCGGCGCGGCGTCGCCGTCGTCCGCATCGCGCTGCCCGAGCCGGCGAGCCGGCAAGCGCTGATCGACGCCTATGCCGAAGCCTTTGCGGCGAACCCGCGCCTGCGGCTGGTTTTGCTGACTCATCTCAGCCATCGCACCGGCCTGGTGCTGCCGGTCCGCGAGATTGCCGCGCTGGCGCGGGCACGGGGCATCGATGCGATCGTCGACGCCGCGCACAGCTGGGGTCAGCTCGACATGACGTTGGCCGACCTCGATTGCGACTTCGCGGGCATCAACTGCCATAAATGGCTCGGCGCGCCGCTCGGCGTGGGTGCGATCCACATCCGCAAATCGGCGCTGCAACGGATCGACCGCGATCCCGCCGAACCCGCCAACGGACGCGACACGGTGGCAACCCGCGTACATCCGGGGACCAGCGACTTCGCCGCGCTGCTGACGGTACCCGCTGCGCTCGCCTTTCAACAGGCGATCGGGCGCTCGCGCCGCGCAGCCCGCCTGCGTTTCCTGCGCGACCGGTGGGTGGCGGCGGTCCGCCCGCTCCCCGGCATCGAAGTGCTGACCCCCGATGATGCCGAGCTCCATGGCGGCATAACATCCTTCCGCCTCCGGGGTGTGACCGACGTCCGGGGGAACGCGGCATTCGCCGCGCGCCTGCTCGACCGCCATGGCATCTTCACGGTGCACCGCGATGGCCCGGCCAAGGGCGCGTGCGTGCGCGTAACCCCTGCCCTGTTCAACAGTCCGGAAGACCTCGACGCTCTGGCACGCGCCCTGGCGATGGAAAGCGCCTCGAGACGGGGGACCTAGCGCGCGCCCGGCAACGGAGCGCTTCAATCCGGTTTCGCGGGGTCGACAACCAGCAGCAGGCGGGCCTTGCCGGCGCGGGCGATGGGCGGCGAGCGGTGGAGGATCGGTGTCGTTGTCGGCCAATCATGGCCCTTGAAGATGCCGACTTGGCCGGTCCGGAGCTGCCGGATCTCCGCGCGGCGCGGCGGAATGCCGGCGTCGAGCCGCCGGGCCGTCAGCGCGTCGAGCCACTGCGTACCCGGGCCGGCATAGGTCGTGATCAGCCGTGCGCGGACATAATCCGCATGGAAGCGACGGCGGCGTCGCCAGTGACGCGTTCCAGCCGGACATGGACCTGGTCCGCCCCGACCGCGCGGGCGAAACGCCGCGCAACGCCGCTGCCCCGCCGCGTCATAGCTCAGATCGACACCCACGGTGCCCCGCACGATCTGCCCGCCCGACAGCATCCCGCGATCGGTCACCACCCGGTTCATCGTGTCGTAGCGATACCAGAAGGTCGGCGACTGCTGCCCGTCCACCGTCGAGACTGCGCCATTGCCGCCCAGCAGGCTATAGACATTGCTCTGCGAACGGATGTTCCCGTTCGCATCGTAGCGCCAGCTCACCGATGCGGCAGGCGCCGTCCCGTTGCCCGATTCCGACCAGGTGACGAGCCGACCCAGCGCGTCATAGGTAAGCGATATGCCTCGCGGATACCCCCTCTCCGGCCATTCGACACCAAAACGGCACCGGGAGTCTCCACCCCAGTGCTGTCCATCTCCCTAAAAAAACGATGTGCAGACAACAGGTTACCCCGCAGGGGGAGCCGTTCCTTTTATCTTGCTTTCGCCATCACCTTTCACCCGGTGAGCCATCTGCATTCCAAAACTCCCAGCGACCTACCTCTTTCCCGCTGTCATAATGGCCCTTCGCTGCGATCTGGCCATTCTCGTGGTAGTCCGTCCAAAGACCTTGCTCCTGCCCGTCAACATAGGTGCCTTCAGATGCAAGCGCGCCACCCGGGTGGTAGCAACGAAATAGTCCGTGCCTAATCCAACGAGTTCCATCGGCCGACATGTAACGAGCATATCGGTAATGGATGACCCCATCGTCGTACGGTATTTCTGCAATATTAAGCTCAGACATTATCGCCCCTTTGGCAGGAAATCTTCTGGTCCATATAGCTCGGTAACGACGGGCCTCCCAGTTACCGGGCTATACCTTTGAATCGCAATTCTACTTGGCAGACTGCCTTGGCTTTGCGTGTACGCATCGATGAAACGTATGATTTCCTGACGGTCCTTCGCTATTGGCCTGCCTAGTGGTTTGTCGTCGAGGATCAGATCGTTCTTGAACCTAACAGCGTCGGGCCTCGCGATCTGGACCCGTGCATCCAACGGCTCTCCCGTAGTCAAATTCACCCGTTTCGGAACCTGTATAGCTACGCCATTTGCATCTACCAAAGGCGCGTTGACGAGGTCGAAATCGCCAGACGCCCTGCGGGCTGCTGCCAAATCGGCGTGTATGGATTTCCCCGTTGCGGTTGCCAAAGTTTCGCCAGTGATTGGCACACTCTCTGCGGCGCTTGCACGCGCCCCCATTCCCCTGGCACCGACCAGGGAAACCACGGCAGCGGCGATGATCCCTCGCTTCTCCGCATTGCTGGAAACATGGTTCGGATCGAGCAGGAACGGATGCCGCGCATTGTTCGCGGCACGGGCCTGCGCCGAGAACATGTCGCCATTGTCCGGATATAGCGACCTGAGGGTCTCGCTCACGATCGCGGTGGCCGCATGGCTCCCATTGCCTATGGCGTCCCTGAACATCTGCCCGGTGTTGCCGCCGGAAGATACGATACTCTTCAAGGTGCTGGCAGTGAGTCCCTGGACATAATGCCCCACGCTTCCGGTCACGTTACCCCCATATCCCAGGGCCCCGCGTGGAGCGCTGCTGATACTCGTTCCAGGCGGCCGCGCGGGTGCGCCTTGATAGCCGTCGAGGCGTCGATAGCCGTCGAAGCGTCTGACCTGATCGCGCAGGCTGAGAGTGGACGTAATCCGCTGCTGTTGAAGCAAATCGGCAAAGCGGTCCTCGACGGGGCCGTAGGCAATGTCGCGCCAGGATTCTCGTTGGCCGGTGACAACGATCGTGGCCTCGTCGGAGAGGCCAAGCATTTGACGAGCGGTTTCGAGAATCAGGCTAAAAAGGTCCCCTCCCGCTAGGTCGGACACCCCTTCCGTCGCAGTCGAGGCTCGTATTCCCGATAGGGATTCACGCCTTTCGATATTCCGTGCCGCAACCTTGCCGGCAACCGCATCCCCAATCGTCTGCCCGATGACATCAGGCAGTGCGGCAAGGATATTGTCGCCGAAGCTGGTGCCCTCGATCAGACTGCGCGCCGCCGCATTGGCGAGGCCGCCTGCGGTGTTGCTCAGCAGCCTGCCGCCAAAGCCGCCCAGCCCGATCGCACCCGAGGCGCCCATCCCCAGCCCCGCCGCAGCCACGCCGGCAAAGTCGAACTTCGATTGCAGCCCCGTCGCCACCCCGATGCCCTGGCCGATCGCGCTGCCCAGCGCCCCGCGCACCGCGTCGCCCAGGAAAGGGCTGCCGGCGATCTTGTCGAAGCTGCCCGCCAGCCCGCCGGACACGCCCGCGCTGATCCCCGCCAGCGCCACCCCCTTCCAGCTGAACTTGTCCTGGATCCCCGCCGCAACCCCGAAC
>NZ_SCMK01000014.1 GCF_005503355.1 Sphingomonas sp. 1F27F7B
GCGCGAGCCGCGCCATTTGCTCGTCCGTCAGCCAGTACAGGTTGCTCACAGTCAGTCTCCTTGCGGAGCCTGAATCAGATCGCACCTCTCACATCAATGGGTCCTGACCCTAGGCGCTCGCCGGTGAGACGATGCAGTGCGTCGCGAATGGGGGTGATGCTCGAAGCGATCTGCTCGCCGATCCGTGCGGGCTCGATCGGGCTACCGGGCGGCAGTTCGTCTTCGGCCAGCATACGCTTGAGCTCGTGGTAGACCCGCTCGAAGGTGGCGCCGGGCGAAGTCGACAGTCACCACCTTGCTGTCTCCCGTCGGCTTGGCGCCATCGTCGCCCAGGCGAAGCTGGTCGAGATAGTCTGACCAATGCTGCATCATGCGCACGCGCTCCTCCCAATACTGGCCGCGCGCATAGGCGCGTCGCACGCCGTTGTTCTCCATGTGGGCGAGCTGCCGTTCGATCGCGTCGGGGTTCCATAGTCCCATCTCGTTGAGCAGCGTCGCCGCCATCGCCCGGAAGCCATGCGCGGTCATCTCGCTGCCGCTGTAACCCATCCGCCGGAGCGCGAAGGTGACGGTGTTCTCTGACATGGGGCGCTTCCAGGTATGAGAGGCCGGGAAGACATAGGGGCTGTGCCCGGTCAGCGGCCGAATCTCGTCGAGCAGGTCGAGCACCTGCCGCGACAGCGGCACCTGATGCGGCCAGCGCATCTTCATCTTCTCTGCCGGGATCGACCACACCGCGCGCTCTAGGTCGAATTCGCTCCATTCGGCCCGGCGCAACTCCCCGGGGCGCACGAAGACGTGCGGCGTCATCCGCAGCGCGAGCCTGGTGGTCGCGTATCCAGGGCAATCGTCGATGTCGCGAAGGAGCTTACCCACTTCCTTCGGCCGCGTGATCGCGGCGAAGTGCTTGGTCTTGGGAACGATGATCGCGCCGCGCAGGTCGCGGGCGACATCAACCTTCGCTCGCCCCGTGGCGATGCCGTAGCGAAACACACGGCTGATGACGCTGCGCATCCGTCGCGCGCTCTCATAGCGGCCGGTAGCCTCGATCTTGCGCAGCACAGCCAGCACTTCCTGCACCTCGATCTCGTGGAGCGGGAGATGGCCGAGAAACGGATAGACCTTCTCCAGCAGCCAGCGCACCTTGCTGAGCGTCACCTCGGCCCGCTCCTCGCGGGTGATCTTGACGAACCACTCCTCGGCGACGCCCTTGAAGGTGATGTTCTCGTCGATCTGAGCGCGGAGCTTCCTACGCTGCTTCTCGACAAAGGGATCGACGCCCTCGGCCACCATCTTTCGCGCGGAATCGCGCTTGTCGCGCGCCTCGGCGAGACTGACTTCCGGCCAGACGCCGAGGGCGAGCGCCCGTTGCTTGCCAAGGAATCGGTAGCTCAGGCGCCAGTATTTGGCGCCGTTGGGCATCACCAGGAGGTAGAGGGATCGACCGTCGCCGAGCTTGTAGGCCTTGGCCCGGGGCTGGGCGTTCCTGATCGCGAGTGCGGTAAGAGCCATGTTGGTATCTCCGTCCGAAAACGGGTGGATCCCGGGCCGAAATAGACCAACAAAAGCGTTGGTATCTCGGCGGACCCGCCCAAATCTCGTCGGAAAGATATTTGGAAAAAGGCTTTTAACCCAGCCACTTACGCGACGCTGATGGACGTCAATGGACCGGGAAAATGGTGCCCAGAAGAGGACTCGAACCTCCACGCCCTTGCGAGCGCCAGCACCTGAAGCTGGTGCGTCTACCAATTCCGCCATCTGGGCACGGGGTAGGCGAGCGCCTCTACGGGCGAGCCCCCCGGCTGTCAACCGCCCCGAATGCCATTTTGATCGCCAGGATCGATTTTTCGTCCAGTTGCACCGCCGGCCGCCCATCGCCGCGATCCACAGCCCCCTCCAGCCGGGCGAAACCCCGGGCGCGAAAGGGAAAATATCTCCACGCCATGCGCTCGAAGCACGCAGACGATGCCCGGGGCACTCCCCGCCAGCACCTGCCCGTTCGCAAGATCCGCCGATTTTCCGGAGAAGGATGGTGCCGCCTACAGGACTCGAACCTGTGACCCCCGCATTACGAATGCGATGCTCTACCAGCTGAGCTAAGGCGGCCAACCAAGGGGCGCGGAGCCCCGAAGGAGCGGCGCGCTTACCAGCATGTTTCCTAGCTGACAAGCGTTGCGAAAGCCTTGCCGCGCACAAGCGAGGAAAAGCGCCGCCTTTACGCGTCGTTTACCACACAGCGTGCACAAGCCATTCTACGAATACAAAGGGGCGTACCCGCCCGAGTGGAGCATTTGGCATGGACATGGCGCGCGGCATCAACCACCCGCTCGACTCGAACCCGCAGGGCGAGGCGGACGAGGCCGTAAACGATCGCGAACTGGTGATCGGCACCGATGAGCGCCGCATGCACGTGCGCGCCTATAACCACTGGGTCTCGCTGCTCCGCGGCCGCGCCTATCCGTCGATCGAGGATCTCGATCCGGACAACATCATGGATTTCGGCGCGCACAGCGTGCTGCTCGATTTCTCCAAGGGCGTCGACGATCCCGCGATTCGCTTCCTCGGCCGCGCGCTGCGCGAGGAAACCGGGCTCGACACTTCGATCACCCATGTCGCCCAGGTGCCCAGCCGCTCGCTGCTGTCGCGCCTGACCGATCACTATCTCCAGATCATCGCGAATCGGGCGCCGATCGGCTTCGAGGCCGAGTTCGTCGGCACGCGCGGCCACAACACGCTCTATCGCGGCATCCTGATGCCCTTCTCGTCCGGCGCCGATTCGGAAGAGGACACGATCGATTTCATCTACGGCGTGATCAACTGGAAGGAACTGGTCGACGCCGAGACTCAGGCCAAGCTCGAAGCCGAGGTGGAGGAATCGCGCCGCACCGCGCCGCGCAGCCTCGCCGCCGCGCCGGTCTGGGCCGATGGTCCGAGCGCCGGCTTCGACGCGCCGGCCGCCCCGGCCGAGCCCGCCGCGGAAGCCCCGGCCGTCGAATCGCCCCTCGCCGTCGATGCCAGCCTTGCCGACAAGCTGCTCCGCGCCCGCGAATCGGCCGCCGCCGCCCGCGCCTCGGACACGCGCAGCCGCTCGGCGCTCTATCGCGCGCTTGCCCGCGCCTATGATTTCGCCCTCGCCGCCGATGACGACGCGCCTGGCTATGCCGCGCTGCTCGCCGATGCCGGGCTCACCGTGCAGGCCCGCGCGCCGATGACACCCGCCGTCAAGCTCGTCTTCGGCGCCGATTACGACAAGACCCGCATCACCGAATTCGCCGCCGTGCTCAGCCATGCCCGGCGCGTCGCGGTGCCGCAGGGCGGGCTCGACGCGTTCCTCGATGCGGCCGAGGGCGGCATCAAGGGCGTGGTGAAGGCCGAGCGTGCCCATCGCCGCCCGGCGCCCAGGCCGGATCTGTTCGCCCAGATCGCCGCCGAGCTGCGCAGCCGCCCGCCGCTCGCCCATGTCGACATCGCGCTCGACATCCCCGCGGACAACGAGTTCGTGGTGCTGCTCGCCCGCGCCGGCAAGCAGGGCCTCGACATCGTCGCCAGGGTCGAGGACAGCCCGCTCACCGAACGCGCCGTCCGCAAGGCCGCGGCCTGAACCCTCTCGCCGCGGCGGGATATCGGCATCCAATAGTCCGAGCTTTGCGACGCGCGAAGGCGCACTTTCGCGCGCCTTGCGACCTTTCTCGGCAAATGCGTAATTTTCTTGCGTGAGAGTCTTGAGCCGGTCACCGCGGAAGCGTAGGCGGTACTGCCATGAAAAGCATGATGACGTCGCTGACGCAGGCGTTCGAGGCGCGGTTGCTCGAAGGGGCGCTGCCGGGAGAGTTGGAAGATTTCGGAGAGGCCGAGCGGGCCGAGGCGGCGAATTTCGTCGCGGAAGCCGCTGCCGTCCGCCCCCCCGATACCGCGAAGGTCGCGCTGGAGACCTTCCAGGGCGAGGAGAGCCGCCGGATGCGGCTCGCCGTCGTCAATGACGACATGCCCTTCCTCGTCGATTCGATCTCGGGCGCGATCGCGACCTACAACATTGCCGTTTTCCGCATCATCCACCCCGTCATCGCCGTGAAGCGGGACAAGGCCGGCAAGCTCGAATCGATCGGCGCCGGCAAGCGCGAATCGATGATCTACATCGAAATGGAGCGCGCCGACGCGCGCACCCGGCGCAGCCTGGTCGCCGAGCTTGAGCGCACTCTCGCCCAGGTCCGCGACGCCGTGAACGACTGGCGCGCGCTGCAGAGCGCGGTCGGCTCGGACGCCGCCACCGTGGGCTCGCGCGAAGGCGCCAAGCTGCTCCGCTGGTTCCAGGAAGGCGCGATGACGCTGCTGGGCCACGAGACCTGGCGCACCGACGGCAGCGTCTCCGACAAGCTCGGCCTCACCCGCTACGAGCTCGACACCCCGATCCTCGCCGAAGCCTCGCGCAAGGCAGCGGTCGACTATTTCCGCAAGGGCGGCGAGGCGCCGCTGCTGCTGAAGTCCAACTCGATCTCGCCGGTCCATCGCCGCGTGCCGCTCGACATCGTGGCGGTGCCGATCTTCACCGGCAGCGAAGTGACCGGCCTGTCGATTCACGCGGGCCTGTGGACCAGCGCCGCGCTGTTCGCCAATCCGGACGAAGTGCCGGTGCTCCGCGCGCGGCTGGAGGGGCTGGAGCGCAAGTTCGGCTTCGATCCCAAAGGCCATACCGGCAAGGCGATGCAGCATGCGCTCACGGCGCTGCCGCACGACCTGACCACTGCCTTCGATGCCGATTCGCTCGAGCATCTCGTGCTCACCACGATGTCCGTCGCCGATCGGCCGCGCTCCAAGCTGGTGCTGGTGAAGAGCCTTCTCGGCCGGCATCTGTTCGCATTCGTCTGGCTGCCGCGCGACGAAGTCACCACCACGCGCCGCGAGGCAGTGGGCGAGCTGCTCGCCGAAGCGGCCAACGCCAAGATCATCAACTGGTCGATCGCGCTCGAGGACGGCGAAGTCGCGCTGCTGCGCTACACGCTCGATCTGCGCGCGGGCGGCACGATGCCGGATGCCGAGGCGCTCGACAACCAGCTCGAGCGGATGATGCGCGGCTGGGTGCCGGCGGTGGAAGCGGCGCTGATGGAGGATACCGGGCCGACGGGCGCTACCCGCCTGGCGCTGCGCTATGCCCATGCCTTTCCGCCGGCCTATCGCACCACCTCGACGCCCGAGGAAGCGGCCCGCGACATCCTGCACCTGGCCCGGCTCGACAATCCGGGCGATCGCTCGGTGCGGATCACGCCGATCGACGGCAAGGCCGGCGAATATCGGGTGAAGCTCTATGCCCAGGGCGGCGCGCTGGCGCTGTCCGACGCGGTGCCCGCCTTCGAGAATTTCGGCTTCCGCGTGATCGAGGAAGTGCCGACCGCGCTGACCGGCGGCGCCTTCGTCCATGATTTCGCCGTCTCGGCCACGGGGCTGAAGGGCGATGCCGCGGTTATCGAGGAAGCGCTCGCCGCCGTGCTCGAGGGCAATGCCGAGAATGACAGCTTCAACCGGCTGATCGTCGAGAGCGGCATGAAGCCGGCATCGGTGGTGCTGTTCCGCGCCTGGTTCCGCTATCTCCGCCAGACCGGCATGAACTATGGCATGGCCACGGTTGTCGACGCGCTGCGCCGCGCGCCGGGCGTCGCCAATGCGCTGATCGAGCGCTTCGATGCCGCGCACAACCCGGCCCGCACCGGCGACGATGCCGCGATCGACGCTGCCGCCGCCGCGATCGAGGCCGGCCTGGCCCAGGTCCAGGCGATCGACGACGACCGCATCCTGCGCACCATCCGCGGCGTCGTGCTCGCGACGCTGCGCACCAACGCCTATGCGCCCGCCGCCAGGGAGGCGCTGGCGTTCAAGCTCGATTCGGCCAAGGTGCCGGGCTTGCCCCAACCGCTCCCCTGGCGCGAGATCTGGGTCTACAGCCCGCGCGTCGAGGGCATCCATCTGCGCGCCGGCCCGGTCGCGCGCGGCGGCCTGCGCTGGTCCGACCGGCGCGACGATTTCCGCACCGAGATCCTGGGCCTGATGAAGGCGCAGCGCGTGAAGAACGCCGTGATCGTGCCGACGGGCGCCAAGGGCGGCTTCTATCCCAAGCAGCTCCCCTCCCCCGCCACCGATCGCGACGCCTGGTTCGCCGAAGGCACCGAGAGCTACCGCATCTTCATCCGCACGCTGCTGTCGATCACCGACAACATCGTGTCGGGCGCGGTCGTCCATC
This sequence comes from Sphingomonas sp. 1F27F7B, assembly GCF_005503355.1. GTDB lineage: Bacteria > Pseudomonadota > Alphaproteobacteria > Sphingomonadales > Sphingomonadaceae > Sphingomonas. The sequence goes on from NZ_SCMK01000014.1 coordinate 6,233, forward strand.
CGGAGGGCGTGCGCATCCTGGACGGCGAGGACCCCTATTTCGTCGTCGCCGCCGACAAGGGCACCGCGACTTTCTCCGACGTCGCCAACGCGATCGCGACCGAGCGCAACTTCTGGCTGGGCGACGCCTTCGCGTCCGGCGGTTCGCACGGCTATGACCACAAGGCGATGGGCATCACCGCCAAGGGCGCCTGGGTCTCGGTCCGCCGCCACTTCCTGGAAATGGGCACCGACATCCAGTCCGAGCCGGTCACCGTGGCGGGCTGCGGCGACATGTCGGGCGACGTGTTCGGCAACGGCATGCTGCTGTCGAAGGCGATCAAGCTGGTCGCCGCGTTCGACCATCGCCACATCTTCCTCGATCCCGATCCCGATCCCGCCAGGAGCTGGGACGAGCGCGCCCGCATGTTCGCGCTGCCGCGCTCCAGCTGGGCGGACTATAATCCGGCACTGATCTCCAAGGGCGGCGGCGTGTTCCCGCGCACCGAGAAGTCGATCCCGCTCAGCCCGGAAATCCAGGCGCTGCTCGGCCTCGACGTGAAGGAGATCGACCCGGTCTCGCTGATCTCGGCGATCCTCAGGGCCCAGGTCGGGCTGCTCTGGTTCGGCGGCATCGGCACCTACATCAAGGCCGCGTCCGAAAGTAACGGCGAAGTCGGCGACCCGGCGAACGACCGGCTGCGCGTCAATGCCGAGCAGCTGCGCTGCAAGGCAGTGGGCGAAGGCGCGAACCTGGGCGTCACCCAGGCGGCGCGCATCGCCTTCGCGTCGCTGGGCGGCCGCATCAACACCGACTTCATCGACAATTCGGCCGGCGTCGACTGCTCGGACAATGAGGTCAACATCAAGATCGCGCTCAACCGCGAGATGATCGAAGGGCGCCTCGCCTTCGAAGACCGCAACACGCTGCTCGCCGCGATGACCGACGACGTTGCGCATCTGGTGCTCGAGGACAACCGACTCCAGACGCTCGCGCTCTCCTTCATGGAGAATGACGGCTATGTCGCGCTGCCCAGCTATGTCCGGGTGATCGAGATCCTCGAAGGCTCGGGCCGGCTCGACCGCGCGGTCGAAGGCCTTGGCAGCAACGAGGAACTGCTCCGCCGCGCGCAGGACAAGAATGGCCTCACCCGGCCGGAACTCGCCGTGCTGCTCGCCTCGACCAAGCTCGCGCTGCAGGATGCGATCGAACATACCGGGCTCGGCCAGGATCCGGCGCTGGAAGGCGATCTGCACCATGCGTTCCCCAAGGCGATGCAGGCGAAGTTCGGCAAGGCGATCGACGAGCATCGCCTGCGCGGCGAGATCGTCGCCACCAAGCTGGCCAACCGCGTGATCAACCGGCTGGGCGTGCTCCACCCCTTCGAGCTCGCCGAGGAGGAAGGGTCGGCGATGGCCGATATCGCCGCGATGTTCGTCGTCGCCGAGCGGCTCTTCTGCCTGCCCGCGCTGTGGGAAGCGGTGGAAACCGCCGCGATCTCCGAAGGCGCGCGCATCGCGCTGCTCGACGAGATGGCGGTGGCGGTGCGCGGCCAGGTCGCCGACCTGCTGCGCGTCTCGCCGCCGGGCGCCAGCCCCGCCGAAGTGATCGAGCGCCTCAAGCCCGGCATCGACGCGCTCGACAAGGCCGCCAAGGGCCTGCTGCTCGACGAGGTCAAGGCCCAGTCGAACCGCATCTCCACTCGCCTCGAGGCCGCCGGCGCGCCGAGCGAGCTGGTCGCCAGGGTGGTCAAGCTGTTCGAGCTGGACGGCGCCGTCGGCCTCGCCGATCTCGGCGTTCGCCTGGGCATCGAAGTGACGCCGCTCACGCGCGCCTTCACTTCGCTCGGCCAGGCGCTCGGGCTCGACTGGGCCCAGTCGACCGCCGCGCGCATCACCACCGGCGATGTGTGGGAGCGCCTGCTGATCGCCGGCCTCGCCCGCGACTTCCAGCAGATCCGCCTAGACTTCCTGAGCCGTGGCCAGGCCGCGGACCCCCAGGGTGCGGTGGATGCGTGGCTTGGCGTCAATGCCGCCCGGGTCGAGCAGTTCACGGCCCTGGTTCGCCGCGCTCGCCAGGCTGCGGTGCCCAATGCCGCGATGCTCGCGCAGATCGCCGGCCAGGCGCGCGTGCTTCTCGCCCGCTAAAGGAAAGCCCGGCCGGTCCGCCCTGGACCGGCCGGGCTCCCATGCCCCCGGGGTCAAGCCGTCATCAGGCTTCGGAGTCGGCCCGTGCCGCCGGTGGCGTACTCCGCAGGATGAGGTACATGCCGCCCAGGCAGGCCGAAACCCCGACTACGCACACCACCGCCAGACCGATATAAAGTGCCGACATCCAGTCCTCCCAAGTCTTATCCGGAAGGAAGCTGCGTAATTTCCTGGAAGTCGGCAAGAAACATTCGTCGCTGCACTGCGGCGCATCTTTGCTGCGCATGCGAGAGAATGGATGAGGATCGGCGAGGAAAGGACGCAAATCGTCATGCTGAACTTGTCTGACGACTATTCCACCCCTCTCATCCCCCTGCCATCCCACTCTCGTCATCCCCGCGCAGGCGGGGGTCCAGAGTCAGGGGCGATACAGCAGAGAGACACTGGGTCCCCGCCTGCGCGGGGATGACTAGGTGGATACTTGTTTCGAAGGGATAGGTGTGCGTGACGCCGGATTGGCGCATTCGGCAGCGATCCCCGTCCCGTTGCATAACCGGAACCAACCGCCCGACATCCCGCATCAGGTTTGCAATTGCGAATCGTTCGCGTTACGGACCGGCATCGAATCGCCCTGGAATCACGCACCCGAAATGCACGCCCCCACTGCCCAGGCACAGGCCAAAGCGAAGCGCAGCCGCAAGAGCTTCTGGCTCAAGCAGCTGCACACCTGGCATTGGATGAGCTCGGCGATCAGCCTGATCGGGCTGCTGCTCTTCGCGATCACCGGCTTCACGCTCAACCATGCGGCGGATATCGAAGCCGCACCGAAATCGATCGATCGCGCCGCGCAACTGCCCCCGGCCTTGCTCGCCAGGGTGAAAGCCGACGACCGGCCCGACAGCAAGAAGCCGATCCCCGCCGACGTGGCCAAATGGGTGCAGGACCAGGTGAAGATCGACGCGAGCGGAACTGCCGAATGGTCGGCCGGCGAGATCTATCTTGCCAAGCCGCGGCCCGGCGGCGACGCCTGGATCTCGATCGATCGCGACACCGGCGCAGTGACCAGCGAAATCAGCTCGCGCGGCTGGATCGCCTATCTCAACGACCTCCACAAGGGCCGCAACGCCGGCACCGCGTGGAAATGGTTCATCGACATCTTCGTGCTCGCCTGCATCGTCTTCACGCTCACCGGCCTGGTGCTGCTGTGGATGCATTCCAGGCATCGGCGGAGCACCTGGCCGCTCGTCGCCGCCGGCCTCGTCATTCCCGCGCTCGTCGCGATTTTCCTGATCCACTAGGGAGCCATGTCCATGCACTATCGCATCACCGGCCTCACGCTCGCCGCGATCGGCGGGGCCGGCCTTCCCGCCGCCGCCGGCGCGCAGACGCTCGACCTGTCGATCGCCATTCCGCAGTTGAAGGTCGCCGAATATCACCGTCCCTATGTGGCGATCTGGCTGGAGAAGGAGGGCGCCGCCCCGCGCACGCTCCAAGTCTGGTATGATTTCGACGGCAACAGCAAGGAAGGCGCCGGCACCAAATGGCTGCGCGACATGCGCCAATGGTGGCGAGTGGCCGGGCGCGGCATGACCTTCCCGGCCGACGGCGTCACCGGCGCCACCCGCCCGGCGGGCAGCCACAAGGTCACGCTCGTCGCCGGGCGCGGCGGCATGCCGGCGCTCACGCCGGGCAATTACAAGCTGATGGTCGAAGCCGCACGCGAAGTCGGCGGCCGTGAAGTCGTCACCGTGCCCTTCACCTGGAACGGCACCGCCGCGCGCGGCGCCGCCAGGGGCACGAGCGAGCTCGGCGCCGTCACCGTTTCGATCAAGCGCTGATTTCAGGGGGAATGGAGCCATGAACTTCCGCAAGCCGCTTCTCGCCGCCGCCGCGATCGCCGCGATCGCTGCCCCGGCCGCCATCGCCCACCGCATGTGGATGGTGCCGTCGTCGACCACCGTCTCGGGCACCGACAATTGGGTGACGGTCGACGCCGCCGTGTCGAACGACCTGTTCTTCTTCGATCATCAGCCGCTGCGCGCGGTGCCCATCGTCACCCAGCCCGACGGCACCGAGGGCAAGGTCGAGAACCACAATCTCGGCAAGTTCCGCGCGACCTTCGACCTGCACCTGACGCAGCAGGGCACCTACAAGGTCGCGGTGGTCAATGAGGGCGTGTTCGGCAGCTACATGCTGAACGGAGAACGCAAGACGCTGCCGCGCGGCACCACCGCCGCGACGCTCGCCGCCGCGATCCCGGCCGGCGCCACCGACGTGCAGACCGCGGAAAATCTCAGCCGCAACGAGATCTTCATCACCCAGGGCGCGCCGACCGCCACGGTGTTCAAGGCCAGCGGCAAGGGCATCGAACTGGCGCCCATCACCCATCCGAACGATCTCGTCACCAATGAGCCGGCGAACTTCCAGTTCCTGAAGAACGGCAAGCCCGGCGCCGGCCTCACCGTCACCGTCATTCCGGGCGGCATCCGCTATCGCAACGATCTGAAGGAACAGGTCCTCAAGACCGATGCCGTGGGCAAGGTCTCGATCAAATGGGGCGATCCCGGCATGTACTGGGTGATGGTCAACGAAGGCGGCGAGCGGCCCGAAGGTCCGGCTGCCGGCGCCCAGCGCCCCGCGGGTGCGGCTCCGAGCGGCCCCGCCGGCCCGCCGCGCGCCCGCGTGAGCTACGTCACCACGCTCGAAGTGCTGGCGCCATAGTTTCCGGGCCGTCTTCGCCGGGATGACGATCAGACGATGACCGTCAGAATAGCCATCCCCCCGGCCCTCTCGCCCGCGGCGTTCCATCGCCGCCGGGCGGGCACCCCTGTCGTTTCCTGCACAGGCGAGACGATGGGCACCAGCTGGTCGGCCCGCATCGTCGCCGCGCCGGAAGGCATTGCGGTCGCGATCCAGGCGGAACTCGACCGCGTCGTCGCCGAGATGAGCCATTGGGCGCCGGACTCCACCCTTTCCCGCTTCAATCGCAGCGAGCCCGGCCGCTGGCAGCCGCTGCCCCCCGGCTTCGCTTGCGTCCTCGCCGCTGCGCTCGCGGTGGCGCAGAAGAGCGGCGGCGCCTTCGACCCGGCAATGGGGGCGCTGGTCGACCTGTGGGGCTTCGGCCCGCCCGGCCCGCGCACGGGCCTGCCCAGCGACGCGGAGATCGCCGAGGCCCGGGCCATTTCCGGCCGCGCCCGGATCGAGCAGGGCGAGCGCCGCGCCCGCCGCACTACCCCCGCCACGCTCGACTTCTCCGGCATCGCCAAGGGGCACGGCGTCGACCGCGTCGCCGAGATGCTGCGCAGCATGGCGCTGCCCGATTTCCTGGTCGAGATCGGCGGCGAGTTGCGCGGCGAGGGTATCAGGCCCGACGGCCAGCCCTGGTGGGTCGATCTGGAGCCCGTGCCGGGCAGCGGCTTCGCTCCGCTCCGCGCCGCGCTCCACGGCCTGTCGGTCGCCACCTCGGGCGACTATCGCCGCAGCTTCGCCCATGGCGGCCGCAACTATGCCCACACGCTCGACCCGCGCACCGGCCGGCCGCTGGACAATGGCGTCGCCTCGGTAAGCGTCTTTCACGCTTCCTGCATGCTGGCGGATGCCTGGGCGACCGCGCTCGCCGTGCTGGGTCCGGCGGGCATGGCGCTGGCCGAAAGCGAAGGGCTCGCGGCGCATATGGTGGTGCGCGAAGGCGCCGGCTTCAGCGAGCACGTCTCCCCGGCGCTACACGCGATGCTGAGCTAGCTCGCCACAATATGAATTTAACCTATTTGGTTCATATCTTCGCACATACGAACCAATACCGACAATCCTGCCGCCCTGTTGGTTGCCAAGACAGACCGCCGCTGCGGTTCAACGAAGGTCGGGAGGGGAAAACGTGGACCCATCAAGCTTCCGGAACTCCCGGCTCAGGCATCCGCCCAGCGGCGCAGGAGATTGTGATAGACGCCGGTCAGCTCGATCACCGAGCGATCATCATTGCCCAGCGTCGCCACCAGCCGCTGCACGGCCTGGTCCATCTCGAACAGGATGCGTCGCGCGCCGTCGTCGCGGACCATCGACTGGAGCCAGAAGAAGCTCGCCACCCGCGTGCCGCGAGTCACCGGCTCGACGCGGTGCAGACTCGACGAGGGATAGAGGATCGCATGCCCCGCCGGCAGCTTGACCGCCTGCTCGCCGAACTGCCCCTCGATCACCAGCGCGCCGCCGTCATATTTGCCGGGATCCTCCAGGAAGACTGTCATCGAGAGATCGGAGCGGATGCGGAAATCGGTGCCGCGCTGGATGCGCACGGCATTGTCGACATGGGTGCCGAAGTGCTGCCCGCCGCCATAGCGGTTGAACAGCGGGGGGAAGACCTTGAGCGGCAGCGCCGCCGCCACGAACAGGGGCGAGCGGCCCAGCGCGTCAAGAAGGATCGCGCCCGCGCGGCGATGCGCCTCGCCGCCTTCGGGCAGCTGCTCGTTCCGCTTGGCCAGCGCCGATTGCGCGCCGGAGGTGACATTGCCGTCCACCCATTCCGCCGGGTTGATCACATCGCGGATCTCGGCCACCTCCTCCGGCGAAAGCAGTTCGGGAATGGCGATCAGCACAGCAGCTCCTCCAGTTCGGGCCAGCGCGAGGCCCTCAGCCAGCCTCGCGCCTTCTGCACAAAGGCCGGCGTGGCGGTCTCGCGGCACCGGGCGAGCCAGGTCCGCGCCGCGTCCACGCCCCCCGCATCCAGCAGCATCCGGGCATGATTGAACGCACCCCGGAAATCGCCGCCCTCGGCCGCCTGGGCGTAGAAGCCGGCGGCCCTGGCCATGTCGCGTTCCACTACCCAACCATCCTCGTGGAAGCTGCCGACATAATTCATCGCCTTGGCATTGCCCATCGCCGCGGCTTTTTCGAACCAGCCGAGCGCGGCGGCCTTGTCCTCGGCCAGCCCCTCGCCCAGCGCCAGCGCGGTCGCGTAATTATACATGCCCCAGTCCAGCCCGCGCGCGGCGGCGATGCGGAAGCACTCGGCCGCCCGCACCTTGTCGATCGGCGTGCCCCAGCCGAGGTCATAGCAGCGCCCGACCATGTTCAGCGCCATCAGATGGCCCTGCGCCGCCGCCTTGTTGAACCAGGCGAAGCCCTCGCCCGGCTTGCCGGCATCGAGCAGCATCTGGCCCAGCACGGCCTGCGCCTCGGCCACGCCCTGCTCGGCGCCCGCCCGAACGAGCGCCGCCCGCGCCTCCGGCGAACCGGAGAGGCGGGCGGCTATTTCTTCCGCGGAAAGGCTGTCCAGCGCTTCGCTCAGAACTTCACTCCCAGCGTGGCAAAGGCCGAGCGACCCGGCGCGATCGACGCATAATGCGCCGTATAGGCCTGGGGGAAATAGACCTTGTCGGTCAGGTTCTGCACGTTGACGCTCACATCGAAATGCTCGTTGATCGTATAGCCGATGCGCGCGTCGAAGCGCCAATATTCGGGAACCGTGACGATGCGGACCTTGGTCGCCGGGGTAAAGGTGGTCACGCCGGCCGCATTCTGGGTGTAGCTGCGATTGTCGGAATAGCCGCCGAACACCCGGCTCATGTAGAAGGCGCCACCGCCGATGCTGAGGCCCTTGATCGGCGTGGCGTTCGCCCACAGCGTGAAGCTGTCCCGGGCGGTCTGGGGCGCCTGGCGGCCGGTGTTGACCGAGGGCACGAGCAGGGTCTTGGGCTGCTGGACGGTGACGCCGCCGACCACGACCGCCGCGGCGGTGAGCACGGTATAGCCGCCATCGACGATCTTGGGATCGAGATGGGTGTAGCCGCCGAACACGTTCAGCCACTTGGTCAGGTTGCCGTTGAAGCTGAACTCGATGCCGCGGATACGGCGCTTGCCGATGAACTGCACCGTGTTGTCCGCGCCGGTCACGCGGGCATTGTCGGTGTCGGTCTGGAAGGCGGCGAGAGTGAGCGAAAGCTGGTTGTCGAACAGCCCGGCCTTGGCGCCGACTTCGTAGCTCTTGCTCTTCTCGACCTTGAGGCTGTCGAGCAGCGCCAGGTTGGCGGCGGTGTTGGTGGTCGGCAGCGCGTTCGGCTCCTGCCCTTCGCCGAGCAGGCTGTTCGGCGGCGTCGCAGCAGTCGCGTAGCTCGCATAGAGGCTGGTGTTCGCCGTCGGCTTGAAGACCAGGCCCGCCTGCCAGTTGAAGAGCGTGTCGGTGCGCTCCAGCGGGGTCGTCTGGGTGGCGCCGGCTGCCAGTGCCGGGGTGATCTTCGACGTGAAGCGATCGATGCGGGCGCCCAGGTTGAGGATGAGCGACGGGACGAGCGTGATCGAATCGAAGGCATAGGCCGAGAGGGTGTGCGCGTCGTTCTGCGTCTCCGCGCTCGGCGCGCCCTTCACGATCGGCGTGGTCGCCGTGGTGGCGTCGCCGGTATAGTTCACCCAGGCGTCGTTCGGGTTCGGGTTGAACAGGCTGGCGCAATAGAAACGGCCGATCGCGGCCGGCGTGCAGCGCGGGCTGATGGTCGAGCCGGTGGCGAGCACATAGGTGCCGCGGCGCGCCTTCTCCCAGCTCGCCTCGAAGCCTGCCGCGAAGCTGTGCTTGATCGCGCCGGTCTCGAACGTGCCGAACAGATCGGTCTGGTTGGTCAGCGACTCGGCATAGCCATAGCGGGTGTTCGCCCGCCGCCAGACCAGGCCGCCCGCCGTCGCCGCCGCAGCGGCGTTGGTGCCATAGACATTGCCCTGCTGATCGTCGGGCTGGGTGTAGATGTAGTTCTGCTCGTTGTAATTGTAGCGCGAGGTGTTGCGCAGCGTCACCGTGCCGAAATCATGCTCGACGCGCATCGTCGCCTGGTGCGTGTAGGCGTCGCGGAAGTCGCGGCTCTTGAGACCGTAGAAGGTGCTGCGGTCGACCTTGCCGGTCACGCCGGCGATCGTCCGCACGTTGCCGATTGCCGGCTCCGAATAGATCTCGCCGGTGCCCGGCGCATTCGCCAGCGTGTAGAGATAGGGGATGCCGCTGTCCGGCAGCTCATGGCTCTCGAGATAATAATAGGAAGCGGTCAGCCGCGTCGGCGTGCCGAGGCCGATGGTCACCGACGGCGCGACACCCCAGCGGCGCTGCCAGATCGCGTCGCGGCCGGCGACGTCCTGGTCGTGCCACATCGCCGCGACGCGCACGCCGATATTGCCGCCCAGATACTGATTCACGTCGAGCGCGGCATGCTTGTAGTCCGCCGTGCCGACGCTGGCGGTCGCGCGGATGAAGCTGGTCTGTTGCGGCACCTTGGTGATGATGTTGATCGAGCCGCCGGCGCTGCCGCGGCCGCCCAGCGTCGAATCCGAACCGCGGATCACCTGGACCTGTTCGATCGCGAAAGTGTCGCGCGCCTGTGCGGCAGTGTCGCGCACGCCGTCGACAAAGGTCGAGCCCTGGCTGTCGAAGCCGCGGATGAAGGGACGATCGCCGATCGGGTTGCCGCCTTCCGCGGCGCCGAAGGTAATGCCCGGCACGGTGCGCAGCGCATCGGCCAGCGTGGTCGAGCCGGTCTGCTCGATCACGTCCTTCGGCAGGATCACCACCGAACGCGGCGTGTTCTGGACGGAGGCGGTCGCCTTCGGCCCCTGCAGCTCGGCACGGCCGCCGGTGACGACGATCTGCTCGCGATCCTCCGCGCTGCGATCCTGGCCGTCCTTGTCCGCATCGGCGGGCGTCGACACGTCATTGTCGGCGGCATGCGCGGTCGGAGCGGTGGCGATGAAGCCGACACAGGCAAGCGCAAGGAACGATGCGCCCGAACGCGCGGTGGAAACACGACTCACGAATTGATCCCCCTGAACAGGTTATTTCGGGGCGAGCTATTGCGAGGCGTTCTCAGAGTCAATGCTAATGCGAGCTGTTCGCAGCTTTGTCGCAATATTGTTGCAAATCAGCTGGGCGGCTGGGCCAGCAGCCAGGTGCGGATCGCGCTGGCGAGGTTGGGCGGCTCCTCGCCGCCGATCCGGGCATGGTCGATCGCCGCGACCAGTGCATTGAGCGGCAAGGCTCGTTCGGCCGCGGCCCGTTCCAGCGCGTCCCAGAACAGCGGCTCGAGGCTGATCGAGGTCTGGTGCCCCGCAATGGTGACCGAGCGCTTGACCGGCCCCTGAAAGCCGCCCGGGGGCGGGTCGACGTTCATTCCGTGTCGAACAGCGCCGCCAGCTGCTCGACCATCGTGCCGGCCAGCTGCTCGGCGTCCATGATCGTCACTGCGCGGCTATAATAGCGGGTCACGTCATGGCCGATGCCGATCGCGACCAGCTCGACCGGCGAGCGCGCTTCGATCCAGCCGATCACCTGGCGCAGATGGCGCTCCAGATAGGAGCCCGAATTCACCGAGAGCGTCGAATCGTCGACCGGCGCACCGTCGGAGATCACCATCAGGATCTTGCGATCCTCGCTGCGGCCGATCAGCCGCTGGTGCGCCCAGAGCAGCGCCTCGCCGTCGATATTCTCCTTGAGCAGCCCCTCGCGCATCATCAGCCCGAGCGACTTCTTCGCGCGGCGCCAGGGTTCGTCGGCCTGCTTGTAGACGATGTGGCGCACGTCGTTGAGGCGGCCGGGCTGGGCCGGGCGGCCATCGGTCAGCCACTTCTCGCGGCTCTGCCCGCCCTTCCAGGCGCGCGTGGTGAAGCCGAGGATCTCGGTCTTCACGCCGACACGCTCCAGCGTGCGCGCCAGGATGTCGGCGCTGATCGCCGCGATCGAGATCGGCCGTCCGCGCATCGAGCCCGAATTGTCGATCAGCAGCGTCACCACCGTGTCCTTGAACTCGGTGTCCTTCTCGCTCTTGTAGGAGAGCGACTGCATCGGGTTGATCACCACGCGCGCCAGCCGCGCCGCGTCGAGCAGCCCCTCTTCCTGGTCGAAGTCCCAGCTGCGGTTCTGCTGCGCCATCAGCCGGCGCTGGAGCCGGTTGGCGAGCTTGGTCACTGCGCCCTGGAGATGGACCAGCTGCTGGTCGAGATAGGAGCGGAGACGATCCAGCTCCTCGATGTCGCACAGCTCGGCGGCGGCGACCACTTCGTCGAACTGGGTGGTGTAGGCGCGATATTCGAACTGGGGCGGCAAGTCGCTCCACGGACGATTGGGACGAACCGGCAGCATGCCCTCATCGCCTTCGTCGCCGGGATCGCCGTCGCCATCCTCCATCGCGTCGGACTGTTGCTGCTCGCCTTCCTCGCCCTGGTCGGAATCCCGCTGCTCGCCGCGCGCCTCGGCCTGGCCCTCGCTCTGGCTCGATTCGCTCTCGCCATCCTCGTCGCCGGGCTGCTCCTCTTCCTCGGTGCCCTCGTCCTCGCCGCCGCCCTCGTCCGCCTCGTCGGGGATCAGGTCGCCCTCGGTGAGCTCGAGATCCTGGAGCAGCTTCGAGGTGAGCGAGGCGAAGGCGCGCTGATCGTCGATCGCCAGCGCCAGCGCATCGAGATCGGCGCCGGCGCGCTCCTCGATCCAATCGCGGATCAGCGCCATGCCGAGCGCCGCCGTGCCGGGCGATTCGCGCCCGGTCAGCCGCTCGCGGACCACCAGCCCGAGCGCCGTGGAGAGCGGCACTTCCTCGCGGTTGCGCGCGCGGGTGATCGGATCCGCGCGCAGCTTGAGATCCAGCGCATGCTCGAGATTGGCGGCGATGCCGGCATAGCCGCGCGAGCCCAGCGCCTCGACCCGCGCCGTCTCGACCGCGTCGAACACCGCACGGGCCACCGGCTCCTTCGGCGCCCCCTTCACGTGCAGCGCATTGTCATGGTGGCGCAGCCGCAGCGCGAAGCTGTCGGCGAAGCCGCGCGCCTCGGCCACTTCCTCGGCGGGCAGGCTGCGCGACGGCGTCGGCACCTTGAGCTGGCGCCCGTCCTGGCGCGGCGCTTCGCCGGTGAAGCTCAGCTCGACCTCGTGCTCGCCCGAAAGCGCGCGCGCGGCACCGCCAAGGACATTGCGGAACCGGTCGAGGGGAGAGTCGGCAGCCATGTCAGTCCAGCATCACAGGCTTGTCGGAGGTCGCTGCCGCCATCGCGCGCGCCGAGACGACAAGGACCACGTCGCGAGGTGCGACGGCCAGCCGGACTTCCCGGGCCTTGCCGCCCGCCATCACGCGAATGGTCGCCGTCTTCCCCACCGTCATCTCCTTGTCGAAGCACAGGCCGACCGTATCATCGCGCTTGACCGCCGGGGTGAGGCGGAGGCGCTGCCCATCCAGGCTGACCTCGGCATCGGGCATCGAAGTGTAGCAATCGGCGACCTCGACCCCGATCGTGCGGCCCGCGCCCGCGCCCGCATCCTGCGGCAGCAGCGCCGGCAGGATCAGGGCGACGGGCGCGAGCGCCGCCACGGTCACGCCTTGCCCACCACGCTCTCGGGCAGGTCCTTGCCGAACACGCGCTGATAATATTCGGCCACCTGTGCGCGCTCCGCCTCGTCGCACTTGTTCAGGAACGACAGGCGGAAGGCGAAGCCGACATCCTTGAAGATCTCGGCATTCTGCGCCCAGGTGATCACGGTGCGCGGGCTCATCACGGTCGAGATGTCGCCGTTGACGAAGCCCCTGCGAGTCAGGTCCGCCACGCGGACCATGTTCTCGACCAGCTCCTTGCCGCCCGGCTTGTCGAAATCGCCCGACTTGGCCAGCACGATCTGCGCCTCGACCGCGGCGGGCAGATAGTTGAGCGTCACCACGATGTTCCAGCGGTCCATCTGGCCCTGGTTGATCTGCTGGGTCCCGTGATAGAGGCCGCTGGTGTCGCCCAGACCCACCGTGTTCGCGGTTGCAAACAGGCGGAAATAGGGGTTGGGGCGGATCACGCGGTTCTGATCGAGCAGCGTCAGCTTGCCCTCGGTCTCGAGCACGCGCTGGATCACGAACATCACGTCCGGGCGGCCGGCGTCATATTCGTCGAAGACGAGCGCGGTCGGGGTCTGCAGCGCCCAGGGGAGCAGACCCTCGCGGAACTCGGTAACCTGCTGGCCGTCCTTGAGCACGATCGCATCGCGGCCGATCAGGTCGATGCGGCTGATATGCGCGTCGAGGTTGATGCGGATGCACGGCCAGTTGAGGCGCGCCGCCACCTGCTCGATATGGGTCGACTTGCCGGTGCCGTGATAGCCCTGGACCATCACGCGGCGATTGTGCGCGAAGCCCGCCAGGATCGCGAGCGTCGTATCCGGATCGAAGACATAGGCGGGATCGAGATCGGGCACGCGCTCGTCCGCTTCGCTGAAGGCGGGCACTTCGAGGTCGCTGTCGATCCCGAACAGGTCGCGCGCCTTCACCATCTTGTCGGGCGCGTCGAGGATCGTGATGCTCCGGCTGTCGGGCTGGGTGTTGGGGATATCCGCCATGTCTTCGGTCCTTCCGTCGCCAGAGCGACTAGAAGCTCCCGTGCCGCACTGCAACGGGCATCACGCAAAACGCGCGCACGTCCGCTTCCGCCGCAAGCCCTTTCCTCGAATCGGCTTTCATGGGATCATGACGCCATAGTAACGGGCGCGCGCATCCACCGATTCTTAGCTCTCTGGGGAAGACGATGAACGGGAAGCTGTTGTTCCTGGCGCTGCTCGCGCCGCTCGCCGGTTGCGATTGGGGCCAGCAGCCTCCCCCACCCCCGCGGCGCCCGCTGCCGCCGGTGGTGCGCCCGGTCGATCGCGGACCCAGCTGGCTCGATCCCGTCCCCTATTGCGAGGGCGCGCTGCGGCGCGGCGAATGGCTGGTCTGCGACAACAAGAACCTCAACTGGCTGCACCGCACGCTGGCAGGCCAATGGGCGGAGGAACGTCAGGGCGCCGACCGCCAGCGGCTCTGGGTCCAGCGCCAGCAGTTCCAGGCGTTGATCAGCGAGCGCGACGCCTGCCAGACGGTGGAATGCGTGGCGACTGCCTATCGCCGCTATCTCCGCGACGGCCGGCGCTGGACGCCGGGGCCGGAAGCCCGCCCCGTGCCGCAGCGGCCGCGCCCGGCGCATTATCGCCCGCGTGAAAAGCGCTGGAACTGGCGCGACAACGGCCCGAGCTGCGCCTCGAAGATCGGCTGGCAGAAGGCGGCGCTGCTGGCGCGCCAATGCTCCGTGGTCAATCCGGACGGCCAGTGCGGTCCGCAGCGCGGCTGCGAGACGCTCAAGTCGATGATCCTGGACGGCTGCTGGGATGCGGGCGATCGCAAGCCGGGGTTCTGCAACCGCGTCTAGGCCCAGGTGCGGCGCCCGGAAGTTCAGGAAGCCTAGGCTACGGGACCCGGCTTTCCCCGCCCATGCGGGTGCCGGCGGCGGACGGGATCGGCACAAGAGAGGGAGCCGGGTTGCATCCGCCAGCTTGAAGCAGGCGGAATCCTACGTTGCAATCGCGCCGGGCGCAGGCGGCCCCGGGGAGCTCCCTTCCAGGGAAGGGGCGGCGGCTTAGGTCGAGGAGTCATATTCCTTCAATCGTCATCCCTGCCTGCGCGGGCGTGACGAAAGGAAATCGGCTACCCGGCTACCTTCCCAAGCTAGTCGTTCTCGAACTTCGGGAGCCGGAACAGGTCGACGAAGCGCTGGCCCAGCATGAGATCGCCCGTAACAGCCACCCGACCCTCGCGGATCGACTCGGCAAGCGGGAGCGGGCCGTAGAAAGTGGCCGCGAGCAGCGTCGGCACGCCTTCGAAGATCACATCGGCGCCGGCGGGATCGCGGCGCTCGATCGCCAGCCCGCCATCGTCGATCGTCGCGCGGAACGGCTCGCCCCCCACCCGGAAGCCCAGGTCGATCGCGAAGCCGCGCGCCGGCTCGCGCGCCATCATCGTCTTCAGCGAAAGCATGAAGGCGCCGTTGCTGAGCGGCAGGGTGACGTCATGGGCGGGCGAGCCTGCCGCCCAGCGGCTGAGCGCGAAGATCGGCTCCTCGAGCGCCGCCCCCCAGCGCGTGAGTTCATAGACCCGGGCATTGGCCGGCGAAGGCAACTGCCGGCGGCGCAGGATGCCTGCCTTCTCCAGCCCTTCCAGCCTCTGGGTGAGGATATTGGCGCTCAACCCTTCCAGCGCACCGCGAATCTCGCCGAAGCGCCGCGCGCCCAGCAGCAGCTCGCGAACAATCAGCAGCGACCAACGTTCTCCGATCAGGTCCATCGCGAGCGCCGTGCCGCACGCGTCCTGATACCAACGGCGAGCCTTTGCGAAATCCGAGTTAGTTATTTTTTGTGACTCCATAGTTGCTTTTAATAACCTAGTCGGGCATCAGGATCAAGAAAGCGATTCGCCGGCCACCCGAAGTGGAGGTTTATTCCGATGACACTGGTTCCCGCCGCAGAGCTGGCCGCGCGTGAGACGACGCGCTGGCCCAACGAGACTCAAGACTATCGCCGGGCGCGCACCGCGCTGCTGGCCGCGGAGATCGAGCTGCGCCGCTACATCGAGTCGGTCGCCGAGCAGCGCCGCGCGCTGCCGCACGGCCCGGAAGTGACCGGCGACTATGTGTTCGAGGGCGAGGACGGCCCGGTCCGCTTCGCCGATCTGTTCGGCACGCACGATACGCTGGTCGTCTACACCTATATGTTCGGCCCGCAGCGCGAGCGGCCCTGCCCGATGTGCACCTCGCTGCTCTCGGCCTGGGACGGCGAGGCGCCCGATCTGCTCCAGCGCGCCGGCCTGGCGGTGATCGCCCGCTCGCCGATCGCGAAGCTGGCCGCCTTCAAGCAGGAGCGCGGCTGGCAGCACCTGCCGCTCTATTCGGACACGCGGCAGGATTTCAGCCGCGACTATGGCGCGATCGCCCCCGACGGCTCGGACATCCCGCAATTCATGGTCTTCACTCGGCGGGACGGCACGATCCGCCTGTTCTGGGGCGGCGAGATGGGTGCGGAAAGCGCCGATCCCGGCCAGGACCCGCGCGGCGCGCCCGACCTGATGCCGCTCTGGACGATCCTCGATTCCACGCCCGAGGGCCGGGGGGCCGGCTGGTACCCCTCCCTCACCTACTGAACCAAATCCCCAGGAGAGAAAACATGCCTCAGATGATCTTCGTCAACCTGCCCGTGGCCGATGTCGCCAAGTCGACTGCCTTTTACGAAGCGATCGGCTGCACCAAGGATGCGCGCTTCAGCAACGAGCAGGCATCGGCGATGCAGCTCAGCGACACGATCGTGTTCATGATCCTGTCGCAGGATTTCTTCAGAACCTTCACGCCGAAGCCGATCGCCGACGCGCGTGCCGTGACCGAGGCGCTGATCTGCATCTCGCGCGACAGCCGCGAGGCAGTGGACGCGATCGTCGAGGCGGCGGCCAGGGCGGGCGGCAAGGCGGACATCCGCGAGAAGCAGGACATGGGCTTCATGTACGGCCGCAGCTTCGAGGATCCGGACGGCCATATCTTCGAGCCGATGTTCATGGACCTCGAAGCCGCGATGGCCGCCTTCCCCGACGGCCCCGCCCATGAGCCGGCCTGAGCGGATGCGAGCGCAGGGAGACGCGGCATGAAGCGTGACCAGATCATCGGATGGGTGCTGAGCGGCCTCGTCCTCCTGTTCCTGGCGATGGATGCCGGCGGCAAGCTGATCGCCCCGGCGGCGATGATCGCCTACAGCCCGCCGCTCGGCATTCCCGCCGATGTGGGACTCTATCGCGAGCTCGGGCTGATCCTGGCGATCTGCACGCTGCTCTATGCGGTGCCGCGCACCGCGGTGCTCGGCGCGATCCTGCTCACCGGCTATCTCGGCGGCGCGGTCGCGATGCACTTCCGAGTGGGCAGCCCGCTGCTCAGCCACACGCTGTTCGGCGTCTATCTGGGCGTGATCGCCTGGGGCGGACTGTGGTTCCGCGATCCGCGCGTGCGTGCCCTGATCCCGATCGCCGGCTGAGAATTCCCAAGAGTCCAGAGGAGAGGACCGATGGCAGACAAGATCACGACCGTGCTGTGGTTCGACCATGTGGCCGAGGAAGCCGCCAACTTCTACGTCTCGCTGCTGCCCGACAGCCATGTCGGCAGGATCTTCCGGGCGCCGGGCGACAATCCGAGCGGCAAGGAAGGCGCGGCCCTGGTCGTCGAGTTCACTCTGGCCGGGCGCAGCTATGCCGGCCTGAACGGCGGCCCCAATTTCAAGCCGAACGAGAGCGTCTCGTTCCAGATTCTCACCGAGGATCAGGAAGCAACCGATCGGCTGTGGAACGCCATTGTCGGCAATGGCGGCCAGGAGAGCATGTGCGGCTGGTGCAAGGACAAATGGGGCTTCAACTGGCAGATCACCCCGCGCCGGCTGATCGAGCTCAACTTCAGCGACGATCCCGCCAGTTCCAGGCGTGCCTTCGAAGCGATGATGACGATGAAGAAGATCGACATCGCCGCGATCGAAGCCGCGGCCAGGGGTTGAGGAGGCAGCCATGGCCATCGAGATCACCGGCTTCAACTGGGTGCCGGATTTCGCCCGCGGCTATGTCCGCGACCTGAGGCCGCGCTGGGCGTGCGAGGAGATCGGCCTGCCCTATGACATGCGGCTGATCAGTCCGGTCCCGCCCAAGCCGGCCGCCTATTTCGATGAACAGCCCTGGGGCCAGGTGCCGGTGCTGCACGACGGCGCGGTGCGCCTGTTCGAGAGCGGGGCGATCCTGCTCCATCTGGCGGAGAAGGACACGCGGCTGCTGTCGCGCGATCCGCAGCAGCAGGCGACGACGCTCGCCTGGCTGTTCGCCGCGCTCAACAGCGTCGAGCCCGGGCTGTTCGAACTGGGCAACGTCACCCTGTTCTCGAAGGACGAGGAATGGGCGAAGCTGCGCCGGCCGAGCCTGATGGAGGATATCGGCAAGCGGCTCGATCGCCTCGCTGATGCGTTGGGCGAGCGGGAATGGCTGGCCGGCGATTTCAGCGTCGCCGACGTCGCGATGGTGACGGTGCTGCGCAACGCCGACGGCAGCCCGCTGATCACCGAGCGCCCCGTGCTGGCCGCCTATGTCGAACGCGGCATGGCGCGGCCCGCCTTCCAGCGCGCGATCGCCGCGCAGCTGGCCGATTTCCAGCCCGCGCCGGTCGCGGCCTGACACTGTCGAGAGGAGAACCAAAATGGCTTATATGGACGGTTACGTGCTCGCGATCCCCGAGGGGAACAAGGAAGCCTATCGCAAGATGGCGGAGAAGGTCGCGCCGATCTTCCGGGAATTCGGCGCCACCCGCGTGCTGGAAGGCTGGGGCAACGACGTGCCGCATGGCAAGCTCACCGACTTCTACATGGCGACCAAGGCCGAGGAAGGCGAGACCATCGTCTTCTCCTGGGTGATGTGGCCCGACAAGGCGACGCGCGATGCCGGCTGGGCGAAGCTGATGCAGGACGAGCGGATGCAGCCCGACGGCGAGTCGCCCTTTGACGGCAAGCGCATGTTCTGGGGCGGCTTCGAGCCGATCCTCGACACGGGAGAAGCGAAATGAACGCGCATGGAAGCTTCATCTGGTACGAGCTGCTGACCAGGGACGCAGCCAAGGCCAAGGCTTTCTACGACTCGGTGTGCGGCTGGAACATCGATGCCCAGCCCGCCCCGGGCGGCATGGACTATCGCATGATCAACGCCGACGACGGCCAGGCCGGCGGCGTGATGCAGCTCAATGCCGATATGATCGCGGGCGGCGCCCAGCCGGTCTGGCTCGGCTATCTCGGCGTGGACGATGTCGACGCCTCGGTCGCCGCGGTGGTCGCGGCGGGCGGACAGGTCCACCTTCCGGCCTTCGACATCCCGGACGTCGGCCGGCTGGCGATGGTCAGCGATCCGCAGGGCGTGCCCTTCTACGTGATGCGCGGCGCCTCGCCCGAAAGCAGCACCGCCTATCAGCGCATGGGCTTCGGCCATGTCAGCTGGAACGAGCTGCGCACCACCGACGATGCCGCAGCGCTCGATTTCTACGGCAAGCTGTTCAACATCGAGAAGGTCGGCACCATGCCGATGGGCGAGATGGGCGACTACAGCTTCATCGCCAATGGCGACAGCAAGGGCGAAGCCGTGGGTGCGATCATGCGCGGCGAGCCGGGCAGCCGGCCGGGCTGGGGCTTCTACTTCCGCGTGCCGGACATCACCGAGGCGCAGGCCAAGGCGGAAGCCGGAGGCGGCAAGCTCGTCTGGGGACCGCACGAGGTGCCCGGCGGCGAATGGGTGATCAACATCACCGATCCCGAGGGCGTCAGCGTCGGCCTCGTCTCGCCGAACAAGAGCTGAGCTCCGCCGTGACGATCACCATCACCGCCTTCGATCGCTCCCCCGACGGCGGCAAGGGGCTGGCCCGCGACACCCGCGTCCGCTGGGCGCTCGAGGAAGTGGGCCAGCCCTATGACGTGCGATTGGTCACCTTCGCCGCGATGAAGGCGCCGGCGCATCTCGCGCTGCACCCCTTCGGCCAGATCCCTACCTATGAGGAGGGCGGCCTCGCCCTGTTCGAGACCGGGGCGATCGTCCTCCACCTCGCCGAGCGCCATCCGGGCCTGCTGCCCGACGACGCCGATGCGCGGGCGCGGGCAATCGCCTGGATGTTCGCCGCGGTGAACACGGTGGAACCGGTGATCCTCGACCTGGTCACCGCCCGGATCGTCGAGGGCGACAGGCCCTGGGCGGCCGAGCGCCTGCCGCTGGTCGTCGAGCGCATCCATGGCCGGCTGCGCCAGCTCGCCGACCGGCTCGGCGATGCGGAATGGCTCGACGGCGCGTTCAGCGCGGGCGACCTGATGATGATCTCGGTGCTGCTCCGGACCCGGCCGTCGGGCATTCTCGACCGGCATCCGGGCCTGGCCGCCTATGTGGCGCGCGGCGAGGCGCGCCCCGCCTATCGGCGCGCCTTTGCCGACCAGCTCGCAGTGAACACCCGCCCGGCCGACTAAGCAAAGGCCGGCGAGCCCTTGAGCGTCTGGTACGCCTCGATCACCCGCTGGAGCCGGCCTTCATGGCTGCGATCGCCGCCGTTGCGATCGGGATGGAACTTGCGGACCAGCTCCGAATAGCGCTTGCGCAGCGCGGTGCGGTCGGCATCGATCCCGAGGTCGAGGACCTTGAGCGCCTCGCGGTCCTTGCCCGAGAGCGGCTTTCCGTCCTTGCGCTCGCCCCGGTCCTTCATCCGGTCGCGGAACCGCGCGCCGATCGCATCGAGCGGATCGGCGAAATCGGCCCAGCGCGGTGGCCGGTCGGCCCCGGCGGTGCCCGAAAAGGCGCGGGTCTCGCGTTCCCAGCCGGCATAGGGGCGCTGGGCATCGTGAATCTCGTCGGGCGTCATGCCCTGGAAGAAATTATAGCCCGAGTTGAACGCGCGGACATGATCCAGGCACAGCCAGCGATATTCGCCCGGGCCGTCATAACCGCCCCGCGCATGCCCCATCGGCGCACGGAACTCGCCCGGCTGGGTGCAGCCGGGCTCGGCGCACAGCCGTCCCTGCGCTTCCACGCGACCATGGAAACGGGCATTCGGCCTGTCCTTCCTGTGCTGGCCCTCGGCCACGCTACCTCCCTCGAGCAAACCGCCTATATAGGCGCGATGACCGACACTGCCACCGGCGGACTCGCCGACATCATCGCCGCCCGTCTCACCGTCGCGCTCGCCCCGGCGCATCTCGAGGTGATCAACGACAGCCACCACCATGCCGGCCATCTCGGCGATGACGGCACCGGCGAATCGCACTGGACCGTAGTGATCGAGAGCGGGGCCTTTCAGGGCCTGTCGCGCGTTCAACGCCAGCGCCTGATCAACAATGCGCTCGCCGACCTGCTCGTCTCGCGCATCCATGCGCTGGCGATCAAGGCTCGCGCCCCGGGAGAATGAACATGCCGTACAAGCTCTGGTACTGGGCGGAAATCCAGGGCCGGGGCGAGTTCGTCCGGCTGCCGATGGAAGCCGCCGGAATCGCCTATGCCGATGTCGCCCGTGAGCTGGGCAGCGCGGCGCTGATTGCCGACATGAAGGCGCGGGCGCATCGCCCGCCCTTCGCCCCGCCCTATCTCGACACGGGCGACCGCGTGATCGCCCAGGTCGCCAACATCCTGCTCTGGCTGGGCGACCGTCATGGCCTGGCGCCCGAAGATACCGCGACCCGCCATTGGCTCCACGAGATCCAGCTTACCGTCACGGACTTCGTGGCCGAAGTGCACCAGGTGCATCACCCCGTCGGCACCGGCCGCTATTACGAGGACCAGAAGCCGGAAGCCGCGCGCTTCGCCCAGGAATTCCGGGCGGAGCGCATGCCCAAGTTCCTCGGCTGGTTCGAACGGTCGGTGGAGGGCGGATGGCTGGCAGGCAATCGCTGGTCCTATGGCGACACCTCGATCTTCCAGCTGATCGAGGGGCTGCGCTACATGTTCCCCCGGCGGATGGCGGCGATCGAGGGCGACTATCCCAGGCTCGTCGCGATCCGCGACCGCGTCGCCGCGCTGCCGGGGATCAGGGCCTATCTCGACGGCCCGCGCCGCATCGCATTCAACACCCGGGGCATCTTCCGCCACTATCCCGAGCTCGACGCCGCCTGAGCGCACCGCGTCGCGGCCCGAAAGGCTGGGTTTCCAAACTGTGGCTGTCCGCCCGAGGCGCCACAGGCTATGCATCCGGTGACGAGAGGACATCATGACCGACGAACTCTTCACGCAGATCATCGCCCCCACCACCCATGATCTGGGCGGCTTCAAGGTCCACCGCACGCTGCCTTCCAGGCCGCGGACTATGGTGGGGCCCTTCATCTTCTTCGACCAGATGGGTCCGGCCCGGCTGGACGCCGGCACCGGCATCGACGTGCGCCCGCATCCGCACATCAACCTCGCCACCGTGACCTATCTCTATGCCGGCGCGATCGACCATCGCGACTCGCTCGGCACCTTCGCGACGATCGAGCCCGGCGCGGTGAACCTGATGACCGCCGGCCACGGCATCGTCCATTCCGAGCGCTCGCCCAGCGCCGAGCGCGCCAGGGGCCCCGAGCTCTCGGGCATCCAGACCTGGCTCGCGCTGCCCGAGGCGAACGAGGAAATGGCCCCCGCCTTCGAGCATGTCGGCGCGGCCGACCTGCCGATCGTCGAGGAACCGGGCGCCCGCTGCCGCGTGATCATGGGCGAGCTGTGGGGGGCCAGGGCACCGACCACCACCTATGCCCAGACCATCTATGCCGATATCGAGCTTGCCGAAGGCGGCGCGGTGCCGATCGACCCCGCCGCGACCGAGCGGGCGGTGTATCTCGCCTATGGCGACGCCAGCATCGACGGGATCGAGATGGAAGTCTCCACCCTCTACATCCTGCGCCCGGGCATCACTGCGATCCTGCGCTCGGCCGGCGGCGGCCGCATCGCCCTGTGCGGCGGCGAGGACTTCGCCACGCCTCGCCATGTCTGGTGGAACTTCGTCTCCTCCAGCCGCGACCGGATCAACCAGGCCAAGGAAGACTGGAAGGCAGGCAATTTCCCCAAGGTGCCGGGCGACGACAAGGAATTCATCCCGATCCCCGAAGTGCCCAAGACGGTGAGCTATCCCTAGCACGCGGCTCAGCATCTGCCGGCGCAAGCGGCGCTACCCGACCATGCCGGAAGCGCTGGAGGCGATCCGCGCATCCGGGCTGGCGCTGCGCCCCTATCGCTGCGACCGTTGCTTCCACTATCACCTGACCAGCCGCACCAAGGGCAAGCGGGCGGTTCGAATTCCTGCCTGATACCCCGCCAGGGCGGGGATGACGGTTGAGCATTGCTCCACCGCCCATTAGCCTCCGCCGAAACAGGAGAGGCGAGATGGCCGATTTCGAACTCCAGCGGATCGCACTGCCCACCGGCGTGGAACTGAACGTGGCGATTGCGGGCGACCCCGCCAATCCGCCGATCATGCTGCTCCACGGCTTTCCCGAATCGCACCGCACCTGGCGTCACCAGATCCCTGCGCTCGCCCGCGATCACTATGTCATCGCCCCCGACCAGCGCGGCTTCGGCCATTCCGCGCGGCCCGAGGGCGTCGCGAACTACACGCCCGACAAGCCGGTGGCGGACCTGCTCGCGCTTGCCGAGCAGCTCGGCATCGGGCCGTTCACGCTGGCGGGGCACGACTGGGGCGGCGCAATCGCCTGGATGGCCGCGCTGCAGAACCCGCAGCGCATCGCGCGCCTGATCATCGTCAACGCGCCGCACCCGCTGGTCTTCCAGCGCAGCCTGTTCGACGATCCCGCCCAGCGCGAGGCGAGCCAGTACATCACGGCCTTCCGCAACCCGGATTTCGAGCAGTTCCTCGACCGCATCGGGCTCGAGGCGTTCTTCGACACCAGCTTCGCCAGACATGCCGATGCCGCGCTGCTCGCGCCCGAGAAGCCGGCCTATCTCGCCGAATGGGGCCAGCCCGGCGCGATGACCGCCATGCTGAACTGGTACCGCGCCAGCGCCATATCGGTACCCGCACCGGGCGAGACGCCCGAACGGCCGGCCTGGCTGGGCGGCCCCTTCCCGCCGGTCACCCAGCCGACCCTGGTGATCTGGGGAATGCAGGACGGCGCGCTGCTTCCCTGCCAACTCGACGGGCTCGACGCCCTGGTGCCGGACCTGCGCGTGGTGGAAATCGCGGATGCCGGCCATTTCGTGCCCTGGCAGAAGCCCGCGGCGGTGACCGAGGCAATCCGGGCATGGCTGGCGGAGCGCGGCGGCTGAGGGCCGGAAATTCGGGAAGTTTAGACTAGGGCCAAGACTCGTTCAGCAAACCTTGTCATCCCCGCGCAGGCGGGGATCCAGGGTTTCGCTGCTGTATCGCCCGTGACTCTGGATCCCCGCCTGCGCGGGGATGACGAAAACGGGGATACTTGTCTCAAGGGGATACGCGCCACTTGTTCCGGAATCCCGCTTCTTCTTCCGCGGCAAGGCAGCGGGGCCCCGGAACAAGTCCGGGGTGACGAAGGGCGCCGTCAGCGCGCGCGCCGCATGCCCGGCACCTTCGCCACCGCGGGATCCTCGAGCAGCCGGCGATATTCGTCGCTCTCCATGCCGAGCAGCGCGATGCGCTCTTCCGCATCGTGATGCACGCCCCAGCCATATTGCTTCACCAGCGGCGAAGCGCGCAGACAAGCCTGGGGCTTGGCGAAGAAATCCCCGCGGCTCTTGTCGCCGCCCCGCGCGCGATGCGCGGCGTGGAGCAAGTCGTCGCTGGTCATCGCATAGGGCCGGGCGAGCAGCGCGTGCTGCACCGCCGCCACCGTGCCGGGCTTGTCGGGGACGGTCCCTCGCGCCACCGGGCTGTCCGGCGACGCAGTGATCAGCGTGTCGCGATAATTGGTCGACTTCATCAAAGACGCACTTCGGCGGCGGCATCCAGCACGATGCCCTGCTCGCTGCTCCGTTCCGCGCCGGGACGGACCCAGGCGGCATGGGCATGCGCGGTGGCGACCACCACGCGCGGACCGCCATCGGGCCAGCTGCGCACGCTCACCACTTGCTCGCCCAGCGCACGGTCGGGCTCCATCGCCACCCAGGCGAGCGGCCGCTCGAGCGTGGCTGCGGCGCCGGCCGCCTCCATCGCGGCGCGGATGCGCGCGGTGCTCGCATCGGGGACATATTGCCAGACCACCGAGTGCATCAGCACGCGCGTGACGTCCTCCGCCTGCGGTTCGGCCAGGCGCGCCTCGACCCAGTCGGCGGCATCGGCATGGTCGAGGCGCACGCCGCCCGCGCGGACCATGCCGATCGCCTTGCGCAATCGCTCCAGCCGCATCGGCGTCTCGGCCCAGACATAGGCGGAGAGCCGCGCCTCCACCGCCGGATCGGTGACGTCGAGCGGCGCGACGTCGCAGCCCCGGGTCGAGACGATCTCCAGCGGCGGCAGCGCGGGCGGATCGCCCAGCCAGGCCGGCGCGATGGTGACCGGCGATTCGGCCGGCCCGAGCAGCGCCCCGCCCAGATCGAAGCGATAGCGATCGATCAGCAGGTTGAGCCCGCCGCTCGATCCGATCTCCAATATCTCCAGCTTCGGGCCGAAGCGCCGCGCGACTTCGATCAGCCCGACGATCAGCGCGCCCGAACGGCCGGGCTCGTTGGTCTGGGGCGGGCCGTCGAGCCAGGGGAGCAGGGCGGCATCGTTGCGCGCCAGCACACGGTTGAGCGCCGCCTGCAGCGCCTCGCCCTCCAGCCGGCCCGCGAACGCCTCGGCCAGCTCGGCGTCGCTCCCCGCCAGCACCAGCGCGTGCAGCCCGCCGACCAGCCGCAACGGCAGCGCGTCGCGAGTCGGCTCGCCCGGCCAGTCGAGCACCCGGCGCCCGGTCTCGCTGCCGCGCGTCAGCCCGTCGGCGATCGCGGTGCAGATGGCCGCATAGATGGGCGCGTCCATCTTGCGGCAATAGAATTCCTGGATCCGGAACGCGCCGCGGTTATTCTCTTCGCTCGCCATAAGAAATACCTCCGCGGCCCGTCTGTTGCGCCCATGGGGTGCCCCTAGTAAAGCCCCGCCTTCGATGACCGAACCGTTGATCCTTGCCGTCCCCAAGGGGCGCATCCTCGATGAGGCGCTGCCGCTGCTTGCCCGCGTCGGCATCGTGCCCGAGCCGGACTTCGCCGATGAAGGTTCGCGCGCGCTCCGCTTCCGGACCAACACGCCGGCGATCGACCTGATCCGCGTGCGGGCGTTCGACGTCGCCACCTTCGTCGCGCACGGCGCCGCGCAACTCGGCATCGTCGGGTCGGACGTGCTGGCCGAATTCGACTATTCGGAACTCTATGCGCCGGTGGACCTGGGCATCGGCCATTGCCGCATCTCGGTCGCCGAGCCGGCCGACCTGGCGGAGCGGGACGATCCGCGCGGCTGGAGCCATGTCCGCGTCGCCACCAAATATCCGCACATCACTCGCGCCCATTTCGAGGCGCGCGGCGTGCAGGCGGAGTGCGTCAAGCTCAACGGCGCGATGGAGCTGGCGCCCGTGCTGGGCCTGGCGCCGCGCATCGTCGACCTCGTCTCCTCGGGCCGTACGCTCAAGGAGAACGGGTTGGTCGAAGTGGAAGTGATCGCCGAAGTGAGCAGCCGGCTGATCGTCAACCGCGCCGCCTTCAAGACGCGCGCGACCGAAGTGGTGCCGCTGGTCGACAGGTTCCGCCGGGCGGTGGCCGAATGATCCGCCTGGATGCCGACGACGCGGGCTTCGCCCAGGCGTTCGCCGACCTGGTCGATGCGCGGCGCGAGGCGGACGCGGACGTCGCGCGCGACGTGGCCGCGATCGTCGCGCGGGTCCGCGGCGAAGGCGATGCGGCGCTCAGGGACCTCACCCGGCGCTTCGACCGGTTCGACCTCGATGCCCATGGCTGGAAGCTCGACCGCGCCGATTGCCTCGCGGCCTGGGAAGGGCTCGAGCCCGGGCTGCGCGACGCGCTGGAGCTCGCCGCCGAACGGATCGCCGCCTATCACGCCAAGCAGAAGCCCGAGGATCGCGACGAGATAGACGCGGCGGGCATCCGGCTGGGCGCGCGCTGGCGGGCGGTGGACGCGGCGGGCGTCTATGTGCCGGGCGGGCGGGCCGCCTATCCCAGCTCGGTGCTAATGAACGCGCTGCCGGCGCGCGCCGCCGGGGTCGGCCGGCTGGTGATGGTGACGCCGACGCCCGATGGCGAAGTCAATCCGCTGGTGCTGGCCGCCGCGCATCTGGCTGGCGTCGACGAGATCTGGCGCATCGGCGGGGCGCAGGCGATCGCCGCGCTGGCCCATGGCACCGAGCGGATCGCGCCGGTCGACGTGATCACCGGCCCCGGCAATGCCTGGGTGGCCGAGGCCAAGCGCCAGCTCTACGGCGTGGTCGGCATCGACATGGTCGCGGGCCCGAGCGAGATCGTGGTGGTGGCGGACGGCAGGAACGACGCCGACTGGATCGCCGCCGACCTGCTCAGCCAGGCCGAGCACGATCCCACCAGCCAGTCGATCCTGTTCACCGACGATGCCGGTTTCGCCGATCAGGTGGCGGCGGCAGTGGAGCGCGCCCTGGCCCGGCTCGCGACCGAAGCGACCGCGCGCGCCAGCTGGGATGCCAATGGCGCGATCATCGTGGTGCCTGATCTCGCCAGCGCCATGCCGCTGGTCGATCGACTGGCACCCGAGCACCTGGAGCTCGCCTGCGACCAGGCCGAAGGGCTGTTCGACATGGTGCGCCATGCCGGCTCGGTCTTCATCGGCCGCTACACCCCCGAAGCGGTGGGCGATTATGTCGCGGGCCCGAACCACGTCCTTCCCACCGGCCGCCGGGCGCGCTTCGCCTCGGGCCTGTCGGTGCTCGACTTCATGAAGCGCACCAGCTTCCTGTCGCTCGACGCAGACGGGCTGGCGGCGATCGGCCCGGCGGCGGTGGCGCTGGCGCAGGCGGAAGGCCTGCCGGCGCATGCCGAGTCCGTTGCCATTCGACTGAGGAACCCCTGATGCGGACGCCCGATCTCGACGAAGATGGCTGGTGCCTCGAAAGCGGGATCGAGCGCCATCTGCTCCATCCCGAAAGCTTCGAAATCCCCGATGAGAAGATCCGGCACAACCTTGCCGTGGGCGACTTCGCCAAACTGATCTTCATCATCGCAGTCGAAGACGACGAGGAGCCGGTCGTCGACCGGATGTGGGTGGTCGTGCGCGAAGCGGCGGACGGCACCTATTTCGGCCTGCTCGATAACGAGCCCGAGATCGACGAGAATGACGAGTTCTGGCTCGGCACCGAAGTGCCGTTCGGGCCCGAGCATGTGATCGAGGTGCAGACCGGGAATGCGGAGAGCCGCGACTATGCGGCACGGGAACCGCTGAAGGTGTGGCCGCGGGGCTGATCGCCGCGCCGGGGTTCCAAATCCCGAGATACGTCCGTCATCCCCGCGACGGCGGGGATCCAGAGCCAAAGGCGCGACGCGCGCGGCAATCCCCAGCGAACGCCGCCCGCACCTCGCCCAATTGCATAAGCCGGTCCTTCACTACCCTGGGTCCCCGCCTTCGCGGGGATGACGATCGAGGTGCGGAGATATCGGTCAAGGGCTCTGCGGCGGCGAACCGGCGCCTCGCCCCGAAGCGAGGCGGATGCGAGAATTCGCATCTTCTTTGCCATATCGAACGAATATACCTATGGGGCGCAGCATGCCTAGCCACACCGCAAAGTCCCGCTCCAAGGCGCGCGCCGCCGCGCGCCTCGCCGCCGTGCAGGCGCTCTATCAGCACGAGATGGAAGCGACCTCGATCCCCGCGCTGCTCCACGAATTCCACAATCACCGCCTGGGCGCGGTGATCGAGGATGTCGAATATGCCGAGGCGGACATCGCCTTTTTCGACGACATCGTCACCGGGGTGAGCGAACGCCGCGACGAGATCGACCGGATGATCGCCGCCAAGCTCAGCGCCGACTGGAGCCTTGATCGGCTCGACAAGCCGATGCGCCAGATCCTGCGCGCCGGCACCTATGAGTTGATGGCGCGCAGGGACGTGCCCGTCGGCGCCGCGATCAGCGAATATCTCGACGTGACCGACGCCTTTTACGACCGCCGCGAAAAGGGCTTCGTCAACGGCATCCTCGACGCCGTGGCGAAGGAAGTCCGGGGTTGACCCAATTCCTCCCCGAGCTCCGCTCGGGGAGGGGGACCGCGACGCGCAAGCGTCGTGGTGGAGGGGCCGTCGCGCCAGCGACGGCTCGGACCAACCGCAAACGATTTCCGCGCCGTTGGCGCGGCCCCTCCACCATCCTTCGGATGGTCCCCCTCCTCGAGACAAGCTCGGGGAGGAATTGAGCCGTGAACGAAGCCGAATTCATCGCCGCGCTGCGCACCCTGCCGCTCCATCCCGGAGCGGAGGGGTTGCTCGACGACACCGCGATGCTCGCGATCGGCGGCGAGCGGTTGATCCTGACCCATGACGCGATCGCCGAGGGCGTGCATTATCGTCCCGGCACCGATCCGTTCGATATCGCCTGGAAGCTGGTCGCGGTGAACCTGTCGGACCTGGCCGCCAAGGGCGCCGAGCCGCTCGGTGTGCTGATCGGCGCGGTGCTGGTGGAAGGGGCGGAGCGCTTCGTCGAGGGGCTGCGCGCGATCCTCATCGAATATGACGTACCCCTGCTCGGCGGCGACACCATCTCGGTCAGCCCCGCCACGTTCGGCTGCACTGCGATCGGCCGCGCCGGCGCCGCCGTCCCGCGCCGCGACGGCGGGCGGCCCGGCGACGCCCTGTGGGTGACCGGCACGATCGGTGCGGCGATGCTCGGCTTCGAGGCCGGCGACGGCGCCGCCTATCTGCGCCCGCGGCCCCGGCTGGCCGAGGGCCGCGCCCTGGCGCCGCTGGTCCATGCGATGATGGACGTCTCGGACGGGCTCCTCCTCGACGCCGCGCGGCTTGCGGAGGCCAGCGGCTGCACCGCCGAACTCACGCTCGCCGCGGTGCCCGTCGCGCCGGGCGCCGATCCGATGCGCGCGGCCACCTGGGGCGACGATTACGAGCTGCTCTTCGCCGCGCCCGCCGATTTCATGCCGCCCATACCCGCCACGCGGATCGGCATGCTGGCGGAGCAGCTGGCCACGCCGTTGCTGCTCGACGGCCAAGTCCCCGAAATCCCCCTCGGCTACCAGCATCGCTGAGCGGCTTGCGCTGAGCCGATACGCTCGATAGCCTCCCCATACCGGGCCTTTTAAACCGGCACACAGACCGGCGCGGCTCGATATCCAATAGGGGAAGGGCTTGAACGCATGACGATTGTGTACATCGCCATAGCCTGCGGCGTGCTCGCAGTGCTCTATGGCTTGTTGACCAGCCAGCAGGTGCTGAAGGCGCCGGCGGGCAACGAGAAGATGCAAAGCATCGCCGCTGCCATCCAGGAAGGCGCCAAGGCCTATCTCGGCCGGCAATATATGACGATCGCCATCGTGGGCGTGATCGTCGCCATCGTCCTGTTCTTCACGCTGGGGACACTCTCGACGATCGGCTTCCTGGTCGGCGCCGTGCTTTCGGGCGTGGCAGGCTTCGTGGGCATGAACATCTCGGTGCGCGCGAACGTCCGCACCGCGGAGGCGGCGCGTGGCAGCCTGCAGGGCGGCCTGACCCTCGCCTTCCGCTCCGGCGCGATCACCGGCATGCTGGTGGCGGGCCTGGGCCTGCTCGCGATCGCGCTGATCTTCTGGTATCTGGTCGGCCCGTCCGGCCTCGAGCCCAACAGCCGCAAGGTGATCGAGGCGCTGACCGCCCTCGCCTTCGGCGCCTCGCTGATCTCGATCTTCGCGCGCCTGGGCGGCGGCATCTTCACCAAGGCCGCCGATGTGGGCGCCGACCTGGTCGGCAAGGTCGAGGCCGGCATTCCCGAGGACGATCCCCGCAACCCCGCCGTGATCGCGGACAATGTCGGCGACAATGTCGGCGACTGCGCCGGCATGGCGGCCGACCTGTTCGAGACCTATGTCGTGACGCTCGGCCTCACCATGGTCTCGATCGCGCTGCTGGTGAAGAACCTGCCGGCCGATCTGCTGCTCAAGCTCATGGCGCTGCCGCTGGTCGTGGGCGGCGTGTGCATCATCACGTCGATCATCGGCACCTACATGGTTCGCCTGGGCAAGAGCCAGTCGATCATGGGCGCGCTGTACAAGGGCTTCTGGACCACGGTACTGCTTTCGATCCCGGCAATCTGGTTCGTCACCCAATATACGCTGGGCGACATGAACGCAGTGATCGGCGGCCTGTCGGTCGATCCGAGCAGCTTCCTCGAGCCGAGCGACCATGTCACCGCCGAGGCGGCGCAGGGCCTGATCTCCGGCCCGCAATTCACCGGCTGGAGCCTGTTCATCTGCATGATGATCGGCCTCGCCGTCACCGGCCTGCTGGTGTGGATCACCGAATATTACACCGGCACCAACTATCGCCCGGTCAAGTCGATCGCCAAGGCTTCGGTGACGGGCCACGGCACCAACGTGATCCAGGGTCTCGCCATCAGCCTCGAATCTACCGCGCTGCCGACGCTCGTCATCGTCGTCGCGGTGATCGCGGCCTATCAGATCGCGGGGATCATCGGCGTGGCCTTCGCCGCGACGTCGCTGCTCGCGCTGGCGGGCATGGTCGTCGCGCTCGACGCCTATGGCCCGGTGACCGACAATGCCGGCGGCATCGCCGAGATGGCCGGCCTGGAGGATGAAGTCCGCCACAAGACCGACGCGCTCGACGCGGTGGGCAACACCACCAAGGCCGTGACCAAGGGCTATGCGATCGGATCGGCCGCGCTTGCCGCGCTGGTGCTGTTCGGCGCCTATACCACCGACCTCAAGGAGTTCTTCCCGGATGTGCCCGTGGATTTCTCCCTGAGCAATCCTTACGTGATCGTCGGCCTGCTGCTCGGCGCGCTGCTGCCCTATCTGTTCGGCGCCTTCGGCATGACTGCCGTGGGCCGCGCCGCCGGATCGGTGGTCGAGGACGTCCGCAACCAGTTCAAGAGCAACCCGGGCATCATGGAAGGCACCAGCCGTCCGGACTATGCCCGCACCGTCGACATCGTCACCAAGGCGGCGATCAAGGAAATGATCGTGCCGTCGCTGCTGCCGGTGCTCAGCCCGATCGCGATCTACTTCATCATCACCGCGGTCGCCGACCGGTCCCAGGGCTTCGCGGCCGTGGGCGCGATGCTGCTCGGCGTGATCGTCTCCGGCCTGTTCGTCGCCATTTCGATGACGTCGGGCGGCGGCGCCTGGGACAATGCCAAGAAGTATATCGAGGACGGCAATTACGGCGGCAAGGGATCGGAAGCCCATAAGGCGGCCGTGACCGGCGACACCGTGGGCGATCCGTACAAGGATACCGCGGGCCCGGCCGTGAATCCGATGATCAAGATCACCAACATCGTGGCGCTGCTGCTGCTCGCTGCGCTGGCCGGCCACGCTGCCGGCTGATCGACAACTCCGCTTCGCGTGAAGGGGCCGCCGGAGCGATCCGGCGGCCCTCTTCGTTGTGATGCAGCCATGCCGCGCCGGACGCGCCGCGCCCTCGCTTGCCACCGCGCCGGGGGCAGCTCCGCTGGACAAAGCTTCAGAAAGCTGATGGAATTTCGGCTTCAGGGGGCATTCTGCCTTCCTCTACGGGGGAGGAATATCTTGTCACGTTTCATTGCGCCGCTTCTCGCCGCGGCGGCCGTCGTCGCGTCGATCGCGCCCGCCCGGGCGCAGATCAAACCCAGCACCGAATGGGACAAAAAGACCGTCCCGCTTGAGGTCTTCGGCCAGTTTCCCGTGGTCGACCGCCCGAGCCTTTCACCCAATGGCGAGATGATCGCCGCCAAGATGCGCGCAGGGGGCGTCCAGGCGCTGGCGATCCTGCCGATCGGCCAGCCGAATGCGAAGCCGTTCATCGTCGCGCGCGATTCGGACTTCTCCAAGGAAAATATCGGCGACCGCGAAATCTACAGTTGGGACTGGATCGACGACCAGAACCTGCTGATCTGGATCCGCAGCCGCGACCATGAGTTCGGCCAGTGGATCGATACGACGCGCATCGCCGCCTACAACGTCAAGACGCGCAAGGCGACACCGCTCGGCTGGGAAGGCGCTGCGGCCTGGGCCGGCGACGTATTGTGGAAATCCCCGCCGGGCACGGCCAAGCCGCACCTGCTGCTCCAGCGCGTCACCAACAAATATGGCACCGAGATGTGGGACAATCCCGAAGTTCTCGACATCGACGTGGAAAGCGGCAGGACCACCCAGGTCGCGCGCCCCAATCCGGTGGTGAGCAACTGGGTGGCCGACGCGTCCGGCGTGGTCCGCATGGGCAGCCAGCGGGATCGCGATTCCGGCAAGATGCGCGTCCTCTATCGCGCCGATGCCAAGGAGAATTTCCGGACGATCCTGCACGAGACGCCGGACCGGTACCAGGACACCGAGCTTCCCGACTATATCCTGCCCGGCCCGAACAAGGCCTATGCGCTGAGCAACCGGGAGGGGTATCGCGCGCTCTACGAATATGACCTCGACAAGATGGCGCTCGGCAAGAAGGTGTTCGGGGTCGCCGGCTACGACATCTCCGGCGCGACGCTCACGCCCGACGGCGCTGCGCTGCAGAGCGTCCGCTATACCGATCAGCGGACGCACCACGTCTTCTACGATCCGCGGCTCCGCGAGATCGCCCAGGTGCTCGACGCGCAATTCGGCGCCGGCAATGTCGCGATCGCCTCGGCCGACGCGAAGCGCGAGAAGATCCTGTTCGCGATCTCGGGGCAGGGCCAGGTGCCGGCCTATTACCTGTTCGATACCGTGAGCGGCGACGTCTCGCTGATTACCTGGAGCAGCGAGACGCTCAAGAACGCCCAGCTCAATCCGGTGAAGACCTTCCGCTACACCGCCTCCGACGGCAAGTCGATCGAGGCGATCCTGACGCTGCCGCGCCATCATATGGGCGAGAAGAACCGGCCGCTCATCGTGATGCCGCACGGCGGCCCCTGGGCCCGCGACGACGCCGATTGGGACAATTACCAATGGGCCCAGGCGCTGGCGGAATATGGCTATGTCGTCGTCCAGCCCAATTATCGCGGCTCGACCGGCTACGGCAAGGAATTCGGCAAGGCGGTGGACGGCAATTGGGGCCTGCGCATGCAGGACGATCTCAACGACGTGATCCCCTGGCTCGCCAAGGACGGGACAATCGATCCCAAGCGCGTCTGCATGGTCGGCTGGTCCTATGGCGGCTATGCCGCCAGCCGCGCGGCGCAGCGCGACGGCGACAAATATCGCTGCACGGTGAGCGGTGCGGGCGTCCACGACCTTCCTGCGATGGTCAATTACGACAAGAACTATCTGGGCGGCTATGGTGCGAAGGTCGGGCTGGGCGCGGCGGGCGATCTCAAGCCGATCTCCCCGGCCTATCATGCCGAGATGTTCTCGACGCCGATCCTGATCGTCCATGGCGCCAAGGATCAGCGTGTTCCCGTCGCCCAGTCTCGCGGGCTGG
The DNA here is from genome assembly GCF_005503355.1 of Sphingomonas sp. 1F27F7B. Taxonomy (GTDB): domain Bacteria; phylum Pseudomonadota; class Alphaproteobacteria; order Sphingomonadales; family Sphingomonadaceae; genus Sphingomonas. Next base: position 40,183 of record NZ_SCMK01000014.1, read on the forward strand.
TGAGCAAGCTGAAGGCCGCGGGCAAGAAGGAAGGCGTCGACTTCCGCTATGTCGAGCAGCCGCTCAACACGCACAATCTGCTGCGCGAGGAAGACCGGACCCAGTTCCTGCAGGAAGTGAAGAAGTTCCTCGACAAATACAATCCGGCCTGAGTGTGCGGGGCGGCATGGCGACATGCCGCCCCGGCCATCGGCGGGCCCGGATCGCTTTCGGCACAAGGGCCGCGGACGGAAGGGCTGCTATTTCGGCTTGCCCGAACCCCGCCCCTGGCCGGCCGGCTTGGACCGTGCCTGGGGTGCCGGCGGATCGTCTTCCCCCTTCTCCGGCAGTTTGTACTTCTCGTGGATTTCGTCTTCCTCGCGCTGCGACTGCTCCTTGAGCGGCGCTTCCATCTGCGAGCAGGCTTTCCCGGCGTCCTCGACCGCAGTCGTCTTCTTTCCCGTGAGCACAGCCTCGGCGAGCTTCCCGAACGCCGCCTGCCGCAGCTTCTCGCATTGTATCTCGATCTGCTCGAACCTGGGCTTGTAGCGCGCCTCCAGCACCCGCATCGCGCCGAGATAGCCGGGCGCGAAGCCCTCCTCCAGATTGCGCTCGATCCATTCGTTCAGGCGCTTCGTCACGTCGCGCAAGTTGCTGCGGGCCGCGTCAAGACGCTTGCGGATGGCCTCCGGAACCGGGGCGAGCGGCGCCAGCAAGTCGCCGGGGTTCAGATAATTATATTGGGCGCGCTGCGCCGCCTCCAGCTCGGCAAAGGCATCCTGCAACTGCGCGTGCAGCACATCGCCGTCCTGGTTGATCTGAATCATCACTTCCTGCGTCGCCTCGGCAGCGGCGACCACGTCGTCGGTGACCGCCACTACCCGAGCCGCGGCCGGGTTCGAAGTGTCATTGGCGCTGTATACGGCGAAGCCCCAGGCCCTGCTGGCGTCGATATATTCCTGGAGCGCCCGGACATCGGCACGGGTCTGACCGCCCGTCGAGGCGCGCATCCGCACCAGCCGCTGGCCGAGCGGCGTCGGCGGGAAGAGCTCGTCGAGCGTCTTCGGCCGCGCTGCCACGCCCCCTGCGGCCGGCACTCCCGATGCCTCGACGATCGACTTGCCGTGGCGGCGCATCAGCGCTTCCATCTGCGTCACGGCCCGCAGGCATTCGGCGGGATTGCTGTCCTTCGTCTCCTCGGCGAGCAGCGACTGGTCGGACAGTTCGTCATGCACCTGGGAGGGTGTGTTCTCCGGCATCTGGCGCGCATTGTGGTTGGCACGCTCCAGCCGCGCCGCGCATTGCGCGCGCGCATCGGCGGCGGCGAGGAAGGCCAGCATGCACGCCGCCGAACCCAGCAGAAACGAAGCACGCATTTCACTGACTCCCGAATAGCCGGCGGCGGAAGATACAGGCCGGCCCCGCACGGCAAATCGGGGTGCGACGAAGCAGGCACATCCGTCGATCAAACCGGCCGGAAACGGCGCGCCGGATGGCAAAGGGGAACGCAATCCCCATATCGGACTAGGGCGGCAGGCTTTGTCGGGTTCTCCGCCTTCCCTTTTCTCCTTTCGCGCTGTAAAGGCACCGCCACTTTTAGCGCGCGCACCCATGAGGTAATTTTTGGCCAAAGAAGAACTGCTTGAAATGCGGGGCCAGGTCGTTGAGCTTTTGCCCAACGCCATGTTCCGCGTCCGGCTCGAAAATGATCACGAGATCCTGGGCCATACCGCCGGCAAGATGCGCAAGAATCGCATCCGCGTGCTCGTGGGCGACGAAGTGCTCGTCGAGCTCACGCCCTACGACCTGACCAAGGGCCGTATCACCTATCGCTTCAAGTAAGCGGGCGGTGCCCTTGCGGCTCGTCCTCGCTTCCACCTCGCCGCGACGGCTCGATCTGCTCAGGCGGATCGGGGCCGAACCTGCGCGCATCGCCGCGCCCGATGTCGACGAGGATGTCCACGCCGGCGAGACGCCCCGCGCCTATGTGCTGCGCGTCGCGATCGACAAGGCGCGGGCAGTGGCGCGTGCCGCGGACGAGATCGTGCTCGCGGGCGACACCACCATCGCGGTCGGCCGCCGCATCCTCGCCAAGCCCGCGGACGAGGCGGATCTGCGCCGCATGCTCGCGCTACTCTCCGGCCGGCGCCACCATTGCCTGTCCGCCGTCTGCGTGATCGGCGCCGACGGCAAGGCGCGCACGCGCATCTCGGACACGATCGTCGCCTTCAAGCGGCTGAGCCAGGCCGAGATCGACTGGTACGTCGCCTGCGGGGAAGGCATGGGCAAGGCGGGCGGCTATGCCATCCAGGGCAAGGCCGAGGCCTTTGTCCGCTACCTCGCCGGCAGCCATTCGGGCGTGGTCGGGCTGCCCGTCTTCGAGACGCGCGCGCTGCTGGAGAGCGCCGGGTACGGCCTTGGCTGAGTGGCTCTACGAAGCCGGGATCGGCGAGAACCGCGCCGCGCTGATCTCGCGCGGCGGCATCTGGAAGGCACGGATCGAGCTTGAGGGCGTGTGGCCGCGCGTCGATGCGGTGCTGGATGCCCGGCTGATCGACAAGGCCGCCAAGCTGATCGCGCTCGACGGCGGCGGCGAGGCGCTGTGCGACCATGTGCCGAAGACGATCACGCAAGGAGCGAAGCTGCGCGTCAGGATCACCCGCGAGGCCATCCCCGAGCCCGGCCGCGCCAAGCTGCCCAAGGCCGTGCCGAGCGACGAGGAACTGTCCGACGGGCCCACCCTGTTCGATCGCATCGCCGCCACCGGCCTGCCCGTCCGCACGCTGCGCGCCCACGAGCCGGACGCGCTGGAGGAAGCCGGCTGGTCCGAAGTGCTCGATGAAGCGATCACCGGCGAGATCGCCTTTCCGGGCGGCGCGCTGCGCCTCTCGCCTACCCCGGCGATGGCGCTGTTCGACGTGGACGGCTCCGGCCCAATCGAGCCGCTGGCGGTAGCCGCCGCGCATGCGGTGGCGCGGGCGATCGAGCGGCACGGGATCGCCGGCTCGATCGGCATCGACTTCCCCACGCTCAGCGGCAAGACCGCCCGCAACGCGGTGGCCGAGGCGATCGACGCCGCCCTGCCCCAGCCCTTCGAACGCACTGCGGTGAACGGCTTCGGCTTCCTCCAGATCGTGCGGCGGCGTACCCGGCCTTCCTTGCCCGAACTGCTGCGCGCCGATCCGATCGGTACGGAGACGCGGGCGGAACTGCGGCGCATCGAGCGGCTTCCGCCCCCGCCTCCGGCTACCCATATGGTAGCCAGGAGCGTCGCGCGCCGCCTCGCGCAGCAGCCGGGCTGGACGGCGGAGCTGGCGCGGCGGATCGGCGGCGTGACTGAGTTCACGCATGCAAGGGACTGAAATGACGAAGAGCAATAGCTGCCCCGTCTGCGGGCAGCCGACCGATATCGAGCACAAGCCCTTCTGCGGCCGCGGCTGCAGGGACCGCGACCTGCTGCAATGGCTGGGCGAGGGCTATCGCATTCCCGGCGAGCGCGTGGACCCCCATGTGCATTCGGGGGTGGACAGCGCCGATTCGCGCGACTAAGAGGCGCGCTCCCCGGCACTCGCCGGGCACGCCCGGGTAGCTCAGTTGGTAGAGCATGCGACTGAAAATCGCAGTGTCGGCGGTTCGACTCCGTCCCCGGGCACCACTGCTTTTATCGTGAACCATCGCCGGCGGCGCTGACCTGCGCGGCGCCTGCCCGGACCGGACATAGAGCGCCGGCGGTTCTGCACTGTCATGCCGAAACGAGTTCAGCATGACGGCGCAGATACAGGCGCCCGTGACGGCGAGCCCCGATCCGCTAATGCGCCGCGCCTGCCCCTATTGCCCGCTTCGGGCGCGGAGTCAGCCAGATGATCATCGCCGCGCCGACGAAGACGAAGGCCGAGAGCAGGAAGATGTGGCTGGTCGCCAATGCGAACGCCTCCTTGTCGACCAGCTGGGCGATCACGCCGCGCGCCTGATCGAGCGAGAAGCCCTGTGCGGCAAGTGCATCGACGGTGCCATCGCTGTTCAGCCGCGCGGCGATCTCGCTGCGCGCCACACGGGCGCTGTCGTCCCAGGCGGTGGTCGAGATCGAGGTGCCGATCGCACCCGCCATGGTCCGCAGGAACGCCATCACGCCCGCCGCCGACGCCGTCTCCTCGGGCCGCACCGAACCCAGCGCCAGCGTGGTCAGCGGAATGAAGAAGAAGGGCATGCCGATGCCCTGGAGCATCTGCGGGAAGGCGAGGCTCCAGAAATCCGCCTGGCTGTTCCAATGGACGCGCAGCAGCGAAGTGAAGCCGAGCCAGAGGATGCCGAAGCACACCAGCGCGCGCGGATCCACCTTGCTGGTCAGCTTGGCGACGATCGGCGACATGATCACCGCCGCCACGCCGGTGAAGGCGGTGGCATAGCCGGCATAGGTGGCGGTGTAGCCCATGCTGGTCTGCAGCCATTGCGGGATGATCACCGCGGACGAGAAGAAGGTGCCGAAGGCGAAGGCCAGCGACAGCACCGCCACGGTGAAGCCCCGGTGGCGGAACACGCGCAGATCGACGATCGGCTGGTCCTCGGTTCCCTCCCAGGCCAGGAAGACCAGGAAGCCGATCAGCGCGGTAACGCCCAGCATCACGATCGTTCGGTCATTGAACCAGTCATGCTCGCGGCCGAGATCGAGCATGATCTGCAGCGCGCCGATCCACAGCAGCATCAGCATCAGCCCGACCCGGTCGACCCGCAGCTTGCTCGTCGGCGTCTCGACCTTCGAGAGCAGCCGCATCCCTCCGAACGCGCAGACGGCGGCGACGGGAATGTTGATGAAGAAGATCCAGTGCCACGACCAGCTGTCCGAGATCGTGCCGCCCAGGATCGGACCGAGGATCGGCGCGACCACGGTGGTCATCGACCAGACGCCCATCGCCTGGGCGCGCTGCTCGGGCTTGAAGATGCGCATCAGCAGCGTCTGTGACAGCGGCATCAGCGGGCCGCCGCACAGGCCCTGGCCGATGCGGCAGGCGACGAGCATGCCGAGCGACGTCGACAGGCCGCACAGGACGGAGAAGACGCCGAAGCCGATCATCCCGAAGGTGAAGGTGCGCACCGTGCCGAAGCGACCGGCGAGCCAGCCGGTCAGCGGCACGCACACGGCCTCCGCCACGGCATAGGAAGTGATGATCCACGTCCCCTGGCTGCCCGAGATGCCGAGACTGCCCGAGATGTGCGGGACCGAGACGTTGGCGATGGTGGTGTCGAGCACCACCATGAAGTTGGTGAGCGCGAGCACCACGCCCGCAAGGATCAACGGCAGCCCGGTCAGCGGCGCCATTGTCTCGGCCTTGCCGTTCATCGCCTTGTCCTCAATTCTTCGAGACGTCGATCTCGGCATCCATCGAAAGGCCCACGCGCAGCGGGTGTGCCTGCAATTCCCTGGGGTCGAGCGCGACGCGCACCGGCAGGCGCTGGACCACCTTGATCCAGTTGCCGGTGGCGTTCTGCGCCGGGATCAGCGCGAACGAAGCGCCGGTGCCGCCCGACAGGCCGACGACCTTGCCGTGATAGGTGACGCCGCCGCCATAGAGATCGGACTTGAGCGTCACCGGCTGGCCGACCTTCACGCGCGTGAGCTGGCCTTCCTTAAAATTGGCGTCGACATAGAGCTGGCCCACGGGCACGACCAGCATCAGCTGCGCGCCCGGCGCGACGCGCTGGCCGACCTGGACGTTGCGGCGGGTGACCACGCCGTCGATCGGCGCGCGGATCACGGTGCGATCGAGATCGAGCCGGGCCTGCGCGACCCTGGCCTGGGCAGAGAGCACTTCCGGCGCCGAATTGGCGGTGGTGCCGCTGATCAGCGCATTGTTCGCGGCAAGCTCGCCGCTGGCGGCGCCGCGCGTGGAGTTCGCCTGGGCAACGCCGGCGCGCGCCAGCTCCAGATTGGCCTTGGCCGAGGAGAAGGCGTTGGTCGCCGACGTGAGCTCCTCGCCCGACACCGCACCATTGGGGGCGAGGCGCTGGCGCCGGGCGAGGTCCACCCGCGCCTTCTCGTAATCCGCCTCGGCGGCGACGAGCTGGGCACGGGCTCGGGAAATGTCGGCGCCGCGGGCCTGGACCTGCGCCGCGAGCGCGGCGCTGGTGGCCGAGGTCTGGCCGTATTGGCGGCGAGCCTTGGCGAGATCCGCCTCGGCCTGGGCGAGCGCAATCCGCGCATCGCTGTCGTCGAGCTGGACGAGGATGTCGCCCTTCTTCACCGCCTGCGTATCGGATACCGCGACGCCGGCCACCTGCGCGGCGACCATCGGCGTCACGCTGGCGGTGTCGGCGCCGACATAGGCGTTGTCGGTGCTGATATAGTGGCTGCCGACCAGCACGTACCAGCCGCCATAGCCCAGGCCCGCGATCAGCACCGCACCAGCAATGCCGGTGAGCAGGCGCCGGCGCAGGCTGGGCCGGGCGGGCGCGGCTTCGGCGTTCGCGACATGGATCTGGGGTTCGGCGTCAGCCATGGGTCGAATCCTTGGTTGCGGCGGCGGCCGCGATGTTGGTGGAGAAACCCCCGCCGAGCGCGCGGACCAGCTGGACATCGAGCGTGAACGCCCGCGCCTCGAGATCGGCGACGATCTGGCGGTTCTGCAGCACGCCCTGCTCGGCGGTCAGCACATCGAGGAAGGTCGACAGGCCGCCTTCATAGCGCTGCCGGGCGATCGAATAGGCCGCTTCGGAATCGGCGAGCGCCTGGCGGCTCTCGGCCAGGCGGGTGACCAGCGCGCTCTTGCTGGTCACTGCGTCGGCGACTTCGCGATAGGCGGTGGTCACCGTCGAATCATAGGTCGCGACTGCTTCGTCATAGCCGGCGCGCGCGCCCTTGTACTGGCCGGCCAGCGCACCGCCGCGAAAGATCGGCAGGCTGATCGCCGGGCCGACCGAGCCATAGGTCGATCCGCTCTTGAACAGATTGTCGAGCCCGAAGGCCTGGAAGCCGATCAGCGCACTGAGATTGATCGAGGGATAGAAATCGGCACGCGCCACCTTGATCCGGCTCGCCGCGGCCTCGACCCGGGCGCGAGCGGCGGCGATGTCCGGACGGCGGCCGATCAGGTCGGTGGTGACGCCGGCGGGCAGGCCGTGCGTCTCGGCCGGGCCGACGGGCAGCGTGATGGCCAGGCCGCGGTCCGGCCCCTTGCCGAGCAGCGCCGCGATGCGGTTGCGCGTGAGGCCGATCGCTTCGTCGGTCGCGGCAAGATCGGCGCGGGCGGCGGGGACGGCAGCATCGGCCTGTTTCAGCTCCGCACGCGTATCGAGGCCGTTGGCGACGCGGTCACTCACCAGCTTCTGCGTCTGGGTGCGCAGCTCCAGCGCCTTGGCCTGGACGGCGCGCTGCGAAGCGAGGCGGGCGAGATCCGCATAGGCGCCGGCGATGTTGGTCGAAAGGACCAGGCGCGACTGCTCCAGCTCGATCCGCGCCGCCTCGGCATCCGAAGTGGCGGCGGCGAGCGAGGCGCGGTTCTTGCCCCACAGATCGAGATCGAAGCTGAGGTTCGCGGCAACCTGACCGCTGTCGTTCCAGCCCTTGGGCACGAAGGCGGCGGGGATGCCGTTATTGTAGCTCTGCTTGCCCTCGGTCGCGCCCGCCTGGACGCCCATCGACGGCAGCAGCGCCGCGCCGGCCTGCTGGGCATAGCCCTGGGCCGAGCGGAGGCGCGCGGCGGCGGCGGCGAGATCGGGCGAGCCGGCCAGCCCTTCGGCGATCAGCCCGCTCAGCTGGGAGTCGCCATAGGCGCTCCACCAGTCGCTGGCCGGCCAGTTCGCCGCATTCGCCTGGGCACCGAGCGACTGCTCGGCGGCATAGCTGGTCGCCGCGCGTACCTCGGGACGGGCGCCGAGCTGCGGCACCGGCGCGCAGGCGGAAAGCAACGCCGTCCCGGCAGTCGCGATGAGCAGCAGCGGGCGAAGGGAGAATCGGATCATGATTTAAATACCGTACTGTCGGGTACGGCGCGGCAGATGGGCTCGACCCACCATCTTGTCAACCCAAAATCGTACCCTATAGTACGGTAATGGAAAAAATAGTGGAGAAGGCGCCCGGCAAGCGTGAAGCGCGCAAGGAGGAACGGCGCGAGGCGATCCTGGCGATCGCCAAGCGCGTGTTCCTCGACCAAGGCTATTCGGGCGCGTCGATGTCGGCGATCTCGGCGGAGCTTGGCGGCTCCAAGGGAACGCTGTGGAGCTATTTCCCGTCCAAGGAAGAGCTGTTCGCCGCCGTGCTCGACGATGCGACCAAGGAATATCGCGGCCAGCTCGCCGACGTGCTCAAACCCGGCGAGGATCTGCGCGCCGCCGTGCTGCAATTCTGCCGGGGCTTCATCGCCAAGGTCTCGTCGCCCGACGGGCTGCGGCTGCATCGGCTGATCGCCTCGGAAGTCAGCCGCTTCCCCGAGATCGGCGACATCTTCTATCGCCGCGCCCCCTTGCCCACCCAACAGATGCTCGCCGGTTTCCTCGAGCGCGCGATGGACGCGGGGACGCTTCGCCGCGCCGACCCGCTGTTCGCTGCGCGGGTACTGGCCTCGCTCTGCCTCGGCGTGCAGCAGCGCATGATCTGGGGGCAGGAATTGTCGGCGGCCGAGCGCGACCATGAAGCCGCGCAGATGGCCGAGGTCTTCCTGCGCGCCTTCGCGCCCGACTAGGTTGGGGACTCATTCAGCGAACCCCGTCATCCCCGCGCAGGCGGGGATCCAGGGTAACACGGGATATCGGCGCCACCACGCGAACGTCGTCCGGAAAGGGCAGAACCTGCCACCCTCGCTCCGCGCTTGGCCCTGGATCCCCGCGTGCGCGGGGATGACGAAGGAAAATCAGATACTTGCTTTGGTTTTCACCCTAGAGCGCCGCCCCGTCGAGCGCCACCGCCTCGACGCCGATGCAGCGAAGCATCTTCTCCGCCACGATCCTGCCGGGCGGCCCGTCCAGGCCGTCCAGCTCGAGCCGTACGACCATGCGCTCGGACGTCACGCGCACCTCCATGTCCGGCGCGGCGAGATCATGCTGCGCGGCAAGGCCGACCAGACGACACAGCAAGGCGGCATTCGCCTCGCCCACGATATCGAACCGCATGGCCGGGCTCAGGCAGCCTCGCGCACCGGCGCCGCCGATGGCGCCGCGATCCGCGCCCGGGCGAGCGCGTCGGCGGCGCGGTGCGGCGCCACTCCCTCGCGCACGGCGTGGGCAAGCACGGCCCCCAGCCGCAGCCCGGTCGCGTGGACGCGCTTCGCCACTTCATCGGCGCTCCAGCCGAGATACTCGCCGGCCACGCTGATGATCCCGCCGGCGTTCACCACATAGTCGGGCGCATAGAGGATGCCGCTGTCGGCGAGCCGGTCGCCGTCCTCGGGCGTGGCCAGCACGTTGTTGGCGGCGCCGCAGACGATCCGGGCGCGCAGCCGGCGGACCGCCGCTTCGTCGATCACGCCGCCCAGCGCACAGGGCGCGAAGATGGCGCAGCGGGCATCGAGGATGCTGTCGCGCCCCATGATCTCCGCATCGTAGCGGCAGGCGATATCGGCGGCGACGCCTGGCCGCGGCTCGGCGACGACCAGCCGGGCGCCCGCTTCGTGCAGCATGCCGCACAGCGCCGAACCGACATGGCCAAGCCCCTGCACCGCGACGCGCAGCCCGCGCAATTCGCTGCCCAGCTGGCGCCGCGCCGCCTCTTCCATCGCCAGGAACACGCCGCGCGCGGTCCAGGGCGAGGGATCGCCGCCCGGCCGGCCATCGCGCGCGGGCAAGCCGGCGACGTGGCGAGTCTGGCCGCGCACCGCTTCCATGTCCGCGACGCTGGTGCCGACATCCTCGGCCGTGACATAGTCGCCATCGAGCCGCGCCACTGCCCGCCCGAACGCAGCGAACAGCCTGTGCCGGTCGAATTCGCCCTCGGGCAGGTTGAGTACCGCCTTGCCGCCGCCCAGCGGCAGGTCGGCCATCGCATTCTTGTAGGTCATGCCCTCGGCCAGCCGCATCGCGTCGCCGACCAGCGCGGCATGATCGCCATAGCGCCACAGCCGGCACCCGCCCGCCGCCGGCCCGCGCCGGCTCGAATGGAGGACGATGACGCCGTTCAACCCACTCTCCTCGTCGCGCAGCACGTGCACATTCTCGGGCGGGGTGGCGGTAACTTGCGGGGCGTCGACCATGAAAGGGCTCCTGAAATCCGAAGGTGACTCTTCCATGGCTTCGCGGGGCAATGTTGCCTTCTTTGCTACTCATGCAGCATAATCAGCAAGATTTCACCCGCATACGCCGATTTGGAGAACAAACTTGCCCACCGAGCTCGATCCGTTCGAACGCAGGATTCTGCAAGTGCTCCAGGAAGACGCGTCGATGCCGACGGCGAAGCTCGGCGAAATGGTCGGCCTGTCGAGCTCGCCCTGCTGGCGCCGGGTGGACCGGCTGGAGAAGGAAGGCGTCATCACCCGGCGCGTCGCGCTGGTCGACCGGCAGAAGATCGGGCTCAACGCGCACATCTTCGCGCAAATCAAGCTGAACGCGCATGGCCGCGCCAATCTCGACGAATTCGCCGCGGCGATCCGTTCCTTTCCCGAAGTGCTGGAAGCCTATGTGCTGATGGGCGTGTTCGACTTCATGCTGCGCATCGTCGCCGCCGACATCGAAGCCTATGAGCGCTTCTTCTTCACCAAGCTCTCCAAGCTGCCCGGGGTGCAGGAAATCAACTCGACCGTCGCGCTCTCGCAAGTGAAGGCGACGACGGCATTGCCTATTCCATAAGCGGCGGGCGCGCATTTTGGGTTGCCGCTCCGCCAGCGCCTGTGCCACCCATTCGCTTCGAGAATGTCATCGCTTTCCAAATCGCCGCCGATTCCCGGCGCCAATGGCACGGAAACCGGCCGGAGCGGCCGGCCGCCGACGATCGACGACGTCGCGGCGCTCGCCGGTGTCGGCCGGGCCACCGTCTCGCGCGCGCTCAACGACCAGGCACATGTGAGCGACAAGATGCGCGACCGGGTGATGCGCGCGGTCGAGGCGCTCGACTACCGAGTCAATCCGCAGGCGCGCAACCTTGCCAGCCGGGCGAGCAACACGCTCACGCTGATCCATTGCAACGCGCGCGACGCGCCGCCCAATTCCTATTATTTCGCCGCGATCGAGCTGGGCGCGTTGCGCGCCGCGGCAGCGGCGGGCTTCGAGCTGTCGACCTTCAGCCTCCATATCGAGGACGAGGATCGCGACGACCGGCTGCTCGAGCTGTTCGCTTCGGGCCGCAGCACCGGACTGATCCTGTCGCCGCCGCTTTCGGCCGATGTCGATCTGGTCCAGCGGCTGATCGCGCAGGGCTGCCCCGCGGCCTGCATCTCGCCCAGCGACGAAGTGCGCGCGCTGTTGCCCGGCGTGGGGTTCGACGAGGCGGCCGCCGGCTACGAAATCGCGCATCACGTCGTCGCGGCCGGCCATCGCCGCTTCGGCTACATGCTCGGGATCGAAGGCCATCTCGCCGCCGAGACGCGCTTCGCCGGCTTCCTGCGCGCGCTCGCCGAAGCGGGGCTCGACGAAAGCGCGGTGACGGCGCTGCGCGGCGATTTCAGCTTCCGTTCGGGCGTGGAGCTGGCCGAGGCGCTGCTCGCCGGACCGGAGCGCCCCACGGCGATCGTCTGCGCCAATGACGACATGGCTGTCGGCGCGATGTTCGCCGCGCATCGCATGCACCTGGTCATGCCCGGAGACCTTTCGGTGGTCGGCTTCGACGATGCGCCGGTCGCTGCCTATATCTGGCCGCCGCTCACCACCATCCACCAGCCGATTCGCCGAATCGCGGCGCGCGCAGTGGAGCGCCTGGTCGAGACCCTGCTGCGCGGCCAGGGCACCGGCACGCCGGGCTTCGACACCATCGACCACCACCTCGTCCTGCGCGAATCCGTCGCTCCGCCGCGCGGCTGAACGCGCCGCAACAAGCCGGTTCGTAAGCGTTTTCTGTAACGCGTTGACAATTTCGCGCGACGCGATGATACCAATTGGAAGCGCTTCCAATTTTTCCGGAGCGCCCAATGGGGACAGAGACGGTCGATAACGGCCGCTTGCTATGAGAGGGGAAAAGGCAATGGGGGAGCGTCCGCATGCGCGCGCCATGAAGCGCGCTAAGAGCAATCTCGGGCTCACGATTTCGACTCTGGCTCTGGCGACAACGTTGCCAGCCCATGCCTGGGCGCAGGACGGCGCCGTTCGGGCCAGGGACGGCCAGACGCCGGCCGTGCAGGGCCAGGTGCCGGCCGAGGAGAGCACGATCGTCGTGACCGGTCTGCGCGCCAGCCTGCAGAATTCGATCAACATCAAGCGTGACCAGACTTCGATCGTCGAGGCGGTGTCTGCCGAGGACATCGGCAAGCTGCCGGACGTCTCGATCGCCGAATCGATCGCCCGCCTGCCCGGCCTCGCCGCCCAGCGCGTCAACGGCCGCGCCCAGGTGATCTCGATCCGCGGCCTGGCGCCGGACTTCACCACTACTCTGCTCAACGGGCGGCAGCAGGCCAGTTCGGGCGACAACCGCGCCGTCGAGTTCGACCAGTATCCCGCGGAGCTGTTGTCGAGCGTCGTGGTGTACAAGACGCCGGACGCCAGCATCGCCGGCATGGGCCTGTCGGGCAGCGCCGACCTGCGCACCGTGCGTCCGCTCGCCTTTGGCAAGCGCGCGATCGCGCTCAACCTGCGCGGCGAGCTCGACGCCGATGGCGGCCGCAACGCCGACATCTCCAAATGGGGCTGGCGCGGCACGGCCAGCTATATCGACCAGAATGCCGCCGGCACGCTCGGCTGGTCGATCGGCTATGCGCATCTCGATTCGCCGAGCCATGTCGATCACTACAAGGCCTATGGGTACGAAGCCTTTGGCAACATCTGCCAGCCGACGCCTGCCAACCCGTGCAGCCCCAATACCGTCACGCCCGATTCGGCCGACAACGCGCTGCAGCTGAATGGCCAGGAAGCCTGGGCGACCAGCCGCCGCAACCAGCGTGACGGCGTGATGGGCACGCTCGAATGGAAGCCGAGCGACAGCGTGCACAGCGTCCTCGACGTCTATTATTCCCGCTTCAAGCAGAAGGAAGTGATCCGCGGCGCGCAATGGTTCTCGAACGGCTGGGCGGACAATGCGACGTTCAGCAATGTCGGCACCACCCAGCTGGGCGGCTCGGCGATCGGGACTTCGGGGCGCGTCAGCAACGCCGTTCCCATCCTGCGCAACGACTATAACTCGCGCAAGGACGAGCTGTTCTCGGCCGGGCTCAACAACGAGTTCCAGCTCGACGAGCACACCCGCTTCGTCGCCGATCTGAGCTACTCGACCAACAAGCGCGACGAGACCTATATCGAGACTTATGGCGGCTATGGCGCGGGCCCGTTCCAGACCCGCACCATGGACAATTACGACTTCTCGTTCCCGATCGACGGCGCATTCCCGCATTATGCCTTCGGCCTGGACTATGCGAACGCCAGCCGGGTCTCGCTCGGCGACCGCGCGCCCTGGGGCGGCTGGGGCCATGATGGCCTGATCAAATCGCCGCACGTCAAGGAAGAGCTGGGCGCCGTCGATTTCACGCTGCGCCGGGAAATCGGCGGGTTCCTGCAGAGCATCGAGCTCGGCGTGAACTACACGCAGCGCAACAAGCGCAAGACCGTCGACGAGCTCGACCTCAACTTGAAGAACGGGCGCGCCCAGGTGCCGGTCGGCTCGCAATATCTGCTCGATCCGACGTCGCTCGACTTTGTCGGCTTCGGCAACGTGATCGCCTGGAACGTGCCCGCGGCGCTCGACACCTATTACAACAAGACGCCGCTGGAGGACGCCAACCACTTCGACAAGGCGTGGAAGATCAAGGAAGACGTCATCAGCTGGAAGGCGAAGGCGAACATCGAATGGGGCCGCCTGCGCGGCAATGTCGGCGTGCAGGTGGTGGAGCAGTTCCAGTCCTCGTCGGGCCTGCGCATCAACCAGACGCTGACGCCGATCGCGCTGTCGCAGGTGTTCGAGACGGCGCATTATACCGACGTGCTGCCCAGCGCGAACCTGATCTACGATCTGGGCGGCGGCCACCGCATCCGCCTGGCGGCGTCCAAGGTGCTGGCGCGGCCGCGCATGGACGACATGCGCGCCAACTTCACGCCGAGCTTCAACGTCAATCCGTGCGGCGGCAATCCGCCCTGCGCGCCAGGCGCGACGGTGAACCCCTGGTCTGCGACCGGCGGCAATCCGAACCTCCAGCCGTGGCGCGCCAAGGCGCTGGACGTCGCCTATGAATGGTACATCGGCAAGGCGACCTACATCAGCGTCGCCGGCTTCTACAAATGGCTCGACAACTACATCTACAATCGCAACTTCGCGATCGACTTCCAGGGCCTGCCGATCCCGACCAACCAGATCCCGTCCAACGTCAACATCAGCTCGATCGGGCAGGTGACGATGCCGGCCAACGGGCCGGGCGGCAATCTGAAGGGCATCGAAGTCAGCGGCGCGATCGAGATCGGGCGCATCATCCCGGCGCTGGACGGCTTCGGCTTCACCGGCAGCTATTCCTACACCGAATCCGATCTCAACCCGACGGACAACAACGACGTGGTGCGCATCCCGGGCCTGTCCGGCACCGTGTACAACGTCACCGGCTATTTCGAGAAATGGGGCTTCCAGGCACGGGCGAGCTATCGCTTCCGCTCGGCCTTCAAGGGCGAGACGGTGCAGCTGTTCACCAACCGCGGCTATACCGAGATCCTCGCGGACAGGCAGCTCGACGCCCAGATCGGCTATACCTTCCCGGACAGTTCGGCGCTCAAGGGCCTCGGCGTGCTGCTCCAGGTCAGCAACCTGACCGACTCGCCCTATCGCACGCGGCTGGGGCTGGACACGGGCGGCACGCACACCACCGACGGCACGCCGCTGCCCGAGACCTATGAGAAATACGGCCGGCAGTTCCTGCTGGGGTTCAACTACCGCTTCTGATTTCCTCCCCCCGGGTCGACCCGCCGGGTGTTCGAGGGGAGGTGCACGGTCATGGCCGGCGCCTCCCCTTTTCTTTCCCCGCGGCCCGCGCACGGCCCCAAGTGAACGAGTAACGCGATGAAAGCTCTGCGATCCGGGCTCTGGCTGATCCTTCCCCTGCTGGCAGGCTGCGCCGGCACCGCGCCGGGCGGCGACCTGCTCTGGCACGGCCAGGACTGGCCGGCACTCCGCTCCCCCACCGCGCCCGATGCCGCGATGGAAGCGCGGATCGCGGGCATCGTGCGCGGCATGACGCTCGAGCAGAAGATCGGCCAGATGACTCAGGCGGACATCCGCTCGATCACGCCGGACGAAGTGCGCCGCCACTACATCGGATCGGTCCTCAACGGCGGCGGCGCCTGGCCGGGGATGCGGAAGGACGCGGCCGTCACCGACTGGACCGCGCTGTCGGACGCCTATTACCGCGCCTCGATGGCAACCGACATGGCGGTGCGGGTGCCGGTGATCTGGGGCACCGACGCAGTGCACGGCCACGGCAATGTCGCGGGGGCGACGCTGTTCCCGCACAATATCGGCCTGGGCGCCGCGCACGATCCCGCGCTGGTCGAGCGGATCGGCCGCGCCACCGCCCGCCAGGTGCGCGCGACCGGCATCTCCTGGGTGTTCGCGCCCACGCTGGCAGTGGGCGAGAACCGCCGCTGGGGCCGCACCTATGAGAGCTATTCGAGCGATCCGGCGATCGTCGCATCCTATTCGCGTGCGATGGTGCACGGGCTGCAGGGCGGCCTGACCGGCGACGGCGACGTGATCGCCACGGCCAAGCATTTCCTGGGCGACGGCGGCACCTTCGACGGCATCGACCAGGGCGAGAACCGCGCCGCCCGCACCCACATGATCCAGGTGCACGGCGCCGGCTATTACCCCGCGCTCAAAGCGGGGGTGCAGACGGTGATGGTCTCGTACAGCAGCTGGAACGACACCGCCGCCGGCAAGGATTACGGCAAGATGCACGGCAGCCGCGAGTTGCTGACCGACGTGCTCAAGGCCCGGCTCGGCTTTGACGGGCTGATCGTCTCCGACTGGAACGGCATCCAGCAGGTGCCGGGCTGCACCAAGGATCACTGCCCCCAGGCCGTCAATGCCGGGATCGACATGATCATGGTGCCCGACGACTGGAAGGCATTCATCGCCAACACCGCGGCGGACGTGCGCGAGGGGCGCATCGCCATGGCGCGGATCGACGATGCGGTGACTCGCATCCTGCGCGTCAAGCTGCGCGCCGGGCTGTTCGATCGCAACCCGAACGCCGGCGCCTTTGCCGGCAAGGCCGATGCGCTCGCCGCGCGCGAGCTCGGCCGCGAAGCGGTGCGCAAGTCGGTGGTGCTGCTCAAGAACCGGGGCGTGCTGCCGCTGGCGGCGGGCAAGCGCGTGCTGGTAGTCGGCGCCAGCGCGGACAGCCTCTCCAACCAGACCGGCGGCTGGTCGCTCACCTGGCAGGGCACCGAGAACAGGAATGCGGACTTCAAGGACGGCACCACTCTGCTCGCCGCGCTGCGCGACGCGCTCGGCGCCGCGAAGGTCACTTACTCGGAAGACGCCAGGGACATCGATCCCGGCAAATTCGACGCTGTCGTCGCAGTGATCGGCGAGACGCCCTACGCAGAGTATAATGGCGATGTCCGTGCGCCCAAGCCGGCGGCGCACAGCGCGCTTCACCCCGCCGACCTGGCGGTGCTCCAGCGCGTCTCGGGCAAGGGGCTGCCGGTGGTCTCGGTGCTCTATTCGGGGCGCCCGGCCTATGCCAACGACCTCATCAACCTGTCCGACGCGTTCGTCGCCGCCTTCCTGCCGGGCACCGAGGGCGAGGGCCTGGCCGATCTGCTGGTCGGCGGGCGCCACGACTTCGTCGGCCGCCTTTCCTTCGCCTGGCCGGGCTCGGCCTGCTCGACCGGCGAGGATCCGGCGAGCATCGTCCAGTTCGCCCGCGGCTATGGGCTCAGCTATGCGAAGCCGGGCCGCACCGGGCCGTTGCCCGAGCCGGCGGTGCCCACGGCCTGCTGACCACCCGGCGCCCGGACTTGTTCCGGGGTCCGCCGGGAGGCAAGCTTGGGGCCGCAGATGCAAGGCCGGGGTGACGAGAAGAGGGGATGGACGGGCGCACCATGCAGCAGATCAAGCGCATCCTGATCGTGGGCGGCGGCACGGCGGGCTGGATGACCGCCGCGCTGCTCGGCAAGCTGTTCCAGGGGCTGTACGAGATCACGCTGATCGAGAGCGAGGAGATCGGCACGGTCGGCGTCGGCGAAGCCACCATCCCGGCGATCAAGAAATATAATGAGCTGCTCGAGCTCGACGAGAACGACTTCGTCCGCCGCACCCAGGGCAGCTTCAAGCTGGGCATCGAGTTCGTCGACTGGGCGCACAAGGGCGACGCCTATTTCCATTCCTTCGGCGTGATCGGCCAGGACCTGGGCTGGCTGCGCTGCCACCAATATTGGCTGAAGATGCGCGCCCGGGGCCGCGCCGCGGATTTCTCCGCCTATTCGATCAACAGCGCGGCCGCGCGCGCCAACAAGTTCATGCGTGCCGATCCCAAGATGGCGGAATCGCCGATCGGGCACATCGCGCACGCCTTCCAGTTCGATGCCGGGCTCTACGCCCGATATCTGCGCGGCTATGCCGAGGCGCACGGCGTCATGCGGCGCGAAGGCAAGGTGGCGGACGTCACGCTGCGCAGCGACGACGGCTTCGTGGAATCGGTGACCATGGCGGACGGCGAGACGATCGCCGCCGACCTGTTCATCGACTGCTCGGGCTTTCGCGGCCTGATCATCGAGCAGGCGATGAAGACCGGGTACGAGAACTGGACGCACTGGCTGCCGTGCGACCGCGCGATCGCCGTGCCCTGCGCGCGGACCGAACCCTTCACCCCCTATACTCGCGCCACCGCGCGCACTGCCGGCTGGCAATGGCGCATCCCGCTCCAGCATCGCACCGGCAACGGCCATGTCTATTCGAGCGCCCACATCTCCGACGAGGAGGCCGAGGCCCAGCTGCTTGCCAATCTCGACGGCGCGCAGCTCGCGGACACCAACAAGCTGCGCTTCACCACCGGCAAGCGCCGGCAGATCTGGAATCGGAACTGCGTCGCGGTCGGCCTCGCCTCGGGCTTTCTCGAGCCGCTCGAATCGACCAGCATCCACCTGATCCAGTCGACGATCATCCGCCTCGTCCGGCTGCTGCCCGATCGCGGCTTCGATCCCGCGACGATCGCCGAGTTCAATCGCCAGACCGACTTCGAATATGCGCGGATCCGCGACTTCATCATCCTCCACTACAAGGCGACGACGCGCGACGACACGCCCTTCTGGCGCCAGTGCCGCGACATGGAGGTGCCCGACACGCTCCAGCGCAAGATCGACCTGTTCGCCGCCAACGGACGCATCTTCCGCGAGGACGACGAACTGTTCACCGAGGAGAGCTGGATCCAGGTCTTCCTGGGCCAGGGAGTGATCCCGCGCGGCTACGATCCGCTGGTCGACATCAAGCCCGAAGCGCAGGTCGAGGAGTATCTCGGCAACATCCAGCGCGTAATCGCGAGGTGCGTGTCCCTGATGCCGGACCATGCCGAGTTCGTGGCCAAGACATGTGCCGCCTAGCCCGCACCCCTCCCGACCTCCGGGAGAGGATCGACATGTCCTCAGCGCCGCAGCCGCTTGCGCAGGCCGTCGAAGAGCATCGCGCGCATCTGCGCGATCGCCTGGGGCGATGTCGCCCCCAGCACGCCCCGCGCCTCGGGCGGCAAGTGCGCGCCGGGATCGCCATCGGCCAGGAAGACGTATCGATCGAACATCGCGCGCCAGGCGCGGCGCTGGTCGGGCGGCAGGCTCCTGAGGCTCACAAAACCGTGCATCATCGCTTCCCAGGGCGAAGCGTCGGGCACCGGATCCCACCAATAGTTCACCAGCACGTTGAAGCGATCGAGCGCCTCGACATGGTGATACCATTGATAGGGGATGTAGATCGCGTCGCCCGCATCGAGCTCGGCGATCAGCGCCGCCGCCATCGCCGCCGCGAAGCGCGGATAGCGCGCATGATCGGGTGCGGTCAGATGGACCATGCTCACCTGCACGCCGGCGGGCGTCGGGTCGAACGGGCCCATATAGAGATTGCCCACCTGCTCGGGCGGCAACAGCGTGAAGCGACGGCGGCCGGCGCCGACCACGGCGATATTCTCGGTCGGATCGTGATGGATCGCCACCTTGGCGGCATTGCCGATCCACAGGCGCGGCGAGACGCCGGGGACAAGCGCCATCGGATTGGCTTCGGCGAAGCCGGGCATCAGCTGCGGCGCGGGCAAGCCTTGCAGCGCCAGCGCCTCGGGCCGATCTGCTTCCGCCTGCTCGGCCAGCCGGTCGAGAAAGGCTGCGAACGGCGCTTCCTCGCGCGTGAAATTGCGCGAGCCGATCGTCGCGCCATAATGCATGCGCCCCTCGATCTCGGGCGGCGCGCGCATGTACTGCACCGTGCCGGGCAAGGCCATCGCACGCAGATAGGCGGCGGCATCCGCGGCGCGCACGAACGGCCAGTCGGCGGCGAGCCCCTTCATCACCGCGGGCTCGGCGGCCGCGCGGATCTCCTGGAACTTGGCGGGCGTGACGTCGTGCCAGAGGCGAATGGGGTTCATGACCTGACGAGCCTAGGTCAAGAGCCCATATCCCTTCAACCGTCATCCCCGCGCAGGCGGGGAGCCAGGGCCAAGGGCGGAGCGCGCACGGCCAAGCCCCGCACCCTCCGAAGGGCGCTCGCGCAATGGCTTCGACATCCTGCGCCACCCTGGATCCCCGCCTGCGCGGAGATGACGAAATGGAAGCAAATATTCCATAAATATCAATTTCTTATATCTATTCTTATCCTAACAGCCCGCCCCTTCCGCGTCGATGCGATCGGCTGCACGCGCGGATCGGCAAGCTTCCCGATCCTGCGATGAGGAGAGACATGATGCGCATCCTGCCCGCCCTCGCCCTGCTGGCCGTCACGGCCGCGGCGCCCGCCCCCAGGCCGCAGGTAGAGGTCTGGCTCACCTTGCCCGACAAGTCGGCCCTGCTCGCCAGGCAGCCTTCGCTCCCGCTCCGGCGCGGCGGTACCGCCGCGATCACGGTCGATCCGGGCAAACGCTACCAGCGCATGGTCGGCTTCGGCGCGGCGATCACCGATGCCTCGGCCTGGCTGATCCAGCACCGGCTCGATCCCCGGCAGCGCGGCGCCCTGCTCCGCGAACTGTTCGGCAATGAGGGCCTGGGCTTCGCTTTCACCCGCCTCACCATCGGCGCCTCGGACTTCTCGCGCGCGCATTACAGCTATGACGACATGGCGAAGGGCGGGGCCGATCCGGACCTCGCGCATTTCTCGATTGCCCCCGCTAAGCAGGACGTGCTCCCCACCGCTCGCGCCGCGCGCGCGATCAATCCCCGGCTCGCCGTGATGATCTCGCCCTGGAGCGCGCCGGGCTGGATGAAGTCGACCGATTCGCTGGTGAAGGGTACGCTGAACGAACGCGCCTATGCTCCCTTCGCCCGCTATCTCGGCAGGACCGTCCAGGCCTTCGCCGCCGAGATCGGCCCGATCGATTACCTGAGCATCCAGAACGAACCCGATTTCGAGCCGGAGAATTATCCCGGCATGCGCCTTTCCGCCGCGCAGCGCGCGCGGATCATCGGCGACCATGTCGGCCCCGAATTCGCGCGGATGGGCATCGGCACGAAGATCCTCGACTGGGATCACAATTGGGACAAGCCCGAGCATCCGCTCGGCGTCCTCGCCGATCCCGCGGCCCGCCGCCATGTCGCGGGCGTGGCCTGGCATTGCTATGGCGGCGACGTCTCGGCCCAGACCAGGGTGCGCGACGCCTTTCCGGACAAGGACGTGTTCTTCACCGAATGCTCGGGCGGCAACTGGTCAGGGCCCTGGGCGGACAGCTGGAGCTGGACGCTGCGCACGCTGGTGATGGGCGCCCCGCGCAACTGGGCGCGCGGCGTGCTGATGTGGAACCTGGCGCTCGACGAGAATCACGGCCCCCATCTCGGCGGCTGCGGCGATTGCCGCGGCGTAGTGACGATCGACAGCAAGACGGGCGCGATCACCCGCAATCCCGAATATTATGCGCTGGGCCAGGCCTCGCGCTTCGTCCGCCCCGGCGCCTGGCGGATCGGCGCGACCAGCACGCCGGACGGAATCGAGACGGTCGCCTATGCCAATCCCGACGGCACCCGCGTGCTGATCGCATTCAACGCCGCCGCTGCTGCGAAGGACGTCGACGTGACGGCGGAGGGCCGCCGCTTCACCTATCGCCTCGCCTCACACGGCGCCGCGACTTTCCGCTGGCGAAAGCCCCGTTGAGCGCATCCGCCGCCCCGACGCGCTTCGCCTTTGCGAGCGTGACGGCGCTGTTCTTCGGCTGGGGCTTTGTCTGCGCGAACAATGATCCGCTGATCGCAGCAGCGCGGCGCGTGTTCGGACTGGGCTATACCGAGGCACTGCTCACCCAGATCGCTTCGTTCGTCGCCTTCTTCCTGTTGTCGCTCCCGGCGGCGGCGATGCTCGCCCGGTTTGGCGCGATGCGGACGATATTGGCCGGGCTGGCCGTCATGGCGGCCGGATGCCTGGCAATGCAGGGCATCCGTCGCCTCCCCGATTTCAGCGTCGTGCTCGCCGCGATCTTCGTGCTGGCGAGCGGCGTGACCATTCTCCAGGTCGCAGCCAACCCGCTCGCCGCCGCGCTGGGCCCGCCTGAGCGCAGCCATTACCGGCTCACCCTCGCGCATTCGTTCAACGCGCTGGGCGTGGTCTGCGGCGTGCATTTCGGCGCACGCTTCGTGCTGGCGGGCGCGGTGTTCCGCTCGCACGAGCCGATCCGCTCCACCGCCGAGCGCAGCGCGGGCATCGCGGCGATGATGCAGGCCTATCTGGTAATGGCGCTGCTCGTCGCCGCCCTTGCCGCGCTGGCCATCGCCGCGCGCCGCGCCATCGCCGCCGCCGCGATCCCGGAAGCGCCCGCCGCCGCCGGCGCGTTCGCCGCGCTGCGCTCGCGCTGGGCGCTGCTCGGCGCGCTCGGCATCGCCCTTTATGTCGGCGCCGAAGTGACGATCGGCAGCACGCTGATCCTCTATCTCTCCCAGGCCGAGACATTGGGCCTGCCGCTCGACATGGCGGGCGCCTGGGTCGCCAATCTCTATTGGGGCGGCGCGCTGGTCGGGCGCTTCGCCGGCAGCTGGCTGCTGCGCTTCGCGCCCGCGCCGCGCCTGCTCCTGCTGGCGGGTCTTGCCGCCGCCGCGCTCTGCCTCGGGTCGCTGGCGCTGCCCGGACGGACCGGCGCCTGGTGCCTGCTCGCGGTGGGGCTGTGCAATTCGATCATGTTCCCTACCATCTTCGCGCTCACGCTCGAGCGCTCGGCGGCGCCGGTCGCCGCGACCTCCGGGCTGCTCGTCCTCGCGGTCGGCCCGGGCGCGGCGCTGCCCCTGCTCGCCGGCGGCATCGCCGATGCGGCCGGGCTGGGCTGGGCCTTCGCGGTGCCCGCCCTTGCCTATCTCTATGTCGCGGGCTTCGCCTGGGCAGCGCGGCGCAGGCCTATTTCTTCGGCGTGACCCAGACGGAGACCGGCACCACCACCTTGCCCGGCGCCGGCTTGCCGATGTCGACCCGGTCGATCGCGACCAGCTCGCCGCTTTCGAGCGTGAAGGAAGCCCAGGGCTTGGGCATGCGGCCGAAGCTCATCTTCTGGATCGGCTGGCCGGTGGTCGAATTCATGACGGTGGTGATGACTGGCATTTGCGGGCGGATAGCCAGACGGAGCGATCCCTGTCCAGTGCCGCCTAGCGGCCGAGCAGCATGATCCAGTCGATCGGCTGGCGCCCGGTGCGCTCGGCAAGCTTCGTGGCAAAGCCGCGATAGCCGGGGGCCATCAGCCGGGCGAGCGCATAGGTGTTCACTGCATTGCCCGGATCCCAGGGGTGCGGCGCATATTCCTTCTGCCCCGCCGCTGCCCGGTCCCGATCGAACTGGATCCGCGAATGGACGAACTCGACATGCGTCTTCTCGCCCGTCGCATAGGGTTCCAGCCAGGCAAGCGCGCCGGCCAGGCTCGAGCCCGACGGGCTCTTCCAGCCATACCAGTCCTCGCCATGTGCCCTTGCGGCGAGCGCCGCCATCAGCAGCGGATCGAGATCATAGGTCACATAGTGCAGCGCGTCGCGCTCGTGGAAGTCGAACACCGATCCGTCGGCCTGGATGTTCGCGCCGACCTGCTTGCGGAACGCCGCCCGCGCCCGCGCGATCAGCCCGGCGTCGCCCGTCTGGAACGCGGCCATGGTGGCCAGCTTGATGCGGTGGCTCTGCCAGTTGGTGTTGGCGTTCCTGGGTCCCCCATCCATCGCATCGAGATAGCCCGCCGCCATTTTCCGCCAGAAGCCGGCCAGCCTGGTGCGCAGCGCGGGAGGCAGGTCCGCCTCGGTCAGGTCCGTGGCCAACAGCAAGGTGTCGAAGCCGGTCTCGTCGATCGGATTGAACGACATCTGATAGATGCTCGCCCAATTCTCCAGATAGCGCGCGGTCTGGTCGAGATAGCGCCGGTCGCCGGTCAGCCGCCAGGCGAGCGCCAGGGCAATGACGATCCCCTGGTCCTGCTTGGCCTTGATGCTGATTTCGCGGATGCCCTTGCCCGGCAGCGTCCCTTCGGTGTGGAGCTGCGGGATCGCGCCCGGCGGACGCTCCAGCGCCGCGTTCGCCCGGCCGCGTATCTGCCGCGCGACCGGATCGTCCGGGGCCACCGCCCTGGCGAAGCCGGCGCCGAGGATCGCATGATCCTGGGCGCATGCGGGGAGAGCGCCGAGGAGCAGCGCGGCCGTGCCGGACAGAAGCAGTTTCATCGGACCGAACCCTTCAAAAAAATGCGGAGCGGCGGGAGATCGGCCGCTCCGCACCAAGGCTAGAAGTTGCTGCGGATCGTGAGCGTATAGGTCCGGCCGTCATAGTCGATGCGACGGGGCAGCATCGGGTCGTTCTCATATTCCGAGCGCGTCGCGTTCGTCAGGTTGAACGCGTCGATCGAGATCGAGAAATTCTTCATGATGTTGAGCGAAGCCGATGCGTCGAGCTGGCTGCGCGCCTTTACGGTGCGGGCGTCGCCGACGAAGCTGTTGCCCGCTGCCAGATCATATTTGCCGCGATGATTGAACACCACGCGCACGCCGAACAGCTTGGTTTCGTAATAGCCGATCAGGTTGATGTTGTGCTTGGCGACGCTGGGGAGCGTGATCGGATTGCCCTGGGCGTCCTTCCCGTCGATGTCGGTATAGGTGTAGTTCGCGGCGCCACCGAGATATTTCAGGAAGCCCGGCAGGAAATCTAGGTTCTGCTGCACCGAGACCTCGACGCCGCGCACCCGCATCGGCTTCTGGTTGGTAACGCCGCTCGCCGTCACGCGCGCGCCGGTCGGGCTGCCCACGATGTTGCAGTTGGTGCCGTCGTCCTGCAGCGCGCCCAGGCCGAAATCGATGCCGTTGTAGATGCCGTTGGCTGGGCACAGGACGCGGCGATCGGTGATCGGGCCGACATAGCCCTGGATGTCCTTCTGATAGACGGCGATCGCGAAGGCGCCGCCGGGGCGGTTGTACCATTCGAGCGACAGGTCGTAGCTGTCCGACGTATAGGGGCTGAGGTTCGTCGCCCCGATGATCACATTGTAGGCCGGTGTGCCGACGACCGCCGGATCGGGGATCTGCATCGTGGTCGTGGGCACATTGTCGCGCGGCTGCGGGCGGACATAGGTCTGGTAATAGGCACCGCGGAACACGAGGTTCTTGGCCAAATCCGCCGCGAACATCGCCGAGGGCAGCCAATAGTCGTAATTCTGTTTGTAGGTCCGCGTGCTCATGCTGTGGTTGATCGGCAGCGGCAGCAGCGACAGGCCCGCCAGGCAGTTGCGGCAGTCCAGCGCGTCGATCTTCTGCGTGGTCGCCTCGTAGCGCACGCCGGCATTGCCGCGGACGCGGATGCCGAACAGGTCTCCGTCGAACCTGGCCATGGCATAGGCCGACATC
The DNA here is from genome assembly GCF_005503355.1 of Sphingomonas sp. 1F27F7B. GTDB lineage: Bacteria > Pseudomonadota > Alphaproteobacteria > Sphingomonadales > Sphingomonadaceae > Sphingomonas. The sequence continues at coordinate 65,245 of NZ_SCMK01000014.1, forward strand.
ACCTTCTTGGTGTTGGTGAAGTTGTTGTTCCAGTAATTGGGATCCCAATAATTGTTCACCAGCCCATAGGGCGTGAGGAACACGCCATATTGTTCGCCCATGGCGAACTGGGGGGGCAGGCCGTTGGCGAACTGCGAAGGGCGCGTCGTCAGCACCACCGGCGTGATCGCGCCGAGCACCTGGTTCACGTCCATGCTGCGCCAGTTGCTGGTATAGCCGCCCGCCGTGCCGCCGAAGAAGTCGGCGACATAGGGGTTCACCTGCGACATCGCCGGCGTGACATTGGCGGTGACCGCGCCGATCGAAGTATTGCGCGAGCCGATCGAGCTATATTCGTTATGCTCGTAGCGCATGCCGACCTGGAAGCCGGAAAGGAAGCTGCCCGCGAAGCTGCGCTCGATATCGAGCTGCACCGCGTCGAGCGCGTTCCACGACTGGCCGTTGGTGCCGGTGACGCCGAAGCGATCGCCCAGCGTATTGGCCGGGGCGCCCGGCATCTGCGCGCCCGCCTGAGTCGCCTGGTTCGCCGGCGAGGCGAGCGGATAGCCGCCCGTCGGAATGTGCGAGGCATTGGGCGTGTTCAGGACGAACACCGCGTTCTGCAGGCTGGTGCCGCCGGTATAGACCGAGGCGGTGATCCCGTTCAGCCCCGCCGTGCCCAGATTGCGATACGGGTTCTGGATGATGTCGAACTCGATCTGATTGGCGAGCACCTGCGCGCGCGAGATCGTGCCCTGCGCCGTCACGCGCCATTGATCGTCCTTGAATTCGATCGTCGGGTTGATCGCCCAGGTCTTCTGCTTTGCCGGCTCCGAGCGGATCGAGTCGTAGGTCTGCAGATTCTCGGCGGTGAACTGGTTGATATAGGCGCGCGGCCCCGTCGGCGTCTGGACGACATAGGGTGTGCCCAGGCTGGTGAAATGCGCCACCGCCGAGCTGGCCGCCAGCGCGCCGGTGCCGTTGTTGCCCGCGGACGTGTCGATGTAGAGCAGGTGGTTGGTGCCCTGATCGAGGTTGCGCTCAGTGTAGAAGGCGGTCGCGCCGAACTTGAGCGTGTCGCTCGCCTGCCATTCATAACCGCCGGCACCGGTGAGCAGGTGCCCCTTGTTCAGGCGGGCGAACTGGCGGACCTGGGTAGGATAATAGACCCCGCCCGGATATTGCGCCATCAGCGCCTGATAGGTGGGATTGGAGGCCGGCACCGCCTGGTTGCCCACCTGGATCGAACCGAGCTTGTTCGCCCAGCTGTTCACCGAGATCGAGTCGCGGCGGAACTTCTCGTCCTTCCACGAGACCACACCGAACACCGCGAAATCGTCGGTGATGTGTGCATTGTAGCCGGCCGCGAGCGCCGGGCTGCCCAGATCGCCGAGATCGTTATACTCATAGGAGGCCTTGGCCCAGCCGCCCGCCTTGCGGCCGAGCGCCGGTGCGATCTTCAAGTCGACATTGCCCGAAAGCCCGCCGGCCAGGTTGGCCGCCGAAGGCGACTTGACCACCGTGATCGACGAGAAGATGTCGGAATTGAACGCGCCGAGCGGCGTCGACGAAGTGTTGGTCGCGCTCCCCAGGATCGGATCGGCGAAGCCGCCGCCGTTCAGCGTGGTGCGCGCGAACGAGCCCGGCAGGCCGCGCAGCGAGATCGTGGCGTTGCGCGAATCCGCCTCGCGGTTGATCTGCACGCCCGGGATGCGCTGTACTGCCTCGCCGACATTCAGGTCCGGAAACCGGCCAAGACCGTCGGACGAGATCGAATCGGTGATCTGATCGGATTCGCGCTTGATGTTGAGCGCGTCCGCATAGGCCCGGCGGAAACCGGTGACCACGATCTGGTCCGCGCTCTGCGGCACGGGCTCCTCGGTCTGTGGCGCGCTTGCCTGGGTATCGATGTTGGTATTCTGGGCGAACGCAGGCGCCGCCGTCAGGACGGCACAGATCGCCGTGCCAGCAAATAGAGTAGTCCGTCGCATGACTCTCCCTCCCCCTCTGTCACCCGGCTTGTTCTGTCGCCAGTCATGCTGGCCACCGGTGTCAGACCAATAAGGCCGATACGCGAACGAGTGTCAATAGAATGGTCAGGCCACATTGCATTATTGGTCGGGCAAGGCAGCCACTCCGAGCGGAAAGGCCCGGAAATCCGCAGGCGGCTGCGATGCGCGCACATCTGCGGGCTGCGTCCAGCTGCGCTTTCGGGTAGGGAAGAGCGTTCCCGGCGCCTGGCGCGACGGGAAACAGCCGCGCCCCCGCGCGCCGGGAGGCACGCGGGGGCGCGGGGGCGGGGGTTGGCAGTTCAGCCCTGGGGAGACTGCTGCCAACCTCCGCCAAGCGCGAGGAACAGAGTGACCGTCGCGTCGGAGAAGTCCGATTCGGCCTGGGCCAGGCTCAGCTCGTTCGTGGCGAGCGAACGCTCGGCATCGAGCACGGTCTGGAACGGTTCCGCGCCGGCACGGTAGCGCAGCCGCGCGATGCGGGCCGCCTCTACGTTCTGGTCGCGGCCGCGCCGCAGCGCCTCGACGCGCTGGCCCTGCGCCACATAGGCGGCCAGCGCCGTCTCGGTATCCCGCAGCGCCGTCAGCCAGGTGCCGTCGAACGTGGCGAGCGCAGCATCCGCCCCCGCTTCGGCCTGGGCGATGCGCGCCCGGGCGACGCTCATGTTCGGGAAGCTGAACGACAGCAGCGGCCCCACGCTGAAGCGGAAGCTCGAGCTGTTGAACATATCCTTGGGGGCCAGCGCAGTCGAACCGATCGAGCCGCCGATCGAGATGTTCGGATAGAGGTCCGCCGTGGCAACGCCGATCCGCGCCGACGCGGCCGCGAGCCGGCGCTCGGCGGCGCGGACATCGGCGCGGCGGGCGAGCAGCGTCGCCCCGTTGCCGACCGGTATGGCCTGCTTCACCACCGGTACCGTCTCGCAACCCGCCACGTCGGCCGGCGCCTCCGCCGGCGGCTTGCCGGTGAGCACGGCGAGACGGAACAGCGCGGCCTTGCGCTGCGCCTCATAGATGGGAACCTGCGCCCGGGTCTGCTCCAGCAGGGCCGCGCCCTGGCTGGTCTCCAGCCCGGTGCCGCGCCCGCCCGCCTCGAGCCGGCGCGTCAGGTCGAACGTGTCTTCCTGGAGCTTGAGCGTCTGCGAGGCGACCTTGAGCTGCTCGCCCGCGGCGCAGGCATCCGAATAGGCACGGATCGTCTCGGCCACCACCGTGACGCGGGCCAGGTCATAGGCGGCCTCGCTCGCCTGCAGATCGGCGCGGCCGGCCTGGATCGCGCGGGTGATCTTGCCGAACAGGTCGACCTGATAGCTCAGGTCGAGCCCGACATCATAGGTATCCCCTTCGAACGAAGAACCGGGAATGCCCAGCGACGCGCCCGGAACGCGGGCATGCGTCGCCTTGGACGTGACGTTGGTGGTCGGCAACCGCTGGGCCCGCGTCTCGCGCAGGCTCGCCCGCGCCTGGCGCAGGTTCGCCGCGGCGACTCGCAGATCGGTATTGGCCGCCAGCGCCTCGCCGACCAGCCGGTCGATCACCGGCGTGTCGAACAGCTTCCACCAGTCCGCCGGCGGCTCGTCCGCGACGAAGCCCGGCGCGCTCGCCTGGCTCAGATCGCCCTGGGCCGGCGCCTTGGGCGCGGGCGAGACATAGTTGGGGCCGACCACGCAGCCCGACAGCGTCAGGCCCGCGGCGATCAGGGTCAGGGTACGCTTCATTGCGCTTCTCCCGTCGCGGCGGCAGGCGTCTCCGGTGCCGGCAGGGTGGGCCCGTGATGCGCCACCTTCCCGCCGCCCAGCTTGCGCAGCAGCACGTAGAAGATCGGCGTGAAGATCAGGCCGAAGATGGTGACGCCGACCATGCCGAATGCCACCGCGGTGCCGAGCGACTGGCGCATCTCCTGGCCCGGACCGGTGGCGATCGCCAGCGGGATCACGCCGAAGATGAAGGCGAACGAAGTCATCAGGATCGGGCGAAGGCGGGAACGGGCGGCATGGACCGCGGCATCGAACCGGTTCATGCCCTCTTCCTCGCCCTGCTTGGCGAACTCGACGATCAGGATCGCGTTCTTGGCAGCGAGTGCAATCAGCACCACGAGGCCGACCTGAGTGAGGATGTTGTTGTCCATCCCCCGCAGGTTCACGCCGAGCAGCGCCGCCAGGATGCACATCGGCACGATCAGGATTACCGCGAGCGGCAGCGTCAGCGCTTCATACTGGGCGGCCAGCACGAGGAAGACGAACACCACCGCGAGCACGAAGATCAGCGCCGACGAGCTGCCGGCCGCCTTTTGCTGATAGGCGAGGCCGGTCCATTCATAGCCATAGCCCTGGGGCAGCACCTTGCTCGCCATCGCTTCCATCGCCGCGAGCGCATCGCCCGAGGATACGCCCGGTGCGGCGGCGCCCTGCAGCTCCACGGCGGGCAGCAGGTTGTAGCGCACCACGCGCGACGAACCGGAGTCGCGGTGGAAGCTGGCCACCGCCGAGATCGGCACCATCTGCCCGCTCGACGAGCGCACCTGCAGGCGGCCGATATCGCTGATGTCGTCGCGCGACGCCGGCTCGGCCTGCGCCGTCACGCGGAAGGTGCGGCCAAGCAGGTTGAAGTCGTTGACATAGGTCGAGCCGATATAGGTGCCGATCGCGTCGAACACCTGTTGCGGCTGGACGCCGAGGATCTGCGCCTTGTCGCGGTCGACATCGGCGCGGATGCGCGGATTGGCGGTGTTGAACAGCGAGAAGACCTGGGTGACCTTCGGCTCCTGCATCGCCGCGCCCATCATCGCGCCGGTTGCGCCTTCGAGCCCGCGCCAGCCGCCATTGGCCGCGCGATCCTCGATCATCATCACGAAGCCCGAACCGTTGCCGAGGCCCTGCACCGCCGGCGGCGAGATCATGAAGATGTTGGCGCCGCTGATCTGCCCGGCGATCGCACCGGTCAGCTGGCCGGCCAGCGCCTCCGCGCTCTGCTGCTTGCCGCGCTGCGACCAGTCCTTCAGCTTGATGAAGAACACGCCTGCGTTCGACGCCTGGCTGAAGCTCGCGCCGTCGAGGCCGGCAAAGGCCGCGCCGTCGATCACGCCGTCGGTCTTGGCGGCGATGGCATAGGCCTTGTCGACGACTTCGCTGGTGCGTTCGAGCGACGAGCCCGGCGGCAGCTGCACGACGCCGATCAGGAACCCCTGATCCTGCTCGGGAATGAAGCCCGTCGGCGTGGCGGTGAGGCGCCAGCCCGTCAATGCGAGCAGCCCCGCATAGATGAGCATCATGATCAGGCCCATGCGGATCAGCCGGCCGGTGACCCGGCCATAACGGTCCGACAGCCAGTCGAAGCCCTGGTTGAACTTCTCCGCGCCCACCTTGATCGGTCGCATCCAGCGCGGGCCGCTATCGGCGTCGATATGCTGGTGCGGCTTGAGCAGCAGCGCGGCGAGCGCCGGCGACAGCGTCAGCGAGACGAGCAGCGAGATCGCCGATGCCGCGGCGATCGTCACCGCGAACTGGCGGTAGAAGATGCCGGGGATTCCCCCGACCATCGCGGTCGGGATGAACACCGAGACGAGCACCAGGCCGATCGCGACCAGCGCGCCGGACACTTCCTTCATCGTCTGGTGCGCGGCGTCGCGCGGCGTCTTGCCTTCGCGGATATGCTTCTCGACCGCTTCGACCACGACGATCGCGTCGTCGACCACGATGCCAACGGCGAGCACGAGCGCGAAGAGCGACAGCGAGTTGATCGAATAGCCGAGCGCGAGCTGCACCGCGAAAGTGCCGACCAGCGCGATCGGGATGGCGACGATCGGGATCACCGCCGCCCGCCAGGTCTGGAGGAAGATCACGACCACCACGACGACCAGGACCACCGCTTCGAGCAGCGTGTGCTGCACGGCCTCCACCGACGCCGAGACATATTCGGTCGGGTTGTAGGGGATGGTGTACTGAAGGCCCTGGGGGAAGTCCTTCTTGAGCGTCTCCATCTCCTTGAGCACCAGGTCCGCCGCGTTGAGCGAATTGGCGCCCGGCTGCTGGACGATAGCGAGCGCGATGCCGCGCCGGCCGCCGAACGAGCCGCGGATCGAATAGTCCTGGCTGCCCAGCTCGATCCGCGCGACGTCGCCCAGCTTGGTGAGCGCGGCGCCGGTGGGATCGGACTTCACCGTGATGTTGGAGAATTGCTCGACCGTGGCGAGACGGCCGCGCACGTCCACCGGCACTTCGAACGAGGGATTGTCCTTGCCCGTCGGCGCCGAGCCGAGTGCGCCGCCCGCGGTCTGGACGTTCTGGGCCTGCAGCGCAGCGACGATCTCGGCCGAAGTCAGGTTGCGCGCCGCTGCCTTGTCCGGATCGATCCAGACGCGCATCGAGTAATTGCCACCGCCGAAGACCTGCACCGTGCCCACGCCCTCGAGGCGCAGCAGCCGGTCGCGGATCACCGTGTTGGCGTAATTGCCCATGTAATCGACGTCGAGGCTGTTGTCGGGCGAAGTCAGCGCCACGATCATCAGGAAGCCCGATTCCTGCTTGTTCACCGTCACGCCGATCTGGCGCACCTGCTCGGGCAGGCGCGGCACGGCCAGGTTGACGCGGTTCTGCACCAGCACCTGCGCGGCATCGAGATCGGTGCCCGGCTTGAAGGTGACGGTGACGGTCGCCTGCCCCTGGGTGGAGGACGAGCTCATGTAGAGCATGCCCTCGACGCCGTTGATCTCCTGCTCGAGCGGCGTCGAGACCGTCTCCGCGATCGTCTCCGGCGAGGCGCCGGCATAGAAGGCGCTCACCGCGATCGTCGGCGGCGCGATCTCGGGATATTGCGAGAGCGGCAGCAGCGGATAGCAGAAGGCGCCGATCAGCGTGATGAACACCGAGATCACCGCCGCGAAGATCGGCCGTTCGATGAAGAAGCTCGAGAAGCCGCTGCGCACGGGCGCCTCGGGCGGCAAAGCCTGGGGTTCGCTCATTGCCTCGATCCTCAGCGGTTGCCGGCGGGCAGCGCGGTGCCGGCGGGCTGATCGGACGGAGGCGCAGCGGCGGGCGCCGGCGCTTCGGTGATCTTGCCCGGCTGCGGCGTGACCTTCACGCCCGGGCGGGCGCGCTGGGTGCCATCGATCACCACCCGGTCATCCTTGGTCAGGCCCGAACGGATCACGCGCAGATTGCCGCGGAGCGGCCCGGTCTGCACCGGCCGCGCCGTCACCGTGTTGCTCTTGTCGACGACGAAGACGATCTGGCGCGCCGCATCGGCCATCACTGCCGTGTCGGGCACCAGCAGCGCCGGATAGGGCTTGCTCGCCTCGAGCCGGGCCGAACCGAACATGCCGGGCTTCAGGAAGCCGCCCGGATTGGCGATGACCGCGCGGGCGCGGATCGTGCCGGCGCCGGCATCGAGCGCGTTGTCGACAAAGTCGAGCGCGCCCGTATGCGCATAGTCGTTCTCGTCGGAGAGCTTGACCTTGATCGCCGTGCCGTTCTGGGCGCCGGTGCCCTGGCGCTGATATTTCAGCAGCAGCGCTTCCGAACCCTGGAAGACGAAATACAGCGGATCGACCGAGACGATCGTGGTCAGCGCCGTCTGGTCGGCGGTGACCGAATTGCCCACATCCACCTTGCGCGCCGAAATCCGGCCGGTCAGCGGCGCGACGACACGCGTGAAGCCGAGGTCGAGCTGGCGCGCGCGCAGATTGGCCTCCGCGGCGGCAACCTGCGCCGCGCCCGAACGCAGCGCGGCGCGGCGCTGCTCCAGCTCTTCCTGGCTGGCGGCGCGCTGGGCGACCAGCGCCTCGGAACGGGCATATTCGGTCTGCGCGTTGGCGAGCGTCGCCTTGGCCTGGGTGACCTGCGCCGCAGCCTGGGCGACGGCGGCCTGGGCCGGGCGTGAATCGATGGTGAAGAGCAGCTGGCCCTTGTGGACGAACTGGCCGTCCTTGAACCACACGCCCTGCAGATAGCCCGAGGCGCGCGGGCGCACCTCGACGGTCTGGATCGCCTCGAAGCGGCCGACTGTAGGTTTTCCTGAAATGGTGGACGGCATCTGCCCGGCGGCACGCTCCCGAAATAGCGGATTTGCACCTAAATTGGTGGACGTCAGAGTTTTTGCCTCACGCTCGACCTGCCATCTGCCTCAGTCGGCGCTCATGGGATCAGATGTAGTGCCGGAACGGCAGCGGCGGTGCGGTAACGGTATGTGGCGACGCCATCAGGATCTCACCTACCCGATCGGCGGACTTGAGCGTCACGGGCAGGGCGCTCGCGAAATCGCAGGCGTTATAGTTGACCTTGGTGAGCGCAAGGATGTCACCGAGCACCTCTACGATGTCCCCTTCGCCATGCGTCACGTCGACGGTGAGCGGCTTGGGGGTCTCGAACCCTTGATACCCTGCCAGCCGAGGCACGAACCCCCGCGCCCAAAGGTAACCTGACCAGTCACCCACGGTGAGGGCCGTGCCGCGGAGGACGGGTGTCGACGCAGAGGGACGGAACAGCCGAACATCATCGAGCTGCTTGATCCTGACTCCTACCAGCTGTGTTTCGGTGGGCACTGCGCTGCAAAAGCCGTCCCACTCATCGTTGGAAAAGCGGTGACGCCCATGAATGAATAGCTGGTTGGGTGGCTTGCCGTGCTTGAGCTTATAGCCCTCGACCACCGAGGTCATCAAATTCGCCGCCGCGCTCCTCGACAGGTGATATTCCTTGCGCTCGTCGGAGTACCAAGGGCCAAGGGCGCCGCGAAATACGAGACCGTCGCCTGAGTTGAGGAACATCTGCGCGGCGCAACAGGCCTCGCCCGTTGCCGCAGGCGTGTCGTCGTTCTTGAACACCAGTCCGACGTAGCAAACACCAGGGCGGACATGGGCCAGCGCCCACGGCTTGGCGTCCATCTTGAAGTAGAGCGTGGTGCAGAAGTTCCAGGCAACCGTGGCCTCGTCCTGGAGGCCGCGCCGGCGGTCGTTGGTGATGTTGAGGTTGCGGTCGACCAGCGTGCTTTCGAGGATCAGCTGGAGGACGACGCCGTCCTGCAGCAACTCGGCTTTCAACTGGTGGTGAAAATTGCTCGAGAACAGGTAGGTTTCGGCATCCCGCACCGTGTCTGGGAACAGGTCGCCCCCCATCTGGAAGAAGCGTTTGGCGTCCTTGAAGCTCGTGATGTCGGAGGGGGTGCGCTCGTCTTTGGGCGGTGGTGCGACCTGGGGGCGTCCATAGCGATAGACGACGTCCGGAACGACAACGAGCCAGACGTCGGGACGGCGCTCCTCGGCGCGGATGTGCGCGCGGATCGCGTTGGCGAACAGCAGTACCGTGGAACGAACCGCGTCGGCGCGATTGTTCTTCTTGATGCAGTGATCGATGTCGCCGCTCTTGACCGCTAGCTCGACCATGCCGCGGGTCGGCAGCGCGATGCCGAAGCAGGCCTCGAAGCCTGGCCATGCGGGTGCCCATAGGACGGGCTTGCCCTTCGCATCAACTTTGCCGGGTATATGCAGGCTGATCCGCTCTAACCAGCGGCGGGATAGGCCGACGCCGCTCTCCGTCCCGATGACGCCCAAACGCACCTGGGAGCGGCCATCTGGACCTTCGAGCGGCCCAAAGAGGAAGAGCCCATCTTTTGGCGCTTCCATCTGCTGCCCGTGACCGAACTCGAGCAAAGGCTCGGCGATGCGGTGCGTGAGGATGCTCATGCGTCGGCCTCCTCCGGTATCTCATCCCGGTCGAAGGCCGTTTCGAAGTCCTCTGACAGGGTTATCTGGCCTGCCTCGTCTTCCTCGGCTCGGCGGTCTTCTTCCGCGGCGAAGCTGACCGGAAAGTCGAAGCTCATCGGTAAGCTAGCGACGGTGAGGCGCTCACCGGACGCGGCAATGTCTAGTGCCGCTTCACCTTCGGCAAGCCAGCCCATCGCGGCGAGCAGCATGTCGCGCCATTTGTCGTTGAACCAAGACCGCGTGAGGCGCAATCGGATGCGCTGCAGCTGTTCACCCGGAAGCGGGGTTCGGCCATCGGTCGTCACCGCGACATTGGCATGGACCCGGAAGAGAGCATCCGGCCAGAGCTTGGGTTGAGCAACAAGGCACAGATGCCAGCGCCGATCCTTGAACTTGCCGCTCAGGACCCGGTCGACCCGATGTCCATCGCTCAGCGTCAGCTTTACCCTTCCGTCTATGAGACCGTCGGGGAAGAAGCGGCCGCGGGCGCCCGAGGCGAAATCGACAGGAAGTAGCCCGAGACGATGCATGGCCAGGTCCCAATGCTGGCGCATCAGGTTGACGGCGATCCGCCGCGCGTTGGAACGCTCACCGAAGTGGCGGCTATATGTACCGTCGATCACGCCGTTGAAAGGCAGGCTAGCGCGTGCCTTCAACGGCGGCGCGCCATTGTCGAGACGCTCGATCGCATCGGGTCCGCAGAAGGCGATAGCGCCTCCCTCGTGAAGGACGTGGGGAGCCTTGGTGAACTGGCTCCACGCTTCCAGCTGCGCAGTCGTTCCCTTAGCCTCCAGGATCCAGACGTCAGGCCTCGCCCGGAGTTCGAACCAGTTGCTGTAAAGCGTCTCAGGATTTGGAGTGACCAGCTTTCGACCGTCCTCTTGGGCAGCGACGATCATCGCAAGCTGCTCGGCGTCCAGATGCTCAACCTTCGGCACCCGTGAGGTGTCGAGCGTCTCGAACAGGGGCTGAAGGCAGGCTGCCCAGTTAGGGAACGCATTGTGTGCGTTCTGGCGGATGATCTCTGTGGGGAATTCGCCGAAGTCCACGTCGGCGATCCGGATTGGGACCATGAACTCCGGGTCGCTGAGCTTGCGACGCATGACGTCGCCGAGGGCGAGTTCCTTCTTTACGCCTTGCTTGCCGATGTGCTCGGACACGACGACGATCTGCTTGATCGCCTCGTGCCGCAGCACGTGCTCGATCTTGTCCCAGAAATCGTCGCCACCCCGAAGCGCGCGAACGTCGACCCAGACCTTGTATCCGGCCGTGGTGAGGCGCCCGGCAAGCCACCGGGCGAAGCGATTGTCCTCAGGATTGGCGTGCGTGATCAAAATTGTGTCGCGCACCGGTGTCGGAGCGGTAGTCATGGGAGTTCCCGCCTGCAGAGTGCCGTACCTAAAAGCAAGAATGTGCGACTACTCTGCCAGAGGGCGCACGTTGGTGATGGTGATGCCTACCTCGGCGCTCGCAAGTGGCCCGTCCGTTGTGAGCATCTCGGCTTGCAGGTCGATCGCCAAGGCAAGGCATGCCCGGTCGCCGAGAGACAGACCGAGCGCCTTCGTCGCTGGCCGGAGGTCGCCTACTATGAGCGCCTGGGCAGGAGTGAGCGGCCGGACATCGAGGTGCAGCCCGCCAAGCGCCTCACGCACCTCGTCGAGCGGCAATCCTCGGTCCCTTAGCTTGGAAACGACCTCTGCGAGGTTGGCCGTTCCGATGATGCTGCGGGTCAGGACGTCGACTACCCGATCCGCCCCGGCTTCATCGTTTAAAAGGCAGAGCAGGGCGGAGGCGTCGAGTACGACTTTGCTACTCACGCTCCGCCTCACGCCGACGCTCCGCGATCAGCTCGTCAGCCAAGCCGACGCCTTCGGGCACATACTTGCGCAGGATCGCGCGAGCACGCTCAAGTGCCTTAGGTACGGAACGTACCCGCAACTCGCCATCGTCCACATCGACGAGAACGGTGTCACCCGTAGTGATCCCGAGCTCACGGCGCATTGCCGCCGGGATCACGAGCTTACCGCCGTCCACGATCTTGACCCTCTGTGCTTCCATCTGCACCAAACCCGCTGATCCGACCTGTCCAACGGCCTTATACCGGAGAGCAAAATCGGACGCCAGCGTGGAGACAGGGACCAATGCACGCCCGATCACCGAAATAGCGTTCATCGATGATGGAGCAGCTACTTAGACCCGGTCCGCTTAGCTAGGCTACGTAGGACCGGGAATTGCCTTTCTGAGCCGCCTGCTGCATGACTGGCTCACAAGGGTATACCCGGTGGAGCCACTATGACGATCCCTATTCGTGCTGCGCGAGTGTACTTGCGTGTCAGCACCGAGGAGCAGGACCTCGAACGCCAGGAGGCGATCGTCGCGGGCGCGCAAGCGGCAGGCTATTATGTGGCGGCGGTGTATCGCGAGAAGGCGTCGGGAGCGCGGCCCGATCGGCCGGAGCTGATCCGCATGATTGGAGATTTGCAATTGGGCGAAGTGGTACTGGCCGAGAAGATTGATCGGATTAGCCGTCTGCCCCTGCCCGACGCAGAGGCGCTCGTGGCGACGATCCGTGCCAAGGGCGCTCGTCTGGCAATCCCTGGCATAATCGATCTATCCGAACTCGTCGCTGACAGCGCGGGTGTGGCGCGTATCGTGCTCGAAGCGGTGCAGGATATGCTGCTGCGCGTCGCTCTCCAGACCGCGCGCGACGACTACGAGACTCGGCGCGAGCGCCAGCGCGAGGGGATCGAGATCGCCAAGCGGGCAGGGCGGTACAATGGCCGGAAGCCGGACACGGCTCTTCATAAGCGCATCGTCGGTCTACGCGAGGCGGGCATGAGCATCGCGCGAACGGCCGAACTCGCGGGGTGCAGCATCGCGCAGGTAAAGAGGGTGACGGCCCTGCACCGGGCGAAGTCTATGTTTGATCGGCAGACTGAGGCGCCGGCAAATTAGTCCAACGGCAGCTCTCGACCCAAAGGCAAACGTAGCCGAGGCAAGTTGCCGGTCTTGGAAGCTGACATTCTGAACCGGGGTTCTGACACACGCAAACCCCTAGAAAACCGTGGTCGCGTCTGCAGCATCAAAACCGACCGGGCCTGTTGAAAAATGCCGGACATGCTGGGTTGCTCCTTCGTTTCATGGCTGCCGAAAGGAGCGTCGCTATGATGGGACCAGCCTGTCGCGGTAAGCGGGACGGGGCGTCCCGCCGCACCATAGAAGCCATGTTGCCCACAGACCACCTGCTGCGTCGCGTCGATCGATGTCTCGACATCGGCGAGTTGAGACAGGCACTGGCCGGTCACTACAGCGCAAGGGGACGGCCATCGATCGATCCCGAACTCCTCATCCGCATGGCCTTGGTCGGCCGCATTTACGCGATCACGTCCGAACGGCGCCTGTGTGAGGAGCTGCGCTACAATCTGGCCTATCGCTGGTTCTGCCGTCTCGCGCCGGGAGACAAGGTTCCGCACCACTCGACGTTCAGCAAGAACCGGCACGGTCGTTTCCGCGATGCCGACGTGTTCCGGATCCTGTTCGAAAGCACGGTCCGACGCTGCATCAGTGAAGGACTGATTGGCGGAAAAGACGCCGCGATCGATGCATCGTTCATAGCGGCTGATGCGAGCTGGCAGCGCAAGACCGTTCCTGGCTACCTGCCGTATGTCGCCAACGCGTCGCGCGCGGTTAGGGAGTGGGTGCACGACACAAGAGATGCCGTCTTTGAAATGGCGCGCTCGAAAAGCTGCCAAGGCGTCTCTCGAACGGATCCTGCCGCGGCTTGGTCGGCGCGAACGGTGCGTGGCCGGTTCGGCTACGCCCTGAATGCGCTGGTCGACACCCCGAGTGGCGTCGCTCTCGATGTGAAGGCGACACCGGCTCGGTTCGCGGAGGAAGTTGATGCGGGGCGCGTCATGCTCGAGCGATCGGCCGATCGCTTTGATTATCGTCCCAAGCGGGTTGCGGCCGACAAAGCCTATGGCAGCGCCAACTTCCTCGGCTTCGTAAGGGATCACGGCGCAATCCCGCACATTCCGGTAATCGACCGTACGCAACAGACCAAGGGCAAGCTGCCGCGAACGGCCTTCAGCTATGATCGTGACATTGACAGCTTTACCTGTCCGACCGGAAAGCCGCTCCGACATCATGCCTTCCATCTGCCCACCGGCGTACACCGTTATGCAGCCGATGCGCGTGACTGCGAGGCGTGCGTGCTTCGGAAGAAATGCACGACGGCGCGGCGTCGTACCCTGGTTCGGCTGGACGATGAGGACGTCCGCGATCTTGCCAGAGCCGAAGTGGAAACCGGGCTCTACAAGCGGTCTATGCGGTTGCGGCGCGGGGTTGAACGGTTCTTCGCTGACGCCAAGGGTAAGCATGGCATGAGGCGGCTTCACCTGCGCGGTATCCGCGGAGCGGAAGAGGAGTTCCTGATCGGCGCGGCGGTGATGAACCTGATGATCCTTGCGCGATCGAACCGACTGAACGGCAAGCCGCGTCGGGGGGTGTGCGTCCCCGCGGCCCTGACTCCGGCTGAAATCTCGGCCCGGTCGATTGAACACGACGTGATCGCCTCGCCTGCTCGACGATATGCCTGATCGCTGAGGCGCGGCGTGATCTATCACGCGGCTTGCAGCCGTTCTTTGCGGTATGGCACACCGTCGAGCAGTGCCTGGCCCGGTGCCTTGGGCGTGCCGTCACCGTTCACGTACATATAGAGTGTCGTCGTCGTCATCCCGAGACGGCGCGCGACATCGGCTGCGATCGCGTTGCGATCGGACATGGCGGCCATCGCCATCGCCAGCGTTGCCTTGTCCATCTTGCGGGGTCGCCCTCCCATGCGCCCCCGCGCGCGTGCCGCGGCAAGGCCGGCCTGTGTGCGCTCGGCGATCAACTCGCGCTCGAACTCTGCAAAAGCGGCGAAGATGCCAAAGGCCAGGCGGCCGTTGGCGGTGGTGGTGTCAATCTGCGCGCCGGCGCCGGTCAGCACCTTCAACCCAATACCGCGCTCACGCAGCGCCTCGGCGGTGATGACCAAATGCCTCAGGTCGCGTCCGAGGCGATCCAGTTTCCAGAGCACCAGTGTATTGCCGGGCTGCAATGCCTTGAGACAGGCAGTCAGGCCGGGACGTGCATCATGACGACCCGACGCGAGATCCTCATAAATGCGCAAGGCATCGACGCCTGCGGCGAGCAGCGCATCGCGCTGCAGTGCTAGCGTCTGCGATCCGTCAGCCTTGGACACCCTCACATATCCGATGAGCATCGCCACCCCGCCAGAAAAGATATCTGACACCCTGCAATGTGCTGGTGGTTTCCGCAACGGGTATCCCGACCACAAGGCAGGGGGGACGAGGCAAAAACAGCAATCGCCAGAAAACCGGTCGTTTTTCTGGCGGTTGGTGTGCGCTGTGAGTGCCCGGTCGCTTCACGGCTAAAGACAGTTACGATGGAGGCTTCGGGAAACTTCGGCAACAAATTAGCGTGGTGCCGGATACGATCAGCTTTGCGAAAGGGGGGGGGGGCTGACCATAGGCGTGGGTGGCGATGCGTTTGCTTACTCGTTTTTGGGACGTAGCGGTGCCGACTAGTGTCGCATCGCCGCGCACAACGAAAAGCTTTTAAACCACCGTCCCGGTGAAAGCCCCAATAAGGGCCGTCATCCCCATCGCAAGGACACCCAGTAAAACCACCCGGATTATGGCGCGCCCGATCGGGGCGCCGCCCGCCTTCGCTCCAAGCGCACCCAGCACGCCAAGCAGCACCAATGCCGTTGCTGGCACCGCATAAAGCACAGCGCTACGCGGTGCTAATGCAGCGATCACGGGTAGGATCGCGCCGGCGGCAAATGCCAAGGCCGAGGATACCGCGGCCTGCATCGGCTGCGATGCGCCGTCGTCAGCAAGGCCAAGCTCATCACGGCGATGCGCTCCCAGAGCGTCATGTGCCATCATCTGTTCGGCCAACTGAATCGCTAGCGACGGCTCGACGCCACGCCCTTCATAGATTGCGGCCAGTTCCCGCGTTTCGGTCACGGGCGAACGTTCCAACTCGGCCGATTCTCGCGCAAGGTCAGCTTTCTCGGTATCCGCCTGCGAACTGACCGAAACATATTCGCCCGCCGCCATCGCCAGTGCACCCCCGACCAATGCTGCTACCCCCGCAACAAGGACTGTGCTCGCAGTCGAGCCTGGCGCGGCTGCGACACCGACGATCAGGCTTGAAACAGAAATGATTCCGTCGTTGGCACCGAGCACCGCTGCGCGAAGCCAGCCTGTACGGTGGACGAGATGATGTTCTCCTGGCGCGTGATCGATGGCGTCGGTCGTCATTGGCTATCCTAAAGTATGTCGAACTCGGTGAGCCGCCGAGTGGGCGGGAATTGGATTGTATTTGGCTCCGGACAGCAGTGCAGGGATGATGGAGCGATGTAGCTACGCCAGGTGCGTTGCGGCACGGGCCTGACGAACAGCTGACGAAAGCGATGGCTCCCGTAATTTCAAGGCTAGACTTCGAGTCGGACGCGAAACGAAGCACCCCCGCCTGTCGCGTTTTCGACGCTGACCGTTCCACCATGCGCTTCGGTCAACCGTTGCACGATGCCAAGGCCTAGGCCCGCTCCGGTAGAGCTGCGGCGATCCTTGCGCCAGAAGCGGTCAAACACGTGCGGAAGATCGACCTCTGCAATCCCCGGCCCGTAGTCACGGACCGTCAGCTGTGGACCGGGTCCCGCGCTTACGTCGATGGGCGTGACGCCGGGCGCGTGTGACAGCGCATTGTCGATCAGGTTGCGATAGATGCGGAAGATCGCTTCCGGGTGCCCGATCGCCGCGGTGTCGCCGAAGCTCTCGAAACGTAGATCACGCTGCGCCGCGAACACCTTTGGCGCCATCGCGGCCACGACGTCCCGGCCGATGTCGGCGATATCGATGGCAACGTGGCCATCGACGGCCAGCGCGTCGGCTTGGGCGAGATCGAGCATCTGTTCGACGAGACGGGTCAGGTGCCGCGCATCGGCCTGCAGTTCGTCCCGTTGCTTGCCTGCGGGGAGCCGATCGAGCGATAGCTGCATGATCGACAACGGTGTGCGCAGCTCATGTGCGGCGTTGGCAGTGAACTCCCGCAGAGTCGCCATCGCTGCATCGAGCCGACCGAGCGCCCGATTGACGGCACTGACGAGCGTGTTGACCTCTCGCGGCTCACTCGGCTCCGAAAGGCGAAGCAGGGTGTTGTCGGGTTCCAGCGCGTCCACTTCGCGCTCGGCATGGCGAAGCGGTTGGAGCACCCGGCGGACGGCGAAGACGTTGAACAGCAACAGCAACAGCGACAACGGGATCAGCGGCAGCATCACGTGCTGAATGATCTCGTTCACGATCACCGGCACATAGGGGCGGATGCCGTCGCCCTCGAACTGCATCGCCAGCCATCGCCGCTCCTCGCCGCGATCGATCGCGCGAACGCCCGATATCCGATAGCCGCGAGGAGTCTGTTCGCGCCGCGTCCAGTCGACCAGGGTTGACGCGCCGTCGATCCCGGTTTCCCCTACCCGCCGGAGTTCGGGTGATCCCGGTTCGACATAGCGCGCGGACCAGGATTCGGCCCCCGGCGGTCCGGTTAGCAGGTCGGGCGACAGCACGCCGCCTGCCTGAGCCTTCGTCGCTTCAAGCGTCAGCAATTCCTGCGCGAGCGATTCGGGCTGGCGACTGTAGGTGAACACGACGATCCCGACGTCGAGTGCTGCGAACAGCAGCGTGAACGCCGCCAGACGCGCCGCAATCTGTCGGAACAGCGTAGGGGGGCGTCGCCTTGGCCGAACCGCGTCCATCTTATTCACCAGATACGCTCGGCGCGAACAGCGCATAGCCGACGCCGTGCACGGTGCGGACCTGCACGTCCGCGCCGGCGGCGGTCAGGCGCTTGCGCAGCCGCGATACTGCCGCTTCCAACGCATTGGGCGTTACCTCGGCGTCCATCGCATATAGCGTATTCTCGAGCGCCGGCTTGGCGACGACGTGTCCGGCGCGGCGGAGCAGAACTTCGAGCAGGTTGATTTCACGCGGCGTCGCGTCGATCGCGACGCCGCCCACCTCGGCCGACCGTGAGGCACAATCGAGCACGACGTTGCCCGCGGCGAGCTGGGTGCCGAGCGACGCCCCGGGTCGTCGCAGCAGGGCACGACACCGCGCCGCGAGCTCGGGAATCTGGAACGGCTTCACCAGATAGTCGTCGGCGCCCGCGTCGAGTCCGGTGACGCGGTCGTCGAGGCCACCTCGCGCGGTCAGGACAAGGATCGGCGTCGCATTCTTGTCCCGGCGGGAACGGCGGACGATGTCCAAGCCGTCTCCATCGGGTAAGCCAAGGTCGACCAGTAGCAGGTCATATGTCGCCACCGTCATCGCCAGCTCGGCGTCCTCGACGGTCTCGACCCAATCGACCGCGAAACCCTGCGGGATCAGGCCGTCCCGAACCAGGCTGCCGAGCCGGGAGTTGTCTTCAATCAGCAGCAGGCGCATGGTCGATGTCGGTCCCCGTTGGTGCACGTTTGTAGCCAGTGACCATCGCCAGCGGCAGGTTTTCCCGGTGCCGCACGCTCTCGACGATCGCACCGATGACATGCAGGGCTACCGCGCCGATCAGAACATTGGCGGCGGTTTCGTGCAACGTCTCGACCCAGTTCACACCCCAGAATTGGTCGAGTCCCATCATCCATCCGCTGGTCCCCACCGTCGCCAGCAGGACAAGGAGGACGACGATCATTGCGCCTCCGGCCGGGTTGTGCCCGATGTAGCGCGGCTCGCGCCGGGCAGCCATCGCGCGAAAATAGCGCAGCAACACGAACGGGCCTGGCACGAAGCTGGCGAACCGCGCGTGACGGCGGCCGATAACACCCCAGATCAGCCGGATCGCCAGCGCCGTGACGACAACGTAGCCGACATAGATATGCGGCGTCTCCTCATGCCGAAGGAACGTCAGGTTGGCGATGACACCTCCTGCCACGGTCCAGTGAAAGATGCGGACGATCGGGTCCCAGACCTTGACCCTGCCGCGGTTGCGAGCAGGGTCTCGGGAAGGAGCCGCTGGAGCGACGTGGCTCATCGTCAGTCGACGTTGTTCTGAACGACCGCGCCGTTCACCGGGTTGAAATAGACCTCGGCGCGCTTGCCGTCCTTGGTGTGGGCGTAGATTTCGTAGCAGCTGCCGGACACCTGAAAGACCTTGATGTCGCGATAGCCCATCTTGGCGACGCGGCCTTTCATTTGTGCCGGCGTCATCCATTTGGCCTGGGGCGCCTTGGTGCAGACGGGCGACGCCATCGCCATCGGCGCAGCTGCGACGACGGCGAGAAAGGCTGCGACCTTCAAGGGGGCAAATCGGATCATCGAACGAGCTCCTGTCAGAGGCGGGATAGCCTCGATGACCGGGAGATCGCAGCACCGCCTGACCGAAACCTGACGGCACAGCGCGTTTTTCCGACGGCTCGAAAATGCGGTTGCCGCGGACCTGTCAGGTCGTCGTCAGGACCGAGGTCGATAGCGGGGCAGCCGCACTTCCGGCGGCAATGGAGTATCGACCATGATGAAGTCCCTGATCGTCGCTGCCGCCGGTGCCGCGACCATTTTCGCCGTCAGCGTGACCGCCGCGCCGTCGGCGCCGACCCGCCCGCTAGCCGCCAGCACGCGGGCGAACCTCGAAGCCGCGATGCACGGGGAGGCTTATGCCAACCTGAAGTATCTGCGGTACGCCGACCAGGCGCAGGCGGCGGGAAAGCCCGAACTCGCCAAGCTCTTCCGCGCATCGGCCAACGTCGAGGCCAACGAGCACTTCGATCGCGAAGCGCAGGCGCTGCGGCTCGGCAGCAGCAACAATGTGAACCTCGAAGATGCCATGAGGGGCGAGCACTACGAGAATGTCACGATGTACGTGAATTTCGCCAAGGAGGCGGAAGCGGCCGGCGACAAGAAGGTAGCGCAGATGTTCCGCCAGATCGCGGTCGACGAAGGCACGCATTACGCGGCTTACAAGGCTGCCCTGGCAAAGCTCCCCCGTCGCTAAGCCAGCTGCAGGCGCCGGCCCGGCCATCCCCCCGGCGGGCCGGCGCATCAAATCGGGATCGTTCGATAGGTTTTTAACACACGCCCGCCGGATGGGGCCTGAAAGAGCGCTCAGTGCCCTAATCGCGCAACATCAATTCGAACGCGAGATTTTCAACAGCCACGGACGGTTTTGACACCGACTTGCTGTTTACTGGCCTATAGGCTAGGGGGGTATCCTATGTCACATTTGTCTCAAACCAATGTCGATCTGGTCGCCCGCGTTCGTCGCATCGCCGGACAAGTCGGCGCGGTCGAGCGAGCACTTCAATCGGACTCGTCGTGTTCCGACGTGCTCCATCTGGTTGCCGCCGTGCGCGGGGCGGTGAATGGCCTCATGGACGAGATTATCGCCGAACACCTCGAAGCGCATGTGTCGCGGCCCGGCCTCGATGATGCCGAGCGGGCGGCAGGTGCCGAAGAACTGCTGGCGGTGATCCGCCGCTACGCCAAATAGGACGCTTTTCATGGCGGCTTTGCCCGAAATCGACGCCTTCACGCACGACCATGTATTCCTGGGCGCGGCGCACGACGACAATGCCCGCCGGACCCTGTGGGTCGTGGCGCTTACCGCCGGGATGATGGTGGTGGAGATCATCGCCGGTTATCTGACCGGCTCGATGGCGCTGCTCGCCGATGGCTTTCACATGGCGACACACGCGGGCGCGCTCGGGGTCGCCGCGGCCGCTTACGCCTATGCCAAGCGCCATGCCTCCAGCCGGGCCTATAGCTTCGGCACGGGCAAGGTCGGCGACCTGGCCGGGTTCGCGTCGGCGATGGTGCTGGGCCTGATCGCGCTCGGGATCGGTGTCGAGTCCATCCTTCGCCTGTTTCAGCCGATCACGGTCGCATTCGGGGAAGCGACGCTCATCGCGGTGGTCGGTCTGGGCGTGAACATCGCCTGCGCCTTCCTGCTCTCGGGCGGGCACCATCACGGGCACGACCATCATCACGGGCATGACCACCATCACGGGCACGGGCATGCGCACGGCGCGCATGGCGGTGACAACAACATGCGCTCCGCCTATGTCCATGTCCTGGCCGACGCGCTCACCTCGGTTCTCGCCATCGCCGCGCTGCTGGCGGGCCGCTATCTCGGCTGGGTCTGGATGGATCCGGTGATGGGCATCGTCGGTGCGATCGTCATCGCGCGCTGGTCATGGACGCTGATGCGCGACACGGCGTCCGTGTTGCTCGATGCGACCGATCATCATGTAGAGGAGGAAGTGCGCGAGTTGGTCGAGGCGCCAGGCGACGCGCGTATCACCGATCTTCATGTCTGGCGCGTCGGTCCGGAAGCCCACGCCGCGATCGTCAGCGTCGTAGGCGGGCAGGGCGTGACCGGCGACGATATCCGCGCCCGCCTCGCACCGGTTCATGAAATCGCGCACCTGACCGTCGAGTGCCGCTAGCCCTCGAAGGCGGTCAGGATCGGGCATGGTCCCTCCGCTCCTGACCCGCATTCATGTGCGAGCCGGCGAAGCGAGGCGCGCACCCGCTCAAGCTCCTCGATCTTCGCATCCAGTTCGGCAATGCGCTCGCCCGCGAGCTGGCGCGCGCGGGCGCGATCGTCGGTCGCATCCAGCGCCAGAAGCTCACCGATCTGCTCGAGCGTGAAACCGGCTGCCTGCGCCGAGCGGATGAAGCGAAGGCGGCGGGCGTCATCGGTGCCGTAGCGCCGGATGCCGCCTCCGGCGCCAGCCCCGGTCGGCCGGTCTGGCTCGTCCAGCAAACCGCGACGCTGATAGTAGCGCACCGTTTCGACGCCGACGCCGCCCTC
This sequence comes from Sphingomonas sp. 1F27F7B, assembly GCF_005503355.1. Classification (GTDB taxonomy): domain Bacteria; phylum Pseudomonadota; class Alphaproteobacteria; order Sphingomonadales; family Sphingomonadaceae; genus Sphingomonas. Next base: position 86,800 of record NZ_SCMK01000014.1, read on the forward strand.
GCGCGCGAGCGCCGCGATCGTCATGCCGGTCATGCCTTGACTCCGTACTATGGTACGGACCCTATATAGGCGGGGCGAGGATATTGGAGAAGCGGCATGGCGAGCGCCCCCGCCAAACAGGCGACGATCTACCGGATGGTGATGCCGGAACATACCTGCCCTTTCGGGCTGAAGGCGAAGGATCTTCTGCGCCGGGAAGGCTATGCGGTCGATGACCATTGGCTGATGACGCGGGAAGAAACCGACGCTTTCAAGGCGAAGCACGGCGTCAAGACGACCCCGCAGATCTTTATCGCCGGGGAGCGGGTCGGCGGCTATGACGATCTGCGCCGCTTCTTCGGCAAGATGGTCCGCGACCCCAAGGCCGTCACCTATCGCCCGGTGATTGCCGTGTTCGCGATGACGGCGCTGATGGCGCTCGCCGCCAGCTATGCGGTACTCGGCACGCCCTTCACGGTGCGGGCGGGTGAATGGTTCATCGCGTTCTCGATGTGCGCTCTGGCGATGCTCAAGCTCCAGAACGTCGAGAGCTTCTCGAGCATGTTCCTCAACTACGATCTGCTCGCGAAGCGCTGGGTGCCCTATTCCTATGTCTATCCCTACGCGGAAGGAGCGGCGGGCGTCCTGATGGCAGCCGGCGCGTTGACCTGGCTGTCGGTGCCCGTCGCGCTCGTTATCGGTACGATCGGCGCGGTGTCGGTGTTCAAGGCCGTCTACATCGACAAGCGTGAGCTGAAATGCGCGTGCGTGGGCGGGGACAGCAACGTGCCGCTCGGCTTCATCTCGCTCACCGAAAACCTGATGATGGTCGCGATGGCGCTGTGGATGATCGCTGCGCCGCCCGTGCTGGCGATGGCGCACTGACGCGAAGGTCGGCACGCGTCGTCAATGCGGGCTGATCGCCGTAACTTCTGCCGTCATACCCTTCGCCTTGGCGGTGAATGCGACCCGCTGCCCCGACCGCAGTCCCTTGAGCAGGGTCGGGGGGGATGCCCGGAAGGTCATCGTCATTGCGGGCCAGCCGATCGTCGGGATCGGGCCGTGCTTGATGGTTACGGTTCCACCTTTCGCGTCGACGGCAGTGATCGTCCCCGATCCGCTGCCGGATTTTACAGCCGATGCAGCCGGCCTGCTGCCTTGAGCAAGAGCGCTCGCTGCGATCGGCGTGACTAGTAGCATGAATGCGGCGCGCATGGAGAAAGTGGCTTTCATCAGATCTTCCTTTCGGGGCGGGTTGAAGCTCGCCGCCGCAAGAGCAAGTAGGCGGCTGGCAGGATGAACATGGAGAGGAAAGGGGCGGTCAGCATTCCACCGATCATCGGCGCGGCGATCCGGCTCATCACCTCCGATCCGGCGCCATGCCCGATCAGCACGGGGAACAGCCCGGCGACGATGACAGCGACGGTCATCGCCTTGGGACGTACCCGCAACAGCGCGCCCTCCCTGATCGCTTCCGATACTTGCTCGCCCGACGGTGACGGCCCGCGCTCGGCCAATGCGTGTTTCAGGTAGATCAGCATGACGACGCCGAACTCCGCCGACACGCCGGCGAGCGCGATGAACCCGACACCTGTGGCGACCGATTGCGCATAGCCGAGCAGCCATAATGTCCAGATGCCGCCGGTCAGCGCGAAGGGCAGTGTGCCCATGATAAGCGCCGCCTCGTCGAGGCGACCGAAGGTAAGGTAGAGGAGAAGGAAGATGATCGCGAGTGTCGCCGGCACGACGAGCATCAACCGAGCCTCGGCACGCTGCAGATACTCGAATTGTCCGGAATAGGCGATCGAGACGCCGGGGCTGAGCCGAACATCTTTGCCAACAGCACGGCGCAGATCGGCGACCGTGGAGGCCAGGTCGCGCCCGCGCACGTCGACATAGACCCATGTCGAGAGTCGACCATTTTCCGTCTTGAGCATCGGTGGACCTTCCGCGATCGACACGGATGCGACGGTGCCGAGTGTGATCTGCTGACCCGATGCGGTGACGATTGGGAGAGTTCGCAGTCCCTCCAGACTGTCACGCAGCTCGCGGGGGTAGCGGACGCTGATCGGGTAGCGGGCAAGGCCCTCCACCGTCTGGCCGATCGTCTCGCCGCCGATCGCGCCGGACACAATCTCCTGCACATCGGCGATGTTGAGACCGTAGCGCCCCGCGGTCACCCGATCGATATCGACATCGACATAGCGGCCTCCGGTCAACCGTTCTGCCAATGCCGAGCTGACGCCCGGCACGGTCCTGGCGACACGTTCGATGCTGCCGGCGATGCGGTCCAGCTCGGAGAGGTTGGACCCCGACACTTTCACCCCGATGGGACTCTTGATGCCGGTCGCGAGCATATCGATCCGATTGCGGATCGGAGGCACCCATACGTTCGTGAGGCCGGGCACGCGCACTGTGCGGTCCAGCTCCTCCACCAGCTTTGCCGGCGTCATCCCCGCGCGCCATTGATCGCGCGGCTTGAATTGGATGGTCGTCTCGAACATCTCGAGCGGTGCCGGGTCGGTCGCGGTCTCGGCGCGCCCGGCTTTGCCGAACACGGTTTTGACCTCGGGAACGGTTTTTATCAGCCGGTCTGTGCGCTGGAGCAGGGCCGAGGCGCTCGCGGCCGAAAGGCCGGGAAGCGCGGACGGCATGTAGAGCAGATCGCCCTCATCCATCGTCGGGATGAACTCGCCACCCAATCGGGTCAGCGGCCATGCCGTCGTCGCCAGTACCAGGGCGGCGATGCCGATCGCCGCCCAAGGCCGCGCCAACACGCGGTCGAGCGCCGGGCGATAGGCACGGGTGAGCACGCGGTTGATAATGTTGTCGTTCTCGGCCGGAATGCGTCCCCGGATCAGCCATCCCATCAGGACCGGCACGAGCGTTACCGACAGGATCGCCGCTGCCGCCATCGCATAGCTCTTGGTGAAGGCGAGCGGGGCGAACAGCCGTCCCTCCTGCGCTTCGAGCGTGAACACCGGCACGAACGACAGCGTGATGATGACGAGGCTGAAGAACAGCGCCGGCCCGACCTCGGCCGCGGCCTCGGTGATGACGCGCCAGCGTTCCTCGCCCGCCAGCGCCACGCCCGGATGGTCGTGTTCCCATCGCTCGATCCGCTTGTGCGCGTTCTCGATCATCACGATCGCGGCATCGACCATCGCGCCGATCGCGATGGCGATACCGCCCAAAGACATGATGTTGGCGTTCACCCCCTGCACACGCATGACGAGCAAGGCCGCGAGCACCCCCAGAGGCAAGGTGACGATCGCGACCAGCGCAGACCGGACATGCCACAGAAACAACCCGCAGATGATCGCGACGACGACGAACTCCTCGATCAGCTTGCCCGTCAAATTCTCCACCGCGCGGTCGATCAATTGCGAGCGGTCATAGGTGGTGACGATCTCGACGCCGGGGGGAAGGCTCGCTTTCAGTTCCGCGAGCTTGGCCTTGACGGCTTCGATCGTCTGCCGTGCATTCTTGCCCTGACGCAGGATGACGACTCCGCCCGCGACCTCGCCTTCGCCGTTCAGCTCGGCGATGCCGCGGCGCATCTCGGGGCCGATCTGGATCGACGCGACGTCGCCCAAGGTAACGGGGACGCCGGCACCGGCGACCTTGAGCGGGATCGCGCGGAAATCGTCGACGGTGCGCAAGTAACCTGACGCGCGCACCATATATTCGGCTTCGCCCAGCTCGAGGACGGACCCGCCGGCCTCCTGATTGGCGCGGCGAATGGCATCGACGGCCTGAGTGTGCGTGACACCGAATGCGGCGAGCCGCGTCGGGTCGAGCAGCACCTGATATTGCTTCACCATTCCGCCGATGCTCGCCACCTCCGCAACGCCGGGCAGCGTTTTCAGTTCATAACGTAGGAACCAGTCCTGCAAGGATCGGAGCTGCGACAGGTCACGGCGGCCGGTGCGGTCCAACAGCGTGTATTCATAGACCCAGCCGACCCCCGTCGCATCAGGACCCAGCGCGGCCTGCGCGCCTTGGGGAAGCCGTCCCTGCACCTGGCTCAGATACTCCAGCACGCGTGAGCGCGCCCAATAGAGGTCGGTCCCATCCTCGAAGAGGACATAGACGTAGCTGTCGCCGAAGAACGAATAGCCGCGCACGGTTTTCGCGCCAGGCACGGACAGCATCGTCGTGGTGAGCGGATACGTCACCTGGTTCTCGACGATCTGCGGGGCTTGGCCCGGCCAGCTCGTGCGGATGATGACCTGCGTGTCGGACAGGTCGGGGAGCGCATCGACGGGGGTGGCACGCATTGCGAACACCCCGGCCATGGCGAGCGCGATGGCCGCCAGGACGACGAGGAAGCGGTTCGCGACCGACCAGCGGATGATCGCGGCAATCATCGCCCAGCCTCGCGCGTCATGCGGCGCAGCGTTGGACCATCGGCGGGTTGATCAAAGCCGAACCGCACCCGCTCACCCTTGCGATACCCACGCACCAACGCGGGATCGGCGACGCGGAACGTCATTGTCATGGCCGGCCAGCCGATCGCCGGAACGGGCTGATGGGACAGGGTGACGGAACTGCGATCGATCGCCTCGATGCTGCCGACCGTCTCGTAGATCGACGCGGTGGGTTTCACGGCCGGCTTTGTTGCGGGTGACGCTTCGACACCAATCGGACGCGCATCGAGGCCAGCGAGGCTCGCTTCGGAGTCGATCAGGAACTGGCCCGACGCGACAACCTTCTCACCCTCGGTCAGGCCGGCGACTATCTCGGTTTTGCCGCCGCCTTCTGCGCCAGTGCGAACCTCGGCGGGTCGAAAGCGTCCACCCGGCCCTGCCAACATGACGAGTGTGCGCCGGCCGGTCCGGATCACGGCCTCACTCGGAACAAGGAGTGCATCGCGGCTCCCCTGGTCGAGCGCCACGCTGGCGAACATACCGGGGCGCAACCGGCCGGCACGGTTGGGGAGCTCGACGCGGATTGTGAGCGTGCGGCTCGCTGCCTCGGCCTGGGGCAGGATCGCAGCGATGCGGCCCCTGAAGCTTTCGCCCGGGAAAGCCGCCAGCGTGGCGATGACGGGCGTGCCGATCCGCAGGTTTCCTGCGAGGGCCTCAGGGACAGCCGCGTTCAGCCACACGGTGGCGAGGCCGTTCACCTCCGCCAGTGTCTGTCCTTGCGCGACCGTCATCCCCTGTCGGACGCCGAGCGTCTTGATGACGCCCCCCACGGGCGTGCTGATCGTCGTCACACCTTGCGGTCGGCCGCGCCACTCCGCCGATGCAATCGATCCGGCGGGCATCCCGAGAAGCAACAGGCGCTCTCGTGCCGCCCGCGTGAGCCCGGCATCCCCGGTGCGGCGCACGGCGAGATACTCCGCCTGCGCGCCCGCCCATTCGGGCACAAGGATATCGGCGAGCGGGGCGCCTGCCGGCACGACATCGCCTGGCGCGCGCGCATAGACGCGCTGAACGAAGCCGCCGCTGCGTGCCTGCACGACCGCAACGTTGCGGTCATTGAACTCGATGCTGCCGGTTGCCGAGGCCGAGTTTGACAACGATCCGCGTTCGACCGTGACGATCCGCGCGCCGAGCCGCTGGAGGCTGGCCGGATCGATCGCTACGCCCGGTGCGGCGCTACCGCCTGCGCCCTCGTCGGCATAGCGGGGGATCAGTTTCATCCCCATCGACGAGAGACCCGGGCCGTCGTGCCGCTCCCCCGGGATCATCGGATCATACCAGTAGAGGATCTTCTTCTGCGGGGCTGGGGATGCCGTTTGATCGGCAGCCGAGGACGTGCCAAGTTTCGCGAGCCCGAAGCCCACGCCCCCTGCGACCAGCACCAGCGCGCTTACCGCGGTGACAAGGCGGGCGCGGGTAATGGTAGTGTCGCTCATCGATCGGCGCTCCCGAAGGTAATGGTGAGGCGGACAGAGTCTGCGGCGACGAGCGCCTCACGGTCGAGCACGGTCAGCTCGGCGTCGGCGAGCGCGGTCTTGGCTTCGATGGCATCCGCAAGACTCGCGCGACCGGCAGAGTAGCTCGCTATCTCCAGATCGGCTCGCTTCCGAGCGAGCGGAAGGAGCACGTCGCGCGCGCGCTGCCATTGGCTGTGATGCATTTGGTGGTCCGCCAGCGCGGCCTCCAGATCGGCTGCCAATGTGCGCCGGGTTTCTTCGCGCGCGGCCTCGGCCTGCGCCTGTGCGGATTTGCGGGCTTCGATGCGCGGGTTCTGACGCGATCGAGCGAACAGCGGCAGGCTCATCGAAACTCCCGCCGACACCATGTCGCCATACCGGGGGTCACGGCGTTGATAAGCTACCTCTACCCCCCAATCGGGTCGCTTCTCCGCTCGCGCCGCATCCACGTCGGCCTGGGCGCGCTGAATACCGGCCTCGGCGAGAACCATGTCGGAGTGAAGGCTGAGCGCGTCCCGCAGCCGCGCCGGAGCCAGATCGATCGCGGGCATATCGCCGGCAATCTCGGGCGCCGATACGCCGGTCCAGCGAGCCAGCATCGCGCGGGCGCGCGCAACGGCGGCCATCAACTCGTCGCGGCGGTCGTCGAGTGCCGCGATCTCCTGATCGGTCGTCAGTGTCTGACCAGGGCGGACCGAACCGGTCGTCACGGCGGCCCGCGCAGCGGAAGGGAGAGATCGAAGGAATAGCAGAACGGTGTCGAGGGCAGCTAGTCGACGCTCGGCATAAGCAAGGTCGATCCATGCCTGCCCCGCTCCCAATCGCACCTCCCGGAGCTTGGTCGCTTGCGATGCTTCTGCCGTTGCGATCACGGCGCGTGCCTGCGCTTGCGCGGCATGACGCTTGGCAAGGTTGGGTAGGTCCTGTTGGAAACCGACACGCCCCATCGTCATGTCGTCTCTGGATAGGGAGAAGGCGGGTGGCCCAGAGACAGGATAATTCTCGATTCCGATCGACACACGGGGGTCCGGAAGGCTTCCCGCCGCACGTGCATCGGCTTGGGCGGCGCTGACCCCCGCGCGACCGGCAACCGCTCCCGGGGCGTTGGCAACCGCATCGCGCAGCGCTTGGTCATAGGTAAGTGTCTGCGCGTGCGCGGCGCTCGTCGTGAGCGCGGCGACCGCGAGCATCATGGATGCGCGCATCCCTCTAGTCCCTTCATGTCATAATGATGGCCGGGCTCCAAATGGTTGATCGGAGCCCGGCACCTGTTCAGGCTCGCCAGCTTAAGTTGACTGGCCGCCCTTCATTGACATGCAGGCGTCGCGACCGCGTTCCATCATCGGGCACACGCAGGCGCTCGACTGGGGAACGTCCGTAACCCATACGCGACGTGGGGCTTGAAGCGGCGCCCGCGGGCCCGGCTGGTAATTGGAACGCCACTCCCAATGACCATTGCTTTTATTTTCAGATGTGGCCGCCGTCGCTGCCGACGCGGCGAGGCTAGCGGCAAATACCGCCAAGATGAACGTTTTCATGTCACTTTCCAATTTGATCGAGATTTAAAATCGGCAGAGCCGCAACCGGCGAACGGCTGCAGCCTGACACGGCTTGACTCGATCAAACGGTAGGCGGTTCGGGCTCGGGAGCGACGTTGAGGCCGGCAAGTGCCCGGCTGGCAGGCCAGATAACGATTTGAGATGCGATCGAGCGCTTCAGCACTCTTGCCGGCTCCTCAAACGTCATGGGAACAACGCATCCCATTTGGGCGATACACGCCAGCGTCAGTCCTTTGCATGGGTGTTCCGATGACGGATCCGGGGTCGCCATACCCGCGCAATCCATGCGGGATGGGGTGACATGGCTCATCGCCATCTTGGGTGAGAGCGATGGGCCGGCCGCATACGCAATTCCTTGGCCCAAAAGGCCAAGCAACGCTCCAACAAGAAGCAAGAGAGAAAGACGAGCTTTCAACACCCGGATACTATCCCAATTGTCAACGCCGAGGTCAATACGGGTGGTTTGCCGGGTGCCGTAGTGCCGGCATGAAGCGCCGGGGAAGATTTGCCGCTCACAAGACAACCTGTCGTTTAGGCGCCGTGGCTAGCAAAGACACGCCGGCCAGCGGCACCGAACGCAATGACGTCATAGGGCTGGGTTCTCATGCCGGGCACCTCCATGCCCGGTGAGCCCATCGGCATTCCGGCCACGGCCAAGCCGCGCACGCCTTTAGGATGCTGGGCCAGCGCGCGCTTCATGTCCGCGATCGGGACATGTCCCTCAAACGCCATGCCGTCGATGATCGCGGTATGGCAGGACGCGAGGTCAGCGGGCAGGCCGATCTTACGCTGCAGCACCTCACGGCGATCATCGTCGATGATCTGGACCTTGCGGCCGAACTGCTGACGCACCTGCGCCGCCCATTTCTCGCAACAGCCGCAACCCGGATCGCGGTGCATGGCGATGTCGGCCGCGGCCGATGCGACCGCTGGGATGGTCATTAGCAAGGCGGCGACGGCGCCACGAACACCATTCTTCATCATCAGCTCCTAAAAGGAAATCCCCGCCCTGCCGGGGGGTAGGGGGATCGACAGGGCGGGGCAGCGCTCCCTTATTGCGGGCGCTTGCCGTGCTTGCTGAGCCACGCCTGCAGCTCGGCAATATCCTTTTCCTGTTTCGTGATCGTCATCTGCGCCATGCGCTTGGTCTCGGCGTCGCGCGCGTCACGCACCGCAACGCGCGACATGGCGATGGCGCCTCGGTGATGCTCGATCATCTTGCGCGTCCACATTTCGGCCGCGTCGCCCTGCTTGGCCGCCATCATCTTCTGATGCATGTCCATCTCGGCCTGGCCGTAGGGATTGCCGGCCATCATGCCCGCCATGTCGTCGTGGTTCATGCCGGCCATCTGACCGTGGTTCATGCCCTGCATTCCGCCGCTCTGCTGCGCGAGGGCGGGCGTGGCGAGCAGCGCCAAAGCTGCGAATGTTGGTGCGAAGCGCATTATTGATCTCCCTGGGTTCTAAGACTTCTACGCGTGCGAGGCGGCTATCCCTCACCCGGGGTGCTAGAACGCGCGAGAAATTGTCAGGAAACAGGACTTTATTTCCGAGGGCTACGCTCCTGAGCCGCGTATATTATGCCTCGATCACGATGTTGCGACGCCGCGTTTTGGGCCATCGCATGTAGAGAAGCACTGCCCCCCCTAACCAAAGCGCAAGCCCACCGATCGCGAAGGCGAGCAGCCAGGGCGTGTTGAAGTTCTCGTGATTCGTCCAATCCATGATGTGAAGGCCCCAGAAGAAGTCGTAGAGCCGCCAAGTGCCGGTTCGGACAGCCGAGATCCGACCGGTGTCGGCCGCGACAAAGACGCGGGTGGAATCGAGGTCGGCGAACGCGACGCGCCAGGCGGGGAGCGTGCCGCGATATTCGGGGCTGGCGCGCTCGATCCGCTCTACCTTCGCCGCTGGTCGAGCACCGCCACGCCATGCCAAACGCGCGATCTCCTCGGCCTCACGAGCCGTTGGTGCTGGCAGCGCTTGGCCCGTCGCGGCGTCGAACAGGCGCGTTCCCTTGGCTGTCGCGACCTCGGCGACCGGGCGGCCAAGCCACATGCGATAGGTGATGGCCTCGATGGGCGCATCTGCTGCGCCTACGATCGCCGATGGTGGGGCGAACGTGCTGCCGCGGGGAAGGGGCGCCGCGGCTTTGCGGTCAACGAGGTGATCGCCATGCACCCGATCGATCGGCAGGAAGCTCATCAGGGCGCCGCTTGCGAACCATAGCAGGAGCTGCGCGCCGATGATGATCGCGAGCCATTTGTGCGTGCGGCTCGCGAGTAGATGCAGCCTCAGTTTCGCGCTTTTCAGAACCACTCCTCCCTCAACCTCGTCGCCGGGGTCACTTCATACCCGGCATGTCCTTCATCATCTCGTCGTGATCGGCCGGGGCGCTCGCGACCAGTGCCTTATACTGTTCGGGCGTCATGCCGGGGAGCTTGCGGACGAACGCGACCATATTCCAAATTAGGGGGTCGGGATGCGTCTTGCCCCATGCCGGCATGGCGCTGAGCTTCACCCCGTGCTTGATGATCCAGAATTGCTGGGCGGGGGTGAGATCTTGAGCGCGCGCGAGTTCCGGCGCCTGTGGATAGAGGCCCTGGCTCATCTCGGATTTCTCGACGCCGGGGCCGAGATGGCAACCGGAACACATTTCTCCGTAAAGGCCCGCGCCGACTGACACGCGCTGCGCCGATGCCAGATCTGCCGGGGGTGTTATGCCGCGCGCGCGTGCCTCAATCGACCGATCGCGCAGGCGTTCGAGCATTGAATAGACCGCCGGCGTGTGCGGTTCGTCGGCCGCGATGTTATACACGCCAAGGTAGATAAACGCGGCTGCGCCCAGCGCCAGGACGATCGCCAGGGCGCCTACGAACGGCAGGCTCGGGAAGTGCTGCCTTATCGAGCGCCTGCCGTCTTGAGCCATCTGTTCCTCCATCGATCAGAACCAGACACGAACGCCGGCGACGATGCTCTTGGACGTTGCGCGATCCCCATCGGCGCGCGCGTAGCGGGCGGTGTCGCCGAAGCGGCGATCCCATGACACGCCGACATAGGGGGCGAACTCGCGCCGGATCTCATAACGCAGCCGCAATCCAAGCTCGGCGTTGGATAGGCCCGATCCGATCCGGTTTTCCGGCACGTCCTGCGCAGCGAAATTGAGCTCGGCGCGCGGTTGCAGGATCAGCCGCTGGGTGATGCGCTGGTCGTAATAGCCCTCAAGCCGCCCTAGCAGGTCGCCCTTGTTGGACAGGAATACCGCGCCCTCTAGCTCGAAGAAGCCCGGTGCCAGCCCCTCCAGCCCGACGGTCGCATAGGTGCGTTTCGGGGACGGCCCCAAATCCTGGCGGACACCCGCTTGTAGATTGAAATAAGGGCCAATGGTCCGGCTATAGAGCGCCTGCACCTCGGCGCTCTCGATGCCCTCGCGGAAGGCTCCCTCGCCCTCAGACTTGATGAAGAGGCGGTTGATGTCACCCCCGAACCACGCCTCGCCATCCCAGCGATAGCCGTCACGACCGTTGCGGAATTGATACTCAGCGAGGTTCAATAGCACCTGGCTGAAGTTTTGACCGCCGTGATGCTGCTGAAGGTGATGGCGACCCATCGCCATCGCGTCCGCGCCGTAAACGCTGTCGGCCGCATGGTCGGTCGGCAGGGGCGGGGCGGGGGCGTTTCCTGCGGGAAGCGCGGTGCCAGTCTGCTGCACCCCATCGGCCGCCATGCCTGGCATTCCGGCCATTCCCGACATGCCCTGCATGTCGTGGCCGCTGTGCTGGTCGGCTGGCATGGTCATCCCCGGCATCGCCGAATGGTCCATGCCCTGCATCGGCTGCTGGGAGCCCTGAGGGACCGTTTGGCCGTTTCCGGGCATCTGCATCCCCGGCATGGCTTCCATGCCCTGCTGTGAGCCCTGCGGAGCCGCATGGTCCATGCCGGGCATAGACGAGTGATCCATGCCCGGCATGGTCCCGTGATCCATACCATTCATGCCGGCCGTTGGCGCGGCGCGGCGTTTCGTCGTCGAAGCTGATGGTCGCCTCGCAGGAGCTGACCTAGTCTTGGCCGGCTTGCCTTTGGCCGTGGGCTTCACCACCGGCTTCTTTTTCGCAGGCATCGGCATGGTCATGCCCGGCATTGCCGAATGATCCATGCCCTGCATCGACTGAGCGGCGACAGGACCGGCGATGCCGAGCATGGTGGTGGCGGCGAGCGCCGCGGTCAGCCGGTTCATGCCGCCTCTCCCGCGAACGGGCGAACGGTGACGACGCGCATCATGCCTGCGGTCATGTGGTAGAGATTGTGACAGTGGAACGCCCAATCGCCGGGTGCATCGGCGGTCAGATCAAAGGTCATCTTGCCTCCAGGCGGCACGTTGACGGTGTGCTTGCGCGGCGCATGATTGCCGTGCCCCGTCACCAGCTCGAAGAAATGGCCGTGGAGATGGATGGGGTGCGGCATCATCGTATCGTTGACCAACGTCACCCGCGCCCGCTCGCCTTTGCGGAACGGGATGGGGTCGGCGGGATCGCTCAGCTTCTGCCCGTCGAAGCCCCACATGTAGCGCTCCATGTTACCGGTCAGATGGATCTCGAACTGACGCGACGGCGCGCGCACGTCGGGGTTGGGCGCGAGCGAAACGAGGTCGCGATAGGTGAGGACGCGGTGATCCAGGCCCCCCAGACCCTGGGGCGGTTCACCGCTACGGTCCTTCGGCATCGGGGAGATGGTCTGCACGCCCGGCCCCATCTTCACGCCCGGCGCATTCTTCGGGTCGCGCATGTTCATGTTCATGCCGCCACCCGACCCGTGGTCCATCCCGGCCATGCCGCCAGCCTGGCCCGATCCGCCCGACATGGCACTATGGTCCATGCCGGCCATGCCAGCACCGCCCGCTGCCATTTGGCTATGGTCCATCCCGGGCATTACAGCGCCGCCCATCTGGCTGTGGTCCATGCCCGACATGCCGGACATGCCCGCCATCGCTGCGCCTGCCGCGACCGTCCCGTGATCGGTCGGCCCCTTCCAGCCCGTCAGCTTCCAAAGATTGCGCGAGGCGTTCTGCATCAAGGTGGGGTCCGGCCCGCGCGTGGCGACCGGGCTCTCGTCCTTCATGCCGGACATGCCCTGCATCCCGCCCATGCTCCCCATGTCCATGCCCATATCGGTCATGGTCAGCAGCGTGCGCGGACGAAGCGGCGGGACCGGGGCGACCATCCCCTCACGCGGGGCGAGCGTCGCCCGGCCCATGCCGGAGCGATCGATAGCCTCGGAGACGAAGCTGTAGGCCCGGTCCTCGGGCGTCACGATCACGTCGAACGTCTCGGCAACGCCGATCTGGAACTCGTCGATCTTCACCGGACGGACATTCTGCCCATCGGCCTGCACGACGGTCATCGGCAGGTCGGGGATGCGGACGTTGAAGTTGGTCTGCGCCGCGGCGTTGATGATCCGCAAGCGGACCCGCTCGCCCGGCTTGAACAGCCCCGTCCAGTTGTCATACGGCCCGTAGCCGTTGACCAGGAAGGTATAGGTCGAGCCGGTGACGTCGGCGATGTCGGCGGGGTCCATTCGCATCTTTCCCCACTCGATCCGGTCCTTGAGCGGCATTTCCCGACCCGCGAGCAAGCCCGCGAGGGTCGGCCGCTGATAGTTGAAATAGGCGCCGCCCATCTGCTTCAGCTTCCGGAAAATCTGCTCGCCGGTCATCTGGCTGTGGTCGGACAGCACGATCACATGCTCGCGGTCGAACGCGATCGGATCGGCACCGGCCGGGTCGATCACGATCGGCCCGTAAAGTCCGCCCTGCTCCTGCTCGCCGGAATGGCTGTGATACCAGTAGGTGCCCGACTGGATGATCGGGAACTCGTAGATGAAGGTCGAGCGCGCCTTGATGCCGGGGAAGCTGATGCCGGGCACGCCGTCCATCGCGAACGGCACGAGCAGCCCATGCCAGTGGATCGAACTGTCCTCGTCGAGATTGTTGGTGACGGAGAGGCGGACCTTTTGCCCCTCCTTCAAGCGAATGAGAGGGGCCGGCACCGTGCCGTTGACGCCGATTGCGGGCGTCGACTTGCCGTCGACGGGAAGTCTGAAACTGTCGATCGTCAGCGCGATGTCAGTGCCCGAGACGGTCGGCAGCGGTTTGACGATCCCGCCCGAGACAGGCTGCGCCCACGCGGGCATATAGGCGGTCAGCGCCATGCCACCGCCAGCAAGGGCGGCGCCGCGAAGCATCTGGCGGCGATCGATAGTGCGGCTCATACGGTCCTCAAGGCTCTCGAACGGGAGTGTCCCTCTAGCCTTGATACGCAGCTCAGGGCGCTATCCCTCAGCGCCCGCCCAATCGCTCCAGCAACTTCGATCGCGCGCGATAGAGGCGGGTTTCTACCGCCTTTTCGCTGATCGACAACACTGCCGCGGTTTCAGCCTGGCTCAACCCCTCGATCGTGCGCAGCACCAAGGATTCCTTCAATGCGGTCGGCAAGCCCGCAATGGCGCGCGTCACGCGGTCGAGTTCCTGTCGGTCGCCCGTCGCGTCGTCGATCGCCACCTGGTCGTCTGCAATGGCTTCGGCTTCCGCGCCGATCGGTGCGGCGAACGCCAGAAAGCGCCGCACGGTGCGCTTGCGCCCCCAATCGCGGCACTTGTTGATCGCGATCGTCGATAGCCACGCGCGCATCGATCGATCGCCGTCGTAGCGGGGCAGGGCCTGATGCGCCGCGACGAAGGTCTCCTGCAGAAGGTCCAGCGCCTCGTCGGCCTCGCCGACGCACGCGCGCACCATGCGGAAGATTGACTGCCGATGGCGGCGCATGATCTCGGCGAAGGCGGCTTCGCGCCCGGCGATGCTGAGGGTCGCCAGCTCGCCGTCCGTAAGCGTGGTCCAGTCGAGGCTCACGCGCCGAACCTCAACGTGCGTCGTCGGTGAGCGCCTTCACCACGGCCTGATCGAACTGGCCGGTCTGATTGGGCCGCAAGAGCTGGCGCATGGCGAAGATGTGCGCCAGCGTCGCTTTCTGGAGCTCGCCCATGACGGCGTGGCTCTGGTCGACCGCTGCGGCGACGCGCGGCCCGTTGCCATGCTCGGCCTCGATCGCTTCAGCGAGCCGGGCATTGTTCGCCCGCAATTCCAGCTCGAATGCGCGCCGCTGCACGGCGAAACGCTGCTCCAGCACTTCAAGTCGCGCTTCCTGGTTGGCGTCCAGCGCCAGCTTATGATGCAGCACGTCGTGCAGCTCCGAGCCGGGCTGGGCACGTGGCGGAAGTAGCGCCCGCCCCACGAACACACCGATGATCGCGGCGATGAAGCACGCGACAATGCCAAGCAGAAGGCGGATGCGGCCGCTCATTGCACGCCGACGAGCAGCGTGGAGGGCGCGAGCGGCGACACCGGCCCCAAGGGCGATAGCGAAGCCGCGCTGGCTTCCTTCGCGGGCACACCGGCACCGAAGATGCCCATGACGAGCGCCGCAGCGATCGTCATTGCCCCAACGCCTAAGCCGGCGCGCGCCGCTGGACGTGCGGCGACCCGCGCCAGCACGCGATCTTCCATGCCATCAAGGCTCGCGGGCACGGGTGCTTGCGCCAGCCTCATCAATACTGCGTCGAGGTCCATGTCGTTCACTCCACCCCTCTAGCATGGATTACGCAAGCGACGCGCCCATCCCTCAAATCCATCCGTGAGGGGTGGTCGATCGGGGCGCGTAATGAAGGACAGGAACCCTCCTGTCGAAAGGCCCCCTATGCGCCGCCTATCCGTTCTGACTGCTGCTGCCGCTCTCGTCATGTTCGCCGGAACGGCGAACGCCCATCCTAAGCTGGTGTCGGCATCGCCGGCCGCCAATGCGACGGTCGCGAAGCCCGCTCGTATCGAACTTCATTTCAGCGAGAAGCTGATGCCAGCCTTCTCCAAGGCCGATCTCACGATGGCAGCGATGCCCGGCATGGCAGCCATGAAGATGGCCAGCGCCTCCGCGCTCTCGTCCGATGGCCGGACCCTCGTCATCACCCCGAAATCGCCGCTCCCATCGGGTCGGTATAGCGTCGCGTGGAATGTCGTCTCGACCGACACCCACAAGGTCGCAGGAACCTACGTCTTCGCGGTGAAGTGAGGCGATGGGGGACTGGTCGCTTATCGGCGTCCGCTTCGCGCTCTACGTGACGCTGGCTGCGCTGTTCGGCCTTGCCGCATTCAGCCTTTATGGGCTGCGGGCGCGCGAGCGCGGCGACGCGCTCGCGCTGCGTCCCTGGTTCATCGCCAGCGCTGGCCTGAGCCTGTTGTTTTCAGGCGCCTGGGTCGTGCTGATGGCCTCCTCAATGGCCGGAACGCCGGCCTGGCCGATCGACCGTGAAGCAGTCGGCGCGCTGCTCACCGGCTCTGCGATCGGAGCAGCATGGAAGCTGCGCATGGTCATGGTGGCCCTCGCGGCGCTGGCAGCGCTGGTCGCGGGCGGGCGCGGCATCTGGCTGAGCATCGTCGCGCTCTGCTCGGCCGTGGCACTCGCAACGCTGGCGTGGACCGGACACGGCGCGATGGACGAAGCCGTGATGGGCTGGGTCCACCTCATCGTCGACATTCTCCATCTGATCGCCTCGGGCGCTTGGGTTGGCGCACTACTGGGGCTGCTCCTGCTCGTCTCCCGACCCGCGGCGCGCGTAGACGCGGCGCATCTGGGGCTGACGCACCGCGCGCTGCACGGGTTCGGCGCGATCGGGACGGTTGTGGTCGGCACGATCCTCGTCACCGGCCTGGTCAACGGCTGGATGCTGGTCGGGATCGGCAACCTCGCCACGCTTCCTGCGACGCTCTATGGTCAGCTCCTGATCGCAAAGCTGGCGCTGTTCGTCGCCATGCTAGGGCTCGCCTCGCTCAACCGCTTCCGGCTCACGCCGGCATTCGAGCGGTCGATCGCAGCGGACGATCACAAGGGCGCCCTCGGCGCGCTGCGGACAAGTCTGGCGATCGAAACCGCCTGTGTCATCGCGGTTCTCGGGCTGATCGCCTGGCTCGGGACGCTCGCGCCGCCTGCATCGGCGATGTGATGCGCGGCCGGGGAGCCCTCGCGGTCCCCGGCCGTTCACGGGGCCGCGCCTGATGGATCAGTCGATCCTGCTCGACGAGACGGGGAGGATGCTGGCCGTGGCCGGCCTGATCTGCGTGGTGCTGCTCGTGCCGATGATGATCGTCGGGCTGATAATCAGCATCATCCAGGCGGCGACGTCGATTAGCGAACAGACGCTGAGCTTCGTGCCTAAGCTGATCGCGCTAGGCGTATGTTTGGTGATTTTCGGGAGCGCAGCGACCGAGCTCCTGACCAAGTTCACGGCCGAGCTGTTCGCTGTGATCGCGAGCATGGGCCGTTGATATGCAGATAGCTGCGCGGGCGGGCGACCGCCCGCGCAAGCCCCGCTATGCCGCCATCCGATCGCAGGAATCGGCGCACTTCCGGCACGCTGCCACGCAATCCTCCATGCCGCCCAGGGCCTCGCAGCTCGCTGCGCAAGCCCGGCAGATCTCGGCACACTCGCGGCAGATATGCTGATGGTGGGCGGACTTGCGCGCCATGAAGTCGATCGCAACCGCGCAAATTTGCGCGCAGTCGGCCATGATCTTCATATGCTCGGGCGCGGCGTGCTGGCCGCCCATTTCGAGGCAATGGTTCATCGCCATGTGAAGACAGGTCACATGGCATTCGTGGCAGGCGTCCATGCACGCCTTCATGCCGGGGTCGATCTGGTGCATCGCATTATCTCCGTATGAGCCCCCGCCTGTTCCTAGATACGCGCGCCGCGCGATCACCCCTTGCCGCGATCTCCGTCGTTCGCGGCAAGTTACATGGCCCACCGACCGAACAGCGTCGCAACGATGATGCCCGCGCCAAGCATGATGAGCGTCAACACTGTCATCGCGGCGATCTGAGGTCCGGTCACGCGCGCGCCGGCCGCCATGCCGCTCATCCCTGCCATTGCGTCGTGTCCCATGTCCGGCATCGGCGTGGCCGATTGCCGGTCCGCGCCGACTTCGTGTCCGCCATGCCCCAGCGCGCGCACCGTGCCCATGCCGTGCTTCAAGCGCACGCCAACCAGCCAAAGGTTGATCGGATAGGCGACTGCGAACCCGACGAGTGTCGCCAGCGACATGACGCCCCAAAAGCGGAGCGAGCTGGCGTGCATCGCGGCCATGTCGCGGCTCATCAACACCACCATCGTCGGGATCATGCCGGCCATGACGGCATTCATCGACAGCCATTCGGGGATGAACGACATGCGAAGCGCCCCCCAATAGGAACCGCCCGCCATGTCGCGCATGAAAAGCGCCTGGAAAATCAGCAGTCCGAACGCGAAGCCGAACACATATTCCGCGATCACGTCCTGCCACATCGGCAGGCCGAGCGCCGTGGTGATCGCGGCTGCGGCGATGACGCCGGTTGCATCGCCCGCCATGCAATGGATGGCCGAGCCGAACGCCTGCTTCCAGAGCGGTCGAACGAAATCCTCGTGCCGCTCGTTCGCCGGCTCCTGGCAGGACAGGACATAGGCCGCGGCCATGATCGGGCCACCATAGAGCGTGACCAACAGCCACCCCCATTTCATCACGCGCAGCTCGGGGTTGCGGGTGAAGGCATCCCACGCGACGTAAGCGACCGAAAGGGCGGTCAGCACGAACCACCCGATCAGCACGGCGTCGAGCCAGGGGGCCGGGGATGGCATCGTCACGGCAGCACTCCTCTACATGCTAGAGGATACGCGGCTCTCCGGATCATCCCTTGCGCGGAGCGGGCTAGGCGAGCTTGCTGGAAACGGCCTTGATCGCTTTCAGTCCCGATCCGAACCGCGCGATGGCCTCCCGGTTCTTCTCCAGCTCGCCATAGGGCAGGTAGGATATGTCGAGGTCGGCTACGCGGCTGAACGCGGGCCGCTGCAACTGCGCGCGAACGTCCGTCTCGCGCGCGTCGGGCGCGACAAGGAACAGCCCCGCGGTCGCGTGAAGGTCGCCACCGCTCAAGGCCAGGTCGAGCATCCTGACGATGCCCGAATAGATCGAGGTCGAATGCTCCACCTCGAACGCCGCGGCGACATGATCGCCGGCCTTCTCAAGCCACAGCACGTCGATCAGCCGGATCGAGTCAGCGCCCTTCGACGTCGCGATCGTGTCGGGCAGGCGCTCAAGGCATCCTGCGCCCAAGGGTGATCCGTCGAAGGCGCGGCTGCGGTCGTTCGCGGCGATCCATACGTCATAGCCGAGCGCCAACCCTAGATCGCGAAGCCATGCCTGGATTTCGGTATGGGTGCGCTCGTTCTCGCCCTCGCGCTGAGCGGCCTTGCTGAGCGTGCGCGCTTCCTCGCGCGCCGCCTCAAGCCGCTGCCCCCAGCTCGCCAGCGTCGCGCCGCTCACGTCGAGGGGCGGAGCCGGATAGCGATCGGAGCCGATGTCGAACAACAGACCGCCGATCGCGCCTAAATCATTCGATAGCAGCTCGCGGAAGCGGTCGTTGAGATCGAGGATGCCGGTCCGCATCGCCAGAAAATGCTCCCAGCTCCCGAGCTTCACATTCGCCCCCGTCAGCGCGTTGTAGCCCTTAACGATTGCGGTGTTGAAGGGCGGCACCAGCGTCGGGTGAAGGAAGTAGAGGAGGTTGGCGACCGCCGGACCCAGCCCCTTGATCTTCAAACGGTCGATCGCGTGGATATGGCTGATGATCTCCTCGGCCGTGTCGCAACAGGAACAGGCGTCGAGCAAGCGGCCGAACGCGCGCTGATTGTCGGGGCTCTCGTAAATGTCGGGGATGCGGAGCTTCGGCTTCCAGAGGAACGCATGGTCCGCGCCCTTGAAGATTTGCCGCTGCTCGGCGACGGAATGGACGACGGTTTCGAGCGACGATCCGCGGTAGGCGACGCCGAACGTGCCGCGCTCGATCTCGCCGACAACCTGGGTGATGCCGCGCCGGATTGATCGGAAGTTCTTCAACCGCTCGTCCCAAAGAAACCAGCTCCGATAGGTCGCGCCCTGATCGTCACGCCAGCGGGCAATTAAGCGGCGCACCAGGCCGTCATGGTCGGTGCCAGTAGAAAGACTGTCGATCTGCGCTGCCATATGTCCCCGATTGCCCCCGGCCCGCGTTTGGCGAGCTAGTAATAGACCTAAGCTGCGGCCCTTATGGCGTCGAGGGTGTAGAGCTGGCCCCCGCAATATGAGGGCAACGCCGCTCCCGCGCGTAGATTCAACATACACGCCAGCGGTGCCGACAGGGCCTTGACCCTAACACGGTGTCATACCCTACATGCTCTCGGGTCGAAGGAGTCTTGCCATGAACGACCCTCATTCCCATTCCCAAGCCGGGGGTTGCGGCTGTTCGAAGCCTGCGCCTGAATCGGTCTCCACGCCCTCATCCTGTTGCGGGGGCGGCTCGGCCGCTCCCGCAAAGATCGAGCACGAACATCATCACACCGAAGCGGGCGGCTGCTGCTCGGGCAGTAAGGACAACGATGCCGCAGCAGCAGTGATCGACGCGGTGTGCGGCATGACGGTCGATCCCGCAAAAACGACACACCATGCCGAGCACGCTGGTCATGCCTATCATTTCTGTAGCGCAGGATGCCGGAGCAAGTTTGTCGCCAATCCTGACGCCTATCTGAGCGATAAGCCGAAACCGGAGCCGATGGCGACGCCGGGGGCGATGTGGACGTGCCCGATGCACCCGCAAATTCGCCAGGAAGGGCCGGGAACTTGCCCAATCTGCGGCATGGCGCTCGAACCCGAAGAACCGTCGCTCGACGATACTCCCAACCCTGAGCTGGTCGACTTCACGCGCCGACTGTGGGTGGCGGGCGCGCTCACGATCCCGCTGCTCGTCGTCTCGATGTTCGCGGAAATGTTAGGCCTGCATGTGGTTAGCCCTGCGGCCTCGCCTTGGGTCCAGCTCGCACTCACCGCGCCGATCGTGCTGTGGGCGGGCTGGCCGTTTTTCGAGCGGGGGTGGACATCGCTTCGTACCCGCCATCTCAATATGTTCACACTGATCGCGATCGGCGTAGGTGCCGCCTTCCTCTATAGCGTGGTCGCGACGCTCGCGCCGGGCATCTTCCCAGCGACCTTCCGCACGCATGGGAGCATGGTTCCCGTCTATTACGAGGCGGCCGGCGTCGTGGTGACACTGGTGCTGCTCGGGCAAGTGCTCGAACTGCGCGCTAGGGCGGCGACAGGGCGCGCGATCCGCGCTCTCATGGATCTCGCCCCCAAGACGGCGCGACGCTTGCAGCCTGACGGTTCTGAAGAAGAAGTCGGGCTTGCCGACGTGGCAACCGGTGACCGGCTGCGGGTCCGCCCCGGTGAAGCCATCCCGGTCGATGGCGTCGTGGTCGAGGGTCGTTCGTCGGTCGACGAAGCCATGCTCACCGGCGAACCCGCGCCGGTCCTCAAGGAAGTCGAGGCGATCGTTACCGGGGGCACCGTCAACGGGACGGGCAGCCTGGTGATGGAAGCCCGCGCGGTTGGTTCGGACACGATGCTCGCGCGTATCGTCCGCATGGTCGCGGAAGCGCAGCGAAGCCGCGCCCCGATACAGGCGGTCGCCGATCGGGTTTCAGGATGGTTCGTGCCGCTCGTCGTGCTGATCTCGATTGCGACCTTCATCACTTGGTCGCTGGTCGGCCCTGAGCCGCGCATGGGCCATGCCCTGCTTAACGCCATCGCAGTGCTGGTGATCGCCTGCCCGTGCGCGCTCGGGCTCGCCACGCCCATGTCGATCATGGTCGGCACCGGACGCGGCGCTCAGGCCGGCGTGCTGGTGAAGAACGCGGAAGCCTTACAGGGGCTGGAAAAGGTCGATACCCTTGTCATCGACAAGACGGGTACGCTCACGGAAGGCAAGCCCAAG
Organism: Sphingomonas sp. 1F27F7B; assembly: GCF_005503355.1. Taxonomy (GTDB): domain Bacteria; phylum Pseudomonadota; class Alphaproteobacteria; order Sphingomonadales; family Sphingomonadaceae; genus Sphingomonas. The sequence continues at coordinate 108,105 of NZ_SCMK01000014.1, forward strand.
CTGATCGCGGTCGAGACGGTCAGCGCGGTCGGAGAGAACGACATGCTCGCGCTTGCCGCGGCCGTCGAAGGCCAATCCGAACATCCGCTCGCGCACGCAATCGTCGTTGCCGCCAAAGAACGAGGATTGCAGCTCGGCACAGTCGCGGACTTTGCCTCGCAAACCGGGCTGGGTGTCAGCGCCACGGTGGGCGGCCGCTCGGTCGTGATTGGCAATGCGGTGCAAATGAGCCGGATCGGCGCTGATCTCAAGCCGGTCGACGCCGCGGCCGATCGTCACCGTGGCGAAGGCGCGGGCATCATCCTCGTCGCGATCGACGGGGCGCTCGCCGGTCTGCTCGCAGTCGCCGATCCGGTGCGCGCATCGGCGCGCGACGCTATTGCCGCGCTTCGCAAGGAGGGCCTGCGGGTCGTCATGCTCACCGGCGACAATCGTGGGACGGCCGATGCTGTCGCGCGCGCCGTGGGCGGTCTTGATGACGTGCGCGCCGATCTGCTGCCGGAAGACAAGGCGCGTATCATCGGCGAGCTGAAAGCGAGCGGCGCAAGGGTCGCAATGGCGGGCGATGGGATCAACGACGCCCCGGCGCTCGCCGCCGCGGATGTCGGCTTGGCGATGGGAACGGGAACAGACGTGGCGATCGAAAGCGCCGGCATGACGCTCACGCGCGGCGATCTCTCGGCGATCGTGCGCGCCCGCAAGCTCGCTCGCGCGACGATGCGAAATATCCGCCAAAACCTGTTCTTCTCGTTCTTGTTCAACGGAATCGGCGTGCCGGTTGCGGCCGGCGTGCTTTACCCGGTTGCCGGTATCCTGCTGTCGCCGATGCTGGCCGGTGCAGCGATGGCGCTCTCGTCCTTCACCGTGGTCCTGAACGCACTGCGGCTCAACGCGGTAAAGCTGTGAACATCGGAGCGGCGTCGGACGCCAGCGGCGTCTCCCAACGCATGATCCGCCACTATGAAAAGATTGGTTTGGTGCCCGCGCCGCCACGGCGCGGGAACTACCGGGACTACGCCGACGCTGACGTTCATCGGCTGCGATTTATCGCCAACGCGCGCGACCTGGGGTTCCCGATCGAGGAAATCCGCACGCTGCTGGGGCTGTGGTCGGATCGCGATCGGTCGAGCGCGGAAGTGAAGACGCTGGCGGAAGCCCGCGCTGCCGAACTGGGCCGCAAGGTCCGCGTCTTGGACGCCATGCGCCGCTCGCTTACCGGGCTCGCCCAAGCCTGTCATGGCGATGATCGGCCTGATTGTCCGATCATCGAACGCTTGGCTGAATAACTTGCGCGGCTAACTTTTACTCCACTTGAGCGTGATCGTGCGTCGCACCGTTTCACGCGTTTCGCGCTGCGGCTTTGCCGCACCCCTCGATCGCCGCGCGGTTGGCCGTCACGATCCTGTCGGCCCCGACGATGGCGCGGAACGCGGTGGGACTGGCGCTCTGGATCATACGCTGCCCGGCTTCCCAGCGGGGCAAGTCGAGCGTCCGCGCCGCCATGCGCTCGGGCCATTGCCAGCTCGCCGGTGCGATCTCGCGCGCGACCAGGCCCGGCACGATCGCCCATGCGAGGATGCCGGCCGCCACCCCACCCAGGGCAAACCATAGCTGCCGATTCTTCTGGTCGGCGCGTGTCCATGCGGACCCGGCGATGGCGCGAAGATCGGCCATGATGCGGGCCTTGTCCTCGCCCGCCTTGGCGAGCGCCGCCTGATCCTCGCGCCGGGCGGCGCTGCCCGCCGCGGCGATGCGCTGCGCCATCTGCTCCGGCGTCATCGCCAGCGCCGGGGCCGCTTTCAGGAATTGGCCGATGCGCGCGACGTTCTCGCCTGCCGTGTTCACGTTCTGCTGGAGCACGCCAAGCGTCTCGGTATGGTCGGGTATGTCGATCGCCGCGCTCGGCCGCCAAGCCCTCCACGGCGCAGCGCCAGCTCGCCGCGCATGGCCTCGAACGCCTCGGCCGCGCCTGCTCCGCCCTGATCGTCCTCGTTCGTCACCTGTCGTGAGCCTGCAACCCGTGATATTCCTCCGAGTTAATCAAAGGAGACCCAACAATCACCGGACCGGTCATGCCTAAGACACCACACACGAAAGGCCCGGACGAAACCCTTTCTCTCCTCGCCGATCCCTATCGGTTCATCTCCAGGCAGTGCCAGCGCCTAGGCGCAAACGCTTTTGAATCCCGTTTCCTGCTGAAAAAGACCAACTGCCTTAAGGGGGCCAAGGCCGCCGAAATCTTCTACGATACGACCCGCTTCGAGCGCGAAGGTGCCATGCCGGTCGCTATTCAGAAGACACTGCTGGGCCAAGGCGGCGTTCAGGGTCTGGACGGCGAGACCCATCGGCACCGCAAGCAGATGTTCATGGGCCTGATGACACCAGAGCGCGTGAGGGCGCTGGCGCAATTGTTCGAGGCCGAGTGGCGCAGGGCGGTGCCGGGCTGGACGCGCAAAGGAGAGATCGTCTTCTATGACGAGTTGCATGAGCCGCTGACGCGAGCGGTATGCGCTTGGGCGGGAGTTCCTCTTCCGGACGATGAAGCCGGCAACCGCGCGGGCGAGCTGCGGGCGCTGTTCGACGCCGCCGGCTCGGCGAGCCCAAGGCATCTTTGGTCACGGCTGGCCCGTCGTCGCGTCGACGCATGGGCGAAGCGGATCATTGAAGGCATTCGGGCCGGGAGCATCGGCTCGGGCTCGGGGACCGCGGCTTACGCGATAGCCTGGCATCGCGACCGGCACGACGATCTTCTTTCGCCGCACGTCGCAGCGGTCGAACTGGTAAATGTCCTTCGCCCGACCGTCGCGATCGCAGTGTACATCACCTTCGTCGCCCACGCGCTGCAAACCTGTTCAGGGATCAGGGCGGCCTTGGTTCAGCAGCCGGACTATGCCGAGCTCTTCGTCCAAGAGGTCCGCCGATTCTATCCCTTCTTTCCCGCTGTGGTGGCGCGCGCGAGCCAAGATTTCGAGTGGGAGGGGATGGCCTTTCCGGAAGGGCGTCAAGTGGTGCTAGACCTTTATGGGAGCAATCACGACGCAGCGACCTGGGCCGACCCCCAGGAGTTTCGCCCTGAGCGTTTCAGGGCTTGGGACGAAGACTCCTTCAACTTCATTCCGCAGGGCGGCGGCGATCACTATCTCGGCCATCGCTGTCCCGGCGAATGGATCGTCCTCGCGATCATGAAGGTGGCGGCACACCTCCTCGTCAACGCGATGCGCTATGACGTACCGGACCAAGACCTGAGCATCGATTTCGCCAGGCTGCCAGCGCTTCCGAAAAGCGGCTTCGTGATGCGCAACGTCCACATAGGTGGCTAGGGCCGCGTGCCGTGGTGATGGTGATCGGCTCCGTTATCGACCGTTTGCGCGAGTACGGGGTGCGATGCGACATCTACGCAGTCGAATGTTGGTTCAGCAAGTCGATCACGGCGCACCTCGCCGCCCCGTCGCCTTCGCAACGGTCGATGGTCGCAGCCAGCAGGCTTTCTAGTTGCGCCAGATCCTCCATCTTAGCGCGCACACGCTCTAGATGGTGAGCCGCGATCTCGCGGACCTCACTGCATGACGCCTGCGCAGAACCGCCAAGAGACAGGATCGCGCGCACCTCGGCCGGGGAGAAGCCGAGTTCGCGCGCGCGACGGACGAACCCAAGTGCGCGGACGTGACCGGTCCCATATACCCGCCGCCCGCCGCTTGTGCGGGGTGGCGTTGCGAGAACACCAACGCGCTCGAAGTACCGGATCGTCTCGATATTCACGCCAGTCCGGCGAGACAGCTCGCCGATCGTGATGCTTTCCTCAACGCGCATATATTGCTTGCTCCTGTAGTCACTACAGGATGCATAACGGGCTAACCCGCTAGAGGCGATAGATGAACCAAGAGACCATCCCGCGTGAACCCCTAGGCGCACCAACGTCACGACGTCGCGCCGACACGGGGCTATCCGCCCTCGGCGCGCTTGCGAGCTTAGCCGCTGTTCTAGCTGCGGCGTCATGCTGCGTCCTGCCCCTCGCACTCGCGGCGCTCGGCCTGGGGGCGGGCCTGTCCAGCAACTTCGCCGCGCTGATACCACTACGGTGGCCGCTAACGGCGACCTCCCTCATCGGCTTGGCTGCTGGGTGGTGGGCCTACGCGCAGCGGCGGAGGTCCTGTGCTGGGGACCGGTCCTGCACAATGCCGCTGCCCTCGCGCGCGACACCTATCCTGCTCGCGATTGGAACGGTTCTGACGCTTATCGCGTTCGCCTGGGACCTCCTAGAAGCGCCGCTGATGAACGCGCTTTCCTGATGCAGCTCACCTCAACCCTGACCTGTCCCAAATGCGGCGGGGTGGCCACCGAAAGGATGCCCACCAACGCCTGCCAATTCTTCTATGATTGCCGGCATTGCGCGGTGGTGCTGCGGCCCCTGGCTGGCGACTGCTGCGTGTTCTGCTCATTTGGCGATGTCCCATGCCCTCCGATCCAGGAAGCGAAAGCAAACGGGACTGTGGCGGGCTGCTGCGGGTGAGGCGATAGCTTCACGTTTCTTCGTGAACTGGGGTCCTGCTCGCCAAGGTCGCGCAAGCGAAATTGCCTACTTCGGTCTTATTCGACCGGTTCCTGACCTGCCTCAACTGCTCATTTTCGAGAGGGCATTTGAACAGGATAGCATTTCGGGCGCTTCAAAAACCCTTGCTCCTCCAGTTGCTAGAGCATGTAACCGCAATTTGCTCTCCTGCGGACGGGGGGCTGGAGGTGGCTTTTTGACGGCCCGTGTTGAAGCAATCGGTATGTCTCGACGCTCATTAGTGGCGCGGCTGGTGGCCTGTGGAACCGGCTTGGTGCTCGGTTCTCCAACGCTCGCGCGACAGACTTCCCGGTCTGCGGCCTCGTGGAACTTCGGCGCGGCTCACCTCGAATGGGAGCCGCTGGAAGTCGGCACGGGTGATACCCTCCTTGTTTCGGCACAAGTGCGCGGAGTGCCGGCGCGGGCGGTGCTCGACAGTGGCAGCGGCGCGTCGATCATGAGCACGGCGCTCGCGGCGAAGCTCGGCTTGAACAATGGTGAGCGGCGCATGATTAGCGGGCTGAGCGCCAAGGCCCCGGTGCTGCTGGTCCGCGACATCGACGTACAGCTCGCCCGCGAAACCCGTCGCTTACCCTTTGCCGTTGTTGGTGATCTGAGTTCAGTGTCGGCGGCCTTCGGACGACCGATCGACGTTCTCCTCGGTGCCGATATGTTCACGGGCAGCTGCATCGCGCTCGATTTCGCGAACAGGCGTATGGCGGTCGTCAAGTCAGGCACGTTTCTCGCCGGCCCCGACTGGCGCGCTGTCGCGCTCGGACGCGGTGCCAAGCAGGAGCTGTTCATCCGGGCCTCCGTCGAGGGCCTGTCTCCCGTGCCCTTGATGATCGATCTTGGCAGCTCGGCCGCGCTGATGCTCTCGTCGGCCTATGCCCGCGATCAAGGGCTGTTGAACGGGAAGCTCGTCTCGACCGCGGCGATCGGCGGCGTCGATGGCGTGCGAGTCAACGATGCTTTCACAACCCAGAACATCAACATTGAAGGGCTTGGCGTCTCGAACGTCCCCACACTCGGGATGAGAGCTTGGCTCTCCACCAGCACGGTTGGCAATGTCGGCCTACCGCTGATCGCTCAATTCGACGTGGTGTTCGACGTGACCGCCGGATTCGTGTGGCTCCGGCCACTCGGTCCTCGTCGTCGCCTGCCGATGCTGAAGGACCGTAGCGGCCTTGGCCTCGCAGCCTCACCAACGGCGCTCACCGTCGTTCATGTGGCGGCGAACAGTCCCGCGGAAAAGGCTGGCTGGGCGGTCGGCGACCGGATCGTGGCGGTGAACGGCCATTCGATCGATGCGAACTATACGCGTGGGGAGCTCTGGCAAGTGCGCTCCCGGCCTGCTGGCACCCTCGTAAAGCTGACGATGGCCTCGGGTGATGTGCGCGACCTCAGGCTAGCCGACTATTACTGATCGGCTTGAGGGTGGCCTTTGCCGATCGCCTTCATGATCCGACAATCGGCCATGCGCGCCTTGGTGCAGCTCTGGCTGAGCATTGCCAACTCATCCCGCAACACCGCGAGTTGCGCCAGCCTCTCCTCAACATCCTTGAGGTGCTGAGCAGCGATAGCTGAGGCGGCACCACAATCCTGGTCCGGGTTCTGCGCCAGCCCCATCAACGATCGTATTTCGTCGACCGAAAAGCCGAGCCGGCGACCGTTGCGGATGAAGTGCAAACGCTCGATGTCGCTGGCATCATAGGTTCTACGGCCCGACGCCGTGCGCGGGGCGGAGCGCAGCAACCCGATCGACTCATAAAACCGGATCGTCGTCACTTTTGTCGACGTCTCGCTGGCGAGCTGCCCAATCATCACCGGCTTCATCATGCCATCCTTGCTAATGCGAACGTGTCGCACATTTCGCTTGCTTCTACAGCGACTGGAGGTGGTAAGGAAGGCCGCATGAATGCTTCTACCGAAAGCTGCGGGTGCCACGGGGAGCCCGCGCGCGCGCAAACCGATCCGGCCTATCGCCGTGCGCTGCTGACCGTCGTGGTGCTCAACCTCGGCTTCGGAGTCGCCGAGCTGTTCGGCGGGTTCATCGCCGATAGCCAAGCGCTGAAAGCGGATTCCCTCGATTTTCTCGGGGACGGGTCGATCAGCCTTATCGGTCTTCTCGCGCTTGCCTGGTCCGCACGGGCGAGGGCAAAGGTCGCGCTGACGCAGGGGTTGTTTCTCGGTGCGCTTGGCGTGGGCGTAATCGGTTTCGCGATTTGGCGCGCCCTGAACGCAACCGCGCCGGATGCCGAACTGATGGGCACAATCGGCGTTGTCGCGCTCGCGATCAATGTCGTGTCCGCCTTGGTGCTTGCGCGTTTCCGGGAAGGGGACGCCAATGTTCGCGCGATCTGGCTGTTCAGCCGCAACGACGCGCTCGCCAATGTCGCGGTGATCGCCGCGGCCGGTCTGGTGGCGTGGACAGGAAGCGCCTGGCCGGACCTCGCCGTCGCCGGCCTCATCGCCCTCCTGTTCCTCCACTCCGCTTATGAAATCGTCACTGGCGCTCGGCGCGAACTGGGAGAGCGGTAGTGCGTCTGCTCACCTTGATCCGGGCAATGCTCTCGCTGCGGCTGCTCGCCGCGCTCGCTGCGCTGCTGATCCCTGCTGCGGCATTCGCCGAACCCGGCGACGTGCAAACCGCATGGCGGCTGCTCGACTATATGGCCGTCGATTATGGAGGCGCGGTCGCGAACGGTCGGATCAAGAGCGCGTCGGAATACGCCGAAATGAATGAGTTTGCCGCGTCGGTCTCGACACGGCTTCAAGGCCTGCCGGCGAAGCCGGAGCGCCAAGCCCTCATTCAGCGGGCCGCCAACCTCCAAGCGGTAATCGCGGAAAAGGGATCGACTGAACAGGTGGCCACACTGGCGCACGGGCTCGCGGCCGATCTGCTGCGCGCCTACCCGGTGCCGCTCGCGCCCGATAAGGCTCCGAACCTCGTCTCCGGCCATGCCCTGTTCCAACAATCCTGCGCGTCCTGTCACGGCATGACGGGCAACGGCCGTGGCCCCGACGCCGCCAAGCTCGCGACACCCCCGATCGCCTTTACCGATGCCGAACGTGCGCGCCAGCGCAGCGTCTTCGCGCTCTATCAGGTGGTGACGCAGGGCATCGACGGGACGGCGATGCAGAGCTTCGCCGATCTGCCGAACGATCAGCGCTGGGCGGTAGCATTCCGAGCCGGGAGCTTCGCCTTCACGGACGCGCAGGCGCGCGAAGGCGAGCGGCTGTGGAAATCCGATCCGACCCTTCGCCGTCGCATCCCGGACCTGAAAACCCTGGTCGCACTCACCCCGGCCGCGCTCGGCGCGGCGATCGGCGACGCCAAGGCTGACGCCGTGCTCGCGTTCCTGCGTCGCCACCCTGAACAGGTGATGCAACAGGCTCCCGGCTCGCTCGCGGTCGCCCGCGCCAAACTCGCCGAAAGCGTGGCCGCTGCCCGGCGTGGCGATGCGCGGATGGCAAAAGAGCTGGCGCTGTCAGCCTATCTCGATGGGTTCGAGCCGATCGAACCAACGCTCACCGCGCGCGACGCGACGCTGATGGGCCGAATCGAGGGCGCCATGGGGGAGTTCCGCGCCGCGATCGACCGGGGCGCATCGCCCGATGATCTCGCGGAGAAGGTCACGGTGCTGGGCGGCTTTTTCGATGATGCAGAAGCGGCGCTCGCGCCCGATGCCGCCACCGAGGCGTCCACGTTCCTGGGCGCGTTCACGATCCTGCTGCGTGAAGGGCTCGAAGCCCTGCTCATCGTCGTCGCCATGATCGCATTCCTGCGTAAAGCCGACCGCGGCGAGGCGCTGCGCTACGTTCATGGCGGCTGGGTCAGCGCGATCATCGCGGGCGGAATCACCTGGGCGGTCGCCACCTATGCAATCGGGATCAGCGGCGCGAGCCGGGAGCTGACCGAAGGGTTCGGCTCGCTGTTCGCCGCGTTCGTGCTGCTCTCGGTCGGGATTTGGATGCACGGTAAGGCGCAAGCCGATCAGTGGCAGCGCTATATTCGCGAGAAGATGTCGCGGGCGCTCTCGGGCGGGTCGGGCTGGTTCCTGTTCGGACTCGCCTTCGTGGTCGTCTATCGCGAGGTTTTCGAGACGATCCTGTTCTACGCCGCTCTCTCCGCGCAAGGTGACAACGGGATGCTGCTCGCCGGCGCCGGATCGGCCATTGGACTGCTTGGTGTGATCGCCTGGGCAATGCTCCGCTACAGCCGCAAGCTGCCGATCGCGCAGTTCTTCCGCTATAGCTCCTGGCTCATGGCCGTTCTGACCGTCGTGCTTGCGGGCAAGGGCGTCGCCGCTCTCCAGGAGGCCGGCCTTATCAACATCGCACCGCTCGCGGACGTGCCGCGGCTGTCGATGCTAGGGTTATTCCCCACCTGGCAATCGGTGCTGGCGCAACTCCTGATGGCGGTCGCCATCGCAGTGGGGTTTGCCTGGAATCGGCGCAACCGATCTCGCTCGGGTTCCGGCCCGGCGACGGCTCACTAGGCGAGGCTCGCATTTGCCCCCGCTTCGCTCGCGCACACTGGCCGGCATGTCGCGCATCCGCGACGGGCGCCAGGACCTCGCGGGTACGCAGCGGACATGAAAGCGGGCACGGCCACGCTGCTGATCGCCACGGGGGCCGCGCTAGACCTGGCGACCAAGGCATGGGCGCGGGCTGCGCTCGAACCCTATGGGCCGGCGGGCGATTTCCTGCCCTTCGTCTCGCTGCGCCTGACCTTTAACGAGGGCGTGTCGTTCAGCCTGCTCGCCTCTGATGGCGACGTCGGGCGCGCCCTCCTGATCGGGCTCACGGCAATCCTGACCCTCGGCCTTGTCGCGTGGGCCTACCGCTCGCAGGGCTGGCAGCGCACGGCCTTAGCGGTCGCCGCGGCCGGCGCCGTGGGCAATCTGATCGACCGCGCCGCACGCTGGTCTGTAACCGACTTCCTCGGGCTGCACTTCGGGAGCTGGCACCCCTTCGTTTTCAACCTCGCCGACGTGTGGATTTCGCTCGGGGTCGGGCTACTGCTGCTCGGGCCATACTTACCCGCAAGAGGATCGACGGCAGAAGCGTTTCGCCGGAATGGCGCTGAACGCCCGGCAGCTACGGACGGAGGGCCGTGATGACAGAGAGTTCTCGCGACAGGCGCCCTTGATGGAGGCAACCGTCCGCCCCCGCCTTTTCGGCTGATACCGAGCTAAGGCTTGTGTGCCGAGTAGATAGAAATGGAGCCGGTCGGCGTTGATATCGACTGGCGCTCGATCACGCGATCGAACCCCGCCGCGGCGAACATGCGGGGTAGCACGCCATCAGCGTTCGGCTGGGTGTTCGCGAACCCGTCGAGGCGCTGAATCTGCCGAAACAGAGCCCGCATCGTCCGGCTGCGCTGCTCGCCATAGTCGGCAACGAAACGCGCGCCGCTTGGCCGCAGAACGTCAAATATCGCGTCAAGGATCGCCCGTTTTATGACAAGCGGGCATTGATGGAATATCAATCTCGACACGACCTTATCGACCGGCTCGATCCCGGTCCTCGCCAGCTCGTCACCCATCGCCTCGGTCCATTCGATCGCGGCGCGCGTTTTGGCTGCCTTCGCGTGGGCGATCTTCAACACGGACGGGTCGGGGTCCACCCCGATAACGCGCGCGGCCGGGCATTGCCGCTTCACCATGATTGCGAAGCTGCCCGTCCCGCATCCTACATCTAGAATCGTTTCGCTCGGGCTGGGGGCCGCCAATTGCAGCAGCGCGGTTCGCCATCGGCGCTCGCGCGTCAGCAACGCTATCGCATGATCGTATAGACCGGTCAGCTCGGGGCGGCCCAGCGCGGCACGTAATCGCGATCGAGGACGACGGGGTGCCGCTGTTTCATCCTGCCAACGGTTCCATCGTCATTGCCGAAACATCATGCATTTTCTCCCCGATGCCTTTGAGGTCGAATGGCACCCACGAGTCCCGCCAGATACTTGGCGTTCAAAGCAAAGAGCCCGCCGGCGAGCACGATGTAAAACCAGCCGAGTGCGGTCAAGCTGGCGACAGTGCGTGCCTCATCACCCTGCCAGGCTACAGCGAGCACGACCTGAACGATGAATAGCCCGGCAAGCGCTGCCGCCCCAAGCAAGCTCAGCCCGAGGCGAAGTAGGAGGGCGATGCCGAACAGCGACTGCGCCGCGGTCAGGAAGAACTCCTCATGCTGGCGCGCGTCGAGTGGTAAACTCGAAAGCTGGCCCGCACCTAGACTGACGGCGAGGGGCAACATGCCGACCAGCAAGGTCCACTGGTTGATCTTGTCGGAAATCATCGTCGCTAAGCCCTGTTCGGACCGCCTCGCCAACACGAAGAGAATGGCGACTGTGACCGCGGGGGCTTCGCTGGCGAGCGGCGCGAGCCATTGGATCAGCAGGAACTCGTCGAACCCGAGCTGACGGCCGGAGTCGACCATCGCTTCGGCGAACGGCTCCGCCGACGCGAGGATTACCGCGGCTGCCACCAAGGTCAGTCCGCCCATGACAAGCCATTGGCGCGTCGGAGAGAGCAGGGTGAGCGCAGCCGCAGGACCGGGCTCGTCATCATCGTCGTCGTCGCTGCCCGCGCCTTCACCCTTGTCGCTCGCTCGCCACATATACAGGCCGAACAAAGCAATGAGCAGGACCGTATCGACGATGCTGATTGCGTCCTTCAAGAGGACGCTGAACGCATAAAGGCTGGGCACGAGGAGGAAGAGGATCTCGACCCGGTTGGCGCTAGAAAGCGAAATTGCGCGTTCGCCTGTCTTGCGCCAATGAAGCAGCACCAGAAGCGGCCAGGCGATGCCGACCAGCAGCCGGTTCGCACCGGTCATATTTGCTGCCGCATAGTGGACGTAATTGGACCCTGGATTAGCCCCAGCCGAGTAGGCGTAGTAGAAGTCCACGGCATATTCCGGGAGCACGGTGATCAGCGCCACGATGGCGACGATCAGGCCCGCGGAGATGCGCGACTCCGCGGCTTCCGCTCCCCATGACAGGTAGAAGCCGGCTGCCAGGATGGCAGCGCCGAACAGCATGGCGTCGAGCAGAGGGTTTGGCCGCCACCCCTCGATCCTCAGAATAATGGCTGGGATCATGGCAAGCGCGGTTAGCGCGACCAGCATGACGAAGCGGCGCAACGATGCTGGATGCGCCTCCGAAGGGAAGAGATCGACTTGCCTCATCATCGTTTCGCCCCTCCGTTGTGGTCAGCGTCGGCCGTCGGGGTAATGATCTCGACCGCCTCCAAGGTAATCAGTCCGATTTCCGGAACGTCGGCGAGCTGGGTCGCAAACGAACGCAGCCTAGGGTCTTCGTCGACGATCTCGACGACCACGGCGCGGTCGCTTTCGAGCACATGGCGACGGTGGACGTGCGCCGATCGGCCGAATCCAATGAGCGCCTCCAGGACCGTCACTCCGGCAAGCCCGGCGTCTCGCGCCCGAGAGGCGACAACCTCATAGACCTTGCGATCTCCGACATAGGCGGCCTCGTCGGTGTAGATGCGGAGCAGTCTGGCTTGCTGGTTCATGCTTGGCTCCATTTTCATATCGTGCCCGGTCCAGGGAGCTGGTGCGCTCCCCCGCCGTCGTGCGGTTCGGGATCATGCCGTGCGGGATCACCGCGCTTGCTCGCCCGCTCGCCCCAGCCGAGCACCACCCGCGCAATGGCGGGAAGGACGAGCAGCGTCAGGATGGTGGCGGCGATTAGGCCGCCGATCACCGTCGTCGCCAAAGGCTTTTGCACCTCGGCGCCGGTGCCGTGCGCGAGTGCCATCGGCACGAAGCCGATCGCCGGCACGAACCCGGTCATGACAACCGCGCGCATCTTGTCCGCCATGCCGTTGCGGATCGCCTCGGCGATCGGCGCGCCGTTCTCGATACGCTCCCGGATCGCGGTCATCACGACCAGTCCGTTCAGCACGGCAACGCCGGCAAGGCAGATGAACCCGACCGCGGCCGACACCGAAAAGGCGATGCCGGTCAGCGCGAGCGTGAACACACCGCCCGCCAGCCCTAAGGGCACGGCCAAGAATACCGCCCCGGCGCGCGCGAACCCGCCCAACGCCATGTAAAGCAACCCGAAGATGGCAAGGAAGCACAAGGGCACCACGACCGCGAGCCTGCGGCTCGCATCCTGGAGGCTCTGGAACTGTCCGCCCCATTCAAGATAATAACCGGCAGGCAGCTTCACCCGCGCGATCTTGGCTTGTGCCTCTGTGACGAACGACCCGGCATCGCGACCTAAGAGGTTGACCTGGATGGCGAGGCGACGTTTGCCGTTCTCGCGCCTGATCTCATTCAGCCCCTCGGTGACGCGTATCTGCGCCACCTGGGCAAGCGGCACCTGCTGGCGCGCTTGGCCGGCTTCGCTGGGCAGCAACACCGGTAGCGCCTGAATTTCATCGAGGTTGATTCGTGTAGCCTCGGGCACCCGCACGGTGATGTCGAACCGCCGGTCGCCCTCGTAGAGCAACCCGGATTCGCGACCGCCCAACGCCGCGGAGACGGTATCGGCGACTTCCCTAACCGTCAGGCCGTAGCGCGCGATGGCGGCGCGATCGAGCTTGACGTCGAGCGTGGGCGCACCGCCAACCTGGTCGGCCTTGACGCTGCCCGCTCCGGGGATCGACTGTAGAATGCGGACCATCTCGCCAGCGGTCTGCGCCATCTTGTCGAGATCGTCGCCGTAGAGCTTGATCGCGACGTCTCCGCGCACGCCGGCGATCAGCTCGTTGAAGCGGAGCTGGATCGGCTGGCTCATCTCGTAGAGCTGACCGAGCTGACCCCGAGACGCTTTCTCAATCCGCTCGATCACGTCCGCTTTGGTATGGACGCCTGCCGGCCACTGATCCTGCGGCTTAAGAATTACATACCCGTCCGACATATTCTGCGGCATGGGGTCGGTCGCGACCTCGGCCGTGCCGGTTTTCGAGAACATCAATTCGACCTCGGGCAGCTTGGTGACGGCCGCTTCAACCTCGCGCTGCATCACCAACGACTGTTCCAGGCTGACGGATGGCACGCGTGTGGACGCGAGCGCGATGTTCTTCTCGTCGAGCTGGGGGATGAACTCGCTTCCCAGAAGCCCGAACGCGGGGATCGCCGCCAGAAAGAATGCCAGGCCGCCAAGGATGAACGGCCACGGGCGCGCAATTGCCTTGTCGAGGAGCGGTAGATAGCGTGCCTTGGTCTTGGCGATCAGCCACACTTCCTTCTCGGCGACGCGGCCCCGGATCAGCAGCGCGACCATCGCGGGCACGAAGGTCAGCGCGAGGATGAACGCGGCGACAAGCGCGAGCATGATCGTGATCGCCATCGGCGAGAAGGTCTTGCCCTCAACGCCGGTGAACATGAGCAGCGGCGCGAACGCGAGCAGGATGATTGCCTGCCCGAACACGGTGGGCTTAATCATCTCCTGGGAGGCCCGCATGGTCTCCTCAAGCCGCTCGCGAAGGGTGAGGAGCCGCCCCTCATGCTCCTGCCGGTGCGCGAGCCTCGCCAGGCAGTTTTCGATGATGATGACCGCGCCATCGACGATCAGGCCGAAGTCGAGCGCGCCCAGGCTCATCAGGTTTCCGGGGACGCGAAAGGCGTTCATCCCCATCGCCATCATCAGGAACGAGAACGGGATCACGAGCACCGCGATCAGCGCCGCGCGCCAATTGCCGAGCAACAGAAATAGCGCCGCGGCAACAAGGATCGCGCCCTCGGTCAGGTTACGTTCGACCGTCGCGACCGTGGCACTGACGAGCTTGGCGCGATCGAGCACGATCTCGACTTCGACGCCCGGCGGCAATGTTTTCCCGATCTGATCCAGCTTCGCGGCCACGTCCTGCGCGACGATCCGACTGTTTTGGCCGATCAACATCAAAACGGTGCCGATCACGGCTTCCTTGCCGTTCACGCTGCCCCCGCCGGTGCGAAGATCGCCCCCGCTCTCAACGTTGGCGATCTGTCCCACCGTGATCGGCACGCCGCCTCGGGTGGCAGCGACGGCGTTCTTGATCTCGTCCACCGAGCGCACCCGCGCGTCGAGGCGCACGAGATAGCCTTCACCGCCGCGATTATAGTAGTTAGCGCCTACCGCCAGATTGGCGTTCTCCAGAGCCTCACCAAGCTCGCTGTAGGAGATGCCGTAGGTGGAGAGCTTCACCGGATCGGGTTCGACCACGAACGTCTTGGCATATCCGCCGATCGAGTCGACGCCGGCCACGCCGGGAACAGAACGTAGCTGCGGCCGGACGATCCAGTCCTGCACGGTGCGCAGGTATCCGGCTTGTTCAACCTCGTTGGTCAGCCGCTCGCCTTCCGGCGTCAGATAGCTCCCGTCAGACTGCCAGCCGGGCTGGCCGTTCGCGCTCCTGGCTCCTTTTCCTCCCGGATTGGCGAAGCGGACCGTATACATCACGATTTCGCCGAGCCCGGTGGTCACGGGGCCGATCTGCGGCTGGACACCATCGGGAAGCGTGTCGCGCGCCTGGGTCAGCCGCTCGCCTACCTGCTGCCGCGCGAAATAGAGGTCAGTGCCTTCGGAGAAGATCGCACTGACCTGGCTGAAACCGTTGCGCGAAATCGATCGGGTCGTCTCTAGGCCGGGGATGCCGGCAAGCGCGGTCTCGATCGGATAAGTGACGAGCTTTTCCATTTCGACCGGCGAAAGACGCCGATCGACCGTGTTGATCTGCACCTGGTTGTTGGTGATGTCGGGCACGGCGTCGATCGGCAGCTTGGTGAGCTGCCAAACACCGATGCCGGCGATCCCCAAAATTATGAACAGAACCGCCCAACGCGCGCGGACAGCCAGCGCAATGAGATTGACGATCATCTGTTATTCTTCCTCGCCCGCGCCCTTGCCGAGTTCGGCCTTGAGCAGGAATGCGTTCTTGGTGGCGATGGTCTGACCCGATGCGAGACCGGACACGATCTCGATGCGGCCGGCGCTGCGCTGCCCGGTGGTGACGGGGACGGCTTTGAACCCCTTGGGCGTGCGGACGAACACCACGTCGCGAGCATTGAGCGATTGCACCGCCTCCTCGGGCACCACGATCGCGGTCGATGCACCGCTGCGGCTCGGAAACAGCCGCACGCGCACGGCCAAGCCCGGCTGAAGCCGACCGCCGATCACGTCGAGCACCGCGGTCGCAGCGCGAGTTTCGCCGCTCAAGGTCGGCGTCACGGCGCGAACACGGGCGCTGGTCGTGGATCCGTCTGGCAGGTCGATGATCGCCCTGTCACCAGGCGCGAGCCGCTGCGCGTCCGCAGGTCCAACCGCCGCCTCGATCTGTATCTGACTGGAATCGGCGACGCGGAACAACTCGGTCTCCGGTTGCACGAACGCGCCCAGGCTGACATTTTCCGATGTCACGCGTCCCGCGATTGGAGAGGCGACGACGACGCCGCGCCCGTCGCTGGTGACATTGGCCGCTCCTGCCGCGACGCTCGCACGCCGCGCCTCGGCCGCCGCTGATGCGGCTTCCGCCTGCGCCGTTTCGAGGTCAACACGCGGCGAGACCTTTTGGCCGTAAAGATAGCGTTCGCGCGCAAGGTTGCGTTGGGCAAGAGTCGCTTTCGCCGCGGCCGCTGTCCGGTCGGCCGCGATCTGGGCGGCGTCGCGGCTTTCGACGATCGCCAGCGCCTCGCCGCGTCTGACAGGATCGCCCAATCGTTTGAATACCCGCGTCACCGCGCCCCCCGCGCGCGCCGTCACGATCGCCTCGCCCGTGGGCGACGGTGCGACCGTCGCCTGGGCCACGATCTCGGCCGCCAACCCGCCTGGATTGACGGTTTCGGTGGTGACGCCCGTTCTCTTCATCATCTCGGCGCTCATCGGGAGCGTATCGCTCGGCGCCGCCTCCGCTTCGGCCGCCTCGGACTTGCCACCCTCGGGCGCGGGCGCGGCCGGGGTGTCGGCCGTCCATCGTGCGACGGTGAACCCGCCCGCCGCCGCAACGAGCACCGCCGCTGCCACGCCGCCCAACAAACGCTTGTCAGATAAGATCATCGAATATCTCCGGGGATGGCGGGGCGCGCACTCGAGGGCGTCTGCTCGGCCGATAGGGTGGCTGGCGCGGTGAGCCGCGCCAGGCGGGCCTCCGCGTCGCGGTATGTGGCAAGGGCGTCGATCGCTGCGGCGCGCGTTTCGCGAAGCGTCCGCTCGGCCTCCAAAAGATCGAGTTGGCTGAACTTGCCCGCCGCGTAGCCGAGGCGTGCGATGCGGGCGGCCTCCGCGGCTGCGGTCAGCGCCGGTCCTCCCGCCGTGCGCGCGGTCGTCGCGGCATTGGCAAGCTCGGCCTGCGCGCTCGCGATCGACCGATCGGCCTCTAGCAACGCCACCCGGCGTAGCGCCTCCGCCTGGGTTGCCTGTGCCTGGGCCTGGGCAATGGCCGCGCGACCATTGTTGAACACCGGAAAGGGGACCGACACGCCGAATACCGCCGCCACATCGTTCGTTGCCTCAAGTCGGCGCGCGCTCGCGCTCACCGTCACGTCGGGGATGCGCTGCGCCCGCGCGAGCCGGACCTGGGCGCTCGCGGTGCGCGCGTCAGCATTGGCCGCTGCCAGCGCCAGCGTGCCCTCGGCCGAGATAAGCTGGGTGGGTCCGTAGCCGCCGATCCGCTCGAACCAAGCCGTATCCAGCGGCCCGGTCACGGGCTGGCCGATCAGCCTCGCCAGGTTCGCGCGCGCCACCTCGGCAGTGCGCGCGGCCCGTTCCACCGCGGTCTCCGCGTTGATGCGAAGCACCTCGGCGCGCTGTTGCTCGATCGGCGACGCCGCGCCTGCTGTCACACGCACCCGTGCCGCCCGCGCGCCCTCAGCCGCAAGGCCGGCTTGCTCGCGTGCGACAATCAACCGCCGCTCGGCCGCCGCAGCCTCGATGTAGCTCTGCGTGATTGAGAGTGTGAGGTCGGCGATCGCGATGGCCGCGCCGATCCGCGCCCGGTCGATCTGCGCGTCCGCGACCGCGACTCGCGCCGATCGCTTGCCGCCAAGCTCGATCGGAAGCGCCAAGCCCGCGGTAGTTTCCGCGCTGCGGAGTCCGCGATATTCGCCGCTGCCGGCGACGTTCTCGGTTTCGACGACGATCTCGGGGTTGGGGCGAAGCGCCGCCACGCGGCGACCAGCCGTCGCGGCCTGTACGCCTGCAGTTCCGGCCGCAATCGAAGGAGAAACGGCGCCGCCAAGCGCCAGAGCGCGCTCAAGGGTGAAGGGAGGCTCCGAAGGCACGGCCGATGACGGTGCGGACGTCTGCGCCAGTGATCCCGACACGGGGAATGCGAGGAGCAGAACTGCGACTAGGCTCTTCCTCTTCCAGCTTTTCTGTCGAACTTGGTGCTTGCTCATCCGATTTCCCGCGATTCATGTCGCAGGTTGCGCTCATGCAACCTACAGTCTCTAGAGGAGCAAGCCCTAATTTCGCTGCTGTGCTTTCCCATCTCGAAACTGGGGCGAAGGGCGACGACGACCCGGCGTGCGGTCACGGCCTGCACGCCGGCGATTGCCAATCCTTCATCCTTGAAATCGACTAGGAGCTCACGGCGATCGGTGCAGCGAAACAGATGGCGGCCGGGCACTCGGCTCGCGACGCCGCTGTCGCCGGCGTGGATTTCCTGTTCGGTCGGCGGCCCCTTGCGCGGCTGTTCGGTGCAACCGGACGACGAGTATCGCTCTGGTCATGATTATCGAACCCGGAGCGTTACAACGTGAGGGTTTATCGTAACTCAATCTGCGCACCCCTTCTCGAACGGGTTGTGGGGCCGTTCATTTCTGAAACTTGGGAAACTTCCTGATGCCGCACGATCATGGCGCAGCCGGCCATAGCCACGACCATACGGCGGGCGCCAACGCGAAGATGCTCACCTGGGCGCTGGGGCTGACCGCCACCTATCTCGTCGCCGAAGTAATCGGCGGGTTCGTTTTCAACAGTCTCGCGCTGCTCTCCGACGCCGCGCACATGATGACCGATGTCGCGGCGCTCGTGATCGCGCTGATGGCGATCAAGCTCGGCGGCAAGTCAGCCGACGAAAAGCGGACGTTCGGCTACCGGCGGTTCGAGATATTGGCGGCGGCGTTCAACGCCGTGCTGCTGTTCGTCATCGCTATCTATGTGTTCGTGGAGGCGATCAAACGCTTCAATGCGCCGCAGGAAGTCCAGTCCTGGGGCATGATGGCGGTCGCGGCGATCGGTCTCGTCGTGAACCTGATTTCGATGCGGCTGCTGACAGCGGGCAAGGACGCCAGCTTCAACGTGAAGGGCGCCTATCTGGAGGTGTGGGCCGACATGATCGGCTCGATCGGCGTGATTCTTGGCGCGCTCGCCATCAAGTTCACCGGCTTTACCTGGATCGATCCCATCGTCGCAGTAGCGATCGGGCTGTGGGTGCTGCCGCGGACGTGGATATTGCTCCGCGATACGACCAACGTGCTGCTCGAAGGCGTGCCGGGTGGACTGAAGCTCGGCGAGGTCCGCACGGCAATCGCCGGCGTTCCCGGCGTCGCCGGCCTCCACGATCTTCACGTCTGGTCGATGAGCAACGACGATGTGAGTTGCACGGTCCATGTCGTGCTGAAGGAGGGCGCGGACGTCGATGCCACTCGCACCGCTGTCCAGGCCGTCCTTCTGGAAAAATACGAGATCGAGCATAGCACGATCCAGACCGAAGGGTCAGATCGTCAATGCGGGGACGAGGACCATCTTCATCGTTAGTCGGTGAAGGATGGGAGGCGTCGCGGAACAGAACCGCAACGCCTCCCACTCTCGCGACTGTCAGGCCGAGGATAAGGCCGTGTCCGTCCGGCGTCGCGGCCTCAACCGCGACACCCAGGCGGTGATCGCCGGCAGCACCAGCAGGGTCAGCACGGTCGATGTGATTAGACCGCCGATCACGACGATCGCCAAGGGCCGCTGCACCGCGGCGCCAGTTCCAGTGGCAAGCGCCATCGGCAACAACCCGAGCGACGCCACCATCGCGGTCATCAGGACCGGACGCACCCGTTCCATCGCGCCATCGGCGATGGCCTGTTCCTCGTCCTGACCATCTTCCAGATGCTTCCCGATCGCGCTCATCATTACGAGATCATCGCCAGCGCCAAGCAAGCGTTTATCAACGATCATATCGATCATTGCCCTGTTCATGCCGAAGAAGGTGAGGGCACGAAAGTCGCGGTGGAGCAATTCCGCGCAATCTCAAAATACTGGTAGCCGCAACAGGGTCGCTGCTTGTCGCATCAACCAAGCCCTGGCCCCAACCATCCCGGCCAACGACCGGTAAGGCAGGGTATACGGGGCTGGACACACCAAGCATATCCATTATGCTGGATATATGGAAAACGAGGATGCCATCTCGGCGCTGGGTGCTCTTGCACAAGGAACGCGCCTTGACACGTTCCGCCTCTTGGTACGGCACGAACCGGATGGTTTGGCTGCCGGCGATATCGCGCGTCAGCTCGACGTGCCGCAGAACACCCTGTCGGCGCACCTCGGCATCCTCGCCCGCGCTGGCCTGGTCCGCTCCGCACGGCATAGCCGCTCGATCATCTACCGTGTCGATCTGGACGGCCTGCGCGCGCTGACGCTGTTCCTCGTCAAGGACTGCTGCGCCGGCAATGCGGAGCTGTGCGCGCCGCTCGTCGCCGAACTCACCCCCTGCTGCTGAAAGGACGCCCTGTGGCCGTCGATGTCGTCGTCTATCACAACCCCGAGTGCGGCACGTCGCGCAACACGCTCGGCCTTATTCGCAACGCCGGCATCGAGCCGCACGTGGTCGAGTATCTGAAAACCCCTCCAGCCCGCGCGTTGCTGGTCGAGCTGATCGATCGCGCCTGCATGACACCCCGCGAACTGCTGCGCGAGAAGGGGACGCCCTATGCGGAGTTGGGCTTGGGCGACACGTCGCTATCCGACGACGCGCTGGTGGACGCGATGATGGCGCATCCGATCCTCATCAACCGGCCGCTGGTCGTATCGCCGCTCGGCGTGAAGCTCTGCCGGCCCTCCGAAGCCGTGCTCGACCTGCTGCCGACCAATCAGCTCGGAGCGTTCGCAAAGGAAGACGGCGAGCAAGTGGTGGACGCATCGGGCCAGCGCGTCGCCTGATGCTCCTTGCTGTCCTGATCTTCGTTGCGACGATCGCGCTCGTCATCTGGCAACCCAAAGGCCTCGGGATCGGGTGGAGCGCGATGGGCGGGGCCGTCGTGGCGCTGCTTGCAGGCGTCGTCACGCTGTCCGACGTGCCGGTGGTGTGGGGCATCGTCTGGAACGCGACAGCCGCGTTCGTCGCGATCATCGTTATCAGCCTACTCCTCGATGAAACCGGATTCTTCGAATGGGCGGCGCTCCATGTCGCGCGCTGGGGGAGGGGGCATGGTCGCCGGCTGTTCGTTCTGATCGTGCTGCTCGGTGCGGCGGTGTCCGCGCTGTTCGCCAACGACGGCGCGGCGCTGATCCTGACGCCGATCGTCATCGCCATGCTGCGGGCGCTGGGCTTCAACGACAAGGCGACGCTGGCGTTCGTCATGGCGGCGGGGTTCATCGCCGACACCGCCAGCCTACCGCTGGTCGTGTCGAACCTCGTCAACATCGTGTCGGCCGACTTCTTCCGGATCGGGTTCGGCGACTATGCGTCCGTGATGGTGCCGGTCGACCTGGTGTCGATCGCAGCGACGCTTGGCGCGCTGCTGCTGTTCTTCCGGCGCGACATACCGGCGGATTATGACGTAGGCGCGCTGCGCGCGCCGCGTGACGCGATCCGCGATGCCGCGACATTCCGCGCGGGCTGGATCGTTCTTGCACTGCTGCTCGCCGGCTTCTTCCTGCTCGAACCGCTCGGCGTCCCTGTCAGCGCCGTCGCCGCTGCCGGCGCGATCCTGCTGCTGGTGATCGCGGGGCGAGGCCATGTGATCCCAACGGCCAAGGTGCTGCGCGGCGCACCCTGGCAGGTCGTGATCTTCTCGCTCGGCATGTACCTGGTCGTCTATGGCCTGCGAAACGCCGGCCTGACCGACCATCTGGCAGCACTGCTGGATCGCACCGCGCAAGGCGGCGTGTGGGGCGCGGCGCTAGGAACGGGCGTCATCGCAGCGGTCCTGTCGTCGGTTATGAACAATATGCCGACGGTGCTGGTGGGCGCGCTCTCGATCGACGCCACGCACGCGAGCGGCGCGATCAAGGAAGCGATGATCTACGCCAATGTGATCGGCTGCGATCTCGGCCCCAAGCTGACGCCGATCGGCTCACTCGCGACGCTGCTCTGGCTCCATGTCCTCGGGCAAAAGGGCGTGCGGATCGGATGGGGCTATTACTTCCGTGTCGGCGTCACGCTCACCGTACCGGTGCTGCTCATCACGCTCGCGGCGCTTGCAATCAGGATTAGCATCGCATGACCAGAACGGTCGCCACGTTGCTCGAACCTGCCGGTCTGGCTGGCTTGGCACAATTGCTCGATGCCGCGGACCTGCCGAGTGCCGATATCGCCGATCCCGGCCGCCTGATCATCCGGATTGAGGCCGATAGCCTCGTCGGTTTCGGTGGGCTCGAGGGAGAAGGGTCCGACCGCTTGCTCCGCTCGATCGTCGTCGTCCCCGATCGACGTCGACATGGCCTCGGGCGGGTGTTGGTCGCCGCCCTCGAACGACAGGCACACGACCTCGGGGTGGAGCGCCTGCACCTCCTGACGACCACGGCCGCACCATTCTTCCGGGCGCTCGGCTATGCCGATGCCGATCGCGGCGCTGCTCCCTCGGCCATCGCCGCATCGCGCGAATTCACCGCACTGTGCCCCGCGTCGGCCGCCTACCTCGTGAAAGCCCTCTGATGCCGCTCCGCACGCTCGCCGATCCCAATATCATGCCGGCGCTCGATCCGGCCTATGCCATCCAGCGACCCGCCGTGAGGCTCGGCCCGCTCGATCCCGCGCCGCGTATCCTTCTGCTCTACGGTTCGCTGCGCGAACGGTCCTTCTCCCGGCTGTGCGTTGAGGAAGCGGCACGCCTGCTCCGGTTCTTCGGCTGCGAGACGCGCATCTTTGATCCATCGACCCTGCCGCTGCCTGACCAACATGCTGGCGACGACCATCCGGCCGTCCACGAGCTGCGCGAGCTGTCCTTATGGTCGGAAGGGCAGGTGTGGTGCAGCCCGGAGCGGCATGGCCAGATCACGAGCATTATGAAGCTTCAAATCGATCATCTGCCGCTTTCTATGGGCGGGATGCGTCCGACACAGGGGCGCACGCTGGCGGTCATGCAGGTGTCGGCCGGATCGCAATCGTTCAACAGCGTCAACACGCTGCGCGTGCTGGGTCGCTGGATGCGAATGATCACGATCCCGAACCAATCGAGCGTTGCCAAGGCGTTCAACGAGTTTGATGACGCGGGGCGCATGAAGGCGTCCAGCTACTATGACCGGATCGTGGATATGATGGAGGAACTGGTGCGGTTCACGGTGCTGCTGCGCCCGCACGCGGTTCAGCTTGTTGATCGCTACTCAGAGCGGAAAGCGGCGGGCGTGCCAATCGACCGCGCGACCGATCTGTCGAGCATAGCGATTGCGGCCAAACCGCGTGGCCGGCACGCCGTCAAGGCAGGCGGCTGATGCGACGTTTGCCGAAGCGAGCCACGCTAATGTGGTCCCGCCGGCTAATCCGGCTTGTGCTCTGCGCTTTGAGAAACCTACGGGTTTCAACCTGCGTGGCCGGCCTCCCCAGGCGTCAGCTGGATCGTCGAGCGCTACCTGTCTTGCGCTGACGCGATTATCGCTTCAGGTCGCTACAGCGACAGATGAAGGGGAGCGTGCTTGACGATGAACACCAAGGATCTGGCCAAGGACGTTGCCGCCAAGCGGGGCGTCACCGAGAAGCAGGCCCTCGAGGTCATGGCTGGGCTCCTCGAGGGTATCGCGGAGGCGGCCGCCAAGGGTGAGGAGATATCGCTTCCCGGCTTCGGCAAATTCAAGGTGAAGGACACGCCCGAGCGCTCCGGGCGCAATCCGTCGACCGGCGAGGCGATCACGATCGCGGCGTCGAAGAAAATCACATTCACGCCGGCCAAGGCGCTTAAGGACCGACTGTAGGCTCGACAGCACCGGCCGGCGTCGCCCGGCCACGTGTTGGATGTTCACGAATTATTCGCTATCTAAGGCGTTGGAGAATGACATGCGCGTGAACACTGCCAAATCTATGCGGCTGGCCCGGCAGGTGAAGGGGAGGTTCGGCACGTGGGCGGCCGTGCGTCAGGCCTCGCGCGTCGAGAACGGCGTATATGTGGTCGATCCAAGCGCTGGCGGTGACCGCGACAGCAAGGATGTAGCGGTTCCCGCCACGGCGTAACGGCCGTGACGTTCAGCTACTCGCTGTTCCTCGCACTGCTGCTGCTTTTCCTGGGGCTCTGCTTCTGGGCAGGGTGGCGCGTCGGCGAGCGCACCGATTTCCTCAGCCCAACCCCGGACCGGCCGAACTCTACGGTGACGCTGTTCATCGTGGTGTTCGGCACCATCGCAGGGCACCTTCTGGGAACCGGCTTCTTCGCCGCCCAGGCGGCATGGTGCCGGGCGACAAGCGTCTGTTTCGACCCCGGCTTCGATCCAAATATCTATCGCGCGCTCGCCGCGGCGGCGCTGGGGCACGCGATGCGTCCGACCTCGCGCTGGAAATGTGGCTTTTCGCGATGCTCCTCATCGGAGCCGCGACGGGCTCGATCGCGCACTGGTTGGTGCAGCGGGAAGCAGTTAGCGGGAAGACCGACGCGATCGCGTTCGGCTGGCTCAACCCGGCCGTCCAAGCGGTCAAGAAGGGAGACTCGTTTGTCGTCGCCTATGTGCTGACAAAGACGAGCCACGAGTGCTTCACGATCGCATACGAGGGCACCGTCCAGCAGCTCGCGCTGGACGAGGAACAATCGATCAGGTTCGTCGTCCTGAACGACGTCGACCGATTCCTCGTCAAGATATCTGAGAACGGCCTCGAGCGTGTGGACGCGCCGTCGACGCCGATCACGCAGCTTCAGATCACCGCGGTCGAGATCGCCAACGTCGCGCTTGAGGTAGTACGGGCGCCAGACATGGATGTTGCGGCAATCGAGGCTGAAGACGCGGGTTCATAACGCGGCGTTCGAGATCGTCAGACGTCCGTCAGACCTGTCTCCATCCATAAAGTCTAAATCCAAAAAGCTCTGCATTTAACATAATATTTCTTATCGAACTGGCTGATTAGCGTGTTGCTGGAGGGACTTACTGCCCTATCGCCGCCGAAACTACCCGATCAGCGACGTGCGTTCGCGTTGCCGTTGCTCGCGCTCGGCCCGCCACGCATTAAACTGCGCCAGAACGTCGTTCGCGTCCATACCCGTTTGTCGCTGATGGGCATCGACGCGGACGCGCAGGCGCGCAGGCCAGCCCGCACTGCTTCGGATCAGCAATGCCTGTACCCAGCGAGGCACATAGTTGAGCAGCTTTTCCAGCGTGAGGCGCTCGCGGAAAGGCAGATGTGCGCCCGACATCAGGCGGCTGACGGGCTCGTCGGCGAGGAGCGCTGCCACCGCGCTCAGAACGTGAGCTCGACCGGATGGCGAAAGCTCATAATAAGGCTGTTCGCCCCATGTGTGCGGTTTGTGCTCCGGCATGATCGGAAGCAAGGGGCAGTCGAACAGGTTGATGTAACTGGTCTTGAGGGCGCTTGGCGCCAGCAGCGCTCGGGTAAGATCGCGCAGCACGGTGAGGAACTGGCGGGCGGGCACAGGCTCCATCCCTGGCAAGCATGCGGGATGGCCGAGCAGCGCGTTACGAACCTCCCCGTCGAACGCAAGTAGGATTGGAAGCGCCGCGGCCGTCTCCTCCGGCTCGAAATAAGCCGCTGGTGTCGGCTGCTCCCAGCGGCTCGCCCTGAGCGGCGTGCCGCAGTCTCCGCACACGAACTCGATGCTGCTCGGCCAGGTGAACCGCGGCGCGTGCTTTGGCCGACAGCGCCGACAATAATCCTGACGCCAAGCGCCATGACGATGACAGAAGACGAGCGGCAGCGCCGCCTCCGCTTCGAGATAAGCTCCGCCAGCCTCGTGCGCTTCGGCAAGGCAATGGTGGCACCAGGCCAGATCGAGATCACCTCGCGCTCGGCCGGAGCCGTCAGTGCTTGGCAACCAGTCCACCGCGAGCCCCCGCCAGCGGCGCTTGAGCCCGAGGCTGAGCACGACCTCCAACGCGACCCGCAGACCGGCTGCGACGCTTTCCGCCTCGTGCGGATCCCACTCGACATCCGGCCGCGCTTTCATGCTCGGACCGGCCGTCCATAGCACCTGCCGGAACTCGGCGACCGATACATCGTAGCAGGCCGCGGTCCGCCCGAGCCAGGACGACGGCAACTCGTCGGGACGAGGACGGGGCGCGATCGGCAGCGCCAACCCAGCCACGGCTCAAGCGACCGCCGCCTTCGCTCGCCCGCGGCCGCGGCGCTGAGCCAACGCCTTCATGCTGACGGAGGGGAGCACGAGATCGTCGGCGTCGAGGTCTCCTACCTCGATCCGCTCGGTGCCGTTCTCGATCGCTCGTACGGCCAGCGTTTCGGCGAGCCGGAAGATGCGGCCGGTGTTCCCATCGCTGAGGTCGAGGATGGCGGTGCGGCATCGCTCTTCCTCCAGCTGAGATGGCTTGCGTAAAGGGAGGATCGCAGCGAGCGTGACCATCAGCAGCCGAAACGGCTCGTCGTTCTGCCACCGGACAAGCTCGACCGCGTCGAACCGCTCGGCCAGTGCCGCATCCGTGAGCAGCGCCGCGCGCGCCTCGTGGTTGCCGGTGCAGACGAGCGGGATCTGCAGGTCGTTGGCTAGATAGCGAAGCGTGTTGAGGAAGACACGCTGCTGGCGCGGCGTGCAGGCCAGCATGTGGTTGATCTCGTCCAGGATCAGCATCCGAGCCCCCACCTGCCCCATGAGCCGGCGAGTGAGCTGCCGGGCTCGCTGAACATCGCCGCGACCCGCAAAGCCGGCGCCGAGTTTCTCGAGAACCTCGCCGTAGAACTCGCCATCGGTCGGCTGCGGCGGCAGCTGAACGGCCACAACCGGGATCGTCGCCGTGCCTGTCGCCTCGTTGAAGCCCCTCGGGTTTTCTGCCTCGAAGCGCTCGACGATGCGAGATTTGCCCATCCCCGTCTGCCCGTAGATCAGCAGACACGGCATACGGGTGCGCGGCGGGTAGCGCAGCATACCGTCCAAGGTCTTGCGCACGACCTCTGCTTTGGGAAAGCCGAGCCACCGATCCATTCGGATCCAGGCGATCCGCTCCTTGTCGGCCCACATCGCGCGCTCGCGGTACCCCTCGGCGAGATGGGACAGATCGCTCACCGGGGCATCTCCTCCACCAGATATGGAAGCGCCTGCCGATCACTCGCCCCATTATCTGTCGACCTTGGCAGAGTGGCAGGTTTACCCTGCTCGAGCGGGAGCTTGCCGCTGCTCCTGGCCCGGCGCGCGTCATTCAGCGCCGCCTTAGTCTTCTGAAGTGCGAGCCGTGCTGCCTTGGTCTTGTGAGCCGCTTCCGCGACGATCAGCCGCTGCGTCTCTACCGCCTGAAAGATCAGCGTCTCGTCTACGGCCTGCTGGCCGCGCTCGCGCAAGGCGCGAACCGCCTCCCTCTGTTCCCAGCGGGTGATCGCGGGACGCCGCAAGTCGCGGTAGGGCACCTCGAGGTGCTCACCGTGCGGCAGCTCGAGCCAGATGCGGGAAAGGTCGCGCGGATCCCAGCGGACTGGCATCGTCTGCCCGGATCGCGTGTACCAGCACGACAGCGCATCATGCCAATAATGCGTGTGGAACAGCTCGATGCCGTGCGGGGTCACTGCACGCAGCTCGCAAGGCAGGAAGTCAAACAGGAACGTGGCGCGATCCACCGGCAGGCGGCCCAGCTCCGGTCGGCGGTCCATCGCCTCGGCCCAAGCGAGCGCCGGCGGTATGCCGATCCCGCGGTGCCGTTCGGCGTGGTATGGACCGATGATCTGCGCGGCGAGCCAGACCTCCAACTCGCCCAGCGTCATGCACGCTTCACCCTCGGAGTCATAATCGCCGCGCTCCGCGACATTGGAGAAGGTAGTGCCGGGCAGAAGATGGACGGTGCCCATCACCGTCCCGATCAGCCGCTCGATGTGGCCACCGAAGTGCGGGCGACGCACCGGGCGGTATTCGATCGATATCGAGTGGGCACGGCAACCACGTTTCAAAGCATCGGAGCGGTGCTCGCGTGCATTGTCGAGATGCAGCCGATCCATGAGACCCTGATTGTCCCAAGGTGCCTTCATGCCGCGCTCGGCCAACCAATCGGCCTTGGGGAGAACGGCTTGACGCATGCACATGCCGACCGACACGGCCGAGGGTGCGAGCATATCGAGGTGGAACCCCGGTACCGTGCGGCTCGCGATATCAACCATCAGGGTGAGCCACGGCCGACCGATTGGCTTGCGATACAGATCGTCGACGACGATCACGTCGACCAGCGTGTGGTCCGATTGGACGAGCTCCAGCGCGTAGCTGGCGTTCAACACGCCTCGCGTCGGCTCCCATTTGTCAGCAGCGGCCTTCGACCCTTGCCTGCGCGCCATGACGGTCTTGGGAGCCAGTCTGTCCAATCGCGCTTGGATCGCCTTGGTGCTGGGCACCTTCAGCCCGATCTTCTGCCCCTCATGTCGGAGCCAGCGGCGGAGCGCCTGGACACTTGGCTTCTCGAGGGTGAGGTAACACTCCGCGATGCCTCGGGAGATCAACTGCTCGGCAGCAGATGAAAGCCGCTGCTCTCCCCTCTCCCGGCCCCGTGGGCGCGGCAACAGCGAGGCGGCGACTGGCGACGCCCGATAAAGCTGGAGAAGTTCGTGAAAACGGGCGCGACCGAGCCCGAGATGATCCAGCGCTTCGGCGGCTGCGTTGCCCGGGACGCGGGCCAGGGCAGCTAGTGGGCGGATGATCTTCTCGCGGCGGTGCGCTTCTGCCCAGTCAGCGTCGCTCGCCGTCTTCAGGTCCGCGGTTCGCATGATACGACGCCTCGGCTGATCCAGCTTGGCGAGCGTCCGCTCTTTTGAGGAGAATGTCCACTATTTCAGGAGTGGACGGACCCTAGGTGACGCTCGCCGTGTGCGTCCACCGATTCAGTACAACCGACACCGACGAACTCGTCCCAGTCGACCACGTCCTGCACCAGCGGTGCCGAGACGGTGACGGGCGGCGGCCCCTGCTGCGGCATCTGCGGTCCGCCGCCGCCGCAACCGGCGAGAGCAAGCGTGGCTGCGAGAGCCGGGATAAGCAGCTGACGGTTCTTCGAATGCATGTTCGATCCCTAAATCCGTGCCCCAGGCCGGACATCCTCCGCGGTGCCGTTACTGGAAACGAACGACTTCCGATTTGGCCCCCGCTAAGCGCGTTCAGGGAACTTGTCAACGACTGTAGACATATGTCCACAATGGTTGACTACCCGCCTGTTAGCGATAAAAGGACGCCCATGATCCCGCCCGTCCAGGCCTTGCCGCGGTCGCGCAACGCGGCTGCGACGCGCGAAGCGATCCTCGCCTCGGCCCGCAAGCATTTTGCGCGCGAGAATTACGAGAATGTCGGCCTGCGCGAGATTGCGGGCGATGCGGGCGTCGATCCGGCGCTGGTCAGTCGCTATTTCGGCAGCAAGGAAGCCCTGTTCCGCGAGACGCTGCGCGACGACGACAAGGATTTCATGGAAGGCGCGACGCGCGAGACGCTCGCCGCGCATTTCGCCCAGCTCTTCCTCGACGATGACGATACGCCACAAGACGAGCGCGATCTCCATATCGACCAGATTCTGATCCTGCTGCATTCGATCGGATCGCCCAAGGCCGGCGAGATCATCCGCGAGACGATCGACACCGACATCCTGGAACCGATCGCGCGCGTGCTGGGCGGCCAGGATACCGAGATGCGCGCCGCCATGGCCTTCGCCGTGCTGATGGGCATGGGCATCATGCACAACACGCTCGCGATCGATCCGGGCGATTGCACCGACGCGGAAGCCGAACGTTTCCAGAAGCGCCTGACGCGCATCTTCGCCGCCGCGCTGGAGCCGGCGGACGACTGACATGGCCGCGCCGCCGGTCCGCAAGATCATCCATGTCGACATGGATGCCTTTTACGCATCGGTGGAGCAGCGCGACGATCCCGCGCTCAGGGGCAAGCCGGTCGCGGTCGGCTATGCGGCGGCACGCGGCGTGGTGGCGGCGGCGAGCTACGAGGCGCGCAGATTCGACGTGCGCTCCGCCCTGCCTTCGGTCACTGCGATGCGGCGCTGCCCGGAGCTGGTCTTCGTCAAGCCGCGCTTCGAGGTCTATCGCGCGGTCTCGAAGCAGATCCACGCGATCTTCGCCGACTATACGCCCATCATCCAGCCGCTCTCGCTCGACGAGGCCTATCTCGACGTCACCGAGAATCTGCGGCGGATCGAGACCGCCTGGGCGACGGCGAAGGAAATCCGGGCGCGCATTCTCGCGGAAACCGGCCTCACCGCTTCGGCCGGCATCTCGTACAACAAGTTCCTCGCCAAGCTCGCCTCCGACCAGCGCAAGCCCAACGGCCAGTTCGCGGTAACGCCCGAAATGGGGCCCGCCTGGGTGGAGACGCTGCCGGTCGCCCGCTTCCACGGCGTGGGGCCGGTGACCGCGAAGAAGATGCATGCGCTGGGCATCGAGACCGGCGCGGACCTGCGCGCCAAGCCGATCGAGTTCCTGCGCGCCCATTTCGGCAGCGCGGCCGAATGGTATCACGCGATCTCGCGCGGCGAGGACGACCGGCCGGTGCATGTCGACCTGCCGCGCAAATCCTCCGGCTCCGAGACCACGTTCGACCGCGACCTGGTCGAGAATGCCGAGATCGAGGCGGGCGTGCTGGAAATGGCCGAGGAAGTCTGGACCTGGTGCGAGAATGCGCAGGAGTTCGGCCGCACCGTCACCGTGAAGGTGAAATATGGCGACTTCCAGATCATCACCCGCAGCCGCAGCCTCACCGCCGGGCTGGTCGACCGCCGCGAGGCCTTGCGGGAAATGAGCCTGTCCCTGATCCGCTCGGTGCTGCCCACGCCCAAGGGGATCAGGCTGGTGGGCGTGACGGTGTCGAACTTCGAGGAGCGGCTGGGCGAGGAACTGCCGTTCTAGATTCCCTCGATCCCCAATATTCCCAACGCGATCGCGCGCCAGGCCGATGTGCCCCACAAAAGGTGCGTGGGAACCGCCAGCACGAGCAGGGCGGCCAGATAGATCAGATAGGCCCGATGGACCTTGCGCAGCCGGTAGAGATCCCAGAGGAACATGGGCGCGATCACCGCCAGCGGCCACAGGTCCGCCGTCAGCGGGCTATCCGGAAGCGTCGAGGGCAGCCAGAGCATCCGGTCGGTCGCCGCCGGCAGCGCGGCGGACGTCCCCAGAATCATCAGCCTCTTGTGCAGGCCCGCATCCCACGTCCGCGCCCAGAGAGCCAACCCGATCAGCGCCGCGAACAGGATGCCGATCCGCATCTGGACGAGCATGATGTTGAGCATGAATTCATAAATGGGCTTGAGCTGCGCCGCCACGGACGCAGGGGCGTGCAGGATCGCATCGGCCATCTGTCTGTGCATCGTCGGGATCAGGAGGAAGCCCGCGATCACCAGCGCCGGCGCGAGCGCGAACGAGATCATGCCCAGTTGCTTGTGCGGACCGCGCCGGCCAGTCGCCATCAGCAGCGTCTGCGCGAGAAGCAGCAGCAACCAGCTGCCCATCAGCACAGCATGGACATGCAGGATCGCCGGGAAGGGCGGCCTTTGCCCCAAGCGGACCGCCGACAGCTTCCCGAGCGAATCGGGAACGAAGCCGATCAGCACAACAGCCACGAACAGCGTGGCCATGAAGACATAGATCCAGCGGTCTACAAAGGTTGTGAAAACGCCTGGACGTGACGGTTCAAGAGCGGAATCTGCGAGCGTCGCCATAATCCCCCCGGAGGCAGCGCGATAGCCGGTGCGTAGCACAAACATGCAGATTCATGCAAGCTATTCCCCTGGCCGATACATCCGTTCGACATGCCCCTTCAGGTCCTCGGGATAGTAATAGACCGGCCGCAGATCGCCCGCCGCATAGCGCTCGGCCTGGTCCTTGAAGTGCTTCGAGTCCGGATGCCCGCTCTCGCCGCCTGCCGTTACCGCCCAGGCGCGCACCTTCGGCCCGAACTCCACCGTCGCGACGAAGCTGTTGCCGAGCGTGCCGTAATAGCGCTTCGTGCCCGGCCAGCGCTTCGCGCCGAACGACGCGAGCGAACCCCATTGCGCCGAAGTGAAGGGCACCGGGATGCTCGGCTTCGCATCGCCGAACTTCTGGACGATCGCGCCGTCGTTGCGCTGGAAACGGTTGATCTCGCCCCAAGGCACCCGCCAGTCGCCGAAATCCTGGCCGAGCCGATCCACGGCCGAGGCCAGTGCCTCGATCCGCTGCGCATCGGTGGCCCGCTCGGCCATCCAGTCCCACACCGACATGCCTGCATCCTTGGCCGGCTGGGCCGAGGCCCCCCAGAGCGCCTCGCCCCAGAACACCGCGAGCGAAGTCGCGGACGATTCCGCGCTCCAGCGCCGGTCCCAGCTCTTCAATAGCGCCACCGGCTCGGCCAGCTTCGCCTTGCGCCCATCGCCACCGGGCAGCTTCTCCCAAGCGGCGACCAGCCCGGGCAGCAGCCGGTCGAAGGCGGGGAGGAAGCTGTCATAGGCCGCCCGGCGCAGCGTCTCGGGCGTGAAGTCCGCGCGCGCGTTCAACACCTGCAGCGCGTGCGCGCCGCGCGGGTTCTCGCCGGCCTGGTCGAAATAGCGGGGAAAGTCCGCAGCCTTCGGGCTGTCGATGCCCGCGGCGGTCCAGGGCCAGTTGTTGACGTTGAAGGCCCAGCCGTTCTTCGGGTTCACTGCCTGGGGCAGGCTGGCCAGGCTGTGCAGCCCCTTCCAGTCGGTCGCCGGATCGCTGCCGTCGACCGGCTTGCGATAGTCGAAGCGATCGTCGCGCACCGGCATGAACTGCGGCATCAGGAAGGCGATCTCGCCCTTCGAATCCGCGAACAGCGTGTTGTTCGAGCTGTTGGCCCTGAGCTCGGCGATCTTGAGGAAGCTCGCATAGTCGCTCGCCTTGGTGCGCAGGAAGCTCTGCTGCAGCGCCTCGACCGGCTTGTTCATCAGCGCAACCGCGATCCACTTGCCGTCGGCCTCGCGCACCACGGGTCCGTGATGCGTGGCATAGGTCCGGAAGCTGCGCTGCGCCTGACTGCCGTCCGCAGCGCGATAGGTGATGGTGATCGGCTTGATCGTCACCGGCCGCGTCTCGGCACCATAGTGATAGCCGAACGCCGTGCCCTGCACGTTGCTGACGATCGTCTCGGCGAACTCGTCGACATTGTCGACGCCGCTCGACGTGTGCATCCACCCCGCCCGCGCATTGAATCCCTGGTAGATGAAGAACTGGCCCCAGGTCGCCGCGCCATAGACGTCTAGCCCCTCGCCGCTCGTCACCTGCTGCTCGGAGCGGAAGAAGAAGCTGGTGTGCGGATTGATCAGCAGCAGCGCATGGCCGTCCTTGGTATGGCTCGGCGCGATCGCGAAACCGTTCGAGCCCTTGGGCTCCTTGAAGACCAGCCCCTTCTCGGCATCGGTCATCGCCAGCTTCTGCTTGCCGTAAAAGGCCTGGAGCTGGCTCAGGGGCACCCGCTCGATATCACCGCCGATGCTGCCTTCGGAGAAGCTGAGCGCCATCCAGGGCTCGAAGCGGGTGAGCACCCGCGGCTTCACCTCCGGGTGCGTCGCCAGATAATAGTTCAGCCCGTCCGCCCAGGCGCTCATCAGCTTGCGCAGCCAGGCCGGGCTCCTGGCATAATCGGCCTTCAGCATCTCGGGATCGACGAACAGCCGCTGGCGCAGATCCTGCCAGATCGCCCCTTCGCCTTCCGCCTCGGCGAGCCGGCCCAGGCTCACCAGATAATTGGTCTCGATCCGGTTGAAGTCGTCCTCGGCCTGGGCATAGATCATCCCGAACACCGCATCGGCATCGGTATCGCCCCGGATGTGCGCGACGCCCCAGTCGTCGCGGGCGATCGTCACGCGTGCCGCTTCCGCTTTCCAGCGGGCGGCATCGGTCTGGGCATGCGCGCCGGAGACGGAAGCAGTCGAGGCGAGCAGCGCGGCGGCAAGCAGGAAGCGAGTCATGCCCGCCACCTTAAGCGCAGTTCGGCTCAGTCCGGAATCGTTTCGATCGCGACGATCTCGATCGCCTGCCCGCGCCCGCCGAAATCGAGCCTGTCACCTTCCTCGGCGCCGATCAGCGCCTTGGCGAG
Organism: Sphingomonas sp. 1F27F7B; assembly: GCF_005503355.1. Lineage (GTDB taxonomy): Bacteria > Pseudomonadota > Alphaproteobacteria > Sphingomonadales > Sphingomonadaceae > Sphingomonas. Next base: position 141,982 of record NZ_SCMK01000014.1, read on the forward strand.
CGGCGCCTGGAACGAGAGGCGATCCGCCGAAGGATCGGCTTCGTCATGGCCGACCAGATCGATCAGCCGTTCCTTGCCGTTCAGGCGGATCCGCACCCGCGATCCGATGCCGACCACGCCTTCCTCAGGTGCCGGCGCGATCTGCGCGGTGGTACGGCGGGTATTCCAGTAGCGCAGCTCGCGCCTCAACACCTCGCGCGCCTCGTCCCCGCTCTCCGCCGCCACCGCGGCTTCCAGCGCGGCCGCCCTGGCCTCGATCAGCGCAAGCCCGCGCGCCGTGACCAGATTGGGCCCCGGCGGCAGCGGCAGCTCGAACTTCGGTTCCTTGTGTTCCTCGTCGCTTTCGCGGCGAAACGCTACGCTCATGCCTGGGGGAGTTCCTCTATGCTCGACGAGACCTTCCAGAGATCCAGGCTGCCATCGGTTGCATGGGCGTCGATCTCGGCCAGCTCTTCCGCGCCGAAATCGAGATTGTTCACCGCATCGAGCGAGTTGTCGAGCTGCTCCACCGTGCGCGCGCCGATCAATGCCGACGTGACGCGCGGATCGCGCAGCACCCAGGCGATCGCCATCTGCGCCAGCGTCTGCCCGCGCTTCTGCGCGATCGCATGCAGGGCGCGGATGCGCTCGATATTCTCGTCCGAGAGCAGCCGCTGGTTGAGCGAGCCGCCCCTGGCCGCGCGGGCATCCGCCGGCACGCCGTGCAGATATTTGCTGCTCAGCATGCCCTGCGCCAGCGGCGAGAAGGCGATACAGCCGGAGCCGAGCTCGCCCAGCGTATCGAGCAGCTCGCCTTCGATCCAGCGGTTGAGCATCGAATAGCTCGGCTGGTGGATGAGCAGCGGCACCTTGTGCTCGGCGAGGATCGCGGCGGCCTGGCGCGTCAGTTCGGGCGAATAGCTGGAGATGCCGACATAGAGCGCCTTGCCCTGGCGGTGGAGCTGGGCGAGCGCGCCCATCGTCTCCTCGAGCGGAGTCTTCGGATCGACACGGTGCGAATAGAAGATGTCGACATAGTCGAGCCCCATCCGCTTCAGGCTCTGGTCGCACGAGGCGATGAGATACTTCCTCGATCCGCCGACATCGCCATAGGGCCCGGGCCACATGTCCCAGCCCGCCTTGGTCGAGACGATCAGCTCGTCGCGATGGCCGGCGAAGTCGCTTGCCAGGACACGGCCGAAATTCTCCTCGGCCGAGCCATAGGGCGGGCCGTAATTGTTCGCGAGATCGAAATGCGTGACGCCCCGGTCGAACGCCCGGCGCAGCATCGCGCGGCCGGTCTCGAACACGTCGGCGCCACCGAAATTCTGCCAGAGGCCGAGGCTGATCGCCGGCAGGTCGAGCCCCGAGCGGCCGCAACGACGATAGGGCATGCGCCCGTCATAGCGAGCGGGATCGGCATGCCAGGCAGACGGATGGGGCATCGTGTCTCTCCGATGGAATTTCAGGCTGCCCTAACCCCGTCGCCGCCCCGGCGGAAGCCAGGGGCACGAAATCACGGCGCTCGCCGGGACGACGGCTATACCGTGAAGCTCTCGCCGCAGCCGCAGGCGCCCTTGGCGTTCGGGTTCTGGAAGACGAAGCCGGCGGTGAAATCATCCTCCTGCCAGTCCATGATCGAGCCGATCAGGTAGAGCACCGAGCCGCCATCGACATAGAAGGTGCCGCCGGGCGTCTCGATCTTCTCGTCGAACGGCTTGGCCTCGGTGACATAGTCGACCGAATAGGCCAGCCCCGAACAGCCGCGGCGCGGCGTCGAGAGCTTGACGCCCACCGTGCCCTCCGGCGCCTTGGCCATCAGATCGGCGATGCGCTGCTCGGCTGCCGGAGTAAGCTTGAGCGCGGCGGGGCGTTCGCGAACGGCGGTCATCACAGCATCCCCAGTTCGAGCTTGGCTTCGTCGCTCATCTTCTGCGGATCCCAGGGCGGATCCCAGACGAGGTTGACTTCGGCATGGCCGATCCCCGGCACCGAGCCGACGCGCAGCTCGACTTCGCCGGGCATCGATTCGGCCACCGGGCAATGCGGCGTGGTCAGCGTCATCTGCACCGCGGCATGGCCGTCGGCAGTGATGTCGACGCCGTAGATCAGGCCCAGATCGTAGATGTTCACGGGAATCTCGGGATCGTAGATTTCCTTCAGCGCATCGATCACCGCTTCGTAAAGCGCGCCGCCCGGCTCGGTGCCCGACAGCGCCTGCGGCTTTTGCGAGAGAAAGCCCGAGAGATAGTCGCGCTTGCGCTCGAACGTCTCGCCCAGACTCTTCGCCCCGCCCGCCGATGTTTCGGTGGACGCATCAAGCGCAACGCCCGCCGATGTTTCGGTGGACGCATCAAACGCGTCCTCCACGCGCGCCTTGGGCGGCAGCGCCACGGCGTCCACTTCCTCGACTGCGATCTTGCGTTCCTGGTTCACCCGAAGATCCTCGTCACGCGTTCAATACCCTTCACCAGCGCGGCGATGTCGTCCGCGCCATTATAGACTCCGAAGCTCGCCCGCGCGGTGGCGGGCACGCCCAGCGCATCCATCAGCGGCTGCGCGCAGTGATGCCCGGCACGGATCGCCACATTGCCTTCGTCCAATATGGTGGCGACATCGTGCGGGTGCACCCCCTCCACCGCGAAGCTCACGATGCCGGCGCTGTCGGCGGGGCCGAACAGCCGGACCGAGTTGAGCTGCGACAGCGCCTCGCGCGCCTGCGCGACCAGCGCGGCCTCGTGCGCATGGATGCGCTCCAGTCCGATGCCGTCCACATAGTCGATCGCCGCATGCAGCCCGACCACGCCGACGATGTGCGGCGTTCCCGCTTCGAACCGGCCCGGCGGCGGGGCGTAGCTGGTCCTGGCAAAGGTCACCCGATCGATCATCGATCCGCCGCCCTGATAGGGAGGCATCGCTTCGAGCAGGTCGTAGCGGCCCCAGAGCACGCCGATGCCGGTCGGGCCGTAGAGCTTGTGGCCCGACATCACATAGAAGTCGCAACCGATATCGGCGACGTCGACGGGCATGCGCGGCACTGCCTGGCAGCCGTCGAGCAGGATCTTCGCACCCGCCGCATGCGCGAGCTCGGTCGCCCGCTTCGCATCGAGCACCGAGCCCAGCACGTTGGAGACATGCGCCAGCGCGACCAGCTTGTGCCGATCGGTGAGCATCGCGGCCATCGCGTCGAGGTCGATGCGCTGGTCGGCGGTGAGCGGCACCACGTCGATCTCGGCACCGACGCGCTCGGCGACCATCTGCCAGGGCACGATGTTCGAATGATGCTCGAGCGTGGACAACAGGATGCGGTCGCCGGCCTCGAGCTGCGTACCGGCCCAGCATTGCGCGACCAGGTTGATCCCCTCGGTCGCGCCGCGAACGAAGACGATTTCGTTCTCCGCGCCGCCCAGGAACCGTGCCACGCGCCGGCGCGCCGCCTCATAGGCGAGCGTCATGTCGGCGGAGCGCTGATAGACGCCGCGATGCACGGTGGCATAGGTCTCGCCATAGGCGCGATTGATTGCGTCGAGCACCGGCCGGGGCTTCTGCGAAGTCGCCGCGGTATCGAGATAGTGCCAGCCGGCCGGGATCGCCGGGAAATCGGCGAGCAGATCAAGGGGGGGCGTATCGATCGCCACACTCATTTCCCGTCACCCTGAAGAAGGAAGCTCACAGCGCCGTATCCAGCCAGCGGTCGGCATCCGCGGCAAAGGCTTCGCGCACCGCATCCTCGCCGATCCGCGCCAGCGCATCGGCGACGAAGGCGCGGGTGAGCAGCGCCTGGGCGCGGGCCCGGTCGATGCCGCGGCTCTGCAGATAGAAGAGCGCCTGCTTGTCGAGCTCGCCTACCGTGGCGCCGTGCGCGCACTTCACGTCGTCGGCGAAGATCTCCAGCTCGGGCTTCAAGTTCACCGTCGCCGTGCGCTGGAGCAACAGGCCGCGCAACGACTGCTCGCCATCGGTCTGCTGTGCGCCGCGCGCCACTTCGACCCGCGCCGCCAGGCTCGCCGCCGACTTGTCCGCCGCCACTGCGCGCCACAGCTGGCGCGACGTGCCCTCGACATTCTCGTGCCGCACCACGACCGCGGCTTCCTGCCTCTGGCTGCCCGACGTGAGCAGCGCCCCGCCCATCTCGGCGAACCCGCCCTTGCCGTTCACCAGCAGCGCCCCGTCGATCCGACTGCCCATGCCGCCGGCGCCGAGGAACACCGAGACGAGGCTCGCCGCCTCGCCCACTTCGGCTTCCTCGCGCAGCGACACGAAGCCCGCATCCTGGAGCAGCCGCACCGAGCGCATCAGCCGTGCGCCGCGCTTGAGGCACAATGTCGTCAGCCGGTTCGCCCAGCCGATCCCGGCATAGGTCTCGATCACCGACGCGACTGCGTCCTCGCCCAACATCAGCCGGGCCGGGACATGGCTCTCGCCGCCGGTGCCGACATGGACGATCTGGATCGCCGTCGCCGCATGTTCCTCGCCGAGATGCAGCGACCAGCCCTCGCCCTCGGCCAGGCTGCCGAGCGGGTGATCGGTGGTCGCGACCTGGCTGGTCACCTGCACCGGGCCGGGCCGGCTGTGCGCGGGCTCGAAGCGGCCATCTACGAACAGCAGCCGCGGCCCCTCGATATCGAGAAACAGGCCGGCCGGATCGATCGCGGTCGCGCCGCGCGGGCTGTCGGCGGCTGCCTTCAGCGTCGCCATGTCGGCCCAGCGCCATTCCTCCTGGCGCGGCGTGGGAAGCGCAAGCGTCGTCACTGCCCCTTCCTCCATGCCTGTTTGAAGTCGGCGAGCAGCGCCGGCTTGCGCTTGTCGATACAGGCCTTCACCGCCGCGGAATCGCGCGCGCCCTTGCGGACGCACTCAGTCGCGGCGCGGCAGAGCTGCTCGTCCAGCTTCGCATAGCCGCTCGACGCGCTCAGCGCGCAGCCGAGCTTGCCGCCGGCACCCTGGCCGACGGTCGCGGAGATCGCCGCGAGCCGGCGCCCGACGACTTCGATGTTCAACTCGTCCTGCGGCGCGGGCGCCGGCTGCAGCATGAGGAGCAGGGAAAGAATCACGCGGCCACCGCTCCATAGCCTTCGCGCTCCAGCTCGAGCGCCAGTTCGGGCCCGCCCGAGCGGACGATGCGGCCGTCGGCGAGCACATGGACGAAGTCCGGCTGCACATAGTCGAGCAGCCGCTGATAATGGGTGATCAGCAGCACGGCCTTGCCGGGCGCGCGCATGATGCGGTTGATCCCCTCGCCCACGGCCTTGAGCGCGTCGATGTCGAGCCCGCTGTCGGTCTCGTCGAGGATCGCCAGCTTGGGGCCGATGATGCCCATCTGCACCATTTCGTTGCGCTTCTTCTCGCCGCCCGAAAAGCCGACATTGACCGGGCGCTTGAGCATCTCCGGATCCATGCCGAGCGCATCCGCCTGGGCGCGGGCCAGCTTGAGGAACTCGCCGCCGGAGAGCGGCGCCTCGCCGCGGGCGCGGCGCTGGCTGTTGAGCGCCTCGCGCACGAACTGGAGGTTGGAGATGCCGGGGATCTCGACCGGATATTGGAAGCCGAGGAACAGGCCGGCCGCGGCGCGCTCATGCGGTGCGAGTTCGAGCAGGTCCTGCCCGTCGAATTCCACGCTGCCGCCGGTCGCCTCATAGCCGGGGCGCCCGCCCAGCGTGTAGCCGAGCGTCGACTTGCCGGCGCCGTTCGGCCCCATGATCGCATGGATCTCGCCCGCATTCACGGTGAGGCTCAGGCCCTTGAGGATTTCCTTGCCGTCGATTTCGGCGCGGAGGTCGGTAATCTTCAACATCGCTTCGTTCATTCCTCGGGCGGCTCAGGGCCGCTTTTCTGACTTGTCGGTATCGTCGCGCTGGGGCTGGTTGCCCGTGGTGAAGCGCACCACCGGGCCGTCCGACGCCGGGTTCGCCGGCGGCGCAATCGGCTTCACGCGCTGGCGCTCGGTCTCGCGGCTGTCCTCGCCATTGCCGGTCGGCCCCACCAGATCGGCGGAGAGCACCGGCTTGGGCTGGACCAGCTTGGGCAGCTCGAAGACCTGCTTGCCGGGTGCGGAAACCGGCCTGGACGGTCCCGAGGCGGCGGCCGCCGCCTGCTCCAGCACGCTCAGCTCGCGGCAATCGGTCACTTCATCGGCGGTCTTGGCATAGCAGACCGGCGTCGCCTCGCAGGCCGTGGTGTCGCGCCGCTGGCTGCCGCTGGAGATCATCACCCGGCAATTGCGCAACCGCCCGTCGGCGCCCTTGTCGAACAGCATCGTGGTGCGCCCGAAGGTGGCGCGCACGACGATGTTCGCCTCGTCCTCCGCCGGCACGCCGACCGCCTGGGTGGCGGGCACGTCCTGGGCGAGGAGAAGGAGCGCGGCGAGGATCACCCGACGCTCCCCTCCAGCGAGATCCCGAGCAGCTTCTGCGCCTCGACCGCGAACTCCATCGGCAGCTGCTGCAGCACTTCCTTGGCGAAGCCGTTGACGATCAGCGCCACCGCCGCTTCCTGGTCGAGCCCGCGCTGCATCGCGTAGAACATCTGGTCCTCGCTGATCTTCGAGGTGGTCGCCTCGTGCTCGATCTGCGCCGAGGGGTTCTTCACTTCGATATAGGGCACCGTATGCGCGCCGCACTGGTCGCCCAGCAACAGGCTGTCGCACTGGGTGAAGTTGCGGACATTCTCCGCCGCCGCATTCACCAGCACGCGGCCCCGGTACGTGTTGTTCGACTTGCCCGCCGAGATGCCCTTGGAGACGATCGTCGAGCGAGTGTTCCGGCCGATATGCAGCATCTTGGTGCCGGTATCGGCCTGCTGGCGGCCATTGGTGACCGCGACCGAATAGAATTCGCCCACCGAGCCGTCGCCCTGCAGGATGCAGCTGGGATATTTCCAGGTGATCGCGCTGCCGGTCTCGACCTGGGTCCAGCTCACCTTGGAGTTCTTGCCGGCGCACAGCGCGCGCTTGGTCACGAAGTTGAAGATGCCGCCGACGCCGTTCTCGTCGCCCGGATACCAGTTCTGCACCGTCGAATATTTGATCTCGGCATCGTCGAGCGCGACCAGCTCGACCACCGCGGCATGGAGCTGGTTCTCGTCGCGCATCGGGGCGGTGCAGCCCTCGAGATACGAGACGTATGCGCCCTTGTCGGCGACGATCAGCGTGCGCTCGAACTGGCCGGTATTCTCCGCATTGATCCGGAAATAGGTGCTGAGCTCCATCGGGCAGCGCACGCCTTCCGGCACATAGACGAAGGTGCCGTCGGAAAAGACCGCGCTGTTCAGCGCCGAATAGAAATTGTCGCGCACCGGCACGACCTTGCCGAGCCACTTCCGCACCAGCTCGGGATATTCGCGGATCGCCTCGCTGATCGACAGGAAGATCACCCCCGCCGCCTTCAGCTCCTCGCGGAAGGTGGTCGCGACCGAGACGCTGTCGAACACCGCGTCGACCGCCACCTTGCGCGCGCCCTCCACGCCGGCGAGCACCTTCTGCTCCTCGATCGGGATGCCGAGCTTCTCATAGGTGCGCCGGATCTCGGGATCGAGATCGTCGAGCGAGTTGATCGTCTTCTTCTGCTTGGGTTCGGCGTAATAGTACGCGTCCTGATAATCGATGTGCGGGATCGACAGCTTCGCCCATTCGGGCAGCGTCATCTCCTGCCACATCCGGAACGCCTTCAGCCGCCAGTCGAGCATCCATTCGGGCTCGCCCTTCTTGGCCGAGATGTAGCGGACGGTGTCCTCGTTCAGCCCCTTGGGCGCGAACTCCTGCTCGACGTCCGAGGCGAAGCCCCATTCATATTTCTTGTTGGCGGCCGCCAGTGCTTCCGCGTTCTTCGTAGCCATGCTTACACCTGCTCCCCGGCCAGCGCCGGGGTCCGGATTTGATCTGCCGGATGCTGCGCCCCGGCCTCGGCCGGCGCGCTGGAAAGTTGGGCGAGGGAAATGCCCGCGAGCGCGCCCTTTACAGCACCGTTCACGACATTCCAGTGCGGCTTCACCTTGCAGCTGTCCTGCACGCAGCAATCCTGCTTGCCGGCATCGACGCAGCTGGTGAGCGCGATCGGGCCCTCGACGGCTTCCACGATGTCGGCCAGCGTGATCGCCGCGGGCGGCCGCGCCAGGCGGAAACCGCCGCCGGTGCCGCGCGCGCTCTCGATCAGGCCCGCAGCGGAAAGCTTGCTCACCAGCTTCTGCACGGTGGGCAGCGGCAGCGCGGTCTCCTCGGCGAGCTGCGTCGCGTTGAGCCGGCACGACCCGCCGCAATGGCGCGCCGCGGCGGACATCATCACGACCGCATAGTCGGCAAGGCTCGAAAGACGCACGCACTTCCCTTGCTGGTCCTCATGCGCAACCGCGCAGCGGACTCAATCGGACAAAAACGTTCCGATTGCGCAAATGGGCTCAGCGGCGCCGAAGGTCAACCGATTCGGGGATCACGTCCGGCAGGAAGTGGAAGGTTTCGTTGTCGAGCGTCACCGCCAGCACCGGATCGATGCCGGCGCGCAGCGAAGTGGGCGTGTGCCCGGTGAAGTGCCGTATCTCGTTGATCAGGTGCGACTGGTCGGAGAAGGGCTCGACCACATCGTCCACCGACGCGCCCTGATAGATGCGCATCGCGGCGCCGATCGCGCGGAACTTGCGCTTGAGATGCGCAGGCGAGCCGGCGAAATAGTCCTTGCACAGCCGCTGCACCTGACGCTCGCCGATGTTCGAGCTCCGGCGAATGCGCGCATAGAGATCGTCGATCGTCGGATCCGTGGTCGCCGCCCATTCGCGCACCGCGCGCAGGAAGGCCAGGTGCGCAGGCGGCACCGGCTTCACTTCGTGCTGGCGCATCTTGAGCAGCGGCTCGATCGCGCCGATCATCTCCTCCAGCGTCTCCATCTTGTGGAGCCGATGCCAGAGCAGCCCGGCCTGTTCGCAGAACAGCTTCTCGCCGTCGACGATATGATCGGCCACCTTGTGCGCTGGCAAATCGATCAGCGCCTTCCAGCCGATCGCGCGCAATGACACGCCGAAGCAGTGAAAGGGCCCGCGGATCTTGTAGGTGGCCGCGGCGGTGCCGGGGCCGTTGACCATCACCCGCCGGGTCTTCTCGGCATGGCCGTCGGGGAAGTGGACTTCGCCCTCGCCCTTGATGACGAAACGAAGCTGGCCGAGATCGACCCGCTCGATCCCCTCGATGTCCTGTGCGTCGTGCCGGTAGAGATAATAGGACTCGACATGCGGGAGCAGCGCGCCTTCCGCCTTGCGGAATTCGATCTGCGGCCGCGGATCGCGGTCATTCTCGGCGGCCGGTTGGGCCGGTTTCATCCTGGTTGCGCCCCGCATTTATACCCTGTTGATCCGAGACTCTTCCCTTCCCGGATTCCTTATTTTCTGACGCAAATATACCGCGCGGTCGCGGAATAGAAAAGTGGCCCGGTCAGCCGAAGCCAGACCGGGCCAAAAGGAAAGGGTTCCCCCAATTGAGCGGAAACCCCTCGGGTCGCAGTTTCCACCTAGCCGAGCCCCGCCCGGCGGTATTGGAAGGAATCGACATACGCAGCTTTACGGAGAGGAAAAGCGATGCGAAGGCCATCCGCCATGGCCTATCCGCTCCGTTCCGCGCTGTTCGCGCTCGATGCCGAAAGGGCGCACCGCGCCGCGATCCGCGCGCTCGCGCTCTGGGAATCGCTCGGCACCGTTTTCAGATCCGAAATGGTGGAATCACCTGTCCAATTGGGAGGATTGACCTTCCCCAATCGAATCGGGCTGGCCGCCGGCCTGGACAAGGATGCCGAGGCGATTCCCGGCCTGTTCGCGCTGGGCTTCGGCGCGGTCGAGGTGGGCACGCTCACGCCCCGCCCCCAACC
>NZ_SCMK01000015.1 GCF_005503355.1 Sphingomonas sp. 1F27F7B
GCGCGAGCCGCGCCATTTGCTCGTCCGTCAGCCAGTACAGGTTGCTCACAGTCAGTCTCCTTGCGGAGCCTGAATCAGATCGCACCTCTCACATCAATGGGTCCTGACCCTAGTTTCCCGACGGGATCTGCTGTTCCCCAAGGGCTCCGGGCGCTCTGGAGAATATCCCGAGCGACTGTGCGAAATTGCTGCCGCCGCACTGAGCGGTTTGTTGATATCTCAATCATCTATCGCCGCCCTCAACAATTCGGCATTGGCCCTGCTGTCGTCTTCTGCACCTGCGCGCATCAAGCGATCTGGGACTAAGGCGCCCCGTCGAGGATCTGAGCAATTCGTGTGCGCAAGGGATCTAGACCCGGGTGCGAGCGCGCGACCGATCTGGCGATCATGCGGCGAGCGGTATCGTGGGGGATGCCAGTGCGTTCCCCCAGGATGTACCCGCAGTCGTGATGGTCAAGCTGCACACGCATCGCCTCTACATGGCTGGCAGCAATGGCCGGCGTGCAATTCAGCTCTCGGCTTAGAGCGTTGCGATACGCCTCTCCTGCCAGCTCTCTAACGATCCACTTCTCAGGAGTTAGCCCATCAGCGGGAAGAACTAGCCAATCCGGATTCAACTCTCTCTCCGCGCGCTCCTCGCGAAGCCAGCCGTTGATTTGCACCTCGGTGCAGTCGCCGTCGAATGCGCTTAGCGCCGGAACCTCAGGCTGCATGCGCAGCGCGCTGCGGGGCATCCTCCATTCGGCGGCCGGAAGGAGCGGCAAGATGTCGCCGGGCACGGCCGAACCGCTTGCGGAAGCGGCTACGGCCAACGCCGCCCCAGACGATTTGCGCCCAGGACGGCCTTTGCATCCAGTCAGGCGATCATGGTTTCGGACCAGTGATCGCCTGCGTGGCGGGGTTGTCATCGATCATTGTCCAGCCAGGGCAGCTGTTGCCGCTGCACGGCTTGCCCGTGGAAATCCAGATCTTGCCGGTGCTGTGCAGCTGGAACAGGCGATTCCCGTCGCCCGCCAGCGCCCTGCTCGCAGGGTTGTTGTCGAGCATCTGCCAGCCGGGACAGCTGTCACCGCTGCACGGCGCACCCGTATAGCGCCAGATCTTGCCCGTATTGTGCAGCTGATAGAGATCCGTGCCATTCGCAAAGATCGCGATCGTGGCCGGATTGTTGTCGAGCATTCGCCAGCCGGGGCAACTGCTACCGCTGCACGGCGTGCCCGTATGGCGCCAGATCTTGCCCGTGTTGTGCAACTGGTAGAGCGCGTTGCCGGCGGCCGCAATTGCCGTGGTCGCCGGATTGTTGTCGAGCATCTGCCAGCCGGGGCAGTTGTCGCCGCTGCACGGCGTGCTCGTATAGCGCCAGATCTTGCCCGTGTTGTGCAACTGATAGAGCGCGTTGCCGGCCGCCGTGACCGTCATGGTCGCCGGATTGTTGTCGAGCATCTGCCAGCCGGGACAGCTGCCACCGCTGCACGGCGCCCCCGTATAGCGCCAGATCTTGCCCGTATTGTGCAACTGGTAGAGCGCGTCGCCGGCGGCGGAGATCGCCTTGGTCGCCGGATTGTTGTCGAGCATTCGCCAACCGGGGCAGCCGTTGCCGCAGGCAATGCCGGTCGCGCGCCAGATTCTTCCGTTCTGATGCAGTTGATAGAGCCGACCGGAATAGGTCGGTCCGGTCGATGGTGCGGGGAAACTGGCGGCCGGTGCCGTCCGCCCACGCCGGATATCGGCGGGCTTCGGTGTTGCCGGCGCGCCAACCTCCGCGTCGCGCAACATGTCGGCATCAAGCCGCGCCAGCCTTGCATTGGCTGTCCCATGCTCGACCTGCAATCGTTCCGCCGGCCGCGCTGCAGCCGCCTGGATCGTCGCGCCGGATATGTCACGCGACGCTGTCTGCGCCAATGCCGTTCCCGATAGGGTCGCTGAGAGCAATAGCAGCGCTCGTAATATTGATCGCATTTCCAAGTCCTCCCGGATAGAGAATTGCGACCGCCAAATGATATATTTTATTACTGTTGCAGGATAGTGCTGATTAACTTCATGCAGAAGAGATCAATCATCTTATGACATCGCAGATGTGTCCGAATTGGCGGCGGGAAATGAGAAAGGTTCTTCCCGGGAAACTATCCATTTTCTGCCAATTCAAGCTGCAACCGTGTCGATAGTTTCATGATCTATCTCCGATTTGGAGGTGATGTGCGGTATGGCGTGCTTGGTTGAGCGGCACCCGATACGATGGCACTGCCGAAAGCGGGCTGGCGCCGCCGGCCGGGGATGGCGGCCTCTTCGCCGCAATCCGCTGGGTACCGCGCCGCGCCCGGCCGGCGGCGTCAGGCCGCGATGTAGCGCTCCAGGAACTGCTGGTGCGCGGGCATCCGCGCCACCGCGCGGGCGATGCCGGACCTGAGCTCGCCCAGCGCGCTCCGCAACTCGCCGTCGACGATCATCCGGCCCATATGGTGATGGCTCCGCGGCTCCAGCCGCTGGCCGAGCATCACCTGCACCCAGCTGTCGACGCGGAACAGATCGTCCGAAGCCTGCCAGGCGATCGCGCCGTCGCGGAATGCCGCGATCCGCTCGGCCAGGCTGTCGGGGATCGCCATCGTCCGGCACCGGTCCCAGAAGCCGTTGTCCGCGCGCTGGTTCAGGTGATAATGGAGGATGATGAAATCGCGGATCCGCTCGATCTCGGTGCGGCCCAGCGCATTGAAACGGGCCGTCACGCCCTCGCCGATCCCGCCAAAGGGGAAGAGCTGCACGAGCCGGGTGACCGCGATCATGATCAGATGGATGCTCGTTGATTCGAGCGGCTCGACGAAGCCGCTCGCCAGGCCGAGCGCGATCACGTTCCGGTCCCACAGCTTGCGCCGGCGCCCGGCCTGGAAGCGGATGATGCGCGGTTCGATCAGCGCCTCGCCTTCGATGCGGGCGTCGAGCAGCGCGCGGGCGCTGTCGTCGTCGAGAAAATCGCGGGCATAGACCAGCCCGTTGCCCACCCGGTGCCGGAGCGGGATGCGCCATTGCCAGCCGGCCCGGTGGGCGGCGGCGCGGGTATAGGGCATTGCCGGGCCGACGGATTTCGTCTGCACTGCGATCGCGCTGTCGGTGGGGAGCCAATGGCCCCATTCCTCATAGCCTGCGTGCAGCGTCTGCTCGATCAGCAGGCCGCGAAAGCCGGTGCAGTCGAGGAACAGGTCGCCTTCGATCCGTCGTCCGGAGGTGAGGTGAAGGGCAGTGACGAAACCGGTCTCGGGATGCTGTTCGACGCGCTCGATCCTGCCCTCGATACGGTTGACGCCCAGCGGTTCGGCGAATTGGCGCAGGAAGCGTGCGTAGAGCCCGGCATCGAGGTGATAGGCATAGTTGATGTGCCCCTGTTCGGGAATGGTGAAGCGCCCGGCCTGCGCCGCCTGCAGCTCGAAGCAATAGTCGCCCAGCGCGCCGCCCCAGCCTTCCGCGCGCGCCTCGAGCCAGAAATGGTGGAAATCGCCCATCCAGGTCGATTTGCCGATCTGGCCGAAGCTGTGGAAATAGCGATCGCCTGCGCGCGCCCAATCCTCGAACGCGATGCCGAGCTTGAAGGTGGAACCTGTCTCGCGCAGGAACGCGCGCTCATCGATCCCGAGCAGCTGGTGGAATGTGCGGGCAGTGGGGATGGTGCTCTCGCCCACGCCGATCGTGCCGATCTCGTCGCTCTCGACCAGAGTGATCTCGATCAGCGGGCCGAGCAGCTTGGCGAGCGCCGCCGCTGCGATCCAGCCCGCGGTGCCGCCGCCCGCGATCACGACGCGCCGGATCGGTGCCTGGTCGTCCATCCCATTCCCCCTAGCGATTGAGCCGGTTGATCAGCTGCGCGCGCAGCCGCCGCGCCAGCGTCGCGTCGATCGGCGCGAGCGGGCCCAGGGCGTGGGGCGGCAGGTGGGCCGCGGCCCGGCCGGCGGGTCCGAAGACATAATAGTCGAACATCGCCTTCCAGCCGGCCTTCTCGGCGTCCGGGCGGTCGCGCAGGCTCAGCATGGCGTGGAGCAGCGTGGTCTGCGGCGTGTCGAGAAAGGCGGGCGCGTCGTTCCACCAATAGTTCACGAGGATGTTGAAGCGCGCCAGCGCCTCGACATGGTGCCACCAGAGCGCGGGATAGAAGAGCAGGTCGCCGGGCTCCAGTTCCGCCACCTGCGCGGCGGCCATGGCTTCGCGGAAGCGGGGATGGCGCGCGAAATCCGGATCGGCGAAGTCGACCATCGAAATCACCTGGCCGCCGGGCGTCGGCTCCAGCGGGCCGGGATAGAGATTGGCGATCTGGTCGGGCGGGAACAGGGTGAAGCGCCGGCGCCCGGCCGCGCAGACGGCCAGGTTGTGCGACATGTCGTGATGCGCATGCGCCGTGGTGCGGTTGCCGATCCAGATGCTGGCGAGCACGCCGTGCGCGAACATCGGATCGTCCAGCGCCAAGTCGTTCGCGGCGCGGAAGCCGGGGAGATGGCGGTCGAGATCGGCCGAGCCGATATAGAGGCTCTCGGCGGCGGGAGCATCGAGGCTCGCCCGGATCCGCGCGAGGAAATCGCTCAGGCCGACGCGGGCGCCCTCGAAATTGAAGCCGGTCAGCCCGGGGTCATAATGGAAGCGGCCCTGGATATCGGGCGGGCCGGTAAAGCCCACCACCGGCTGGCCGGAATCGAAGCTTGCCAGATAGGCGATCGCTGCCCGGTCGGACTCGCGGGCGGCGGCGATCAGCGGCCAATCGCGCGCAACTCCGCGCAGGATCACCGGGGCCTGGCCTGCCAGCAGCTCGGCATGGGGAATGGCGCCCGGCGCCACGCCGTCCAGCGCGCGGACAGGCGGGGCGCCGGCCGCCGCGACGTTCATGCGGCATCCCGTGCATTCTTGCGCGCGATCAGCCGCGGCATGTTGCCGAGCGAGGCGGCGAGCAGGAAGGCGGCGGCGAGATGGCCCGCCTGGTGGAGTTCGCCGAGCTCGGCCGGGCCGAGCGCGTCGAGGCGTTCGGCGGCCAGCACTTCGTGATCGCCGATCGCATAGCGGCGCTCGTCGTCGAGCATCAGTTCGAGCGTGGCCGGCTGGATCAGTCCGAGCGCGTCGAACGCCGCATATATCGGCGCGGCATCGGCCATGCCGACATGGATCGCCGCGAGCACGCGGCCGACATGGTCGAGCATCGGCGCCTGGCCGCCATGGGGCAGGAAGAGCGGCTCGCCGTCCGCGGCGCCGACGCGCGGATCGTCGAGATCGATCTGGATCACCGGCGCGGCGCCGTCCGCGGTCAGCCCGATCAGGAAGGGGCCGCGCTGGAGGCTCAGCGGAATATGGCCGCTGATCCAGCGATCGCCTTCGAGGAACAGATTCTCGTCGCGGTCGAGCCCGAGCAGGGCGACTGCCTGGAGGCCCGCATCGGGGTCGCGGCGGAAGAGGATGGGGAAGTCGCGCTGCGCGTCGGCGAATTCGGTGGGGAATAGGAGCGCCCGGTTGACTGCGTGGCCATGGGCGGCGCCGTGGCGGAACGCGACGCGGAGATCGGCATGGGCGACATTGTCGAGCGCGACCGGTCGGGTCATTCGAGCGGGATCCAGTCTGTGGAAGGCCGAACATGGCGCAAAGCCCGCCGGGCCTCAATCGGGGCGGGAGAGGGGCATGGGCGGCACGCTTCCGCCATGCCCCTCTCCCTGACCCTCTCCTCCGAAGAGGAGAGGGAGAGAAGCCGGGTCAGAACTTGAAGCGCGCGCCGAGCAGGAAGCGCCGGTCGAGCTCCTGCGCGTACCAGAGTTCCTTCTTGTCGCGGGCATAGGTCCGCACCGCCGTCTCGGTGAGGTTGATGCCCTCCAGCGTGATCGCGATCTGCGGCGTGATCTCGTAGCTGATCGATGCATCGAGCTGGCCGAAGGGCGCGGTGAACTCGGGGTTGCGCGAGCCCTGGCGGTTGATCCCCGAGAGGAACCGGTCACGCCAGTTATAGGCCAGGCGGGCCGAGATGCCGTGCTTCTCGTAGATCAGCGTGCCGCTCACCGTGTCCGAAAGGCCGAGCAGCGCGAACTGGTCTTCCGCGGGGCTGGCCCCCAGGTTGAACCCGACATCGCCGCGCACCAGCGTATAGGCCGCCGCGATGCCGATCCCGGTTCGGCCGAAGAAATACTGGCCGGCAAGCTCGACGCCGTAGATCTCGGCGTCCTTGTTGTTGATCGGCTGGGTCACCTGGAACTGGTAGAGTGGATCGCTGGCGATGCCGTTCAGATCATAGGTGTTGTTGATCAGCTTGAGATAGTCGTCGTCGAGCTGGCGCGTCGCGGCGTTGTAATGCGCGGCGAACTGCGCGGTGGCGGCGGCGACCGAGCCGGTGGCCTGGATCAGCGCCGACATCACGAACAGGTTGCCGTCGCTGGTATCGGCGCCCAGGCCGCCCAGCGCCGTCCGCGCCGCGCCCGAACGGCTGCCCGCCGCGCCCGAGCTCGGATCGCGCAGGCCGAACAGCGTCGAGTTGAACTGGCCGTTGCCGATGAAGTTGCGCACGCGCTTGTCGAAGAACGCGACCGACACATAGCTGTCCGGCTTGAAATACCATTCCAGCGAGGCGTCGAAATTGTCCGATTCGAGCGCGCGCAGCCGGGCGTTGCCGGTGGTCGCGCCGGGGATGCCGCCGTTGAAGGTCGGCCGCGGCGGGCCGCCGACGGTGGTGGAGGTGTAGAGGTTGTTGTAGTTCGGCCGGGCGATCGTCTTGCTGTACGACAGGCGGCCGATCAGGTTCTTGGCGAACTCCACCTGGAAATCGACCTGGGGCAGCAGGTTGCTGTAGCTTCCGCCGTCGCTGACGAACTGCGTCTGGTTCGAGATCGACACGGTGAAGTCATTGTCCGACACCCAGGCGATCCCGGCCGGGATCGCTTCGAGCGACGTGGTGTGCGACTTGGTGTGCTCGTAGCGGATGCCGGCGACCAGCCGCGCCGGCGCGCCGCCCAGCTCGCCCTTCCAGGTCAGCTGGCCATAGACGGCCCAGATGTCTTCCTTGATCTTGTTGTCCTGCCTGCCGGTGACGCCCACCGCATTGCCGCGGTTCGCATAATAGGGCGACAGGATCGCATAGAGATCCGAGGCGACGCCGCGAAAGGCGAGCTGCGATTCGGGATCGCCGCCCGGATTGAACTTGTGGAACTTGCACTCGAGGCAGAAGGCAGTGAGCGCCCCCGGCGCCAGCGCGTTCACGTCGCCCGGATTGGTGATGCCCCAGTCGCCCAGCGTCTGCTGGGTGGAGACGAAGGTCTGGTGCATGTCGGTGGTGCGGTAGTTGCCGCCAAAGTCGAAGCGGCTCTCGCCGCCCAGGTCCCAGCCGAAATCGGCGCGCAGCTCCTTCACCCTTTGGCGTTGTGTCGAGCGGAAGGTGCGGCCCACCTGCGAGCCCACATCGTTGATGTCGAGCGGCCCGCTGGCGCCCAGCGTGATGTCCTGCTGCGGGATGCCGCCCAGATAAGTGACCGAGTGTGCCGCGACGACATTGGCGCCCATGCCGACCAGCGTCGAGCTGTTGCCGTTCGCATTGTCCGGCGTGCTCGACGAAGTGGAGATATGGCCGTCGATCTTCAGCGTGAAGTTGTCGGCCAGCTGCCAGTCGAGGTTGAGGCCGTAATCCTCGAGCTTGCCCTTCTGCGCGCGCGACTGGGCCTCGAAGCCTTCGTCCTTCTGGCCGTTGATCGTCTCGTGCAGATAGGTGGCGGTGGCGACGGTGGGATTGCCGTCGAAGGTGACCACGTCGAACGGGCGGCTGAACCAGTTGGACAGGTCCGAACGCGTCTCGCGCTGCCGGTTCTGCGCATAGAGGGCGTCGGCGGTGATGGTCAGCGCGTCGGTGGGCCTGAACTGCACCACTGCCTGGCCGTTGATGCGCTCGCGCGTGCCCTCGGCATAGTGATAGCGGCTGTCGTTCGGGATCGCGACCAGCTGGTTCGGGTTCGACGGCGCGTTGTTGACCACGGTGCAGGTCGGCCCCGGCGTCGAAGTGGGACAGGCGCCGCCCGAACGGGCGAAGCCGCCGGTCAGGAAAGTGTCGTAGGTGACGATGTTCCAGTCGTTCGACGTGGCGGCGATCGACGTGTAGTTGCGCTTCTGATAGCTGCCGAACAGCATCACGCCGAAGCGCTGGTCCGGATCGCTCCAGCTCAGCACGCCGGAGAATTCGGGCGTCACCTTCGATCCGCAGTCGATACAGTCGTTGACGCTGGTATCGTACACCGCCTTGGCGCCGATGCTGCCGTCCAGGCCGCTCTTGCGGTCGTCGAGCGGCCTGCGCGAGACGATGTTGATCGTCGCGCCGATGCCGCCCGAGGGGACGGCCGCGCGACCGGTCTTGTAGACTTCGAGCGTGCGCACGCCTTCGGTGGCGAGGTTGGAGAAGTCGAACGAGCGGCTGGTGCCCTGGGCGCCGTCGGCATTCTGGTCGCCGCCGACCACCGATACGGCGGCGGTGGCGAGCTGGCGGCCGTTCAGCGTGACCATGTTGTAGGTCGGGCCGAAGCCGCGCACGGTGACCTGCGAGCCTTCGCCATTGGTGCGGTTGATCGACACGCCCGGGATGCGCTGCAGCGATTCCGCCAGGTTGGTGTCGGGGAACTTGCCGATGTCCTCGGCCGAGATCGCGTCGACGATGCCCGGCGCCTCGCGCTTGATCGCGATCGCGCGCTCCAGGCTGGCGCGGATACCGGTAACAACGATTTCCTGGGCGTCCTCCTGGCCGCCCTCCGCGGCTTGTGTTCTGACAGCGTTGTCGGCTTGCGCATGGGCGAGGCCGGGCATGGCGATCCCGGCGGCGATGGCGAAGACGGATACGGAATACGCAAGTATAGGCGTGCGCCTGTAACTGGTCATAACCCCTCCTCAGCGCGACCAATGCTGGACGCGACTTTCTATTTATTTCGGGCGAGCGAGATTCCTCCCTGATGTTATCGCTACCATCAACGAACAGTCTGTCAATCGGGTGAAAATGATTGGAACCGCTTCCAATTTCTGATTGATGTAAACTGTTGCATTACTGCGACAGAATGTGGCGCTGCACTGGCTCGCGGCGGGCACTACGTTGCGGGTTACTTGGGGTTTTCGATCCGGATCGGTGCAAATGCGCCACGCGATTCGAGTCATTGGGGACTCGATTCTCCCGCCGTCATCCCGGCCTTGT
This sequence comes from Sphingomonas sp. 1F27F7B, assembly GCF_005503355.1. Classification (GTDB taxonomy): domain Bacteria; phylum Pseudomonadota; class Alphaproteobacteria; order Sphingomonadales; family Sphingomonadaceae; genus Sphingomonas. The sequence goes on from NZ_SCMK01000015.1 coordinate 9,170, forward strand.
GCCGGGGTGACGGGGCGGGCGACGGAAAGAGCGCGGGGCGCTCTGCGCCGCCGGGATCAGTCGGGGGACCGCACCTCGTCGAGCCAGGCGCCATAGCCCTGGGCTTCCATCTCGGCGCGCGGCACGAAGCGCAGCGAGGCGGAGTTGATGCAATAGCGCAGGCCGCCCCGCTCGCGCGGGCCGTCGTCGAACACATGGCCGAGATGGCTGTCGCCGTGCGCCGAGCGCACTTCGGTGCGAATCATGCCGTGGCTGGTGTCGCGCAACTCGGCGACATTGGCGATCGGCCGAGTGAAGCTCGGCCAGCCGCAGCCGGACTCATATTTGTCGGTCGAGGCGAACAGCGGCTCGCCCGACACGATATCGACATAGATGCCGGGCGCCTTGTTGTGGAGCAGGGCGCCGGTGCCCGGCCGTTCGGTGCCGTTCTCCTGAGTCACGCGATATTGCTCGGGCGAGAGTGCGGCGACGGCTTCGTCGGTCTTGCGATAGTCGGTCATGCAAATCTCCATTCGCCGCGATATGTGGGGATCGGCATGGCAAAGAAGAAGCGCTTCCTCACCGCGACGATGGCCGATGGCTATGTGAAGACGATCGGGCCCACCGCCGCGCCCTTCACGCATTATTGGCGCATCGTCGCGCATCTTGGCGGCGGTCGGACCGAAGTGTTCTGGGGGCACGCCAAGTCGCTCAAGGAGGCGACGGGCAAGAAGGCGGCGCTCGCCGAGGCGGCGAAGCAGCGCGGCTGGGAAGGCTATGACTTCGAAGTGGTCGCGCTGGTCGAATCCTGAGCCGCGGCGAAGCGCGGGGCGGGGGCCGGCTGGACCACGCCGGCGCGCTCGATAAAGGCGCCGCGCGCGGCATTGTGCGGATGGCCGGGCGCTTCGGCCATCGAGAGCACCGGGGCGAAACAGGCGTCGGTGCCTTCCATCAGCGCACACCATTGGTCGCGAGTCCGGGTGCGGAAGATCGCGGCGAGCCTGTCCTTGAGCGCGGGCCAGGCGGCGGGGTCCATCTGCGCGTCGAAGTCGGGATCGTCGGCCAGGCCCGTCGCGGCGCGCAGCCGGGCATAGAATTGCGGCTCGATCGCCCCGATCGCGACATGCTTGCCGTCGGCGGTCTCGTAGCTGTCGTAGAAATGCGCGCCGCCATCGAGGATGTTGACGCCGCGCGCGTCGCGCCAGCCGAGCGTTTCGCGAAAGCCCCAGATCATCGACATCAGCAGCGCCGCGCCTTCGCTCATCGCGCAGTCGATCACCGTGCCCTGTCCGCTGGTCCTGGCCTGGAGCAGCCCCGCCGCCATGGCGAAGGCGAGCAGCATGCCGCCGCCGCCGAAATCGCCGACTGCGTTGACCGGCGGAATCGGCTTCTCGCCCGCGCGGCCGAAGGCGTGAAGCGCGCCCGCCAGCGCGATGAAGTTGATGTCGTGGCCGGCGGCCTGGGCGAGTGGGCCGGTCTGCCCCCAGCCGGTCATCCGGCCATAGACGAGGCGCGGATTGCGGGCGTGGAGCTCGGCGGGGCCGAGGCCGAGTCGCTCCATCACGCCGGGCCGGAAGCCTTCGATCAGCCCGTCCGCTTCCGCCGCCAGCGCGCGGACCCGGGCGATGCCCTCGGGCGATTTGAGATCGGCTTCCACCGGCACGCGCCCGCGCAGCAGCGGGTCGCGCGGATCGGGCGCGGCGCCGAGGCGGTGGACGTACAGCACCTCCGCGCCGTGATCGGCCAGCATCATCCCGCAAAAGGGCGTGGGGCCGATCGCGGCGAGCTCGACGATCCGGATGCCGGTCAAGGGGTGCATCGTTCCTCCAAGTCTCCCCCCGGTTTGCCGGGCGGACCCACTCTTCTATCGTCATCCCCGCGCAGGCGGGGATCCAGGGTGGCGCAGGAGGCCCGATGCAACCGGGCTTTGCCTTGCCTCGGGCGCCAATGCTTGCCGCGCGCATCTTGCGCGTGGCTCTGGATCCCCGCCTGCGCGGGGATGACGGATATGGTTTGGAGATCATCCACAGGCCGAGCGAGCCCCGCTCAGCGCGGCGCCATGCGGATGCCGCCGTCGAGGCGGACGTCCTCGCCATTGAAATAGCCGTTCTCGATCATGCAGAGCGCGAGCCGGGCATATTCCTCCGGCCGGCCGAGCCGCTTGGGGAAGGGGACCGAGGCGGCGAGCGCTTCCTTCACGTTCGGCGGGGCGGCGGCGAGCAGCGGGGTGTCGAAGATGCCGGGCAGGATCGTGTTCACCCGGATGCCCTCGCCCATCAGGTCGCGCGCGATCGGCAGCGTCATGCCGACCACGCCGCCCTTCGACGCCGAATAGGCCGCCTGGCCGATCTGCCCGTCCTCGGCCGCGACGCTGGCGGTGTTGACGATCGCGCCGCGCTCGCCGTCTTCCAGCGGATCGAGCGCCAGCATCCCCGCCGCCGACTTGGCGATGCAGCGGAAGGTGCCGACCAGGTTGATCTGGACCACCCAGTTGAATGCCTCGAGCGGGAAGTGGCGGATCGTGCCGTCCTCCTTGGAGCGGCTGGCGGTCTTCACGGCGTTGCCGGTGCCGGCGCAATTGACCAGGATCCGCTCCTGGCCATGCGCCGTGCGCGCGCTGGCGAAGCCGGCGTCGACGCTCTCGTCCGACGTCACGTTCACTTCGCAGAACAGGCCGCCGATCTCGGCCGCGAGAGCCTCGCCCTTTTCCTTCTGCAGGTCGAAGATCGCCACCTTCACGCCCTTCGCCGCGAGCGCCCGCGCGGTGGCCGCGCCGAGCCCCGATGCGCCGCCGGTCACCACTGCGGCGATGCCGTTGTCGAGCCTCATGATTCTCTCCCTTCTCTTTCAGAGCCGCTCGACGATGGTGACGTTGGCGATGCCGCCGCCCTCGCACATCGTCTGCAGGCCATAGCGCTTGCCCCGTCTGCGGAGCGCATGGACGAGCGTCGCCATCAGCTTGGTACCCGAGGCGCCGAGCGGATGGCCGAGCGCGATCGCGCCGCCATTGACGTTGAGCCGCGCGGGATCGGCGCCGGTATGCGCGAGCCAGGCGAGCGGCACCGAGGCGAAGGCCTCGTTGACTTCGAACAGGTCAATCTCGTCGATCGTCATGCCCGCGCGGCGCAGCGCCTTGTCGGTGGCGAACAGCGGTTCCTCGAGCATGATCACCGGATCGCCCGCAGTTACGGTGAGGTGGTGGATGCGCGCGAGCGGAGTCAGGCCGTGCGCCTTCAGCGCGGCTTCCGAGACGATCAGCACCGCGCTGGCGCCGTCGCAGATCTGGCTGGCATTGGCCGCGCTGATCACGCCGCCCTCGGCGAGCAGCTTGACCGATCCGATGCTCTCGGCAGTCGCGTCGAAGCGGATGCCCTCGTCGCGCGCGTGGATCGCCGGGCCGTCCGGCGTGTCGATCGTCAGCGGCACGATCTCGGCGTCGAAATCGCCGCGCTCGGTCGCGGCGGCGGCGCGGCGATGGCTCTCCAGCGCATAGGCGTCGAGCGCGGCGCGGCCGAGGCCGTGCTTGCGGGCCATCATCTCGGCGCCGAGGAACTGGCTGAACTGCACGCCCGGATAGCGGGCCTCCTGGCGCGGCGACTTGGGCCCGCCGAGCCCGGCCTGGGCGAAGAGCGCGACGGTCGATCCCATCGGCACGCGCGTCATGCTCTCCACGCCGGCCGCGATCACCACGTCCTGGGTGCCGGAGAGCACGGCCTGGGCCGCGAACTGGATCGCCTGTTGCGAGCTGCCGCACTGGCGGTCGATCGTCACTGCCGGCACGCTTTCGGGCAGGCGCGAGGCGAGCACGGCGCCCCGGCCCACCTGGAAGCCCTGCTCGCCGCCCTGGCCGACACAGCCCATGATCACGTCGTCGATCGCGGTCGGATCGACGCCGCTGCGCTCGACGATCGCGTCGAGAGTGGCGGCCGCCATGTCCACCGGGTGCCACCCGGCGAGCCTGCCGCCGCGCCGTCCTCCGGCGGTCCGCACGGCATCGACGATATAGGCGGTGGCTGCTCCCATGCTCCTGCTCCTGCTTCCGTTCGTGTTTTTCGAATCGGCGGTATCGCCGGAGCGTAGCGCGATATGCGGCCGGCGCGCAGTGCGATTGGCCGGCCCGCGGGCCGGGCTCGCAAATATCCCGGCCATCGCCGTGATTCCGCGGAGATTTCGCGGAAAGAGCCTTAACGCCCGGTTGGGCGGATTTCTGCAAAATGATGGAAAGACGCAACCGCCACAAGGAGCGACACGGATGCGCAACCAATTGTCATCCGCGCGTGATAATCCAACTCGGGCGGGCCGATCCGCCCAGCAATGCGAGGTGCAATGGCCCGGATCATCCATGTCGAGGCCGACGAGCGGGTCGGAGCCATGGTGCGGCGGGTGCTGGGCGAAGCGGGGCACATGGTGGAAGTGATCGATCACGGCATGCTCGCCTTCGACACGATCGCCTTCAGGAAGCCGGACCTGGTGATCCTCGACCAGGCGCCGCGGGGCGCGCAGGGGCTCGACATATTGCGGGCGCTGCGGCGGTTGCCGGCGCTGGGCCGCACGCCGATCCTGATGCTGTCGGCAAGGGGCGGCGCGGCGGCCGAGGCGATGGACACAGGCGCCAGCGGCTATCTGGTGAAGCCGTTCACGCCCGACGCGCTGGCGCAGCGCGTGCGGGACATGCTGCACGGCGACGTGCGCGCCTAGGGTTAGATCTCGATCAAGACCTTGATTTCTTTCGTCATCCCCGCGGAGGCGGGGATCCAGGGCCAGGCGCGGAGCCGCTGTGGCAGGTCCCGTCCTCTCCGGACGGCGTGCGCGCGGTGGCGCCGATATCGCGCATTACCCTGGATCCCCGCCTGCGCGGGGATGGCGGGGTTCGTTGCATGAGTCGTGACCCTAGGTTGGGACTCCAATTCTCGGGATGACCGAGAAGATGGGTTTCAGGCGCGGACGAACAGGTTCTTGAGCCAGAGCGGCCCGGTGCGGGCGGCGTCGCGCCAGTCGCCTTCGTCCTCGGCCGCATCGGCGGTATAGCCCCGCGGATCGAACAGCTTCAGCCGCGCGCCGCGATAGGCGGCGGCGTTGCGCGTCACCAGCGTCAGGCCATGTTCCAGCGCCGTGGCGGCGAACAGCGCGTCGCGCGTCTCGGCGAGCGCGAGCTGGCCGCGGCGGCGCGCGACGGCGGCGTCCAGCGGCAGGACATGGCCTTCGAAGGCGGGGACGAGCCGCTCGTCGATCCAGCTCCGCAGCATCGCGCCCGCCGCCTTGTCGCGCCGCGCCGCTTCGGCAGCGGCAGCCTCCAGTTCCACCAGCGAGATCGCCGAGAGGAACAGCCGCTCGCGAGCCACGCCCGATGCCCAGGCGGTGAGCCCCGCCTCGGCGCCGCCCGCCCGCGCCTTGCGCAGCTCGAAGACGATCGGTGTGTCGAGCAGGAACATCACCAGCGCTCCGGTGGCGCCAGCGCCGTGTCGGGCGCGCCGGCGGGCAGGGCGAGCAAGTCGACGATGCTCTCGCGCTCGCCGTTCAGCCGGCGGAACATGTCGATGCTCATCAGCACATGGGTGGGGCGCCCGCGATCGGTGACGAACACCGGCTCCGCGCGCGCGAATCGCTTCGCGGCGCTGACGTCCTGATTGAATTCGCGGCTGGTGATCACCTTCATTTCGTACCTATGTACCTAGATTGTCTGCGTTGTCATGTAGGTACGTTACTACTCTGTGCGCTCCTTGCAACACAAAGCGCGGCCGGGCCGGAAAAATGCGGGGGGTGCAGCGATTTGCAGTTGCGTGCAGCCATTGCCGCGCGCTCCCTGACGGTTCGCGACGGGCGGGAAACGCACTGCGCGAGGACTTCGGGCGCGAGGACTTCGGGCGCGAGGACTTCGGGCGCGAGGACTTCGGGCGCGAGGACTTCGGGCGCGAGGACTTCGGGCGCGAGGACTTCGGGGGCGAGGAATTGGGGGAGGTAACATGCTCGATCTGCTGAACGGTGCCTGGCACGCATTGACCGATGTGCTCAACCCGCACGGGCCTGCGGTGAACGCCGCGAAAAGCTATGCGCCCGGCGACTACAGCATCCATTTCTTCCTGCAGCTGGCGATCATCATCCTCGCCTGCCGGGTGGTCGGCTGGCTCGGCCAGAAGCTGCTCAAACAGCCCCAGGTGGTGGGCGAGATGATCGCCGGCGTGGTGCTCGGCCCCTCGCTGTTCGGCCTGTTCTTCCCCGATCTCCAGCTCGCGATCTTCCCCAAGGAGACGCGCAACGTGCTCTACACGGGCGCGCAGCTGGGCGTCGGCCTCTACATGTTCATGGTCGGCCTCACGCTCCGGCTCGATCACTTCCAGTCGAAGGCGAAGAGCGCCGCGGGCGTCTCGGCCGCCGGCATCGTCGCGCCGTTCCTGCTCGCCGCGCTGATCACGCCGTTCCTGCTCACCGTGCCCGGGCTGTTCACGCCCGGCATCAGCCAGGCCAACGCCACCCTGTTCATGGGCGCCTGCATCGCGCTCACGGCCTTCCCGATGCTCGCGCGCATCATCAACGAGCGTGGGCTGGCCAATTCCTCGCTGGGCACGCTGTCGCTCACCGCGGGCGCGTTCGACGATGCGGCGTCCTGGTGCGTGCTTGCCGTGGTGCTCGCCACCTTCGGCGCGGGGGCGGGCGTGGCGGTGCTCGCGATCGGCGGCGCCGTGCTCTACACTGGCTTCATGCTCCTCTTCGGGCGCAAGCTGCTCGCCCCGCTCGGCCGCATCGTCGAGGCGAGGGGCGAGATGAGCACCGCGATGCTCGCCGTCACGATGATGCTGTTCTGCGCCTCCGCCTTCGTCATGGATGCGATCGGCATCCATGCGATCTTCGGCGGCTTCCTGATGGGCGTGTGCATGCCGCGCGGCCTGTTCGTCGAGGAGCTGAAGAAGAAGGTCGAGCCGCTCGCCGTCGTGCTGCTGCTGCCGATGTTCTTCACCTATTCGGGCCTCAACACGCGGATGGACATGGTCAACTCGGTCGAGCTGCTGGCGATCGCGCTGGGCGTGCTGGCGGTGTCGATCCTCGCCAAGTTCGGTGCCTGCTGGGCCGCCGCCCGCATCGCCGGCGAGGACAACCGCACCGCGCTCGGCATCGGCGCGCTGATGAACTCGCGCGGACTGATGGAGCTGATCATCATCAACATCGGCCTGCAGAAGGGCATCATCGGCCCCACGCTGTTCTCGATGCTGGTCCTGATGGCGATCGTCACCACCGTGATGGCCACGCCCCTGTTCGAGCTGGTCTATGGCCGCAAGGCCCGCGAGAGCGGCGAGCTGGAAGCGCTCGACTCGACGCTGGCCGCCGCCTGAGGTCCTCCTTCCGTCCCGCGTGCACTGCGCGGGACGGGCCTTTCCGGAGAAGCATGATGCGACGAGCGCTTTTGTGCGCCACGGGGCTGCTCGCCGCCGGCGCGGCGCAGGCCCAGGAAGTGAAGCTCACGCCCAGCGCCGAAATGCGGCTGCGCTACGAGCATGTCGACCAGGACGGGCTGCCCCGCGATGCCAATGCAGTGACGCTGCGCGTCCGCCCCGGCCTGGCCGCCAGCTGGAAGGGCTGGTCGGCGCTGGTGGAGGCGGAGGGCGTGGTCGCGCTGGCGGACGGCTATAATGACGGCACCAACGGCAGGACGCGCTATCCGCTGGTCGTCGATCCCGAGAATATCGAGCTCAACCGCGCGCAGCTGCGCTATGCCGGCAAGGACGGGCTGGCCGTCACCGCCGGGCGGCAGCGGCTCAATTTCGCGGACGATCGCTTCGTCGGCAACGCGCCCTGGCGCCAGAGCGAGCAGACCTTCGATGCAGTGCGCCTCCAATATGGCAAGGCGCTCGGGCCGAGCCTCGACCTCGCCTATGGCTGGGACGTACGCACCGTCAACGGTCGCAACGGCACCGGCGCCCGGCCGGCATCGATCGGCGGCGACAATGTCTTCGCGGTCCTCGGCTATGGCACCAGGGCGGGCACGCTCAGCGGCTTCGCCTATCTGGTCGACCAGGACGATGCGGCGCTGCAGGGCTTCCGCCTGTCGAGCCAGACCTGGGGCCTGCGCTTCGCCGGCCGGCAGGCGCTCGCGAAGCATGTGTCGCTCGGCTATGTCGCCAGCTGGGCGCGGCAGAGCGATTGGCGCCGCAACCCCAATCGCTATGCCGCCGATTATTGGCTGGGCGAGCTGAACCTGAGCGCCAAGGCTCTGAGCCTGACCACGGGCTATGAAGTGCTGGGCGCCGGCACGGGCGTGGCGCTGACCAGCGTGCAGACGCCGCTGGCGTCCTATTTCAAGTTCAACGGCTGGGCCGGCAAGTTCGGCACCACGCCGCCGGGTGGACTGCGCGATCTCTATGCGACGCTGGGCTATGGCTGGAAGCAGGTGGGCCCGCTCGACGCGATCAACCTGGGCGCCACCTGGCACCGTTTCGGGAGCGATCGGCTGGGCCAGCATTATGGCGACGAACTCGACCTGGTCGTCGGCGTGAAGCGTGGCCATTACGCGCTTTCGGCCCGTTATGCGCACTATCGCGCGGACCGGTTCGCCACGGATACCGACAAGTTCTGGCTGCAGCTGGACTGGAGCTTGTAGCGTTCATTCCATGCAATTCCCCTCCCTGGAAGGGAGTGGTTAGGTTGAGAACTCAAGCAAGTATCTGATTTTCCTCCGTCATCCCCGCCTCGTGCCGGGATCCCGCTTCTTCTTCCGTCGGCAAGCCAGCGGGGCCCCGGCTCAAGGCCGGGGGAAGAGGGAAGAATATGAGTCCTCAACCTAGGTTGGAGACTCATTCAGCGACCCCCCGTCATCCCCGCGCAGGCGGGGATCCAGGACCAAGCGCGGAGCCGGTGTGGAAGGCCCTGTCCTCTCCGGAGAGCATTCGCATGATAACATCGATATCCCGCATTACCCTGGATCCCCGCCTGCGCGGGGATGACGAAAGAGAATCGGATATTTGTTTGAGTTCTCAACCTAGGGGGATGCGCGCGTTGCGGCTTGGAAGCGGCCAGGGATAAGAGCAAACGGGGTTCACGCGGAGGCGCGGAGACGCGGAGGATGTCTCGCCTTGCGCGAGCGGCAGCCTCCATCGCGACGGTTCCGCTTTCCTGGCGCCAAGGCCGTGCGACAGGCTGCCCGCGCACCAGAATCTCCGCGCCTCCGCGCCTCCGCGTGAACCAACTTCTTCTCTTCATTCCCCCGCCCGCAACCGGAAAGGATCACCCATTGATCGCCCGGATCAGCGCGCGGTGGGTCGGCAGGTCCTCGGTCGCGCGTTCGGAGAAGGTGCGGATGCGCGCGAAGAGCTTCTCCGCCGCCTCGACATTGGGGAAGTCGCCGCGGCCGCCCGACAGGTCGGTGCGAAAGTCCATCCCGTAGAGAATGTACTGATAGTTGAAGAAGGCGAAGCTCTCCAGGTCGAGCAGGAAGTCGAACCGGCCCGGCGGCCGGTGGCGCCATTGGTGCAGCAGCTCCCGCAGCTCCGCCGGGATCGAAGCGGGATCGGCATTGTCGCGCCAGAAGGGCTCGCCGCGCCGGCTCAGGCAATAATGCAGCTTCAGGAAGTTGATGATCCGCTCGTAGCGCCCGACGATCAGCGCATTGAAGCGCCGAGCCGGGGCATCGATCGGCCCGTTGTGCGGGAACAGCTCGGCGATCATGCCCACCGCCGCTTCGATCAGCACCACCCCGGTCGATTCCAGCGGCTCGAGAAAGCCGCCCGACAGCCCGACGGCGACGCAGTTCCTCACCCATTGCGCCTCGCGATAGCCGGGCTCGAACGGGATGATGCGCGCCTGATAGTCGTCATGCCCCACATAGGCGCGCAGCACCTGCGCCGCTTCGTCGTCGGACATGTGGGTGGAGGAATAGACGGTGCCGATGCCGCGCGCGCCTTCCAGCCCGATGTCCCAGGTCCAGCCCGCCTGGTGCGCGGCAGCGATGGTGAAGCTCTCGATCGGCGCGTCGGGATCGGCATAGGGGATCTTGCAGGCAAGCGCCCGGTCGGTGAACAGGATGTCGCGCACCGATTTGAAGCGGGTGCCCAGCGCGTTGCCGATCAGCTCGGCGCGGAAGCCGGAACAGTCGATATAGAGGTCGGCCTCCAGCGCGCCCTGCTCGCGGGTGACGATGCGGGCGATCGCGCCGTCCCCGCCCAGTTCGACGTCGGTCAGCAGCCCGGTTAGGTGGCGCACTCCCAGCTCCTCGGCGCGTTCGCGCAGGATGCGCGCGAGCCGGGCGGCGTCGAAATGATAGGCATAGTTGAGCGGGCCGGAGAATTCGCCCTCGCCCTGTTTCTTGGGCGCGCGGCGGCTTTCGGCGACTCGATTCTGGATCGTCACCGCTTCGGCAAAGGGCGGGCGGGTCGCTGCGTCCTGGAGCAGCCAATAGGGCACCAGGCTGGTGCCCTCGGTATAGAAGGGCGCCTCGAACGGATGGAGATAATGGTGGCGCGTGCCGTCGGGCAACGGCGCGTGCAGCCAGTCGTTGAAGCGGATGCCCTGCTTGAATGTGGCCGAAGTGGCGCGGATGAACTGGGTCTCGTCGATGCCGAGGAATTTCAGCGTCGAGCGGATGGTGGGGAAGGTGCCTTCGCCCACGCCGATGATGCCGAGCTCGGGGGATTCGAGCAGGGTGATCTCGATCTGGGCGTGATCCGCCAGGTCGAGGAAGCGCGCGAGATAGGCGGCCGTAAGCCACCCCGCGGTGCCCCCGCCGACGATCAGGATACGCCTCTTGCCCATGCGGGAAGGAGCTTAGCGCGGGGCTTCGCCACGGGCGAACGAAAACCGTCCCCTTCCCGGGGGAGGGAGGGGAGCAAGGGCGGGCTGCTATAACGCCCGGAACCGGAAATCCCGGAACTTCGCTTCTCCCGCGCCGGCCGAGTACAGCCCCGGCCGCAGCATCAGGAAGCCGCCGCGCACATTGTGATGGTAACCGGACACTTCCATCCCCCGATCGAAGCGCTTCCAGGTCTTCCCGCCATCGCCGGAGAGGTGGAAGGCGACGATGTGCTGCCGGTTGGACACCCGCATGCGCAGCCGCCGGCCATAGGGGTTGGCCGGCCGCCCGCGCTCCATGCCGTACTGGTGGGTGACGAAACGCTTCTCGTCGAAGCCCAGCCCGCAATAGAGCTTCTCGTCATAGAAGAGCACCAGCCCCGCCGTCCCGCCCGGCGCGATCTCGATGTCGCATTCGAATTCATAGCTCGTGTCGCCGGCGATCAGCAGCAGCGGCGACGAGTCCACCGGCGCCTTGCCCGAGGCCTGGAGCACCAGCGTGCCAGCTTCCGCATGCGCGCGTTCCGCTTCCGTCGGCGACGGCTTGAAGAAGTTCCACTTCCGCCCCAGCGCCAGCGGCCCCTTGAAGTCGTCCGACAGGGCCTGGCCGTGCGGCACCCGTGCGCCGCCCCCGGGCTTGCGGATCGGCTGGGACAGGTCGCCGCCGGTCATCCGGAACCAGCCGTCCGCCGTCCACTCGATCGGATCGAGCAGCGCCTGGCGCCCCAGCGTCCAATAGCCGTTCTCGAAGCCATGATAGACCGACCACCAGCTCCCGTCCGGCGCCTCGACCAGGCTGGCATGCCCGCGCGACCACCAGGCCTCGTCGTTCCTTGTGGTCCGGACGAGCGGGTTTGCGGGGCATTGCTCCCAGGGTCCGTGGATCGAGCGCGCGCGGGCCGCGATCACCATGTGCCCGGTCGGCGGGCCCGCCGTGCCGCCAACCGCGGTGATCATGTAGAACCAGCCCTTGTGGCGGTGGATCTTCGGCCCCTCGGGCGAGAAGCTCTCCACGTCCCATTCCTCGGGATAGTGCCAGGGGTCGTAGACATGCTCGACCTTGCCGATCGTGGACAGTCCGTCCTCCGAAAGTCGCACCCGGTCGCCGCCGGAGAGGAACAGCCAGCGCGAGCCGTCCTCGCCCACGGCGTGGCAGGGGTCGATATGGTTGTGCAGGCCCAGGTCGATCGGGTCGCTCCACGGCCCGTCGATATGATCGGCCCAGATCACGAAGATCGAATTGGGGCTGGCCTTCACCGGGATGTAGAGGAAGTAGCGCCCCTGGTGCTTCTCCAGGCTCACGGCCCAGACCGCGCCGATGTTCCGGGCGAGCGCGGCCTTGCGCGGCTGCCAGTTCACCAGGTCGCGGCTGTGCCAGATGGTGAGGCCGGGATAGGAATCGAAGCTTGAGAAAGTCATGTAATAGTCCGCGCCGTCCTTCAGGATGGCGGGATCGGGATGGTCGCCGGCGAGCAGCGGGTTCAGGAAGCGCCCGTCGCCCAGGTCGCAGATGCGCTGGTTGTCGAAGCCGGGCTTCCAATCGGGGATCGAAGCGTCCGGAAGCGTCGCATCGGGATGCGCCGGGGCCGCCCGCGCCTCGCCCGGCCGCAGCAGCGCCGCCGCGCCTCCGGCCAATGCCACGCCAAATGCCCCGCGCCGGCTGATGTCCATGCAGTTCCTCTCCTCTGTTGGAACTTATGACACCGATGTCATCCGGAAGGAAGGGTCTTCGATCGCGCAACCTTTGCGCGGGATGGTGACTGTTGTGTCCACTTCGGCGGGAAGTCGAATATTTCCTATTATTGTTGGAAATGCCGTGCCTACAAACGATGCACGTTTGAGGGGGCGGACGCGGATGCGGCAAACCACGCTATCGGTGGCATTGGAAGTGAAGCCGGAGAGCTTCGACCATCTGTCGGGCCTGCTCGACGCGCTGCGCGACCGCCGCAGCCAGAACCCGTCGGGGGGCACGGGCCCCTATGCCGATTTCCTGACGACGGTGCCGGCCGTGCACTTCCTGTCGCTCAGCGTGTTCCCGGGCTTCGACTATGATCCGCTCTTCGTGATCGAGGCGAATTTCGACGGTGCGCCCGGGCCCTTCTGGGCGCAGCTGGAAGCCGCGATCGGGCCGGACCTGCGGAGCTTCCTGCGCTGCTGCAAGCGCCCGCTCGATCATACCGGCCCGCTGTTCGACGCAGTGACGGCGCCGGATGGCCGCGCCCCGATCGCCCCCTATCTGGAGGCGCGGACGCTCACGCCCACCGTGTTCCATCACGGCAATCGCGGCATGACGCGCGACCGCATTCTGGCAGAGGGCAAGCTGTTCCTCGCCACCCGCGCCGAGCTGGCATACAGCAACGATGGCGGGCCGAGCCCCTATCGCAAGCTCACGCCCGTGGAGATTCATGCCCGGCTGCGCGCCGCGCTGCTCCCGCAATTCGGCTGGCTCGGCCAGAAGGCGCCCGCGCGCATTCCGCTGGCGCAGAGCATCGGCGACTATGCCCGGCTCGCCCTGTTCGCGCTGGCGCTGGTGTTCGCGCTGTCCATCCCCGGGCTGATCCTGAAGAGCCAGCTCGCCTGGCAGCATTATGTGCTGCTCTGCCTGGCGCTGTTCGCGCTGTTCACCGGCCTGCTCTACCGGATGGGCAAGGCGCTGCCCGGCACGGCGACGCCGACCCGGTTCAGCTTTCTCGGCTTCTTCCTCAAGAAGCTGCTGGTGCCGGTGGCGGTTGCGGCGGCGGCCTATGTCGCGGTCGCGGCCCTGCTCGCCGCGCCCTTCTGGTCGGCGCTCGCGCACAAGCCGTTCTGGGCGGCGTGGAAGGATATGGCGATCTGGGCCGGGTGGAGCGCGGGCAGCGTCGCGGTGGTGGTGGCGGGCGTGCTGGTCTGGCTGCGCTGGCTCGAGCGGCGCGACGCCTCGCAGGACGCGCCGCCGGTCGATCCCTGGATGCTGCGCGAGATGGCGCGGCGTGAGGACTGGATTCCGCAGAACCACATGGGCTCGGTGGTGCTGATCAAGCCGGGCGTGCTGCGCACCGTGATCATCCGCATGGGGCATCGCGGCCTTCATTTGCTGCTGCGCGTGCTGCCCAAGACGCGCCAGGGCTATCTGGGCTCGATGCGGACGATCCATTTCGCGCACTGGGCGCGGGTGAACAACAACAGCCGGCTGATGTTCTTCTCGAACTTCGACCAGACCTGGGAAAGCTATCTCGACGATTTCATCGAGAAGGCGCATGCCGGCCTCACTTTGGCCTGGAGCTGCGGGGTGGGCTTCCCGCCGACGCGCTTCCTGGTGAAGGACGGCGCCAGCCATGGCCGCCAGTTCAAGGAATGGGCGCGCCATTCGATGGCGGTCAGCCGCTTCTGGTATTCGGCCTACAAGGACCTCACCGCGGAGCAGGTGGAGCGGAACTACCGCATCGCCTGTGGCCTGAGGAAGAAGCAGCTCAGCGAGAAGGAGGCCGCGGCGTGGATCAACGACCTGTGAGCGAGGGCGGCGGCACGCGGAGCTGGCACCTCGCCGCGCCGGACAATGCGCAGACCCAAGGACTGGTGGTGAGCGGCTTCGCGGCGCTGCCCACCGGCCGCGCGCTGTTCCTCGAACTGGGCTGGAAAGGCGTGAAGAAGCAGGGCGGCGGCGCCTGGCTGGAGGCGTTGCGCAAGGTGGCGCGGGTGACCGACGCCGAGAAGCCCGATCCGCGGGCGGCGGCGATGGGCTTCACCTGGTCGGGGCTGCGGAAGATGGGGCTGGGCGCCAATGCGCTCGCCTCGTTCGATCGCCCGTTCAAGGAAGGCATGTTCCAGGAGGATCGGCTGCGCCGGCTGGGTGATCGGCGCGGCGACGATTGGCAGGGGACGGTGATCCCCGGCGGGCCGAAATGGAGCGGCAACACCCCGCTCGACGCCGCCGCGGCGGACGACGAGGCGCGCGCCTTCGACGATCGGCCGGAGAATCCCGAGCAGCGAGTGAAGACGCCGCTGACCGTCCATGCGCTGCTGCTGCTCTATTGCGAGCATGACGAGGCGGCCGAGGCCTGGTGCGAAGAGGTGAGCAGGGCGCTCGAACCCTTTGAAGTGAAGGTTGCCCATCGCCTGCCGCTCGACCTGCGGCTCGATCCGCAGGGCATCGCCCGCGAGCATTTCGGCTTCGCCGACGGCATCTCGCAGCCGATCCCGTTCGAGCCTGGCAGCGTCGTCTATCGCGACGGCGGCGACGTGCCCAAGGATTACTGGAACGGCGTGCCGCTGGGCGAGGTGCTGATGGGGCATCTCAACGGGCATAACGAGATCGCACAGGGGCCGGTGGTTGCGGACGGGGCCGGCGACACTGCCGGGCTGCCCCCGCATCCCAAGGGCGTGGGCTTCCGCGATCTGGGGCGGAACGGCAGCTACATGGTGGTGCGCGAGCTCAAGCAGGACGTCTATGCGTTCTGGGAATCGATGCGCGCCGCCGCCCGGCACATTCGCGAGCGCGATCCCGAGGGCTCGGCGCATGTCACCACCACCTGGCTCGCCGAGCGCGTGGTGGGGCGCGACACCCATGGCAATCTCCTGTGCCCGATGGGCGGGACGATCCCGGTGGCGGACAATGATTTCGGCTTCTGGGACCGGGATCGCCACGGCATGGGCTGTCCGCTGGGCAGCCATGTCCGCCGCGCCAATCCGCGTGACGGGCTGGCCCCGGTCGAGGCGGACAGGCAGACGCTGCTCGACGCGGCGAACAACCACCGTATCCTTCGCCGCGGCCGCAAATATGGCAAGACGATCAGCGTGCCGCCGACGCCCGACGATGTCGATCGCGGGCTGCTGTTCATCTGCCTCAACACCGATATCACGCGCCAGTTCGAGTTCGTCCAGCAGACCTGGGTGCTCAACCCGAATTTCGCCACGCTCTATGACGAGACCGATCCGCTGATCGGGCCCAAGGGCACGATGACGATCCCCGAGGATCCGCTGCGGCGGATCATCGAAGTCGAGACCTTCGTGCAGATGGCGGGCGGCGAATATTTCTTCCTGCCGAGCATGCCGGCGCTCGACTATCTGGGCTCGCTGTGAACGCGCTCGCCTCGCGCGCGGTGCTGCGCCCCGGCAAGAGGGGGATCGCGCGCTGGATCGAGGAGCGGGTGTTCGCGCTGATGCCCTATGCCTTTGCTTTCCTGCGGCGCTGGAAGCCGGTGGCGAAGTTCGGCGGCATGGTGCTGACTTCGCGCCATGACGATGTGCGCGAGGTGTTCGCCACCGATCCGGTGTTCGGTGTGCCCTATGCGCCCAAGCTCGACGTGATCATGGGCGGCGAGCCCTTCTTCCTCGGCATGGCCGACACGCCGCTCTATCACCGCGACACCGATGCGATGCGCACGGTGGTGCGCCCGGGCGACTTGCCCGGGCTGGCGCAGAAGGCGGAGGCGATGGCCGAGGCGATCGTCGCGGCGGCGCCGGGGCGGATCGAAATGGTCGATACGCTGGTCCGGCGCGTGACCTTCAGCGTGCTCGGCGATTATTTCGGCGTGCCCGATCCGGCGGGGGGCGATCTGCGGGTGTGGGGCACGCGGCTGTTCGAGTTCCAGTTCGCCGATCCCAAGGGCGATTCGGCGCTGCGTGCGGAAGTCGACCAGATCGCCCCGGCGCTGCGCGCGCATATCGACAGCGAGATCGCGAAGCGGAAGGCAGTGCCGGGCAAGGACGATGTGCTGTCGCGTTGCCTCGCCCAGCAGAAGAAGGGTGTACCGGGCTTCTCCGATGTGGAGATCCGCACCAACCTGATGGGCTTCATCGTCGGCGGGCCCCCCCAGCCGCCGATGGTCGTGCCCCAGGCGATGGAGCAGTTGCTGCGCCGGCCCGCTGCGCTGGCCGGAGCGCAGGCGGCGGCGCGGTCTGGGGACGACGACTTGCTCTGGGGCTATGTCCAGGAAGCGATGCGCTTCGATCCGCTGGCGCCGGGGCTGCCGCGCAACGTGCTGGTCGATGGCGTGATCGCGCGCGGCACGGCGCATGAGACCGGAGTGAGGGCGGGCGACACGGTGCTCGCGGCTTTCGCCTCGGCGATGATGGACCCGCGCCGGCTGACCGATCCGGCTCGCTTCGACCCGCATCGTCCGGCGAGCGACTATATCCATTTCGGCTATGACCTGCACCAATGCTTCGGCCGCCACATCAACCGGGCGACGTTGCACATGATGCTCAAGCCCTTGTTGAAGCGCGCGAATCTGCGGCGGGCGCCGGGCAGCGCCGGGCGGCTGCTCAAAAACGGTCCCTTCGCGGAGTCGCTGACCCTGGCATTCGACTAGCGTCCCCCTCTCTCCCTCCCGCTTGCGGGAGAGGGAGCAGGGAAGTCACCGCCGCGACGATGGGCCGCCGCGATAGCCGCCCTGGCGCTCGAGCATCCAGCCGGGATATTCCGCCGGCAGCTTGCTCACCGCATCGAGCCGGGCGAGTTCCTCAGGGCTGAATTCGATGTCCACCGCGCCGAGATTGTCGGCCAACTGCTCGGGCCGCTTGGCGCCGATGATGACGCTGGAGACTGCGCGTTGATGGAGCAGCCAGGCCAGCGCCAGCTGGGCGACCGAGCGCCCCCTGGCCTCGGCCAGTTCGCGCAGCACGTCGACCACGTCATGGCCGCGCGCCTTGTCCACCGGCGGAAAGTCGAATCCGGCGCGGCGCCCTTCGCCATCGCCTTCGCGCGTATATTTGCCCGAAAGGAAGCCGCCGGCCAGCGGGCTCCAAACCATCAGGCCCAGGCCTTCGGATTCGAGCATCGGAATCACCTCGCGCTCCAGGTCGCGCCCGGCGATCGTGTAATAGGCCTGGAGCGAGGCGATCGCGGCATAGTCCCTGGCCGCGGCGATGCCGACTGCCTTCATCACTTGCCACGCTGCCCAGTTGGAGAGGCCGATGTACCGCACCGTCCCGCGCCGCACCAGGCTGTCGAGCGCATAGAGCGTTTCCTCGATCGGCGTCACGGTATCGAAGCCATGGATCTGGTAGAGGTCGATATGGCCGGTGCCGAGCCGCTCCAGGCTCTTCTCGACCTGGGCCAGGATGTGGCCGCGCGACGCGCCGGCGCCGTTGGGCCCGTCATGCATGCGGCCGAGCACCTTGGTGGCGACCACCACTTCGTCGCGCGCCACGCCCAGGTTGCCGAGCGCCTGGCCGAGGATCCGTTCCGAGCGGCCCTCGGCATAGATGTTCGCGGTGTCGAAGAAATTGATGCCGGCATCGAGCGCGGCCTTGACCAGACCGTCGGCTTCGTCCTGCTGCAGCTGGCCGATCCGGCCCCACAAGCCGCCATCGCCGCCAAAGGTCATGGTGCCAAGGCAGAGTTCCGAGACGATCAGGCCCGAGCGGCCGAGCTGGTTGTAGCGCATGGGATACCCTTGGGAGCGAGGGGGGCAGGCCCCGCAGATGTGGTCCGGAGGGCATCGCCGCAATGCCCCGATGCCAGGAAAATCGGCCTGAGTCGGGCGCTGGCAACGGTGTCAATAAACTCATACAATATGGTGCGGCGCGGCAATTCCCTTGCCGTGCCTGGGTAAGTGTTTGTTCTCGCGTCAAACTAACCTGATGCAAATGTATGAGTTGACAGTATCGCAGACGCGGCATAGCCAAATGTGACCGCTAACATCGCGATCCGCGCGATTGGCTCAATGGCCCGGGAAGAGGCCTTCACAGGAGGGGAATATGCACGCTCGAGTTGCGTCCCGTTTCACCGCGCGTCGCCTGGGAGTGATCGGCGCCGCGTTGCTCGCCGGCACGGCCTGGCCCTCGCTCGCCCAGACCCAGGCCAGCGATACGCCGGCCGCCGCCCAGGACCAGAGCGTCCCGGAAGCGGAGCAGTCGATCGTCGTCACCGGGTATCGCGCGTCGCTGCAGAGCTCGACCAACGCCAAGAAGAATTCGGTGGGCTTCACCGATTCGATCTTCGCCGAGGATATCGGCAAGTTCCCGGACACCAACATCGCCGAGAGCTTCAATCGCATTCCGGGCGTGACCATCGCCCGCGAAGTGACGGGCGAGGGCCTCAACGTCACGATCCGCGGCCTGGGCACCAACTTCACGCGCGTGCTGCTGAACGGCGCGCCGGTGGCGGTCGCCTCGACCGGGCGCACCGATTCGCAGAACACCAACCGCGAAGTCGATCTCGACATGTTCCCGACCGAACTGTTCACGTCGCTGACGGTGAACAAGAGCGGCATCGCCGACCAGTTGGAGGGCGGCGCCGCCGGCACGGTCAACATGCGCAGCGCCCGGCCGTTCGACCGCGCGGGCACGCGCGTCACCTATGGCGCGCAGCTGACCAAGAACACCAATGCCAAGGACTGGGGCTATCGCGGCTCGCTGCTCGCCAGCACCACGATGGGCGATTTCGGCGTGCTGCTCGGCGTCGCCGGCGTGCACAACAAGGTCCGCACCACCGGCTTCGAGACAATCGGCTGGACCAATCCGAACCTGTCCGCCGCCCAGTGCGGCGCGACCAGCGGCTGCAATCCCACGGGCGGCGGCAACTGGACGATCCCGGGAACGGTGCCTGCCAATTCGGGCGCGGGCCTGGTCACCGGCACCACGATCGACCAGGCTTTCCTGCTTGCGCGCAATCCGGGCGCGACGATCTCGCAGATCGACAACGGGATCATCCCGCGCCTGGGCCGCAGGATGTTCGAGGAAGGCACCAAGGACCGGATCAACGCGATCGCCAGCCTGGAATATAAGGGCGACCGGTTCCACGCCTATGTCGACGGCATGTATGGCTGGAAGGACAACCAGCTCCAGCGCGTCGACATGAACTGGGTCGGCCGCAACGGCGCCGCGATCCCGCTCAACACGACGTACGACCGCAGCGATTGCACCACCGGCTGCGTGGTCACCAAGGGCACCTATGCCAATGCCCAGTGGTTCCTCGAATATCGCCCCTTCCTCGAGAAGACCAAATTCTGGGGCGTCAATCCCGGTTTCGACTGGGAGATCGCCGACAAGCTGAAGGTCGATGTCGCTGCCAACTACACCTGGTCGAGCTTCCATCGCGAATCGCCGAGCGTGGTGGTGCTCACCGCGCCCAATTCGGGCGTGGTGGTGAATTACGACAACACCGGTGGCGACGTGCCGTCGATCACGACGAACATCGACCTGAACAATCCCGCCAACTTCGCCTGGCCGGGCGGGCGGGTGAACATCCAGGACGAGAAGCGCCAGACCGAGACCAAGGGCATTCGCGGCAATCTGACCTGGGGCGACAACGCCTTCAACCTCAAGGTCGGCGCCGCCTATGACGACACGTCGCGGCGCATCAGCGCCTTCGACAACAGCCAGGCCTGGCAGAACGCGGTGTGCGGCAACCGCCCGAGCGTGTTCCTGCCTTCGCCCAACACCCAGCCGCCGTGCAACGGCCTGGTCCAGCCGGGCGCGGCGCCGGCCGGCTATCCGACCTATCCCGCCTATGGCACCGGCTACACCTCCGGCGCGAGCGGCGGGGTGACCTATGGCGGCTCGCTGATCTCGAACGCGCAGCTCCCCGGGCTGCTGCGCCCGACCTCGTCCGGCTTCGTCACGGTGGACTGGAACGCGTTCAAGGCGGCGTCCAACTATGATGCGTTCCACAACGCCGCGCCCGAGGCAGGCTCGTCGAACACCGGCGCCAGCGGCGGCTATGTCCGCGAGAAGGTGCTCGGCGCCTATGCCGAAGTGAATGGCGATCTGCAGATCGGCGACAACAACCACCTCAACTACAATGCCGGCGTTCGCTATGTGCGCACCGACCAGCGGATCGGCGGCCGCGTCTCGATCTCGGATCCGCGCAACTCGCAGGATCCGGACGGCCCCGGCCCGCTGCCCGCGGCTTGCCCCGGCCCCGGCAATCCGCGCGACGGCAGCTGCTATCCGAACATCACCAACTTCGTCTATACCGACGCCAAATATGACAATTGGCTCCCCGCGGTGAGCGGTGCCTTCCACATCGGCGATGCCGCCGTGGTTCGCGCCGCGGTGTCGCGGACGATGACTCGGCCCAATCCCAACACGATGCTGCCGGGCCTCAACTTCTCGACGCCCTCGGCCGATGTCGGCTCGGTCGGCAATCCGTCGCTCCAGCCCTATCTCTCGACCAATATCGACCTGGGCTTCGAATATTATACCGGCAAGGAAGGCTATGTCGGCTTCACTGCCTTCCGCAAGGCAGTGACCGGTTTCACCACCACCGGCACGGTGACGGTGCCCTTCACGGCGCTGGCCACTTATGGCGTGACCTATGACACGCTGACGCCGACCCAGCAGATCGCGATCAACTCGCGCGGCGGCCCGAACAGCGCCACCGTGGTGCTGAACCAGCAAGTCAACGCGACCGGCACGCTAAAGGTCAATGGCCTCGAAGTGAACTGGGTGCAGCCGCTCGATTTCCTGCTCGGCAAGATCGGACTGAACGGGTTCGGCTTCAACGCGAACCTGACGCTGATCGACCAGACCGGCTCGGGCGCCGCCCCGGCGGTCGCGGTGGGCGTGTCGCCGGTGACCTACAACATCACCGGCTATTACGAGCAGGGCGGCATCAACATCCGGCTGTCGACCACCTTCCAGCGCGGCTCGGTGTCGTCGGACGCGAACCAGAACGGCATCGCGCTCGCCCGGCTCTATTCGAACGACTATCAGCAGTTCGACATGTCGGCGAGCCTCGACTTCGCCAAGGTGTTCGATCTGAAATGGGGGCCGGAGCTGACGCTCGACGTGATCAACCTCACTCGGGAGAAGCAGCGCAGCTACTTCCAGTTCAGCAATGCCGCCTTCACGCTCTACGATCCGGGCCGGCAGGTCATGGTCGGGCTGCGGGGCCGGTTCTAGGGGCCTCTCGGCAAAGGGGGAGTGGCGGCCGGCCTTTCACCGGCCGTCACTGCCGAACCATTTTCCAGGGGACCGCGGCCGCCTTCGGGCGGCCTCTTTTTTCTCTCGCGGAACCGAGTTAACGGGCGGCATGACTGAGACCAAGCTGATCGCGGGCATCGAGCTGGGCGGCACCAAGTGCGTGGCGCTGCTGGCGACCGGGCCGGACGACGTGCGCGACCGGGTGACCGTGCCCACCACCGATCCGCAGGCGACCCTGGCGGCGCTCGAAGCGGTGCTCGATCGCTGGACCGTCGACGCGATCGGCGTGGCGAGCTTCGGGCCGGTGGGCCTCGATCCGGCGCGCGCCGATTTCGGCACGATCACCGCGACGACCAAGCCCGGATGGAGCGGCACCGATCTGATCGGCCGGCTCAAGGCGCGCTATGGCAAGCCGATCGGCTTCCAGACCGATGTGGAAGGCGCCGCACTGGCGGAGGGACGCTGGGGCGCCGCCCAGGGCATGGCTGCCCATGCCTATATCACCATCGGCACCGGCGTGGGCGTGGGCCTGGTGACCGGCGGCAGGCCGGTGATGGGATGGGCGCATGGCGAGGCGGGGCACATGCGCCTGCCGCGCGCGCCGGGCGACAGCTATCCGGGCTGGTGCCGCTTCCATGGCGATTGCCTGGAGGGCCTGATCGCCGGCCCGGCGCTCGCCGAACGCTTCGGCATGCCGGGCGACCGGCTGCCCGACGATGCGCCCGCATGGGATCTGTTCGTCCACGACCTGGCCGGCATGCTCCACAATCTGGTCGTCACTGCCGCGCCCGAGCGGATCGCGATCGGGGGCGGCGTGACGGCTGCGCGGCCCTATCTGTTCCCCAGGCTGCGCGCGCGGCTGGTCGAGAGCCTGGGCGGCTATGGCGCGCTTGCCGAATGGGCGGAGGCGATCGACGACCGGCTCGGCCCGCCCGGGCTGGGGACGATGGCGGGGCCGCTCGGCGCGATCGCGGTGGGGCTGGGGGCGACGGCATAGCCGCGCCCGCGGGGCCAAGCGGCGTGATCGCGCCTCAGATCACTTCCATGTCCGAATTATAATGGTGCCAGGCCAGCACCGCCGCGGCGCCGCGGTGCGGGCGCCAGGCCTCGGCGATCGCGCGGGTCAGCTTCTCGCTCGGCCGCTCGGCATGGCCCATGATCCGGCCGACTTCGATCTGCACCGCCAGGTCGCCTGCGGGCCAGATATCGGGGCGCCCCTCGGCGAAGAGCAGATAGATCTCGGCGGACCAGCGGCCGATGCCCTTGATCCGGACGAGCTCGGCGATCGCTTCCTCGTCATCCTCGGCCAGATGCGCGAAATCGAGCCGCCCGCTGATCACTTCCTCGGCCAGGCTGCGCGCATAGGCCACTTTCTGGCGCGAGAGGCCGGCGGCGCGCAGGTCTTCGTCGCTGGCGCGGAAGATGGTGGCGGGATCGGTCAGCGCGCCCAATTGCGCGGCCATCCTGTTCCAGATCGATTGGGCGGCGGCGACGCTCACCTGCTGGCCGACGATCGTGCGCAGCAGCGTCTCATGGCCGCGGTCGCGGATGCGGGGCGGGGGGTAGCCCACGCGCCCGATCGCCGCGGCGATCAGCGGCTCGCGGTCCGCCAGCGCATCGAGCGACGCCTTGAGCTGATCGGCGGTCAGGCCCATGCGCGCCCGCCTTGCGAAGCGCCGTTTTCGGCGGCATGGACGGAGCCGGAACAGGAGAATCTCATGCCCAAGCTTATCGTCGTGACCAGGAGTGGTGAAGAGCGCGAGGTCATGGGCGAAGCGGGCCTGAGCGTGATGGAAGTGATCCGCGAGAACGGCTTTGACGAGTTGCTCGCGCTGTGCGGCGGTTGCTGCTCCTGCGCGACCTGCCATGTCCATGTCGATCCGGAATTTGCGGCCAAACTGCCGAAGATGAGCATGGATGAGGATGACCTGCTCGACAGCGCGGGCGACCGCGACGAGACTTCGCGGCTGTCGTGCCAGATTCCGTTCGGGCCGGATCTCGACGGGCTCCGCGTGCGGATCGCCGAAGAGGATTGAGCATTTCCCCTCCCTCTCTCCGGAGAGAGGGAGCTTAGTTCATCGCCCGCACCCGGATCGACGCCATCGGGGCGTCGCCGGTCCTGGGGTCGGTCTTCCAGGTGATTGTCTTGTCCTTGCCGATGGTCACCGCGCCTTCCTCGTTGTTCTGGCTGACCAGTTCGGCATCGGTGGTGAGCGTGAAGAGGCCCTGGAGGCGCGAAAAGGCCTCGCCCATGCCGCCCGGCGTCGTCGTCAGCGCGCTCATGTCGCTCATGCCGCTGCCACTGCTCATCCGGACATAGCCCGGCGCCTTGACGCGGATCAGGTCCTTGCCGCGCAACTCCACTGCGATCCACGGCATGATCATCTGATTGTCGGGATTGTAGGGAAACACGAAGCTGTGATCGAGCGTGCCGGAGATCCGGTAATCGATCCAGAACATGCCGTTGCCGCGATATTCGACGCTGCGATAGCCGGTTTCCCTGGCAATCTCGGTCGCGAGCTTGCGGAAATTCTCGTCCTGCCTCGCCTTTTCCTCGGGCGTGAGCGTGAAGTCCGGTTCCTTCTCCGGCGTCTTGCCCTTCTTGCCCGATTTCTCCTTGGCGGCCTCCGCCATGCCCATCTGCATCGCCTTGCCCATGAAGCCCTGCAGATCGACAGCCATCACTTCGCCGACATAGGCGAAGGTGAAGCTGCGATCGGCATGGATGGTGAGCGCGGATTCGAACTTGCCCGGCACGAACAGGCAGCTGGCGAGCATCAGCGGCGCCGCCAGCGCGAATGCCACGGCCTTCAGTCGATGCAGCATGAGGCCCCCTCTGCGTTCAGTCGCGGGTGGTCACCGCATAGAGGGCGATCGCCGCGGCATTGGAAACATTGAGGCTCTCGACCTTATCCGAGATGGGCAGCTTCGCAAGCTCGTCGCAATGCGCCTCGGTGTTCTGGCGCATGCCTTCGCCCTCGGCGCCGAGCACCAGGGCGATCTTGCGCTGACCGCCCATCACCTGGGCAAGCGTGCCCTGGGCATGGCCGGTCAGGCCGATGCGCCAGAAGCCCGCCTCGGCGATCTCCTCGAGCGCGCGGGCGAGATTCACCACGCGGCACCAGGGCACGACTTCCAGCGTGCCGGCTGCCGAGCGGGCGAGCGTGCCCGTCTCGGACGGGGCATGCCGGTCCTGAGTGACGATGCCGAGCGCGTCGAACGCCGCTGCCGAGCGCAGGATCGCGCCGACATTGTGCGGATCGGTCACCTGGTCGAGCACGAGCAGCGGGCGATTGTCGTCCGCGCCCTGGGCGAGCAGGTCGGCCAGCCACATCTCCTCGAGCGGATCGACTTCGGCGACCAGGCCTTGATGCGGCGCGTCGCCGGGCACCAGCCGGCCGAGGTCGGCAGCGTTGGCGAAGGTGACCGGGATCGTCGACGGAATGTCGAGCCCGGCGAGCGCCTCGTGCGTGCCCCAGATCTTGCGCACGTTGCGCTCGGGATTGTCGAGCGCCGCCAGCACCGCGTGCCGCCCATAGAAACGGGGGCGGTTCGACGATGCCTGGCTGGGCCGGTGTCCGCGCTTGGCCATCAATGCGCTCCCGGCGCCGCGTAGAATTCGTCCGACGGCTTTGGTTCGGTCGCCATCGGCACGCGCGGCAGCGGCTCAGGCGCGTTGGCCGCGTTGACGAGGAAGGCTGCGAGGATGATCGCGCCCTGGCGCATGTCCTCGGACTTCAGATGGTCGAAGGTGTCGACATCGGTGTGGTGGACGTTCGAGCCATAGTCGAGCGGATCCTGGATGAACTGGAAGGCCGGGATGCCGACTGCGTCGAAGAACACGTGATCGGTGCTGCCGGTGCGCCCGGTCGCCACCTTGGTCGCGCCGAACGAGTTGAACGGGGCCAGCCATTCGCGGAAGATCGGCACCACCGCGGTGTTGCCCTGGGTATAGATGCCGCGAATCCTGCCCGAGCCGTTGTCGAGGTTGAAATAGGCGGCGAGCTTGGCGTGGTCGGCACCGGGCTTGATCGGGAAGGCCTTGCTCCAGCCCATGTAGCGGCCGACGCCGGACAGCGACGGATCGACCGGCCGGCTGGCGATGTGGTTCTCGACATAGGCCATCGAGCCGAGCAGGCCCTGCTCCTCGCCCGACCATAGCGCGAAGCGGATCGCGCGCCGGGTCTTGATGCCCGATGCCTTGATGATGCGCGCGGCCTCCATCACCATCGAGACGCCTGCGGCGTTGTCCGCCGCGCCGTCGCCCATCGCCCAGCTGTCCATATGGGCGCCGGCCATCACATAGCCGGCCTTGGCATCGGTGCCGGGGATGTCGGCGACGATGTTGTAGGCCTTGGTGTCGCTGTCGTCATAGATGACGTCGCTGTTGAGCTCGACGCTGGGGGCGATGCCCATCTTGGCGAGCCGGGCGAGACGGCGATAATCCTCCGCGGCGATCTCGAAGCCCGGCAGCGGGGGTGTGGCGCCGACCTGGAACTGGCTGTTCTGGCCGTGCACCAGCTTGCCGTTGCGAGTCGACATGGTTGCATAGCCGATCGCGCCCTCCGTCTTCAGGAATGCGTCGCGCTTGGCGGCGAAGGCCAGGCGGCTGGCGCTGTTCGGCCGGCGGTTGGCGGTGGCGGGGCCGTTGGGCAGCTGGAAGGTGTCGGCCCTGTCGAGATCGGCGTCGCCATAGCGCCTGAAATCGGGATCGGTGGCGTCGGTGATGTCCGCGGGCTCGCTGATCAGTGCGATCTTGCCCTGGAGCTTGCCCTTGTACTGGGCGAGTGCCGCTTCGTCGGCCATCGGCGCGAGCACGACCTGGCCGGTGATCGGGCCGCCCGTGCCGGGTGTCCAGGCGAGTGGCGCGGCGACCAGCGTGAGCGGGCGCGGGGCGATCATCTTCACGCTGGCGTTCTTCGCCGACCAGCCGCGGCCGAACTCGAAACCTTCCTTGTGGACGTTGGTGAGGCCCCATTCGCGGAACTTGGCCTGAGTCCAGTCCTCCGCCTGGCGCATGGGAGGGGAGTTGGTGAGGCGCGCGCCGATCACGTCGGTGAGATACTGGGCGATGCGCATCACCTCGCTGTGGTTCGTGCCCTGGTCGACGATCCGGTCGACCGGCACGCCGGGGCCGTCAGGCCCCTTGGCAATGGCGAGCGGCGCCGTGGCGGCAGCGGCGAGCAGCGTGGCGATGGCGAAGGAAAATCGGCGCATGGGGGCCCCCGGGGAGTATCTGCATGGAAACGGCGGACGCTATGCCGCACAAAGACTGTGCGCAAGGCGTTGACAGGGACGCGGGGCTTCGGCAATGGGCCCCCTCTCGCCGAACGGCGCCATGGACAGGTGGCCGAGTGGTTAAAGGCAGCAGACTGTAAATCTGCCCGTGCAAGCGTACGCTGGTTCGAATCCAGCCCTGTCCACCACCTTCCCCCGGAGAGGCTCTGCCCCGGGGGCCTTCGACAGGACGGGGAGACGGCGCGGAGGTTCAGCCTTCCCCGGCAATCAGGCTTGCAGGTCCTCGGTCTCGGCCAGCCGTTCTTCATCGGTGCCGGCTTCGTCCTGCGCGGGCAGGAACGCCTCCGCATCCTCTTCGGCGATGCCGTGGACATGTGTCTCGTGGACGTGCCGTATCATCGTCGCCAGCTGGCGGAACGAACCCATTCTGCGACCCCTCGCTTGGCTCTAATTGCAAGGATCATAACTTAACTTTGGGTTCGAGGTTGCGGGAAATAAATCCTTAACGCGGCGCGAATCACCTTTCCTGGTCGAGCACCGCGGCAACGAGCTGGCGGAAGGCATCGGCGCGGTGGCTCATCGCATGCTTCGCCGATGGCTCCATCTCGCCGAAGCTCTGCGCATGGCCGACGGGCACGAACATCGGATCATAGCCGAAGCCGCGATCGCCGCGCGGCGGCCAGACGAGCGTGCCGTCGACTCGGCCTTCGAACCATTCGACATGCCCGTCGGGCCAGGCAAGGGCGAGGGCGCAGACGAAATGCGCGTCGCGGCCGGTCTCGGGCGGCAGCGCCGCGAGCCGGTCCTCGACGCGCCGCATGGCGAAGCCGAAATCCTTGCTCTCCCCCGCCCAGCGCGCGGAGAAGATGCCGGGTTCGTTGTTCAGCGCTTCGACGCAGAGCCCCGAATCGTCGGCGAGCGCGGGCAGGCCGGAAAGGTCCGCCGCCTGCAGCGCCTTCAGCTCGGCATTGGCGACGAAGGTGGTGCCCGTCTCCTCAGGCTCGGGCAGGTCCAGCTCGGCCGCCGAGACCGGCTCGATCCCATAGGGACCGAGCAGCTCGCGGATCTCGCGCACCTTGCCGGCATTGTGGCTGGCGATCACCAGCCTGCCCGGCTTCAGCTTGCGGATTGCCTGGGGGCCGACGTCCTTGGAGATCTCGCCTTCGCCGGTCATCCGATTGCCTTCTGCTGTGCTTCGAAGATCTGGTTGCAGCCGATCCGCGCGAGGCGGAGCAGGCGGAGCAGCCCCTCCTCGTCATAGGTCGCGCCTTCGGCAGTCGCCTGTGCTTCGGCGATGTTGCCGTTGGAAAGCAGGACGAAATTCGCGTCGGCATCGGCCGCGCTGTCCTCGTCATAGTCGAGGTCGAGCACGGGAATACCCTTGTAGATGCCGCAGGAGACGGCGGCGACCTGGGCGGTGATCGGGTCTTCCTTGATCAGCCCCGCCGCCATCAGCTTGTTCACGGCGATGCGCAGCGCGACGAACGCGCCCGAGATCGCCGCGGTGCGGGTGCCGCCATCCGCCTGGATCACGTCGCAATCGAGCGTGATCTGGCGCTCGCCGAGCAGCTTCAGGTCGGTGACGGCGCGCAGGCTGCGGCCGATCAGGCGCTGGATTTCCTGGGTGCGGCCGGATTGCTTGCCCTTGGCCGCCTCGCGCTGGCCGCGAGTGTGCGTGGCGCGGGGGAGCATGCCGTACTCGGCGGTGACCCAGCCCTCGCCCTTGCCCTTGAGCCAGGGCGGCAGCCGCTCCTCGACGCTGGCGGTGACGAGCACGCGGGTGTCGCCGAAGCTGATCAGCACCGAACCCTCGGCGTGGCGGGTGAAATGGGGCTCGATCGTGATCGCACGCATCTCGTCGGGGGCGCGGCCGGAAGGGCGCATCTGCTTCAGTCTCCTGCAAGGTTTGTCCCGGCACGTAGACGTAACGGTCGGAACGCGCCAGTCTCGGCGGGCGATCCGTGGAGGAACAGGGAAATGCGCAGGCTCTTGATCATCGGGCTCGGCACGCTGGCGCTGGCGGGCTGCGTCAAGCCGAGCGGCGGACCGGGCAGGCCGGTGCCGATCGAAAGCGATTCGATCCGTTACGAGACCGGCGCCTGTTTCGGCCGCTGCCCGATCTACGCCGTCACCGTCCGCCCCGACGGCAGCGGCGTGTTCGAGGGCAAGCGCTTCACCGCAGTGACTGGCGAGCGGGCGTTCAAGCTCAGCCGCGCGCAATATGACGCCTTCGCCGCAAAGCTGGCGCCCTATCGGCCGGAGAGCGGGCAGGTCCGCTATGCGCCGGGCGAGAAGAATTGCGAGCCGGCGGCGACCGACATGCCCAGCGTCGATGTCACCTGGACGCGCGCGATCGGCGACAGCCAGGGGCTCCATTACTATTATGGCTGCCGGGCGGAGAAGAACCGCGCGCTCGGCCAGGCGCTTGGCGACGCTGTGGAGGCGCTGCCGATCCAGGCCCTGATCGGCGAGCGGCCTTGAGAGCCATCCTTCGTCGCCCCGGCGCAGGGCCGGGGTGACGGCAGAGGTTGGCGCGCCGGTTGTCCGCGCTACATAGGCTCCATGACCACCCCGCCGATTCACGAGCTGACCGACCGTGCGCGCGACGTGTTCCGCATGGTGGTCGAATCGTATATCGATACCGGCGCGCCGGTGGGGTCGCGGACGATCGCGCAGATCTCGGGGCTCAACCTCTCGCCCGCGTCGATCCGCAACGTGATGCAGGATCTGGAGGAGCTGGGCCTGCTGGCCGCGCCGCACACCAGCGCCGGCCGGATGCCGACCGAGACGGGCCTGCGCCTGTTCGTCGATGGCATGATGCAGGCGAACGAGCCCTCGTTCGAGGAGCGTGCGGCGATCGAGCGCAACGCCGCCGAGCGCGGGCCGGTGGAAGAGGCGCTGGCCGCCACCACCGCGGCGCTTTCCGGCCTGTCGGCCTGTGCGGGGCTGGTGCTGGTGCCCAAGGCCGAGCCCGTGCTCCGCCAGTTCGGCTTCGTGCCGCTGAGTCGCGATCGGGCGCTGGCGGTCCTGGTGGGCGAGGACGGCTCGGTCGAGAACCGCGTCGTCGAGCTGCCCGGCATGGACCCCGCGGCGCTGCAGCGCGCGGCGAATTATCTTACCGGCACCTTTGGCGGCCTCACCCTCAGCCAGGCGCGCGCCAGGGTGGAGCGCGAGCTCGGCCAGCAGCGCGCGGCGCTCGACAGCGCGGCGGCGGCGCTGGTCGCACGCGGGCTGGCGGTGTGGAGCGAGGATGGCGGGCGCCGCCCGGTGCTGATCGTGCGGGGACAGGCGCGGCTGATCGACACCGCGGCGACGGAGGATCTCGACAAGGTCAGCCGGCTGCTCGATGAGCTCGAAGGGCAGGAGGAGATCGCCCGGCTGCTCGATTCGGCGCGCGAGGGCGAAGCGACGCGCATCTTCATCGGATCGGAGAACAAGCTGTTCGCCTTGTCCGGCTCGTCGGTGATCGCCAAGCCGGTGCGGGCGCTGGACGGACGGGTGGTCGGCGTGGTGGGGGTGATCGGCCCGACGCGGTTGAACTATGCGCGAGTCGTCCCCATGGTGGATTTCACGGCGGCCACTTTGGCCCGATTGCTGACCTGAACAGGGAAATATGACGGAAGAATCGAAGGTGACGGACACGGAAGACACGACGCTGCGTGCGGAAACCGCCGAGGGCGCGCCCGAAGTGGCGGAGCAGGACCGCGTCGCGGAACTCGAGGCGCAGCTCGCCGAGGCGAAGTCGGCAGTGATGTATGCTCAGGCCGAGACGCAGAATGTCCGCCGCCGCGCCGAGAAGGAAGCGCAGGACGCCAAGACCTATGCCGCGACTGGTTTCGCGCGCGACGTGCTCTCGGTGGCCGACAATCTCTCGCGCGCACTGGCCGCGATCCCGGCCGAGCTGAAGGATGACGACAAGCTCAAGGGCCTGGTGACCGGGCTCGAGGCGACTGGCCGCGAGCTCGATTCGGTCTTTGCGCGCCACGGCATCTCGAAGATCGTCGCACTGGGCGAGGTGCTCGACCCCAATCGCCACCAGGCGATGATGGAAATGCCGAGCGCCGATGCCGAGCCGGGCACGATCGTTCAGGAGATCCAGGCGGGCTACATGATCCGCGACCGGCTGCTCCGTCCCGCGCTGGTGGGGGTTGCGAAGAAGGCGGACTGAGCGGGAATCATCCGTAACGGTAGCGATTGTGGGGGTACGTCCTTTACCCTGCGCCGGTGCGAAGATATTTTCCGCCCATGTCCAACGAAGATGCGCGCGCCCGCGCCCGGCGCCTGGCCGCCGAGGCCATCGAGATCTGTGACAAAGCGGGGTTCGACATCGCCGCGACCTATCTTCAGCACGGGCATGATCTGATCGCGCAGCCACCGCAGCGTGTCCGTCAGGGCCGTTGGGTCTGGCGTTCAGATGAGCCCGAGATTCCGCATGCTGACGACCCCGCTGCCGCCAACGACTAGATGATCGTGCACGAGGACGCCGAGCGTCCTGCCCGCCTCGATCAACTGTCGGGTAATGTCGATATCGGCCTTGCTGGGCGTCGCATCGCCTGAAGGGTGGTTGTGCACGACGATGATCGCGCCCGCGCCCACCTGCAGGGCGCGGCGGAGGATGTCCCGCACATAGAGCGGCGCTTCATCGAGGCAGCCTTCGCTGACGATCTCGTCGCGCAGCAGGCGGTTGGCCGAACTGAGGAAGAGGATGCGAACCTGCTCGGTGCGCTTGTGCGCCAGGTCCGCGTGCAGATAGGCGATGAGATCGGCATAGTTGCCAACGATCTCGCGGTCCCGGATGGGTTCGCGCAGCAGGGACAGATGGACTTCCCGCACGGCGGCGAGCAGCGCCGCGGCACGCGCGTCGCCGTCCAGCTCCTCGCCCAGCAGCGTCTCGTCCGCGTTCAGCACCGCGGCGAGCGAACCGTGCGACGCGATCAGGGCTCGCGCGAGATCGCCCGATCGTTCGCCGAGGAGCGGGGCGATGAGGCATTCCACGAGGCGTCCTGCCCGTGCTTCTTCAGGCGTCGGCGATGATTGTAGGTCGCCACGATCAGGATGCCGACGACCAGATAGCTCCACAGGCTGCTGGTCAGCCAATAGAGGAACGGATAGATTTGCGGATCGAGGGTCTTGAGAAAATGTCCCGCGACCTGAACGATCAGCAACGCGGCCATGGGAATCGGCCATAAACGGTTAGCCCGGACGACGAGGATCAGAATCACGGCCAGCATCGTCGCGTCGACGATCAGCAGGCCGGTTTCCAGATTGAGCCAGCGCGCATGCGCGCCGGACACGGCGAAAACCGACGCGAGCGTGCCTCCCAGCACAACCGCCGCTCCGATCCTCTCGGGGATGCCGCCACGCCAGAAGGCATAGCCGACGCTCGCGACAAGCAGGATCAGAAAGACTGTGACGTGCCACATGGGATGGACGGCTGCCCGTCCCATGTGGCGGGGTCAAGGCGTTACGCGGCGGCACGCAGGCGCGGAGCCTGTTCGGTGGCGCCGGTGGGAAAGCGCGGGCACGGCCAGAGATCGCCGAAGGATTCCGGCGATGCGCCGAGCCGCTGCGCGAGCGCGCCGAGCTCCTGATGGGCCATGACCACCGCGCGGCGGCTGTCGAACGCGGCGATCATTGCGGTGCGCAGATGGTCGAGCGTGGGCTGGGTGGCGTGGGGCGGGAGCTGGATCGCCTCGGCCTGGGTCGTGGTCGCGCTCACCAGGTCCGCGAGGTTGCGCAATGCGGCGTCCGAAGCCTGCTCGCCGGCAATGGTGGCCTTGGCCACGATGGTGATGGCGTCGATATGCGGGAGATTGGACATGCGTTTTCCTTTCCCGGCGCGGCAGGGCCCGCGCAGGTTGTTGCGACATTGGGTTTGGCGAGGGCTAGCGGAGGAAGAGGCGGCCTATGGCGACGACGCCGTAGAGCAGCATGCTCAATCCGCCGAGCAGCATCGGCACGCCGATGGCGAGCAGCAGCGTGAGGATGAACCGCTGTGCGGTAGTGAGATCATTTGGCCGTACCCCCTTCAACAGCTGGCGCAGGCTGACATGTCCGACCCCCGGCTCCATGTCGAACGCGCTCCGCGTCGCCTGGACCCGCTGGACGGGCATGTCGTTTCTGTCCGCCGCCGAGGGAAATGCCGTGGCCGTGGCCGGATAGACAAGCGCCGCCGGGTCACGTGTGATTCGATCATATCCCGCTTCCAGCCCGGCGAAGATGCGCGCGGCCTCGCGCCGAGAGGAAGCACCGAGCACCTGGCGCGCACGGTCCAGCCGCTGGTCGATCGCCGATTTCGAGATTCCGAGCAGGCGGGCGATCTCCTTGGAAGAGAGGTTCTGCTGGACGAGGCGCAATACCTCGGCCTGCTCGGCGGTGAGTCCGGCCGGCAGCTCGTTCATGCAGCGCCCGCGATGCGCGCGATCGCGCGCCGGCAATCCGGCCCGAAGGCCCGGGGCCCTCCATCCGGCGGCACAAGATCGCCCCACTCCCGAAGCATCGCCTCTATCCGATCCCCTGTTGTCAGACATGTCCGTCATCGCACCCGGACGGGGTTTCCATCAACTGCTTAAGCATTCGGGCGGCGCGGGAAGCGGAAGCACCTGCCGCGTGCCGTGCGGCGCATGACGGCGCGCCGACCGCGGAGAGGGTGCGCTTCTCGCGTGCCGAGCGAAATACGCTATTGCTAATCATTCGCATCAAACGCTAAGGCGATCCGCATGCCCGGATTCTTCCCCCGGGGCATGGGGATGCCTTTGTACCAGTTCCTGGATCGCTACGCCGCCGAAGTGACGCCGATCGACCGGTTGCTGCTCTCCTCGATGCGGCAATGGGTGGCGTGCATGCGTGCCGGGCGCTGCCCCTGCTCGGCGCTGGGGCCGGTGCTGCGGGGGCAGGGGCTGGCCGGAATGCTTCCCGATCTCAACATGGCGATGCTGCTGCTCGAGCGCGAATCACTGTCCCGACTTCGCTTCAAACCGCCCTTTGCCGCGGAAATAGGCGATGACGAGGCCTTGCTCCTTTCGCTGCATGCGCTAGCACGCGCCGGCGCGCAGCCGCGCGTCGACGCGGTCATCGAGCAGATCGTGAAACCCGAAGCGCGCCTTCCCCTTTCCGTGGCGGTTGCGCGGATAGCTGTCGCTTTGGCGCGTTGAAGTAAAATTACGTTGAAGTGAATCCCGGATTTGGAAAGAGCCGCCTCGTGAATATGCATGCCCGCCCCCCGATCGTCCTCCCCGACCACGCCGCGTTCCAGACGTGCGCCGTCCGCTGGGTGAAGCACTGGAACGAGCATTTGTTCAGCTTCGCGATCGAGCGTCCCGCGAGCTTCCGTTTCCGCGCGGGCGAGTTCGTGATGATCGGGCTCGAAGTCGACGGCAAGCCGCTGATGCGCGCCTATTCGATCGCCAGCCCGACCTGGTCGGACGAGATCGAGTTCCTGTCGATCAAGGTCGAGGACGGTCCGCTGACCTCGCGCCTGCAGCTCGTCCGTCCGGGCGATCAGGTGTATCTCGGCAAGAAGCCGACCGGCACGCTCGTCGCCGACGCGCTGCTGCCCGGCAAGCGCCTCTTCATGCTCGCCACCGGTACCGGCCTCGCGCCGTTCCTGAGCCTGGCGCGCGATCCCGACATCTATGACCGGTTCAGCCAGGTGGTGATCGTCCATTCGACTCGCCGGGTGAGCGACCTGGCCTATCATGACGAGCTGACCGCGCAGCTGGCGAGCGATCCGCTGGTGGCGGACCAGGCGCTGCTCCAGTTCCATTATATCGCCACGGTCACGCGCGAGCCGTTCCGTACCACGGGGCGGATCGGCCAGCTGATCGAGAATGGCTGGCTGTTCCAGCCGCCGGTGGTGGGCGACCGCGCGCTCAACCCCGAGACCGACCGGATCATGCTCTGCGGCTCGAACGCGATGATCAAGGATTTCGCGCACATGCTCGAAGGCCATGGCTTCACCGAGGGCTCGAACGCCAATCCGGGCAGCTTCGTGCTGGAGCGCGCGTTCGTCGGGTGACGGAAACGGGGGCTTCCGGGCTTTGCACGTGACGTGCGCGGCCCGAGCCCCTATTTCCATTCCATGTCCGCTCGCTTCGATCACGTTCCCAACCGCCGCGCGCTGATCGATCGGCGCGGCGTCGCCGAGCGACTCCAGGCGCTCCAGGCCCGGGATGGCGCCAAGCTGCGTGCGGCGGGGACGAAGGAGCTCAAGGCCGCGCTCGATGCCGGCCGTGCCGAGATTGCCCGGCGGCTGGCCGAGCATCCTTCGCGCGGGCACGAGATCGCCGCGTCGGGCGCGTTCCTGATCGACCAGCTGCTCCGCCTGCTCTGGGACTTCACCACCGAGCGGCTCCATCCCAATCCCAATCCCAGCGCCGCCGAGCGCATGGTGCTGATCGCGGTCGGCGGTTACGGCCGCGGCGAGATGGCGCCGCATTCGGACATCGACATCGGCTTCATCGCCCCGTGGAAGGTCACCGGCTGGTGCGAGCAGGTGATCGAATCGATGCTCTATTCGCTGTGGGACATGCAGCTGAAGGTCGGCCATTCGTCGCGCTCGCTCGACGAGATGGTGCGCCAGTCCAAGGCCGATGTGACGGTGCGCACCGCCCTGCTCGAGGCCCGCTATGTCTGGGGTGACACCGCGCTCTACGACGAGGCTGCAGCGCGCTTCAAGGCGGAGGTCCAGGCCGATACCGCGCGCACCTTCATCGCCGAGAAGCTCGCCGAGCGCGAGGCTCGCCACAAGCGGATGGGCGACAGCCGCTATGTGGTGGAGCCCAACGTCAAGGAGGGCAAGGGCGGCCTGCGCGACCTGCACACGCTCTTCTGGATCGGGAAATACGCCTATAATGTCCGCGAGCCGGCCGAGCTGGTCGAGAAGGGGCTGCTCACCAAGCTGGAATTCCGCCAGTTCCGCCGGGCCGAGAATTTCCTCTGGGCCGTGCGCTGCCACCTCCACCTGATCACGGGTCGCGCCGAGGACCGGCTGACCTTCGACGTCCAGCGCGAGATTGCCGAGCGGATGCGTTATGCCGACCGGCCGGGCATGTCGAAGGTCGAGCGGTTCATGCGCTTCTACTTTCTGCAGGCGAAGGTGGTCGGCGACCTGACTGGCGTGTTCCTCGCCCACCTGGACGAGAAGTTCGCGGCGCGCGGCAGCCGCTTCGGCTTCCCGACATTGTGGCGCCGCCCGCGCAAGCTCAAGGGCTTCACACTCGATCGCGGCCGGCTGGCGCTGCCGCGCGACGATTTCTTCCAAGGCGATCCGGTGCGGCTGATCGAGCTGTTCCAGCTCGCCGACCTGCATAATCTAGAGGTCCATCCGCTGGCCATGCGTGCGGCTGCGCGCGACGCGAAGCTGGTGGACGAGGTGCGCGACGATCCCCGCGCCAACGCCCTGTTCCTCGACGTGCTGACTTCGCCGCGCAACCCCGAGACCGTGCTGCGCTGGATGAACGAGGCGGGCGTGTTCGGCCGCTTCGTGCCGGATTTCGGCCGGGTCGTCGCGCAGATGCAGTTCGACATGTACCATCATTATACGGTGGACGAGCATTCGATCCGGGCGATCGGGCTGCTCAACCAGATCGAGAAGGGCGAGCTCAAGGACGACCATCCGCTCGGCACCAGCATCTTCAAGCAGATTGCCCAGCGCCGGGCGCTCTATGTCGCGGTGCTGCTCCACGACATTGCCAAGGGCCGGGGCGGCGATCATTCGATCCTGGGTGCCGAAGTGGCCGGGCGGCTGTGCCCGCGGCTGGGAATGAGCCCGGCCGAGACCGAGACGGTGGCCTGGCTGGTGCGCTGGCACCTGATCATGTCGGCCACGGCCTTCAAGCGCGACCTCAGCGACTTCAAGACGATCCTCGACTTTGCCGGCCAGGTGCAGAGCCCCGAGCGACTGCGCATGCTGCTGCTGCTCACCATCGTCGACATCCGCGCGGTCGGGCCCGGCGTGTGGAACGGCTGGAAGCGCCAGCTGCTCGCCGACCTGTACGACGCTACCGAGGAAGTGCTCCGCCTCGGCCACAAGCAGCGCGGGCGGACCGAGCGGATCGCCGCCAAGCAGGAGGAGCTCGCGCAGCTGCTCCGCTGGGACGAGCCGCGGATGGCGGCGTTCAGGAAGCGGATGACCGAGAGCTACTGGATCGCCGAGCCGGCGGACGTGCTCGAGCGCAATGCCCGCCAGATCGACGCGGCGGGCGACGCCCAGCTCTCGGTCGAGGCGCAGGTCTATCCGGAGCGCGGGGCGACGCTGGTGACGGTCTATGCCGCCGATCATCCCGGCCTGTTCTATCGCATCGCAGGCGCGATCCATGTCGCCGGCGGCAACATCATCGACGCGCGCATCCACACCACCCGCGACGGCATGGCGCTCGACAATTTCCTGATCCAGGATCCGCTGGGGCGGCCGTTCGACGAGGAGGCGCGGCTCAACCGGATCAAGGCGACGATCGCCGATGCGCTGGCCAATCGCGCCAAGCTCCAGGACCGGCTCAAGGCCAAGCCGCTGGTCCGCGCTCGCGCCGAAGCCTTTGCGATCGAGCCGAACGTGCTGATCGACAACAATGCCTCGAACCGCTTCACCGTGATCGAGATCAACGCGCGAGACCGGCCGGCCCTGCTCTGTCACCTCGCCTATGCGCTGTTCCAGTCGAAGGTGACGATCCATTCGGCGCATGTCGCCACCTATGGCGAGCGCGCGGTCGATACCTTCTATCTGACCGACCTGATCGGCGATAAGATCGAGAGCGGCAGCCGGTTGAGGACGATCGAGCGTCGCCTGCTCGAGGCCGCCACGGGCGACGGAACGGTGGCGGAGGCCGCCTGATGGAAGGAAATCGAGAATGCCGGTGATCGGACTGGGTGGCTTCTTCTTCCGCGCGCAGGACCCCGAGGCGCTCAAGAGCTGGTATGGCGAGATACTCGGTGTGGGCGGCGGCTTCGGCACCGACGAAAGCGGCCAGACCAGCCCGTGGTTCTGGCACCCCGAGCCCGGCCCGGTGGTGTTCGAGCCATTCAAGGCGACGACCGACTATTTCGCGACGGACAAGAGCTGCATGCTGAATTTCCGCGTGCGCGATCTCGACAGCCTGCTCGAACAGCTCAACGCGCGCGGGATCGAGATCATCACCAAGGACGAGTGGGATACGCCGGAGACCGGCCGTTTCGCCCGTATCCACGATCCGGAAGGCAATCCGATCGAGCTGTGGGAACCGCCGGCGGCCTGACGGTTATTGGACGATCCTTGTCTCAAGGGGATAATCGCCAAGCAAGTTCAGCATGACGGTGGCGAGGTATGCGCCTTCGCCTGCGATCCTGGCTTCGCGGAGAGGCGGAGAAGGGCAGGGCGCCACCGCAAAGGGGCCGCCGGCTAGCCCGGCTTCTTCTGCCACACCCGCACATGCTCGACTTCCATCCGCGAGGGGAACGCGCCGGCGTCGATACCCTTGTCGCCGCCCCAGCCGCCGACCGCGACGTTGAGGATCAGATATTGCGGACCGGCAAAGGGCCAAGTGTCGGGATTTCGCTTGTGGTCGTTGTCGAAGCGCAGAAAGGCGCGGCCGTCCACGCCGATCAGCATGCGGTCCTGGTTCCAGTCGAGCTGATAGTCGTGAAAGGCGGTGCAGGCGTCGGGCACCATTGCCTGGGCAGTCTTCTGCGTCTTTGCGACGTGGTTATATGCCTTGGTGTGTATCGAGCCATGGACCCGGCCGGGATCCCAGCCGACATGCTCCATGATGTCGATCTCGCCCAGGCCCGGCCAGCCGGCGCGCTCGTCGCTGCCGAGCATCCAGATCGCCGGCCACAGCCCCTTGCCGCAGGCGAGCTTCGCCCGGACCTCGATGAAGCCATAGGTCCAGTCGGCGAGGCCGCGGGTCTGGATCTTGCCCGAGCTGTAGTCCTGGCCGCCATAATCGGCGCGGCCGCTCAGCCGCTCCCTGCGCGCCTCGATGACGAGCTTGCCGCGCTCGACGCGGACATTCTCGCGGCGCGTGGGCGCATAATATTGCAGCTCGTTGTTCCACCAGCCTTCCTTGTTGCGGCTGGTGTCATAGGCCCATTTGCGGGTGTCGAGGCGCTTGCCGTCGAACTCGTCGGACCAGGCCAGCGCATAGCCCGCCGGCACCGCCATCGGCTCGTCGGCATGGGCAGTGGAGAGCGGGGCCTGGATCGTCTGGGCGGAAGCGGCGCCCGGCAGCAGGAGTGCCGCCGCCAGAGCGCCGTATCGCGTCACTTGGGCGACAGCACCATCAGCATCTGGCGACCTTCCATGCGCGGATAGGATTCGACTTTAGCGATTTCCGCGGTGTCGTCCTGCACGCGCTTGAGAAGAATCATGCCCAACTGGCCATGCGAAAGCTCGCGGCCACGAAAGCGCAGGGTGATTTTCACCTTGTCGCCCTCGCCGATAAACTTGTGAACGGCCTTCATCTTCGTATCATAGTCATGATCGTCGATGTTCGGACGCATCTTGATCTCCTTGATCTCCTGCGTCTTCTGGCTCTTTCGGGCGAGGTTCGCCTTTTTCTGCGCCTCGTACTTGAACTTGCCGACATCGAGGAACTTGGCGACGGGCGGATCCGCATTGGGGGACACCTCGACCAGGTCGAGCCCGAGCTCCTGCGCCTGTTCCATCGCCTCGCGCGTGTACATCACGCCGAGATTTTCACCCTCATGGTCGATCACGCGGACCTTGGGGGACTGAATAAATTCGTTAAACCGCGGACCGTTCATCGGCGGCGCCACCATCGAGCGGCGATTCATGGGCGGACGTATACGACTTGCTCCTGTTGTTGCAGACTCAGGGTTTGGGCGGCTCAATAACGCAGGATGCGGGACTTCGGTAGTCCGATGCCTGCATTTCCGCCGAAATTCCGCGCACTGTGGCACGGACGTAACGCGGATATCGGATTTCAGCCCGCATAGCGCAAGTGGATGATCGGATAAGGCCGGCCGTGCGGATCGCTTTCGGAACGGCCGATGATCTCGAAGCCGCGGGCGAGATAGAAGGGCAGGGCGTTGTCCGCCTGCTCGTTCGCATCGACCAGCGCGTCCGGCGACAGCGCCAGCGCGTGATCGATCAGCGCGGTGCCGAAGCCGCGGCCATGGGCGGCGGGATCGACGAACAGCGCGTCGATCATCGCGCCGTCCATGGCGAGGAAGCCCTGCACCAGGCCGGCATCGTCCTCGACCAGCCAGAGCGGTGCCTGGGGCAGGAACTGTTCGGCGACGATCGCGTCGATCTCGGCGCGATGCTCGGGCGAGAGGAAGCCGTGCGTCGCATCGACCGCGGCGCGCCAGATCGCCAGCGCGCGCGGCACGTCCGCTTCGGTGGCCGGGCGGATATGTGCCATCAGCGACGCCCCCAGAGAATGACGATGCAGCCGAGCACTGCCAGTGCCGCACCGGCCAGGTCCCAGCGTGTGGCAGGCACGCGCTCGACCAGCACCAGCCAGCCGAGCGAGGCGAGGATGTAGATCCCGCCATAGGCGGCATAGGCGCGCCCGGCGGCATCGGCGCTGCTGAGCGTGAGCAGCCAGGCGAACAGGGCGAGCGAGGCCCCGCCGGGCAGCAGCCACCAGGCCGGCTTGCCCAGCCGCAACACGCCCCAGAAGGCGAAGCAGCCCGCGATCTCCGCCAGCGCGGCGGCCGCGTAGATCGTGAGCGTGGCGGGGTTCATCGGCCGACGAGCCTCTCTATCGTCAAAAGCAGGACCAGGCTCAGGAGCGGACTGGCGACGGCCAGCGCCAAACCCTGGATGGGCCGGGCGGCATGAAGCCTCGCCCCGGCGCCGAGCGACAGGATCATGAGCGCGGGATAGAGCCAGAACTCTCGCTGCTTCTCCGCGTCGCACGCCTGCATCGCGGCACTGCCGTCGCGCGGCAGGCATTCGCCGAGCGCCAGCAAGCCGAACAACACGAAACCGGCACCCAGGGCGCCCAGGACTGCCGTCGCGAACATGCCCCAACTGGCCCGCCGGGTGCCGGCCGGTTTCACTTCAGGTCGGGCGGAGTCGCCTCGGCCACCAGCCGCGCGACGACTTCGTCAAGGGTCAGCATCTTCTGGCCCTGATCGCCGAGCACGCGCAGCGCCACGGTGCCTTCCTCGGCTTCGCGCTTGCCGACCACCAGCAGGTTGGGGACCTTGGCCACCGAATGCTCGCGCACCTTGTAGTTGATCTTCTCGTTGCGAAGATCGGTGTCGACGCGGATGCCGGCGGCCTGAAGCCGCTTCGCGACTTCCTTCGCATAGTCGTCGGCGTCCGAGACAATCGTCGCGACCACTGCCTGGGTGGGCGCCAGCCATACCGGCAGCTTGCCGGCGAAATGCTCGATCAGGATGCCGATGAAGCGTTCGTACGAGCCGAAGATCGCGCGGTGGAGCATCACCGGGCGGTGGCGTTCGCCATCCTCGCCGACATAGCTGGCATCGAGGCGCTCGGGCAGCACGCGGTCCGACTGGATCGTGCCCACCTGCCAGGTGCGGCCGATCGCATCGGTCAGGTGCCATTCGAGCTTGGGCGCATAGAAGGCGCCTTCGCCGGGCAGCTCTTCCCAGCCATATTCCTCGGTCGCCAGGCCGGCGCGGACCACGGCGTCGCGCAGCTCCGCTTCGGCCTTGTCCCACATCTCCTCGGTGCCGAAGCGCTTGTCGGGGCGCAGCGCCAGCTTGATCGAATATTTGAACCCGAAGTCGCGATAGATGCGGTCGGCCAGGCGGCAAAAGGCCTGCACTTCCTCGACGATCTGGTCCTCGCGGCAAAAGATGTGCGCATCGTCCTGGGTGAACTGGCGGACGCGCATCAGCCCATGCAGCGCGCCATGCGGCTCGTTGCGGTGGCAGCAGCCATTCTCGTAGAGCCGGATCGGCAGCTCGCGGTACGATTTGATCCCCTGGCGGAAGATCAGCACGTGCGCCGGGCAGTTCATCGGCTTGAGCGCCATCCAGTCGGCGGCGTCCGAAACGATCGGGCCCTCGTCGTCGACGTTCGGCACCTCGTCGGGGATGACGAACATGTTCTCGCGATATTTGCCCCAATGGCCGGACTGCTCCCATTGGCGGGCGTCCATCACCTGCGGCGTCTTCACTTCGTTGTAGCCGGCGGCGTCGATCGCCCGGCGCATATAGGCTTCGAGCTGGCGCCAGATCGTGAAGCCGTGCGGGTGCCAGAACACGCTGCCATGCGCTTCCTGCTGGAGGTGGAACAGGTCCATCTCCTGGCCGAGCTTGCGGTGGTCGCGCTTGGCGGCTTCCTCGAGGCGCATCAGATGCTCGTCGAGCTGCTTCCTGTTGAGCCAGCCCGTGCCGTAGATGCGTGACAGCATCGCGTTCTTCTGGTCGCCGCGCCAATAGGCGCCCGAGACGCGAGTCAGCTTGAAGGCATTGGGATCGACCTTGCCGGTGGAGGCGAGGTGCGGGCCGCGGCACATGTCGAGCCAGGCGTCCTCGCCCTTGCCGGCGCGGTACACCGTCAGTTCCTCGCCCTCGGGCAGCTCCTGCGCCCATTCGGCCTTGAAGCTCTCGCCCTGCCGGGTCCAGCGCTCGATCAGGTCGGCGCGCGACCAGACT
This sequence comes from Sphingomonas sp. 1F27F7B, assembly GCF_005503355.1. Lineage (GTDB taxonomy): Bacteria > Pseudomonadota > Alphaproteobacteria > Sphingomonadales > Sphingomonadaceae > Sphingomonas. The sequence goes on from NZ_SCMK01000015.1 coordinate 51,584, forward strand.
TCGCGGATCAGCGGCGCGTCGGCGGCGATGATCTTGCGCATCTCGGCCTCGATCGCCGGCAGATCCTCCTCGGTGAAGGGGCGGTCCTTCGGTGCGAAGTCGTAATAGAAGCCGTCGTCGGTCGCCGGACCGAACGTGATCTGCGTGCCGGGGAAGAGGTTCTGCACCGCTTCCGCCAGGATGTGCGCATAATCGTGGCGGGCGAGCTCTAGCGCGTCCTTCTCGTCCTTCGCCGTGACGAGCGCGAGATCGGCGTCGCCTTCGAACGGGCGGCCGATATCGCGCAGCTCGCCATCGACGCGCGCGGCGAGCGCCGCCTTGGCCAGGCCCGGACCGATCGCGGCGGCGATGTCCGCCGGGGTAGTCCCCGGGGCTACCTCGCGGACGGAACCGTCGGGCAGCGTTATGCGGAACATCTCGGACACGGGGATGACTTTCGTGAAGGGTTGATCGGAGCGCGGCTTATGCCTTCGCGGGTGCGATATAAGCAAGCGCTGGTGAAATTGCGCGCCGGAAGGCCGGCAAAATGAAGGGAGTTGCGTCCTGTTATTTCACTTTGGCCCGCCGCCCGATCGCGCTTCTGGCGATCGATCCTGCAGCCCGGTTGCGCATGGGGCCGTGGTGACGGGCAAAATCCTGCATTGGAAGCCCGTTTCGAGATGACATAGAGCGGACGGACAGACGGAGAGGCCCAGATGGAAGAGCATCGCGCGACGACAATCCTGCCCTGCAACGACCTGGCCGCCAGCCTCGCATTCTATGCGCGGCTGGGCTTCCGGCTGGTCAGCGACTATGGTGACTACAAGATCCTGGACGACGGCAAGGGCTGGCATCTCCACCTCAACAAGGCAGTGCTCGGCTGGCTGGTGCCGGGGCACAATCCGTTCGGCATCTATCTCTACACCGACGATGTCGATGGCGTGGCGGATCGGGTGCGGGAGCTGATCCTCGAGAAGGAAGGGCCCAGCCTGAAGCCCTGGGGCTGCTACGAATTCGCGGTGAGCGATCCGGACGGGACGCTGGTGCGGATCGGCCGCGTTGCATCCTGAAGCCGCGCAACTGCTGGGCCAGGCGGGCGAGGCGGCGCGCCAGGGCCGGTTCGGCCAGGCGCTGCCGATGCTGAGCCACGCGCTGGCGCTCGACCTCGAAGGGACGGCGCCCGCCTATGCCCAGCTGCTGGCGGGGCCGCGGCTCACCGGCTGGCCGCAGCAGCTCGAAGCGGATCTGGCCACCTGCCTGTACGCCGGATCGGTCGATCCCCAATCGCTGGCGCGGGCGGCGGCACGCATGCTGCTGGCGAAATATCCCGAGCCGGTGGTGGTGGAGGATCCGTTGTGGACGGCGTTCCTCACGCGCTGCATCAATGTCGATCCGGCGATGGAGGCGCGGCTGGCATGGCTGGCCGGGCAGGCGCTGCCGGCCGGCCTGCGCGAGGCGCTGGCGACGCAGGCGTTCGCGAGCGAATATGTCTGGGGCGGGGAAGGGCTGGGGGTTCCGCCGGTCGCCGCTGCCGAGATCGCGGAAGAACGGCGGCTGGCAGCGGCAATGCCTTCGCTCGGCGATTCCTCCGACCACACTTCCCGGGCGGTGCGCGCCCAATATGAAGCGAATCCCTATCCCCGCTGGTGCGCGTCGGCGGCCCGCCCGCATGTCTCGGTTGCGGGGCATCTCGCCGCGCTGGGCACGCCGCAGGCCGGGCCGCTGGAAGTGCTGGTTGCCGGATGCGGCACCGGGTTCGAACCGATCGACCTGGCGCGGATGGACTCGTCGCTGGCCATAACCGCGCTCGATCTCAGCGCCGCCAGCCTGGCCTATGGCGCGCGCATGGCCGGCGCGCTTGGCATAGGGGGCGTCCGCTTCGTCCAGGGCGACATCCTCGACGTCGCGAAGCTCGGCCGGCGCTTCGGGCTGGTGAGCAGCACCGGGGTGCTCCACCATATGGAGCGGCCCGCGGACGGGCTCGCGGCGCTGGCCGGCGTGCTTGCGCCTGGCGGTGTGCTGCGCATCGCGCTCTACAGCGAGCGGGCCCGGGCCTGGGTCGCCGAGGCGCACCGCGTGATCGCCGAACATGGCTGGGACGCGAGCCCGGCGGGCATCCGCGCATTCCGTACCCATATCCTCGCGCTGCCGGCGAGCCAGCCGCTCGCACGGCTCCGGGAAAGCGACGATTTCTACACGCTGAGCGGCTGTCGCGACTTGTGCTTCCACGCCCGCGAGCATTGGTACCGCCTGCCCGCGATCGGCGAGATGCTGGCGACGGCCGGGCTCGAACTGCTGATGCTCGACGCGCCGCCCGAGGCGCAGGCCCGCTTCGCGCAGATCTACGGCGCCGCGGCCGGCCGGCGCGACCTTGCGCCATGGGACCGGGTCGAGGCCGAGCATCCGCAGCTGTTCGCGGGCATGTTCCACCTCTGGTGCCGCAAGCGGGGCTAGGCTCAAGCCGCATTCAGCGAACCCCGTCATCCCCGCGCAGGCGGGGATCCAGCGTAGCACGGGATATCGGCGCCACCGCGCGAACGCCGTCCGGAGAGGACGGGGCCCGCCACACGGGCTCCGCGCTTGGCCCTGGATCCCCGCCTGCGCGGGGATGACGAAAGAAATCAAGGTCTTGATCGAGGTTTAACCCTATACCAGCCCGAACGGCACCACGCGGTTCAACTCGACATGGCCGATCTCGGCGCGGCCGAGATAGGGGGCACCCATCTCTCCGCACCAGCGCACGATCATCTGGTCGATGGTCTCGCCGAAGCTGTAATTGCCTTCCGCCTCGCCATTGTCCTTGACCGCGGTGACCGCGCCCAGCCGCACGCCAGCGATGCCCTTCAGTTGCGTCGCATGGGCCATCTGGAACAGCATCCGGTCGATCCGGTAGAGCGGCTCGTCCACTTCCTCGATGTAGAGCACATGGTCGGTCAGGTCCGGCAGATATTTGGTGCCGATCAGCGCTGCCAGGATCGCAAGGTTGAACGCCGCGGCGGGGCGCCCGTCGGCCAGGCCCGGCTCCAGCCCGCGCTTGTCGCCGTCGATCAGCCAGCCCAGCACCCAGCCGGCGGCGGTGCCGTCGTCGTTCTTGCCGATGCTCGACGCCATCGCGCCGTGCGCCACCCGGCCGATCCGCCGGGCATAGAGTGCGCCGAGCAGGAAGCCCATGTCGGAGAAGCCGATATAGGTCTTGTGGTTCGCCGCCGGCCCGAGCCTGGGCATCACGGCTTCCAGGATACGGTTCGAGCCATAGCCGCCGCGGGCGAACCAGATTGCGTCGAACGCCGGATCATTGGCGAATTCGAGGAATGCGGCGGCGCGCTGTTCGTCGGTACCGGCGAAGTGGCCGGCCTCCAGATAGCATTGCGGATGGAAGACGATCTCGTGTTGGGGATAGGTCAGCGCCATGAAGGCGGCCATGCGCAGCGATCCTTCGCGGCTGACCGGTCTTGCTGGTGCGACGACTCCGATGCGCATGCCTTGCCCCTTCGCTTCGAATTGCCGATAGCGCGAGGCCATGGAGCATCGCAAACCTTACTTCTTCGTGGGCATCGGCGGGTCGGGCATGATGCCCCTGGCGATGATCCTGGCCGGGCAGGGCGCCCAGGTGGCGGGATCGGACCGCAGCCTCGACCAGGCGCGGCTTCCCGCGAAATTCGATTTCCTGGCGCGCAGCGGCATCGCGCTGTTCCCGCAGGACGGCAGCGGGATCATTTCGGCCGAGCAGATCGTCGTCGCTTCGGCCGCGATCGAGGAAACCGTGCCCGATGCGCGCCGCGCCGCCGAACTGGGCAATGCGCGGATGACGCGGGCGGAGCTCAACGCCCGGCTGTTCAACGCCGCGCCGCTCTCGATCGGCGTGGCGGGAACCAGCGGCAAGTCCACCGTCACCGGCATGATCGGCTGGATCCTGCACGCGCTGGGTCGCGACCCGACCGTGATGAACGGCGCGGTGATGAAGAACTTCGTCACCTCCGACGCACCCTTCGCCAGCGCGCTCGTCGGCGGAGGCGGGGCGTATGTGAGCGAAGTCGACGAAAGTGACGGCTCGATCGCGCTCTATCGCCCGCACGTGGCGGTGCTCAACAATGTCAGCCTCGATCACCTGCCGATGGAGACGCTGATCGCGCTGTTCGGTGCTTTCATCGCGCGGGCGGGCAAGGCGGTGATCAACCTCGACAATGGCGAGGGCGCGCTGCTCGCGGCGACGATGCCGCGCGAGCGGCTGCTCACCTTTGCGATCGGCGCGACGGCCGACCTGACCGCGATCAACCTGCGCGAGCAGCGCTATGGCATCGCCTTCGAGCTGGCGCGCGAGGGCGCGGCGTCGATCCCGGTGACGTTGCAGGTACCGGGCCGGCACAATGTCTCCAACGCGCTGGCGGCGATCGGCGCGGCGGCGGCGGCGGGGCTCGCAGTGGAGGAGGCCGCCCAGGCGATCCAGGGGTTCCAGGGCCTCAAGCGTCGCTTCGAGCTGGCCGGCGAGGCGGGCGGGATCGCCGTGATCGACGATTTCGGGCACAATCCGGACAAGATCGCAGCGACGCTGGACACGCTGCACGCCTTTGACGGCAGGCTGCTGCTGCTGTTCCAGCCGCACGGCTATGGTCCGCTCAAGGTGATGCGCGCCGAGCTCGTCGCGATGTTCGCCGAGAAGCTGGGCGCCGGGGACGTGCTGGTGCTGTCCGATCCGGTCTACCAGGGGGGTACGACGAGCCGCGAAGTGACCAGCGCCGACATCGTCGCCGACATCGCGGCGACAGGACGCAACGCGGTCTACATTCCCGATCGCGCGGCGGCCGCGGCGCATCTCGTCGCGACGGCGCGCGCGGGCGACCGCATCGCAGTGATGGGCGCGCGCGACGACACGCTCAGTCAGCTCGCCGCGGAGATGCTGGCGCGGCTCGAAGATTAAAAGCGGGTAATATTCGGCATTTCCGCGCAAAAAACATGGACTTTCCAGGCGGAAATGCCACCATTCCGGGGAGATTCCGGGAGGTGGCGCATGCGCTTGCTGCAGCCAGTCTATTGCCTATTCGGCAAACACCATCGCAGCCATGGGCGCGCTTGGGATGATGGAACATATTTCCGATCATGGTGCGAGGGCTGTGGCAAGCCCATGATCCGCACCTTTCAGGGCTGGCGCCTCGATACCGAGGCTTCGCTTGGAAAGCGGCATTAGCATCTAGTCTGGCTAGCTTTCCGATATGGAAAGCGAAGTTGACATATTGCGCCTGGTGCAGTAAAGCTCACTTTACAAACTGCAAAGGAAGCTACTCATGGCCGGCAATCGGGCGCAGAAACGCTATACGAAATCGGTGATCCTGCTGATGGCGGGCTATGTGCTGATCCTGATCGGGGTGGTTGCATATGCGCGGCACAGCCCGCTGCATGGGCCGCTGGGCTATATCGCGGGCGTGCTGCCGGCATTGCCGGTGATCGGCGTGTTCTTCGTCCTGGGCCGCTATCTCGTGGAGGAGCAGGACGAGTATCTGCGCGTCCAGGTCACGCGCCAGGCACTGGTCGCCACCGGCTTCGCGTTGAGCATCGCAACGGCATGGGGCTTCCTCGAGAATTTCGGCCTCGTGCCGCACGTCTACGCCTATTACGCCGCGATCCTCTGGTTCGCCGGGCTGGGCGTGGGCCGTTGCTTCAACAAGCTCGCGGCGATGCGCGGAGGTGGCGAATGATCAATCGTCTTCGCGTGCTGCGCGCCGAGCGTGCCTGGAGCCAGCAGGACCTGGCCGAGCGGCTCGATGTTTCGCGCCAGAGCGTGAATGCGATCGAGACCGGCCGCTACGATCCCTCGCTCCCGCTCGCCTTCAAGATCGCCGACCTGTTCGGCCTGACCATCGAAGAAATCTTCACCAACCCCAATCGCAAGGACTGACCGTCATGATCAAGCGCATCGCCTTCGCCCTGTTCGCCACCGCCAGCATTCCGGCCATCCTTCATATCCCTGCGGCGCATGCCGCGACCGCGCCGGCGCCCGCCGAGCTGATCCAGATGGACCATCTTTCGGTGCAGGTGATCGGCAAGGGCAGCCCGGTGATCCTGATCCCCGGCCTTTCCAGCCCGCGCGCGGTGTGGGACGGCGTGGCGCCCGAACTGGCGAGGACGCACACCGTGTACCTCGTCCAGGTCAACGGCTTTGGCGGGGACGCGCCGGGCGCCAATCTGGGCGAGGGGCTGCTGCCTGCCATGGTCGCCGAGCTGCACAAGCTGATCGCCGAGCGCAAGATCGCGGGCGCGGCGGTGGTCGGCCATTCCATGGGCGGGCTGCTGACGCTGATGCTGGCCAAGGCGCATCCCGGCGACGTCGGCAAGGCGCTGATCGTCGACGCGATGCCGTTCGTCGGCTCGGCCTTCTTCCCGGGATCGACGGTCGATTCGGTCAAGCCCCAGGCCGAGGCGATGCGCGCGCAGATGGCCGGCCTCTACGGCAAGCCGCTCCCCGAGGCGGTGGGCCAGGCGATCGCGCGGCAGAATGCGGCCAGGCCCGAATCGCAGGCGCAGGTCGCGGCCTGGGTGGCCAAGGCCGACATGCGCGTTTCCGCCCAGACCATGTTCGAGGATCTCCAGACCGATCTCCGCCCGGACATGAAGGGCATCGCCACGCCGATCACGGTGCTGGTGCCCTGGCTGGCGGCGCGAGGCGGCGAGGCGCCGATGCTCGATCTCTACAGGCGCGAATATGCCGGCGCCGCCAAGCTGAGCCTGAAGGGCGTCGCCGATAGCGGGCATTTCATCATGCTTGATCAGCCGGCGGCGTTCGGCGCGGCGCTGGCCGCGTTCCTGGCAGGCTGAGCCGGCGGCTCACAAGGAAGGGCCCGGGACGGGTTCCCGGGCCCAGTTCTGCTCACATCTGTTATCCGGGGATCAATAGGTCCCGGAAAAGCTCCGGTTGAGATTCCGGTCGCGATTCCAGCCCTGGTCGTCGCGGCCGCCGAACAGCGCCCCCGAGCGCTCCTCGTCCCTCCATGCCGCGTGCGCCTCGTCCGCGGTCTTGCGCAGCGTCACCTTGTCGTCGACCGACTGGATCCAGCGCGACGGGATCGAATGATGGTGGCCGCCCGCATCGCTGTCGCTCCTGGTGAGGAGGATGCGATCGCCGCGCACCTTGTCGACCGTGCCGACATGGCTGCCGTCCGTGCCGACCACTTCCATATGCTCGGCCACGCGGCGCAGGCCGTCGCGCTGGCCCTGGCGATCGGTCCGCCAGTTGTTGAACTCGCTCTCGAAGCGCTGGGCGTTCTCGCGGCGATACTCGTCATAGTCGTTGTCGAGTTCGGCGATGCGCTGACGGCGCCAGCCGGTATAGTGGTCGTCGGGGCCATGCGGCCAGCGTTCGTCGCGTGCCTGCCGGGTGTCGTAGCGCAGATCTGCCTCGCGGCGGCGCTCCGCTTCCGGATCGCCGAACCAGGAGCGGACCTCGTCGCCGGCGCGATCGAGGAAGCCGCGGTCCGCGTCATGGCCGCCGCGATAGCCGCGATTTGCCGGGCGCGGGCTTTCCCAGGTGCCGCGATCGGCGCGATGGTCGCGGCTGCCGCGATCCCAATCGCCGCCCTGGCCGCCATAACCGTAGCTGCCGCGATAGCCGCGCCCTCCGCCCAGCTCGCCGGCGGCCGCATATTCGCGGGCGCTCGAATAATGTTCTCCGCCGGCGCGGCGGGCGCCGCTCACCTGATACTGGTCTTCCGGGCCGAAGTAGCGGGGATCGTTGTAACGGTCGTTCATGGAATCCTCTCCACTGCCGATTTTGGGGGCTGGGCTGGTGCGGATTCAGCGGACGAGCGCGGGCAATGGTTCCGGAAAAAGCCCGGTTTTTCAGTGCCGTTCGCCGCACGGGCGAAGCGTCTTGCCGCGCTTGTTTCAAGCCGGTTGCATTGGGGAAGAAGCGCCGCTAATGGAGCGCCTCCCCGGGGCTGCCGGGGACAGGCGGCGGGGCTGTAGCTCAGATGGGAGAGCGCTGCAATCGCACTGCAGAGGTCAGGGGTTCGATTCCCCTCAGCTCCACCACCGCCAAGCCGCAGAATTCTGCGATTTCAATATCATCGGCGGACCCGGGCGGCCGCAAACCCCACTAGTCCGGTATCGCAAATGGGCATCGGTATGTTCCCCCGACCGCGACCCGGGAGGCTGTGAATTCGCGCAGATACTCCCGGCGAGGGCGGGCGTGTGACCCCTATGGGGCGCTGAACTCCGCTTGCCGGCGGAGGACGTTCCCGTAGAGCACCTTCTGTATCCTATTGGGGCCGATGCGCATTAGCAGCCGGGCAAGAGGATAGATTTGTCGCCAAGTAGGGCCTTCGAGGCGGTGTACGCCTCGGCTCCAAGTGAGATACTCGTTCCAGGCCTTCTTGAAGCCGCGCCGCTTCCAGAAATTCGCGTTGATGGTGAATTCGTACAGCGGCTCCGGCAGGTTATCGAATTTGACGCCTGCTTCCAGGCATTTGAACCAAAGCGCGATGTCCTCGCTGAACGGCACCACCGGATAGCGGCCGACGGTTTCAAACACGCTGCGTCGGAAGCAAGCGGTGGGATGTGCCAGGGGCGATCGCCTTGCCACGTCGCGCCTGGCTGAGGCAGGGTTCTGGGCGAACCGTATGACGCGTTTGCTGCCCGCGGCCAGATCATGCTCAATGATGGCGGTCCCGAGGATCCCTATGTCCGGGTTCAAGTCGAGATGCTCGATCTGGCGGATGAACCGTTGCGGAAGCGAGCGATCGTCCGCATCCATGCGAAACAGATATTCCTCGTCCGCGGTGAGACCGATCAGGTCATTCAACATCGGAGCGAGGCCGGCATTCTCCTTCTTGTGATGTAGAAAATGGATCCGCTCGCGATGTCGTTCCACTACTTCCAGCAAGGCAGGGCCGACCGGGCCGTCAATTCCCAGGTACAGGCGAACCTCCGTCTCTTCGGGAAGTTCCTGATCAAAAATGGAGCGCAAGGCGGTATCGAGCAGGTGGGGATCGTCGCGTTCATATAGGGACATGAGCACTGCCACTGCAGACATGGATCTATCTCGATTCTAGGCGCATCCGACATGAGGAATCGCGACCAGGTGCCACTCTTCCCGGCGGCGGCGTGTAGCAGTGCCGGCCACGCAGTGCCACCGCACTTTGCGGCCAGCATCCTTGCCTGACCAGATCAACCCGTCTAGGGGGGGTGGGGCGCAATCACGCATGAAATGTGTGATTTTGATGACATTCCAGGTGGCGGATTGTGAAATGAAGTCAAAGCTCCTTCTTCTGGAATTAAATGAGCTGAATTTCGAGTATATTGAAAAATATATAGCGCAGGGGCGCCTGCCGACTTTTGAACGGCTCTTGGGTGAGCATGGATTTCAGCGGACCACGTCTGAGCAGGATTATGATAATCTTGAACCGTGGATCCAGTGGGTCACGGCGCACACCGGATTAGATTATGGCGAACACGGCATCTTCCGGCTCGGCGACATCGTCGAGCATGATTTGCCTCAGATCTGGGACGATCTCGAGCAGAAAGGGCTGAACGTGGGCGCGATCAGTCCCATGAACGCCCGGCAACGGATGCGCGCGCCCGCTTTTTTCCTCCCGGATCCTTGGACCAAGGCGCCCATGGTGGCGCCGGGGATCGTTCAGCGCTTCTATCGGGTGGCGGCGCGGATGGTGAACCAGAACGCCGAGGGGGGTGGTGTCGGCAAGTCGCTGGGTGATTTGGGGTTGGGTCTCGCCTATTGCGCGCGGCTGCAGAACTATGGGCGATATTTGAAATATGCCGCCGGATCGCGGGCGAAGACGTGGAACCGTGCGCTGGTCCTTGACCTCGTACTTGCCGATTTGTTCGTCAAGCTTGTCAAGCGGCGGCGTCCCGACTTCGCATCGCTGTTCCTCAACAGTGCGGCGCATATCCAGCATCACTACATGTTCTCGTCGTCCGCATATCAGGGGAATCTCAGGAACCCCGACTGGTATGTCCGGCCTGGGGAGGATCCCGTTTACGACGTTTATGAACTGTATGATCACATACTGGCCTCGATATGTCGCGAATTCCCCGGGTATCGCATTATGATAGCGACCGGCTTGCACCAAGTGCCCTATCCCGAGACCAGCTTCTATTGGCGCCTCAAGGACCATGAGGCGTTCCTCCGGGAAGTCGGCGTGCCCTTCACCAGCATCGAGCCGCGCATGTCGCGCGATTTCCTGGTCGAATGTCGCGACGCGGAGCAGGCTTTGTCGGCGGCTCAGCGCCTGGGCATGGTATGCGATCTGGACAGGCAGTCGATGTTCGAGGTCGACAACCGCGGTTCCAGCCTGTTTGTCACCTTGTCCTACCGGCACGAGATCAAGAAGGACATGCGCTATCTGGTCGGCAACGAGGAGCGCACCGGAATTGGTGACGCTGTAGCCTTTGTCGCGATAAAGAATGGGCATCACGATGGGATCGGTTACTTCCTCGATACCGGCGGTGAGCGCCCTTCTCCGGACGTATCCTTCCCCTTGAAGGAATTGCCTGAGAAGATAAGGGCCGTTGTGCTCTGACGCAGTTTGCGATGCGGGCCTTCGGGCCTGTCCTCGCAGATATGATCAAACCTGTTGGTACTTTGAGACTAGGGGATTCCATGAAAGCGGTGATACTGGCTGGGGGCCTGGGGACGCGCTTGGCCGAAGAAACCTCGGTTCGTCCCAAGCCCATGGTGGAAGTCGGCGGCCGTCCGATCATCTGGCATATCATGAAGATCTATGCCAGCCATGGCATAAATGACTTCATAGTCTGCTGCGGATACAAGGGTTGGCTGATCAAGGAATATTTTGCCAACTACATGGTGCATTCATCTGATGTGACAGTAGACATCAGGAATAATCATATCGAATTTCATCAGAGCTATGCCGAACCTTGGCGTGTAACGCTGGTCGACACTGGCGAGAATACGATGACCGGCGGCAGGCTGAAGCGCGTCGCGCAGCACCTTGCCGGAGAGGAGCTGTTCTGCCTGACCTATGGTGACGGCGTGGCCGATATCGATGTCACGGCTTCGATCGCTTTCCATCGCGCTGCCGGGACTAAGGCCACGCTTACGGCGGTCTATCCGCCGGGGCGGTTTGGCGGCCTGGATTTGCATGAAGGCAAGGTGCGGACCTTCAAGGAAAAGCCGCGCGGCGACGGGAACATGATCAACGGAGGCTTCTTCGTGCTGTCTCCGGAGGTGCTCGATTATATCGAGGGCGACCATAGCGTCTGGGAGGCCGGGCCGCTTGAACGGCTTGCGCAGGAAGGTTCGCTGGCTGCCTTTCCGCACACGGGCTTCTGGCAGCCAATGGATACGCTGCGGGACAAGATCCTGCTCGAGGAACTGTGGCAATCGGGTACGCCGCCGTGGAGGAACTGGTGAGTCGATCCGACTTTTGGCGAGGGCGGCGTGTACTCGTCACCGGTCACACCGGTTTCAAGGGCAGCTGGTTGAGCCTGTGGCTGCAGGCCATGGGCGCGGAAGTCACTGGCTATGCGCTGGAGGTTCCGACTGAGCCAAGTCTGTTCCGCATCGCTCGGATCGAGCAGGGAATGCGATCGGAGATTGGGGACATCCGCGATCGGGAGCGCCTGGCGCAAGTCGTTCGCGAGGCGCGACCGGAGGTGTTGCTGCATCTCGCTGCCCAGCCGCTGGTGCGGGAGTCGTTCCGCGATCCGATCGAGACCTATTCGGTCAATGTGGTTGGGACGGCGACGGTCCTCGATGTCGCGCGTGAGGCGCCCGGGCTGCGCGCGATCCTCTCGGTCACGAGTGACAAATGCTATGAGAACCGGGAATGGGTCTATGGCTATCGCGAAAACGACCCGATGGGAGGATATGATCCGTACAGCAGCAGCAAGGGCTGCGCTGAACTCGTTTCGTCGGCCTTCCGCTCTTCCTATTTCAGCCCCGCCCGGCACGCCGATCATGGCGTGGCGATGGCGACTGCGCGTGCGGGAAATGTGATCGGGGGTGGAGACTGGGCAGCCGACAGGCTTGTACCGGACATTCTCGAGGCTTTTGCGCAGGACCGCAAGGTGATCATCCGCAATCCTCTTGCAGTGCGGCCGTGGCAGCATGTGCTCGAGTCTATCGGGGGCTATCTGCTGTTGGTGGAGCGGCTTCTCGCGGAAGGGCCTGCCTATGCCTCGGGCTGGAACTTTGGTCCGGAGGATCAGGATATCCGTCCAGTCTCCTGGATCGTTGATGAAATGGCGCGCCGTTGGGGCAATGGTGCGGGCTGGGAGCAGGATCCTGGTGCCAACCCGCATGAGGCGCATCTTCTGCGGCTCGACATTTCCAAGGCCCGGATTGAACTGGGTTGGCGGCCGAGCTGGTCGCTGGACGTCGCGCTGGACCGTATCGTTGAATGGCATCGCCAATATCTGGCCGGTGCCGATATGCGCGCCGTGACGTTGGGGCAGATCGCGGCGTTTCAGGAGAGCAGGGCATGAGCGCGACCTCGCGCCAGCGGGTATTCGTCACGGGTGCCACAGGCTTTGTCGGTTCCTTCTTGACACGACAGTTGGTCGAGGCGGGGCGCGATGTGGCTATCCTGCTGCGGCCGACCAGCGACAGCTGGCGGATCGCGGACGTTATCGACCGTGTTCATGTCATTGATGGCACGATGGAGGACGTGGCGGGCTTTGCCCCCAGGCTTGCAGATTTCCGACCGGATGCCGTGGCCCATCTGGCATGGCGCGGTGTGACCAACCAGTTCCGCAACGACGTTAGCCAGACCTTGAACGTCGCGGAGAGTATCGCACTCTATTCCAGTGCGCGCGCGAGTGGTTGCGAGCGGTTCGTCGGCATGGGCTCGCAGGCGGAATACGGCCCGGTATCGGCACGGCTGGACGAGACGGTGCCGACCCGGCCGACAACGGTCTATGGTGCGGCGAAACTCTCCACGGCACTCATGCTGGAGCGTCTGGCGGAAGCGGACGGTTTGTCGTTCGCGTGGCTCCGCCTTTTCTCCTCGTACGGACCCAAGGACGATTTGAGCTGGCTGATCCCTTACATGGCGCGGCGTCTGCTGGCAGGCGAGCGGCCGGCGCTAACGCCGGGCGAGCAGATTTGGGACTATATCTATGTCGAGGATGCCGCTGCAGCGGTCGCCGCGGCTCTCGACAGTGCCGCGACCGGGTGCTTCAACCTCGGATCGGGCGAAGGGCGACCGCTTCGATCGATCATTGAAAAGGTGAGAGATCAAATTGATCCCAACCTGGCGCTGGGCTTCGGCGAAGTTCCCTATCGGCCCGACCAGGTCATGCACCTTGAAGCGAATATCGACGCACTGAAGGCGGCGACGGGCTGGGAGCCGAGGGTTCCCATTGAAGAAGGATTGGCCAAGACAATCTCTTGGCTTCGTACTGTATAGGGCTGAAGAATGTCGAATTGTAGGCTTTGTGGCCGAGCTGACCTGGCTCTGGTTCTCTCGATGGCGCGTCTTCCGCGAAATATTCAGCGACTCTTCACCGAAGAAACGCTGCATGAAGACAGAGTGATTTCGCTCAGTATCTATCGCTGCATGTCTTGCAGGTTCGTGCAGCTAAGCGATACCCTCGACGATGATTACTATGATGATTATCTGATGACGACGTCGCATTCGAATCAGATGCAGAGCTATCAGCGTGACCAAGCCCAGGATTTTGTCATACGCTTCGACTTGAAGGGTAAGCATGTTCGCGAAATGGGCTGTGGCGATGGGAATTACCTGGACCATCTGCGAGAGGCCGGTGCGGTAGTTTCCGGCATCGAGCCGTCAAAACGCTTCCGAGCATTGGCTGTGGAGAAGGGCTATGCGGTCGAGGCTGGCTATGTGACGGCTGACCGTCGCCTCGCCGACGGCCCATTTGACGGCTTCGTAACGCGCCAGGTGCTCGAGCACGTTCCCGACATCAATGATTTTCTCATCGGGATTCGCCGCAATCTCAAGCCTGGGGCTTATGGCCTGATTGAGGTTCCCAGCCTGGAAAAGGCGTTGGAGGATCGGCGATTCTATGATTTCTTCCCCGATCACCTGAACTATTTCTCGCTCGAAACGCTCGCCCTGGCGTGCAAGCTCAATGGGTTTGACGTTATCGACACATTCTTCGGAATGCACGGCGAGTATAATATCGCATTGGTTGTCAACCGCGAGGAAGACGACTTTGCGCCGGTCCAGCAATGCGTTGAAAACCTTTCATCTGACATTCGCGATTTCGTCGCCCGGAATCGCGCTGCCGGTAGGCGGGTGGCGATCTGGGGTGCCGGGGGCAAGGGGCTCAGCGTGCTTGCTGCGGCCGGTGTGACGGACGCTGACATTCTGGTGGACGGTGATCCGCACAAGAGGGGGATGATCACTCCGGTCTCGCATCTGAAGGTAAGCGCCCCGGACGAACTGCGTGCTTACCCCGATGCGGCGGTGTTGATCACAGCAATGGCGTATCGCCAGGAAATCGAACGGACGCTGCTGGAGGACTATGGCTTCCGGGGAGAACTGGCAGTGCTGGCGGAGCGACTGGAGATTGTTAGAAAGAGCGATGCGCACAATGGGTGATCGAATGGATCTCGAGGCTGTGCGGGAACTCGCCGCTGATACTCGGCGGGAGGTGCTGAAGATGGTGCATCGCGCCAAGGCTTCGCATGTCGGCAGCTGTTTCTCCATCGCGGACATGCTGGCGGTACTCTATGGCCATGTCATGAGCGTCGATCCGGTCCATGCGGATCGGCCGGATCGCGATCGGCTGATCGTCAGCAAGGGGCATGCCGCCGCCGCTGTCTACGCAGTGCTAGCGAATCGCGGCTTTTTCCCGCGCGAATGGCTTGACGAGTATTCGGTCAATGGATCGCTGCTGACGGGGCATGTGTCGCACGCGGTGCCGGGAGTGGAATTGTCCACGGGTTCGCTCGGCCATGGTCTTTCCGTGGGGGCGGGCCTTGCTCTCGGCGCTCGACTTCAGGGCGCGGCATGGCGGTCGTTCGTTATTCTGAGCGACGGAGAATGCGACGAAGGATCCATCTGGGAGGCCGCGATGTTCGCGGGTCATCATCAGCTGACCAACCTCGTTGCGCTGGTCGACTACAACAAGATCCAGAGCTTCGGCCGGGTCGACGAAGTGCTTCGGCTCGAGCCGTTCGCCGACAAGTGGACCAGCTTCGGCTGGCAGGTAACGGAAGTCGATGGCCATGATCATACCGCTCTTGCCGAGGCGCTGGCCGACAAGGGGGGCGACAAGCCGAACCTGCTCCTCTGTCACACCGTGAAGGGAAGGGGGGTCAGCTTCATGGAAGATCGCCTGGAATGGCACTATAAATCGCCGAATGACGAACAGCTTGCGCAAGCAATTGCAGAAATTGGGTCTGTGCAGTGAGAAACGCATTTATCGATGAACTTTGCCTGCTCGCCGAAGAGGACGAGAGCATTGTGCTTCTGTGTGGAGATCTTGGTTTCTCCGTGCTTGAGCGCTTCAGTGAACGCTTCCCTGATCGATATTACAATGTCGGTATTGCCGAGCAGAACATGCTTGGTCTTGCCGCAGGGCTGGCGATGACGGGATGGACTGTTATCACCTACTCGATCGCGAATTTCGGCACGGTTCGATCGCTGGAGCAACTGCGCAACGATGTTTGCTATCATGATCGCAGCGTTATCTGCGTCTCGGTAGGTACCGGAGCCGCCTATGGCTCTCAGGGATACACGCATCACGGGATTGAAGATCTCGGTTTCCTCAAAATGCTGCCGAATATCGAGGTTGCCTCTCCCGGGGATGCGCATGAAGTGCGCTGGGCGCTGCGGCATCTCGTCGAACGGCGGCGGCCGGGGGCGCTTCGCCTCGGGCGTGGCGGGGAGCCGCTGGTTCATCAAGGCCCGATTGCCGAAGCGACTCTGGCGGGTGCGTTGGCGATCAACCTTGGTGGTGCCGATGTTCGTTTCCTTTCCACCGGTGCAATTCTCCCCGAGGTGGTGGCAGCGGCGGAAAGCCTCGGGGCGGAAGGCTTCGATGTCGGTGTTGTCAGCGTGCCTTTCGTAACCGCGCTGGATGAGGATATCGTGGCGAACCTGCTCGCGGGAACGCGGCTCATGGTCACCGTCGAAGAGCATCTCGCGACTGGCGGGCTCGGGGGCGTTGTCGCCGAATTCGCGGCATCCATGCCGTCGCATCCGCCCGTGCTGCGCCGCGGCATCGCGCATCCCCCGCCCAAGGTGGCGCTTGATCAGAACGCCATGCGCAAACATCACGGGTTCGACCGGGAGAGCTTGATCACTCTGGTCCGCTCGCACCTTGGCACCGCCGCTAAGCGCTCTTGAGTCATGAACCGGGCAAGGATCACGATCGCCATACCGACCTTCAATCGGGTGGAGACGATCCAAGCAAATATTGCGTCGATCATTGGCGGTTTGCCTTCCTGGGTCGAGATCCTGATCTGCGACAACGCTTCGGAGCCCGCGGTCGAATTCGACCCGGAGATCTGGGCGACCGCCGAAGCGAAGGGCGTCCGGATGCGGGTCCATCGCAATCCGGCCAATGTCGGGGCGCCTGCCAACATCCTGCGTCTCTTCGAGCTCGTGGAGACGGAATGGCTATTACTGCTTGGCGACGACGATCCGTTGCTCCCCGAGCAACTGGATTCGATTGCCGAATGCGTTGCGCGTCATCCTGAAAGCGCAATATTCAAGTTCAGCTCGCCCTATGGGCAGTATGAAGCCGAAACGGTGGCGCGGAATTTCGTCGAGCTGATGGAGAAGGGTGGCGATTTCAATCACCTGCTCTTTATGTCGACCTATCTCTACAACGTTCGGGAATGTCGCCCGTATCTGCGTTACGGCTATCTGATGGCGCTCGCGGCGGCAACGCAGCTGGCCATCGCGATCATGGCATCTCTGGAGGGCAAGCAGATCGTTCTCTCGCCGCTGCTCATCACGCGAGCAAGGCGAGCTGAAGCGGCCTGGTCGCCGGCCGATGTGCGACTGAACTTCTATCATCTGACGGATCTGCCCCTGACGCCGCAGCATCGGCGATTGTTGCGCGCCAAGATCTATGCGGCGCACAATATATTCCGGGAGTTTCTGGACATTGCGTCGGTGCATGCGTCTCAGCCTGCCGAGGCTGCCTATATCCGGCAGAAGGCAATGAATGTGCATCGTGTCCACGGCCATGGTTTTAAGCGCTGGGTGGCTCGATTGCTGTTGCTGCTTGGGCGCATTACCGGGCCGCGCCTTTTGGGTGGCTTCAAGGTGCTATATGTACGCGCAAAGGGGCAGGCATATCAGCATGTTTTCACCAGCCGCCACGATCGCCTGTAAGTCTCGCCTCCCTCATCTCGCAGCGGGCTTCCGGAGGGGCCCGACGATACTATGGATGCGCGAATATTCCTGCACCGGAAGGAAGCTTGAGGTGATTACCCCTGGACGATCGTCGCGCCGAGCGACGGGGCGAAAGCGATGAGGAGGGGCCGGGCTTCCGCGGATGTCGGGCATTCCGGAATCACCCGACGCAGCGCGTTGGGCGTGGCGGCGGGGCTGACTGCTACCTCCGCCGTCGCCAGCGAGCGGACGGCTTCAGGCCCGCAGGAGAGTGTCGTCGACCATGGCGCAGTCGGCGACGGAGTGGCTGACGACACCGCCAGTATCCAGGCGTCGATTGATCGGGCCTATGCGCGCGGCGGCGGCGTGGTTTGGTTGCCGCGCGGCAACTTCCGGATCGAGGGAAGCTTGCGCGGCAAGCCTGGCGTCTCGATTGTCGGGCAAGGATCGCTCGCATCCAGATTGTTGAAGGTGGGGAAGGGGGACTGCCTCGTCTATGGCACGGGCACGGGCCTTGATGATTCCGATGTCGAGCGGGTCTCGCTCGAGAAATTTGCGATCATCGGCGAGCCCCGTAGCGGGCATCTGTTCTGGGGACGCAAGGCGGCGACGGCCTTTGCGCTGCGCGATCTGTACGTCGAAGGTGGGAACAGTCCCCTCTTTCTCGACGGCTGCTATTCGCTCCTGATGGAGAATGTCCAGGTCCGTGCTGCCGAGACCGGCGACAATATTTCAGTCAACGCCGTGAGCCACAATGTGATGTTGCTCCAGGTGGCTTCTCAAGTCGCGAAGGCTGGTGCCGGCATTGCGATCACCGGGTGCAGCGGGCCGATTATCCTGGGCGGCAAGCTCGAATACAATCAGCGCGACCAGCTGCGTATTGGGCAGGCTTGTCGGGGCGTGCTCATTTCGGGGCTGTACATCGAAGGTATTCAGCCCTCTGCAAGCGACTATGCCGGCATCACGGTGGAGGACGTCGACACGGTCGTGATCCAGGGCGGGTTCTTCGATGCAACGCAAGGGGATGCGAAGAGCCATCCCGGAGGCGGGGCGATGGGTACCGATGGCACCGGGACCTACATAAGGGCGCGGGGCCAGACGTCACGGTTGATTTGCTCCGGCTATGGATTCGCCAGCATTGCGCCGACGCAACGGCATGTCGACATCGCCGCCACTGCCGAAGCGTGCGAAGTGACGATTCCGTTCGGGGCCTCCTTTGCCAACGCTGCCCCGCAGCGCAACGTCGTGCGCTTCAGCGCAGGTGGCGATGGTCCAATCCTCGCGGCGCAGGGCGAACCGCAGAAAATCCGACACGGCACGACTTCGATTCTGGCTTTCTCCGCCGAAATCGAGGACAGGCGCGACGAATGGAATGGGCGGGATAGCTTCACTCCGAGAGAGGATGGCTATTATGGCTGGAGCGGGTTCATCCAACTCCTTGACGTAGCGGGTGGTTCGAATGCAGCGATCATCCTGTATGATGCGACGGCGAACATGCCGGTAGCCAGGCTTGACCGCTGTCTTGGGGCGGGCTCGCCGAGCATCGACTTCTCCTTCCGCGAGAGGTTGTCGCTCCGGCGAAAATATCAGCTGAGGCTTACCTATTCCGATGGCGAAGGGCGCGGCCGCGCGACCTCAGGCCGGGCCGCTTCCAATCGTATGTCAATCGAAAAAATGAAGTAGTGGACAATCCATCTCGGTTTTTCGCGCGTCGGCGCTGCCTCTGTACCAGTCCTTGTGGACGGTATATGGGCTTTGCAGCGAACGGAAAGGGGCCTAGGCCCTTGCGGCTATGATGCCATATGGGGCCACAGAAGTCAGAATTTGCCTCCGGGAAATATTTGACCTGGGATTCACTCAACAATGACACAGATCTTGATGCAGAGCTTCCGCAAATCTCGGTTGGATTTCCTCCTGAGGGCGAGGTACCAGATATCTATTGGTATTCTTGTTGCCATAATCATTCCTGCCTTTGTGCAGGGCATGTTTACGGATATCTCTCTCAACAGATTCGTTCAGGTTAACACCGTTATCGGTGGGACGATGGCTCTCATTATAGGGTATATATCCTATAGGAGAATTCACGTTTTTCCAGGAATCGTTTCCGGCGGCTACATAATTACCGCCTTTACGATAACGTTTAGCATTCTTGCCGTTACATTTATTATGCTGCGTATCGATTATACGCGCATGCAGCTGTTGAGTAGTTACCTGCTGACGTTGGTTACTTTTACATACATGCATTTGCGGTACTCTGCTCATCGGCCGCTTCTGCTTGGTGTTATCCCCAGTGATGGGGTGTCCTCGCTGCCGAACGCCGGGCGGGTGGTCTGGCATTATATTTCCGACCCTGAAGCGTCGCCTCCGGCGCTGCATGGCGTTGTCGTCGATTTGAACGCGGATCACTCGGCGGAATGGAATGCGCGCATCGCGGATTTTGCGCTGAGTGGAACGCCGGTCTACCACTACAAGGAGGTGATCGAACAGATCACCGGGCGCGTCGAAATCGAGCATCTCTCGGAGAATACGCTCGGATCTTTGAATCCCAGCGACCTGTACCTCGAGATCAAGGGCGTGATCGACGTCGTCATTGCGGCGATCGCGCTGATTGTGCTGGCGCCTGCCCTTCTGATCGTGGCGGTGGTGGTGCGCCTGGATTCGCCGGGGCCTTCCTTGTATCGGCAGCAGCGGACCGGGTTTCGGGCACAGCCGTTCACTGCATATAAGTTCCGGACCATGCGCGTTGCGGCGTCGCAGGAGAATCTCAGCGACGCCGAGGCGCGGAAGAGTGCGATGACGAGCGATAGGGATTCTCGTATCACGAGAGTGGGGGCCTTTTTGCGCCGGACTCGCATTGACGAGCTGCCGCAGCTGTTCAACATGCTCAAGGGGGAAATGAGCATGATCGGGCCGCGGCCCGAGGCGATGGTTCTGACAAAGTGGTACGAGAAAGAGATACCTTTCTATCATTATCGCCATATCATCAAACCGGGACTTACGGGCTGGGCCCAGGTAAATCAGGGGCACGTCACCGAGGTTGACGATATACGCGAGAAGCTCAATCTGGATTTTTACTACGTAAAGAATTTCTCTTTCTGGCTCGATATATTGATAACGATCAGAACTATTCAGACGATCATTACCGGGTCAGGCGCCCGCTGAATATCGACCCGTTTGATGAGCTTTTGACCAAAACCATATGAGGACTGGATAGAAGTTGTTGTCCGCGTCCAGCAAACTGGCACGGTTCATTCCTGGCATGATGTCTCGTGCCGGATTGGATGCTGCCGTGTCATTCAGCATCGTCAACCGGCTGTGGACTGCCTGTAGCGGCTTGATCCTGCTTGTGCTCGTCGGTCTGTTCACCAATCCGTCCACTCAGGGATTCTATTATACGTTCAACAGCCTGATCTATATGCAGGTTTTTATCGAAATGGGCCTCGGTATAGCTTTGGTGCAGCTGATCGGGCACGAGATGGCTCTTCTGTCGCACGGCGAGCATGGCAGGATCGTTGGCAATGACGGCGCGAAGAAGCGGCTGCACTCGCTAGTGCGATTTGCCGGGGCTTGGTTCGCCTGCGGAAGCGTGGTGCTGTTCGCGCTGCTCTGCGTGCTTGGGATTTTGTTCTTCTCCTATTTCGGCAAGCATCAGGTGGCGCCGGGCGAATTCTCCGCGGTGATAACCGCGTGGGTGCTCGTCGCGTTCGGCGTGTCGTCCAGTCTCGTGGTCAATGCCGCGTTGTTCATCGTGGAGGGTAGCGGCCGTATTGCGACGGCGGCGCGGATACGCCTGCTGCAGGGAGTGATCAGCACTTCGGCAGCGGCGATAACGCTCGCTTGTGGCGGCGGGTTGTTTGCTATCGCTTGTCAAACCGTTCTCATGCCGGTCGTGGGGGCGATTGCCATCCTTTACGGTCATCGGTCGATGCTGGTGGATCTATGGTCGTACCGATCCGACTTGCCGGGATTGGACTGGCGCAGGGATATCTGGCCATTCCAATCCCGGATTGCGATCAGTTGGCTAAGTGGGTTCTTCACCTTGCAGATTTTTTCGCCGTTGCTGTTTGCGCAGGTTGGCGCGAAGGCGGCGGGGAGCATGGGGATGAGCCTCCAGATCTTCACTGCCCTGAATGGCCTGTTCATCGTGTTGCTCACTGCGCGGACACCGGTTTTCACCCGCCTCGTGGCGTTGGGGCGGCGCGATGAATTGCGGCGACGTTTCAAGGAGGCATTTCTCCAATCGGTAGTGCTGTTGCTGATTGCGATCATGATGTTGCCACTCGCGCTGCTCATCGGATATCGGCTCTTGCCGCAATTGTCGGGGCGGCTTCTGCCCTGGCAGTATCTGATTCCCCTGGGGCTTGCATGTATGGCAAACCATATTGTGTCGGCGGAGGCGGTGCTGCTGCGTGCCCATAGGGAGGAGCCCTTCATGGTGCTGTCTGCCGTTGGTGGGATCCTTACCCTTGGGGGGGCTGCCGGGCTGATCGCCTTCTTTGGCCTGCCCGGGGCGGTATTTGCCTATAGCGGCGTCGCTTTGTTGTTCACGCTCCCGGTCGGCACCCGGATATTCCTGCGCTATTGGAAAGCGAATGCCTAATTCTATTGTCGTTACTCCGCATAAGATGTCGTTCATAACGGCGATCGGAGTGATCGGTATCGCCTTGTCCTACGTATATCCGGGGTATAGGCTTTCTAATATTCCAATATACGTGCCGCTTTTATTTTCCTTGTTCTTTGTCCCATACGTAATCCGTAGCTATTCTGCGGGGAAACTGTATATCGTTGCGGCGTCGTTCGCGATATTTGTCGCATTGATATCGTATAATACCATGATTGGCGCCTTCGGATTCCGGGACTGGGTCTATGTTACGCTCCCGTTCGGGGCGATTCTGGCGACAGCGATGGTTGCGCAGGTGGTCGACGGACTGGGGCTGGAACGGGTCGTTCGGATCGCTGTGTGGGGCAGCCTGATCAACCTCGCTGTAATGATCGCGCAGGCGGTAAATCTGTTCTCGATCGTGACGCTGTTGGCGCCGGTTTGGGAGAACGCCATTAATTTTGTGTCCTATGATGAGTATCAGGCGCAGATCTTGTGGGATACGCTGTCAATTCGCCCACCCGGTTTTTTCCCGACGGGTATTTTCTCCAGCACGATCATCTACATAAGCCTTAGGGCGCATTATGCGCTCTATAAGAAGTACATAGTATTCATCCCTATATCGATTGCTATATTTCTTACGGCCAATAGAACCCTTGCTATATTCTTTGTGCTATTTGAGTCGTATCGACTGATATCGGAAAGGGGATTTACTCGATTTGCGGCCGTTGTGGCGCTTGTTGGATTTTCTGCGGCTATCAGTCTGTTTATATTGATAGAATTTAGAGTTAATCTCTATGTGGTGCAGTTTATCTTTGATGAGGTCCTCGGGGGTGGGCTGAGTCAGAGTGGTTCCGTTACCGGGCGCTTGAATACGTATGACTTCTTCGTCAGCGTCTTTCCGAAGTACGGTTTGCTTGGCGGCTTTTCGTCGGATGAGTTGGCCTATTATGGTGGTGTCTTTGACTCCGAGGTCATGCTCAGGACATTGCAGTTCGGTATCCCGGGGACCCTGGCGCTCGCGATGATAGCCCTAACGCCGCGCCGCCCCGGCATGACCATTGATTGGTTATTCCTTCCTGCGATTGCATTTGCGGCGTCGCTGACCACGACGCTCGTCACCAGCGTGATTTATACGGTGGTTCTGGCCGTGTATCGCGAGGTGGTCCTGTATCGGCTCGTGCCGGTGGCACAGCCGGATGATCGTCGGCCGGTTGATATCGGGCCGGCTGTCGCTGAGGTGCCTTGACGTCTCGACCGCCGGAATAAATCGCGTAAAGGAAGGCAATGACCAATCATTCGCGCCTGGTTCGGGGCACTTTGCCTGGCCCGTCTTTCCTCATGCTGCTGGTTTTCATGGCGATATTGCTGGTGGCTGGCGGTGCCGCCCGGCCTGACGTGATGGGCCAGTCGGTGGCGCGGGGCGCCGCGGTCTTGTCGCTCGTCGGTATTGCCTTGCTCGCACGGCCGCCGCATTTTGGATCCGCCAAGCCAGTCCTGTATCTGTTGATCGCTACGATCCTGGTCGTGCTGATCCAACTGATGCCGCTGCCGCCGAGCCTCTGGCAGGCG
Source organism: Sphingomonas sp. 1F27F7B (assembly GCF_005503355.1). GTDB lineage: Bacteria > Pseudomonadota > Alphaproteobacteria > Sphingomonadales > Sphingomonadaceae > Sphingomonas. The sequence goes on from NZ_SCMK01000015.1 coordinate 75,020, forward strand.
CTTCCCGGTCGCGCGATCTTCGCGCGGGCGATCGAGGGCGGGCAGCCCTGGCGCCCATTGTCGGTGGTGCCTGATCTCACGCTCAACGCCGCTGCGTCGCTGGTCGTGCCGCTGGCGGTCCTGTTGCTGGCCGTGGGCCTGCGGCGCGCCGAGCGCGCCTATCTGCCGGCGCTGGTTCTGATACTGATCTTCACGTCGATGCTCTTGGCCGTCGTGCAATTCTCGGGATGGCGGATCGACAATCCGTTGATCAATGATGTGTCAGGAAGTGTCAGCGGCTCGTTTGCCAATCGCAATCATTTCGCGCTCTATCTGGCTCTGGGGTGCCTGCTGGCTCCGCTGTGGCCGTTCCTGCACGAGCATAGGGCGCCATGGCGCGGCCCAGTGGCGTTCGCGCTTGTCCTCATCTTCCTTCTTGGAATTCTGGCGAGCGGTTCGCGGGCCGGAATGCTGGTGGGCGGGCTGGCCTTGATCATTGGCCTTCTGCTTTCGAGGCATGGTATCCAGCGGGCATTGCGCCGGGCTCCGCGTTGGGCCTTTCCCGCTTTCATCGCTGCGGTCGTCGCGATTCTGGTTATTTTCGTAGTCATAAGTGTCTCCGCGAATCGCGCTGAATCCATCAGCCGCGTAATGAAGCTCGATGCCGGCGCCGATGTCCGCGTTCATGCGCTGCCATCCGTCCTTGCGATGATCCGTATATATTTCCCCGCCGGATCGGGTTTTGGTGGCTTTGACACCATTTTCCGCGTGCACGAGCCTTACGCGCTGCTGAAGCCGACCTATTTCAACCATGCCCATAATGACTGGCTTGAAATCTTGCTGGATGGAGGGCTTCCGGCCGCGCTGCTGCTGGTCGTCGCGCTGGGCTGGTGGCTTAGGGCCAGCATCCGGGTCTGGCGGGCTTCTGCGGATTCGAACATGTTGCTCGGGCGGGCCGGATCGGCCGCACTGCTGTTGATCCTTATAGCGAGTGCCGTCGATTATCCGGCGCGGACGCCGATGATGATGGCTATGATCGTATTGGCATCGCTGTGGCTTGGATGGGCTGAAGTGCCGAAGCGGGCCACTTTACCGACGGATAACTAGCATCTATAGCCCACCCAAATTCTCCATCCGGGATGATCATGCGCAGAAACTTTGTCGCTCTTTGTCTCGCGGCCACGTTGGCCGGGTGCGCCCACCGCCAACCGATCGTATCGACTCCAAGCCTGACGGTGGTGCGTGACAGTTCTGCGCTCCCAGCGCCGGAGCGTACGGATTTGGTTGCTGCCGACCGTCCGGCACTGATCGGCCCGCTGGACACCATCGAGGTGGAAGTGTTTGGGCTGCCGGATTTCAATCGTGAAATTCAGGTCGACGCCAGTGGGCGCATCGCAATGCCTCTGGCGGGCACTATTGACGCCCGCGGCAAGACTTCCGAAGAACTCGCGCGCACGATCGAGGCGGCATTACGGGGAAATTACGTCCGCTCTCCTCAGGTTGTCGTCAACATCAAGAGTTCGGTGAGCCAGGTGGCCACTGTCGATGGCCAAGTGGTCGAGCCTGGGCTCTATCCTGTCACCAACCAGATGACGCTGATGCGTGTCATCGCTTCCGCCAAAGGGCTGACCGAATTTGCCCGGCAGGAGGATGTCGTCATCCTGAGGACGGTCAATGGCCAACGCATGGCCGGCCTCTATAATATCGATGCGATCCGTCGAGGAGTTTATCCGGATCCTCCGATTTATGCCAACGATGTAATAGCCGTCGGGGATTCGCCGCAGCGCCGCTTGTTTCGTGACCTAGTGTCACTTTCACCGGTCCTCGCTGCGCCGCTGATCGCGGTTCTGCAATAGGGTTTTGCTGAGTGAAACAAGTTCCCGTCATGCGCGCTCAAGTCGCGTCTACAGAACTGGCCGATAGGGCCACGTCCGACCCCGAGAGCAATCCGAAGATCCGCGAATATCTTCGGATAGCCTTGCGATGGCGCTATATGATCTTGGGTGCGGTCGTCACGTGCCTCTTGCTCGGGATCATCGTAACTCTGCTGATGACGCCGCAATATACGGCGATCGCAACGATCGAGATCGCGCGAGAGTCGAATCAGGTCACCAATTTCCAGGGTGTCGAGCGTGACACCAGCATTGCGGACCAGGAATTTTATCAGACGCAATACGGTCTGCTGCAATCGCGCTCGCTATCGGAGCGCGTGGCAGTTCAGCTGCGCTTGGTAGACGACCCCAACTTCTTCGAGATGTTTGGGACCAATGTCGATAAGCCGGCATTTGAACGCACCAATGGGCGCTATTCGGCGCAGGGACGTGGTGAGCGCACGCGAGTGGCGGGCGAGATCCTGCGGGACCATCTTCGAATTTCGCCTACCCGGCTTTCGAGGCTCGTCGACATCCGTTTTGCCAGCCCCGATGCGAATTTTTCGGCTCGGGTCGCCAATTCATGGGCCGACAATTTTATCCAGACCAACCTTGAGCGGAAGGTCCAGGCGACATCCTATGGACGTAATCTGCTTCAGCGGCAGCTTGCGCAGGCTAAGGAGCGGCTGGATGAATCCCAGAGGCAGTTGGTCGGCTATGCGTCGGCGCAGCGGATCATCAACTTGCCGGCGCAGAGCAATGGGCAGGGAGCGACTTCGGAGCGTTCGATCGTTGCCGACGATCTCGCCGCGCTGAATGGCGTTCTCGCCCAGGCGACCGCGGATCGGATCCAGGCTGAAGCGCATTATCGCCAGCGCGGCCGGTCTGGTGCATCGAGCGAGGCGCTGCGCAATCAGGCGATCAACCAGATGCGACAGCGCAGGGCTGAACTGGCTGCCGACTATCAGCGGCTGCTGGCGCAGTTTGAGCCGGGCTACCCGCCTGCGCGCGCATTGCAGTCCCAGATTGCTCAGATCGATCAGAGCATTTCGCGCGAGGAGGGGCGCGTATCAGAGTCGCTCCAGGCTGAGTATCAGCAGGCCCTGCAGCGCGAGGCTGAGCTAAAGAATCGAGTTGAGAAGCTGAAATCGGATTATCTCGACCTCCGCAACCGCAGCATTCAATACAATATCTATGCGCAGGAAGTGGACACCAATCGCGCGCTGTATGATTCGTTGTTGCAGCGTTTCAAGGAGATCGGCGTTGCGGGTGGCGTAGGTGTAAATAACATCGCGGTAGTCGACCTGGCCGACGTCCCGCAGCGGCCGTCCAGCCCGCGGCTTGCTCTCAACATAGCGCTTTCGCTGATCGCGGGTCTTGTCATCGGGGCGCTGTTGGCTCTTGCTCTCGAGCAGATGAACGAGTCGATCGACGATCCGGCCGAAGTCGAACGTCGCTTGGGCTTGCCGCTGCTCGGCACGGTGCCGAAGGTTGAGGATATCGAACCCAGAGACGCGCTCCTCGACCGCAAGTCGGAGGTGGTTGAGGCTTACCTGGCCGTTCAGACCGGACTCGCATTCGCGACCGAACATGGCGTGCCGCGGTCGCTGGCGATCACATCGACCCGGCCTGCGGAGGGCAAGTCGACGACAGCATTGGCACTCGCCACGATGTTGGCCCGCGCACATCGCAAGGTGATATTGATCGACGGCGATATGCGCTCGCCGTCAGTGCATCATCTCGGAGGCGTGAGCCATGATCGGGGCCTGAGCAATTTCCTGTCGGGCGACGACAACATCGAATCGCTTATCTTCGCGATGAATGATTTCGGGTTCACCGCGATGTCGGCCGGTCCCCTGCCGCCCAACGCAGCGGAATTGCTGACCGGCAATCGCCTGTCGATCCTGATCGAGCGGCTGCTTGAAGCCTATGACCATGTCGTCATAGACTCCCCGCCCGTAATGGGCTTGGCCGACGCGCCGTTGATTGCCAGCCGTGTCGAAGGTGTAATTTACACGGTTGAGTCGCACGGTATCCGCTCCAGCATGGTCAAGATGGCTCTCGGTCGACTCCATGCTGCCAACGCCCGCGTATTTGGTGGCGTGCTTACCAAGTTCGAAGCGAAGAAGTCGCATTCCGGCTATGAGTATGGCTACGGCTATGGGCACGATGATACTGCCCGTGCCAAGGGCAACTGATAGTCGCGATGGCACCGCTCGCCCCTGAATTGCGCAATCGAAAGCCACTGGACTGGGGCATTCGGGTGATATTGGCGTTGGTAGCGGTGGCGATCGGTTACACGACGGTGCGGCATTCCGTTGCCATGGCGTTGCCGGAAAGGTCGCTCGAACGAGCGCATGAGTTGGCGCCTGGTGACGGCAGGATTGCAGCGGAGCTCGCGCGTCGGCAATTCACCGTTCAGTCGGCAGAGCCGGTAGCGCAGGGAGTGGATGGCCCAACGCTCGCGGCTCGCTTGTCCAAGACTGAGCGGTTGGCGCAACAGGCGCTCCTTCGGGATCCGACCGCAGTTCCCGCTATTACCACGCTTGGCCTGATAGCGCAGTTGAGGGGGGATATCCGGACAGCGCGGCGCATGTTCGATTATTCCGAGGCATTGTCGCGGCGCGACCTGGTCACCCAGCTTTGGATGATCGAGGATGCCGTCGGTAGCGACGATATTCCCGCCGCCCTGCGGCACTACGACACTGCCCTGCGGACCCGTTGGGGGGCATGGGATCTGCTTTTCCCCGTACTGGCCGGCGCGAGCAACGATCCGGCCATCGGGAAGGATCTCGTCAAGCTGCTGGCCAGTCGGCCAACTTGGGCTGATTCCTTCGTGTCGTACTTGGCGACCAACAGTTCGGATCCGGTCGCTACGGCGCGACTCTTTGACGGTCTGCGCCGGGCCGGCGTTCCCGTCTCGGGCCAAGATCAGGCGCTCGTGATTAACGCACTTCTCGCCAAGCAGCCGGCGGCTGCGTGGGAGTATTATGCGTCGGTACGGGCCGGCGCGGATCGACGCTGGTCGCGTGATCCCGATTTCAAGGCATTGCTGGAGCAGGCATCGCAACTCGACTGGGTCGCTGCGTCGAGCGAGACCGGGCTCTCCGCATCCATTCAGCGGGACGGGCAGGGTGCCGTGTTCGATTTCTTCGCTCCGGCCAGTCTCGGAGGTGCCCTGCTGCAGCAGATTCAGTTCCTGCCACCGGGGCATTACATGCTCAGTGGGCGCAGCAGCGGGATAAATCAGCCTGTTGAATCCCAACCCTATTGGATATTGACCTGCACCGACAATGGCCGTGAGCTCGGGCGGGTTGCAGTTCCCAATTCTGATCAGGCGGGCGGTGCCTTTGCCGGATCTCTGGTGGTCCCGGCAGACTGTGCCACACAATATCTCGGCTTGATCGCGCGCGCGTCCAGCGCCCAGGAGGGGCTGACGGGCCAGATTTTGCGTGTGCAGCTTCGGCCGGCTCCTCAGCGGTAATTGCGGCTGGCATATTTCCGTCAAGCGGGAAGTGGGCTAGAGTGAGGGAGCGCAGGATGATCGACTTAGGGGCGATCGCCGTACGGTTGGCGGGAGGAATATTGATGCCCATCCTGGATTTCACCCACAGATTATCCGGTCGCGGCTGGGCATGTCTGTGCACGGTGGCTGCTTTGAGTGTGGCAACGCCTGCCATGGGTCAGGAGCGGGGCGACGATGGTCTGCCACCTGTAGCTGCGCCGCCGCGGGCAACAAAGGCGGAGAACTCGGCGGGCTTTGTTGCGAATTCTGCGTTCGGGCGCGTCGGGCAGCGCCAGGTGCGCGGTCAGTTCCAAGGGATTAAGCCCATGGCACGCGTCGACAATCGTTTCGCAAATCGTGTGCAGAACAGGATTAGTAATAGAATCGATCGCTATTATAATCCGAACGGCAGTACGACTTCGTCGTTCACCGCTGCTGCAAATCAGGTAAAGGTCGCGGATCCCCGATCGCGGCAGTGATGTCCGGGGTACCGATTCTGCGATGAAGAGTCCGCCCTCGCCATCTATGATATAGGCATTCGCCGCACCGCGGACGCCAAGGCAGAATCGCAGCGTGTGCCATTTGCTTGTGACGTGCGCCCGCGCCGTTTTGCGTGCGGCCTGTCGTGATTGTAATCGTGCTGCCAGGCGTCGAGCACGAAGCGGGCATGGGCCTCCACGTGAACAGCGTCTCATTGAGGCATTCGTCTCGCAGTCGACCGTTGAAGCTCTCGGTGAAGCCGTTCTGCATCGGCTTGCCCGGCGTGATGTATACCATTCGACGCACCATTCCTGCGACCAGCGCAGGAGCGGCGATGGTGCCATCCCGTTGCCGCTGCCGTTGCCGCTGACCATCTATGCGGCCGGCCGCGCTTGCCCGTAAGCCGCGTCAACTCACGGGCTAGCCGCACGCCAGATAGGGACGCGCCGGCCACCGGCGCCAGCATGCGCTCGTCTGGTCATCGACCGCGCATAGGATGGGGAAGCACCGGCCGCATGTCAGCGTGTCGGAACGGTTACGTCTGGCTGTACCAATAGTGCGGTGCTCATGAAACAACTTTGTTTCCAATGCTTCAGCGATGGCCGGGGCATTTCCCTAGACTCCGCCAGCGCCGCTTCGTTTCTCCATGATGGCGAGCCCATGCTCAGCAGGCTGCGCAAGAGCCTTCGGCGCGGTCCGGGAGCGCCGACGCCATTGACATGTGTGTTGCATGTACAGGACAGTCGGCGCGGATCGTCATGTGCGGGGGAATCGCGGTGCAGGCAGCCATTCGGGAACCGCTTCGGATCGACTGGCCCCCGCTGGCGGCGGGGCTGATCGTCATTGCCTTCCATCTCGCATTGGGCGGCCGCTACGATTTGTTCCGCGACGAGCTCTACTTCATCGTCTGCGGGCAGCATCCCGCTTTCGGATATGTCGATCAGCCGCCCGGCGTGCCGCTGATTGCGGTGTCCCTCTACCAGCTTGGCCTCGGCGCCTGGGGGGTACGGCTCCCGACCGCGCTGGCGGCGGGCGCGCTGGTGTGGCTGGGGATGCGCTTCGCTCGCCTGCTCGGCGGCGACCGGCTCGCATCGGGGCTGGCCGGGCTCGCATGCGCGATCGCGCCGATGCTGATGGGGCTGGTCGCCACGCTGAACACATCGGCCTTCGATCCGCTGGCCTGGACCGCGCTCGCCTATCTGCTGGTCAAGGCAGGCCGCGAGGATGACGGGCGCGCGCTGGTTCTGGCCGGCCTGGTGGCGGGCCTGTCGCTCGAGATCAAATATTCGATGCTGTTCTGGATGCTCGGCCTGACCATCGGCCTGGTGCTGACGCCCGAGCGCCGCCTGTTGCTGCGGCCCGCATTCTGGATCGGCGTGGCGCTGGCGACGGCAATCGCCCTTCCGTCCTTCCTGTGGCAATATGCCCATGGCTTCCCGTTCCTGGAGCTGGGCGCGGCCGCCAAGGCGAAGAATGCCGACATCGCGCTCCTGCCGTTCGTCGGCAATCAGCTGTTCGTGATGAATCCGGCCTTCGCGCCGCTCTGGATCGCCGGCCTGGTCGCCCCCTTTGTCGCGCGGCCGCTCAGGGACCTGCGCTTCCTGGTGATCGCCGCGGCCGTAGTCTTCGTCATCGTCCGCCTCGGGCACGGCAAGGACTATTATCTCGCCCCCCTCTATCCCATGCTGTTCGTGATCGGCGCGACCGCCCTGGCGCCGCTTGCGCGCAGCACCGCGGGCAAGGTGGCGACTGGAATCGGCGCGGCGGCGGCGGTGGCATTCTCGGCGCTGGCGGCGCCGATGGCCTTGCCGATCCTCTCTCCGCCCGCTCTCGAGGCCTATATCCAGCGGCTGGGCATCGCCCCCCAGCAGCAGGAGCGCAGCTTCAAGGGCACGGCGCTGCCCCAACTCGTGGCCGATCAACTGGGCTGGCACGATTTCGCGGGACAGGTCGAAGCGGCATGGAACCGCATTCCCGTCTCCGAACGCCCGATCACCGCCATCAAGGTCGACAATTATGGCGAGGCCGCCGCCCTCGACCTGTACGGCAAGGGGCTGCCCGCCGCGCTCAGCGGCCATAACCAATATTTCCTATGGGGGCTGCGCGGGCAGCGGCCGATCAACCTGTTGTCCGTCCAGGAGAAGCTCGCCGACATGTACCCCTATTGCGACGAGGTTGTACTCCTGGGGACGACCTGGTCGCGCTATGCGATGTCCTATGAGAACGGCAAGGTCATCGCGCTGTGCCGCGGGCTGAAGCCGGAGCTCTCCAGGCTGTGGCCCCGGCTCAAGAGCTACATGTAGGGCCGCGGCGAAGGGGCATGGAAGGGGCATGGCCGTCCCGATTCGGATCGCTGTCCGTAATTTGCGCATTTCCCGGAACCAAATCCGGGTGCAGAACGTTGCGCCGGGTGACGCAGTTCGGCGCCGATCCTGGTTGCGATCCCCGGATGCTGTTGGAATAAGGCGGCAAATGCACGGGTTTGCCTTAGAGAACGGGGTTTGATGGTCCACCGGTCCGGCGCGAAATACGAAATGTCGCTCTATGGCGCGCTCGCGGCTCTGCTCGCGGCGCCGTTCGTCGCCGATCTCCAGCTGCCGCTCGGCACCTCGGTATGGGTGATCTACCTGCTGCCGATCGTCTTTGCCTATCTGGCGCCGCGCCCGGTGGTGCCGGCTGCGGTCGCGCTCGTCGCGACGGTGCTGACGATCACCGGCTTCATGCTGGCGCGCAGCGGCGTCGACCCCAGCATCGCGCGCGTCAACCGCACCCTGGGCGTGTTCACCGCCTGGACGCTGGGCGGCGTCGGCGTGCTGTTCGTCCGCAACCGGCTGGCCGTTCGTCGCGAGGAATGGCTGCAGGCGGGGCAGGTCGGGCTGGGACAGGCAGTCGCCGGGGACCTGACGATCGAGAGGCTCGGCGCGAACGCGCTGCGTTTTCTCGCCGAATATCTGGGCGCGACCGCGGGCGCGATCTTCATCCGCAACGGCGACGGTTTTCTGCGGCGGGCCGGCTATGGCGTGCCGGCCGGCGCCGCGGTGCCCGAGCGCGTGACGCCGGGCGACGGGCTGATCGGCCAGGCGATCGCCGACGGGCGCAGCTTCACGCTGTCGCCGGTGCCGGACGGCTATCTCTATTTCGGCTCGGCGCTGGGCCGGGCCAAGCCGGGGCGGCTGCTGATCGCGCCCGCCCGGATCGACGGCCAGGTCAACACGGTGGTGGAGCTTGGCTTCGCCGGCGGCGGCGTGAAGCCGGCGGAAGCGGAGGAACTGCTCGCACGGATCGCCGAGCAGCTCGGCGTCGCGGTGCGCTCGGCCAAATATCGCGCCCAGCTCCAGGAACTGCTCGAGGAAACCCAGGCGCAGGCCGAGGAGCTGCAGGCGCAGGGCGAGGAACTGCGATCGAGCAACGAGGAACTGGAGGCCCAGGCCCGCGCACTGCAGGAATCGCAGGCGCGGCTGGAAGTGCAGCAGGCCGAGCTGGAGGAAAGCAACGCCCAGCTCGAGGAGCAGGCGCAGACGCTGGAAGCGCAGCGCGACGACCTGGCGCGTGCGCAGGCTTCGCTTGCCGGCCAGGCGCGCGAGCTGGAACAGGCGAGCCGCTACAAGTCCGAATTCCTCGCGAACATGAGCCATGAGTTGCGCACGCCGCTCAATTCGCTGCTGATCATGGCGCGGCTGCTCGCCGAGAACCGCGCGGGCAACATGAGCACCGAGCAGGTGCGGCATGCGGAGACGATCGAGACTTCGGGCAACGACCTGCTCGCGCTGATCAACGACGTGCTCGACATCTCGAAGATCGAGGCGGGCAAGCTCGAGCTGCAGCCGCGCCGTATCCGGATCTCGCCGATGCTGGAGAAGCTCCGCCAGGGGTTCGCGGCGGCGGCCGAGGCCAAGGGGCTGGAGCTGCGCTGCGAAGTGCTGCCCGGCGCGCCCGGCGACATCGAGACCGATCCGCAGCGGCTGGAGCAGGTGCTGCGCAATTTCCTGTCCAATGCAGTGAAGTTCACCGGCAAGGGCGAAGTGACGCTGAGCGCCGGGCGGGCCGCCGACGGGCGGCTGAGCTTCGCGGTGCGCGACACCGGCGTGGGGATCGCGCCCGAGCAGCAGAAGATCATCTTCGAGGCGTTCCGCCAGGCCGACGGCACGATCAGCCGCAAATATGGCGGCACGGGCCTGGGCCTGTCGATCTCGCGCGAGCTGGCGCGCCTGCTGGGCGGCGAGATCCGCCTGGAGAGCAGCGCCGGCAAGGGCAGCATCTTCACGCTGCTGCTGCCCGAGGCCTATGATCCGGGGCTGGTCGAGGCCGCGCCTCCGCGCGAGGCCCCGCTGCTCGCCGCCGAACCCGTGCCGCCCGCACCCCGGCGCGCGCCGCTGCGGGCCGAAGTCGCCGACGATCGCGAGCGGCTCAGCGGGGACAGCCGGGTGCTGCTCGTCGTCGAGGATGATCCCGCCTTCGCGCGGATCCTCTACGACCTTGCGCACGAGCTGGGGTTCGACTGCCTGATCGCGGGCACCGCCGACGAAGGCGCGCTGATGGCGCGGCAATATCTGCCCAATGCCGTGATCCTCGACATCGGGCTGCCCGATCACACCGGCCTGTCGGTGCTCGACCGGATCAAGCGCGACCCGCGCACCCGGCACATCCCGGTGCACGTCGTCTCGGCCGACGACAACAGCCAGGTAGCGCTCGCCGGCGGGGCGATCGGCTATATGCTCAAGCCCGTGCGGCGCGACCAGCTGGTCGGCGTGCTCGAAGGGCTGGAAGCGCACATGACGCGCCGCCTGCGTCGGGTGCTGGTGGTGGAGGACGACGCGCAACAGGCGGAGAGCGTGCGGCTGCTGCTCGCCTCGCGTGACGTCGAGACCGTCGACGCGCACAGCGCCGCGGCGGCGCTGGAGCAACTCGGCAGCGAGACGTTCGACTGCATGGTGCTCGATCTGAACCTGCCCGACATGCCGGGGCTCGACCTGCTGGAGCGGCTCAGCATGGACGAGAGCGTCGGCTTCCCGCCGGTGATCGTCTATACCGGGCGCGACCTCTCGGCCGACGAGGAACTGCGGTTGCGGCGCTATTCCAAGTCGATCATCGTCAAGGGCGCGAAGTCGCCCGAGCGGCTGCTCGACGAAGTCACGCTGTTCCTCCACCAGGTGGTGTCCGACCTGCCCGAGCAGCAGCAGGCGATCCTCAGCCAGGCGCTGCAGCGCGACGCGGCGCTCGACGGGCGGCACATCCTCGTCGTCGAGGACGATATCCGCAACGTCTATGCGCTCACCTCGATCTTCGAGCCGCACGGCGCGAAGGTGCAGATCGCCCGTAACGGGATCGAGGCGCTGGCCGCGCTCGACGCGGCGCAGGGCGGGGGCGCCCCGGTCGAGCTGGTGCTGATGGACGTGATGATGCCCGAGATGGACGGGATCGCCGCGACCCGCGAGATTCGCGGCCGGCCGGAATGGCGCGGGCTGCCGGTGATCGCGCTCACTGCCAAGGCGATGGCGCGCGACCAGCAGGACTGTATCGCGGCGGGGGCGAACGACTATCTCGCCAAGCCGCTCGACGTCGACAAGCTGCTCAGCCTCGTCCGGGTGTGGATGCCGCGATGAGTGATGCCGCGGATCCGGTGGACGCGCTGGAGCTCGAGCTGCTGCTCGACGCGATCTGGCGGCGCTATCACCATGACTTTCGCGGCTATTCCCGCGGCTCGCTGCGCCGGCGGCTGGAGCGAGCGCAGGCGCGCTTCGGCTGTGATACCCTGTCGCAGCTGCAGGGGCGGGTGTTGCGCGAACCGGCGCTGTTCGCCGAACTGATGGGCTTCCTCACCATCCAGGTGAGCGAGATGTTCCGCGACCCCGCCTATTTCCGCGCGATCCGCGAACAGGTGGTGCCGCATCTGCGCACCTTCCCGTCGCTCAAAGTGTGGATCGCGGGCTGCGCGAACGGCGAGGAATTCTATTCGCTCGCCATCCTGTTCCGCGAGGAGGGGCTGGAGGAACGGACGATCTTCTACTGCACCGACATCAGCCCCGCCGCGCTGGAGCGGGCGGAAGCCGGCGTCTATGCGCTGGACCGTATCGCGCAGTTCACCGAGAACCACCGCGCCGCGGGCGGCAGGGGATCGCTGTCGGACCATTATACGGCGGGCTATGGCCGCGCCGTGTTCGACAAGAGCCTGCGCGCCCGGGCGGTGTTCGCCGAGCACAATCTCGCGAGCGACCAGGTGTTCGCCGAGGCGCATCTCGTCTCCAGCCGCAACGTGCTGATCTATTTCGATCGGGCGCTGCAGGACCGTGCGCTCGGCCTGTTCGGGCAGAGCCTGGTGCGCGGCGGTTTCCTGGGGCTTGGCGCGAAGGAGAATCTGCGCTTCTCCTCGCATGCCGGCGCGTTCGCCGACTTCGTGTCGGAAGAGAAGATATACCGGCGCAACATCCTGCCGATAGCTGCGGGGGTCGATCATGCCGCAGCCTGAAACCGTGAAGATCCTCGTCGTCGACGATGTCGAGAAGAACCTGATCGCGATGGACGCGCTGCTCCGCCGCGACGGAGTGGAGATCCTCAAGGCCCCGTCGGGCCCGGCGGCGCTCGAGCTGCTGCTCCGGCACGACGTCGCGCTTGCCCTGCTCGACGTGCAGATGCCCGGGATGGACGGGTATGAGCTGGCGGAGCTGATGCGCGGGACGGAGCGCACGCGGCGTGTTCCGATCATCTTCGTGACGGCGGTTGCGACTGACGAGCGGCGGCGGTTCCGCGGCTATGAGGCGGGCGCAGTCGACTATCTGTTCAAACCGGTCGACCCGCAGATCGTGCGCAACAAGGTCGACATCTTCGTCGAGCTCGCGCGCCAGCGGCTGGAGATCGCCCGCCAGCGCGACCAGCTGGCCGCCGCGCTCGGCCGGATCCAGGCGCATAGCGACAACAGCCCGCTCGCCATCGTCGAATTCGATGCCGAACTCCGCGTGATCGGTTGGTCGAACGGTGCCGAGCGGCTGTTCGGCTGGAGCGCGGCGGAAGTGCTGGGCCGGCGCGCCGCGAAGCTCGACTGGCTCGATCCGGCCAATGGCGAAGCGGTGGAAGCGGTGCTCGGGCAGATGGTGGCGGGGCACGAGTTGCGCCGCGTCGAGACGCTGCGCGCCAACGACAAGGGCGGGGCACTGCTCGACTGCGAATGCTATTGCTCGGCGCTGTTCGAAGGCGACCGGCTGGTTTCGGTCAGCGTGCAGATTCTCGACGTGACCGAGCGCAAGCGCGCCGAGGCAACGCAGCGGCTGCTGATCGGCGAGCTCAACCACCGCGTGAAGAACACGCTCGCCTCGGTCCAGGCGATCGCGACGCAGACGCTGCGCCATTCGGCCGGCCCTTCCGATTTCGCGCCGACCTTCATCGGCCGTATCCACGCGCTGGCCCGTGCCCATTCGCTGCTCAGCGCCACCACCTGGCAGGGCGCCAGGCTGCGCGAGCTGATCGAGGGGCAGCTCCAGCTCGGCGCGATCGACTCGCAACGCCTCAGCTTTGCCGGACCGGAGATCGAGCTGTCGCCCGAGCCGGCGCTGCACCTCGCCCTCGTGCTCCACGAGCTCGGCACCAATGCCAACAAATATGGCGCGCTCTCGAACGAGACCGGACAAGTGCGGCTGGAATGGCGGCTGCGGGGCGCGTTGCTCGAGCTCGAATGGGCGGAGACCGGTGGCCCGGTGGTCGTGGTGCCGAGCCGGCGCGGTTTCGGTACGGTATTGATCGAGCGCAGCCTCAAGGCCGAGGGCGGATCGGCGGTCGCGACCTTCGCATCCGAAGGGCTGCGCTGGATCCTGACCATCCCCTATGCCGCCGCCGCCGCCGAGGTGCCCGCGGATCGCGTGGTGGGCGCGAGAGGCACCTGGCCCAGAGGCGACGCGGTCGCGGGGGCGTCGATCGCGGGCCGGCGCTTCGCGATCATCGAGGACGAGCCGCTCGTCGCGCTCGAGCTCGCCACGATCCTCGCCGATGCCGGCGCCGAGGTGATCGGCCCGGCCGCCACGGCCGAGCACGCCAAGGCGATCGTCGAGGACGGACGGATCGACGGGGCATTGCTCGACGGCAACCTCCAGGGCGCCAGCGTCGAGGCGATCGCGACTGCGCTGTACGCGCGCGGCGTGCCGTTTGCCTTCGTCAGCGGCTATGGCCGCGATCATCTGCCCGAGGGCTTTGCGGAGGTGCCGGCGATCGGCAAGCCGTTCGACCCCGCCGAGATCGTCGAGGTGGCCGGGGCCCTGCTGCGCGGCAAGCCCGTTCTCGCCTAGAGGAAGGGCGCGAGCAGCACCATCAGCATGGCGACCGGCACCATGGCGCGCGGCACGGCCGGGCGATAGCTGAGCCCCAGCAGGACGATCGCGCCGACGAAGGGGATCAGCCCGAACCACAGCACGAGCGCCCGCCCGCCGTCGCGCGCGAAGCAGGCGATGAGGAAAGAGAGCGCCACCAGTGTCCAGCCAAAGCGGGCCGGGTGCCGGAGCGCGATGTGCTTCGCCTGCGGCCCGAGCAGGGAGGCGGCGTGGCGCGACATGCCGGCGGCGAGCGCGAACATGCCGAGATAGAGCAGGCCGGTGATCGCCATCGTCATGCCGTGCGCCGCCTGCGCTCGGGGCGCTTCCCCGGGCCGCGCAGCTGCTTCGCGGCAAGCAGGGCGAGCGCCGCTGCGACTGCCAGCAGCACCCCTGTCATGGTGCTGATCGACGGGCCGATGAGCGCAGCGAGCGCGCAGGCGAGCGCAGTTGCGCCGGTGAGCAGCGGCCAGGACCGGCGCGGCGGCAGCATGGCGCCGATCGCCAGCGCCGCGGCGGCGGTCCACAATGCCGTCGCGATCTCCAGCTCGGCGCGGCCGGTCAGGCCGAGCGGCAACAGGCGGTTGGCGAGGAGATAGGCGGCGCAACCCAGCGGCACGCCGGCCAGCACGCCGGCGTTCAGCCGCTCGAGCACGCGATTGCCGAGCGAGAGCGGCGCGCGTTCGCGGCGCTTGACGATCCAGAGCACCAGGCCCGTCGCGATCGCCAGCGTCAGCATCGCGCCGCCCAGGAAATAGAGCCAGCGCGTCGCGATCGACGCGAAACGCGCCATGTGGAGGCCGTAGACGACATTATAGGTCTGGATGGCGCCGCGATTCTCCCGCCAGGCGCGGAGCGGCCTGCCGGTGGCGCCGTCGAAGCTGATCTCGGCCGGCGTGAAGCCGAGCTGGTCGGCATCCGAGCGGAATATGGTGACGACCGCGGCCTTGTCGCCCGGGTTGATCACATAGACGCGGCCGATCGTGCCGCCGAGCCGGCGCTGCGCCTCGCGCAGCATCGGGGCGATCGGGGCCAGCGGCGCGGCCAGGTTCGCCCTGGGGCGCTCGGCCACGCCCGGCGCGAGATCGTGATAGACCGCCGCCAGATCCTTGCCATAGGTGGCGGAGATGGCCCAGGGCATGTTGAGCGAGGCGAGCGTGACCAGCCCGGTGAACGTGATCATCAGATGGAAGGGCGTGGCCAGCACGCCCAGCGCATTGTGCCCGTCGAGCCAGGAGCGCTGCCCCTTGGCCGGGCGGAAGGTGAAATAGTCCTTGAAGATGCGGCGATGCGCGATGATCCCGGTGATCAGCGCCACCAGCATCGCCATCGCCGCGATCGAAGCGAGCAGCCGGCCCCAGGGATAGGGCAGCTCCAGCTCGAAATGGAGGCGGTAGAAGAATTCGCCGCCCAGCGTCTCGCGCGGGGCGGGGGCGCCGCGCACCGGATCGAGCGCGCGATAGACGAAGGTCCCGTCGCTGTCATAGGCGGCTTCGACCGTGTTCGTCCGGGCGCTCGGCGCGGTGAGGTACCAGCCGGTCGAGCCCCGGGTGTTCCTTGCCAGCCAGTCGGCCGCGGCCTGCACGGCATCGGCGGGATCGGCGGTGGCGCGGGTCTCGGGGCGCATCCACTGGCCGATCTCGGGCTTGAACACGCTGAGCGTGCCGGCGAGGCACATTACGAACAGCACCCAGCCGAGCAGCAGCCCGGTCCAGCCGTGCAGCCAGGCCATGACCTGGCGGGTGCCCTCGCGGATCGCGCTCATGCCGGGCCGCCCGCCAACCGGCCGATCGCGGCGAAGAGGGCGGCGAGCAGGATCACGCCCGCCCAGGCACGCCACGGGCCGCGGGCGAGGAACGCCCAGAGGGTGACCGCCGGGCCGACCAGGAAGGCGAGCAAGGTCGCCGGCATGATCGCCTCGACCTTCGGCATGGGCAGCATGCGCGCCGTCGCGGCAGCGAACAGGGCGGCGACCATATAGGCGCCGACCGTTCCCGCCGCCACGCGTGCCGCGACATTGGCGCGATAGCGCCAGCCGGCGCGTTGTCGTCCTGCCCCCGCCACGCGCGCCTCCCGGATCAATATGCGAAGCGGGGCGTGAAGGTCGCGCCGCGGAGGAAGGATTGCATCGCGGATCCCCTTTGAAACACCCGTATGGCGCGCTCGTTAGGGAATGGTATATTGCGAGTCAATCTCATTAGCGGAAAGCGGCGAGGCTTTGTGCGAGGCGAAAAAAGGGGAGCGGCAGGGCCGCTCCCCGAAGTCGCCCTCTTACGGCCGGTCTAGAAGTCGATCTTCGCGCCGACGCGGAAATAGCGGCCCATGATGTTCGGGCCGGCCCAGGCCGGGTTGTAGCCGAAGCCGCCATAGGCGGCGTTCGGATCGAAGGGCGGCTTGGTGTCGAGCAGGTTGAGCACGTTCAGCGACAATGAGAAATTGTCGTTGATCCGGTGCTGGATGGTCAGGTCGACATTCCAGATGTCCTTCGAGCGGCATTGCGCCGGGGTGCCGTCGGCATAGGCCGCTGCGCCATGCTCCACCGCGCTTGCGCAGTCGAACGGCGTGGCGCCGTAATCTACCTGCGAGACATGGTAGCCCGCCGTGTAATAGGCAGTGGCGGTTACGCTGGTGCCGCCGAACTGGAGCGTGTTCTGCCAGCTCGCGCGCCAGCGCGGCGAACCCGAGCAGGACGTGTTGTTGCACGGGCTCAGCGTGTCCTCATATCGCTGCACGGCCTGTACCTCGCCAGTCGCCGGGTCGACCGGCGTCAGATGATTCTTGTCGAGGTACGAGACATCGAGCGAACTGATCCAGCGCAGACCGTCGGTCAGCTTCAGGTTCGCATTCGCGCTGAAATCGATGCCCTGGACGACCTGGTTGTTGGCATTGGTATAGGAGGATTCGATCGAGCCGATATGCGGCAGCGCGTTCGGATTGGCAGAGTCCACCGGGCCGGGCCGGACGACGAAGCCCGGAATGTTGACCACGCCGTTGTTGCGATAATAGGCGTCGAGCACCGGCGCCGTGTTGTTCACGCCAACGATCAGATCCTTGACCTTGATCCGCCAGAAATCGAGCGTGAAGCTCAGGCCGCGGATCGGCTCGAAGATCAGGCCGGCGGTGATGCTCTCCGACTTCTCCGGCCGCAGCGCGGGATTGCCGATATTGGTCAAGCCCAGGCTGAAGGACTGAGTGGCATAGTTATTGTTGCCATGCGCGGCGCAGAATGCCGCATAGGTGGTGCAGAAGGTGCCGCCGCCGCGCGAGACGAAGCCGGTGGTCGGCAAGCCGAATGCTTCGTTGAAGCTCGGGATACGGAAGCCCCGCGACCAGGTGCCGCGCACCGCAAGGGCGCGGATCGGCGTGAACTTCCCGCCGACCTTGGGCGAGAAATTGCTCTGCCCGGTCGAATAGGAATCGTAGCGGCCCGACAGGTTCAGCTCGATCTTGTCCAGCGCGGCGGCCTGGACTTCGCCAAAGGCCGAGAAGACCTTGCGGCTGCCCGAGGTGCCGACTGCGTTGATGTCGTAATAGCGCTCCCACGGATGGGCATCGTTGCCCGGATTGGCGCTGGGCGCGATGATCGATTCATAGCGATAGGAAAGGCCGCCCGCCGCATCGACGCCACCGCCCGGCAGGTCGAAGATGTGCCGCGACAGGTTCGCCGTCGCCTGCCACAGGTCCGAGTTCGAGACGTTGATGCTCTTGGGGCCGATATAGTCCCAGACGCTCTGCGGGTTTGCGGACGGGTTGGTGAAGTTGAAGGTGCCGCGCGCGAGCACGTCCATGATGCGCTGCGGGATGAGATAGTTGGACCGGGTCCAGGTGAGCTTCGAATTGGCGGCGACGAAGCTCGCCGAATAGTCGAAGCCGGCGACCTTGCCCGACAGGCCGATCGTGCCGCGCAGCGTGCGCGAAACCGTGTCGTCTTCGCGCGGACGATTCGACGCGAATAGAACCTGCGCGGTCTGGCCGGCGGCGGCATAGGGGTTCTGCGGATTGAGCACGCCGTTGGCGGCGGTGCAGCCGGTGTTCAGCCCGTTGGGCGTGCCGACGCCGGATGCGCAGACATAGACCGGCATGATCACATAATATGTGCCCACGGTCGTCGGGTTCGGCGGGTTGTAGTTGAACTGCTTCGGCGTTGCAGTCACGTGCATCGACGTCTTGTAGTAATTGGCCTGTGCGTAGAACTGGTGCGAATCACCGATATTGGCGGTGAAGCGGCTGGACACGCCGAAGCGCTCCAATTCCGGCAGCAGCATCGTATAGTTCAACGGATTGTCTTCGCAGAGGATGCCGTTCGCGGGGGCGCTAGCCAAGCTCGCGATCTGGGCGGCGGTAAGCTGGCGCCGCACGGCGCGCCCGCAATCGACTGAATTGTTGAGATAGGAGAAGCGCCCTGCGCCAACAGCCCCGCCGGGAGTCGTTACCGGACGGACCAGTGCAACGCCCGGAACGGCGTACGTGCCGTGCACCGAACCGTTCGCATTGATGCCGTTCGGGTTGCTGTTCGGCAGGCAGGAGCCGCCGGCGTTGCAGATCCGGCTCCAGTCATAGGAATTGAACGGATAGTCGCGGTCCCGCGCCCAGAGCGGGTCCTGCTTCATATATTCACCGTTGACGTAGAAGTTGAAGCCCTGCTCGTTCAGGTCGCCATAGCCCCAGGTCAGGTCGGCGCGCCGCTCGCCCGCGTCGCCACGCTGCGAGATGCCGGCCGAGACATTGGCATGGAGCCCCTTGATCTCCTTCTTGGTGATCACGTTGATCACGCCGGCGACCGCGTCGGCGCCATAGGTCGACGAAGCGCCGTCCTTCAGCACGTCGATGCGCTCGATGATCGCGTTCGGGATGGTGTTCATGTCGACGAAGTTGCGCTGGCCGTCGTCCGCGAGCGGATAGGGCGCCATGCGCAGGCCGTCGAACAGCGTCAGCGTCGCCTGCACGGTGAGGCCGCGCAACGAGATCGCGCTGGCGCCCGCCGCGAAATTGCCGCCCGCATTCCAGCCCTGGGTGATCGTGCCGGCATTGCCGGCCGACAGGCGCTGCACCGCTTCGGTCACGGTGTTCAGGCCGCGCTGCTCGAGCGTCTCGGCCGAAAGCACGGTGACCGGCGACGGCGTTTCCGTGTCGGTCCGGCGGATCAGCGAGCCGGTGACGACAATCGCGTCGCCGGTCGCTTCCTGCGCGCCTGGCGCAGCGGCGGCGGCGGCGTCCTGTGCCGGTGCGGCCTCCTGCGCCAACGCCGGCGTGGCGATCAGCATGGCGCCGCAAAGCGCCGTCGAGCCCCGCAACAGACGGGTCATGGTCCTGGTTTGATTTATCATTGTCAGCCCTTTTGCTCGTGGGCCGCGGCGGGAACCCGTGTCCGGGCTGCTCGCGTGGCGGACCACTCCCTCTTTCGCTCGCGCGGCGGGGCTGCATCGCGCTCTGGCCATTTCACTTGGGAAATTCCGTCGACCCGATCGTCCAGGATGTGCCCGGCAGCCCGCCCGCTCGCTGCGCCGTCTTCACGATTGAATCACGAGCGCATGCGACACGCTGCGGGGAGTGGGGGGCGGCTTCCTCCGATAAGCGACCGAGGCGGTGCGCGGTGCGACGAAGCCGGAACGATCAGGTGCGGGACCGAC
The DNA here is from genome assembly GCF_005503355.1 of Sphingomonas sp. 1F27F7B. Classification (GTDB taxonomy): domain Bacteria; phylum Pseudomonadota; class Alphaproteobacteria; order Sphingomonadales; family Sphingomonadaceae; genus Sphingomonas. The sequence goes on from NZ_SCMK01000015.1 coordinate 94,779, forward strand.
GAACGAAAAGCCGGCGGGGTTGCCGCCGGCTTCAGGGTAGCTGGTGGGGAATGATCCGGTCAGGCCGGCTTGGCGCCCGTCGTGCCGCACTTCACGAACTTGCCCTTGGCGTCCTTGCAATGCGTTGCCTTGGCGGGAGCGGGCTTCGCCGCCATCGGCTTTGCCGCCATCGGCTTGGCCGCAACGGGGGTGGTCGCCACGGGCTTGGCGGCGGGCTTGGTGGGGCATTTCATGAACCTGCCATGCGCATCGCGACACGGCGCCGATGCGATCGAAGGTGTCGCCGCGGCGAGCATGGCGAGCGAGGCTCCGGCGATCATCAACTTCCTGAACATTGGCACTCTCCTGCTTGTGGAGAGGCGAGACTGCGCCTGCCCGGGTGGCTGAGAGTTCTCCGCAAGATGAACTTTCTGCAATATTCGGGCGCCGGGAGGCCGTGGACGGGCCGATTATTTCGGCGCGCCGGGAAAACATTCTGGCGCAGGGACGATTGCATAGTGGCGAGGTAGGAATAGGCTGGCGACTCGTTGAGCGTGTTTTTCCCGCCTCGCAGGGAGATAAGCGAATGCCCGAGAATGGCCTCTTCGATCCGTCGCTTCCGACACTGACCATCTATGATCGTGCCGACCGTCCCGCGCGCAGCCTGCTGGCGCATGCCGGGCAGATCATCGAACTCGGCGGAGGTGGGCGCAACCTGTGGGCCGCACGGCTCGACGAGGCAGTCCGACTCACGGAGCGCCCGGTGATTCTGGTCGCGCACGGCATCGGCTGCTTCGCGGTGACCTGGTGGGCGCGGCTGTCGCCAGCTTCCTATGTCGAGAAAGTGGCCGGGGCGGTGTTCGTCCGGCCGCTGGGATCCGCAGTGGCGGCTTCGCCCGAGCAGCTCTTCGCCGGACCCAGGCTGCGCATCGCCTTCCCCTCGATCCTGGCGGACACCGGAGCCGATGCCGCGGCACTGGCGCGCGACTGGGGCAGCCGCTTCCTCGATTCTACGCCGGTGCGCTCGATCGGCGACCTGCTTGCCTCGCTGCGTGGCGAGCCGGACCTGGCGCCCGTGGTGGAGAATCCGCTGCTCAGCCTGGCGCGCTGAACTACAAATCGCTGGATTTTGACAGGCGCCTGCCCTAGGGGTGCGCCCGTGCCGCTTCGGCGGCAACTCGCTATTTGGGGAGTAGCCAGCCGCGCCTTTGCGCGGGCTCCCGCGTCAACATACTTGGCCGAGAGGCCATGGCGCGGGAGGGACGGGGCACCGTTCGGGCGAGACCAATGGCGTCGCATCTCCGCTCCAGCCGGGCGGGGAGATGCGATGTCGTTGGATTTCGTCTCCGTCCGGCCCGGAGTATTTCCCGTGGAAGCCCTGCTCAGTTCAACTGCGCTCGTCGCACTCGCCGAGATCGGCGACAAGACCCAGCTGCTTGCCATCCTGCTCGCGACCCGTTTCAAGAAGCCGGTGCCGATCATTCTCGGCATCCTGGTTGCCACCCTGGCCAATCACTTCCTTGCGGCCCTGGTCGGCTCGGAAGCGGCCGCGCTGCTGCAAGGAGCCTGGTTCCGCTACCTGATCGCCGCTTCGTTCATTGCGATGGGGCTGTGGACGCTGATCCCCGACAAGATCGACGAGCTGGAAGACAAGCCGGCGCGCTTCGGCGCCTTCGTCACCACTGCCATCGCTTTCTTCCTGGTCGAGATGGGCGATAAGACCCAGCTCGCCACGGTGGCGCTGGGCGCCAAGTTCCATAATGTCTGGGCCGTCACCGCGGGCACCACGCTGGGCATGATGCTCGCCAACGTGCCGGCGGTGTTCCTTGGCAATGCCCTGCTCAGGCGGGTGCCGCTCAGGCTGGTGCACGGCATCGCCGCGGCGCTGTTCATCGCAGCGGGTATCCTGATGCTGGGTGAAGCCGCCGGCTGGTTCTGATGCGCTAGATCTCGCCCATCTCGGCGATGAAGGTGACGCGCAGCGCTTCGGAGAGGCTGCGCGCGCCGAGCTTCTGCATCAGATTGGCGCGGTGCACCTCCACCGTGCGCGGCGAGATGCCGAGATCATAGGCGATGGTCTTGTTGGGGAAGCCCGCCGCCAGCCCGTCGAGCACCTCGCGCTCGCGCGCGGAGAGGCTGGCGAGCTGGGTGCGGGCAGCGTCGGTACGCGAGGCGCCGTTCGACTCGAGCATGCGCTCGAAAGCCTTGTCGATCGCACCCAGCAGCTGGTCTGCCTCGAACGGCTTTTCGAGAAAGTCGATCGCACCGCCGCGCATCGCCCTCACCGCAATGGTCACGTCGCCATGCCCGGTGAGGACGATCACCGGCAGGGCGGCGCCGCGTTCGTTGAGATGCTGCTGCACTTGCAGCCCGTCGATTTCCGGCATGCGGATGTCGAGCAGGATGCAGCCGGGCTCGACGTTCCGCAGCTCACGGAGGAACGCTGCGCCCGACGGCCAGAGGCGCACGGCATAGCCCGTCGTCTGCAGCATGAACCCGATCGAGTTCCGGACGCTGTCCTCGTCGTCGATGATGTGCACCAGGCGCCGACCGTGCATTTAAATTACTCCATTTTGGTGCAAACTACGTGGCAGGTGCAAATTGAGCGTGCGGCACATTGGTGAGGAATTAGGGGAGAATGGTGCAAGCGAAGCTGTCCAAATATCGTCGAACCGCTTCCAGATGATCTCGCACGCGAATTCCACGGAACTGCTGGAATGACGGAGGCAAGCTTCGGGAACTTGCGTTGCCGAGACCGGAATTGCGCGCCAACTGGCGAGTCGAGGGAGCTTAACCATGTAAGGCGGGTAATCCCACTGATCGGCAAGTTCACACCCGTGAAAATACAGTGGTTAACGGTGGTGGAACGCGGAAGCGCCGCAAGGCATTGGACTTTTGGGTCCATCAACATTATGTACCGGTCATTATGGAAATCACCGCCTGTTCCGTCGCCAAGGGGCGCCCCCGCGAATTCGACACCGACTCGGCGTTGACCGCGGCGCTGCGCGTCTTTTGGAGCAAGGGCTATGAAGGGGCCTCGCTGAGCGACCTCACCGAGGCGATGGGCATTACCCGGCCGAGCCTCTATGCGGCGTTCGGCAACAAGGAAGCGCTCTTCAAGAAGACGCTCGACCTCTATCAGCGCGAGAAACTCGACTATATGGGCAGGGCGCTCGAAGCGCCGACCGCGCGCGGCGTCGCCGAGCGGCTGCTGATCGGCGCGCTCGAGATGCAGATGAGCTCGTGCGACCCCAAGGGCTGCATGGGCGTGATCAACTCGGTGGCTTGCGGGGCCGAAGCGGAGTCGATCCGCGCCGAGGTGCTCAAGCGCGGCGCAACCGTGAAGCAGGGCCTGATCGATCGATTCGAGCGCGCCAAGGACGAGGGCGATCTACCCGCCGATACCGACGTGATCGGGCTTACCGCCTATCTGACCGCCCTGCTCCAGGGCATTGCGCTCCAGGCCGGCGGCGGCACGTCGTGCGCCGATCTTCAGGCGCTGATCGACACCAGCCTGGCTTGCTGGCCGAGCAAGTAAGCGAGATTCCCACCATCCGGCTTGCGCCGGGATGACGGGCGCGGCGCCTCTCGAAAGTTTTTGTTTAGCCCCGCCTCGACAAAAAATACCGACCAGTATAAAAAGCCCTTGACGCAACGCAGCACGATTTCTATACCAGTCAGTATAGAAATGAGGGAAGTTGCCGAAGCGAGGATGAGGGGCCATCGCCCCGATCCGAAACTCCAGCAGCGCTGAATTTGGACAGGACCGAGCCGGTGCGCCGCAGACGATAGCGTCTGCGCGAAAGCCTCGTCTCGTGCCGGTTGAGGATGACCGGAGATGCCGCGCGAAACCCTTTGCGCGGCACGGGGAGGCTTTTGCCTTCCGCCGGGCAACAAGCAGGAGGAGACGATCATGGCCTATCTCAACTTCGCCGCGCTTCAGGGCAGCCCGGTCGCGGTGCCCGCCGATGTCCTCCCGGTCAGCGGCTTTTCCGCGCTCGAATGGCAGGTCGTGGCGATCGCGCAGCACGACCGGCTCGCCTCGCTGGAGAAACCCGGCCGCCTTTCGGTTGCGCTGGGCGTGATCTTCGGGGGCGAAGCGGCCAATCCCAAGCTGGCGGATCAGAAGCTGGAGGCGCTGCGCCGCATGGCGGTGCTTGCCTGGCACAAGGGCTATGCCGTGCCGCGCCACGAGATCCGCGCCTTCCACGAAGCGGGCTTCACGCCCGACCAATATGAAACGCTGCTCGCCTCCATCAGCCGCGGCCGGGCAGCCCTGAATCAGGGGAAGCGATTCCAATGAACATGATCACGCGCATCGAATCCGAGACGGGCGACAACAAGCCGGGCGTCTCGGATCGCCTTCGCCGCATGCCGTTGTGGCAGCGCGGCAGCCTTGTCGCGCTGCCGGTGGTGCTGGTCGCCGCCGGCCTGAGCATCGCCAGCAAGGACGCGCCCGCCGCAATGGCCGCACCGCCGCCGCCGGTGGTGACGGTCTCCACGCCGCTGGTCCGCGACGTGAACGAATGGGACGATTATGTCGGCCGGTTCGAGCCGAGCCGCGCGGTCGAGGTGCGTCCGCGCGTCTCGGGGGCGATCACCGGCGTGCACTTCACCGACGGTGCGATCGTCCAGAAGGGCCAGTTGCTCTTCACCATCGACCAGCGTCCCTTCGCGGCGGCCCTGGCCGAGGCGCGCGCCGGGCTGGCCAGCGCCGAGAGCGATCTCGCGCTCGCCCGTTCGGACCTGGGCCGCGCCGAGCGTCTCGTCTCGGTCGAAGCGGTGTCGAAGAGCGATGTCGAGCGGCTGCAGGCCCGCGTCCGCGCCGCCGGTGCGGCAGTGTCCGCGGCCCAGGCCCGGGTGCGCAGCCGCGCGCTCGACATGGAGTTCACCCAGGTCCGCGCGCCGATCGCCGGCCGCATCTCGGATCGCCGCGTCGATCCGGGCAACCTGGTGGCCGCGGGCGAGGGGCAGGGCGGTTCGCTGCTGACCACGATCAACGCGCTCGATCCGATCTACTTCACTTTCGACGGCTCGGAGGCCCTGTTCCTCAAGACCAAGCGCGCGAAGGAAGCGGGCGGCCAGGCCTCGCCGGTGGAGATCCGCCTGCAGGACGAGACCGACTATAAGTGGAAGGGCAAGCTCGACTTCACCGACAACGGGCTCGATCCCAAGTCGGGCACGATCCGCGGTCGTGCGGTGCTGAGCAATCCGGGCATGTTCCTGACGCCCGGCATGTTCGGCAACATGCGCCTCTCGGCCGGCGGCACCACCCAGGCGCTGATGGTGCCGGACACTGCGATCCAGACCGACCAGGCACGCAAGCTCGTGCTCACCGTGGGCAAGGACGGCACCGTCGCGCCCAAGCCGGTGACGCTCGGGCCCGTGGTCGACGGCCTGCGCATCGTCCGCTCGGGCCTGAGCGCCCAGGACAAGGTGGTGATCTCGGGCACCCAGTTCGCCGCTCCGGGCGGCAAGGTGAATCCGAAGCCCGGCAAGATCGCGCCGACCGCAACCAGTCAGGCGCCGGCCCTCACGGCGCCGGTGACGGGCGAAGCAACCTTCGCTCGTTGACCGTCAGCCGCCGGATCTCCCCAGGGTCCGGCGGCTGACACTTTTCCGTTTCAGACCTCTTTTTTCGAGGAGTGGCCCCATGCGCCTCTCGCGGTTCTTCATCACGCGCCCGATCTTCGCGGCCGTCATCGCGGTCGTGATCACGATCATCGGTGCGATCGCCTATCTGGCGCTGCCGATTTCCCAATATCCCGACATCGTCCCCCCGACGGTGACGGTCACCGCCTCCTATCCCGGCGCTTCGGCCGAGACCGTCGCCGAGACGGTCGCCGCGCCGATCGAGCAGGAGATCAACGGCGTCGACGACATGCTCTACCAGTCGTCGCAATCGACCGGCGACGGCAACGTCACCATCACCGTCACGTTCAAATCGGGGACCAATCTCGATTCCGCGCAGGTGCTGGTGCAGAACCGGGTCGCGGTCGCGATTCCGCGCCTGCCCGAGGAAGTGCAGCGCCTGGGCGTCGTGACGCGCAAGACCACGCCGGACTTCCTGCTGGTCGTCAACCTGATCTCGCCGGACAATTCGGTCGATCGGGAATATATCTCCAACTATGCGCTGACCCAGGTGAAGGACCGCCTCGCCCGTGTCGACGGCGTGGGCGACGTGCGCATGTTCGGCGCGCGCGACTATGCGATGCGCGTGTGGATCGATCCGGGCCGTGCCGCCGCGCTCAACCTGACGGCGGGCGACATCGTCCAGGCGCTGCGCGCGCAGAACGTCCAGGTCGCGGCCGGCACGCTCGGCCAGCCGGGCTCGACGCCGACGGGCAACGCCTTCCAGCTCAATATCGAGACACAGGGCCGCCTGAAGGATCCCGCGCAGTTCGGCCAGGTGGTGATCCGCACCGATGCCGATGGGCACCAGGTGCGCGTGAGCGACGTGGCGCGCGTCGAGCTGGGCGCGGCGGACTATTCGTCCAACACCTATCTGTCGAACAAGCCGACCGTGATCCTTGCCGTGTTCCAGCGTCCGGGCTCGAACGCGCTCGCTGCCGCCAATGCGGTGCAGGACCAGCTCAAGGCGATGTCCAAGAACTTCCCCAAGGGCCTGGAATATCGCGTCATCTACAACCCGACCGAGTTCATCGCCCAGTCGATCGACGCCGTCTATCACACGCTGGGCGAGGCGATCCTGCTCGTCGTGCTGGTGGTCATCGTCTTCCTCCAGAAATGGCGTGCGGCGATCATCCCGGTGCTTGCCATCCCGGTCTCGCTGATCGGCACGATGGCGGTACTGCTGCCGCTCGGCTATTCGCTCAACAACCTCTCGCTGTTCGGCCTCGTCCTCGCCATCGGCATCGTCGTCGACGACGCGATCGTCGTGGTGGAGAATGTCGAGCGCAACCTGGCGCGGGGCATGACGCCGCTCCAGGCGGCGCGCACCTCGATGGACGAAGTGTCCGGCGCGCTCGTCGCGATCGTGCTGGTGCTGCTCGCGGTGTTCCTGCCGACGCTGTTCCTCAACGGCCTGTCGGGCGCATTCTACAAGCAGTTCGCCGTGACGATCTCGGCCGCGACCGCGATCTCGCTGCTCGTCTCGCTGACTCTGTCGCCTGCCATGGCCGCGCTGCTGTTGCAGCACCATGAGGGCGAGCCCAGGGGGCCGGTCGGCCGCCTGGTGCGCCGCGGCGCCGATGCGTTCAACACCGGCTTCGAGAAGATGAGCGTCGGCTATGCCAAGCTCACCCGCGCGCTGGTGACTCGTCCGAAGCGGATGATGCTCACCTATGTTGGCCTGATCGCCGCCACCGTGGGCATGTTCTGGGTGACGCCCGTCGGCTTCATCCCGCAGCAGGACCAGGGCTATTTCCTCACCGTCATCCAGCTGCCGCCGGGCTCGTCGCTCGAGCGGACGGACGAAGTGATGCGCAAGGTCGTCGCCCGCATCCTGCCGATTCCGGGCGTGAAGGGATCGGTGATGCTCGCCGGTTTCGACGGTCCGTCGCAGACGCTCGCCCCGAACTCGGCCGCTGCCTATGTGCCCTTGCTCTCCTTCGATGAGCGCAAGAAGCTGGGCGTCAGCTTCGACGACATCATGAACGAGGCGCGCAAGCGCACCGCCGACATCAACGAGGCGATGCTGCTGGTCGTGCCCCCGCCCGTCATCCAGGGCATCGGCTCCGCCGGCGGCTATCGGATGATGATCGAGGACCGCGCCGAGCATGGCTATGACGAACTGGGCAAGACTGCGTTCGGGCTGATCGGCCAGGCGAACCAGACCCCGGGCCTCAAGCAGATCTACACCTTCTTCAACACCGCGACGCCGCGCGTCTTCGCCGATATCGATCGGCGCAAGGCGGACATGCTCGGGGTGCCGCCGGAGCGGGTGTTCGAGGCGCTGAACGTCTATCTCGGCTCGGCCTTCGTGAACGACTTCAACATGCTCGGCCGCACCTATCGGGTGACCGCGCAGGCCGATGCGCCGTTCCGGGCGACCGAGGCGGACATCGCCAACCTCAAGACCCGCTCGAACTCGGGCGCGATGGTGCCGATCGGTTCGGTCTCGACCTTCGAGAACAAGACCGGCCCGTACCGCGTGACGCGCTACAACCTGTTCCCGGCGGTGGAAGTGGATGGCGATACCGCACCGGGCTACAGCTCGGGCGCCTCGCTCGACACGATGGAGAAGCTCGCGAGCGAACTGCCCGCCGGCTATGGCGCCGAATGGACCGGCATCGCCTTCCAGCAAAAGGCGGCCGGCAGCACGGCCGGGCTCGTCTTCGCGCTCGCGGTGGTGTTCGTCTTCCTGGTGCTGGCGGCGCAATATGAGAGCCTGACCATGCCGCTGGCGATCATCCTGATCGTGCCGATGTGTCTGCTCGCGGCCATGGCCGGAGTGAATTTGCGGGGCATGGACAACAATGTGCTCACGCAGATCGGCCTGGTCGTGCTGATCGCGCTCGCCGCCAAGAATGCGATCCTCGTGGTCGAGTTCGCCCATCAGGCGGAAGTGCAGGACGGGCTGTCGCCGGTGGAGGCCGCGGTGCGTGCCGCGCGTGACCGCCTGCGGCCGATCCTGATGACGTCGTTCGCCTTCATCCTCGGCGCCGTGCCGTTGCTGATCGCGAGCGGGGCGGGTGCCGAGCTCCGCCAGGCGCTGGGCACCGCGGTGTTCTTCGGGATGATGGGCGTGACGGCGTTCGGCCTGCTGTTCACGCCGACCTTCTACGTCGTCTGCCGCGCGCTGGGCGATCGCATCGCCAGGATGCGCGGCAACCGCAAGGCAGCCGACGAAGGCCATGCGCCCGAGTTGCAGCCGGCTGAGTAACTTTGACCGTCATCCCCGCGCAAGCAGGGATCCAGAGCCAAGAACGGCACCGCCTGTAACCCTGGATCCCCGCCTTCGCGGGGATGACGGGGAGGAGGAATGGGAATGATCTATAGAATTATCCTCGCAACTGCCTCGGCGCTGGCGCTCGCCGCCTGCGCCGCCGGTCCGAACTATGTTGCGCCCACCCCGCCCCAGACGGCGGGGGGCAGTTTCGTCGCCGCCAACCCGGCGGTTACCGCAGCCCCCGTCCAGGGCGACTGGTGGCGGCTTTACAATGATCCGGTGCTCGACCAGCTGGTGAGCGACGCGCTGGCGGCCAACACCGATATCCGCGTCGCCGTGGCGCGGATCGAGAAGGCCCGCGCGGTGCTGCGCGGCGCCAAGGCCAACCAGCTGCCCCAGGCCAGCCTGGGCGCCGGCGCCAATTACGGCCGCCTGCCCGCGGCCCAGCGCCTGCCCGGCGCGCCGCGCGAGGACTGGCAGGTCGATGCCGGGCTGAGCGTCAGCTACGAAGCCGATCTGTTCGGCCGCCTGAGCCGCGGGACCGAGGCCGCGCGCGGCGATGTCGGCGCGGCCGAGGCGGATGCCGATGCGGTTCGCGTGATCGTCGCCGCCGAAACGGCGCGCGCCTATGCCGATGCGGCTTCGTCCGCCGAGCGGCTGGGCGTGGCCGAGCACATCGTCAAGCTGCTCGACCAGTCGATCGAACTGACCGAGCGTCGCCGCGGCGTCGGCCTGGCCACGCGGCTCGACACTGCCCGGATCGGCGCGCTGCGCAACCAGCGCCAGGCCGAGGTGCCGACGCTCCAGGCGGCGCGCGATGCCGCGCTCTTCCGCCTCGCCACGCTCACCGGCCGCACTCCCGCCGAGCTTCCGCCGGTGGCGGGTGAACGCAGCACCACCTTGCGCCTCAGCCAGCCGATCCCGGTCGGCGACGGCGCGGCGCTGCTGGCACGCCGGCCGGACATCCGCGCCGCCGAGCGCCGCCTGGCCGCCGCCACTGCGAGGATCGGCGTGGCGACCGCGGACCTCTATCCGCGCATCACGCTCGGCGTCTCGGGCGGATCGACCGGCACCGATTTCGGCGACGTGTTCGGCGCCGGCCCGCTGCGCTGGCTGGTTGGCGGGCTGATTAACTGGGCGATCAATCCCGGTCCGGCCCGCGCGCGTGTCGCCGGGGCGGAAGCGGACAGCAAGGCCGCGCTCGCCACCTTCGACGGCACGGTGCTGACCGCGCTGCAGGAGACCGAGACGGCGCTCTCCGCCTATGGCCATGCGCTGGGTCGGCGCACTGCGCTCCAGGCGGCACGCAACGAGGCCGAGGCGGCAGTGAACATCGCCCGCGCCCGCCAGCGCGAGGGCGACATCGACTCGCTGGCCCTGCTCGATGCCGAACGCACCTTCGCCGATGCGGAAGCGGATCTGGCGCAGGCCGATGCCTTCATCGCCGATACCCAGGTGGACCTGTTCCGCGCGCTCGGCGGCGGCTGGCAGAAGAGCTGAGGCGGCCCTCTTCTCCTTTTCGTCATCCCCGCACAGGCGGGGTCCGGAGCCAGGAAGGACAGCGCCTGCGACTCTGGATCCCGGCCTGTGCGGGGATGACGGAATGACTATCCTGTCCTAGTCTTGCCGGCATGACCCATGCCATCGCCAGGATCGGGCGCGACGCGCCCTATGCAACGGATATCAGCTTCGGCAAGCGCGGCCTCGTCGCCGACGAGCCCGAGGCGCGCGGCGGCGGCGATGCCGGGCCGGCGCCCTATGAGCTGCTGCTCGGCAGCCTGGGCGCCTGCACCGCGATCACGCTGCGCATGTACGCCGAGCGCAAGGGGTGGGCGGTGGAGAATATCGAGGTGGCCCTGTTCCTCCATGGTCAGGGCGAGACGCTCAGCATCGAGCGAATCCTGACGATCACCGGCACCGATGCCGAGCAGAATGCCCGACTTGCCGAAATCGCCGAGAAGACGCCGGTGACGCTCACTTTGAAGCGGGGTGTCCCGATCGCGACCAGGCTCGGGTGAATCTTGTTACAAATTCGCGCAACACCCTAGACGCATTTTGTCGTAGAAGCTGAAATTATGCTTGCTACCGCGACTTCCCAGGACGATTCGGCGACCCTGCTCGTCGTCGACGACGACCGCGACATCCGCATGCTGCTGGCGAACAGCCTCGGTTCGCGGGGCTACAAGGTCGAGACCGCGTCCAGCACGCGCGACATGGACCAGATCCTCGCGCGCACCCCGGTCGATCTTGTGATCCTGGACATCATGATGCCGGGCGAGGACGGGCTTTCCGCCTGCCGCCGCATCGCGCGCGCCGATGGGCCGGAGATCATCTTCCTGAGCGCCCTTGGCGAGGAGCAGGACCGGATCCTGGGGCTCGAAGTCGGTGCCGGCCATTATCTTCCCAAGCCGTGCAGCCCGCGCGAGATCCTCGCCACGGTGCGCGCGGCGCTGCGCAAGCGCGGCGCGATCGCCACGAACGAGAGCGGCGACGTCTATGTCTTCGAGGGCTGGCGCATCGATCTCGGCAGCCACGAGCTGTTCGATCCCAACGGCGTGCTGGTCGGCCTCACCGACGGCGAGTTCGCGGTGCTGCGCGTGTTCATCGAGCGCCCGCGCCGCGTGCTGAGCCGCGAGGCGCTGCTCGCCGCCGCCCGCGGCCCGGATTCGGATGCCTATGACCGCGCGATCGACGTGCAGGTGAGCCGGCTGCGCCGCAAGCTGCGCTCGGGCGGCGACGAGATCATCCGCACCGTGCGCAACGAAGGCTATCTTTTCGTGCCCAAGGTCGCGCGCGCGTGAAATCGCGGCGCGGGGGAGCGGGTTCTCCCTTGTTCCTGCGTGTCTTCGTCCTGATGGTGGTCTGCGTGGCGATAACGCAGCTGATGAACCTCGGCCTGCTGATCGCGGTGCAGACGCCATCCACCAAGGTCTACAGCGTCGGGCAGATCGTCACCGCGTTGCGCGCGCCGCGCGATGCCGATGGCGATTTCCTGATGTCCCACCCGGCCGACGTCGCACCGACGCCCTGGAATCCGCGCAGCGAGCGCATCGAGCTTGCCCTGGCCAAGGCGCTCCAGGTACCGGTGGAGCGCGTGCGGATCAGCTTTCCCACGCCGTTCATGCAGCGCGAGAAGATCTATGATCGCGCCAGCGTGCCGCCCGCCATTCCGCCGGCCAGCGACCAGGCCGCGCGCGGCGTGGTGGTGATCGGCGACTTCTCCGCGGCGTTCCGCATGAACGACGGACGATGGACTCAGATCGACTCGAATCACAGCTTCGAGCCCTGGCGGCTGTTCGTGCTGTGGTGGCTGATCCTGTCTGCGGCGGCGGTCGCTCCCTTTGCCTGGGCGCTCGCGCATCGCATCGCCAAGCCGATCGGGGCCTTTGCCGAGGCCGCCGAACGGCTCGGCCGCGATCCCCGGGCCGCGCCGATCGCGATCGTGGGGCCGACGGAAATCGCCGACGCCGCAGCGGCGTTCAATCGGATGCAGGCGCGGCTCAATCGCTATGTCGACGACCGCGCGACCGTGGTCGGCGCAGTGGCACACGATCTGCGCACGCCGCTGATGCGCCTCGGCCTGCGGCTCGAGGCGGCGCCCGACGCGCTGCGCCAAGCCTGTGAAGGCGATATCCGCGACATGGAAGCAATGATCTCCGCGACGCTGAGCTATCTGCGCGACACGACCAAGCAGGGCGTGCGCAAGCCGCTCGACCTGCGCTCGCTCGCGGAGACAGTGACCGACGACATGAGCGATCGTGGCCAGGCGGTTACGCTCATGCCGGGTGAGCCGGTGGTGATCGAAGGCAATTCGCCGGCGCTCAAGGCGATGCTCAACAACCTCGTCACCAATGCGCTCAAATATGCCGGCAGTGCCGAGGTTTCGCTGGCCGAGGCCGATGGCCAGGCGCTGATCGAGGTGTGCGACGACGGCCCCGGCGTGCCGCCGGAAGACCTGGACCGCGTGTTCGAGCCCTTCTTCCGCGGCGAGCGCTCGCGCAATCGCGATACGGGTGGGATCGGCCTCGGCCTGGCCAGCGCCCGCGCCGTGGCGCGCGCGCATGGCGGCGACCTCACGATCCGCAATCGCGCGGAAGGCGGCCTCTCCGCGCTGGTGACCTTGCCCGTCTAATACGGCCACAAATCAGAAACCTGCCGGCGACGTACCGAAATCCCGCCGACACCCGCACCGCCGAACCACTTGTCCGAGCAGTGAGGGCGAATGGGTCGGGATCCGCAAGTGCAGGTCGAGGGGGAAAGCAGCGCCTTGGAGCGCCTGCTTGCCCGCCCCGTGCCCTTGTGGAGTCTCGTCCTGGCGCTGTTGCTCGTCCCGATTGCCGCGATGGCTACCGGTGCGATCGTCGATGGCTGGGAGAAGTCGGGCTCGGTCGGGCGCGTCGCGATCGCGCTGGCTCGCGTGCCGGACACCATCCAGCATCTGTTCCGCAGCAATGCGCCTTATTTCCACGGCGCCTATGAGAAGCTGCCCGGCGGTTTTTCCCGCGATCCGGCGTTCGTCGACCCCGGCTATGCGCTGATCTCTCCCTTCGAGCCCCGGCGCAAGCGCTCGGTGGTGGAGCTGATCCGCCTCTCCGACGGCGCAGTGGTGCGCGAGTTCGTGCCTGATGTCGACGCGGCCAATGCCCGCTCGCGGTTCAGCTCCGCGCTCACCGACGTGCATCGCGACAAGAACGCCGCGCGCAACCGGCTGATGCATCCGCTGCTCCTGGCCGATGGCAGCATCGTGCTGCACGACAGTTCGCCGCTTGCCCGCTACGACGCCTGCGGCAAGCTGCTCTGGTCGCTGGACGGCATCTTCAGCCACTCGACCGAGCTGGGCCCGGACGGCGATCTGTGGGTGCCCTATCGCTATCCAGTGCCGCTCGAACCGGGCGTGAAGCCCGATTTCTGGGACGACGCGGTGGCGCGGGTCTCGCCCGAGGGGACGCTGCTGGAGGTCGATCGCATTGCCGACATCCTCGAGCGCAACGGGCTGGCCAAGCTGTGGCGCGGCCGGCCCTATGTCCAGGATCCCTTCCATCTCAACGACATCCAGCCGGCGATGGCCGATGGCCGCTTCTGGCGGAAGGGCGACCTGTTCCTCAGCATCCGCAACCTCTCGCTGATTGCTCTCTACCGGCCGGCCACGGGGAGGATCCTGTGGTGGAAGATCGGCCCGTGGCGCTTCCAGCACGATGTCAGCATCCTCGATGATCACCGCATTTCGGTGTTCGATAACAATACCTTGATGGGTTATCCGGACGAGCGGGTGAACGGGCATAACCGCCTGCTCGTCCATGACCTGTCCAGCGGTGAGACCAGTTCGCCCTGGGACAGGGGGTTTTCCGCCAACAACATCGCGACCCGCGCCCAGGGCCGCGGCACGCCGCTCGCCAATGGCGACGCGATGATCGAGGAGACCGAGCAGGGCCGCCTCGTCCGCATGTCGCCCGAGGGCGCGGTGCGCTGGCGCTACATCTCCGCCGATTCCGCCGAGCGGCGCATGGCCCTTTCCTGGGCGCGCTATCTCGATCCCGCCACCGATGGCCCGGCCATCAAAGCTACGGTGAACGCCAAATGTTCGTGAAACTTCTCAGAGGCTTGTCGATTGCCCTTGCGCTGTCGGCGCCGATTGCCGCCCAGGCCTATACCGGGCCCGGGCTGGGGCTTGGTGCGATCGGCGTCGCCTTCGGGCTGGTCGGCTCGATCCTGCTCGCGATCGTCTCGGTCGTCTGGTATCCGGTCAAGCGGCTGGTCCGCCGCATCCGCGGGCGGGCGCGGTGATCCTCTGCTTCCTCGCCATCGTCGCGGTGCTCGAACTGGCCCGCGCGCTGCCGCTCGTCCCGGCATTTCAGGAGCTTGCCGCGTGCAGCCGGCAGGCGATGCGGCTGATGGCCCGCAAGGGCGTTTCCGACTGGGGCAAGGAGCGGGCGCTCCGTATCCTTTCGGCCAGGATGTTCGTGCGATCGCTGCGGGCCGGCGGACTGCTGCTCGCCGCCGCCGCCCCTCTGCTGGGGCTGATGGCAATAGACGCCAACTGGGCGGAAATCGGCGTCCTTCAGACGGACTGGACGGCGAAGTTGGCGCTGATGCCCTTCACGCTCGGCTATGCCGTGCTGCGCTGGCAGGTGATCCCGCGTGTACAGCGGAGCTGACAAGCTCCTCCACCGCATCGCCCTGGGCTCGCCCGCGCTGCTCGAAGCGACGTTCGACATCGAGCGCGCCACGCACCGCAGGCGGATCGCGGAGACGTCGATCCGGCAGCCGGTGTTCATCGCCGGACTGGCGCGCGCCGGCACTTCGATCCTGACCCGGCTGTTGCACCAGGGCGGCGGTTTCGCCGCGCCGTCCTATCGCGATCTTCCGTTTCCACTTGCTCCGAACGGCTGGGCGAAGCTGGGCGGCAAGCGGCATGTCGAGGCCAGCGAACGCGGCCATGGCGACGGATTGACCCATGATCTCGACAGCCCGGAGGCGATCGAGGAGGTTTTCTGGCGCGCGCTGGAAGGAAATCGCTATCTGCGCCGCGACGGGCTGGCCCCGATGGAGCCGCGGGCGGAGACGCTCGCCAATTTCCGCGACTATGTGCGGCTGGTGTTGCTCCGCAATGGCGGTGCTCGCTATCTATCTAAGAACAATAACAATATCCTGCGCCTGGAAGGGCTGGCCATCAGCTTCCCCGACGCGTTCCTGATCCATCCATTCCGCGACCCGTTGCAGCAGGCGCTGTCGCTCCTTTCCCAGCACCGGCGGGCGATCGCGCTGGCGGAGGAGGATCCGTTCCGCCGCCGCTTCATGACCTGGCTCGGCCATCACGAGTTCGGGGCCGACCAGCGGCCCTTCCTGTTCGACGGCGCACCCGGCCGCGACGAGGACGCGACCCGCGTCGACTATTGGCTGAGGCTGTGGGACAGCGTGCACCGTGCACTGCTCTCGGCGCCGCCGCGCGTGCGGGAACGCCAGTTCTTCCTCGACTATGACGCGCTCTGCACCGCTCCGCGCACCTATGGTTCTCGCCTGGCCGCGACGATCGAGGCACCGATCGATTCCGCCGCGCTGCGGACCAGCGCCCCGCGCCATGGCGAGGTCGATCCGGGGCTGCTGGCGCGGGCGGCGGAAACCCATGCCCGGCTCCAGGCGCGGTTCCGGAGCCGGTTCGACTAGGGTCAGGGCCCGATCAAGGCCTTGATTTTGTTCGTCATCCCCGCGCAGGCGGGGATCCAGGGCCAAGGGCGGGTGCGTGCGGCAGGTCCAGCCCTCTCCGGAGAGCGCTCGCGTGATGGCTCCATATCCCGCATTACTCTGGATCCCCGCCTGCGCGGGGATGACGAAGGAGGGGTATTCGCCTCGGGGGTAATCGCCCGAGAAAGAGAAGGACTCCGGCTCGATGTCGGGGTGAATCCGCGTAAGCCCCCCGCCTCCCGCCGCGAACGACGATCCCTGTGGCTCGCCGCGCGCATTCATGATAGCGCTAACGTAAATCGACCGGCGGATCACGCGCCGGCGCCGGGTTCGGGCTTTCGCCATGCGGAGAGGGGCCAATGACGATCATCGGAACGCGCCGCGCGGTGCTGGGCGGCATCGGCGCCGGGTTCGCCACGAACGCGCTGGGCATGCCGGCCTGGGCGCAGGGCCGGCGCAAGCTCGGCTATGCGATCGTGGGGCTGGGCAATTACGCGACCAACCAGATCATGCCGCGCATGCAGGACTGCGCCTTTGCCGAGCTGCGTGGGCTGGTGAGCGGCACGCCGGCCAAGCTCGAGAAGTTCGGCGCGCAATATGGCATCCCCGGGACGCACCGCTACGACTATCGCAACTATGACCGGATCGCGGACAATCCCGACATCGACCTGGTCTATGTCGTGCTGCCCAACAGCATGCATGCCGAATATGCGATCCGCGCGCTCCAGGCGGGCAAGCATGTGCTGTGCGAGAAGCCGATGGCGGTATCCTCGGCCGAAGCGGAGGCGATGATCGCGGCGGCCGCCAAGGCGAAGCGCAAGCTGATGATCGGCTATCGCTGCCATTTCGAGCCGTACAACCTGCATGCCGTGGCGCTGGTGAAGTCCGGTTTCGTCGGCCGCCCGACGCTGATCACCGCCGAGCACGGTTTCCATGCCCAGCCCGGCCAGTGGCGGCTCGACCGGCCCTTGTCGGGCGGCGGCTCGCTGATGGACATCGGCATCTACAGCCTCAACGCCGCACGCTATCTGGCGGGGGAGGAGCCGATCGCGATCAGCGCGATGGAATCGACCGATCGCGGCGATCCCAGGTTCCGTAATGTCGAGGACCGGATCGACTGGCAGATGCGCTTCCCCTCCGGGCTGATCGCCAATTGCGTGTCGAGCTATTCCTCCGGGCACAATGCCTATCGCGTGACGGGCACCCGCGGCTGGGTGGGGATGGAGCCGGCCACGCCCTATGCGGGGCATCGGATGTGGGTGCGGCAGGATGGCCGAACCGAGGCAGTCACGCTGCCGCCTGCGCCCGGGAACCAGTTCGTCGCCCAGCTCGATCATCTGGCGGAAGCGGTGCTCACCGGCATTCCGCTGCGCGCGCCGGGCGAGGAGGGATTGCGCGACATGCGGCTGATCGAGGCGATATACCGATCGGCGCGCGAGGGCCGGGCGATCCGGCTGGCATGACGGAGACGAACATGATCGAGACGACGCGCCGCGCGGTGCTGGCCGGCATGGTGGCGCTGCCCCTGGTGCCCGGCGTGGCGCTGGGCGAGACGGTGGGGGGCATCACGCGCCTCGATCCGGCGCTCGACGCGATGATCGATCCGGCCAGCCCGATCGAAGTGATCGCCACCGGCTACCAATGGGCCGAGGGGCCGGTATGGGTGCGACAGGGCGGATATCTGCTCTTCTCCGACGTGCCCGCCAACATCGCCTATCGCTGGAAGGCGGGCGAGGGTGCCCGGCCGTTCCTCGACCCCTCCGGCCTGGCCGGGCCGATCCCGGCGGGGGTGCGCGAGGCGGGATCGAACGGAATGGCGATCGATGCGCGCGGCGACCTGCTGATGGCCGATTCGGGCACGCGCGCGATCGCCCGGGTGAACCTGGCGACCCGGCGGAAGACGATCGTCTCCGGCGCGTTCGAGGGCCGGAAGTTCAACAGCTGCAACGACCTGGCGATCGGACGCGGCGGAATCATCTATTTCACCGATCCGCCCTATGGCCTGGCCGAAGGCGATGCCTCGCCGCTCAAGCAGCTCGATTTCAACGGCGTCTATCGCGTCAATCCCGACGGCACCGGCCTGCACGTGATCGAGCGGCGGCTGAAGCGCCCCAACGGCATCGCCGTCTCGCCGGGGCTCGACCGGCTCTATGTCAGCCAGTCCGATCCGGAAGAGGCGCGGATCTTCAGCTGCGCGCTGGCGGCGGATGGTTCGGCGAAGGGCGTGCTGGCGCCGTTCGTCGACTTTGCGGCGGAGGTGGCGCGCAAGCTGCCGGGCCTGCCCGACGGGATGAAGGTGGCGAGAAGCGGCCATCTGTTCGCCAGCGGGCCAGGCGGGATCCACGTCATCGCGCCCGACGGCAGGAAGCTGGGGCTGATCGCGACCGGCAAGGCGGCGGCGAATTGCTGCTTCGGCGAGGACGGGCGGACGCTGTTCGTCACCTCGTCCGACATGGTCGCGAAAGTGCGGCTGAAGATGGCGGGCTGGTGAGGCGGGCCCGATCCGGTTCCGTCATCCCGGCTCTCCGCCGTTATCTCCGGTTCTCCACGGTTCTCCACGGTTCTCCTCGCCCCCGCCCTCCACCGTCATCCCCGCGCAGGCGGGGATCCAGGGTAATGCGGGATATGGATGCCATCACGCGAACGCTCTCCGGAGAGGGCTGGACCTGCCGCACGCACCCCACCCTTGGCCCTGGATCCCCGCCTGCGCGGGGATGACGGAGGGATAGCGGGGATGATGGGGGCGGTTCATCGAGCCCTGTCCCTGGCGAGGCAGGTTCCGGCGAGCGCGGGGAGGAATTGGGTGTCCATCCCCTCCTGCACGACCTAAACCCCCCTCCATGGCAGACGAACAGGCGATTCCCGCCGCGACCGTGATCGTGATGCGCGACGTGCCCGACGGGCCGCCCGAGCTGCTGATGGTCGAGCGCGCGGCCGCGATGTCGTTCGCGGGCGGCGCGCTGGTCTTTCCCGGCGGCCGCGTCGATCCGGGCGACTTTGTCCTGGCCGGGCGCCATGCGGGCGACGTCGAGGAGAATGCCGCGCGCATCGCCGCGATCCGCGAGACGCTGGAGGAAGCCGGCGTCGCGGTGGGCCTCTATCCCGCCGGCGACATGATCGCGCTGCGCGAGCGGCTCTATGCCGGCGAGCCGATGGGCGAACTGCTCGACGAAGCCGGCGCCGCGCTTGCGCTGGACCGATTGGTGCCCTTTGCGCGCTGGCTGCCCCGCGGCGTGCACCACAAGGTGTTCGACACGCGCTTCTATCTCGCCCGCGCGCCGGAAGGCGCCGAGCCGCAGGTCGACGGCAACGAGAATGTCCGCGTCTTCTGGGCGAGCGCCCGCGCGGTGCTCGACGCGGCCGACCGGGGCGAGGCGCACATCATCTTCCCCACGCGCCGCAATCTCGATCGGCTGGCGCTGTTCGCCCGGTTCGACAATGCCGTCGCCGATGCCCGCGCGCATCCGATCCGCACCGTGACGCCCTGGATCGAAGAGCGCGGCGGCGAGCGCCACCTCTGCATCCCCGACGATCTCGGCTACCCGATCACCACCCAGCCGCTCGACCAGGCGATCCGCATGTGAGGAAGGTGCGCCGCGCCGCGACGGCCGTGATCCTGCTCGCCCTGCTGATCGGCGGCGGGTTCCTGGCCTGGGCGACGCTGCGCAACCGGCCGCAGGACCTGCCCTGGACCCGGCTCGACCTCGGCCAGCCGATCGGCATCTTCACCGGCCGCAAGCTCGCCGGACTGACCGACGACTATGCCGAGTGCCGGGCGCTGCTGCGCGCGGCGGGCGTGCGCTATGCGGTGCTGCCCAGGATTTCCGGCGCGGAACCGCAATGCGGCTATGCCGACGGGGTGCGCTTCGCTCCCGGCGGATCGCGCGCAATTGCCTTCGCACCAGCCAATCCCGGCATTTCCTGTCCGGTGGCGGCGGCGCTGTCGCTGTGGGAATGGGAGGTCGTCCAGCCGGCCGCGCAGAAGCATTTCGGCGTGGCGGTCGCGCGGATCGAGCATCTCGGCAGCTATTCGTGCCGGCGCATGTACGGCCGCAGCGCCGGCGACTGGAGCGAGCATGCGACGGCCGACGCGATCGACATCGCCGCCTTCCGCCTGGCGGACGGGACGCGGATCGGCGTGCTGGAGGATTGGGAGGCGGGCGGCGAGAAGGCCGCCTTTCTGCGGGAGGTGCGCACCGGGGCGTGCCGGCTGTTCTCGACGGTGCTCTCGCCGGATTACAATGCGGCGCACCGCGATCACCTGCACCTCGACGAAGCGAAGCGGGGGGAACTGGGGTGGCGGGCCTGCCGATAGGCAAGCCCGCGCGGCATTCAGTGCGAGAGCGACGCGGTGTCGACCTTCTCCACCCAGGCCGGATAGAAGCTCGGCTGGCGGTTCGACCAGCCCGAGGCAGTGGCGGCGGCTTCGCTGATCGACTGGAGCAGCTTGCGGCGCAGCTCCGGATGGAGGTGCGGCAGCGCCGCCGCGGCGCAAAAGGCCGAAGGCAGCCAGGGGCGCACTTCGGCGCCGACCAGCCGCTCGTAGAGGAAGCGGAAGCTCGAGAAGCCGGTGAGGCGGCCCTGGCTCAGGTCGAAGGCGGCGATGGCGACGAGCGGCGACATGAACGGCTCGATGGAGTCGAAATCGCTGTCGTCGGGCATCAGCGCGCGGACTTCGTGGAGGCGCTCATAGACATGCGCCTGGGCGCGGATGCTGGCGGCCTCGACCACGTCGCGCGACCAGCGCGCCATCGCGTCGTCGCGCTCCAGCCCGATGTCGAGCGAGCGGCGCACATAGCGCTGCGTCGCCGCGCTGAAACCCGCAAATTCCTTCATTTCGGCCAGCGTCATCGCGCCTTCCGCCGGTTTCGCCCTTGCTCCCATAGCTCCGTACTCCCACCCCAGATCGTGACCCTCCGAGACCGATACTGCGGCAATATGGTTAACGAGCCGCTGAACCAGTCGTCGTCCCCCGTTCATTATAGGAACCCAACTGATTCCGCGGCGCAACATGGATGCGATGAACCGAAGTCCCGCTTGTGGAAAACCTCGAATACTGATGGGTTTGCACCGGGAAATTGCCCATCCGGGACGTATCCGGGTCCGGGTTCGCACGTAGGCCGGGCGGGCGCCCCACTCGCTTCGGTGGCGTGCCGGCGGCCATGGTTCCCTGCCGGGGCACGCGAATCCGCAAGTCATCGACTCGGCGCAACGGTTCGTCCCATCGGCCGGCCGCGGGCCTATACTTCCGTCCTATGATCTGGTCAGTCGCTGTTCATCAGACTGCTTCCTGACCGGGGGGTCCATGAATTTCCGTGTTTTCGCAGCGCGTTTCGCGTTGATGGCTGTTTGCACCCTGATGATGGCCGCCCCCCAGGCGGCTTCGGCCAAGGGCCGTACCTTCTGGCAGTGCGCGCCCTATGCCCGCGAGATCTCCGGCGTGAACATTCACGGCAATGCCTGGACCTGGTGGTCGCAGGCCGCTGGTCGCTATCAGCGCGGCGAGACCCCGAAGATCGGCTCGGTCATGTCGTTCCAGCGCACCGCGCGCATGCCGCTCGGCCATGTCGCGATGGTCAGCCAGGTGATCAGCGACCGTGAAGTGCTGCTCACCCATGCCAACTGGTCGCGCGCCGGCGGCATCGAGCGCAACGTCCGCGCCGTCGACGTCTCGCCCGAGGGCGACTGGAGCGAAGTGAAGGTGTGGTTCGCGCCGATGGGCGGGCTCGGCACCTCGGTCTATCCGGTCAACGGCTTCATCTATTCGGGCGGCGCGCCGCACGACCTCGACGAGAATTTCAAGCCGTCGCTCGATCTCGACCTCAGCGACCTGATCGCCGAAAGCAAGAACGAGACCCCCGACGCGGGCTGATCGCTTCGCCGTCCTGGAATGGAAGGGCCCGGCACTGCCGGGCCTTTTCGTATCCGCCCCTCCCGGAAGGAAGGGGCCCGGGCGTCAGGGAAGGCACGACGATCCGCATGCCGCGACCGCGCGCCGGCCGCGCCGCGGTCATCGACTCATCCGTCGTCCGCCGTCGGCGCGGGGATGGCGGGAGACGGATGTTCCTCCTGGCGGGACATCGCCCAATGCAGCCGCACCGCGCCGTCGCGTGATATCCCGGCTTCCGCCGCGATGATGCTCTGGTATGGAGCGGTGCAAAGGAGCAGCCCATGCCCATCGACGCCACGCGGCCCTATGACGACCAGAACATCTTCGCGAAGATCCTGCGCGGCGAGATTCCGTCGAGGAAAGTCTATGAGGACGCGCATGCCCTGGCCTTTCACGACATCAATCCGCAGGCGCCGCATCACATCCTGGTGATTCCCACGGGCGCCTATGTCTCGTGGGACGATTTCTCCGCCCGGGCGAGCGAGGCGGAGATCGCCGGCTTCATCCGCGCGATCGGCCATGTCGCGCGCGAGGCGGGATTCGTGGAACCGGGCTATCGCCTGCTCGCCAATACCGGCTTCGACGCACATCAGGAGGTGCCGCACCTCCATGTCCACATCTTCGCCGGCAAGCCGCTCGGCCCGATGCTGGCGCGCTGATCGAGCGGGGATCCGGGGCGTCATGCATTTCCTGCACACCTTCCATCTCGCCTCCTATCTGGACAGCCTGGTCAGCTACGCGCTCGCGCTGGTGCTGGGCGCGCTGATCGGCGCCGAGCGGCAATATCGCCAGCGCACCGCGGGGCTGCGCACCAATGCGCTGGTCGCGCTCGGCGCGGCGGCGTTCGTGGATCTCGCCCAGAAGCTGGCGGGTGATGTCGAGGCGGTGCGCGTGATCTCCTACACCGTCTCGGGGATCGGTTTCCTGGGCGCAGGCGTGATCATGAAGGAGGGCATGAACGTCCGCGGCCTCAACACCGCCGCCACGCTCTGGTGCTCCGCGGCGGTGGGCGCCTGTGCCGGCACCGACATGGCGGCCGAAGCCGCGACGCTCACCATCTTCGTGGTCGTCGGCAACACGCTGCTGCGGCCGCTGGTGAACGCGATTAACCGCATCCCGCTGGCCGGCGGCACGCTGGAGGCGACCTATTCGGTCACGCTCACTGCCGATCCGGCCAACGCCTCGGCGCTGCGCGACACGCTTGTCGATCACCTGGAGCTGATGCGCTATCCCGTGGCCGATACCGAGATCAGCGAGCGGTCCGAGGATCTGGTCGAGATCCGGGCGACGCTGGTCAGCACCGGGGCGGTCGATGCCGATCTCGACGCGATCGTCGCGCACCTCGCCAAGACCCGCACCGTGCTGCACGCCACCTGGGAAGTGCAGACGCACGATTGAGCGGCGAGAGCGGGCCGGCTTGCCAAAGGCGGCGCGGCCTGCTTGCCTGGCCGCCATGCGTTATCTGAACCTCGCCGTCGCGATCGTCGCGGAAGTCACTGCGACTTCGTTCATGAAGCAGTCCGAGGGTTTCACCCGGCTCGTCCCCTCGGCGATCACGATCCTTGGCTATGCGGTCGCCTTCTATTTCCTCTCGCTCACCCTGCGCGAGATTCCCACCGGCGTCGCCTATGCCATCTGGTCGGGCGTCGGCATCGTGCTGATCGCGGCGATCGCCTGGGCGTTCCAGGGGCAGAAGCTCGACCTGCCCGCCCTGCTCGGCATGGCGCTGATCATCGCCGGCGTGCTGGTGATGAACCTCTTCTCGCGCGCCGCCGCGCATTAGAGCGGGATTCGTTCAGCAAACCCCGTCATCCCTGTCTGAAGGGGATGATCGCCGACTGGTTCCGGGGTCCACTGCGCGCCAGGCATAGGGCGGGAGATTCGCGGCGTGGCACCGCGGCGGGGTGAACCCGGCACGGGG
>NZ_SCMK01000016.1 GCF_005503355.1 Sphingomonas sp. 1F27F7B
GCTCGGGGGCGGCTGGCTCGGGGGCCTTTGGAGGTGTGATGGCGCGCGGCGGGAAGATCGCGTCGAAATCGATATGCTCGTCCTCGGGTTCGACGGGTGCGGGCGCGGCGGCGCGGATCTCGAGGAACGGCCGGCCCAGGTCGCGCGTGGCGAGCAGCGGCGGGCGCGGCGGCGCGTCGGGATGCGCATCGGCGCGGCGGAGCACCGGCAGCGGCACCGCTTCCGAATCGGCCGCGATGTCCTCCACCTCGCCGATGGTCAGCCCGCGCGAGCCGAGCAGGATGAAGGCCGAGAGCCACATGAAGGCGCCGACGAACACCCCCGTGCCCAGTGCCACCGCGAGCCGGGCAGTGGCGCCCAGCGGTGGCTCGGCCCCGGCGAGAATCGAAGGAAGCCCGGAATCCATCACCAGCGCCTCGAGCGCGGGCACGGGGATCATCGCCACGCCGAGCGCAGCGAGCCCTCCCGCAACCGCGGCGATCAAAGGCGCCAGCGGCAGGTTCATGCGCTCACCATGGGCGTGTGCGACCACGAGTCTTCCATGGCCCCGACTTTGGCGAGTCTTTGGTAAACGGAGTCATAACGGCCGACATTGGTTGCCCAGTTGCGCTCCGCCTCGACAAACGCCCGGCCGCGCTCCCGCCGCGCGTCCCATCCGTGGCGCTCGGCGAACAGCCGCGCCACGGCATCCGCGAGCGCCCCGGGGTCGTCCGGCCTGAACAGGGTCCCGGTATCGCCGTCGCGGATCAGTTCGCGATGCCCGCCCACGTCCGATGCCGCGACCAGCCGGCGCTGCGCCATCGCCTCGAGCGGCTTCAGCGGGGTCACCAGGTCGGTGAGGCGCATATGCTTGCGCGGATAGACCAGCACGTCGATCACGCTATAGTAACGCTCGACCTGCTGGTGCGGCACCCGGCCGACGAAATGGATGCGATCGGCGACGGGTGATGCCGCCGCCTGCGCCGTCAGCGCCGCATCGCACGGCCCGCCGCCGACGAGCACCAGATGCATCTTCGGCCGCGCGGCGACCAGCGCCGGCATTGCCTCGATCAGCACGTCCAGGCCTTCATAATCGTAGAAGCTACCGATGAAGCCGATCGTCTCGGCGCCCTGGATCCCCAGCTCGGCGGCCAGTGCCGTATCATATGGCAGCGGCTCGCCGAACAGGCCCAGATCGACGCCGTTGGGCGAGATCATGATCTTGTCCGGATCGATTCCGCCCCGGGCGACCAGGTCGTTCTTCAGCCCCTCGCAGATCACCGCCACTGCATCGGCCCGGCGCACCGCGCGCGTCTCCAGCCAGCGCGTCGCCCGGTATTTCCAGCTGCCCTCGATCCCCGTGCCATTGCCCACGGCCGCGTCTTCCCAGAAGGCGCGGATCTCGTAGACCAGCGGCAAGCCGAGCCGGTCCGCCACCCGCTGCGCCGCCATCGCGCCCAGCACCGGCGAATGGGCGTGCAGCACATCGGGCCGCCACTGGCGCGCCACCGCTTCGATCCGCCGCGCGAATGCGGCGACCTCGCGCAGTTCACCGATCACCGGCGGCCCGGAATTGACTCGCGGCGTCCGATAGAAGCGGATGCCGTCGATCGTCTCCTCGTCGGTGTCGAACTTGCCATGGCGCGGGCTGGTCACCGCGGCGACGTCCCAGCCGCGCGCCATCTGCGCCTTCAGGATCGCGCGCGTGCGAAATGTATAACCGCTGTGGAGCGGCAAGCCATGATCGAGGATGTGGAGGATCCGCATGGAGGATCCCATGCCATGCGAGCACTTAACGCCGCGTCAACCGCATCCCGCTACACCGGCCCGACAAGCAGGAGCGCCGACAGGCCCATGATCGACAATCTATCGCTCGCGATCTCGCACGGGCTGATGCTGCTCGCGGCCTTCCTGCTGCTGCGCCGCCCCGATCTCGACCACGAACCCGGCCCCGGCGACCAGCCGTCCAAGGCCAAGCCCAGCCGATGGGGCAAGCCCGGTGCGTGATCTCGTCTTCGTCGCCTTCCTGCTGGCCTTTTTCGGGATGGGCTTCCGCAAGCCGTTCATCTTCGTGCTGGTCTATGCCTATATCGACATCGTCTCACCGCAGCGGCTCACCTATCTCCTGCTCAATTCGGTGCCGATCTCGCTGATCGCAGTGGGCCTGTCGGTGCTCGGCTGGCTGGCAATCGACGACAAGCGGGACGTGCGGGTCGCCCCGCGCCAGCTGATGATCGTCCTCCTGCTCGCCTATTGCTTCTACACGACCAAGAATGCCGACTTCAAAGTCGAGGCCTTGGACAAATGGGACTGGGTGTGGAAGGCGCTCGCCTTCGCCGCCTTCCTGCCGCTCACCCTGCGCACCAAGCTGCGCATCGAGAGCCTGCTACTCTTCATGATCCTGTCCGCCGCCTCGATCATCATCGTCGGCGGGATCAAGACGCTCGGCTCGGGCGGCGGCTATGGCGAGCTCAACCTGATGGTCGCCAATAATTCGGGCCTGTACGAAGGCTCGACCATCTCCACGGTGGCGATCGCGATCGTCCCGCTGATCGTGTGGTTCATGCGCTTCGGCACGATCTTCCCGCCCGACTGGAAAGTGAAGGCCTTCTGCATCGCGCTGATCTTCGCCTGTCTGCTGATCCCGATCGGCACCTCGACGCGCACCGGCCTGCTCTGCATCGGCCTGGTCGCGCTGCTGATGCTGCGCGATACCAAGCGCAAGTTCGTCTATCTGGCTGCGCTGGGCTGTCTCGGCCTCGCCGCCGTGCCATTCCTGCCCTCGGCCTTCACCGAGCGCATGGGCACGATCAAGACCTACAAGGCGGACGCTTCGGCCTCCACGCGCCTTGCCGTGTGGCAATGGACCATGGACTATGCCAAGACCCATCCGATGGGCGGCGGGTTCGAAGCCTATCGCCAGAACCATATCCGCTACGAGAAGGTGGCGGTGGAGAGCGACGGCACCGGCCAGGCGACCGTCGACCGCAGCCTCGAGGTGGACAAGGCCCGCGCCTATCACAGCGCCTATTTCGAGATGCTCGGCGAGCAGGGCTATCCCGGCCTGGCGCTGTGGCTGACGATCAACCTGCTCGGCATCTTCCGCATGGAAGTGCTGCGCCAGCGGTACAAGCAGCCCGAGCCCGGCCAGGAATGGGTCGCCCCGCTCGCTTCGGCGCTGCAGACGGCGCACATCGTCTACATGCTCGGCGCCACCTTCATCGCCATCGCCTTCCAGCCCTTCGTCTACATGCTGATCGGCGCCCAGATCGGGCTCGACACCTATATGGCCCGCAAGCGCGAGGAAGCGAGCTGGCGGCCGCTGCGCAAGGCAAGACCGGCGCTGGCATGACGGGTGAGCAAGCCAGGGGGGAACGAGCCAGGGGGGAGCTCATGGCGCTGACCAGCGTCCGCGGCATCGCGGCCTGGTTCGTCGTGTTCTTCCATATCCGCTTCGCATTGGGCCTGCCCGATCCGGAGATGCACCTGCTCGCCAAGGGCTATCTGGCGGTGGACTTCTTCTTCCTGCTCTCGGGCTTCGTCATCTGGATGACCTGGAGCGAGCGCATCCGCGCCGGCGGACTGGCCGCGGTGCCGGGCTTTCTGCGGCGCCGTGTCGCCCGGGTATGGCCGCTCCATCTCGTGATGCTTGCCTTCGGCGTAGCGCTTGCCGCCGCGCTCCAGCTCACCGGCCGGGCCAGCGCCGACTTTCCCTGGCACGAGCTGCCGCTTCACCTGCTGCTGCTCCAGAATTGGGGTTTCACCGAGGACATCACCTGGAACATCCCCGCCTGGTCGATCTCGTGCGAATTCGCCGCCTATCTGCTGTTCCCGCTGCTCGCCCTCGCGATCGACTGGCGGCGCGTGCCGAGCTGGGCGGTGATCGCCGCCATCGCTGCGCTGCTCGGCATGCTCCACGGGATATTCGCCAGCCGCGGCGCCTGGGCGCTCGGCCAGGAGATCACCAGCATCGGCCTGGTCCGGTGCCTGATCGAGTTCGCCGCCGGCACCGCGATCGCTGCGCTGTGGCTGCGCTGGCGCGACCATTGGCGCATCCCCGCGCTGGCCAGCTTCGGGCTCGCGCTCGCCCTGGGCACCGGCTGGGCACTGGGCCTGCCCGAGACCTTTGCGGCGCCCGCCGCCTTCGCCGCCCTGCTGCTGGCGTTGGGGCTCACTGCCGCGCGCCGCGGCAATCCACTCGAAGCGCGCTGGATCCATTATCTGGGCGAGATCAGCTACGCGACCTATCTTTCCCACTATCTCCTCTGGTTCGCCTTCAAGCTTGCCTTTGTCGAGAACGAACATGCCCTGTCCTGGCCCCTGCTCGGCGGCTTCCTGCTGCTGGTGCTGCTCGCCTCGGTCGCGCTGTATCACCTGGTCGAGCGCCCGGCGCAGCGCTGGGTGAATGCCGCCAGGCTCCCCGGGGGCACGCCGAAACGCGCCCTGCCCTAGCCTGCGTCCGGAACGAAGCGAAAGGCCGCGCATTGACCGGGGCATTGCGAGGAGGCCCCTTGTCCGGAACGAGTTCCAGCGCCGACATCGTCTATGTCGACGACCAGCAGCCCGGCATCACCCGGCGCAAGGTGCGCCGCGGCTGGGGCTATTGGGATGCGGACGGCCGGCGCATCGCCGATCGCGACGCGATCGACCGGCT
Organism: Sphingomonas sp. 1F27F7B; assembly: GCF_005503355.1. Classification (GTDB taxonomy): domain Bacteria; phylum Pseudomonadota; class Alphaproteobacteria; order Sphingomonadales; family Sphingomonadaceae; genus Sphingomonas. The sequence goes on from NZ_SCMK01000016.1 coordinate 4,634, forward strand.
GAACGGGATCGGCCTGCCCCCGGCCTATGCGAACGCCTGGTTCTGCCCCGATCCGCGCGGCCATATCCAGGCGACCGGCCAGGACGAAAGGGGCCGCAAGCAATATCGCTACCATCCGGCGTTCCGCGAAGCGCAGGAAGCGGCCAAATATGATCGCTGCGCCGATTTCGGCGAGCATCTGGCGAAACTCCGCGCCAGGGTGGCGCACGATCTCCGCCGGCGCGGCCTGTGCAAGGAAAAGGCCGTCGCCGCCGTGGTCCGCCTGCTCGATCTCGGCAGCATCCGCGTCGGCAACGAGCAATATGCCCAGGCGAACAAGAGCTTCGGCGCCACCACCCTGCGCAAGCGCCACGCCCGGGTGAAGGGCCAGACGCTCCGCCTCCAGTTCCGCGCCAAATCGGGCAGGCTGCGCGTGCTGACGATCACCGACGGCTCGCTCAGCCGCTTCGTCAGGAGATGCCAGGACCTGCCCGGGCAGCATCTGTTCCGCTGGCTCGACGATGCGGGCGAAGCGCACCCGGTCACTTCGACCGACGTCAACGCCTATATCCGCGAGGCCATGGCGGAGGATTTCACCGCCAAACATTTCCGCACCTGGGGCGCGAGCGTGCTCGCTTTCCGCGCGCTGGCCGGCGCGGACGGGCATCTCGGCCTCAAGGCGATGCTCGCGCCGGTGACCGAGGCGCTGGGCAACACCCCCGCCATCGCCCGCAAAGCCTATGTCCACCCCGCCCTGGTCGATCTCGCCAGGGATCGCGAGGCCCAGGCGGGCTGGCATGCCGAACTTCGCTTGCCCCGCGCGACGCGCTGGCTCAATCGTTACGAACGCGGCCTGATCGCCTTCCTCGAAGGTCTCGCCGCGCACCAACAGCCCCGAAAGGCCGCATGACCACCAATCGCACCGCCACCGGATTCCCGCAGAGCGAGGACCTTCAGATCCAGGCACAGACCTTCGCCGACGACAGCTGGACATGGGCGCAGTCGCACTGGCTCCAGATCCTGATCGCCACCGGCATCGCCATTGCGGTGTTCTTCCTGCTCCAGGCGATAAAGGGCTGGGGCGCGCGCCTGTGCAAGAAGGGCGAGGGCGTCGCCAACTGGTATGCGATCATCGGCCGCGCCGTCGCCAAGACCGGCAATTTCTTCATCCTGATGGCGTCGATCCGGCTGGTAACCGGCTATGCCGGCCCGCCGCGCATGGTGGAGACGACGGTCGAGTTCCTCTTCACCATCTCGGCGGTGTTCCAATGCGCGATCTGGCTGCGCGAACTGATCTTCGGTGCGATCGAGAACAGGACGAGCGCCGACAATTATCCCGGCTCGAGCCTCGCCAGCGCGCTCGGCATCATCCGCATCCTGATCACCGTGGTGCTCTTCGCAATTGCAACGGTGATGGTGCTCGGCAATCTCGGCGTAAACGTCACCGGCCTGATCGCCGGTCTCGGCGTCGGCGGCATCGCCATCGGTCTCGCCGCGCAGGGCATCTTCGCCAACCTGTTCGCCGCGCTGACGATATTGTTCGATCGCCCCTTCCGCGTCGGCGACAAGATCCGCTTCGACAAGAACAGCGGCACCGTCCAGTCGATCGGCCTGATGAGCACCCGCATCCGCTCGTTCGTCGGCGAGGAGCTGATCTTCTCGAACAAGCAGCTGCTCGACAAGCTGATCGAGAACCTGTCGCTGCGCCATCACACCCGCACCAGGCTGCCCATCGGCGTCGCCTATGAAACGCCGGTCGAGAAGCTCGAGGCGCTGCCGGCGATGCTCAAGACGATCGTCGAGGAAGCCGGCGGCACGCTTTCTCGCGCCAGCACCGAGGGCTTCGGCGCCAGCTCGATCGACTTCGTGATCGAGTTCGACGTCGAGGGCGACGACGTGCCCCATGCCCAGATCGTGCGCGACAGGATCATGTTCGCGATCCTGCGCAAGTTCGCCGCCGAGGGGATCTCGATCCCCTATCCGACCCAGACCAGCTACACCGCCGCGCCCGACGGCAAGTTCGTCCTGCCCTATCCGCAGGAGGCCAAGGCCTGAATCCGGAGTGGAAACCATGCTCAAGGACCATAGCAGCCACGCGATCCTCCCCTGCCGGGACATCGCCATCGCCAAGGCCTTCTACACCGGGACGCTCGGCCTGCCGCTCGCCGCCGATCATGGCGAGGTCTTCGTGCTGCGCACCGGTGCCACGCTGCTCAACGTCTATCGCAGCGCCTTTGCCGGCACCAACCAGGCCAATGCCGTGGTCTTCGATGTGCATGACGACCTGGAAGCGATCGCCGCCGCCCTGCGCGGGAAGGGCGTGAAGCTGGAGGAATATCCCGACGGCTTCGACCGGGTGGAGGACGGCGTCCACATCCTCGGCGGCTTCCGCGCCATCTGGTTCAAGGATCCGGACGGCAACATCCTCCACGCCAACAGCGGCGGCTGAGCGCTCAGGCGGCAGGCGCCATCCCGGCCGCACTCAGAAAGCCCCGCCAATTCTCCACGGTCAGCCCGGCCCGGTATTCGGCCTGCATCTCGGGCGTCAGCACTTCGATCATCCGGCTGCCCTCGACCCACAGCTCGAGCACGCCGAACACGCCGCCGCGCTTGCGATATTTGACCGGCCAGCCTTCGCGCTTGGCCAGCGCCAGCACATCCTCCACGCCCTTGTCCGTCGCGATGGCGAGATGCGTGGCCGAGCGTGCGCCGTTGCCGCCGATCACGCCCACCGCATCGGCATCGCCCTCGGCCTCCACCAGTTCGGTGCCCCGCGGATAGACTTCCACCGTGGTGCGGCGGTCGTCGCCCGCCATCGCCATCCAGCTGCCCGCGATCACCGGCGGAAAGGGCAGCGCCACTCCGCCCCACAGCTCGGCGATCACTGCGGCGACATGCCGCGGATCGTCCGCGTCGATCGAAACATGGAACAACATCTGCACACTCCCTGGAAACCGTGTATTATCTACACAATACGCATGGCACAATTTGTGTCAATGCGTATTTGACACTTTTTGTGCCGCAGCTATGGGATCGGCATGTCCAAACGGAATTTCCTGCTCGCCGATCCGGCCAGGCCCGAAGGCCCCGACAATGCCCACACCCGCGCGAAGATCGACGATGCGATCCTGGCGCTGATGGCAGAGGGGGACCGGCTCAACCATGATCTGGTCGCGAAACGCGCGGGCATTTCGCGCCGCACCGTCTATCGCTATTGTCCGGATCAGGCGGCGCTGCGCGCGGCGGCCTGGGCGCGCATCGGCCCCGCCGGCGGCATATCGAAGACCCTCGACGAATTCGTCGGCGGCGTCGCTTCGCGCTTCGCCAATTTCGACGACAAGGCAGACGCGATGACGGTGGTGATGGCCAGCGCCGAGGGCCGCGCGATCCGCAACGTGATGAAGGAGGAACGCGTCGCCGCCTTTCGCGCGATGCTCACCCCCCGGGTCGAGGCGCTCGCCGAGCCCGATCGCACCCGCGCGATCGCGATGTTCCAATATCTGGGCAGCGGCTTCGCCTGGCGCGAGATGCGCGACCAATGGGACATGGACGGCGCCGAGGCGGCCGCTGCCTGCACCTGGGCGATCGAAGTGCTGCTCGCCGATCTGGAGAAGCGCGGCAACAAGCCGCTCGCCGGCGGCCCCGCCTGAGTCGCCGGCCATTTTCGAATATCGGGTTCGGAAAACCCGTGCCGTACCCGCAGCCCCTGCCTCCAGCCGACGCTACGTCAGCCCCATCTTTCAAATTTCCGGTCGGCCGAGGCTTGCGGGAAGCCCCACCCCGCCCCTAGATGAGCGCGGAATTGGGGAGAGGACCGCTATCTTGGCTATGATCACGGTGCAGCAAATGGCCGAAAGCATCGGCACCGAGCGCATCTCCGACTGGGTGGAAGTCACCCAGGCGATGATCGACCAGTTCGCCGAGGCGACCGGCGACCACCAGTTCATCCATGTCGATCCCGTCCGCGCCGCCCAGACGCCGTTCGGCGGCACGATCGCGCACGGCTTCCTGTCGCTCTCGCTGATGCCGATGCTGGCCGCCCGCACCGATGCGCCGGCGATTGCAGGCGCGAAGATGGGCGTGAACTATGGCGGCAACAAGGTCCGCTTCCTGCAACCGGTACGTTCGGGCAAGCGCGTCCGCGGCCGTTTCAAGCTGCTGAACTTCACCGAGCGCAAGCCCGGCATATGGGAACAGGTCCAGGAATATACCCTCGAGATCGAGGGCGAGCAAAAGCCCGCGCTGATCGCCGAGTGGATCGCGCTCATCTACGTCTGAGAAGTCCAAGAGAAGGAAAATCCCATGTCTCGCTCCGCAGTCATCGTCTCCACCGCCCGCACCGGCATCGGCCGCGCCTATCGCGGCGCGTTCAACGCTACGCCGGCGCCGACGCTCGGCGCCCATTCGATCAAGGCCGCGGTCGAGCGCGCCGGGATCGATCCGGCGGAAGTGCAGGACGTCGTGTTCGGTGCCGCGCTCCAGCAGGGCAGCACCGCCGGCAACATCGCCCGCACCGCACTGCTGCGTGCCGGCCTGCCCGTCACCGTCGCCGGCATGTCGGTCGATCGCCAGTGCGCCTCGGGCCTGATGGCGATCGCCACGGCCGCCAAGGAAATCATCGTCGACAACATGGACATTGCCATTGGCGGCGGCGTCGAATCCATCAGCCTGGTCCAGACCCCGGCAATGCGCGTCGAGCCCGATCGCGAGTTGCTCGCGATGCACGGCGACATCTACATGCCGATGCTGCAGACCGCCGAAGTCGTCGCCGCCCGCTACGGCATTGGCCGCGACCGTTGCGACGCCTATGCCCTCCAGTCGCAGCAGCGCACCGCCGCTGCCCAGGCCGCGGGCAAGTTCGACGACGAGATCGTGCCGGTCACCGCGACGATGAACGTCGTCAACAAGGAGACCAAGGAAGTCTCCCAGAAGGAGATCACCCTCGCCAAGGACGAGGGCAATCGCCCCGAGACGACCGCCGAGGGCCTGGCTTCGCTCCAGCCGGTGCTGCCGAACGGCACCGTCACCGCCGGCAACGCCTCGCAGCTGTCCGACGGTTCGTCGGCCAGCGTGCTGATGGAGGAGAAGGTCGCGGAGAAGCGTGGCCTGCAACCGCTTGGGCGCTATGTCGGCATGGCCGTCGCCGGCACCAAGCCGGACGAGATGGGCATCGGCCCGGTCTTCGCGATCCCGAAGCTGCTCGAGCGCTACAACCTCAAGATGGACGATATCGGCCTGTGGGAGCTGAACGAGGCTTTCGCGGTGCAGGTGCTCTATTGCCAGGACCAGCTCGGCATTCCGAGCGAGCTGCTCAACGTGAACGGCGGCGCGATCTCGATCGGCCACCCCTATGGCATGAGCGGCGCCCGCATGACCGGCCATGCGCTGATCGAAGGCAAGCGCCGCGGCGCCAAATATGTCGTCGTGACGATGTGCATCGGCGGCGGCATGGGCGCGGCCGGGCTGTTCGAGGTGCTGTGAGCAGAGTCATTGAAAATTGACGCCTGCGGGATTACAAGGGTCTCGCAAGACTCATTGGGCTTGTCCCGTTGATATGGGCCTCGGTCGTGGCAGCGACCGGGGCCCAAATCGTTCGGGGCCCGGCTGGCAGGCCGAGCCCCTCCCGTCGTGCTTACTTGGAGCGCGCCACTTCCACGACCTTGAGGATCAGGGTCGCGAACGCGAACAGCGCTGCAAGGATCAGACACAAGCCTGCAAGGCTCATTGTGCTGTCTCCGTTGGTGCGGCGGCGGGATTGCCGCCACGGCAACCCTACATCCTGAGCGATCGCGTGCGGCGAGACTGCCCCGTAATGGATATGTCTACCGGATCCGCTTGAAATAGTTCGTCCGCATCACCGGCTTGCCGCCTTCGCCGATATAGCCGGCGGTCTCGATCATCGTCTTCCCGTCCGGCGCGACGGTATAGATCCGGGTCGAGGCGGGGATGCCGCCCTTGCCCAGCACCATCACCAGCACGTTGGGCGCCGGCAGCTGCACCGCGGCGATGTCCGCCTCGGGACTGCCCTCCACGACATAGGGCGTGCCGTCGGGCGTGTAGGTGCCGGCGGTGTGGTTCTCATAATCCTTGCCCACGATGTCGACATTGGTCCGCCACTTGCCGCCGCCCACATCGGCATAGCTGATCGTCACGCTTTTCGGCCGCGCCTCGGGCGGTATTGGCAGGCGCTCGAGATCGACCGCCCAGCTGCCCAGCAGCGGCGACGGCGCGGCGGTCTGCGCGAGGGCCGGCGCGATCTGCCCGAGACCCGCCGCCAGCAATATCCCGAAAAACAGCTTCATCCCTCTCTCCAACATTGTCGAACCGCAGGGAGGATATGCCGGAACCCGCCGGGCAGTCCCGCTGTAACTCCCCGTGTAACACTGTAAATCCACTTGTAACAATGCCGCTTGCACGAACGACCTTGTTCGCTTTATTCCCTGACAACGCTGCCAATCGCAATCTTGTTGCTCTCAAGGCACTTGTTAGCGATAACAGTATCCGGACCCCGCAAAGCGGGGCCGACCACACAGGGGGTGCGTCGATGGGCGAAGGCTTGGCGTTGGTGGCCGATATCGGCCGCCAATCGGTGCGATTCGGACTGACCGGAGGCGATGCGGGGCCCGCCCCGCGCGACATCCGCCGTTTCTCGACCAGCGAGCACCCCACCTTCACCAGCGCACTGGTCTCCTATCTGACCGGCCTGGGCCTGCGGGATGCGCGATTGCCAAGCGTGCTGGCGGTGGCCGGCGCGGCACGCGGCGACCTGATCAACCTGACCGGCAGTCGCTGGTACATCTCGCTATCCGGCGTCGAGGCAGTGTTGCGCGCGCCTCCGCGCGCACTCAACGAATGCGCCGCCAATGCGCTGGCGCTCACCACGCTTCCGCCCGGCGCCTTCACCGCGCTGCACGGTCCGCCGCCGCGCGCGGTCGAGCCCGGCGGCAATTATGTCGTGATCGGCACGGGCACCGGGCTCGGCGTCGCCGCATTGATCAGCGCGGGCGGGCGGCTCGTCCCCGTGCAGAGCGAGGCCGGGCACATCGCCTTCGCGCCGGAGACGGCGGACGAGCGCAAGTTCGCCGAATTCTGCCGGGTGCGCGGCCATGCGCTCGACGTGGAGACGCTGGTCAGCGCGCCCGGCCTGTGCCTCGCCTATGAGGCCCTGTCGGGCGGCTCCAGGCTCGCCGCGCCCGAGGACGTCACCCGCAACACCGCGCGCGATCCGGTCGCGGCGGCGGTGGTGCGCATGTTCGTCGAGCATCTCGGCAGTTTTGCCGGGGATCTCGCGCTCGCCTTCGGTGCGTGGGACGGCGTCTATCTCACCGGCGCGATCAGCCGCGCCCTCCATTCCCATCTCATGGACCCGGGCTTCCGCCGCCGGATGGAGAGCAAGGCAGTGTTCCGCCGCCAGCTCGCCGAAGTGCCGGTGGCGCTGGTCAACCGCAACGATCTCGAGCTGATCGGCGCGGCGGCGGCCTATGGGAACGCCTGACCGGTTTTCTTCGGCATGATCCCGAGGGGAACAACATGGCCGACACCGCCGAACGGGTCCGGCCCGAATCCGTTGGGCTTGACCACCTGCCTTCGCGGCGCCACCCCAGGGCCATGGCCGGCCCCTCGCTCGCACATCGCATCCGCACCGAAGCGCATGCCGTCTGGTTCGCGGTGCGCGATCCGCGCACACCCCTGCTCGCCAAGCTGGTGGGCGTGCTGGTCGCCGCCTATGCGCTGTCGCCGATCGACCTGATCCCGGACTTCATTCCGGTCCTCGGCCTGGTCGACGATGCGATCGTCATTCCGATCGGCATATGGCTGTTCGAGAAGCTGATCCCGCCCGCGCTCTTCGCCGAGCATCGCGCCCGCGCCGAGATCGAGACGCAGCGCCCGATCAGCTGGCCCGGCGTGCTGCTCATCCTGGCGATCTGGGCGGGCGTCGCCTGGCTGATCTGGAGCGTGGTCGCGACCAGCGAATATAACTGAGTCGATTCCCCTCCCTGCCAGGGAGGGGAGCCGCAGCGCGCTCAGCGCGGATGCGCCGCCATCCACTGCTCCAGGATCGGCGCGATGCGGTTACGCCATTTGGAGCCGTTGAAGATGCCGTAATGGCCCACGCCCTCTGCGAGATGATAGTGCTTCATCGCATCGGGCAGCGCGGTGGCGATGGTCAGCGCCGCCCGGGTCTGGCCGATGCCCGAGATGTCGTCCTTCTCGCCCTCGATGGCGAGGATCGCGACGTCGCGGATCGCCGCCGGATCCACCTTGCGCCCGCGATGCGTCATTTCGCCCTTGGGCAACGCATGCGCCTGGAACACCGTGTCGATCGTCTGGAGGTAGAATTCCGCGGTCATGTCGCAGACCGAGCGATATTCCTCGTAGAACTTCATCGTCGCCTCGGCGCTCTCGTCGTCGCCCTGGACGAGGTGCTTGAACATCTCCCAGTGCGAGATCATGTGGTTGCCGAGGTTCATCGTCATGAAGCCCGCGAGTTGCAGGAAGCCCGGATAGACTTTCCGCCCCGCACCGGCATAGCTCATCGGCACGGTCGCGATGACATTCTGCTCGAACCAGCTGAACGGCCGCTCGGTGGCGAGCGTGTTGACGGCGGTCGGCGCCTCGCGCGTGTCGATCGGGCCGCCCATCATGGTGAGCGTCGCCGGGCGGTTCGGATGGCCGTCGGCGCTCATCACCGCGACGGCGGCATAGGCCGGCACCGAGGGCTGGCACACCGCCAGCACATGCGGCCGCGGATCGCCGTCCTTGCCGATAAAGGCGAGGAACTCGACCAGATAATCGATATAGTCGTCCAGGTCGAAGCGGCCATGGGCGAGCGACACCAGCTTCGCGTCGCGCCAGTCGGTGATGTAGACGTCCGCCACGGGCAGCATCCGCTCGACCGTGCCGCGCAGCAGCGTGGCATAATGGCCGGACATCGGCGCGACGATCAGCAGCTTCGGCCCGCCTTCCACCTCCGTTCCATCTTCATTGGTACGCACGAAGCGCTTGAGCTGGCCGAAGGGCTTGCGCAGCACGACTTCCTCATGGACCTCGACCTGCCGGCCGTCGATCGTCGTGCGATCGAGCGCGAATTCCGGCTTGCCGCGCGGGGCGGAGGCATGGGCGAACACTTCAAGCGCCGAGGCGAGCACCGGTCCGCCGCCGAAATAGGCGAACGGATTGGCCGGATTGTTCAGCAGCCCTGCGGAAAAATTGGCCAGCGCGCTCGCACCTGCGAGAAGCGAGCGCTGAATCTCATAAGCGTCGTACAGCATTGCGTCCCTTCCGCCGTCCCCTCCCCGTAACGGCGGCGGCTATGTTAGCGTTATAGGCGAGCCGTGCTGCGGCGCAACGCCGGCCAAGGCCGTAATGCGACGGAACGATGCCCCATTCCCGTACCACAGCCACGAAATCGCTGCCCGCATCCGGCTAACCCCCTCTGCGCACACGACTAACCCGCCATCCCGGAATTCTTGCAAGTCTTCGCGCGGCTGGTCCCGGCAAAGGACGGTTCCCCTCTTCCTCCAATCGCGCTAGTCCGCCGCCCATGGCCGAACCCGTCCCGCCTGCGCCCGCGCTTCCTCCGTCCGATGGGCCGCAGCGGCGCAGGATCTCCAATCTCCTGGTCGTGTGGGGCTTTACGCGGCGCTATCCGCTCCAGCTGCTGGTCGCGATCGTCGCACTGGTCGGCTCATCGCTGACGACGCTGCTGATTCCCCGCACCTTCCAGAAGATCGTCGACCATGGCTTCGCGGCCGGGGCGGACACCAGCCGGATCGGCATCTATTTCCAGGGGCTGCTGCTCGTCGTCGTCGCGCTGGCGGCCTTCACCGCGGTCCGCTTCTATTTCGTCTCCTGGCTGGCCGAGCGCACTGTCGCCGACCTGCGCATGGCGGTGCATCGCAACCTGCTGCGCCTCCCACCCAAATGGTTCGAGGAGAACCGCCCCTCCGAGATCGCCTCGCGCCTCACCGCGGACACCGCGATCGTCGAGCAGGTGGTCGGCTCCACTGTCTCGATCGCGCTCAGGAACCTGCTCACCGGTGCCGGGGGCGTCATCTATCTCTTCGCGCTCGCGCCCAAGATCGCCGCCTATCTGGTCGTCGGCATCCCGGTCACCATCCTGCCGATCGTCTGGCTGGGCAGCCGCGTCCGGCAATTCTCGCGCACCAGCCAGGACCGGGTGGCCGATGTCGGCGCGATCGCCGCCGAGACGCTGGGCGCGATGCGCATCGTCCAGGCATTCGGCCAGGAGCAGCGCGAGGCCGAGCGTTTCCAGGGCGCCGTCACCCGCACCTTCGAGGCGGGCAAGCGCCGCTTCGGCCTGCGCGCGATCATGACGGCGCTGGTGATCGGCTCGCTGTTCACCGCGATCACGCTGATCGTCTGGGCGGCGGTGGCCGATGTCGCCGCCGGCCGGCTCTCGGGCGGCTCGATCATGGCCTTCGTCCTAACCGCCGGCCTCGTCACGGGCTCGTTCGGCGCGCTCACCGAAGTCTATGGCGACCTGTTGCGCGCCTCGGGCGCCGCCAGCCGCCTTGCCGAACTGCTCCACGAGGCGCCGGACATCGCCGCGCCCGCCAGCCCCGTGCCGCTTCCCCAGCCGCCGCGGGGCGCGCTCGCCTTCGATCGCGTTACCTTCCGCTATCCCACCCGCCCCGAAGTCGCCGCGCTCGCCGATTTCTCGCTCGAGGTCCGCCCCGGCGAAACAGTGGCGGTGGTCGGCCCCTCGGGTGCCGGCAAGTCAACGCTCTTCCAACTGCTCCAGCGCTTCTACGATCCCGATGCCGGCGAAGTCCGTGTCGACGGCGTGCCCGTCCGCGCCGCCGACCCCGCCGAGGTCCGCGCACGCATGGCGATGGTGCCGCAGGAGACGGTGATCTTCGGCGCCTCGGCGCGCGACAATCTGCGCTACGGCGCCTGGGACGCGACCGACGCGCAGATCTGGGCCGCTGCCGAAGCCGCCAACGCCGCCGACTTCCTGCGCGACCTGCCCCAGGGACTGGACACCTTCCTCGGGGAAGGCGGCGCGCGCCTTTCGGGCGGGCAGCGCCAGCGAGTGGCGATCGCCCGGGCGCTCCTGCGCGACGCCCCGATCCTGCTGCTCGACGAAGCGACCTCCGCGCTCGACGCCGAGAGCGAGCGCCTCGTCCAGGACGCGCTCGAGCGGCTGATGGAGAACCGCACCACGCTCGTCATCGCCCATCGCCTCGCCACCGTGCGCGCCGCCGGGCGGATCATCGTGATGGAGGAAGGCCGCATCGTCGAGACCGGCAGCCATGCCGAACTGGTCGCCAGGGGCGGCCTCTACGCCCGGCTGGCCGCGCTGCAGTTCCACGACGCCTGAGGCGAACCCGGCGCGGCAAAGCCCCGCTGCGGACCGAACCCCGCTTCCCACGCGGCGCCCGCTCTGCTTCATTCGCGCCGGGTGAGGGGTTGGGGCAGCGATGGAAGAGCCGGTTTACGTCCTCGGCACGGGGCTATCGCACAATGGCTCGGCGGTGCTGCTGAAGGACGGCAAGGTCGCGGTCGGCATCGAGAAGGAGCGGCTCACCCGCCGCAAGCATGACGGCGGCAACGACAGCGCGGCGATCCGCTATTGCCTGGATGCCGAGGGGATCGGCCTCGCGGATCTCGCCCTTGTCGTCCAGTCCGCCAATTTCGACGTGCCGCCACGCGCCCGCTTCCAGGGGCCCCGCCTGTTCGCGGACAGCGCCCATCCGCCGATCGCCACCATCTCCCACCACCTCGCCCATGCCTGGAGCGCCGCCGGCACCAGCCCGTTCGATGCCTGTGCGATCCTGGTGGTCGACGGCTGCGGCAGCCCGCTCGCCCAGTGCACCGACCTGGCCGGCGCCGCCCTGCCCGACGACCTGACCGGTGCCGACGCGCCGATGTGGTGCGAGAAGGACAGTTTCTACCGGTTCGACGGCCGCCGCATGACGCCGCTCGTCAAGGACTTCAGCCCGCTCGACAACAGCGCCGGCAGCCTGCGCATGCAGGCCACCCGCCACTCGATCGGCGGCTTCTATTCGGCGGTGAGCCACCATGTCTTCGGCAATCTCGACGATGTCGGCAAGCTGATGGGCCTGGCCCCCTATGGGCGCCCCGGCGCAGTGGGCAGGCCGGCCTTCGAGGTCCGCGACGGCCGCATCTTCGTCACAGAGGCCTGGCAGGCCGCGCTCGATCGCCCGGCCTCCAGCTACGAAGCCTTTCGCGCAGACTTCCAGCATTATGCCGACATCGCCTTCTGGGCACAGCGCGAAGTGGAGGCGGCGATCGCCGCGCTGTTCCGCGACCGGCTCGCCCGCTTTCCCGAGGACCGCGTCTGCTATGCCGGCGGCGTCGCGCTCAACGCCGTCGCCAATGCCAGGCTGCTCGACGACCGGGTGGTCCGCCAGCTCTATGTCGAGCCCGCTGCCGGCGACAACGGCATCGCGCTCGGCTGCGCCTATCATGGCTGGATCGAGCTGCTCGGCCGCGACAAGGTGCCGCATGACGGCGGCACCTGTTTCGGCCGTAGCTATGGCCCCGCGGCGATCGACACTGCCCTGGCCGATGCGCCCGAGGATTGGGAAATCACCCGGCCCGAAGCGCTCGCCGCGCAGGTCGCCGCGCTGCTCGCCCAGGGCAAGACGGTCGGCTGGTTCCGGGACGGCAGCGAATTCGGCCCCCGCGCGCTCGGCCGCCGCTCGATCCTCGCCCATCCGGGCTGGCCGGGCATGGGCGACCATATCAACGCCAACATCAAGTTCCGCGAGGATTTCCGCCCCTTCGCCCCCGCCGTGCTGCCGGAGCATGCAGCACGCTGCTTCGAATCCGGGCGCGACAGTCCGTACATGATCCTGGTCGACCGCAGCCGCGCCGAACTGGGCGATACGCTGCGCAACGTCACCCATGTGGACGGCACAGCCCGTGTCCAGACGGTGGAGCGCGGCTGGAACCCGGGCTTCGCGGCGCTGCTCGAAGCATTCCACGCCCAGACCGGCATCCCGGTGCTGCTCAACACCAGCTTCAACCGGCGCGGCATGCCGATGGTCGAGCGCCCCGAGGAAGCAGTGGCGCTGTTCGCCGAGACGGCGCTCGACGCGCTGGTCCTGCAGGACGTGCTGGTGCGCAAGCGGGGCGGACAGGGCTAGGTTGGGGACTCATATTCCTTCAATCGTCATCCCCGCCTGCGCGGGGATGACGACGGAAAATCAGATACTTGTTTGGGTTCTCAACCTAAGGCTCGTTCAGCCAATCCCGTCATCCCCGCGCAGGCGGGGATCCAGGGTAGGACCCGATATCGACGCCCCCACGCGAACGCTGTCCGGAGAGCCGGGACTTCGCCACGCCTGCGTCGCGCCTGGCTCCGGGTTCCCGCCTGCGCGGGAATGACGGCTATTGGATAGGTCTTGTTTCATGGGACGGAGGCACCCGGACGGCGACGGTCGATACCGGATGTCATCCATCCCGCCGCGACCCGCAGGAATGCGGAGTTCCGCATCCCGCGAGCCGACGGCAGAACGTCAGGCGACCGTCAGGCCCACATCGATGTTGTTGCGAGTCGCGTTCGAATAGGGGCAGATCTGGTGCGCGGCCTGGACGAGCTTCTCGGCATCGGCGCGCTCCACGCCCGGCAGGCTGACTTCCAGATCGGCGGCAATGCCGAACCCGCCCGCCGCGCGCGGGCCGATGCCCACCGTCGCGGTCACGCTCGTCTCGGCCGGGACCTTGATCTTGAGCTGCATGCCCGCAACCTTCAGCGCGCCGATGAAGCAGGCCGAATAGCCCGCCGCGAACAGCTGCTCGGGATTGGTCCCCTCGCCGCCGGCACCGCCCAGTTCCTTCGGCGTCGAGAGCCTGGCGACGAAGCGCCCGTCCTCGCTGCGGGCCTCGCCGTCGCGGCCGCCGGTGGCCGTGGCGCGGGTGCTGTACTTTACGTCAACCGACATGCTCGATCTCCTCGGATATAAAGTCTGCGATATCATTTATCGCGATATCATTCGACTAATGCACGAGTCGGGCCTTGTCCAGCGAATTCGTTATCGCGATATCGATTTTGATGATATTGGCCCGGCCAAGGAGACGAACATGCCTGCCGCAATGCCCCTGGACGATCAGCTCTGCTTCTCGCTCTACGCCACCAGCATGGCGATCACCCGCGCCTACAAGCCGATGCTCGACCGGCTCGGCATCACCTATCCGCAATATCTCGTTCTTCACGCCTTGTGGGAGCAGGACGGCCGCACCGTCGGCGCTATCGCCGAACGTCTCGCGCTCGAATCGAGCACGGTCACGCCACTGGTGAAGCGGCTCGAGGCAGCGGGGTTCGTCACGCGGGAGCGCAATCCCCGCGACGAGCGCCAGGTCCAGGTGCGCCTCACCGATCGCGGGCGCCACATGCGCGAGGAATGCGGCTGCCTCGCCGAGGAGCTGCTTGTCCGCTCGGGCCTGACCGGCGAGCGGCTGGGCGGGCTCAACCGCGACGTGAAGACCCTGTGGAACGCGCTGCGCGAGACGAACGGCTGATCCGATGGCGCTCGATTACCATACCGCCTCTTCCAATGCAGGACTTCCTCTGCTTCACTGGCAACCGCCCCGAGGCATGTTGCTTCGGACCATAAGCAAGCAGCGGCTCTCCCACGCATACGAAGGGGAGCGTCAACAGAGTCAATGAATCGTTCAACCGGTCGGTTGAGCATCGAGGAGCAGGAAACGGGCAGATGGCAGACCGCGAATTCGATATCATCGTCTATGGCGCCACCGGCTTCACCGGCCGCCTCGTCGCCGAATATTTCGCGGCGCGCTATCCGGACGCGAAATGGGCGATGGCCGGGCGCTCGCTCACCAAGCTGCAGGAAGTCCGCGACGCGATCGGCGCGCCGGCATCCACGCCGCTGCTCACCGCCAATGCCGATGATCCCGCCGGCCTCAAGGCGATGGCCGCCCGCGCCACGGTGGTGATCACCACCGTCGGCCCCTATCAGCTCCATGGCGAGGCGCTGCTCGCCGCCTGTGTCGAGACCGGCACCGCCTATGTCGACCTGTGCGGCGAGCCGGCCTGGATGGGCCAGATGATCCGCAAGTACGAAGCGGCCGCCAGGGCCAGCGGCGCGCGCATCGTCTTTTCCTGCGGCTTCGATTCGATCCCGTTCGATCTCGGCGTGTGGACGGTGCAGCAGGCGGCGATCGCCCGTTTCGGCAAGCCGGCGCCGCGCGTGAAGGGCCGGGTGCGGGCAATGAAGGGCACTTTCTCGGGCGGCACCTTCGCCAGCGGCAAGGCCTCGATGGCCGCGGCGGCCAGGGATCCGGCGATCCTCAAGCTGATGATCGATCCCTTCGCGCTCACCCCGGGCTTCGCGGGCCCGGCCCAGCCGAACGGCATGGTCCCCTATCATGACGAGGCGGTCGACGCCTGGGTCGCACCCTTCATGATGGCGGTGATCAACACCAAGAACGTCCATCGTTCGAACTTCCTGGCCGGCCAGCCCTATGGCGCGGACTTCCAATATGACGAGATGCTGGTCGTTCCCGGCCTTGGCGAGATCGGCAAGGCCGCGGCCGAGGCGATGGCCAAGATCAATCCGATGGCGGCGGACAAGGGGCCGGCGCCGGGCGAGGGCCCGAGCAAGGAGGAGCGCGAGACCGGCTTCTACGACCTGGCCTTTGTGGCGGAGATGCCCGACGGACAGCGCATCTCCGCCACGGTGAAGGGCGACCGGGATCCCGGCTATGGCTCGACGAGCAAGATGATCGCCGAGAGCGCGCTCTGCCTGATCGAAGATGTGCCGACCGCGGGCAAGGGCGGCATCTGGACGGCGGGCGCGCTGATGGCCGCGCCGCTGGCCAAGCGGCTGGAGGCGCATGCGGGGCTCAGCTTCACGGTCGACTGATCAGTAGAACAGCATGGCCACCCCGGCGATGGCGAGGCAGAGGACGATCACCACCGGAACCATGATCGCCCGGGTGCGGTCGAGCTGCCTGCGGAAGGCGGCGAGGTCGAACCAGTAGCGCCCCGCTTCCGCTTCATGGACGATGCCGGCGCCGCGCATGCGCTCGAACTGGGTCCGCTCGATCCGGTCCTGGGGGACGAAGGAGACCGCCTCTTCGGCGGTCACCGCATGCTGGGCGAAGAAATGCGCGCGGATCCGCCGCCGCGCGCGCATGGCCATTGCGCTGATGGAGACCGGTGCATGGGATTTGAACGTCATCGGGACGTCCCGGGCCTGCCCCATGCCGGTGCGACGGCGCGGGCCGGGACCAAGAGGACGGGCGTCGGCATCGGGTCGTTTCCCCCGGAATACGAACGCCCCAGCATAATCCCCCTCGCCCGCCGGTTCAATCGCCCCCGGGTCAGCGGCTCTTGTGACGGATATTGGCCGGGCGACCGCGCCGCTTGATCGGACGGGGGCGTCCCCTGCCGCGCTCCTTCGCAAAGGCGGACGGTCCCGCCGAGCCCTTGCCATCGGGCAGCTCGAAGCGGAGCGCGCCGGAAACCGGGTTGGCCTCCACCAGCCGGAGCTGGAGCCGCTGGCCGAGCGTGAACTCCTCGCCGCTCTCGTCGCCCACCAGCCGCTGGCCGGCTTCGTCATAGCGGAAATATTCGGTGCCCAGGTCCCGCGCCGCGACCAGCCCGTCGCCGCCGACGCCGTCCACCGTGGCGAAGAAGCCGAAGCTCTGCACCCCGGTGATCCGCGCCTCGAGCACTTCGCCGACATGGTTGGCGAGATAGGCGGCGACATAGCGGTCGATCGTCTCGCGCTCGGCTTCCATCGCCCGACGCTCCAGGCTGGAGATGCTCTCACCGATCCGCTCCATCCCCGCGGCTTCCTCGGCCGTCAGCCCGCCGGGGCCCAGGGCATAGGCTTCGACCAGCGCGCGATGGACGATCAGATCGGCATAGCGGCGGATCGGCGACGTGAAGTGCGCATAGCTGCCCAGCGACAGGCCGAAATGGCCGTGGTTGGCGGGGCCATAATAGGCCTGGGTCTGGGTCCGCAGCACCTGCTGCATCACCTGCTCGCGGAAGTCGCTCTCTCCCACCCGCTCGAGGATGCGGTTGAACGTGGCCGGCTTGATCACCTGGCCCAGCGCGAACTCCACGCCGAAGGTCTTGAGATATTCGCGCAGCGCGACGAGCTTTTCGCGAGCCGGCGGCTCGTGGATGCGGTACATCACCGGCGCCTTCTTCGCCTCCAGCGCCTTGGCGGCGGCGACGTTCGCCGCGATCATATAGTCCTCGATCAGCTTGTGCGCGTCGAGCCGCTCGCGCGGCGCCACGGAGAGGATGCGCCCCATCTCGTCAAGCATGATCCGCCGCTCGGGCAAGTCGAGGTCGAGCGGCTCGCGCTTGTCGCGCGCCTTGTTGAGCGCAGCCCAGCAGCCCCAGAGCGGCCTGAGCGCCGCCTCGGTCAGCGGATGCTCGAGCTTGCCGTCGATCGCCGCCTGGGCGTCCTCATAGGCGATGTTCGCCGCGATGCTGACCACCGCGCGGGTGAAGCGCCAGCTCTTCAGCTCGCCATGCCTGCCGATCTGAAGATGGCAGGCGAGAGCGGCCCGGTCCTCGCCCTGCTTGAGCGAGCAGACTTCCGCCGAGAGGATCTCGGGCAGCATCGGCACGACCCGGTCGGGGAAATACACCGAGTTGCCGCGCTTGCGCGCCTCGCGGTCCAGCTCCGAGCCGGGGCGGACATAGAAGGACACGTCGGCGATCGCGACCACCGCCTTCCAGCCGCCATCGTTCTTCGGATCGTCGTCGGGCGCTGCCCAGACCGCGTCGTCATGGTCGCGCGCATCGGCCGGGTCGATCGCGACGATCGGCAGGTGGCGAAGGTCCTCGCGCTTGCCGAGATCGAGGCGGGAGACGCGCTCGGCCTCGTCGAGCAGATCCTGCGAGAAGATATTGGGAATCGAGTGCCGGTGGATCGCGATCAGCGAGAAGCTGCGCGGCGCGAAGGGATCGCCCAGCACCTCGACCACCTTGGCCGTGATTCGCGGCGGCCGGCCCGCCTTCTCGGCGAGGACGAGATCGCCGGGCTCGGCGCCGCCGGCATCGGAGACCGGCCAGTTGCGCCGCTCCTTCTTCTCCACGCCCTGCAGCCAGAGCCGCCCGGCCTCGTCCTTGAGCACCCCGAGCATCAGTTCCTCGCCGCGGGCGAGCTTCTTCATCGGATGCGCGATCCAGCCGTTGCCGGCCTCTTCGGTGCGCGCGAGGATGCGGTCGCCGATCGCCAGCGCCGAGCGCTTGCCGCGCGCTTCGCGGACGCGCAGGCGCGGCACGGGCACGCCTTCGGCCTCCCAGCGCTCGGGTACCGCCCAGGTGGTGTCGCCGTCCGCGTCGGTGACGCGCAGCACGGTGACCTTGGGAACGCCGCCCATCTTGTGAAAGGCGCGGCCGGGGGCGACGTCGATCAGCCCCTCGTCGCTCATGTCCTTGAGCAGGGCCTTGAGGAGGATCTTGTCCTGGCCGTGCAACCCGAAGGCCTTGGCGATCTCGCGCTTGCCGGCCGGGGTGTCGGAATTGGTGATGAAATCGAGAATCTGCTGCCGTGTGGGCAGCCCTGCTTTGATTTTGGTTTTTGCCATTGGCCCGCAAGATAGGGACTCGCGGAGCAACTGCCAACGCCGTAACCTCGCGGCGTGGCTTATGACCTGCTCATCGCCGGCGGCGGGATCAACGGGTGCGCGATCGCCCGCGAAGCCGCGTTGCTCGGCCTCACGGTACTGCTCGTCGAGAAGGATGACCTGGCCAGCCATACGAGCTCGGCCTCGACCAAGCTGATCCATGGCGGACTGCGCTATCTCGAAAGCTACGAGTTCCGCCTGGTCCGCGAGGCGCTGCACGAGCGCGAACGGCTGCTCGAGGCGGCGCCGCACCTGATTCGCCCGCTCACCTTCGTGCTACCCCATGCCCATGCGGTGCGGCCCTGGTGGATGGTCCGGCTCGGCCTCTATCTCTACGATGCGCTGGCGGTGGGCGGCAATTCCACCCTGCCCCGCTCGCGGAGCCTGCACGCCAGGGACAAGGCGTTCACCGATCCGCTGGCCGGTACCCATCGCGGCTTCGTCTATTCGGATTGCCGGGTGGACGATGCCCGCCTCACTTTGGCCAATGCGCTCGACGCCGCGCATCACGGCGCCGAGATCGCGACGCGGACCGAGCTGCTGGCCGCCCGGCGCGAAGGCGGGGCCTGGCGCGCCGAGCTCTCCGACGGCCGCACCGTCGAGGCGCGCGGGCTGGTCAACGCGGCCGGCCCCTGGGTGCGGCACCTCCTCGACAAGCTGGCTATTGCTAATCATTCGCGGATCCGGCTGATCAAGGGCAGCCATATCGTGGTGCCCAGGCTGTTCGAGGGCGACCATGCCTATATCCTCCAGCAGCCCGACCGGCGGATCGTCTTCGCCATTCCCTATGAAGACGGCTTCACCGAGATCGGCACCACCGACATCCCGGTCGAGCGGCCCGAGGATGCGGCGTGCTCGCCGGAGGAGCGGACCTATCTCTGCGAGGCGGTGAACCGCTATTTCACGCGCCAGACCGTGCCCGCCGACATCGTCTGGAGCTGGTCCGGCGTGCGGCCGCTGCACGACGACGGCGCCGCCCGGGCTCAGTCGGTGACGCGCGACTATGCGCTCGAACTCGACGGGGACGGGCCGCCCCTGCTCTCGATCTTCGGCGGCAAGATCACCACGGCGCGGGCACTGGCCGAGGAAGCGCTGGCGAAGATCGGCCCGGTGCTGGGCGCGAAGATCGAGCCGGTGACGCGCGCCCGCGTCTTCCCCGGCGGAGCCATCGCCGATTTCGACAGATTCGTCGCCACCGCCAAGACGCGCTGGCCGTTCCTGGGCGATGCCCGGGCCGAGCGGATGGCGCATGCCTATGGCTGCAGCCTGGCCGACATGCTGCGCGACCGGACCGAGCTGGGCGAGGATCTGGGCGCCGGGCTAACCGCTACCGAGATACGCTGGATGCGCGACCAGGAATGGGCCCGCACCGCCGAGGACGTGCTGTGGCGGCGGAGCAAGCTGGGGCTGCACGCCGGACCCGAGCTGGCGGCCAGGGTGGAAGCCGTGCTGAAGGAGCAGGGATGATCGCCACGCTCGCCGCGATCGCGCTTGCCCTGCAGCCGCAATGCCGGATCGTGCATGGGCGGATGTTCGCTGCCAACGGCAACCCGGCGCTGCGCATCTGGGTGGTCGGCACGAAGCGCATCCTCGGCATCGACGTCGACGAAGACCTGGCGCTCGATCGGCTGCCGGCCAATGTCCGCAAGCTCTGGAAGCCGGTCGGCAATCTGTTCGACGCCAGCGTCTATGGCGACTTCCGGGTCTGTGCCCGGAAACCGCAGCGGGACGGCGTGATGCAAATGGTAACGGTCACCCACGCCCGCAATCTGGTATTGGCCCGGTATCGCTGACTTCCCTTAAGTGCTTGTTAAATCGTCCGAGGCAGGGTGCGCGCCGGGGCGGAGAGAGAATGGCGACCAAATTCTCCCAGTATCGGGCCGTGACACCGGCGCTCGTCGAGCAGCGCGCGGCAACGCGCCACCGCATCCTGGTCACGCGCGCCACCGTCACCAAGCGCGGCAACAAGCCGGTGGAGGCGATGCTCCACGACCTCTCGGTCTATGGCTGCCGCCTCGCCTGCACGGCGCCGCACGGCGAAGGCGACAAGGTATGGCTCAGCCTGCGGGACGACCTGCCGGTGCCGGCGACCATCGTCTGGAACGACGGCGCGCATATCGGCTGCCGGTTCGACGACCCCATCGAGCGGAGCCTGGTGCGGCAGCTGACCCTGGTGATCCGCTGAATTCTCACAGTGAAGGGAGCGGCCGGATGATCCGGACCGACCGAGGGGAACAGAGGAAATCCTGCATAGCAAGCGCCTCCGTCATCCCCGCGAAGGAGGACGCAAGAGCAACCACATCTATCCCCAGCGATAGTTGAAGCTGATGCTGATCCGCCGCGCCTTGCCCGATCCGGGCGGGACCTCGTGGCGCAGCCAGCTTTCCCAGAGCAGCACCGTGCCGGGCTCGGGCAGGATCTCGACGAAGCCCTGCAATTCCTCAGGCGCATCCTCGCGGCGCGGCGGTGCGGCCATCATCATTGCGTGGCGGGGGTCTTCGAGCTTCAGGCCCCGCGCGCCCTTGGGCAGCGAGACGTAGAGCGTGCCCGAGACGACGCTGTGCGGATGGATGTGCGCACCATGCCCGCCCTTGCCGTCGAGCACGTTGACCCAGAGGCTGTCGAGCTTGAGCTTCCTGCCCCCCAGATCGAAGGCGCAGGCCTTGGCGAACTGCGCGACATGCTTGTCGAGCAGGCGCTTCAGGTCGGCGAAATTGGGGTCGCGGATCGGCAGGTCGTCGAGCGAGGCATAGCTGGTATAGCCGCGATATTCATGCTCGCGGCACCAGCGGCGGCCGGCCATGTCGTCCTCGGCAAGCTGGAGGCAGGATTGCTCCAGCGCCTCCAGCAGGTCGGGATCGCCGAGCGGCTGCTCGTAGAGCGGCGTCGAGAAGAGCATGCGCATGGCCACTAGCCCGTCATCCCCGCCCTCATCGGAATGACGGTCGGGGCACGGGGCGGAAGCTCAATACGCACGCGCCACCAGGATGCGCTCCACCGCGGGCGCACCGGTGAAGATGCAGGTGCCGGTAGCCGGCGCCGCGCCGTTCGGCACGTTGCGGAAGGTTAGCTTCAACGCCTTCAGCCGCTCGACCACCTTGTCGAGATCGGCGCCGCTCGGCCTGGCCCACTCGACTTCGACCCAGCCGGGGAACTTGCCCGCGCCCTCGAAATAGGCTTCGAGCCCGGCGAAGTCGGCGACGTTGCGGACGATGTTCGCTTCGGTGCGTGCCTTGGCCTCTGCGAACAGCGCCTTCTGCACCGCTTCGAGCTGGCCGACCGCATCGGCGAGGAAGGCGTCGCGCGCGACCACGGCCGAATTGAGCTTGCCGTCCTCGCGGTACAGATCGGTGCGGACGGTGACCGAGACATTGCCCCCGGCCATGTCGCGCCCGCCGACCTCGATAACGAGCGGCGCGCCCTTCTTGATCCAGCCCCAGCGCTTGGTGACTGCCTTGGCCGCGCGCAGGTCGAGCAGCGCGCGGACCGGTTCGCCGAACGCATATTGCCCGGCCAGCTCCTGCTGCAAGCCCTTGCAATACTCGATCAGCGCGGCGTCCTCGTCGGTGTCGCGCAGCATCGGCACGATCACGACCTGCCAGGGCGCGATGCGCGGCGGCACGCGGATCCCGTCATCGTCGCCATGCATCATGATCACCCCGCCGATCATCCGCGTCGACATGCCCCAGCTGATCGTCTGGGCAAGCTCCTGCTGGCCCTCCGAATTCTGGAACTTGATGTCCTGCGCCGAGGAGAAGGTGGTGCCGAGGAAATGGCTGGTGCCCGCCTGGAGCGCCTTGCCGTCCTGCATCATCGCCTCGATGCTGTAGGTCGAGACCGCACCGGGGAAGCGCTCATTCTCCGGCTTCTCGCCCGCCACCACCGGCATCGCCGCGCAATCCTCGGCGAAGCTGCGATAGATTTCGAGCGCCTTCAGCGTCTCCTCGCGCGCCTGCTCGGCGCTGGCATAGGCCGCATGGCCCTCCTGCCAGAGGAATTCGCTGGTGCGCAGGAACATGCGCGTGCGCATCTCCCAGCGGACGACGTTCGCCCATTGGTTGATCTGCACCGGCAAGTCGCGCCACGACTGGACCCAGCGGCTGAACGCGGCGCCGATCACCGTTTCGGACGTCGGCCGCACGATCAGCGGCTCTTCCAGCTTCGCGGACGGATCGGGCATCAGCCCGCCCTTCCCGTCGGCGATCAGCCGGTGATGGGTGACGACCGCCATCTCCTTGGCGAAACCCTCGACGTGATCGGCCTCCTTCTCGAAATAGGAGAGCGGGATGAACAGCGGGAAATAGGTGTTGTCGTAACCCGCCGCCTTGATGCGATCGTCGAGCAGGCGCTGGATCCGCTCCCAGATGCCATAGCCCCATGGCCGGATGACCATGCAGCCGCGCACGCCGCTCTCCTCGGCCATGTCGGCCTCGGTGATGACGGTCTGATACCATTCGGCGAAATTGGCTTCGCGGGTGACGTTGAGCGCATGCTTGATCATGGTTGTGCCTCTAAATGCGTGGCCGGGCCGCCGCAAGCGAGCCGATGCGCAACCCGACGGTCGAGCGATTCATTGACTCCGTTGACTCGCCACATGCGTGCGCGAGCGCCCTGCCCGATCCAGGCACCGGCACCGAAAATCCTGCATTGCCAGCACCGGGGTGGTTCGGTCAGGAATTGGGGCGGACAATTGGGAGGAAGCTGGAATGCGGCGACGGTGGCGGATCGTGGCGATCGCCGTGGTGGTGATCGGACTGGTGGCGATGACGGTCACCCAGCTGCCGCGTACCGGCCCGCGGAGCCCACTCACCGATCCCGCTTCGGTGGAGCGCGAGCTGCTCGCCGACGAGCCCGGCGGCGCGCTGAGCCGGACGATCAAGCGGACCTTCCCCGCCGAATTCGAAGCGCTGAAACAGGCAGTCGTCGAGCGCGCGCGGGCAGGCGGCGGGCCACAGGACATCCAGCAGGTGGCCGGCGCGTTCGTGAGCGAGGCGACGCAGCGTCACCGCGCCGGCCTGGTCCAGGCACCGGGGCCCCGGCTGCGCGCCTATCTGGCCGCGGAGATCGCCCTGGCCGAGAAGCTGGCCGCGACTTCACCCGAGCGGTGCGCCGCCTATTTCGCCGACCCGGCCGACGATGCCGGCTGGTATGCGCCGGGGCTGCGCGAACTGTATCTCGCGCAGAATGTCGCGATCTGGGAAGCCGCCGCTGCGGCCCGCGACCACCCGGTCGGCCGAGCGATCGGGCCGGCGGCGGCAAAGCCGGCCGGCTGTGACCAGGGGCTCGCCGCGCTCAAGGCGGCGGCCGCCCTGCCGGCAGAGGCGTTCGAGCAAACCTATCCGCGCATGCTGGCGGCAGGCGACTGAGGCTTGCCGCCGGGGCCCCCGTGCCGCAAAGGCGCCGGGGTGCAGGGCGATCACATATTGAAGGGCATCTTGCTGCGCCTGTTCGCAGTTGCCTGCCTCGCGACCATGTCGGCGCTGATCAAGCTGGCCGAGATGCGCGGCGCCGGGCTGGTGGAGACGATGTTCCACCGCCAACTCTGGGCCGTGCCGCTGGTGACCGCCTGGGTCGCGGCCGGGCCGGGCGGCCTTGGCTCGGTCCGCACGCAGCGCTTCGGCGCGCATGTCTCGCGCACCGCGGTGGGGCTGACCGGCATGGTCTTCACTTTCGGCGCGGTGCTGCTGCTGCCGCTGGCCGAGGCGGTGACTTTCCAGTTCACCGTGCCGATCTTCGCGACGATCCTGGGCGCGGTGCTGCTCAAGGAGCCGACCGGCCGGCATCGCTGGGGCGCGGTGATCGCGGGCTTCGCCGGCGTGCTGATCGTCGCGCAGCCGGGGAGCGCGCACATCCCGGCGTTCGGGGCGATGGTGGGCCTGCTCGCCGCGCTGTTCGTGGCGATCGTCGCGATCCTGTTGCGGCAGATCGGCAAGACCGAGGCGACGGGAACGACGGTGTTCTGGTTCTCGGTCCTGTCCGTGCCGGTGCTGGCGATCCCCTATGCATTCCAGCTCAAGGCGCATGACCCGGCCACCTGGGCGATCCTGATCGGCATCGGGCTGATCGGCGGCGTCGGCCAGCTGGCGCTGACCGGATCGGTGAAGCACGCGCCAGTGAGCGCAGTGGTGCCGATGGACTATTCGAGCCTGATCTGGGGCACGCTCTATGGCTGGGCGATCTTCGGCATGTGGCCCAGCGCCTGGACCTGGCTCGGCGCGCCGGTGATCATCGCCAGCGGGCTGTACATCGTGTGGCGCGAGCGCAAGCGCGGCCTGGGTCCCGCGGCCACCAGCGCGGAGATGGAGCCGGTGTAGATTCCGCTCCCCGGAAAGGAGAGGGGCGCTGGGATGAGGACGCAAGCCAGTATCCGATTTCTCCTCATCACCCCGGCTCAAGGCCAGGGTGACGCGGGAAGAATATGAGCCCCCGGCCTAGGGTCAAACCTTGATCAAGACCTTGATTCATTTCGTCATCCCCGCGCAGGCGAGGATCCAGGGCCAAGGGAGGATTGCGCGCGGCCAAGCCCTGCACTCTCCGGGGAGCGCTCGCGTGATGGCATCGATATCCTGCGCTACCCTGGATCCCCGCCTGCGCGGGGATGACGGGGTTTGCTGATTGAGGCGCGACCTCAGCCGCGCCGATACACCAGCATCAGATTGTTCGCCGGCATCTCGACCAGACGTTCGAGCGCCAGCCCATGCGGCGCGGCGGCCGCGCTCACGGCTTCCACGAAGCGCAGCCCGAAGCGCGCGTCCTTCTCCTTGAGCCACAGCTCGAACGCCTCGTTCGACGGCGCCGTCTCCACCCCTTCGCGGCGATAGGGGCCATAGAGGATCAGTGGCGCGCCCGGAGCCAGCACCCTGCCCGCCCCGGCGAGCAGCCCGAGCGTCGCTTCCCAGGGGCTGATATGGACCATGTTGACGCACAGGATCGCATCCGCCGCCGGAAAGCCGCCCATCGCCGCATCGATCGCCAGCGGCGGCCGGACATTGGCCAGCCCCGCGCACCAGTCCGCGATCGAGGCCAGTGCTTGCGCATCGGGATCGCTCGGCTGCCAGGCAAGGCCGGGAAAGCGGGCGGCGAAATAGGCGCAATGCTCGCCGCTGCCGCTCGCGACCTCGAGCACCAGACCGGAAACGGGCAGTTCCTCCGCCAGCACCGCCGCGATCGGATCGCGGTTCCGCTCGGTGGCGGGGGCGTGGCGCCTCACGCCGCGCGCGCCTGCCCGAGCAGGCGGCGGGCGCGCAGGAACATCTCCACGCGCTGCAGCGTCAGCATGCCGAGCGCGAAGGCGATCAGCACGTCGGTCATCGCCATCACGTCGAAATGCATGCCGGGAATGCCCAGCGCATCGGCGTTCCGGGCGAGCGAGCGGATCAGGACGAGCGCGAGGATGAACGCCATCGCGGCCAGCGAGCCGCGTTGCGAGATCTCGTGCGTCTCCGGATTCACCGTGATCTGCATCATCCGGCCGCGCTGCCAGCCCAGCGCCGCGCCAGCGAGCAGCGCAGCGGTGGCAATCGCCCAGGTCATCGGCGCGGGCGGGATGTTCCAGAAAGTGAAGGCCGTGATCGCCAGATAGAGGGCCGGCACGATCCACAGCCGCTCGATGCGCAGCGGCCGTTCGCGGGTGAGGCGGCGAAAGCGCAGCGCCAGCACGACGAGGATGATCGCGATCGGGATCAGCTGGTAGAGCGGATTGGGATGGATGGGCTGTGCGTGCATCGATGGGACCCCCGGGAAACTTGCAAGTGACGTATACAAGTAATACACTATCTATGCCAGCCGAACTGGTTGGCAAAGGCAAGAGGATTGCGCATGCGGCCACGCCGGTCCATCAGGGCGCCCGGAGGGTTCATGGACGTCGATCACGATAGCGCGGGGGTGAAGTTCGCGCCGCCGGCCGCCTTTGTCGGCACGCTGGTGGTGGGGCTGGCGCTGGGCAAGCTGCTGGGCAGCCCCGGCCTGCCGCTCAACCATGCGACCGAGCGCGGCCTGGGCTCGCTGGCGACGCTGCTCGGCGTGGGAATCATGCTTTCCGCAGTGGGGCTGTTCCGGGCAGCGGGCACCGATCCCAAGCCGTGGAAGCGCTCGACCGCGCTCGTCACCGAGGGCGTCTATCGCTGGTCGCGCAACCCGATGTATTTCGGCATGGCGCTGGCCTATGCGGGCGTGTCGATCTGGATGAACAGCCTGGTCGCCCTGCTCCTGCTCATCCCGCTGATCATCGTGATCCAGCGCGAAGTGATCGAGCGCGAGGAAAGCTATCTCGCCGGCAAGTTCGGCGCGCGCTATCTCAGCTACAAGTCGGCGGTCCGCCGCTGGATCTGAGCGCCGCGGCCCTCCGGCTCAGCGCTCAGGCCCGCCACTCAGGGCCGCCGCGGAAAATCGCCGCGCACCGCGATGCAGTAACGCAGATATTTGTCGTTGTCGGTCGCCACGGCAGGAAGGGCCTTGCGCAGATCGGGCAGCGCGAAGTTCGTCCTGCCGTCGCCGCCATAGCTGTTGCCGAGCAGCATGAAGAGCACTTCATTGCCGCGCACCGGCAGGATCCGGCCATCGGCATCGACCCAGCCATCGGGGCAGTAGCGGACCGGAAAGAGCATGATCTCGCCGACCAGGGGATCGTTGCTCGCATAAGCCGGCATCGGCGCGAAAGGCGTGGCGGTGGCGGTGGCGGTGGCGATGGCGGCGGCGAGCAGCGCGGTCTTCATGTCGGATCCCCCTTTGTCGATTCCGGCGCGCTCTGCCCGGCGGCATCCGACGGGGCAAACCGCATTTGAACGGTTCCGGGGCTATCGGCGCCGGGCGACCGAGCAACTGCGCCCGCACCGCAGCGCGTGCCAGGGGCGGCCCTCAGGATGGCGAACTCATATTCCCTCAATCGTCATCCCCGCGCAGACGGGGATCCAGGGTAGTGCGGAATATCGGCGCCATCACGCGAACGCCGTCCGGAAAGGGCAGAACCCGCCACCCTCGCCCCACGCTTGGCCCTGGATCTCCGCCTGCGCGGGGATGACGGCAGGGAATGCCCCTCCCCTTCCAGGGAGGGGAACTTGGCGAACCTACTCCGCCGCTTCGGCCTTGGCCGGCGCCTTCCACGCCAGCACCGGCTTGCGCGCGGCGAGCGTCTCGTCGAGGCGGCGGCGCGGCGCGAAGTGCGGCGCGGTGCGGATCGTCGGATCGCCGTTCTTCGCGCGGGCGGCCACGCTGCGGAACGCGCCGATGAACTGGTCGAGCGTCGCCTTGCTCTCGGTCTCGGTCGGCTCCACCAGCATCGCGCCATGGACGACAAGCGGGAAATAGACCGTCATCGGGTGGTAGCCCTCGTCGATCAGCCCCTTGGCGATGTCGATCGTCGACAGGCCCTCGGGCAGGCCCCTGTCGCTGAAGATCGCCTCGTGCATGCACGGCCCGAACTTGGCGAAGGGCGCGTCGAGCACGTCCTCCATCGAGCGCAGGATATAATTGGCGTTGAGCACCGAATCCTCGGCGACCTGGCGCAGGCCGTCGGCGCCGTGGCTGAGGATATAGGTGAGCGCGCGGGTGAACATGCCCATCTGGCCGTTGAAGGCGGTCATGCGCCCGAAGGTACCGGCATGATGCTCGCCCGCGGTCTCTTCCTCGACCAGATGGAACTTGTCGCCCTGCTTCTCGACGAACGGCAGCGGCGCATAGGGCGCCAGCGCCGCCGACAGCACGACCGGGCCCGAGCCCGGGCCGCCGCCGCCATGCGGAGTCGAGAAGGTCTTGTGCAAGTTGATGTGCATCGCATCGACGCCGAGATCGCCCGGGCGCACCCGGCCGACGATCGCGTTGAAATTCGCGCCGTCGCAATAGACGTAACCGCCCGCCGCGTGCACCGCGTCCGAGATCGCCTTCATGTCGCGCTCGAACAGGCCGCAGGTGTTGGGATTGGTGATCATCACCCCGGCGATGTCCGGCCCCAGCCGCGCCTTGAGCGCCTCCAGGTCGACGCGGCCGTCCTCGGTGGCAGGAATGTCCTCGACCGAAAAGCCGGCAAAGGCGGCGGTGGCCGGGTTGGTGCCGTGCGCGCTGGTCGGCACGAGCAGGATCTTGCGGTCCTGCTGGCCCTGCGCATCGAGCGCCGAACGAATCGCGAGGATGCCGCACAGCTCGCCATGCGCGCCGGCCTTGGGGCTCATCGCCACGGCCTGCATGCCGGTGAGCGTGATCAGCCAGTGGGCGAGCTGGTCGATCACCTCAAGCGCGCCCTGCACCGTGTCTACGGGCGCGAGCGGGTGGATGTCGGCGAAGCCCGGCAGGCGCGCCATCCGCTCGTTGAGGCGCGGATTGTGCTTCATCGTGCACGAGCCGAGCGGGAACAGGCCCAGGTCGATCGCATAGTTCTGACGGCTGAGGCGCGTATAGTGGCGCACCGTCTCCGGCTCGGACAGGCCGGGCAGACCGATCTCGCCCGAACGCTCGAGCCCGCCGAGACGCGAGGTCCCCCGGGGCGCTTCGCCGAAATCGACGCCGGTAGTCTCGGACGAGCCGATCTCGAAGATGAGCGGCTCCTCGAGCATCAGCGCGCGGTTGCCGGTGAAGGTCGAAAGATCGCCGGCCTCGCCCGCTTCCGGAGTGGTGGGGCGCCAGCCGGACTGGTTGATCGTGCTCATGCCAGCACCTCCTGAAGCGCGGAGGCAAGCGTCTCGACGTCCTCCTGGGTGGTGGTTTCGGTGACCGCGACGATCAGGCCATTGGCCAGATCCTCGGCGCCTGGATAGAGGCGGCCGAGCGACACGCCGGCAAGGATGCCCTTGTCGGCGAGCTGGCGCACGACCGGGCGGGCTTCCTTCGACAGCTTCAGCGTGAACTCGTTGAAGAATGTCGGAGTGACCAGCTCGACGCCCGGCACCTGGGCCAGGCGATCGGCTGCGGCGGAAGCGCCGGCATGGTTGATCGCGGCGAGCTGGCGCAGACCCTTCTCGCCGAGCAGGGTCATGTGCACCGACATGGCGAGCGCGCAGAGCACCGAGCTGGTGCAGATGTTGGAAGTCGCCTTCTCGCGGCGGATATGCTGCTCGCGGGTGCTGAGCGTCAGCACATAGCCGCGCTTGCCCTCGGCATCGACGGTCTCGCCGCAAAGGCGCCCCGGCATCTGGCGGACCAGCTTCTCCGAACAGGCGAACAGGCCGACATAGGGCCCGCCGAACTGCAGGCCGACGCCGAGCGACTGGCCTTCGCCCACCACGATGTCCGCGCCCATCTCGCCCGGCGCCTTGATCGCGCCGAGCGCGACGGGCTCCGTCACCACGGCGACGAGCAGCGCCTTCTTCGCATGCGCGGCCTCGGCGAGCTTGGAGAGGTCGGCGATGCGGCCGAGAATGTCGGGATACTGGACCACGACGCAGCTGGTGTCGTCGTCGATCCGGGCGATCAGGTCATCGGTGTCCGGGGTCGGCGACAGCGTCGGCAGCGCGGTGACGAGCTGGTCGCCGGTGAACTTGGCCATGGTCTCGGCGACCGAGACATAATGCGGGTGCAGGCCGCCCGAGAGGATCGCCTTGCCGCGCTTGGTGACGCGGCGGGCCATGGTGATCGCTTCCCAGCACGCCGTCGAGCCGTCGTACATCGAAGCATTCGCCACGTCGCAGCCGAGCAGCCGCGCGATCTGCGACTGGAACTCGAACATCATCTGCAGCGTGCCCTGCGCGATTTCCGGCTGATAGGGCGTGTAGGCGGTGAGGAACTCGCCGCGCTGGATGATATGATCGACGCTCGCCGGCACGTGATGGCGATAGGCGCCGGCGCCGAGGAAGAAGGGCGCCGCCCCCGCCGCCAGGTTCTTCGCCGCCAGCCTGGTCATGTGGCGTTCGACGGCAAGTTCGCTGGCATGCATCGGCAAGCCGGCGATCGGGCCGTCGAGCACCGCGCTGGCGGGCACATCGGCGAAGAGGTCGTCGATCGACCTGGCGCCGACGACGCCGAGCATCGCCTCGCGATCGGGCTGGGTAAGGGGCAGGTAGCGCATTCAACTCTTCTCCACCCCTCCCTGCAAGGGAGGGGCAAGGGGTGGGTTGGCGGCGACGGAGGCTCGATGCCTCCGGCGTCGCTATCTCGGGAGGTGGCAGGAGACGCTCGCTGCGCTCGCAACCCACCCCCGCCCCCTCCCTTGCAGGGAGGGGAGTATCGTCAGAGCTTCGAGACGTATTCCTGATAGGCGCTGTCGTTCATCAGGCTCTCCAGCTCGGTGGCGTCGCTGAGCGTGAGCTTGAAGAACCAGCCTTCGCCCTCGGGATCCTCGTTGACCAGCGCGGGGTTGTCGGCGAGTTCGGTATTGCCCTCGATCACCGTGCCCGAGACCGGCGCATAGACGTCCGAGGCAGCCTTGACCGACTCGACGACGGCGGCATCGTCGCCCTTCGACACCTGCTTGCCCTCGTCCGGCACTTCGACGAACACGATGTCGCCAAGCTGGCTCT
Source organism: Sphingomonas sp. 1F27F7B (assembly GCF_005503355.1). GTDB lineage: Bacteria > Pseudomonadota > Alphaproteobacteria > Sphingomonadales > Sphingomonadaceae > Sphingomonas. The sequence continues at coordinate 35,665 of NZ_SCMK01000016.1, forward strand.
GGGCATATTCGGTGATGCCGACGGTGGCGGTGTCGCCGTCGACGTCGACCCACTCATGGTCCTCGGTGAAATAGCGGCTCATCAGGCTCCCTTTCTGACGTAACGATGGGGGACGAAGGGCATCTTCACGACCTCCGCCGAATGGATCTTGCCGCGCTGGGCAAGGGTGATCTTCGTGCCGGGCTCGGCGCTGGCTGCCGGCACATAGGCCATGGCGATCGGCTGCTGCAGCGTCGGCGCGAAGCCGCCGCTCGTGACCTTGCCGACTTCGTTGCCGTCCGCATCGAGGACGATGCCGCCCTCGCGGACCGGCTGGCGCCCTTCGACGACCAGGCCGACGCGCTTGAGGATCGAGCCGTTCTCGCGCTCGATCATGATGCGTGCATGGCCGGGGAAGCCGCCTTCCTCGCGGCGACGCTTCTTCAGCGCGAAGCCGAGCGCGGCCGCCACCGGGGTGGTCTCGGTATCGAGATCATGGCCGTAGAGCGGCAGGTCGGCCTCCAGGCGCAGCGAATCGCGAGCACCCAGGCCGATCGGCTTCACTTCGGGCTGGACGGTGATCGCATCGGCCAGCGCCTCGGCGCCCTCGACGGGCACGGAGAGCTCGAAGCCGTCCTCGCCGGTATAGCCCGAGCGGCTGACCCACAGCGCATGGCCCTGCCACTGGAAGGGCGCGCCCTGCATGAAGACGAGGTCGGAGACCCCGGGGATCACCCGCTCCAGCGCGGCCGCCGCCTCGGGGCCCTGGAGCGCGAGCAGGGCATGATCCTCCATATGGTTCATGCCGATCTCGTCGGGCAGGAACTCGCGGAAATGGGCGATGTCGTCCCATTTGCAGGCGCCGTTGACCACCATATAGACTTCGCCGTCGGCAAGGCGAGTCAGCATCAGGTCGTCGAGGATGCCGCCATTCTCGGCCATCAGCAGCGAATAGACCGGGTGGGAGAGCTTCGCCGCCTGGATGTCGGCCGGCATCAGCGCCTCGAGCGCAGCCTCGACGCCTTCGCCCGTGAAGGTCAGCTGGCCCATATGGCTGACGTCGAACAGCCCGGCATGCTCGCGCACCCAGATATGCTCGGCCATGATGCCTTCATATTGGACGGGCATCTCATAGCCGGCGAAGGGCACCATGCGGCCGCCCCGGTTCCGGTGCCACTGGTCGAGCGGGAGCTTGCGCAGCTCGATCTCGCCCTCCCCGCCTTCGGGATCGCCGCCAAGGGGCTGGTCCTGGACTTGCTGGCTCATCGCGGCACTCCGGATTCGAGAGGAAATCGACGGCACGGCGCGGAACCCTCGCGCACCATTCCATCGCCCCCTCTGTCACGGAACCTGAGAGCTTTCGCCAGATGCCTGGCTTACCCCTTCGGTGGGACGTGGCCGGGCCGCGTCCGCTTTCCAGAGTGTCGTGCCCGCGCGGTCCCTTGTGCCTGAGAGATTCCGGGGCGGTTGCTCCTTCGGCGGGTGATCCGGGGATCACCGCTCTCCCGCGCGTGCCTATCGACGATGCGCAGCCTTGGCCGCACCCTCGATTCGAGTCAATCGGAGAAACTCCCCCTCCCTTCCACGGAGGGGAAGAAGCGTTACCGAGTGACGTTGTACTTCAGCTGGTCCTCGGTCAGCTGGAAGCCGACCAGCGCCTCGAACGTGGCGGAAAGCACCGCGCCGCGGATCGAGGGATCGGCCAGCGGGTCCATCGCCGCCGCCTGCTCGCCGGCCTTGCGCTTCTCGGTGAGGCGCTTGCGAACCTCGTCCGGCAGCGTCGCCGCGCTGCGGTCGACATAAGTGGTGGCGGTGCCGCTGGTCTGCGCACGCAGCTGGCCCGGCTCGAAATGGACGGTGACGCGGTTGATCCGCTTGGCGACCACCGAAGTGCCGCCGCGTACCACCGTCACGAAATAGGGGAAGCTCACGTCGCGCGCGCCATCGGCGCTCTGGCGACGCGCCAGCACGTCGAAATTGACCGTGGTGACGACTTGCGGGCCGGCATCGTCGCAAGTCGAGGTGACGTTGGTCATCACCGCATTGACGTCGATCGCGCTCGCCTCGCGGCTGTTCGCCGGGTTGAAGATCGTCATGTCCCCCGTGCCGGCGGGAATCGCGACGTGCGGGCAGGCGGAGCGCACCGCCGTGACGCCGGCGCCGCCGCCATTGGCATCGATTTCGCCGGTGCGGCTGCAGGCGCCGAGCGCGAGCGGGATCAGAGCGAAAACGGCGAGCTTGCGGACCAAGACGGAAACCCTTTCAAACACACGGGACCAGAGGGGTCCAAAACGGCGCGCACCATAGGAACCGCGTTGAGCCCGCGCAAGCAATCGCGTAGGTGCGAGGCGGAACTATGGCAGACCCTGTAAAACCCTATCTCGAGCTGCTCATCGCAGCGCCCCGCGGCTTCTGCGCCGGCGTCGACCGTGCCATTCGCATCGTCGAGCTGGCGATCGAGAAGTACGGCGCCCCCGTCTATGTGCGCCACGAGATCGTCCACAACAAATATGTCGTCGACAGCCTGAAGGCGAAGGGCGCGATCTTCGTCGAGGAGCTCGACCAGGTGCCCGACGACGTGCCGGTGGTCTTCTCCGCCCACGGCGTGCCCAAGGCGGTGCCGGCCAAGGCGGAGGAGCGCGGCCTCGAATATCTCGACGCCACCTGCCCGCTCGTCTCCAAGGTCCATCGCCAGGCCGAGCGGCTGGTCGCTGCCGGGCGGCACATATTGTTCATCGGCCATGCCGGCCATCCGGAAGTGATCGGCACCTTCGGCCAGGTCCCGGCAGGATCGATGACGCTGGTGGAGACGCCGGCCGATGCCGAGGCGGTGCAGGCCTCCGATCCGGGCAACCTCGCCTTCCTGACCCAGACCACGCTCTCGGTGGACGATACCGCGGCGACGCTGGCGGTGCTCAGGCGCCGGTTCCCGGAAATCCTCGCGCCCGGGCCGAACGACATCTGCTACGCGACCACCAACCGCCAGGGCGCAGTGAAGGCGATCGCGTCGTCGGTCGATCTGGTGCTGATCATCGGCGGCCTCAACTCGTCCAACTCGCTCCGCCTCGTCGAAGTGGCCGAACGCCAGGGCACCACCGCCTATCTGATCCAGCGCGCCGAGGATGTGGACTGGGACTGGTTCGCCGGCGTGGGCACCGTCGGCGTCAGCGCGGGCGCATCGGCCCCCGAACTGCTGGTCCGCGAGCTGGTCGACAAGCTTTCCGAGCGCTTCGAAGTGCATGAGCGCGAAGTCGAGACGGTGCCCGAGGACGTCACCTTCAAGCTGCCGCGCGGGCTGGAAGCCGCCTGATGCACGCCCCAAGCACAACTGCGGTTGTGCGCGGGGCGCCGGCAGGAGATGGGGCAGGAGATGGGTCGCCCCGTTCGCGGGGATGACGAAGGGGGACGTGTGGCGGTCTATACGCAGGTTTCGGCAGAGGCGCTCGGCGCGTTCCTCGACAAGTTCGACGTTGGCGAGCTGGTCTCGGCCAAGGGCATTGCCGAGGGCGTGGAGAATTCCAACTATCTGGTCGACACGACGAAGAGCCGCTTCATCCTGACGCTCTATGAGAAGCGCGTGGCGGCTGGCGACCTGCCCTATTTCATGGCGCTGCTCGAGCATCTGGCGGATCGCGGCCTGCCGGTGCCGCCGGCAGTGCCCGACCGTTCCGGCACGCTGATCCACGAACTGGAAGGCCGCCCGGCCTGCCTGATCCAGTTTCTCTCGGGCGTATCGGTCTCGCACCCCATGCCGGCCCAGGCGCACGCCGCGGGCGACGCGATGGGCCGGATGCACGCCGCCGTCCGCGACTTTCCGCTCGACCGCCCCAATTCGATGGGCGCCGGGACATGGGCGCCGCTGTTCGCGCGCTGCGGCAAGAGCCTCGATGAAATCACGCCGGGCCTCTACGACGATATCGGCTTCGCGCTCGACGCCACGCTGTCGGCCTGGACCGAGGACGGGCTGGACCGCTGCGCCATCCATGCCGATCTGTTCCCCGACAATGTCCTGATGCTCGGCGAGCGGGTGACCGGCCTGATCGACTTTTACTTCGCCTGCACCGACCTGCGCATCTACGACCTCGCCGTCGCGCACACCGCCTGGGCCTTCGACGCGGCGGGGCGGCAGTTCGACCGGACGGTCGGGGATGCGCTGATCGCCGGCTATGCGAAGCATTTCCCCCTGAGTGGCCATGAACGCACCCAGTTCGATGTCTGTGCGGTCGGATCGTGCATCCGGTTCACCTTGTCGCGCGCCTGGGACTGGCTCAACACCCCCGCGGACGCGCTGGTGACGCGCAAGGACCCCCTCGCCTTCTGGCGGCGCGTGAAAACCTATGACAGCGCCCTCGGAGAGCGTCTAAGGACGCTCGTCTGATGGAATTGCAACATGTCGAGATCGCCACCGATGGCGCGTGCAAGGGCAACCCGGGCAAGGGCGGCTGGGGCGTGGTGCTGCGTATGGGCGGCGTCGAGAAGGAACTTTCCGGCGGCGAGAAGCACACCACCAACAACCGCATGGAGCTGATGGCGGCGATCCAGGGGCTGAACGCGCTCAAGCGCCCCTGCCGCGTGACGCTCTCCACCGACAGCCGCTATGTGATGGACGGCCTGACCAAGTGGATCCATGGCTGGCTGAAGAACGGCTGGAAGACCGCCGACAAGAAGCCGGTGAAGAATGCCGACCTGTGGCAGGAACTGCTCGCTGCCGCGAAACCGCACCGCGTGGAATGGGTGTGGGTGAAGGGCCATGCCGGCCATCCCGACAACGAGCGCGCCGACAAGCTGGCCAGCGACGCCGCGATCGCCGCCTGAGGGCCGGCGGCGGCCCCGTTCCCGCGGCGTCAGGTAGCGCCGAGCGCCCCCGCCATCAGCGTCTGGGTGATCTCCTGCAGCGGCGGCGCTCCATAGGACAGGAGCTGTATCATCCCCACGAACGCGAGATCATTCTCGGGATCGACCCAGAACCAGGTGCCCGCGGCGCCGTCCCAATGATAGGTCCCGCGCCCCACCGGCACCCCGGCAAGGGCGGGATCGGTGAAAACCACGCCGTTATAGCCATAGCCGAAGCCGGGCCGGAACTTCTGGTGCCCGGCGACGAAGCGCGTCTCAAGCAGCGCATCGGGCAGGCGGTTGGTCATCTGTTCGCGCACCCCCGCGGCGCTGACGATCCGGCGCCCCGCCAGCGTTCCGCCGTTCAGCAGCATCTGCGCATAACGGGCATAGTCGAGCGCCGTCGAATAGAGCCCGGCGCCCCCCATGGCGAGGCCGGGCTCGCACTCCGGATCCGGCCGCATCGGATTGACCGCGAGCTTCTCCAGGGCCCCGTCCAGCGGCTTGAAATAGAGGTGGGCGAGGCGGTGGCGCTTCTCGGGCGGCACGAAGAAGGCGGTATCGGCCATGCCCAGCGGCGCAAAGATTCGCGTACGCATGAAATCGGCCAGGCGCTGGCCGCTCAGCCGCTCGATGATCGCCCCCTGCACGTCCATCGACAGGCTGTAGCGCCACAAGGTCCCCGGCTGGTGCGCGAGCGGCACCGTCGCCAGCCGGGCGACCATCTCGTCCAGGTCCGCAGCGCCGAGGATGCGCGCCTGCCGGTACAGCGCCTCGATCCGGTCCTTCGGCTCGCCGAGCGGCAGGCCATAGGCGAAGCCGGCGCGGTGCGTCATCAGCTCGGCCATGGTCGGCGAGTGATCGGGCGCGACGCGGCCATCCTCCCCCGCCAGCACCTGGAGATCGGCCAGTTCGGGGAGGTGGCGCGCGATGGGATCCTCGGGCCGCCACAAGCCCTGGTCGCGCAGGATCATCATCGCCGTGGCGGTAATCGGCTTGGTCATCGAGAAGATGCGGAAGATCGCGTCCTCGGCTAGCGGCGTGCCCGCTTCGATGTCGTCCAGGCCCAGGCTGCGGATGCGCGCGATCCGGCCATGGCGCAGCGTGAGCGTGACCGCGCCTGCGACGATGCCCGCGTCGATCCGCGCCTGTATCGCGGCATCGACGGCATCGAGCCCGCTGGCGGCGAGGCCGACCTGTTCCGGGGCAACCCGCTCCATCAACTGCGCCCGTTCCAACTGGAGACCTGGATCGCCTCGGGGTGTATTTCGCCGCCGCCGGCGCGCGTGACCGTGACGATGCTCTCCTCGCCTCCCGCCAGGTCGAAATGATTGTCGCTGAAACGCAGCGCCGGATCGTCCGAGCGGAGCCGGACGGCCAGCGCATAGCGTTCCGCCGCGATGCCGAGGCGCAGCCCGGCGCCCATCGGCTCGCAGCGCACCCGCAGCCCGGGATCGGGCGCCAGCGCCAGATCCTTCACCGGCGCAAGGAGCGTCCGGTTCGCGGGGAATGCCCCGCCGGCACTGCGCACCGTCAGGGCATGCGCCACGGAATGCGCGGCAGGGCCCCGCCAGATACAGGCGCTGCCATTCGCCGCCGCTTCGAACGGCACCCGCTCCTCCCGCTCGGCGCCGCCGGCCAGCCGCGCCAGCGCGATGACGGCGGTGTCGCGAACCGGCGCGAGCCGGTCATTGGTGATCCACAGCTCCGCGACCTCGCCGTCCAGCCGGAACGACGCCAGCACGGGCGCGAAGGCGCGGCGGGTGGTGTACCATGCCGATTTGGCGACACCGTCATGGTCGATCAGGCTCCAGCTGACGCAGGGCCAGCAATCATTGTGCTGCCAGATCAGCGCGCCCGAACAATGCGGCTTGCGGCGGCGATAATGCTCGATGCCGAACTTCAGCCCCTCGGCCTGGGTGAGCATGGTGAAGTCGACATAATCGGCAAGCGTCGCCGGCAGGCCGGTGACCGGCGCCATCATCGCGCTCGCCTTGTCGGCCACGTCCTTGATCCGATCGAGAAACCCCTGGCTGCCCAGCACCAGGTCCTCGGGCGCCATCCAGCGCTCGAGCGTGCCGATATCGGGCGCGCCCTGGATGCCGAACTCGCTGACGAAGCGGGCCATGTCCTCGGCATAGCGGGTGAAGGCGACGCCCTCGGGCGAGCTGTCGTTGCTGCCCATCGCATCGGTGTCCGGCACCAGCGGAATGCCGTGCCACACCGTCCAGTTGTGGACGTCGCCGCCGCGCATGGAATTGGGGCTCGGGCCGCCCCAGGGGCTGCTCGGCCAATAGGGCGTGGCGGGATCGAGATCGGCGAGAATGTCGGGAATCAGTTCGTCGTAGAATTTCAGCCCGGCCAGCGGGGCGGCAGTGCCGGCAGCGTGGTCGGCGAAGAACTGGATACCCTGATTCTCGTTGTTGCCGCACCACAGCGCCAGGCAGGCATGGTGGCGCAGGCGCGACACCTGCTCGACCACTTCGGCGCGGACATTCTCGACAAAGGCGGGATCGTCGTCCGGATAGGGCGCGCAGGCGAACATGAAATCCTGCCACACCAGCAGGCCGAGCCGGTCGCACTCCGCATAGAAGATGTCGTGCTCGTAGATGCCCCCGCCCCAGACGCGAATCATGTTCATATTGGCGCCGACCGCGCGCTCGAGCAGGTCGCGATAGGCGGCATCGGGGATCGCGCCGACGAAGGAACTCGCGGGCACCCAGTTGGCGCCCTTGGCAAAGATCGGGACGCCGTTGAGCACGAAGCGGAAGAAGCTGGCGCCCGGCTCGTCGGGATCCGGCGACTGGTCGATCGCGATGGTGCGGATGCCGACGCGGTGGCGGATCACCCGCCCGTCGCTGGTCGCGACCAGCGTGTAGAGCGGCTGTCCGCCCAGCTCGGCAGTCCACCAGAGCTGGGGGTCGGGCACCGTCATCGCGACCGGGCCCGAGCCCCGCCGGGACGCGGCGGCGACGGGAATGCCCGCGGGATCGAGCAGTTCGACGGCGATGTCGACAGGCCTGGAGAGATCGAGATCGACCGTGACTTCCGCCGCCCCCGCGATCGAGCGCGTCGTGAAGTTCAGGCTGCGGAGCGTCGCCGCGCGCCGGGGCTCGATCCGCACCGGCTTCCAGATGCCGACGGTCGGCAGGTCGGGCCCCCAGTCCCAGCCCCAGCCGAACTGCGCCTTGCGCATCAGCGTGCGGCGCGAGCGGCTGATCCGATCGGTGAAGACCGGCCAGACGGGCAGCGGCGCGCCGGCGACCTTCGCGGCGGTGGGGTGGAAGCGGATGGCGAGATCGTGCGTGCCGGGCGCGTGCCCGGACAGGTCGAAGCGCCAGCTGCGGAACATGTTGTCGGCGCTGCCGATCGGCACGCCGTCCAGATGGATGTCGGCAAAGGTGTCGAGACCTTCGAACACCAGCACGGCATCGCCGCCGATCTCGATCCGCGCATGCCACCACCATTCGCGGTCGCGCACCCAGGCCGCGGCTGCCTCGTTCCGCCCGGCATAGGGATCGGCGAGCCGGCCCGCCTCGATCAGCGCGCGATAGGTGTCGCCGGGCGCATCGGCGGGGATCCAGCCCGCGCCCCGCCCCTGCGCGGCGCCGGCGGGCCCGCCTTCGCCGGGCGCAAAATCCCGTATCCGCCAGGCACTGACGAATTCGCTCATGATCCAGCCCTCTTCAATTCCGGGCGCGCGCCGATCGGGCGGCGAACGCCTCCGCGTTCACATCACAAGAACATCCGCATTCGTCGGCGCCGCCATCCTCGCTCGGCGACAACGGGCGCGAACGGGGAGCCCCATGGGGATCAGCCGGCCGCCGCCGCCCGGGCCTCGGCCCGGTCGCGACAGATGCCTTCGAAGCCGAACGCCAGGAAACGCGCCATGCGCGCCTTCACCGCGGGGAAATCCTCGGACTTGCACAGCCCCTGGGACAGCTGGTCGATGCGGCCGGTGCGGGCCAGGGTCATCACCAGCGCGCCGGTGACGAAGTGATAGCCCCAGAAAATATCCTCTTCCGGGCACTCCGGCAGCGCCTGCTTGAGCAGCCCGATCAGCTTGAGCACCACCGGATCGAAATGCTCGTCGAACAGCTTGGCGCCCCAGACCGGCGCCATCGCCACCTGGGCGCCCAGGCCGGCGAAGTTGCGCCAGCCCTCCCCGCCCTGGATATAGAGATCGAGATCGGTGTCGAGGAACGCGCGCAGCGCCCCCTCCACCGTCGGCTTGCCCCTGCATTCGCCGGCATAGCGATCGAGCGCCGCCATGCGCTTGTCCGCCGTCACATGGGCGCGGCGGGCGAAGACGGCATCGAACATCGCCTTCTTGTCGTCGAAATAATAATGGAGGAGCGAGGTGTGGACGTCCGCCTGCTGCGCCACGTCCTTCAGCGTCACGCCATAGAGCCCGCGCTGCGAGAAGAGATATTCCGCCGCGTCGAGGATCACTTCCAGCGTCTCGGCGCGCTGCTGCGCCTTGGTGCGCCGCTTGGGCTTGGCTTCGGTCATTGTCGCTCCATCGATCGACGCGCCCCTGCCGCCAGCAATTGCCGAAGAAGAAAGGCCCGCCTGATCCATGGCTTTTGTCTATCTTGGTCCCGGATGCAAATGCCGCCCCGCGGACCGGCCGGTGCCGGCCCGCGGGCACGGGATCAGAAGGTGCGGCTGACGCGCAGGCCATATTGGCGCGGCGCGCCGGCAAGGCGGCGATTGCCGTTGATCGCCGCGACATAATGCTCGTCGGTCAGGTTGGTCGAATAGGCGGCGATCGACCAGGGCCCGGTTGCGAGCGTCAATTGCGCGTTGACGATGTCGCGTGCGCCGATCCGGTCGCCGCGGGCGACGTTCTGGAACAGCGTGCCCCACACCGCACCGATATGCGCATAGTCCACGCGCGGAGTCAGCGTCGCGTCGCCGCCCAGCGCGATGGCATATTGCGCGCCGGCGCTCAGCGTGAACTTCGGCGCATAGGCCTGCTCGTTGCCGGTCAGGTCGAGGCAGCGTGCCGTGGTCGGGCCGGTCGCCGGGTTGCAGACGGCGGGCGCCGCGCCGAGCCGGGAATCGGCGGCATGGAAGTTGCCGAGCTCCGAATTCGAGACCGAGCCCGACAGGTCGAACGAGAAGGCATCGAAATTGCCCTGGGCCGAGAATTCGACGCCATAGAGCTTGGTCTTGCCGGGCACATTGTAGATCGACGAGATGCTGGGCGTCGTCGGATCGACGATGTTGACCTGGAAGCCCTTGTATTCGTTGTAATAGCCGCCGAGCTGCGTGCGCAGGCGGCCGCCCATGAAGGTGCCCTTCCAGCCGATCTCGTAGTCGGTCACGTCCTCGGCGGCGAAGGCGCGGGGCGGCGCGCCGACCAGGTTCGGGCCGTTGAGCCCGCCCGCCTTGCTGCCCGTCGCGACAAAGGCATAGAGGAAGTTGCTGGCGTCGACCGTCCAGTTTAGCGCCACCTTGCCGTTCAGCTTCTTGTCGGCAGTGAAGTCGTGCTGGGCGAGCTGGAGCGGCGGATATTGCGGCGTGGTCGACACCGCGTCGTTGCGCGACGTGGTGCGCGACCAGCGCGCGCCGACGGTGAGCTGCAGCCCCTTGGTCAGCTCGTAGCCGACCTGGCCGAACGCAGCGAGCGCGGTCTTGGGATTGGTGCCTTCGATCGCCACGTCGATCAGCACCGGGAACAGGTTGGGCGTCACGTCGCTGAAATAGCCGCCCTTGGGAATGATGATCTTGTCGCTCTGCCAATAGCCGCCGAGCACCCAGGTGAAGGGGCCGGTGTCGGGCGAGACGATGTTGAATTCCTGCGACCAGATCTCCTCGCTGATCTTGTCGTGGAACGCCGTCTGCGGCGCGGCCAGGCTGGGCGCGTTGGCGGTGCCGTCGGAGTCATAGTCGATCTGGGTGGTGCCGCGCTGATAGCCGCTGATCGAGCGCAGGGTCACGCCGCCATCGGTGGTATAGGCCATGTTGAGCACGATGCGGCCGAACTCGTCGCGCCCGTTCAGATAGGTGTTGTTGGCGACGTTGAGCGGATCGCCGGTGGCGGTCGCCGGGCCGGCGGGCAGGCCGCCATATTCGATGTTGTTATAGTCGCCCTTCAGCAGCACGCGGAAGTTCGCGTTGGGCTGCCAGAGCATGCTGGCGCGACCGCTATAGTCGCGGCGGTTGCCGGGGTTGCCGGTCCAGGGACCGCTCACATTGTAGAAGGTGTCGCGGCGCTCCATGTTGCCGGCGAAGCGGAATGCCAGCGTGTCGCTCGCCGGCAGGTTGACCGCGCCCTGGAGCTTGATGTCGTTATAGTTGCCGTACTGGGCGAGCGCATAGCCCTTCACCATGTCGGTCGACGGGTTCACTTCGGTGATGAACACCGCGCCGCCAGTGGCGTTGCCGCCCGCGAACGTGCCCTGCGGGCCGCGCAGCACCTCGACGCTGGCGATGTCGTAATAGGGCTCGGACTGGAAATAGCCCGGCAGCGTGGCGACGCCGTCGCGATAGGTGACGACGCCGACACCGATGGCGCTGGTCTGCTCGGTCTTGCCGATGCCGCGGATGTTGAACGCATTGCCCTGGCCGGTGGTGTTGACGGTGAGCGAGGGCGTGGCGAACTGGAGCTGCTCGACGCCGTTGACGCTCTTCTTCACCAGATCGTCGCCGGTCAGCACCGTGGCGGCGACGCCGGTGCGCTGCAGGCTGGTCGAGCGGCGCTCGGCAGTGACGACGATCTCGTTCGAATGGTCGACGGGCGCATCCGCCTGGGCGGCCGGCGCGGGATCGGTGGTGGTGGCGGCGGTCTGCGCCTGCGCGGCGCCCGCGCTCATCAATGCGACGGCAGAAACCGTCAGCCAGCAAAAGGCCTTCATGCTATCCTCCCAAGAGCGCCCCTCTTTGCGAGGTGGCGTTGCGACTCAACTTACTGACTCACGAATCAAGTTGAACATTCATTGATTCATAAATCAAGATCATAATCAGGCAGCCGCGGCGGGATCCGTCCCGAAGCGGCGGCGCAGCGCCTGCTTGTCGATCTTGCCGGTCATCGCGAGCGGCATGCACTCCACCCGCTCGATCGCATCGGGCATCCACCAGCGCGGGACGGCGCCGTCGAGCGCGGCGCGGATCTCCGCGTCGGTCGCGCCCTGCCCCTCCGCTTCGATCACCAGCACCGGGCGCTCGGTCCATTTGGCATGCGCCCGCCCGATCACTGCGACCAGCGAGACGCCCGGCAGGCCGCCGACGATCGCTTCGATCTCGCCCGGGTTGATCCATTCGCCGCCCGACTTGATCAGGTCCTTGGCCCGGCCGGTGATCGCGAGATTGCCCTCGGCGTCGATCGTCGCGAGATCGCCGGTGTCGAACCAGCCCTGGGCGTCGGTCGCCGGAGTTTCCTGGCCGAAATAGCAATGGACGGTGCCCGATCCGCGGACCTGGAGATGCCCCTCCACGCCGCGCTGCGCCGCAAGCTCGCCGCCCTCGGCATCGACCAGCCGCAGGTCGACGCCCAGCGGCGGGCGGCCGGCGATGCTGGCCCGGCCGGCATTCCCCGGCGGAGTCACCGTGCCGAGCGGCGCGAGCTCGGTCATGCCCCAACTGGTCTGGACGCGGACGCCCAGGCGTGCCTCGATCCGGTCGATCAGCGCCTGGGGCACGCCCGAGCCGCCGAGCAGCACGCGCCGGAGCGAGGGCAGCGCCGTGCCAGTCTGCTCGAGATGCTCGATCAGCCCGAGCCACACGGTCGGCACGCCCACCGCCAGCGTGACACCTTCGCTGCGGATCAGCGCGGCCAGGCTGGCGCCGTCATTGTGGCGGCCCGAAAACACCAGCCGCGCCCCCGAAGCCGGCGCAGCGAAGGGCAGGCCCCAGCCATTGGCGTGGAACATCGGCACGGCGGCGAGGATTGAATCGCCCGCATTGATCCCCATCACATCGCTCTGCAGCAGCGAGAGCGTGACCAGATAGTTGCAGCGATGGCTATAGGGCACGCCCTTGGGCGCGCCGGTCGTGCCCGAGGTGAAGCAGAGGCCCGCTTCCTCGCGCTCGGAAAAGCCGCCCCATTCCAGCGCCTTGCCATGCTCGGCGAGCAACTCCTGCTGCGTCCGCACCGGCACCGCGCCGCAATCGGGCAGCGGGAAATCGGCGCCGGGCTCGTCCAGGATCAGCACCTGCGCGATGCCCGGGCACAGCCGCACCAGTTCCTCGACCACCGCGCCCTGATCGGGGCTGGCGGCGAGCAGCCGGTCGCCCGCCTTACGCCCCATGTCGGCAAGCTGCGCGACGCCCAGGCGCGGGTTGAGCGTGTGGCAGCTCACCCCCATGCCGAACGCCGCATACCAGCATTCCATATGGCCCTGGCTGTTCCAGGCGAGGGTGGCGATGCGGTCGCCGCGCGCGATGCCGAGCGCCGCGAAGGCACCGGAGAGCAAGTTGCTGCGCTCCCGCAACGCCGCATAGTCGATCCGCGCAACCGGGCCGCCAGCCCCGCCGCCGGTGACCACCTGCCCCTGCGGATGCCATTTGGCGGCGTGGGCGAGGAACTTGTCGAGCGTCAGCTCATAGGGCTGCAACCGCTCCAGTTCCCGCGCACCCCCCGCCCGGAGCTGCCCCTCATGCATGCCAACGCTCTCCAAAACCTGTGTCTTTTTCTCTCCCCTTGGATGGCACCGGCTCCGATCGCCTGTCAATCTTCATTTATTTTCTAGTGAATTTGCTTGTGCGCTGATATGCAGCCTGCGAGCGCCGGAAACACGGCGCCGATGGGAGAGTGCCGATGAAGGCTGGACGACCGCGCCTCGCCGCGCGCCGAAGCGCCATGCCCTGGCTGCTGATGCTCGCACTCGCCGGTTGCGACCGGAGCGAGCCGGAAGCGGGCGCGGTGATCGTGCCGCCGCGTACCGCCGCCACGCCGGCCCCCGCGCCCGTCACCTCCGCGCCATTGCGCACCGCCGATCACATCGAGCGACTGCCGAGCGCGGCGCCCACCGCGCCGGCACAGGCACCGCCCGCGAAGATGCAGGTGCGCAAGGACTTCACCGATCCCCCGCTTCCCGCCGAGCTCAAGGACGATGGCGGGCTGAAGCCGCTACCGCCACCGCCCCCGCGCTGAGCCGGGCGACGGAAGGAAGAACAGAACCAACAGGAGAGGAGAAACTGCAATGAAGGCACGTCTTTCGCGTTTCCGGCTGTCTTGGGCCGCGCTGCTTCTGGCATTCGCCACGGCATGCTTCGCCAGCCCCGCGGCAGCGGCGCCCTGCACGGGCATCTGCTTCACCCCCGGGGACTATTCGATCACGACGCTGCACAAGGGGCTGCTGCGCAACTATCTGGTGCATGTTCCCGCCAGCTATACCGGCCGCCAGGCCGTGCCGCTGCTGCTCGACTTCCACGGCTTCAGCAAGGACGCGAGCAACGAGCGGCAATGGTCCGGCCAGCTCGCCGAATCCGACAGGCGCGGCTTCATCGCCGTCTGGCCGAACGGCGTGAGCCTGTCGTGGAACGCCTATGGCTGCTGCTTCCTGGGCGACGCGCTCAACATCGACGACGTCAGCTTCAACCGCGCGATCATCACCGCGATGAAGGCCTATGCCAATATCGACGGCGACCGCGTGTTCGTGACCGGCATCTCGAACGGCGGCGGCATGGCGCAACGCATGGCCTGCGAAGCGGCGGACCTGATCCGCGCCGCGGTCTCGGTCTCCTATCCGCTCAACCGCGAGACGTGCAGCCCGGCCCGGCCGATCGGCATGTGGGAAATCGCCGGCACCGCCGACACGACGATCAGCTATGACGGCAACACCGCGCCGCTGGGACTGCCCAACGACCTGGCCGGCATTCCGCTGGGCGTGCAGGGCGCGCGCGCCAGCCTCGCCGCCTGGAAGCGGATCCTGGGCTGCAGCGACGACCTGTCTCGCGAGCAGCTTCCCGATGGCTCGCATTATGCCGGTTCGCGGTTCGAGGAATATCGCAACTGCAACGGCGGCGTGCGCACCGGGCTGGTGTCGATCGCGAACGGCGGGCACGTCCTCTACAACGGCTATACCGAGCTGGGCAGCAATCCCGACAAGGCGCCGATCGACGTCGCCCCCTATATCTGGGACCATTTCTTCAACCTCTGACCGACGCGCTGCCGGGCGGCGCGCGTCGCCCGGCAGCCGATCGCCGACCAAAGGAACGATCGTGCTCCAACCGACCGACGCGGCCGATGCGGCCGATGCCTCACCCTCCGCGCCGCCCTCGGCCGCGATCCGCCCGACCAAATGGGGCGTCATCTGGCTGCTGACGCTCACGCTGTTCTCCGCGCTGACTGTGGGCGGGCTGCTCAGCCCCTTGCAGGAAGCGGTGAAGGCCGAGTTGCACCTCACCGATCTCGACATCGGCCTGCTCGCGGGCGGGGCGACCGCGATCCCGATCGCGCTGCTGTCGCTGCCGATCGCCTGGCTGGTGGATCACAGCACGCGCACGCGCCTGCTGATCATTCTCGCCTCCTTCTGGGCGATCGGGACGATCGGGACGGCCTTTGCCCCGAACTTCGCCGGGCTGTTCGCCGCGCGGCTGATTGCCGGAATCGGCGCGGGCACGGCGTTCCCGGTGCTGATCTCCCTCCTCGCCGATGTCTGCATGCCCGATCGTCGCGGACGCTCGATGCTGCTGGTGTCGATCGGCGCCTGGGCCGGCGCGGCGGCGGCGTTTGCGATCGGCGGCTCGCTGTTCGGCTATCTGACCAGCCATCCGGGTGCCGGCCTGCTCGGCATGACGCCGTGGCGCGAAGTCCATCTGCTGGTGGGCGTCGGCGCGGCGCTCGCGGTGCTGCCGCTCTTCCTCATCAAGGAGCCGCCGCGCTACGAAGTGGAGCAGACCAGCGTTTCGCTGCGCCTGGCGATGGACGCCTTCTGGCGGCGTCGCAAGTTCCTGGGCCCGCTGCTCGCCGGGCAGTTGACCGGCGGCATGGCCGAGGGCGCGGCGGCGATCTGGATGGGATCGCTGCTCATCCGCCAATATGGTCAGGCGCCCGGTTCGTTCGGCGGCTGGGTGGGTGGCGTGATCCTGGGATCGGGCATCATCGGATCGATCATCGGCGGCTTCGCCGCGGACGCGGCGGGCAAGCTCAAGATGCGCGGCGCCATCCTGCTGCCCGCTGCGATCGCAACGGCGCTGACCATTCCGGCAGGCGCCTTTTCGATCATGCCGACCGTCACCGGCTTTGCCTGGACGCTGTTCGCGCTGCTGGTGGGCGGGACGATCGTCAATCTGGTCTCCTCGGCGGCGATCGCGGTGCTGATCCCGAACGAGGACCGCGCCGTGACGCTGGCGGGCATGAAGATCGCCGGCACGATGGTCGGCGCGGGCGTCGCCCCGCCGCTCGTCGTCTGGCTCTCGACCTTCAGCACGGGCAAATGGGGCCTGGGCGAAGCGGTGGCGATCATGGGCGTGGTGACCGGCGCGATGTCGCTGGCCGGCTTCTGGATCGCGATGCGCAACGCACCGCAGGAAGTCGCGCTCGATCCGAACGCGAAGATGATCCCGGCCGCGGCATGAAGTCGTGCGCCGCATCTGCGCGTGTCGAAGGACGACATGCCCCTCCCCGGAGAGGGGCATCTGCACGCCGATCGGCTTCACGA
The DNA here is from genome assembly GCF_005503355.1 of Sphingomonas sp. 1F27F7B. Taxonomy (GTDB): domain Bacteria; phylum Pseudomonadota; class Alphaproteobacteria; order Sphingomonadales; family Sphingomonadaceae; genus Sphingomonas. The sequence continues at coordinate 52,089 of NZ_SCMK01000016.1, forward strand.
TCGCGATGTCGAAGGCGCCGGTTCGGTGTCGGCAGTAGGGATGGTCCAACAACCGTCATCCCCGCGCAGGCGGGGATCCAGAGTCACGAGGGATACGGCAGAGAAACCCTGGGTCCCCGCCTGCGCGGGGATGACGAAGGAGAGTATGATCCGACTTGTTCCGGGGTGACGGACGTTTCTCGCGAGCCGCCCTTCTGGAATTGCAAACGCCGATCCGGCCTGACGCCTCCCTGGCAGGGAGGGGAATCAGGGAAATAGATGCCGCTTCAGCCAGTCATCGGCATCGCGGTTGGAACGGGCCGACACGCCCGCCGTCTTGTGGACGTTGAAGCCGTGGAAGCCGCCCGGATAGACGTGCAGCTCGGTGGGCACGCCCGCCCGGATCAGGCGCGCGGCATAGGCCAGGTCCTCATCGATGAAGAGATCGAGCGTGCCCGAGGAGAGAAAGGCGGGCGGCAGGCCGGCCAGGTCCTCCGCACGCGCCGCGGCGGCATAGGGCGAGATGCCCTCCCCGCCCGGCTCGGTCCCCAGATAGCTGCGCCAGCCGAAGCGATTGCTGCCCGAATTCCAGATGAACTCGCCGGCATGGGGATTGGGCTCGGCCGTGCAGGTCCGGTCGTCGAGCATCGGATAGACGAGCTGCTGGAAGGCGACGGTGAAATCGCCGCGATCGCGCACCAGCAGCGCCAGCGCGGCGGCCAGCCCGCCGCCGGCGCTTTCGCCGCGAATGCCGATCCGGGCCGGATCGATCTCGAGCTCGGCCGCATGCGCATGGAGCCAGGCGAGACCGGCATAGCAATCCTCGAGCGGCCCCGGGAACGGCGTCTCGGGCGCTAGCCGGTAATCGACGCTGACCAGTGCGCAGCCCAGTATTTCGACCATGTGCCGGTGGACCGGCTCCAGCGTCACCGCCGCGCCGCCGACATAGCCGCCGCCATGGATGTGATAGATGCAGGGCAGCACCGTGCCCGCGCTCCCCGCGGGCCGATAGAGCAGCATCGGCACGTCGGGAGCGCCGTCGCGACCGGGTGCAGCCAGTTCCCGCTTGTCGACGCGCTCCGGATTCTCGACTTCGCCCAGCGGGATCCTTCCCGGCGCGCGCATCATCGGCAACAGGCTCTCGTCCAGCGTAACCGCCGGCCAGAGTTCGAGCAGGTCGAGCAGCTCCGGATCGACGAGGTGGCGCGTTCCGGTCATGCTCTTGCTCCCATCAGTTTCCCAGCCCGCCGGCGACGAGCAGGGTCTGCCCACTGACATAGTCGCTTTCCGGCGCACAGAAGAAATAGACGCCGCCCGCCGCTTCCTCGGGCGTGCCGGGGCGGCCGAGCGGGATCTGCGCGGTCACGGCTTCGCGGAAGCCGGCGGGCACGCCGAACCGGAGCTGCCGGCCCTCGATCTCCGCCCGGGCATCGGGATGGTCGCCGGGCAGGTTCAGCCGCGTCTCGATGAAGCCGAAGGCGACGCAGTTCACGCAGACCTTCAGGCGGCCCCATTCCTTGGCGAGCGTCCTGGTCATGCCGATCACGGCGGACTTGGCCGAGGCATAGTTGACCTGGCCGGCATTGCCGTTGACGCCCGAGATCGACGAGATGTTGACCACCTTGCGGATCACTTCGCGCCCCTCCGCCGCTTCCGCCTTGGCCATCGCCCGCAACGGCTCGGCGGCGGCGCGCAGGATGCGGAACGGCGCGGTGACGTGCACGTCGAGCATCGCCTGGAACTGCTCGTCGCTCTGCTTGTGGATCACGCCGTCGCGGGTGTAGCCGGCATTGTTGACGATGATGTCGAGCCCGCCAAGCCCGTCGAGCGCGGCCTGGACGATGCGCTCCCCGAAATCGGGCGCGGTGACGCTGCCGTTGCAGGCGATCGCCCGCCCGCCGACGCCGCGAATCTCCTCGATCACCGCCAGCGCGGGCGCCGCGTCGAGATCGTTGACCACCACCGCCGCGCCCTGCGACGCCAGCTTCAGCGCGACTGCCCGGCCGATCCCCCGCCCCGATCCCGTGACGATCGCGACCTTGCCTTCGAGCGCGCGCATCAGGCGCGGCCGTAGAGCGTCACCACGCAGGCACCGCCCAGGCCGAGATTGTGCTGCAACCCGAAGCGCATGTCCTCGACCTGGCGCCTGTCCGCGGCGCCGCGCAGTTGCTGGACCAGCTCATGGCATTGGGCAAGGCCGGTGGCGCCGAGCGGATGGCCCTTGGAGAGCAGCCCGCCCGAGGGGTTGGTCACGTGGCGGCCGCCATAGCTGTTGCCGCCGTCGCGGATATAGGCCTCCGCCCCGCCTTCCGCGCACAGGCCGAGCGCCTCGTAGCTGATCAGCTCGTTGGCGGTGAAGCAGTCGTGCAGCTCGATCGCCTGGATGTCGTCGGGCCCGATGCCGGCCTGGTCATAGGCCTTGCGCGCCGCCTCGCGCGTCATCTCATAGCCGACGACGCTCATCATCGATCCGGTCGCGAAGGTCTCCGCATAGTCGGTGGTCATCGCCTGGGCGACGATCTCCACGCCCGCGTCGAGCCCGTGCCTCGCCGCAAAGGCCGGCGAGACGAGCACCGCCGCCGCCGCGCCGCAAGTGGGCGGGCAGGCCTGGAAGCGGGTGAGCGGCCCATGGAGATGCGTGGACGCCATCACTTCGTCGAGCGTCAGCGGGTCGCGGAACAGCGCCAGCGGGTTGTTCGCAGCATGCGCGCGCGCCTTGACGGCGATCATGCCGAACACGTCATCGGGCGCGCCGTACCGGCTCTGATAATCGAGGCCCGCGCCGCCGAACTGCTGCGCGACCAGCGGCGCGCCCTCGTCCCGGCCGAGCAGCGCGTCCTGGCGGCTCAGATGATGGTCGAGCGAGCGCTTGCGATCCGTGAACACCGCCCCGAGCGCGCCCGGCAGCATCTGTTCGAAGCCGAAGGCCAGCACGCACTCGGCGACGCCGCTCTCGATCGCCTGGCGCGCCAGGAACAGCGCCGTCGATCCGGTGGAGCAGTTGTTGTTGACGTTGACGACCGGGATGCCGGTGCAGCCCACCCGGTAGAGCGCCGACTGGCCGGCGGTGGAATCGGCATAGACATAGCCAGCATAGGCCTGCTGGACGTGCCGATATTCGATCCCCGCATCCGCGAGCGCCAGGCGGATCGCCTGCTCGGCCATCACGTCCCAATCCTCGCTCCGACCGGGCTTGGTGAAGGGGATCATGCCGACGCCGGCGATGCGCGCGCGCGGCATCACGCGGCCCCCCCGGCGGCATCGACGCCGTCGATGAAATCGAGGAAAGCGCTGGTCGACGCTTCGTTGTTCGCGACCAGGTAATTGTGCCCGGCGCCCTTGAACTCGACATATCTGCTGTGGGGCAGCATCGCGTGCAGCTCGCGCCCCTTCTCGACCGGCACGGCCTTGTCCTCGTCGCCGTGCAGCACGAGCACCGGCATGGTCAACCGCTGCCGCGCCCGCTCGCGCGTGGTGGCATAGGCCGCGATCGCCTGGGCCTGGGCGCGCACGCCGGCCATGGTGAAGCGGTCCCTGGAGAGCACGCCGATGTCGTGCAGCGCCGCGTCGCGCGGGGCGGCGCTGCCATAGGCCTCCGGCTTGGCCCGCTTGAACATCGCCCGGACCAGCCAGCGCGGCAGGCGGTAGATCAGCTTCTGGGCGCCCTTGATCTCGGTCTGCTCGGTCTTGAGCATGGTGCAGCCGAGCGTCACCGAGCGGGTGCGCTCGGGATATGCCATCGCGAACTCGGCCGCGATGCCGCCGCCCATCGAGACGCCATAGACATGCGCGCCCGTCTCGCCGGCCGCCTCCAGCACCGCCAGCGCATCGGCGGCGAACTGCGCGATCGTGACGCCGGGCGTGGTATCGCTCCCGCCGGTGCCGCGATTGTCGAACCAGATCGCGCGATGGCGCTTCGTCAGCGCCGGCAGCAGCGGATACCACATCCGCGAACTGTAGAGATGGCCCATGATCAGCAGCACCGGCGTGCCGCTGCCCTCCGCTTCCCAATGGATGCTTGCGCCGTTGCTCTGAACGAATGGCACGTCTTCTCTCCCGAGCGGTCTCTGCGCCGCATGCGACGACACAGCATGACCGGCCCAGGCCTGTCAATCTTCATTCATGAATCAATTAATTTACGCAAAAGAGGCGACCCGCAGGGGCCGCCCCGGGGTCAAGGAGACACTGCACGGAATTGCAATCGGCCAGCGCCTCGGGGCTCGTTCGGCCGGATCAGAAGTCCACCTTCGCGCCGACACGACATGCTCGCTGTGCGTAAATTCTTTGAAAGCAAAAATTAAATTTTCTGAAAAGATGTTCTTCAATATATCTTTCAGTCACACATGATTTACTGTTCGCGATATCATCGATATGGCGATGATATCGCGTTACGGGATTAAGGATAGTTACGGATATTGTCGGGCGATCAGCCCGCACCAGCCTTTCGTGGCAAGGGCTCGAGGCGACGATGCAGCAGCTTTTCGACCAGGCCGCGGAAATAGCCGGCGAGTTCCGGCTCGTCGCCGATGATCTCGAGCACACGGACGATCGGCACCCATCCGTTCGCGCCGTTGACGAAGATGGCCGCGCCCGTGCGCCGGTCAGGCGAGAAATAGACCAGATCGGTCTCGCCCTCGTCGTTGCCGGTATGCTGGAGCACGGTGTGGCGGCCATAGCGCTGCACCTGCCATCCAAAGGCATAGCCGTAGCGATCCGGGCAGCGCCGCGTGAAGCGTACCTCGCAACCATAGCGCTCGTCGCCGGCAAGCGACGTCACGATTCCCTCGCGAATGCCGCGCGTCTCCGACTTCGCCTGCGACGCGGCGATCAGCCGTTCGAGAAAGGCGCCATAGGCGTCGGGCGTCGCGATCAGGTCATAGGCGGCCCCCAGCCCCGCGCCCTCGCGAAGCCCAGGATAGAGCGATGCGAGGTCGAGGAAGCGGCCGTCCGCCCCGACGGGCAGCGCCAGGCGGCCCGTGGTCCAGCCCGGCAACTCGCCCACCGCCATATGCGCGATGCCCCAGGGGCGCAGCAGCGTTTCCGCGCTCAGCGCCCGCAGCGTCATGCCGGTCTTTGCCTGGGCGTAGCGGGCGGCGAGCTCGATCCCGGCGCCCGAATAGCGATAGCGCGCCCCGGGTTCCCAATCGAAGGCGAGCTTGCCGTCGGGATAGTCGTCGGCCCAGTTGCGCAAGCCGGAGCGATGCGCGAGCAGGATGCGCGTGGTGAGCAGCTTGTAACGCGGATCGCCGTCGAGACCGGGGGAGCGGACATAGCCGCCGATCGGCTCGTCCAGATCGATCCGGTGCGCCGCCGCCAGCGCGAGCAGAGTCTCCGCCGTCACTGTCTTGGCGATCGACGCGGTGTTGAACGCGGTGTCCGCGCCGATCGGCACGCCCGGCGCCTGCTCGCCATAGTGGCCGGACCAGATCAGGCGGCCGTCGCGGACCACGGCGATGCCGATGCCCCCGATCTTCTCCGCCCGCACGATATCCGGCATCCACCGCGCCATCGCCGCATCGAGCTTCGCCGCCGCCGGTGTCACGTCCCGCGCGGCCACGGGCTGGGCGGCTAAGCCGGCAAGTGCGAGGGCGGGAATCATCCGCCTGGCCGTCCAATGTCTCATGTCGCTGCGCCTCATCTGCCGGAATAGGGGCCGGACCGTGTGGCCGGCAGCGGTGCCCGCATCGCGGTCAGCATCGTCAGGCACAAGTCGAACATCCGCTCGCCCGCCGCTTCGGTGGCGATGTTGCTCATCGCGACCACTGCCCGGCCGGTGCCCGGCTCGACCATCATCCCGGTGGTGAACCCTACATCCTGCCCCATGTGGAAGGCGATGGTGCGCCCCTCGACCGCCAGCAGGAGCCAGCCCAGGCCGATCACCGGCCGCCACTGCGCCCGGTCCGGGCGGTCGATGGCGGCACTGGGCCGCAGCATCGCCGCGATGCCGGCATCCGAGAGCAGCCGCGGCCCGCTCCGCCCCGGAGCCGCCGCCCAATAGCGCGCCCAGCGCAGCATGTCGTCGACATCGGCATAGAGTGTCGAGCTGCCGGCATGGACGCGGTTATAGGGAAAGACTGCGCTCACCTGCGCCTGCCCGGCTGCCATCATGTGCGGCGCGGAGAGGCGGCGCCGATCGACATCGGCGAGGAGCAGCGAGCTGTGGCGCATGCCGAGCGGCGCCAGCAGATGCCGGCGCATATAGCGCTCGAACGGCATGCCGCTGGCCTTGGCGATCACGTCGCCGAGTACGTCATAGGCGATGTTGCTGTATTCCACCCCCGTGCCGGGATCGCGCACCAGCTTCAGGCCGGAGAGGCCGCGCACCCAGCGCTCCAGCGCATCGTCCGCGGTCTGCGGATGCTCCCATTCATAATCCTCGACATCGGGCAGCCCCGATGTGTGGTTGAGCATCTGGCGGATCGTGACGTGCGCGAAGCGGGGATCGGCGAGATGGAAATAGGGCAGATAGCGGGCCGGCGATGCATCCAGGTCGAGCCGTCCCTGCGCGGCGAGCTGCAGGATCGCCGTGGCGACGAGCGGCTTGGTCACCGATGCCATGTGGAAGACCGTGCGCCGGTTAACCGGCACGCCGGTGGCAAGGCTGGCGGTGCCGGCCGCGATGATCCGCGGACGTCCTTCGCCCTCGCTCCACCCGATCACCACCCCCGGAGCGCCGGTGGCGCGGAGATAGCCCGCCGCGGCATCCCGGCGATGCGACAGGGCGGTGGTCGCCGTGCAGCCGGCCGACAGCAGCAGCAATCCGGGCAACAGCATGCGCAGCATCAGGCCAGCCGCTGTGCCATCAGGAAGGCGTCGCGCTCCAGCTCCAGATCGACGCTGTCGCACCATTCCGCGCCAACGAGCAGGGTGCGCTCGCGCCTTCCGGTTTCGCGGAAGCCGAGCCGGTCCAGCAAGCGCAGGCACGCGGTGTTGCGCGGATCGACATCGGCGATCACCGTCGGCAGCCCATGCACTTCGAACCCGCGCGCGAGCACTGCGCGCAGCGCCTCCGTCGCGAAACCAAGGCCCCAGCTTCGCGGATGCAGGATCAGGCCGATCTCGGGGAAGCGGTAGAAGCCGGCCTTGCCGATCACCACGCCGTCCTGCTCGACGATGAAATCCTCGCCCTCGCCGCAGGGGATGCCGCGCATGGCCGCCAGCCATTCCTCCGATTCCGCGATGCGGGAATGCGGCGGATGCGACCAATAGGCCGTCGCCACGGGGTCACCCAGTATCGCGTGCATCGCGACGAGGTCTTCCGGGCGCGCCGGCCGCAGCGTCAGCCGGGCGGTATGGAGCGTCGCGGCCTGGTTCGGTGGTGCGTCTTGAGGCTTCACTTGCCCTCCGCATAGCGTGCCACCCATGCGGGCGGCTCCTGCTCCTTGCTGCCGTCGACCTTGACCTGGCGCTCCTTCGCCCAGCGATATCCCCACATCGGCCCATATTTGGTCGCGACGCGGGGCGACTCGCGATAGGCAGGATCTGCCTGCGCCTCGTCCAGCGAGACAAAGCGATAGCCCTGCTGGCGGAGCAGGCGCAACAGCCGGTCCAGCGTCGCCGCGTTCAGCCGGTTGAGATGCAGCAGCAGGATCGCGGGCGGCTCATATCCCAGCACGGTGCGATCGAGCCCGGCATAATAGGCGATCTGCGTCCGGCTGTGCTCGAGATAGGCTTCCTCGATGCGCCGGCGCGCCCAGTCGTCCGCCTTTGCGAGCGCGCGCTCATAGGCCTGGTCGAACACATAGTCGGAGGTATCGATCGTCGCGGCGGCCAGCCGGTAGCCATGGCTGGCGAGCAGCGCTTCCGCCGCCTGCCGCTTCTCCACCGTGTCGCCGACATGATTATAGGGGAAGCGGAAGAATTTGAGCTTGCGACCGGCGGCCTCGGCCATCGGCCGGATCGTCGCCTCGCCGTCAATCACTTCGCGGCCGATGCCGTCGGCGTCCAGGCCGTTGCTGTCGGCATGGGTGGCGCCGTGATTGCCGAGTTCCAGCAGGCCGCGATTCCACTCGCGCAGCAGTTCGGGGCCCGCTTCGCCCAGCGCGCGCACGTGCTGCTCGGTGACGAAGCCGGTCGCCGGCACCCGCTGCCGCTTCAGTGCCGCCACGATGGCGCGGTTGGCGTCGGCGGCCGAGCGCTTCCCGTCCCTTTGCTGCGTCGATGCGTGCACATAGGGCAGATCGTCGAAAGTGATCGCCACGCGGCGCTCCGCGGCGGGCGGAGCGGCTTGCTGCTGGGCCTGGGCGGCGGGTGCCGCCGCAAGCGCCAGCATCGCCGCCAGCACGCCGCTTCTCCAGCGCTGCGAATGGGTTCTCATGGATATATTCCGTCCGTCATTCCCCACCTCCCGCACGGGCCGGCCCAGCGCCCCGTCCGGCGCCAGGATTGCGTGAACATTGCGTCGATACCAGGCTGGTTCAGTTCAGGAAGCGGACCGTCGACCGCTCGACGGTCCTGCCCTTCTCCTCGGCTGCGGTGCGCATCACGCCCAGCCCGGGCACGAAGAACTCCACCAGCTCGTAACGCATTGGAATCGCGATCCCGATCAAGCGGAAGGAAATGTTGAGGGTCGAGCGGATGACGAACGCCTGCCGGCGGCCCTGCGGCGTGTCGATCGCGGAAAGGGCCTGCACCCGGCGATCCGCCAGGCTGAACCGGACCTTCATCGCCTTGCCCTTGGTCTCGCCGTCGAGATCGAAATCCACCCGCGATTCAAGGGTATCGCCCACCCGCATGCCGGCGGGATAGCGGAGCAGCACCGGCCGGCGCGACGAGAGCGCCTCCTTCTGGCTGGGCAGGCTGCCGGTGAGATCGAGCAGCAGATCGCCATTTTCGCAGCGCGCCTCGCTGGTGGCTGCGGGCTCCCGGGTGTCGAGGCTGCGGGTGGTGAGCTGGGCCGTGGCCGATCGCGGTGTGACCTGCCCCGCACGCACGGTCATCAGCTTGCGGTTCTTGACGGCCCCTTGCGCATCCAGGGTGACGGTCTCGATCCGGCGGCCGTCGGCGAAGTAATAATAGCCGGCACAGTCCACGGGCGCGCCGGGGCGGGCGGCCGCGCCCAGCGCCGCAGCCAGAAGCAGGAGGGACATCGCGGTCTCCGTCTCGTCGGGGGGTCAGATGCAGGGATAGCTGTTGCCGTCGCGCGCGCGATAGGTGTCGCTGCGCTCGTCGTAATTGCCATAGCGCTCGATGCAGTAGCGCGCGCGCTCGCGGGCCTTTTTCTTCTTGCCGTCGCTGGCGAGCGCGACGATCAGCCCGCCGACCAGCGCGGTCCCGATGACGCCGGCGGCGACGCCCTTGGCCCGGGCGTCGTCGCGCCGCTTGCGTTCCGCTTCGCGCCGCCAGCGATCCTCGCGCTCGCGCTCCCACCGCGCCTGGTCTCGTTCGCACCGGATGCGGTCCCGGCCGTCGCGCCGGTCGCAGCCGGATCGGTCCCACCCGCCATCGTCCTGCCAGTCGCCGCGGCGCTCCTGCTGCGCGCCTGCCGGCAGCCCGGCAGCGGGCAAGGCCGCCGCCAGATAGGCGGCCGCGCCAAGCGCCAGGGCCGTTCGGCCGAGTCTCGCCATCATCCACTCACTCCTCGACACACGCCCTTGCCGGACGCGTGGCGATCAAAGCAGGTGGACATTGCGCCAGTCTGGCGCCGCCGGCTCAGCAGCCGAGCTCGGGATTGCCATAGCTGTCGATCCGCCAGCCCTGCGAAGTGCGATGGGCATAGAAGGTGTAGAAGCAGCGCTTCTCCTCGGTCGTCGTCGGCGAATATTCGGTCCGCCGCCGCCCCCCTTCATAGGTGGTTGTCGTGGTGCCGCCGCTGGTCGAGGTCTCGACTTCCATCCATTGATAGGCGCGGCGCCCGTCGGGGAGATCGCGAATGTCGACCGGCGGGCCGTACCGGGCCATCACTGCCTCGGGCGGGCGCCCGACATAGCCGCGCATGATGTCCGCCGAGCAACCCTGCAATGCCGCCGCCAATGCGAGCCAGCAGGCTCCCTGTGCGGCTCCCCGGAGACCGGGGGCGAAGAGACGGAATGGCATGCGCAACCTCCGGAACCTTGATCATTCGGTTGCGGATCTCCCGCCTGAAGCTTGCGTCAACCTTGCGCGCTCTCGACAAATTCGAGCCGCATGATCGTTCCGCCGGCCGGCGCCTCCAGCGCCAGCGCCGCGCCGCCGTGCAAGGTCATGACCTGGCGGACCAGATTCAGCCCAAGGCCCGAGCCGGTGCCGCGCGCGCGCAGCCGGTGGAAGGGATCGAACACGCGGTCGCGTTCTCCCTGCGGAATGCCGGGGCCGTCATCCTCGACTTCGATGGACGCTCCCTCGATGCGCAAGGTCACGTTCCGCCCGCCATGATCGACGGCGTTCTGGATGAGGTTCGCAAGCACGCGCTCGATCGCGGCGGGATCCCCCCGCACCGGCCGGCCGCCCAGATCGGCGACTTCCAGGTCGCCGCCGCCGGTGATCACCAGCGGCGCGATATCGGCGGCGACGCCGCGCGCGATATGGCCCAGGTCCACGCCGTCGCGAAGCGGAGCAATGCGTTCGAGCCTCTGCAGATCGAGCAATTGCTCCGCCAGCGTGGCCAGGCGGGCGACGTCGCGCTGCAGGCGCGATGCCAGCGGGATGTCGGCCGAAGCCTCGATCTTGGCCTGCAATATCGCAATGGGAGTCCGCAGCTCGTGCGCCGCGTCGACGATGAAGCGCTGCTGCCGGTCATAGCCTTCGTCGAGCCGCCGGAGCGCGCCGTTCATGGACTCGACCAACGGCACCACCTCCGCCGGCAGCCCCTCGGGCGACAGCCGGGCGCCGCGCCGGTCGATGTCTATCCGCCCCGCTTGCCGGGCGGCGATGGAGAGCCGCCGGAACGCGCGCCGGATGATCAGCGGCGTGACGACGACGGTGATCACCGCCAACAGGCTCAGCACCGGGATCATCATCAGGTTCGACAGGAAGAGCACGACGAAGGTCATGCTGAACAGCCCGCCCTTGCCGATCACGGTAAACGCGCCCGCCGGCCCGGATGCGCGGCGCACCACGGCAATGTCGCGGAACGGCGGCGACGTGTCCCGGATGTCGGCGAAGGTGATGCGATCGAGGTTGCGCGCGATCGGCCGGTAGAGCGAGGGCACATCGCCGAATGCGATCAGTTCGCCGTGATCGCTGCGTGCAACGAACCACAGGCCGGGAGTGGTCGCCCGCAGGGCCGCGAGTTCCTGCGTCTCCGCCAGCCGAAGCCGGCCGTCGGCGCCGCGCTCGATCGCGCGTGCCGCCACTTCGGTGAACTCCGGATCGATCAGCGCGCCGCCCTCGTCGGCGCGGATGAGATAGGCGACCAGCGCCGCGCTGAAGAGCAGCAGGATCGTAATCTGGAAGGCGAGCAGCCGGACGATCAGCTGGCGCTTGAGCGATACCGGCCGGGACACCCTCATGGGCAATGCCGCAGCAGATAGCCGACACCGCGGATGGTGTGGATCTCGACTTCGGCATCGGCTTCGGAAAGCCGCCTGCGCAGACGCGAGATGTGCGAATCGAGCGTGTTCGACTGGATCTCGTCGTCGAAGCCGTAGACGGCATCCTCGAGTGCGGTGCGCAGCACCGTTCGCCCCCGCCGCCGCATCAGTGCCGCGAGCACGCGCAATTCGCGCCGCGGCAGATCGAGGCGCTCCCCGCGCACCACCGCTTCGTCGTGCGACATGTCGTAGACCAGCTCGCCGACCTGCACCTCATGAAGGGGCAGCGCCGCCGGCCGCCGCCGGATCGCGCGGATGCGCGCGAGGAGTTCCTCCATCGCGAAGGGCTTGGCGAGGTAATCGTCGGCCCCGAGATCAAGGCCGGAGACGCGATCCTCCACCTCGGCGCGGGCCGTTATCACGATCACCGGGATGCCGGGAATGCACTGCCGCAGCTCCGGGATCGCTTCGACGCCGTCTCCGTCGGGGAGCGCACGGTCAAGCAGGACAACATCGCTGTTCGCGAGCCGCGCGGCTTCGCGTAGATCCGCAAGGCCGGCGACGTGATCGACGACATAGCCTTCGCGTTCCAGGACCGTCCTCATGGCGCCCGCCATCTCGGCCTCATCCTCGACCAGCAATATACGCACTACGCCTCATCCTGCCTCTGCCGGGCCTCCCCGCGATGCGCCGGGTCTGCCATCGAAGCCGCCGGACGCCAAGGCAATGTCCTGGCACCGGGATGGGTGAGGACGGACGGCCGCATGGCCGCCCGTCCTCGGTTTGAGAGCGGACGCCCCTCGGCCGTCCACCCTCGGGGCACTCAGAAGCCGATGGAAAGGCCCAGCTGGACCTTCGAAGTCTTCAGCCCGTCACGATAGTTGGCGCGATTATATTCCGCGCGCGCATACACCCCCGGCATGACTCCGGCCTCGACGCCGCCGCCCCACAGGAAGCCCTTCTCCGTCACGCTGCTGTCGATGTCCTTGAGATTGGCCGCGCGGAAATCGGTCGTCTCGCGCACGCGCAGCCAGCTATAGCCCGCCCGGCCGTACAGCAGGACGTTCGGCGCGGGCAGGACACCTGCTCGGCCCGACACGTCCCAGGTCCAGCCCGGCTTCAGCGCATAATCGCCCGTGGGGCTCGCGGCAGTGAGAGTCTTGCCGCCCTTGCCGATCCCCGCCTCGGCGCCGATCACCAGCATGTCGCCGATCTGCGCGTCATAGCCGACATGCCCGCGATAGCCGATGCCGCCCTTGCTCTGGTCGATGCGCGAAGCGATCCGCGGCAGGGAATAATCCCCTTCGTGCCAACGATAGTCGACCGAAACTCCGACCTTGACCCCGCCAAACGTCGCATCGCCTCCCGATTGCGCCAAGGCAGTTTCGGGAATGGCCGCCAAGGCGCCGATCAGTACACAGATACGCTTCATCGAATTGTCCTTCCGGTCTCATTGGAAACCACCCTACCGGCAGTCCTGCATCGGGGTGGGCGGACAACCTTGCCGCAGCATTGCGCGGCCTCGCCGGGTGGGATGCCACCCGGGCTATCCATCGAGGCGCAGCCGATATCCGACACCGCGAACCGTCTCGATGCCGATGTTGCGCCCGGTCGCGCGATCGAGCTTCAGCCGCAGGTTGCTCATATGGACGTCGATGCTCCGGTCACAGGCATGGCGGGAGCGCCCCAGCACCCCCAGGCACAGGGCATCCTTGGTGGAGACCGTGTCGCCGCCGTGCATCAGCAACTCGCAAGGAAAGCAGGGCTTCGCCAGATAGTCGTCGGCGCCGAGCTCCAGGCCGATGACACGCTCGACCTCGTCGCTCCGCGCAGTCAGCATCACGACGGCAAGCGCGCTGCGCGCCCGGACGCGGCGCATGCGATCGACAAGGATGACGAGCGTGGCGCCGGGAAGCCAGAAAGACGCAATTCATACATACGCATCACCATCCGCCGGATCGGCCTGCACGGATTGCCCTCGAAGGTTGCGCGAACCTTGCAATGCCCCCGGCGTACTAGCCCGCATCCTCCCCCGTCAGCGCCGCGCGCAACCGCCGGACCTGGTCGTTGAGCGCGATCATCTGGGGCACGCTCAGCTTCGAATTGGCGAGCAACGCGTCGGTGAGGCACGAAGCGCGGCTCCGCAACTCCCGGCCCGGGGGATTCAGGAATACCTGCACCTGACGCTCGTCTTCCGGATTGCGCCGCCGCGCGACGAACCCCGCGGCCTCGAGCCGCTTCATGAGCGGGGTTATCGTGCTCGGCTCGAGCGCGAGCCGCTCGGCAATGGCCGAGATCGTCTGGCCGTCGCGTTCCCATAGCGTGCTCAGCACCAGATATTGCGGATAGGTCACGCCCAGCGAATCGAGCATCGGCTTGTAGAGCCGGTTGATCGCGATCGAAGCGGAATAGAGCGAGAAACAGAGCTGCGCATCGAGCGGCAACGGCTCGCCGGGGGCATTCATCGCAAAAACCTCGCTTCCGAATCATGAACTTACGACGGAAATACATATCGCGATAAATTTATGCTGGACAAGAGGATGTGAGTGGGCCTAGAAAATGATTATCGCGATAAATAATATCGCGCAAATCACTTGAAAGGAGACCCAAGATGACCAAGTCCAAGATGCTGCTCGCCGCCGCTGCCACCCTCGCTCTCGGTGCGGCGCCCGCCTCGGCCCAGGAAAAGGCCGCCGCCCCCGTCAGGTCCGTCGTGCTCGTGCATGGCGGGTTCGTCGACGGCTCCGGCTGGATGGATGTCTACAAGATCCTGAAGAAGGACGGCTATGACGTCACCATCGTCCAGAACCCGACCAACTCGCTCGCCGACGACGTCGCGGTGACCAAGCGCGCGATCGCCGCCGCCAAGGGCCAGGTGATCCTGGTCGGCCACAGCTATGGCGGCGTGGTCGTGTCCGAAGCAGGTACCGATCCCAAGGTCGCCGGTGTCGTCTACATCGCCGCCTTCGCGCCGGACAAGGGCGAGTCGGTTTCCTCGCTGATCGCCAACCCCGCCCCCGGCGCTTCCGTGCCGCCGATCCTGCCGCCCCAGGACGGCTATCTCTTCCTCGACAAGGCCAAGTTCGCCGCGTCCTTCGCTGCCGATGTGCAGCCCGATGTCGCCCGGTTCATGGCGGACTCGCAGGTGCCCTGGGGTGTCGAGGCGCTGCAGGGTACGGTGACCGTCCCCGCCTGGCGCGTGAAGCCGAGCTGGTATCTGGTCGCCAGCGACGACCATATGATCCCGCCGGTGGCGCAGCGCGCGATGGCGGCACGGGCCAAGGCTCATGTGAGCGAAGTCGCGGGCAGCCACGCCGTCTATGTCTCGAAGCCGGCCGCCGTCGCCGCGATCATCGAGGACGCCGCAAAGGGCGCCCGCTGAGCCCTGCCCTCCCCCGGCAATCCCCGGGCGCCGGGCCTCGATCGAGGTCCGGCGCTCGGCGCATCAGCGGCGCAGCAGCCAGGTAAGCGCGCTCTCCGCGCGCTCGAAGATGCGCAGATAGGGTTGGGTCATCTCGCGGCGCACCTGCATCCGCGTGATCGCACTTTCAGTGACGACCGCGATACGGCTCGCCTGGGGGAAGCCGGCAAAGTGGCGGCGGAAGGCGCGCACCGCTTCCTGCGCCTGCACACCGCTGCAACGCATATCCATGCGCAGGAGGTAGCCGGGCACGAAACCCTCGGCATCGAACTGATCGCGCAGCTTGCGGGCATAATCGCCCACCCGATCGGGCTCGAACATTGCGAGCCACTCGATATCCAGCAGATTCAGGTCTTTACGAAAGGCCACCCGGTACATGGCCGCCGCTCTCGCAGCCAAAGGTTAACGGCTGGTCGCCGTCACTCCTCGGTCTTCACGAAGAACCTGTCGATGACCTCGCGCGCCAGCCGCGCCGGGCGGAGCGTCTCGGCGTCGAGGCAGCACCAGCTCGACTTGACTTCGGCCAGCACTTCCCCGCCCCGGCGGATCACCGTCTCGTAGAAAGCGCGTGCCCCCTGGACCTTTTCGAGCAGCACGGTCGCGACGACGTCATCTTCGAGAAAGGCCGGCTTGCGATAGGTGATCTCATGCTTGAGCGCGACCCAGAGATGCTCGGCCACCGCTTCGACCGGTGCCAGCGCCTGCCAATGGCTGATCACCGCCTCCTGCACCCACTTCAGATAGGAGGCGTTGTTCACATGCCCCATGAAGTCGATGTCGTCCTGGGCGACGTCGATCGGGAACTCATAGGGAAGCGCGGTGCCGGACATGATTTGCAACATAGTGCGAATCGGGTTTCGAAGCGACTAAAATCCCCTGAAAACCGCTGCTTTCACCGGAACCGCCGTTGCCGTAGCGTCACCCGCCCGCATGCGAACGCCACCAAATTGGCCTTACCACTTGACTTGGACACGACAGGCAAACATCGTCCGGCCATATCGCGGTGACAGCGGTAGCAAAGGAGATCCGATGAAACTGACGCTCGCCGCCGCCCTGACCGGAGCGGCGCTCGCCGCCAGCATGGGCGGCATGGCCCAGGCAGCGGCGCCGGCCGCCGCGACTGCAATCGCGCTGCCGAGCCGCGCGCAGGTGATGACGTCGATGGAGCGTGTCGCCGACTGGCAGCTGACCCATATGGACGATCTCGGCTATATGCCCGCCGCCCGCCCGAGCACCAAGCGCGCGCGCGACTGGCAGCAGGCGACCTTCTGGGTGGCGCTCACGCACCTCGCCGATCGCTCTCAAGGCGTGCGCTACAAGGACGCGATCTTCTCGAAGGGGCGCGAGGAAGGCTGGAAGCTTGGCGATCGGCTCTATCACGCCGACGACCACATCATCGGCGCGGCCTGGATCTGGGCGGCACGCAAGGGCGCCGGCGCGGCGGCGCTCGCCCCGATGCGCGCGAATTTCGACCGGATCCTCGCCGCGCCCAAGACCAACGACCTGCTGTTCATCGCACCCGAGCCCGGCAAGGGCGACCCGAGCTGCACCACCCGCTGGTGCTGGTGCGATGCCCTGTTCATGGCGCCGCCCACGCTCTGGGCCCTGAGCAAGGATACGAAGGACGCGCGCTACGCCGCCTTCGCCGACCGGGAATATCGCGCGACCACCGATTATCTGTTCGACAAGGGCGAGCATCTCTATTTCCGCGACAGCCGCTTCTTCGACCAGCGCGGCGCGCATGGCGAGAAGCTGTTCTGGAGCCGCGGCAATGGCTGGGTGTTCTCCGGCCTGGCCCGAATGATCCCCGAAATCCCGGCCAGCGATCCGCGCCGCCCCTATTACATCAAGCTGTTCAAGGAGATGGCCGCAAAGCTGGTGACGCTCCAGCGCGGCAATGGCTATTGGCCCCCCTCGCTGCTTGCCGACCCCGATCGTTCGCAGGACGAATCCAGCGGCACCGGCTTCTACGTCCATGGCATGGCCTGGGGA
Source organism: Sphingomonas sp. 1F27F7B (assembly GCF_005503355.1). Taxonomy (GTDB): domain Bacteria; phylum Pseudomonadota; class Alphaproteobacteria; order Sphingomonadales; family Sphingomonadaceae; genus Sphingomonas. The sequence goes on from NZ_SCMK01000016.1 coordinate 68,931, forward strand.
ATCAAGGCCGGCCTGCTCGATCGCAAGACCTATCTCCCGGCCGTGACCAAGGGCTGGGCAGCGCTCGAGCACGCCGTTCAGCCGAACGGCATGCTGGGCTGGGTACAGCAGGTGAGCGACCGGCCCGATGTGGTGAAGGCCGAGGACGCCCAATTCTACGGCACCGGCGCCTATCTGCTCGCCGGCGCCGCGGTCTATGATCTGACGAGGTAAGGAAGAAGCATGAAGCACGCCCTCTGGCTCCTCGCCGCCCCCTTGCTGGTCGCAGCTGGGCAGGACAGCGCCCCGCCCGCCCCGCTGGCGACGCTCAACGTCCGCCAGGCCGATGGCAGCTACAAGCTGGTCGAGCGGATCGACGTGCCCGCGGACCACAAGATCCATGACGGGCTGATCGCCATGGAGGGCCCGGGCTGGGAGAGCGACAAGATCGCCTATCGCCTGTATCTCGACGAGCGCAACGTGCCGGATATCTACGGCAAGAAGCTGCCCGGCAACGTGCTGCCGACGATCGGCATGGGCAAGGACGACTATCATTCGATGGCCCCCTGGGGGCAGGACATCTTCCAGGTCGACCAGTCGCTCGGCATGGGCGGCATCGGCGTGCTGCGCGGCGGCGCGGCGACGCAGCTGGGCAAGGCGAAGATCAGCGCGCGGGTGTTCAACACCGATCGCTCGGCGACGGTGCTGGTGACCAACACCGGCTTCCCGGGCGATGGCGGCCCGGCGGATCTCTCCACCACCTATCGGATCTTCGCGGGTTCGCGCCTCACCAATGTCGAGGCGCGGGTGAGCGGCAAGGTGCCGGCGATGATCGCCGGGCTGACGCTGCACGACGGCATGACCAGGATCGAGAGCCCGAAGCGCGGCAAGTGGCGTTATTTCGCCACCTGGGGCCGGCAGAGCCTGGCCGGGGACGATCTGGGCATCGCCTTGTTCTATCCCGCCGACGAAGCCGCCGCGACGGGGAGCGACGGCAAGTCGCTCTATGTGCAGTTCTGCGACCCGCGGAACATCCGCTACGCCTTTGGCGCCGCATGGGTGGAGGAACCGGGCGCGCCCAAGACCGAGCGCGAATTCCGCAAATGGCTGGACGACACGGCGGCCGAACTGGCGCGCCAGCCCTTCGTGGCGACGACGGCGCAAAAGACCTGCCCGGCGAAGTGAAGCTCTCGGCGGGTCCTCCCCTTCCGGGGAGGATCCGGGTCAGTTCCCGCTATTGGCATTCGGTTCGCTCACGCCCGAGCCGTTGCCGAAATACCGCTTGAGCTCGGTATCCTTCGCCACCGGATAGGCATCGCCCCATGCCCGGTTCGCGCGGCGCAACAATTCGTCCAGCTCGCCCGCCAGCGGGCGCAGCTCGGGCATCGGCCAGCTATCGACCTTGCGATAATAGGGCTTCAGGAAATCGGTGGCGCCCTTCAGGCTCCTGCCGCCATCGGCATAGTTCCACACGTCCACGCCCACGCACTTGCCCATCTCGGCCACGTCATAGGCGGCGAGCAGCGCGTAGATCGAATAATGGAGGCTGCGGGTGCGGGCGAGCTCGAGCGGCAGCTTGCCTTCGGGCGTGATCTGCGGCGAGATGCGCTTCCTGCTAAAGGCCTCCGCCACTGCCCTGGTCATCTCGGGGCGCCGGGCGAACAAGGCGAACTGCGCGGTCTGGGCATCGAACCACATGCCGTGGTTGTTCTTGGCCGCATTCTCCGCCTTGCCGTTCTTGCTCGTCTGCATCCAGTCGAGATAGTCGGAGAACCATTTCTCCAGGCTTTTCTGCTCCTCGGGCGCGAGCTTCGCCGAAGGACCGATCAGCCCGATGCCGTCGACCACCCGCTCGAGCCGCGAGGTATCGAGCACGCCCTCGGCGCGGCCCTCCTCGCGCCCCGGCACGGCCTGGGCATAGTTCATATTGGGGTTCATCCGCGTTTCGGGATTGAGGAACCAGGTGCGCACCAGGCTGGCCGCACGCCCGGCATAGCGCGGATTGTCGGAGAAATAATAAGCGAGGCTCAGCGTCTCGACGTCCGAGCTCATGCCCTCCAGGTCGCTGACGTCGAACTTGTCGGTGTTGCGGTCCGGATTGATCTCGCCGTCCTTGCGCATATAGGGCAGGCCGCCCGGCTTGCCGGGATCCGGCCACCAATAGGGCGCGAGGCTGATATAGTCGTGCCGATCGCGCGAAGGCGGGATCGTGCGCTTGTCGACCACCGTGTAGAGCGGCCGCTTCATCGCCGCCTCGGCACGCGCGATCAGCCCGTCATAGGCCGCCTTCACCGCCGGATCGGTCTGGATTGCGGCCTTGAGCCGCATCATCGCGTCCGGCGCCAAGAAAAAGGTCCTGCGTCCGTCGAACGACGCGGAATATCCTTCCGCGCCGGCGCAGACCGGCTGCTGGGTATCTAGGCCAGGGGAGGCGATCCCGGCATGGGAGGCAGCCTGCGGCGCAAGCGCCGCAGCCAGGACGAGGAGAACAGAGGAGCTGCGGCGCATCGGATGTTCCTTTCGCGTGCTCAGTAGCGGATCCGGACGCCGAAATAATATTGCGGGCCGCTCTCGCTCACCTCGGCGATCGAGTCGTAGCCGCCCTTGTAGAACACGTCCTTGGTGTTGGTGACGTTGAGCGCCTGGAGCTTGATCTGGACGTTCCTGGTCAGGTCATACTGGGCCGACAGGTTCAGATAGCCTGCATCCTGCACGCCGCGATTCGTGCCGCTGTTCGGCTTGAAATAATGCGAGCGGTAGCGATACATCGCGCGCAGCGAGAAGCCCTTGCGCTCCCAATAGACCGTGCCGTTGGCGACATATTTGGAGAGGCCGATCAGGTTCTCCGGATCGAGATAGAGCGCCAGCGTCGACGTGTCCGGATATTCGAAGTTCGCCAGGGCGATGTTGAGCGAGCCGTTGACGCCGAACCCGCTCAGGATGCCGGGCAGCCACGAGAAGTTGTGGCTGCCGGTGAATTCCACGCCGTAGAGGTGACGCAGCTCGGGATCATTCGCCGGCGCGATCACGTTGACATTGTAGTTCGCCTGGCTGGGCGCCCCGCCATCGACCACCGTCGTGATGGCGATCGTCGTCGGGATGCCTGCCGAGCGCGAGATCACCGAGCCGCGCAGCCATTTGTAATAGCCCGCGATCGAGAAGAGCGTATCGCGGCTCGGATAGAATTCCAGGCTGAGATCCGCATTCCAGGCACGCATCGGCTTCAGGTTCGGATTGCCGCTGGTCGGGTTCAGGATGATGTTGGCCGCACCCGTGCCGGCAGCCTGGGGATTGAGCGCGATACCCGCGCCGAAGCTCTCGATCGGCGAGCGCGACAGGGCGCGATAGCCGGCGGCGCGCAGCTTGATCTTGCTCGACAGGTCGAAGGCCAGGTTGAGGCTGGGCAGCCAATATTGATATTCGCCCTTCAGCGTATCCGTCTGGATCGTGCCGCTGGGATCGGCCGCGACGGTATAGTTGTCCGACGTGCTGTCGATCGTCACCTTGTACGGCAGGCGATAGCCAAGCGAAGTGATGCTGGTCTTCACATAGCGCAGGCCGATATTGCCGCTGAACGGCGTGTCGCCAAGGTCGCCGCCGAAGCTGGCCATCGCATAGGCGGCGGTGATCTTCTCGGTCACGTCGATGTCGCTGGGATCGCGGCTCTCCGCCGGCAGCGGCAGCGCATCCGAGCCGGTAAAGGCCCGGTAGAGGCACTGATTGTCGAAGGTCGCCCAACTGGTCAGGTTGGTGTTGGTGGTCGGGAAATATTCCGTGGCGGGAAAGCCGCGCCGGCAATTGGCGTTGGCGTTGCCGATGATCTGCGCGACGGTCATGCCGCCATAGGGCAGGATCGTGTTGAAATCGTTGTTGCGATTGTTGTCCAGCGTGCGCTGGTGCTCCGAATAGCGGCCGCCCGCCTTGATCGACTTGATGAAGCCGCCATCGGCGAAGCGATATTCGCCGTCGAGCCGGCCGGCCCAGATATCGTCCTTGCGATCGGTGACGAAGCGATTGCGCGCATAGACCGCGGTGTTCGCGTTTGCCCCGAAGGCGGCCGGATCGTTGACGTCGAAATTGAAGAAGGTGACGCGCGGGACGATCGGGCTTTCCGAATAATCCAGCTCATAGCCGACGCGCGTGGTGGAGCGCATGCGGGTGGCCTTCTGCGTCTCGGTGCGGTGCGAATCCGAGAAGCTGGCATCGCCGGTGATCACGAAATTGCCCGGCTTCCAGGTGACGGTGGCGCCGCCGCCCTTGTAGGTCTCGTTGCGCTCGCGCAGCTCGAGCTGGTTCTCGATGTTCGAATTGCCGCTGTACTTGATCAGCGCGCCCTTGCTGAAGCCGTTGGTGCCGTCGCCGATGAGGATCGGCTTCACGCCGCGCAGGCCCTCGGCGATCGCGAGGATGTTGCGGTCCTCCGTCGATTCGCGCTTCGACCATTGGCCATCGATCGAGATGTCGAGATTGGGCGCCGGGCGCCACTGGAGCGCGCCGATCACTGCGTTGCGCAGTTCCTGCGTGTTCTGCTGGCGGAAGCTGCGCGACTGGGTGGTATAGTAAGTGGCGCCGATCGTCTCGCCGCTGCGCGGCGCGCCGCCCATCTGGCAATTGACCGTGGCGCCCTGGCCGGCGATCGCCGTGCCGTTGTTCGCCGAGGTGTTGCACGGCACGAAGGCCGAGTTGCCGTTGTAATAGTCCTCCGGCGCCGCGACGTCCTGGCGCTGATAGCCGATCGCGATGCCGATCTCGCCGATGCCGGTGCGGAACTGCTTCACCAGGCTGGCATTGGCGCGATAGCCCAGGCCGTTGCGGCCGATGATCGCATCGTCCTTGGGCAGGTACGAGCCGCGGATCTCCGCCTGGAAGCGCGACTTGCCATAATCGAGCGGGCGCATCGAGCGCAGCTCGATCACGCCGCCGATGCCACCTTCGAGGAAGTCGGCGCGCTGGGTCTTGTAGACGATGACGCCGTTGACCAGCTCCGAGGGGAATTGCTGGAAGGCGACGGAGCGGTCCAGGCCTGCAGTCGAGACTTCGCGGCCGTTGAAGGTGGAGAAGCTGAGCGTCGGGCCGAGGCCGCGCACCGAGAGCTCGTTGGCATTGCCCTTGAAGCGATCGGCCGAGACGCCGGTGATGCGCTCCAGCGTATCACCCACGCTGTTGTCCGGCAGGGCGCCGATCTCGTCGTTGACGATGCCGTCGAGCACCACATCGGCATTGCGCTTCACGTCGATCGAGCTGCGCTGCTCCGCGCGCGCGCCGGTGACGATGATGGCCTGTTCCGCATCCTGGGGCGCCGCATTGTCCGCCTGGGCGGACTCGGGCGCAGCCTCGGCGGTCTGCGCATGGGCCGGCATCACCGCACAGGCGGATGCCAGCAACGCCAGGCGCAGCGAGTTGCGTCCGAAAGCGGAAAAAACAGTCCCAGGCATGGAATCTCCCCGTCAGTATATTACGCCCGTTTTCGGGTCAGATGGCTTGGTAAGGCCAATTTGGCACCGGTGTCAACCCAATTGGCCAGCGCGGATGCCCCGGATCGTAACGGCCGTCACTTGTAGCTTAGCGACCAGGTCAGGGTGAGCGGTGCGGCAAGCCGCCTTGCCGCCAGCGTGCAGCGGACCAGCGAGGCGAAGGCCCCGCTGGGCGCGCGATATTCCCCTCCCGTTGCCGGACCGGCCGTGCAGCCGTCATAGCCCGTGGCCGAGAAGCCGGTCACTTCCCCTGCCCCGAACGCCACGGCGCCGGGCCCGACGCTGCGCGGATCGCCCGAGAAGCCGGCGAACTCGAGCGCGACGCCGGCAAGGTCGACGGGTGCGGCGGCGCGATAGACATCCGTGCGCGTTATCCTGCCCGGCGCGAACTCGTAGCGCGTGCTTACGGTGATGCGCTTGTCGACGACCGGCGCGTTGCCGCCCATCCGGTCCATCGCGTCCTGTCGCCAGCTGACGATCGTGCGATCGCCCCGGCGCTGCCAGGTGATGCCGCGGAACCAGGCCAGCGGCATCAGCATGCCGCCATCGGCGAGCGCGAAGCGCGGCGTCAGCTGGGGGAAGCTCGCATCCGCCGATCCCTGGAGCATCCCGCCCGCGAACGGGATCGGAAAATAGGGATTGTGCATGTGCTGGTCTTCGGCGCCGTTGATGATGGGCAGGCCGATGACATGGCCGCGATCGCGCAGCGTGAGCAGCGCACGATCATGCTCGCCCCGCGCGAACCAGGTGAAGCGGACGGCCGGCAGCGTCTTCAGCCACGCCGCATAGTCGGGCGACGGTGCGGCTCGCTTGTAACCCAGGGCGTTCCATAGTGCGTTGGTGTAGATGTACTGCCGCGCCAGGCTCAGATTCTCGCCGAGGATCCGGTGCTTGCCACGATAGCCGTCGGTACGCCGGCCCCGATCCCACAAATTCACCGAGCCGGTCGCGGGATCGAGCCAGAAATCGGCGTAGCGCGCGGCGATCCGGCTGGAGAGCGCATAGGCCATGTCGCGTTCCCGCGGAGCAAGTACGCCGAGCCTGGCGGCAGCGGTCAGCACTTCAAGAAGCGCCGTCTCGCCATAAGTGCCGATGCTTCGGCCATATTCCCAGCCCTCGCCGGTGAGCGTCGCGCGCGCCAGCATCAGTTCGGCGGACCTGCGCAGCCAGGCCTTCACTTCCGGGGTGGGCGTCATGCCCGTCTCGATGAAGCGCTGGGCGATTTCGCCGATCAGCAGCACCGAGTAGCGATCGAAGCGGCCATGTCCGTCGGTCTCGTCGGCAAAGCCATATTTGCCCGAATAGATGCGGTAATGCGCAATCATCCGCTCGAGCAGCGCCTTGGACCCCACCTCGTCCTCCCAACCGAGCAGATAGCGCAGCCGCGCGACGCTGAAGGCGACGCCGTAATAATTGTTCGGCAGGCCGTGCAGCAGGTCGAGCGACCGCACGTCGACGAAGCTGCGCCAGTCGAGACGCTGGCGGAGGCGCGCGAGCGTGTCCGGGCGCACCGCCGCTTCGAGCAGCCCGGCCTGCTTCAGCGCATGGAGAGCGGAGATGTAATAATAGATGCCCCAGGTGTCGTTGGGGTCGTCGATCGTGAGGTCCGCGATCTCACGATAGCCGGCGAGATATTCGGCCAGGCGCGGATCGCCGCGAGGGGTGTCGAGAAGCAGATAGGACAGGCCGGAAGCGATCTTGCCGGGGAGGAACTTGTCGCCGCTGTCGAACACCGGCACGCCGTCGAGCCGCATGCCACGCTTCTCGCGCAGCAGCTGGTGGAGCAGGCCCGCCAGCTGCGGCATCAGCCGATCCTCGATCGTCGCATCCATCGACGGCGCAGTGACGTAGACGGGGCCGTGCGGTGCCGGCGCGGCCTCCTGCGCGGCAGCGGCAGCCGGGCTTGCGAGCGACGCGAGACAGGCGGCGCCGAACAGCGCGCGCGAGCGATTCTTCAATTGGCCTCTCCTTTTGGTCAGGCCAATTTCCATGTCACGGTAATCGGTGTCAAGCCACATCGCCGCCAAATCTATGCGTGGCCCGCGTCGAAGCGGACGCCGGCGGGCGGGGCCTAGCCGCACGACACCGCGCACCGCCTACCGCCCGGGGTGAGGTCTCATTCAGCGAACCGCGTCATCCCCGCGAAAGCGGGGATCCAGGGTAATGCGGGATATCGGCATCACCGTGCGAACACCGTCCGGAGAGGACGAGATCTGCCACACCTGCTCCGCGCTTGGCCCTGGATCCCAGCCTGCCCGGAGATGACGAAAGAAATCAAGATCTTGATCGAGGCCTCACCCCAAGCCAAGCGGGAGAGGCCCGGCCTCAGGCCGAACCGATCTTGAGCCGCTGGGCGACGCTGTTCCGGCGCGCGTCGATCTCGCTGCGGGCGCGCTCCATCGCCTCGAGCTCGGTGGCTTCGAGCAGATCGTCGACCACGCCGCGCAGATGGAGGCGCATCGCATTGCGGGCGGCATGCGGATCGCGTGCCTTGAGCGAATCGAGGATCGGACGATGCTCCTCCACCCGCGGCGTGATGCCGCCCCGCTTGGCGCGCGCGAACATGTTGGCGGCAAGCGGCGACTTGGTGCGCAGATCCCAGAGATACTCGACCACGCTGCGGATCGCGGCATTGCCGGTGGCGTTGGCAATGGCAAGGTGGAAGCGGTGATCGGCATCCATCACGGCGGGCTCGTCCGAATCATCGGCCCCCATGTCGTGCAATATCGCTTCGAGCTCCTCGATCTGCTCGTCGGTGATCGAGACTGCGGCCAGGGCCACCGCCTCGCCTTCGAACAGGATGCGCGCTTCGGTCAGGTCGAAGGCACCCACATCGAAATTGAGCGCATCGGCACGCTCGCCGCTGCCGTGATCGCGGCGGGTGACATAGAGGCCCGAGCCGTGCCGCGCCTCGATCCAGCCCTTCATCTCGAGCGCGATCATCGCCTCGCGGATCGTCGGCCGGCTGACCTTATACTCCTCGGCCAGATCGCGCTCGCCCGGCAGGCGGCTGCCCGGCGACCAGCGCCCGGCCTCGATCGCATCGGTGATCGAGGCGGCCACCCGCTGGTAGAGCTTGTTGCCGGTAATCTTCATCGCACCCTCATCGTTACACTACCTCGTAGGTTGACACGATAGGTCATACAAGTGGATATTGGCCTGACCACTCCAGGGGGTTTCGTTTTGCCACGTATCACTGCCGCCCGCGTCATCGTGACGCGCCCCGGCCGCAACTTCGTAACGCTGAAGATCGAGACCGACGAGGGCGTCTACGGCCTTGGCGACGCGACGCTGAACGGGCGCGAGCTGGCGGTGGCCAGCTACCTGACGGACCACGTGATTCCGTGCCTTGTCGGCCGCGATGCGCACAGCATCGAGGACATCTGGCAGTATCTCTACAAGGGCGCCTATTGGCGCCGCGGCCCGGTGACGATGACTGCGATCGCGGCGGTCGACATGGCGCTGTGGGACATCAAGGGCAAGCTGGCCGGCATGCCGGTCTACCAGTTGCTCGGCGGTGCGGCGCGCGAAGGCTGCATGGTCTATGGCCATGCCAATGGTAGCGATATCGCGGAAACCATCGAGCGCGCGCAGGAATATCTGGAGCAGGGCTATCGCGCCGTGCGCCTCCAGTCCGGCGTGCCGGGCATGGCGACGACCTATGGCGTGTCGGGCGAGCGCTTTTATTACGAGCCGGCCAAGGGATCGCTGCCCGAGGAATCGCAGTGGAGCACGGCCAAGTACATGCGCTTCGTGCCCGAGCTGTTCCAGAAGGCGCGCGACGCGCTGGGCTGGGACATCCATCTGCTCCATGACGTCCACCATCGCCTCACCCCGATCGAGGCCGGGCGACTGGGCAAGGACCTGGAGCCCTATCGCCTGTTCTGGCTCGAGGACGCGACGCCCGCCGAGAACCAGGCCGCCTTCCGCCTGATCCGTCAGCACACCACTACGCCGCTGGCGGTGGGCGAGATCTTCAATTCGATCTGGGATGCCAAGCAGCTGATCGAAGAGCAGCTGATCGACTATATCCGCGCGACCGTGGTGCATGCCGGCGGCATCACCCATCTGCGCCGGGTGGCGGCGCTCGCCGATCTCTACCAGGTGCGCACCGGCTGCCACGGCGCGACCGACCTGTCGCCGGTATGCATGGCGGCCGCGCTGCACTTCGGCCTCTCGATCCCCAATTTCGGCATCCAGGAATATATGCGCCATTCGGAGGAGACCGATGCCGTCTTCCCGCATGCCTATCGCTTCGGCAACGGGCTGATGCATCCGGGCGACAAGCCGGGCCTGGGCGTCGACATCGACGAGGCGCTGGCGGCGAAGTACGAATATAAGCGCGCCTATCTGCCGGTGAACCGGCTGGAAGACGGGACGATGTTCAACTGGTGAGCCGGGGCGCCGGGCAAGCTCCCTACGGCGCGCGACCGGCGACTCGCCGAAGTTCGGCCAAGCGCGGGGTTTTCGGCGCGCTATTTTCCCTATTTTCCCGGGAACGCGCCCCATCTCGCAACATGATTGCGGGCGCGTGATCCTATTTCCCCAACGAGGCAAAGAGCGGTCGGGCATTGCACCCGACCACGCCGGCCGAGCAGGCGAAATCCTACATTGCAAGGAGCTAGGGCCAAACCTCGATCAAGGCCTTGATTTCTTTCGTCATCCCCGCGCAGGCGGGGATCCAGGGCCAAGCGCGGAGCGAGGGTGGCAGGCCCCGTCCTTTCCGGACGGCGTTCGCGGGATGGCATCGATATCCCGCACTACCCTGGATCCCCGCCTGCGCGGGGATGACAAGGTTTGCTGAACGAGTCTTGACCCTAGCAAAGTCCCTCCCTCGCTTGCGGGAGAGGGAAAGATCGCTTCAGCCTTCGTCGACCGGTGCCCCGGGGCCGTTCTTCAGGATCGACTCGATCGCGTTCTTCGCGTTCGCCTTGCTCGAATAGCCCTCGGTCCAGAAGATCACTTCGCTGTTGTATTTGAACTTCGCGACATATTCGCCGGCCTTGTTCTGCTCGATCACGAACTTGTGTGCCATTGGCTTTCTCCCGAACTCGAACGGCTAACTCGCGTTAGCTTGCGAAACGTGCGGGCGAATAGACCTCCGGGTCAATAGCCGCCACGGCCGGATCGGGCGAAACGCCAAGCAGCAGCGCCGCGGCGAGCTTCGCCGCGGCCGGCGCCGTCTGGATGCCGAAGCCGCCCTGGCCGGCGCACCAGAAGAAGCCCGGCGCGCCCGCATCGAAGCCATAGACCGGCAGGCGATCGGGGGCGAAGGTGCGCAGGCCCGCCCATTTGTGCTCGAGCTTTTCGACGCGCCAGTCGACGACATGCTCGAACCGGTCGATCGCGGTGGCGACGTCGATATCCTCGGGCCGGGCGTCGCAAGGCGGCGTCGCGATTTCGTCATGGGGGCTCAGCCAGATCCGCCCGCCCGCTTCCGGCTTCCAATAGAAGCTGCCGCCGATATGCGCGACCATCGGGCTGCCCGGCGCGGGCGCGGGATCGGTCTTCAGCTGCATGATCGTGCGGCGATAGGGCCGGATGCCAAGCGGCTTCGCCCCCGCCATCTCCGCTACCGGATCGGCCCAGGCACCCGCCGCATTCACCAGGATCGCGGCATCGAAGGGGCCGGCCCGGGTCTCAAGCTTCCACCCGCCATCCGCGCGCCGCGCGGATAGGAGGCCCGCATCGGTCAGCAATTCCGCCCCGGCCCGCTTCGCGGCGGCGAGCATGTCGCCGTGCAGGCCGCCGACATCGATATATTCGCAGCTCGGCTCGAACACGCCGAGCGTCCATTCGGGGCGCAGGCCCGGTATCCTCGCCCGGGGATCGACCGGGTGCAGCGCCACCCCCGTCCCCGCGAACTCGGCGATAAAGGCATCGATCGCCGCCGCCTCGTCCGCCCGGCCGACATGAAGCGAGCCCATCGGCTCCAGATAGGGACGCAGCATCGCGCCCGAGGCCGTGGTGAGCGGCTGGACGGCCGGCCCGCCATAGCTTTCCGACCAGAAGGCGGCGGATCGGCCCGTGGCGTGATAGCCGGCGCGCACCTCCGCCTCGAGCAGCAGCACGCGCGCATGGGGGGCGAGCTCGGCCGCGAGGCTGGCGCCGGCGATGCCGGCTCCCACGATCGCTACATCATGCGCCATCAGCGCCGCTGGGCGCGCGCGGCGAGGAACAGGTCGATCTCGCCGATCGCGCGATTGCGGACCCGGTCTTCCTCGCGCAGAATCTCATGCGCGCTTTCCTTGCCGAAGCTGACGATGCGGGCATCGGGAAGCTTCGGCACGATCCGGAGCGCCGCCTTCGCATCGACCAGGCCGTCCGCCTTGGCGACGAGGGCGAGCACCGGCACCGGCATCTTCCGAAGCTTCGGGTTGCCCGCCAGCTCGCGCATCGACTTGAACGCCTGGATCAGCCAGCGCCAGCTCGGCGGGCCGGTGACGATCGCGGGATCGTGCTGCTGCCACCAGATCTCGTCGGCATAGCGATCGGGATCATGGGTGAGCAGGTTGGCGCGGGTTTCGGTGGTATAGGGCTTCTCGTTGCTCTTCCAGGCGGGCCGGGTGCCGTCCCCCAATCCCCCCAGGATGCGCGCGGCGCGCTCGGCAAACGGCCCCAGCGCGCTCTTCACGCCCAGCATCGGCGCGACGATCACCGCGGCATCGGGGCGGATCGCGCCCTCGACCAGCCCGCGCAGCACCAGATGGCCGCCCATCGAATGGCCCATCACCACGTGCGGGCCCGGCGTCGCGGCTTCCCAGTCGAGGTAAAAGGCGCGCAGATCGGCAATGAAGCTGTCGAAGCTGTCGATGTCGCCGCAATTGGCCGCCGCCGTCAGCCGGCCCGATCCGCCCTGGCCGCGCCAGTCGAACGACGTGATCGTCCAGCCCTGGTCGTGCCAATGGTGGAAGGCCTCGAGATACTTCTCGAAGATGTCGCCCCGCCCGCCCTGGAACAGGATCGAACCGCGCGGCGTCGCGGTCTCGGCGGGCCAGGCGAAGGCGCGCAGCTGCCAGCCGTCGGGGGCCGTCCAGCGATGCACCTTGGCCCCTGCGGGAATGGTGCGGCGGATATCCGGGTTTTCACGCATTGGGCTTGGTTACGTTTTGATAAGCCGTCCCGTCTAGGACTTTGGCTCATATGGGGGAATGGGTCGTCACTTTGCTGCTCGTGGCACTTGCGCTGCTGCTCGTCTCGGCGGGCATCCAGGATGCGCGCTCGCGCGAGATCGCCGACTGGAAGAACGCCGCCATCGCATTGATGGCGCCGCTCTGGTGGTGGGCGAACGGGCTGGCGCTGTGGCCGGACGTGGCGATGCAGGCGGGATTGGCCGCGCTGGTCTTCGCCTTCTTCGTCGGCGCCTTCGCGCTGGGGCAGATGGGCGGCGGCGATGTGAAGATGATCGGCGCGCTCGCCCTGTGGCTGCCGGTGCAGCCGCTGGTGTGGATGCTCGTGCTGATGTCGCTGATCGGCGGCGGAGTCACGCTCGTCATGGTGATCGAGCGCTGGTTTCGCCGGGGCGCGGGGGGACCGCTGGAGATCCCCTATGGCGTCGCCATCGCGATCGCGGCGCTGCTGGTTCTCCGCGAACCGATTTTTAACCAGTTCGGATGAATAATTAACGCTGGCGCAACCACAAACGCCCGCGTTTTTGAGAAGGCTTGGGAATAGCGAAATGGATGCACGCAAGCTGATCCTGCTCGTCGGCGCGCTCGTCGTGGCGGCCATCACCGCGTTCATGGCGCGCAACCTGATGAGCGGCGCGCCCGCGCCCCAGGCCGGTGCCGTGCCGGCGGCGGTCCAGCCGCAGAACACCACCGAAGTGCTCGTCGCCAAGCGCGAGCTGCCGGTGGGCACCATCCTCGACGCCCAGTCGCTGGAATTCCGCCCCTGGCCCAAGGAGCTGGTCGAGGGCGCCTATTATGTGCGGAGCGAATCGGATCCGGCCAAGCTGGTCGGCACCGTCGTGCGCTTCCCGATCCCCGCTGGCCAGCCGGTTACCCAGGGCGCCCTGGTCAAGCCCGGCGACCGCGGCTTCCTGGCCGCCGCGCTCGGCGCCGGCATGCGCGCGGTGACCGTGCCCGTCTCGACCCAGAGCGCAGTCGCCGGCTTCGTCTTCCCGGGCGACCGCATCGACCTGATCCTCACCCAGTCGGTGAGCGGCGGCGGCGACGGACCCGCGCTCAAGGCGTCGGAGACGGTGCTGCGCAACCTGCGCGTGCTCGCCACCGACCAGAAGACCGACAAGCAGACCGACGACAAGGGCAATACGATCGTCAACACCTATTCGACCGTCACGGTCGAGGCGACGCCCAAGATCGCCGAGAAGATCGCAGTGGCCCAGACCATCGGCACGCTCTCGCTTTCGCTGCGCTCGATCGCCGACAATCAGGGCGAGCTCGAGGACGCGATCGCGAACGGCGATGTCGAAGTGCCGAGCGATCCGAAGAAGGAAAAGGAAATGATCGCCAAGGTGGCACGGGCGCCGCAGGACGGCGCGACCACCTTCGCCACCGGCGCCGATGTGTCGCGCTTCCAGCGCAGCACCGTGCCGGCCAAGCTGCACGACATGGGCCCCGCGGGCGTCTCCGGCGCACCCGGCGCCGCGCCCGCGCAAGGCTATCCCGGCGCCGCGACTCCGCGCGGTCCGGTCGTGACCATCGTTCGCGGCAATGCCGAGACCGCCGTTGCTCTGGGGGGCAGGAACTGAGATGACACGCAAGCTTCTTCTGAGGCGCTCGCTCGCAGCGATCGTGTCGACCGCACTGGTCGGCGCGCCGGCGACCGGCTTCGCCCAGACCGGCAAGGCCAAGCGCCCCAATCCGGCCCGTGCCAACCCGAACCGCGCGAATGTGGGCATCGCCAACCTGCCCCCCGGCTCCCAGCGGCCGGCCAGCGAGATCCTGCTTTCGACCGGCCAGGGCGAGCTGATCACGCTGCCCGCCAATGTCGCCAACGTCTGGACCTCCAATCCGTCCGTCGCCGACGTCTATGTGAACAATCCGCGCCAGATCCATCTGTTCGGCAAGGATTTCGGCGAGGCGACGGTGTTTGCGACCAGCGCCTCGGGCGCGGTGGTCTTTGCCACCAATGTCCGCGTGGCGCAGAACATCACGTCGATCGACCGCATGGTGAAGGTCGCCATGCCCGATGCGGACATCCAGGTGACCACCGTCGGCCAGATCGCGGTGATCAACGGCACGGTGAAGTCGCCGCAGGACAGCGAGCAGGCGCAACGCCTGGTCACCGGCCTGCTCAACCCGGGCGTCAACGTCAACGATGCCAATGCGCAGCTCAAGATCGCAGTGATCAACCGGCTGAGGACCGCCACCCCGCTCCAGGTGCAGCTGCAGGTGAAGTTCGCCGAGGTGAGCCGCAGCTTCGTCAAGAACATCGGCGTGAACTTCACCACCAAGGACCCGACCGGCGGCTTCCAGTTCGGCCTGGCCCAGGGCCGCAGCCCGGGCTCGTTCTCGGCGACGGACCTCGCCAAATATCCGACCGCGACGATGACGCAGAACGGCGTCACCATCACCGGCGCCTATGATCCCTCGACGGGCCGGTTCGTGAATCCGCGCGCCAGCGGCCTGGCCGACATCACCCGCGGCTCGGACAATGCCACCATGGGCCTGGCCGGCAAGCTGTTCGGCCTCGACGTGCTCTCGGCGATCGATCTCGGCGAGACGATCGGCCAGGTGACCACACTGGCCAACCCGAACCTCACCGCCCAGTCGGGAGAGACCGCGAACTTCCTCGCCGGCGGCGAGATTCCGATTCCGGTCGCGCAGGGCCTGGGCACCACCACGGTGGAATACAAGCAATATGGCATCAGCCTGGCCTTCACCCCGACGGTGCTCGCCGATGGCCGCATCTCGCTGCGCGTGCGCCCCGAAGTGTCGCAGCTGACTTCGGCCGGTGCGGTGCAGCTCAACGGCGTCACCATCCCCGCGCTCAGCACGCGCCGCAGCGAAACCACGGTCGAGCTCGGCTCGGGCGAGAGCATGGTGGTCGGCGGGCTGCTGCAGAATTCGCAGAACAATTCGATCACCAAGACGCCGGGCCTGGGCGACGTGCCGATCCTGGGCGCGCTGTTCCGCTCGAACGGCTTCCAGCGCAACGAGACCGAGCTGGTGATCGTGATCACCCCCTATCTGGTGAAGCCGGTCAACGCCAACCAGATCGTCCTGCCGACCGACGGCTACAAGGCGCCGAACGACTTCGACCGCATCTTCATGGGCGCCCTGTCCAGCCGCGACAAGAATGGCGAGCGCCCCAAGCCGAGCATGGCACCGGCGGACGGCCAGCCCTCGGTCGGCGCCTATTCGCCCGCGCCCGCCGGCCAGCCGGCCGCGCCCGTGCAGACGGCGCCCGCGCCGCAACCCAACCGCAAGCAGAAGAAGGGCGGCTCCGCGGCCCCCGGCTTCGGCTTCTGACCCGATGCGACTGACGAGGAGATCGCCCGTGCTTCCGCGCTTCACTCCCCTGCTCGTCCCGGCGCTGCTGCTCGCCGGCTGCGGGACCTATAATGGCGGCGTGGAATCGGTCCACCAGCCGATCGTCCAGCGCAACGACTATGTGCTCGACCTGCAGACGGCGGGCTATGGCCTGGCACCGGGCGAGAGCCGGCGTCTCGCCGGCTGGATGTCGGCGATGAGCCTGCGCTACGGCGACCGGGTCGCGATCGACGACGGCGCCGCCGGCGCCACCGGCCGCGACGAAATCGCCGCCGAGGCCGGCCGCTACGGCCTGATCCTCGCCGATCGCGCGCCGGTCACCGCCGGCCAGATCGCCCCGGGCACGGTTCGCGTGGTGGTTACCCGGATGGCCGCCAAGGTGCCGGGCTGCCCGGACAATTCGCGCCCCGCCGAATATACGTTCGAGGCGAGCACCAGCTCGAACTATGGCTGCGCCACCAACAGCAATCTTGCCGCGATGATCGCGGATCCGGCCGACCTCGTCCGTGGCGTCGCGGGTTCGCCGACCGCCGATCCGGTCACCTCCTCCAAGGCCATCGGCGCGCTGCGCGCGGCGGTGCCCTCGGGTAGTGGCGGCAAGGTCGACGCCGGTTCGGGGAGCCCCAAGTGAACGCACCATTCAATCCCGCCCGCGCCGGGCATCGCGATCCGTTCGTTGCGTTCGTCTGCGACGAGACGACGGCGGAGATCCTGCGCCCGATCGCCGTCGAGCTGGGCTGGTCGCCGGAAAAGGTCAACAAGGGCGGGCTGCGCAACGCAGTCCAGACCCTGTCGGTGTCGGCGAGCCCGAACATCCTGTTCGTCGACCTTTCCGAGAGCGGCGACCCCCTCAACGACATCAACGCGCTCGCCGAAGTCTGCGAGCCGGGCACGATCGTGATCGCATCGGGCCAGGTGAACGACGTGCGCCTGTATCGCGACCTCGTCGCGAGCGGCATCCACGACTATCTGCTCAAGCCGTTGAACCCGGATGCGCTGCGCGATGCCTTCGCCCAGGCGCAGGCCGCGCTCAACGCGCCCAAGCAGGCCGAGACCGGCACCGATCGCCCGCATTGCGCGGTGGCGGTGATCGGCACGCGCGGCGGCGCCGGCGCCTCGACGCTCGCCACGTCGCTCGCCTGGCTGCTGGGCGAGCGCCAGGGCCGCACGACGGCGCTGCTCGACCTCGACGTGCACTTCGGCACCGGCGCGCTCGCGCTCGACCTCGAGCCCGGCCGCGGCCTGACCGACGCGATCGAGAATCCCAGCCGCATCGACGGGCTGTTCATCGAGCGCGCGATGGTGCGCGCTTCGGATCGTCTCGCCGTGCTCAGCGCCGAAGCGCCGATCCACTCGCCGATCATGACCGACGGCGCCGCCTTCTATCAGCTGCAGGAAGAGATCCGCACCGCCTTCGAGTGCACCGTGGTCGACCTGCCGCGCTCGATGCTGGTCAACCATCCGCACCTGATCACCGACGTGCAGGTGGCCGTGCTGGTGACCGAGCTGACGCTGGCGTCCGCGCGCGACGCGATCCGCATCCTCAGCTGGTTCAAGTCGAACGCGCCGCAGACCCAGGTGATCGTGGTCGCCAACAAGATCCAGCAGGCGGCGGTGATCGAGATCAGCCGCAAGGACTTTGAAGGCTCGATCGAGCGCAGGATCGATTTCCTGCTGCCCTTCGATGCCAAGCTGGCCTCGCAATCGGCCAAGCTGGGCAAGCCGCTCGCCGAAGTGGGCAAGGGCAACAAGGGCGTCGCCCCGCTTGCGGACCTCGCCCAGCGCATCGCCGGCATCGCCGATTCGGGTGCCGATGAAGCCGGTGCCGGCAAGGCGAAGGGCAAGGGCGACAAGCCCAGGGGCGGCGGCTCGCTGCTCGACAAGTTCAAGGCGAAGATGCCGGTCAAGGCAAAGAAGTAACCATTGCGCGGCTAGGCTGCGCCAGGATCGGTCAAGCGGAGTTGGTGCGGCGTGGACATGCTGCCGGTATTGATGCTCGCTGGAGGCACCTTCGTGGTGCTCGCGCTGATGGTGCTCGCCTTTTCGGGCCCCTCGGCCGAGCGCGCCGGCGCGCGCCGCGTCAAGTCGATGCGCGAACGCCATGTCGTGAGCGCGGTGGGCGCCAATGCGATGGAAGCCCAGATGCGCCGCGTCGCGGCTGCCCGCGCCACGCGGATGGACGTCACCGCCGCGCGCTTCCTGCCCAATCCGGCGCTGCTCCAGAAGCGGCTCAGCATGACGGGGAAGCCCTGGACGCTCGGCCAGTACATGATGGTCAGTGCCGGCCTCACGCTGGTGCCCGCCGCGCTGATCATGCTCCAGGGCCTGCCGATCCTGCTGGGGCTGGCCTTCGGCCTGTTCCTGGGCGTCGGCCTGCCGCACTTCGTCGTCGGCTTCTTCATCAAGCGCCGCGTCGCCCGGTTCACCGCCAAGTTCCCCGACGCAATCGAGCTGCTGGTGCGCGGCCTGCGCTCGGGCCTGCCGATCACCGAGACGATGGGCGTGGTCGGCCAGGAAGTCGACGGCCCGGTCGGCGAGGAATTCCGCGCGGTGAGCGACAAGATGAAGATCGGCAAGTCGCTCGACGCCGCGCTGCAGGAAACCGCCGACCGGCTCGGCACGCCCGAATTCCAGTTCTTCACCATCACCATCCAGATCCAGCGCGAGACCGGCGGCAACCTGGCCGAGACGCTGGCCAACCTGGCCGACGTGCTGCGCAAGCGCGCGCAGATGAAGCTCAAGATCAAGGCGATGTCATCGGAATCCAAGGCTTCGGCGCTGATCGTCGGCGCGCTGCCCTTCATCGTCTTCGCGCTCGTCTGGTTCATCAACAACAACTACATGGCCAATTTCTTCGCGGACCAGCGCCTGATGATCGCCGGCGCCGGCGGCCTGCTCTGGATGGGCATCGGCGCCTTCATCATGGCCAAGATGGTCAATTTCGAGATCTGACGCGATGACTCCTCCTCCCTCCGGCCCCACGCTGCTCGGCGTCGATGTCATCTGGGTGGCGACGATCCTGTCGGCCGTCGCCGCCTTCGCGGTGCTGCTGGCGATCTATGCCGCCACCACCGTGCGCGATCCGATGGCGAAGCGAGTCAAGTCGCTCAACGAGCGCCGCGAACAGCTGAAGGCAGGCATCACCGCCTCCACGTCCAAGCGCCGCGCCAAGCTGGTCCAGAAGAACGAGACCACCGATCGCATCCGCTCGCTGCTCTCCTCGATGAAGGTGCTGCAGGACAGCCAGGTCAAGCAGGCGCAGACCAAGCTGTTGCAGGCCGGCATCCGCCGCAAGGAGTTCGCGGTCGCGGTGATCTTCGGCCGGCTGGTGCTGCCGATCGTGATCGGCGGGCCGGTGCTCTATCTGGTCTACGGCACCAGCCTCTTCGCCGACTGGAGCCCGATCAAGGCCTATGGCCTGGTCGCCGGCAGCTTCATCCTCGCCTATAAATTTCCGGATCTCTATCTGAAGAACAAGATCCAGAAGCGCAGCGCGGCGATCCGCAAGGGCCTGCCCGACGCGCTCGACCTGCTCGTGATCTGTGCCGAAGCGGGACTCACCGTCGACGCGGCCTTCCACCGCGTCGCCAAGGAACTGGGCAAGGCCTATCCCGAGCTGGGCGAGGAATTCCAGCTCACCGCGATCGAGCTGGGCTTCCTCACCGATCGCCGCCAGGCCTTCGAGAATCTGGCGGAGCGCATCGACCTGGATTCGATCCGCGGCGTCGTCACCACCATGATCCAGACCGAGAAATACGGCACGCCACTCGCCTCGGCGCTGCGCGTGCTCTCGGCCGAATTCCGCAACGAGCGCATGATGCGCGCCGAGGAAAAGGCCGCGCGCCTGCCCGCGATCATGACCGTGCCACTGATCCTGTTCATCCTGCCGGTGCTGTTCGTCGTGATCCTCGGGCCGGCGGCCTGCTCGATCAACGATGCGCTGATCTCGAAGGGTCCTTAACCTTTCCGGTGGCGCGGCCCCTCCGGTCGGGATAGCTTCCCGCCAGACTAAGGGGAGGTCGACTCGATGCATGATTTGCCGTTCCAGACGATCACGCAGCTCGCGGGCTTGGGCCTTACGCTGATCGCCGGCTGGTTCCTGGGGCTCGCCAGCCATGGCGGCGGCCGCAAATGGCGCGCGCGCCTCGAGGAAGCGGAAACCGAGAATGCCGGTTATCGCGACCGTGCGGAGAGCGACCTGCGCGAGGCCGCGCGCCGCATCCGCGACCTGGAAGCCGAAAATACCCGGCTGAAGGCCGCCCCGCCCGCACCCGTCGCAACTCCGGCGCCCGCCGCCGAGCCCGAAGGCCATTCGACCACCACCGTGGCGGCTGCCGCCGTCGCCGGCGCGGTTGCCGGCGCCGCCGTCACCCATGCGGTGGAGGAGCATGCCGAAGCCGTGCAGGCGCCGGCGCATGCGGAGACGGCGCATGTGGAGACGGCGCACGCGGAGACGGCGCACGCGGAGCCTGCTTCCGAGCCTGCCCCGGCCGAGCCGGTGCATGACACGCCGGCCGAGCAGGCCGAACCGGCGCACCCCGAGCACACGCACTAGGCGGCCGAGACCATGGCGCTTCCTTTCGAGACCGCGACGCAGTTCGCGGCGCTGGGGCTGACTCTGGTCGGCGGCTGGTTCCTCGGCCTTGCCAGCCGCTCGGGCGGTACCAAGTGGCGCGAGCGCTACCAGGACGAGGAACTCGAGCATGCCCGCTACCGCGACGAGGCCGAAGGGCGCCTCCACGCCCTCCAGGCCGAGTTGAAGGCGGCGCGCAGCCAGGTGTCCGCCCCTGCCGCGCCGGTTGCAGCCGACGAGGCGCCGGGTGGCGGCTGGCGGGGCTGGTTCGGCTGGGGCCGCGACAATCTCGCACGGGTCAAGGGCATCGACGAGGCGCGCGAAAAGCGGCTCAACGAGCTGGGCATCAAGACCTATCGCGAGATCGAAAAGATGGCCCCCGACGACGAGGCCGCGCTCGAGCAGCGGCTGGGCGTACCGGCCGGCACCATCGCCGAGCAGGGCTGGCGCGAGCAGGCGGCGCTGCTGCGCGCCGGCAACGAACGCGAGCATGCGGAGAAGTTCGGCTAGGTAGGGGGCTCATATTCGCCTTCCCTCACCCCGCCCCTTCCGTCGTCATCCCGGCCTTTGCGGGGATGACGGATCGGAAGCGTCAGGGCTTGCGCACCGGCAGCCCGATCAGCTCCGGCGTATAGTTCTCCACCACTTCGGCGAGCGGCCGGCCATTGCCGCCGATCACCAGCGCGCGCTGGCGCAGGACATAGGGCGCGACCGTGGCGTCCTCGCCTTGCGTCGCGATGCCGAGCGTGCGCCGGCTGGGGGCGAGCGGGCGGATCGCGGCCCCGAAGGGGGTATCGCCAGCCAGCGCCGCGTTCATCTCGGGTGTGAGCCGCGCGGGCACATACCAGTTCTCGGCGATCGACAGCGACAGGTCGCCGCATTTCAACGCGACGCTGCGATAGACCACCGGATCTGCCGGGCCGACGGCAAGATGCGCCCGCTGCTCGGGCGTGGGCCCCCTTGCCACGGTCCGATCCACCACCGCGCGGATCGGCGTGGCGCAGCGGCGCTGGAGCACTGCGGTCGCACTGTGTGCAGAGCGCAGTTCCTGGCGGAGCGATTCCCCCGGGTCCGCCTGTGCCAGCAGCAGCCCTGCGAGAATCACCCCTTGCGCAGCGCCGCCTGCGCTGCTGCCAGCCGGGCGATCGGCACGCGATAGGGCGAGGCCGAGACATAATCGAGCCGGGTCTCCTCGCAAAAGGCGATGCTGGCCGGATCGCCGCCATGCTCGCCGCAGATGCCGAGCTTGATGTCGGGCCGCGTCGCGCGGCCCCGCTCGGCGGCGATCGCGATCAGCTCGCCCACGCCCTCGACATCGAGGCTCACGAACGGATCCTTGGCGTAGATGCCCTTCTCTACATAAGTGGTGAGGAACTTGGCCGCATCGTCGCGCGAGACGCCGAGCGTGGTCTGGGTCAGGTCGTTGGTGCCGAAGGAGAAGAAGGCGCCGACCTCGGCGATCTCGCCCGCGCGCAGCGCCGCCCGCGGCAGCTCGATCATCGTGCCGACCAGATAGTCGATCGTCCGGTCCTGCTCGGCGAACACGTCGCGCGCGGCCTTGTCGACCACATTCTTCATCAGCTCGAGCTCGCGCCTTGTGGCGACCAGCGGGATCATCACCTCCGGGATCGGCGCCTCACCGCTATTCTCCGCGACGATGCAGGCCGCCTCGAAGATCGCGCGCGCCTGCATCTCGTAGATCTCGGGATAGGTCACGCCCAGGCGGCAGCCGCGATGGCCGAGCATCGGGTTGAACTCGTGCAGCTCGGCCGCGCGGCGCTTGAGCGTCTCGACGTCGAGGCCGGCCGCCGCCGCCACTTCAGCGAACTCGGCTTCCTCGTGCGGCAGGAACTCGTGCAGCGGCGGATCGAGCAGGCGGATCGTGCAGGGCAGCCCAGCCATCACTTCGAAGATCTCGACGAAATCGCTGCGCTGCTCGGGCAGCAGCTTCTCGAGCGCGGCGCGGCGCCCCGCCTCGTCGGCGGCGAGGATCATCTCGCGCACCGCAGTGATGCGCGACTGTTCGAAGAACATGTGCTCGGTACGGCACAGGCCGATGCCCTCGGCACCGAAATCGCGCGCGGTGCGGCAATCGAGCGGCGTCTCGGCATTGGTGCGCACCTTCAGGCGGCGCTTGGCATCGGCCCAGACCATCAGTGTGCCGAAATCGCCCGCCAGCTCGGGCTGCACGGTGGGCACGGCGCCCAGCATCACTTCGCCGGTCGCGCCGTCGATGGTGACAAGATCGCCCTCGCGAACCTCGCGAGTGCCGACGCGGAACAGCTTCTCGCGCGCGTTGATCGCCAGCGTGCCGGCGCCGGAGACGCAGGGTCGGCCCATGCCGCGCGCCACCACCGCGGCATGGCTGGTCATGCCGCCGCGCGCAGTGAGGATGCCGCGCGCCGCGTGCATGCCGTGAATGTCCTCGGGGCTGGTCTCGACGCGGACGAGGATCACCGCCTCGTTCGCCGCCGCCCATTTCTCGGCGGTATCGGCGTCGAACACCACCTTGCCCGAAGCCGCGCCCGGCGAAGCGGGCAGGCCCTTGGTGATCACGTCGCGCGGCGCCGCCGGATCGAGCGTCGGGTGGAGCAGCTGGTCGAGCGCCGCCGGATCGACGCGCAGGATCGCCTCCTCCTCGGTGATCAGCCCCTCGCTCGCCATGTCGACCGCGATCTTGAGCGCCGCCTTGGCGGTGCGCTTGCCCGAACGCGTTTGGAGCATCCAGAGCTTGCCGCGCTCGACGGTGAACTCGATGTCCTGCATGTCGCGATAATGCTTCTCGAGTGTCTCGAAGACGGCCGCGAGCTGCGCATAGACTTCGGGCATCGCCTCTTCCATCGAGGCGGGCCTGGCGCCGGCCCTCTCGCGGGCGGCCCGGGTCAGGTACTGCGGCGTGCGGATGCCGGCGACGACGTCCTCGCCCTGGGCGTTGATCAGGAACTCGCCATAATAGGCGTTCTCGCCGGTCGACGGATCGCGGGTGAAGGCCACGCCCGTCGCCGAGGTGTCGCCCATGTTGCCGAACACCATCGCCTGGACGTTGACCGCAGTGCCCCAGTCGCCGGGGATGTCGTTCAGGCGGCGATAGACCTTGGCGCGCTCGGACTGCCACGAGCCGAACACCGCGCCGATCGCGCCCCAGAGCTGGTCGTGCACCTCCTGCGGGAAGGGCTTGCCCCACAGTTCCTCGACCAGCGCCTTGTACTCGGCGACCAGCGCCTGCCAGTCCCTGGCCGAAAGCTCGGTGTCGAGATTATAGCCGCGATCCTCCTTGGCGATCTCCAGCGCTTCCTCGAAGCGGCCGTGATCGAGCCCGAGCACCACGTCGGAATACATCTGGATGAAGCGGCGATAGCTGTCCCAGGCGAAGCGCGCGTCGCCGCTGGTGGCGGCGAGGCCCTCGACCGTGGCATCGTTGAGGCCGAGGTTGAGCACCGTGTCCATCATGCCCGGCATCGACACGCGCGCGCCCGAGCGGACCGAGACGAGCAGCGGATCGGAGGCGTCGCCGAACTTCTTGCCGGTGATGCCCTCGATATGGGCGATGCCGCCCGCGACTTCGGCCTTCACGCTTTCGGGGAAGGTTTCGCCCTGGTCGTAATAGACCGCGCACATCGGCGTGCTGATCGTGAAGCCCGGGGGAACCGGCAGGCCGATCGAGGCCATGCCATCGAGGTTGGCGCCCTTGCCGCCGAGCAGGTTCTTGTCACCCTTGCCCCCGTCCGACACATTCCCGCCGAAGCGGTACACATATTGCGTCATCCACGTCCCTTCTCACGACTTGGCACAGGCGCCTACCGCAGGTGCGAACAAGGGGAAAGCCGCTGACTACGTTGTCAGAAGGCAAGATTTGCTATGATTGGGGACAAGTCCCGAAGACACCGGTTACCTGACCTGGATTACAGAGCATCCTTCGCTCCGTTCCGCAGGCGATCGAGCAGCGCGCGGCCAAGCGCGCCGACGAACAGCAGGTCCGGCACTTCGCCCGCCAGCTTCACCCGCACCCGCTCACCCACCAGCCTGCGCTCGCGCTCGACCGACCGCACCTGCGGCCACGGCACGAAGATCGTCGGATGGAAGGGACGGAAGGGCAGGAAAGGGCGCAACCAGAAGCCCGATTCCGAAGTCCAGGCCTCGACCGAGGAGCCGTAATTGGGCGAGCGCATCGACCCGCCGATGTTGAGCGAGACGAAGCGCCAGCGTCGCGCCGACAAGGGTGGATCGGAAGCGGCGGGATAGGCGCAGGCGACCCGGCGCCATCCCAGGTTCGCGATCAAGGCGATGACCGCGAGCCAGAAGAAGGGGAAAACGACGGCGAACAGGGCGAAGAACAGCGCCGGCGAAACCGGCAGCCCCTCTCCGCCCCCGGTCATCCCTCGATCCTTGAGAAGTCCGCGACGTTGTTCACGGCGTCGCGGATGCGGGCGAGCAGGGCGAGGCGCGCGTTGCGCTTCTGCTCGTCGGAATCGTTGACGGTGACGTCGTCGAAGAAGCGGTCGATCGGCGCGCGCAGCGAGGCGAGCGCGGCCATCGCGCCTTCGAAATCCTCGGCGTCGATCGCGCCTTGGGCGGCGGGCTCGGCGGCATCGAGCGCCGCGCGCAGATCGGCCTCGGCGGGCTCGGCCTCGTAGATGCCGGTGTCCGCGACTTCGCCGGGGACCCAATTCTCCTTCTTGAGGATATTGGCGGCGCGCTTGTAGCCGGCCAGCAGGTTCCTGCCGTCTTCCGACGTGACGAAGGACTGGAGCGCCTTCACCCGAGCGAGCAGCCGGACGAGATCGTCCTCGCCGCCCAGGGCGAACACCGCGTCGATCAGGTCGTGCCGGACGCCGGCTTCCTTCTGCTGGACCTTGAGGCGGTCGGCGAAGAAGTCGAGAAGCTCCGCAGCAATTTGGGACGCCGGGCCAACCGTGATCACCAAAGTTTCAGGATCAACACCAGCTGCCGCTTTGAGCTTAGAAATGCGCTCGCCTTCCGCCTTTTCCACGGAAAGTTCGACATATTGTTCCAGCTTCTTGACGACGAGCAAAAGGTTTAACCGAAGCGCTTCCTCAGTCACCAAACGGATCACGCCCAACGCCGCCCTGCGCAATGCAAAGGGATCGCGCGATCCGGTCGGTTTCTCGTCGATGTAGAAAAACGATGCCAGCGTATCCAGCTTGTCCGCCAGCGACACTGCCACCGTCACCGGTGCCGTCGGAACCTCATCCCCCTGCCCGACCGGCTTGTAGTGATCGCGGATCGCCTCTGCGACCGCCGCCGGCTCGCCCTGGGCCGCGGCATAATAGCCGCCCATCAGGCCCTGGAGCTCGGGGAACTCGCCGACCATGCCGGTGACCAGGTCCGCCTTGGCGAGGCGCGCGGCGCGCTCGGCCTGGTCCGGATCGGCCTTGACCACTCCCTCTTCCGCCAGCCAGCGCGCCAGCTTGGCAACGCGGTCGACCTTGTCGGCCACCGTGCCCAGCTTCTCGTGGAAGACGATCTTCCCGAGCTTGGGGGTCAGGTCCTCGAGCCGGATCTTGCGATCGGTCTCGTAGAAGAAGCGCGCATCGCTCAGCCGCGCGGCGAGGACCTTCTGGTTGCCCTCGACGATCTTCGCGCCGCCATCGGCCGCGTCGATGTTCGCCACGCAGACGAACGCATTGGCGAGCCTGCCCGCGCCGTCGCGGCAGACGAAATATTTCTGGTTCACCCGCGCGGTGAGCTGGATCACCTCGGGCGGCACGTCGAGGAACGCCGGATCGAAGCGGCCGAGCAGCGGCATCGGCCATTCGGTGAGGCCGGCATTCTCGTAGAGCAGCCCCTCGTCCTCGATCAGCGTCAGGCCGGCCTTCTGCGCGGCCAGCTTGGCGCCGACCGCGATGATCGCGCGGCGCTCGGCACCGTCGACGATCACATGGCAGGCGCGCAGCTTCTCGATGTAATCGGCCGCCGAGCCGATCGTGATCCCGCCCGGATGGTGGAAGCGGTGGCCGACGGTGACCGAGGCGCTCTTCACGCCCGCGACTTCGACCGGCACGAGCTTGTCGCCGAGCAGCGCGATGATGCCCTGGAGCGGGCGCACCCAGCGCAGGCTCTCGGTCGATTCCGAAGCGGCGCCCCAGCGCATCGACTTGGGCCACGGGAAGGCGGTGATCACATGGCTGATCGCGCTGGCGAGCACCGATCCGGCGACGATGCCGGGACGGTCGATCACTGCAAAGAGGATCTTGTTGCCCTTGCCGTCGTCGCGCTCGACCAGTTCTTCGCGCGTGAGGCCGGTCGAGCGCAGAAAGCCCTCGATCGCCTGGGCGGGTGCGTCGGCGCGGGGGCCCTTGCGCTCCTCGCTCGCCGCCGCCGTCATCTCGGCGACGCCGCGGACGATCAGCACCAACCGGCGCGGCGTGGCGTAGCTCTCGATTGCGGAGAACGGCAGGTTGAGCGCCTTCAGCCGCGCCTCGAACAGCGACGCCAGATCGGCGCGCGCCTTTTCCTGCATGCGGGCGGGAATCTCTTCCGAGCGCAGCTCCAGGAGGAAGTCTTCGCTCATACCGTCCACTCCGGGTATTTGGCGTTCCAGGCGGGCGTCATGTGCGCGATCCACGCTTCGCAGCTGCCCTTGGCCAGGTCGCGCACGCGGCCGATATAGGCCTGGCGCTCGGCGACGGAGATCACGCCGCGGGCCTGGAGCAGGTTGAACAGATGGCTGGCCTCGATCGCCTGCTCATAGGCGGCAATGGGCACGTTGTTGGCCAGGCAGTTCTCGCACTCGGCCACTGCCTTGCGGAAGCCCTCGAACAAGGTGTCGGTGTCGGCGACTTCGAAGTTGTACTTCGACATCTGCTTCTCGTTCTCGAGAAACACGTCGCCATAAGTCACGCCTGCCTCGTTGAAGGCGAGGTCATAGACGCTGTCCTTGTTCTGGATGTACATCGCCAGCCGCTCGAGCCCATAGGTGAGCTCGCCGGCGACCGGCTTGCAGTCGAAACCGCCCATCTGCTGGAAATAAGTGAACTGGGTGACTTCCATGCCGTCGCACCAGACTTCCCAGCCCAGGCCCCAGGCGCCCAGCGTCGGGCTCTCCCAATCGTCCTCGACGAAGCGGATATCGTGCCGGGTGAAGTCGATGCCGATCGCCGCCAGCGAGCCCAGATACAGGTTCTGCAGGTCGGGCGGGCTCGGCTTCAGGATCACCTGATACTGGTAGTAATGCTGGAGCCGGTTCGGGTTCTCGCCATAGCGGCCGTCGGTCGGGCGGCGGCAGGGCTGGACGAAGGCGGCGTTCCACGGCTCGGGGCCGAGGGCGCGCAAGGTCGTCGCCGGGTGGAAGGTACCCGCGCCCATGCGCATGTCATAGGGCTGGAGGATCACGCAGCCCCTGTCCGCCCAATAATCATGGAGCGTGAGGATCATGCGCTGGAAGCTGAGAGGCTCTGCCACGGGACCTTCTGAATATCTTGTATAGACTATAGAGCCGCGCTTTGACGTTTCCTCTCCTGACGGTCAATGCTGCACCGCCGTTGACTTGGCCGGGGGCATCGGGTCTGCTCGGCTCATGCATCCCATGATCCGCCGCCTGCTGCCGGCCCTGCTCGCCCTCGCGCTCTGGGGCTGCGGGCAGAAGCCGCCCGCCCCGGCCGAGCAGGCCCGGCCCGCGCTCTGGGTGGTCAAGGACGCCGACACCACCATCTATCTGTTCGGCACCGTCCATGTGCTGAAGCCGGGGCTCCACTGGTTCGACGGCGGCGTGAAACGGGCGTTCGATGCCTCGGACACGCTGGTGCTCGAGCTGGTGATGCCGCCCGATGCCGAGATGCAGAAGATCGTCGCCGAGCTCGGCACCGCGCAGGGCGGGCCGCCCCTGCCCGAGCAGCTGCCGCCGGCGGAGGCGGCCCGGATGCGCGCGGCGCTGCCCGAATATGGCATGGCGCCCGATTCGCTCGACCGCGCCGAGCCCTGGCTGGCCGCGACGCTGCTCTCGGTGATGCCGCTCCGCCGGCTCGGCTATGACGACAAGCAGGGCGCCGAGCTGACCCTGACCAACGCCGCCAAGGCCGCGGGCAAGAAGATCGAGGGACTGGAGACCGCGCGCCAGCAGCTCGGCTATTTCGACACCCTGCCCCTCCCCGCCCAGCGCAAGCTGCTGATGGAGACGATCGACGACCTGCCCAAGGCAGGCAGCAAGATCGACCAGGCAGTCGCCGCCTGGCGCCAGGGCGATGCCGACGGGCTGGCCCGGCTGGTCAATGCCGACATGGCCGACGCGCCCGAGGTGACCCAGGCGCTGCTGGTCGACCGCAACCGCAACTGGGCCGATTGGATCTCCAGGCGGATGCAGCAGCCCGGCACCGTGTTCGTCGCGGTGGGCGCCGGGCATCTGGCGGGCAGCGAGAGCGTGCAGGCCGAACTGGCCAAGCGCGGGCTCAAGGTCGAGCGTGTAGCCTACTGAACCAGACCGCGAAGGGCGCGAAGTATGCTCGATCTTGACTTCGCCCCAAGCTTTATCTAACTATACAGTTATATAACTGATGAGTTAGATAAATGGACCCCCTGAGCAACACCTTCGCCGCCCTGGCCGACCCCACTCGCCGCGCGATACTGGCGCGGCTGGCGCTGGGCGAGGCTTCGGTGGGCGAGATCGCCCAGCCCTTCGCGATGAGCGGGCCGGCGGTGACCAAGCATCTGAAAGTGCTGGAACATGCGGGCCTGATCTCGCGCAGCCGCGTCGCCCAGCAGCGCCCGGCCAGGCTCGAGCCCGCCGCGCTCAAGGCCGCGAGCGACTGGATCGCCGAATATCGCCGCTTCTGGGACGCCAAGTTCGACGGCCTGGACGCCTATCTCAACGAACTGCAGAAGAATGGAGAGAGCAAATGACCACGACCGAAATCGGTGTCGGCTATGAAGTGACGATCGACCGCACCTTCGCCGCGCCGCGCACCCTGGTGTTCGACTGCATGACCAAGGCCGAGCATCTCGCCCGCTGGTGGGGCCCGCATCATTTCGACGTACCCTTCGCCGAGAGCGAGGCGCGGCCGGGCGGCAGGATCCGCCTCGATATGCGCGGGCCCGAGCCCTATGGCATCAACGAAGTGCACGGCGAATATGAAGTGGTGGACCGTCCGGATCGTCTGGTCATGGTTCTTCGCGCCTTCGGTGCGCCGGACGGCAGCTGGGGCATCGAGCACCGCACCACCATGGCCTTCACCGACGCCCCCGGCGGCGGCACGCACATGCACATGACCACGGTGGTGCTCCAGGCGAGCGAGGAACTGCTGCCGGCACTGGCGGGCATGAAGGAAGGCTGGAGCCAGAGCTTCGAGAAGCTCGAGGCGGTGCTGCCGGAACTGGCGTGAGTGATTCTCCCGCTCTCCGCTTGCGGGGAGAGGGAGTATCCTCGCCTTGCTTTTCCACCCGTCCCCCGCTATGCGCGCGCCTTCCGTGCCAGGGTCATCCCTGGAGGCCTGGCCGGATCGAACTAACTTTAGCGATTGGAACGACACATGAGCGATACGCTTACGCTGTCGGCCGAGACGCGCGAGCAGGTTGGCAAGGGAGCCTCCCGTTCGCTTCGTCGTGAAGGCCGCGTCCCCGCCGTGATCTACGGCAACAAGCAGGATCCCAAGAGCATCCACGTCTCCGAGCGTGAACTGACGAAGCTGCTCATGACCGGGCACTTCTTCAATTCGGTCGTGATGATCGGCGGCGAGCGCACCCTGCCCAAGGACGTGGCGTTCGACCCCGTCTCCGATCGTCCGGTCCATGCCGACTTCCTGCGCATCAGCGAGCACGCGACCGTGCACGTGAATGTGCCGATCGTCTTCACCGACGAGGAAGACGCCCCCGGCATCAAGCGCGGCGGCGTGCTGAACGTCGTCCGCCACGAGCTGGAACTGGTGGTCGACGCGGCCGAGATCCCCGACGAGATCAAGATCTCGCTCAAGGGCCTCGAGGTCGGCGACTCGCTGCACATCTCGGCGGTGACCCTGCCCAAGGGCGCGACCCCCGCGATCACCGACCGCGACTTCACCATCGCGACCGTGGTTGCCCCGTCGGCGCTCAAGTCGAGCGAAGGCGACACGACCCAGACCGAGGCTGCGGCCGAGGGCGAAGGCGAGTAATCCCGCCTCCGAACTTGCGGGTTCAAAAAATCGCCTCCGCATCCTAGGTGCGGGGGCGATTTTCGTTTTCAGGAACATGCGATGCAGCTCTGGGTAGGCCTGGGCAATCCGGGCCCGCAATATGCGATGCACCGGCACAATGTGGGCTTCATGGCGGTGGACGCCATCGCCGTGACCTATGGCTTCTCGGCGGAGAAGAAGCAGTTCCAGGGCTGGGTGCGCGAAGGCCGGGTGGGCGACCAGAAGGTGCTGCTGCTCAAGCCCGGCACGTTCATGAACGAGAGCGGACGCTCGGTGCGCGCGGCGATGGACTTCTACAAGCTCGCCCCCGCCGACGTGACTCTCTTCCACGACGAGCTCGACCTGGTGCCGATGAAGGTGAAGGTGAAGACCGGCGGCGGCACCGCGGGGCATAACGGCCTGCGCTCGACCGACAAGCATATCGGCCCCGATTTCCGCCGCGTGCGCATCGGCATCGGCCATCCCGGGCACAAGGACCGCGTGCACGGCTATGTGCTGGGCAATTATGCCAAGAGCGAGATCGAGCCGCTGACCGACATGCTCGGCGCGATCGCCGCGGAGGCGCCCTGGCTGGCGGCGGGCGACGATGCGCGGTTCATGAGCGACGTGGCGCTGCGGCTGCAGGACTAGGTTGGGGACTCATATGAAACGACCGACATTGCTGGCGTCGGGCCTGGCCACGCTGGTGGCCTGCGGTGCCGGCCAGAGCCCATCGTCGATACCGAGCCAGGACAGCGTCACGATCGAGGGCGCGATCAACGACGCTGGCGTCGCGCGCCTGCGCCAGGTCATCACCGCCGACACCAAGACGCTGGTGGTGAACAGCCCGGGCGGCGAGATCGCCTCCGCAATCGCGCTGGGCAGTATCGTGCGCGAAAGGGGGCTGACCGTGGTGGTTCGGGGCGCCTGCCTCTCCGCCTGCGCGCATTTCGTGTTCGCGCCGGCGACGCGGAGGATCGTAGAGCCCTACGCGATCATCGGCTTCCACGGGACCGCGACGGCGCGCGAGGCGCTGCTCCACGCATCGGGCAGAGACGATCTGGCGGCGGAATATGCCGGCCTGGCGGGTGAGGAGAAGCATTTCTATGCCCGCGCGGGGCTGCCGGCCGCGCTACTGCTCGTCCCGATGCGCAAGGTGGTTCCCATCTGCTATACCACCGACGTGCCGCCCCGCAGCGCGATCCGCTCCGCGTTCATGACGCGCATGTCCTTCTTCATCCCCTCCGCCGGAACCTTGCGCGGCATGGGTGTCGCATTCGAAGGCTGGTGGCCGGCATCACAGCAGGATCTCGCTGCAGCGGTGGCTGCCAACCCGAACCTACGCCCCTTGTCCTTCCGGCTCGAGGACGGCCCGGGTGCCGCCGATGCCGGAGCGGAGCGTGTGCCGAGCTGCGGCGCGGGCCGCTAGGTCGAGAACCCAAACAAGTATCTGATTTTCCTCCGCCATCCCCGCGCAGGCGGGGGTCCAGGGTAGCAGGGGATACCGGCGCCATCATGCGAACGCTGTCCGAAGAGGGCAGGACGTGCCGCACCCGCTCCACGCATAACTCCGGATCCCCGCCTGCGCGGGGATGACGATTGAAGGAATATGAGTCCCCAACCTGGGGCCCTAGGTTGAGGACTCATATTCCTTCCATCGCCACCCCGGCCTTGCGCCGGGGTCCCGCTGCCTTGCCGGCGGAGGAAGGAGCGGGATCCCGGCTAAAGGCCGGGATGATGGCGGAAAATCAGATACTTGTTTGGGTTCTCAACCTAGAGCGCCGGCCGATAGGGCTGAACCAGCCCCAGCCGGATGAGCAGCGCAAGCAGCGCGTCCACCTCGTCCGCCGGATGATGGGCAAAGCGGGCCCGCACCTCCTGCGCGCTCACCGCCGGGCGATCGAGCACATATTCCGCCGCGTCGGCGACGGGACCAAGCGCCTGCTCGCCGCCGCCGGCTCGCAGCACCGCGCCCTTATCGAGCCAGGCAACCGTGCCGGCGCGATCGGTGCGCGCATAGAAATCGAGCAGCGGCCGCTCGGGCAACGCCAGCACCCGGCCCGGCGCGGCGAGCCGCCGCTGCCGGACCGCCACTTCCTCGAGCAGCGCCCGGCTGCGCGCCAGTTCGGAAAGCCGCGCGCCCAGCGACGCGAGCTGGTCCGCAAGCGCCGCACCGCCGCCTTCGCGCGCATCGGCAAGATAGGCGCGGAAGGCCGGCTCGCGGATCGCCATCTCCTCCAGCAGCTCGAACAACAGCTTGCCCGAATGCGGCGCGATGCCGATCGTCAGGTGGAGCGATTCGGCGGAACTCGCCAATGCATCGTGGAAATAGCCGCGCGGGATGTAGAGCACGTCGCCGGGCCGCAGCGTGACGTCCATCAGCACCGGCCCCTTGGCGGCATCGATCCGTGCCTGGGCATCGTCGCCTTCCAGCGGCGCGAGCGGATTCTCGGCACGGTTGGCGTAGATCCGCCAGCGCTTCTCGCCGACGCAGTGGATCGCGAATACCTCGTGCAGATCGCAATGCGAGGCAAAGGCCTGCACCCCCTGGAACGAGCAATAGAGATTCGCTTCCACTCGCGCCGCGAACCGCCGGGCCAGCGCATCGGTGAGCGCGCGGATCTCGGGAGCGACTTCCTCCACCGCATCGGCGACCAGACTGGCGCCCATCGCCAGGAACATCTCGACCTTGGCGGGATCGGCGAGCCGGCGCATGCCGCCGCGGCCGGGCACCTGGTCCATGTAGAAATCGGGCGAGACCGGGGCGCTGTTCAGCAGCAGCTTGATGTGCTCGGGCCCCCAATGGGTCCGCACGGCGAGCAGCTGGTTGAGCCGCGCCCAACCGATCACGGCCTGCCGGTCGCTCCCCGGCGGCGCGGGAATATGGACCGGCCTGCGCCCCCAATGGTCGGCAAGGAATTGCTCGGGCGCCAGCGGCGCGATCAGCTCGGCAAGGTCCACCGGTCCACGCTAGCGGCAGCGGGCGGCGCTTGTCGATCCCGCAAACGAACGGCGCCGCCTCCCCGAGGGGAAGCGGCGCCGCGCGAAGGTTGCCCGGTAAAGGCTTACTTCTTGCCGACGACCACGCCGATCAGGCTCTGCTGGGCGCCGCCGAAGGTGCCGGTGGCCGAGAAGACCACGCCGGCCTGCTCGCCCTGCGAGCCGAAGAAGCCGCCCGCCAGCGTGCCCGAGAGCGGGCTGCCGGTGACGAAGCTGCCGGTCCACTGGTTCTGGCCGACCGGGATTGCGCCCTGGGCCGTGAAGGTGCCGTAGGTGACTGCCGCGCCGCCGCCGGCCGGGATCGTCGACAGCGTCAGCGTCATGGTGACGGCGCCGGTGGCAAAGTTGGTGCTCATGAGCACCGCGCCGGTGACCTGGTTGACCGTGGTGGTGGCGCCGACGACACTCACCAGGCGCCCGGTGACGGTCAGCGTGCCGTAGCTGACGGTGCCGGTGGTCGGCATGTCGGCATAAGTGGTCGGATAACCCCAAGCGGTATAGGTGAGGCGCTTCTGGCCGGTGGTCGAATCGCCGCGCCACCAATTGGCATAGCTCACCCGGCTCAGCGCCAGCGCTGCGGTGTTGGTCGAGGTGTCCTTGACGACATTGTTCAGGAACTCGACCTGGGCGAACTTGCCGGCGGTGGTCGCGTCGTTGGTGCGGAAGATGAATTCGGGATTGCCCACTGCCGAGGGGGTGACCAGGGTCGAAGTGCAGGTCTGGCCGGTCGGCACGCAGAAGCGCGACTCCTCGGTATTCTCGCGCATCACATAGGTGCCGGTGGCGACCGCCGTGTCGGTGGCGAGGCGCACGCGGGCCGCCGGCGTCGGGATCAACGCTTCGGTGCTGGCCGCGCCGAGAGTGACCGCGCCGCTGCTCGGATCGCCGGTGTAGCTGATCGCGGCATTATAAGTGTTGAACTCGGCCGGGCCGGCCAGCGGGAAGGCCGCATAGGTGGGCGACGCGGTCGGCGTCGGGGTGGGCGTACCGGTCGGGGTCGGCGTGGCGCTGGAGCCCTTGCCGCCACCGCAGCCCGACAGCGCAACCGTCGCGACGAGCGCGCTCATGAACATGTGACGGCGAATCATTCCCTGCTCCTCAAATACACGCGGGCACCGAAAGGGCTCACCCCTGTACCCCAGATGAACGGCCCTCAGTCAAGCCGGGCGGACCGGCTAATCCCGCTCCAATACGGCGTTTTGAGGGCCTGGGAAGGCGAAACCGCGCCTCGCGGTTCCCCCTTGCTTCCCTCGCGGGGACGGAGCGGCGGGCCGCAACCCGCAACCGCCAGTCGCCGGAGAGCCACGGGCGGCCGCAGCGCGGATCAGGCCTCCTTGTCCTTCAGCGACTTGCGGAGCGCCTCGATCTTGAACATGCGCGCCACCTTGTCCTTGCCCGCCAGCGGCCCCTGGCCCATCTCGGCGACGAACTGGACGCACTGGCCGACCGTGTTGAATCCGCGGCCGCTGCGCTCGACGTCAGAGAGCGTGCCGTCGCCATTGGCGTCCTTGCCCGCGCGGAACTTGGCCTCGACCGTCTTCGGATAGGCCCAGTCGGCATATTGCTGGATGGTCGCCTTCGACAGCGCCGGGGCGCCGTCCTCGCCCGCCGGCAGGGTCTGGTCGCCGAGCGCCGTCTCCAGCTTCCCGCGATAGAAATCCTCGTACAGCTTGGCGTCGCCCGCGGCGGCGGTGATTGCCGCCTTCTGCCAGCGCAGCGCCGCGAGGCAGTCGAAATTATGCTCGACGCTGTCCTTGA
This sequence comes from Sphingomonas sp. 1F27F7B, assembly GCF_005503355.1. GTDB lineage: Bacteria > Pseudomonadota > Alphaproteobacteria > Sphingomonadales > Sphingomonadaceae > Sphingomonas. The sequence continues at coordinate 104,272 of NZ_SCMK01000016.1, forward strand.
GCTTCTGCGCCTTCTCGGCATTGGCGGCGCGGGCGGCGGCTTCCTCGTTCGCCTTCTTGTTGGCGGCACTGTCGTCGCAGGCCGAAAGGCCGAGCGCGAGCACCAGGCCGGCCGCGGCGAGGTTCCCGATACGGATCATTGCTTCTCTCCCCTCTCTTTGCCGCGGCACTCTGCCACGCAGCTTTCCCAAGTCAACGCGCTGGCAAAAGCGGCGCTTTGCCTCTATCGGGGCGCCTTTCCCAATACATTGGAACAGGCTTCACATGGGTTTCCGCTGCGGCATCGTCGGGCTTCCGAACGTCGGCAAGTCCACGCTCTTCAACGCACTGACCGAGACGGCGGCGGCGCAGGCGGCCAATTATCCCTTCTGCACGATCGAGCCGAACGTCGGCAACGTCGCGGTGCCGGACGCGCGGCTGACCAAGCTTGCCGAGATCGCGAGCTCGCAGAAGATCATCGAGACGCAGCTGGGCTTCGTCGACATCGCCGGGCTGGTGCGCGGCGCCAGCAAGGGCGAGGGCCTGGGCAACCAGTTCCTCGGCAACATCCGCGAGGTGGACGCGATCGTCCACGTGCTGCGCTGCTTCGAGAATGACGACATCCAGCACGTCGACAACAAGGTCGATCCGATTGCCGATGCCGAGACGGTGGAGACCGAGCTGATGCTCTCGGACCTCGAAAGCCTCGAGAAGCGAGTGCCCAATTTCCAGAAGAAGGCGGCGCAGGGCGACAAGGAGGCCAAGGCGGCGGCCAGCGTGCTCGGCCAGGCGCTCGACCTGCTGCGCGACGGCAAGCCGGCGCGGCTGACCCAGCCCAAGGACGTGGACGAGGAGCGCATCTTCCGCCAGGCGCAGCTGCTCACTTCCAAGCCCGTCCTCTACGTGTGCAACGTCAACGAGGAAGATGCGGCAAACGGCAACGCCTTCTCGGCCCGGGTGTTCGAGAAGGCCGGGGCCGAAGGCGCCGAGGCGGTGGTCGTCTCGGCGGCGATCGAGGCCGAGATCGCGACCATGCCGGTGGAGGATCGCGGCGAGTTCCTGGCCGAGCTGGGGCTGGAGGAGACCGGCCTCGCCCGCGTGATCCGCGCCGGCTACAAGCTGCTCCACCTGCTGACCTTCTTCACCGTCGGCCCCAAGGAGGCGCGTGCCTGGACCGTGCATGCCGGCGCCAGCGCGCCCGAGGCGGCGGGCGTGATCCACAGCGACTTCGAGAAGGGCTTCATCCGCGCCGAGACGATCGCGTACGACGATTATGTCGCGCTGGGCGGCGAAGCACGGGCGCGCGAAGCGGGCAAGCTGCGCGCCGAGGGCAAGGCCTATGTCGTCAAGGACGGCGACGTGATGCACTTCCTGCACAGCTGAGGCCGCCCGGCCTCACGGCTTCGGGGCACCCGGCAGCGTGGCAAGGCGCGCCTTGGGGATCTTCAGCACGATCCCCGCGGCGCGGCCCGGCACCGCGCTCACCCGATATTCGGCGGCAGTGCCGAAGATCTGCGCGATGTCCGCCGGGGCAAGGCCATAGTCCGCGGCGAGCCAGGCGAACATGCTCGAAGAGGCGCTGCGGAACGACGCGTCGAGCGAGCCGTCCAGGCCGATCGCGACGATATGGGTCGGCGTTTCGATGCGGACCTGGCCGGCACGCTTGCCGCGGACCAGGTCGACTTCGACCTCCACGTCCATCGAAGTCTCGAGCGCGTCGCCGGTGGTCTCGCCATCGCCCTGCAGCGCATGGCCGTCGCCGAAATAGAGCAAGGCGCCCGGCACGGCGACGGGGAAGTAGACGGTCGTCCCCTCGCCCATCTCGTTGAAGTCCATGTTGCCGCCGAACCGGCCGACATCGCCCGATCCGGGCGCGGCGGAGCTCGGATCGACCGCCACGCCGATGCCGCCCAGCATCGGCCGGACCGGCACCCAATAGCCCTTGAGCGCATCGCCCGGCGCCTCGGGCGTGGCGATGCCCTTGTCGCGGTCGAGCCGCCAGGTGACCGGCTTGCCGAGCCCGGCCATGCGCACCGCGGTGCGTGCGTCCTGCCCGCGCTCGGTCATACCGTTGGTGCTGATCGCCGTGTCGCGGTTGAGCCGGAGCCGGCGGATGCGCACGACCAGGGTGTCGCCGGGCATGGCGCCGTCGATATAGAAGGGCCCGGTCTGCGGGTTGCCGGGCGCGGCGCGGCGCACGCCCTTGGCGTCGATGCCGGCGGCGTCGATCGTCGCGGTGTGGATCGTGTCACCCGGATTGACGTGCAGCACCGGCGGATTGAACGCCGAGAACTCGCGATAGAAGCGCTCGGGGACGAATTCATGCCGGCGCGGCGGCCCGCCGCTCGGCTGCGGCGCGCGCTCGGCGGTGAAGCTGAGGCGATGCGGCATGCGTGCCTGCTCCGCGCCGTCGATCAGGATCATCTCGCCGGCGATCCGCCCGTTCGCGAGCCGGGCAGTCACGTCCTCCGATCCGCCCACCTTGTCCTTGGCGAGGAAGCGGATCTCGTTGCCCTTTACCGTGCCGGTGAGCACGTCGCCGGTCAGGTCGCCGCTGATCCGGTTGCCGTCCTGCGCGATGTCGAGCGTCCAGATGGTCGGCGTGCCGAAATAGTCGACGGTGACGATCCAGCGCCCGGCAAGCTGCGCCGTCTGCGCCTGTGCCGCCATCGGCGCCGCGCATGCCAGCGC
>NZ_SCMK01000017.1 GCF_005503355.1 Sphingomonas sp. 1F27F7B
CCTCTCCCCGACCCTCTCCCCCGAAGGGGAGAGGGAGTAGGACGACAAACTCCTGGAATCCTGTGCCCGGTACGCGCGAATTTAGATGGTTAACCATTTGCTAACCATCTAAATTCGCGCGGCAATTTTGGTCATCCTATAATTCATCCCACAATGATGATGCGGGCGTACCGATCACGTTCCGTCGCGGGCCGGCGTCACCGGTTCGGGTCGCAGAAGCGGCTCTCCGATCCAAGAAGGATAGTAACATGGCATTTTCGGTTAACACCAACGTCGGTGCGATGGCGGCTCTCCAGAGCCTCAACGAGACCAACAAGGGCCTGTCGCAGGTTCAGAGCCGCATCAACACCGGCCTGAAGGTTGCGTCGACCAAGGACGACTCGGCTTCGTACACGATCGCTCAGGGCCTGCGTGGCGACATGGGCGGCCTCGCGGCCGTGTCTTCGTCGCTGAGCCGCGCCAAGAGCGTGACCGACGTGGCGGTGGCTGGCGCCGAGCAGATCTCGGACGTCGTGAATCAGATGAAGGCGAAGGCTTATCAGTCGGCCGACGCTGGCATCGACGCGTCGACCCGTAACGCGCTCAACAGCGACTTCGTTGCGCTGCGCGACCAGATCACCACGATCGTGAACTCGTCTGACTTCAACGGCACGAACCTGCTGAAGGCTTCGGGCGGCACCGTTACGGCGCTGCAGTCGCTCCAGGACGCTGACACTTCGTCGGCGACCACCTGGAACCCGGACTCGCTGAGCGTTGCCAATCAGGGTCTGGATCTCGGCGGCTCGGTCGTCACGATCTCGGCTTCGGGCGACATCAGCAGCCAGGCGAATGCCCAGGCGATGATCGACACGATCACCACGACCCAGGCGAACCTGAAGACCAGCCTGAGCACCCTCGGCGCGGCTTCGCGCAAGATCGATGCTCAGTCGACCTTCACCAGCAAGCTCTCCGACGTGATCGAGGGCGGCATCGGCAATCTCGTCGACGCCGATCTCGCCAAGGAATCGGCGAAGCTGCAGGCGCTGCAGGTCAAGCAGCAGCTCGGTGTGCAGGCTCTGTCGATCGCCAACCAGGCGCCGTCGACCATCACCTCGCTGTTCCGTTAAGGCCGGACTTTTCCCTGGAGTCTATGGCCCTGACGCGGAGGCCGGGACGCAAGTCCCGGCCTCCTTTTTCGTGCCCGCAATTTTCTTGCGCGCGCCGCGCCGCGCCTTGGTTGACGCCTCTATAATGATCCCAAGAGGAGAATAGGCCCTTGTTTCCCAGGATCAGAGAAATCACCGATGCGTTCGGCGGCCGCCTGCAGGTGAGCGTCGAGGAGCACCCCTCGGGTGCGCTCGTCGTGCTTGAGCGGCCGGACATGGCCGGCCGGCCCCGCGTGATGCTCGACGGGTACGGCGTCGACATCCTGTCGGGCTACATCATGTCGGCGCGCCTCGCCGTGCCGCACGACCTTCCGGACGAGCATATCGACGGCATGTTCGCCACGCGCTTCCGCCTGGGGCTCGATCCCTGCGCGGTGCTCGCGCTTCAGCAGTCCGACGGTCCGTCGCTCGAGATTCCCGCGCCGTTCTGGGATCGGCTCTATGCCGAGCTGTGCCTGGTCGCGGCGCACGCCCGCGAGCTCGGGCGGCGCGCGGAAGCGCGGGTCCATTGATTCCGCAAAACCACATACGGGCTTGCCCGTACTACGCCGAGGGCCGGCTTTGAGGCATTTAAGACAAAATTCACACGAACAGGTCGGGGGCAGACAGATGGGCGTTGGTGAAATCAGGCAGGGTTCGGAAGCGGCGGCCGGCTACACGGTGACGTTAACGCTAACGGTCGAGGATGCCCGGGTGCTCTGGGCGGCCGCCGCCGATCGCGCGCTGGCGGCGCCGGGCACGACGCTGGCCGATGTGCTCGACACGATCGGCCCGCGCGAGGATCCGTCGATCGCCGATTGCATCGCGATGCTTACCGCGCCCGCCGCGATGCCGGGCTGCACGCTCGATGCCTTCGAGATCGCCGAAGCGGGGGACGAACTGCCCCCGATGCAGATCATCCAGCTGCCCACGCAGCCGATCCTGCGTGCCGCGCACGCCTGATCCCGCCACTATCCGTTTCAAAACCGCGAACGGGGCCCCTCTGGGCCCCGTTCTGCTGTCAGGGTCTCTTCCTTGCCCGGAAAGAAAAAAGCGGGCCGGTGGAGGTCCGGCCCGCTCGTTTAAGCGAAAGGAAGACAGGACGCCGAAGCGCCGGCCGAGAGACGGGCGGATCGCGAGGGGATTGATACGTCCGCCCGCCTCTCTGATTTCATTATAGAGGCGGGTAGGAGGCGCCCCAAACGCCCGTGCCTCCGGAAAACTCCTAGGCCGGATCGATACTTACGACCTCCACCAAGGGGCAGGGGCCTACCGCGCGGTGGACCCCGGCATGGGCCGGGGTGACGGCATGATCCGAGCGACGGCCGGGTTCGACCTTGGGGGCGAGCCGTCCTAGCTACCGGTACCGGTACCGGTACCGGTGTCGGCACTGGCGCCGGTGCCGGCGGCTCCGATGCGGACGAGCTTGCTCGCGTCGACCTGGTTGCCGTTCACGGTCACCAGCACCGCGCCATTGCCGAGCTGCACGTCGCTCACCGTGCCGATGCTGTGGACCGTGCTGGTCAGCTGGGTGCCCGAACTGTCGAGTGCCTTGATCGACAGCGAATATTTGCCGGCCGGCATTTCGCGCCCGTTCGAGGTCAGGCCGTCCCAGGCGAGCGTGCCGGTGTTGCCGGTCACCTGTACGGTACGCGTGTCGACCACCTTGCCCGAAGCGTCGGTGATCGTCGCGACCACCGAGGCCGCATCGCGCGGCGTGCTCCAGCTCCACTGCGCCGCCCGCGTGTCGGTGAGCCCGGAGACGGGCGAATCCACTTCCACCGCGCGGCCGATCAGCGACGAGGCCTGGGTGAGGTTCTGCGTCCCCAGTGCCGACAGGATCGACTTGAGCGTGGTGGTCTGCGCCATCGACTGCTCGACCTGCGAATATTGCACCAGCTGCTGGGTATATTGAGTCGTGTCCATCGGGCTCAGCGGGTCCTGGTTCTGCATCTGCGTGGTCAGCAGCTTCAGGAACATCGTGAAGTCGCCGTTGAGGCCGGTGCTCGAGCCATTGGCCGTGCCGTTCGTCGCCGGCGTGTTGGTGGTGGTGTTGACGGTGGTCATGCGCGTTGCTCCTAGGCGAGGAGATCGACCTGCCCGTCGCCGCGGACGCTGCGATAGGCGATGTCGGTCGTATCGGGTTCGTCATTGCCGGCGAACTGGCCGGCGGACGCATTCTGGCGTTGCTGCTGCTGTTGCTGCGCCTGGGCGCTGCCATCGCCGGTGCGGCTCTCGAAGCGGAAGCTCTGCGCGTCGGCGCGGATGCCTGCCTGGTCGAGCGCGCGGCCGAGATCGGGCGCATCCTGGCGGAGCAGATCGAGCGCGTGCGCGCTCTCCGCGCGCACCGTGGCGCGCAGCGTGCCGGCATCGTCGAACGACAGCGTCACCTCGACTTTGCCGAGATTGTCCGGGCTCAGCCGGACGCGCAGCATGTCCTCGCCGGCTTCGACCTTGTGCGCGATCTCGACTCCGAGTGCCTGGCCGAGATGGCCCGGCCGCGCGGCGACCACCGGCTCTGCCGCAGTTGCCGCCGGGCTTGTGCCGGTGGGCGGCACGGCCGTGGGGCGAGCGGCATCGCTCGAGGCATGCGCGGCCGTCGGTGCGGCGTGCGCGTCGTGACGCAGAGAGAATATCGGCGCCTGGCCGCGATCGTCGCCCGGCGCATTTTCGTTCTTCTCGCCCGTCTTGCCGGCGATTGCCGCAGGCGCGGCCGGAATCCTCTCGCCGCCGGTCGCCGGTTCGGCGCCCTGCACCGCAGTCTGGAGCCCGCGTGCGGGGTCGGCCTTGCGCGTGGGCGGCGGGACTTCGCCGAGCTGGCGGGCGGGAGCGGGCTGCGGCGCGGCGACAAGCTCGGGGTGCGGCGGCGCCTGGACGATGGCGGCCGCGGCCATGTCGGCGGCCGGTGCATTGTCCGGGGCGGTTGCGGGGTCGGCGGCGATCGGTTCCTCGCCGGTGCCGGCCGGGCGCGGCGCGCGCTTGATCGGGCTCTTGGGCTCTTCCGGCTGCCCGCCTTGGACCGGCGCATCGCTCGCTTCGGTCGCGACAGGGGGCGTATCGGCTATGGGCGGGGCGGGTGGAGGCATGGCGTCTGCCGCCGGCTTGGCGGGCTTGGTGTCCGTGCCTGGCATCGGGGGCTTGCCCGGCGTGACGGCGGGATCCGCAATTGCCGCCGGAGCATCGGCTGGAAGCTGCGGCCCCATCGGCTGTGCCGGCTCTGCCGGCGCGCGGCCCTGCGCCGGCGCTGTTTCGGCCGGCGGCAGCTCGGCGGGCGCCTTTGCAGGCATCTCGGCAGGCGCCGGCGGAGCGGCGGTGGTCAGCAACTGCGCCATGCTCAGCGGCGCGGCGGGCGCGAGCATGTCATTGGCGGCCGGCGGCATCGGGGCGCCGTTGCCGGCGGCATTGCCCGTCCCGCCGAGCATCTGCGCGAAGCCGATGCCGGTGGCGGGATCGGCGCTCCCTGCGCCGAGGAGACCCGCGGGAAACCCGATATTGTTTATCTGCATTCAGGCGCCTCATGGGCGGGCGTCGAAGGCCCGCATCTTCATTATAGGACGTGCGGGGACGAAACGGTCCGCGCTCAGCCGATCGTGCCCAGCGCGCGGATGCGGGCGCGGGCGTGGATCTCGTTCTGCGACAGCACCACCGTCGCCGGGCGCACCCGCTCGATGATCGAGCGGACGAACGGGCGGATCGCGGGGCTGGTCAGCATGCAGGGGATCTCGCCGTCCTGCGCCAGCCGGTCATAGGTCTCGCGGACATGTGCGATGAACTTGTGGAGCGACGAGGGCGCCATCGCCAGCTGGCGGTCGTCGCCCTGGCCCAGGATGCTCTCGGCGAACTCCTGGTCCCATTCGGGGGACAGCGTCACCACCGGGATCGCCTCGCCGCGTACCTGCGACGCGCTGATCTGCCGGGCCAGGCGCGAGCGGACATGCTCGGTCATCTGGGTGAGGTTGCTGGTCAGCGGCGCGGCTTCGGCAATGCCTTCCAGGATCGTCGGCACGTCGCGGATCGAGATGCCTTCGCCGAGCAGGTTCTGCAGGATCCGCTGCACGCTCGAGATCGAGACCTTGGCCGGGATGATGTCGGCGACCAGTTTCTCCGAATCCTTGTGTACTTCGGTCAGCAGCTTCTGCGTCTCCGCATAGGAGAGCAGGTCGGCGATGTTTTCCTTCACCAGCTCGGTCAGGTGGGTGGTGATGATGGTGCCGCATTCGACCACGGTGAGCCCGCGGAAGCCGGCCTCGTCGCGCAACTCGCGATCGATCCAGAGGGCGGGGAGGCCGAACACCGGCTCGGTGGTCGGTTCGCCGGGCAGGCCGGCCGGGCCGCCGCCCGGATTGATCATCAGCAGCTTGTCGACCCGGATCTCGCCGCGCGCCGCTTCGGTCTCCTTGATCGTGATGACATATTCGTTGGGCTTCAGGCCCATATTGTCGATGATCCGGACCGACGGGAGCACGAAGCCGAAATCGGTCGCCATCTGGCGGCGCAGCGCGCGCACCTGGTCGTCCAGCCGCGGCTCGCGCTGCTCGTCGTTGATCATCGGCAGCAGGGCATAGCCGATCTCGATGCGCACCGCGTCGATCGCCAGCGTCTGCGAGATCGGCTGCTCGACCACGGCGGCCTGCGCCTGTTCCTGTGCCGCGACGGCCTTTTCCAGCGCGGCCTTGGCGGCGGCCTTCTTGCTCATCCGCCAGGCGGCGAAGCCCGAAGCGGCCGAGAAGATGGCGAAGGGCAGGAACGGCATGCCCGGCATGATCGCCAGCGCGCCCATCAGGACCGATACCATGCCGAAGGCCTTGGGATAGCGGCCGAGCTGGTCGCCCAGCGCGGCGCCGGTCTTGCCCTTCACGCCGCCCTTGGAGACGAGCAGGCCCGCGGCGATCGAGATGATCAGTGCCGGGATCTGGCTGACCAGGCCGTCGCCGGCGGTCAGCACGGTATAGGTGTGGAAGGCCTCGCCGATCGGCACGCCGTGCGAGACGACGCCGATGGTCAGGCCGACGACGATGTTGACCGCGGTGATCAGCAGGCCCGCGATCGCGTCGCCCTTCACGAACTTCGAGGCGCCGTCCATCGCGCCGTAGAAGCCGCTCTCGGCCTCCACTTCGGCGCGGCGGGCCTTGGCCTGGTCCTCGTTGATCATGCCGGCGGAAAGGTCGGCGTCGATCGCCATCTGCTTGCCGGGCATCGAATCCAGGCTGAAGCGCGCCGCGACTTCGGCGATGCGCCCGGCGCCCTTGGTGATGACGACGAAGTTGATGACGATCAGGATGATGAAAATGGTGAGGCCGATGATCACCTCGCCGCCCATCAGGAACTCGCCGAACGCCCCGATCACGCCGCCCGCGGCGTCGTGCCCCTCGTGCCCGTGCGTGAGGATCAGGCGGGTCGAGGCGAGGTTGAGGCCCAGCCGCAGCATCGTCGCCACCAGCAGGATGGTGGGGAAGGCACTGAGTTCCAGCGGCTTCTCGATGAACAGGGCGGTCATCAGGATCATCACCGATACGGTGATCGACAGCGCCAGGCCCAGGTCGAGCAGCCAGCCCGGGATTGGCAGGATCAGCATCGCGATGATCGCGACCACGCCGCCTGCGAGCGCGATGTCGCGGTTGAGGCCGAGCTTGTTCAGGAAGTTCAGGATCGCGGGCGGCATCAGGGGCGTGCTTTCCAAATGGCCTTGGCAGGCGCTGGGGTCGACTGGCCCAGCGTGAAGCGATTGCAGGGCGTCGCGTGGGGCATGCCCTCAACTGTCTCCGCCGCGGCCCGCGGCAGGCGCAGGCGCTGGAGGGCGAAGAGCGGGTGCGGGCTCATGCGGCGGGCGGCACGGCGATGCCGCCCTCGATGAACGTCCGCAGCTTGTTGCGCATCGTGCGCACCGAGATGCCCAGGATGTTCGAGGCGGAGGTGCGGTTGCCGTGGCAGCGCTCCAGCGTGCCCAGGATCAGCTCGCGCTCCACTTCCTCGACGGTGCGGCCGATCAGTCCGTCCACTTCGATCCGGTTCTCGGCGGTCGGCAGGGAGACGAGCGCCGCGAGCGGCGAACCGTCGGCGCGGGTCAGGTCCTCGGCCTCGATCCGCGAGCCATGGGCCAGCAGCGCGGCGCGGTGGATGCATTCCTTCAGCTCGCGGATATTGCCCGGCCAGCCATAGGCGCGCAGTACTGCGATCGCATCCTCCGAGAGCGGGCGTGCCGCGAGCCCATCGGCCTGGGCGAACTGCTCGATGAACAGCCTGGCCAGCGCGGCGATGTCGTCGTCATGCTCGACCAGCGGCGGCACTTCGATGCGCGCCAGGCTCAACCGCACGAGGAGATCCTCGCGGAAGCTGCCCGCGTCTACCGCGCCCTCCAGGTCCATGCTGGTCGAGGCGATCAGCCGTGCGCCGAAGGGCACGTCCTCTTCGCCGCCGAGCCGGCGGAAGCGCTTCTCGATCAGCGCGGCGAGCAGCCGCGCCTGGGTGGCGGGAGCGAGCGTGCCCACTTCGCGCAGGAAGATCGTGCCGTCCCGCGCGCCTTCGAGCCGCCCGATGCGGCGTGCCGCTGCACCCGGAAAGGCATCGGCCTCGTGCCCGAACAGCTCGGATTCGAGCACGTCGGCGGCGACGCCGGCGCATTCGACCGAGACGATCGGATCCGGCCGGCCGGAAAGGCGGTGAATCTCGCGCGCCATCATCTCCTTGCCGCTGCCCTTGCCGCCCGAGACGAGCACGGGCGCGCCGCTCGGCGCGACGGCGGCGGCGAGCGCCATGGCGCGATCGAGCACCGGGTGGCCGCCGATACGCACCTGCGCCTGGCGCTCCACCACCGAAGCGATGGCGGCCGCGATCAACTCGCGCTGCGGGGGCAGGGGCACATAGTCGCGGGCGCCTGCGCGGATCGCCGCCACCGCGCGCTCCGCCGGAGCGGAAATGCCGCAGGCCAGCACGGGCACGACGAAGCGCTCGCGGCGCAGGTCGTCCAGAAAGCCCACTACATCCTCCAGCACGTCGATCATCACGAGATCGGCGCCCTGCTCGCGCAGCGCCTCCAGTGCGGGGGCGGGAGCGTCGGCCATGGTAACCTCCGCGCCGGCGCTCTGCGCCAGCTCCGCCGCTCGGCGGAACTCGCTGCCGGGCGCGCCGATCAGCAACATTCGGATCGGTCCCATCGTCAATGCTCGGCCCGGACGATCTCGGTGAGAGTCACGCCCAGCGCATTGTCGATCAGCACGACTTCGCCGCGGGCGATCAGCCGGTCGTTGACGAAGATGTCCACGGGCTCGCCGACGCGGCGGTCGAGCTCGACCACGGTGCCGGCACCCAAATGGAGCAGCTCGCCGATCGGCATGCGGGCACGGCCCAGCACCGCCTGTACCCGCACCGGGACGTCATGGACGGCTTCGAGGCCTTCGCCGCCATGGTGCGGCTCGGCGCCGCCCTGGTTGTCGAAATCCTCGAACACGGGCGCGGGCTGGTCGGTCGCCGGATCGGTGGGAATGATGTCGTGGGGTTCGGTGTCCATGGGTCTGATCCTATGCGTTCATCCACTGACGGATCACCGAGGCCGCCTCGGGCGGGCTGGCGGCGATCGCGTCTCCGATGCGCTTGAGCGCGGAGAGCTTGATGCGGCCGTCGACCTGGGCGAGCGCGATCTCCTGATCGAGCTGCGGCACGTCGGACGGCGTCATCGCTTCGAGCTGGGCCATCGCGTCCACGTCGCCGTCCGCGGCGCGCTCGGCGAGTGCGAGCATCTCGGGCGAATGGGTGGGCAGCGCGGCCGGGGCCTCGGCCATTTCCGCCGAAGCGGGCACGGGCCTGGGCCTCAGCATGCGCAGCGCGAGGAGGCCGACGGCGCCGATCACCACGAGCTGGAGCAGGCCCCAGATCCGGTCCATCGGCAGCGACGAGAGGAAGCTGCCGGTCGCGTCGGCGGGCGCGTCGCCGGTATTGAACTTCATGCTCTCGACGACGACGCTGTCACCGCGCTGGGTGTCGGCGCCCACGGCATTCTCGACGAGGCGCTGGAGCCGGTCGATCTGCGGCTGGGGCAGGCCCTTGTCGCCGCCATCGACCATCACCGCGACGCTGAGGCGGGTCACCTTGCCCGGGGTGCGGACGGTGACCGTCTTGGTCGAGCTGTTATCGTAGGTCGTGTCTTCCGAATTCTGGTTGCTGCCCGACTGGCGCGAGGTGCCGGGCGTGTTGGCGGCGGCGGTCTGCGCGGCGGGTAGCTGGTTGGCGACCGAGGCGGTCTGCGCGCCGGCATCGGTCTCGCGGTTCTGCTCGCCGGTCTCCACGCTCACCTGGCGGGAGATCACCTGCTTGTCGGGATCGAAGACGTGCGATTCCTCGCGCGACTGGTCGCGGTCGATCTGGGCGGAGACTTCGGCGCGGACCTTGCCCTGGCCGACGATCGGCTCGAGCAGCGATTCGATCTCGTCGCGCAGCTTGCCTTCCACTGCCTGCTGGCGCTGGTCTGCGTCGCCGGCGCTGGCGGTGCTGGGGTCGCCGGCCCGGGCGAGCAGCGCGCCGGTCTGGTCGACGACCGAGACGGCGTCGGGCGAAAGCTCGGGCACCGAGGAGGAGACGAGATAGCGGATCGAGGCGACGGTTTCGCTCGGGATGCGGCCGCGCGTCTTCACGGTCACCGCCGCAGTGGCCTTGCGGCTCTCCTCGGCGAACATGGCGCGTTCGGGCATCACGATGTGCACGCGCGCGCCGGTGACGTTCTGGATGGTCTGGATCGACTTGGCCAGCTCGCCTTCGATCGCGCGCGTCTCGTTCATCTTGGCGCGGCTGGCGGAGACGCCGAACGGCTGCTCCTGATCGAGCACTTCATAGCCGATCTTGCCGCCCAGCTTCTCGCCGGCCAGGCTCATGCGCAGCTCGGCCAGCTTGTCCTGCGGCGCCATGATCGAAGTGCCGTCGGCCGAGAGCTGGAAGGCGATGTTCTGCGCCTTGAGCTTCTCGCTGATCGCCGAAGCGGCCGAGGGATCGAGATCGGTGTAGAGGAAACCCATGCTCTGGTTCGAGCCGCGGGTGGCGACGAAGGCGAGGGCAGCGAGCAGCGCGAACGCCACTCCTCCCATCAGCATCAGCCGCTTGGGGCCGATCTGGCCCACCAGGTTCTTGATCGCTTCCAATGTCGCCCCGTTCGATGGAACTGGCGGGGCGGATGCCCCTTGCGATCATTATAGAGGGGCGGGGAGGGCGGCAGTTTTTGCCGGGGGAAATTTTTGCCTAGTGGGTTGAGCGGACTGGCCTTTCCCGGAATCAAGGCCCCTCCCTGAAAGGGAGGGGGATTCGGGTCATCCCGCCTTGAGCAGCGTCTCGAGCTCGTTCAGCACCGCTTCGCGGCGCGCGGCGGCGTCGAGTGCCAGGCCGCCTTCCTCCCAGCCGATACGGGCGTCGCCCACCGGGATGGTTTCGTCGGGCACCACGATCAGGTTGAGCTTGCGGCGGTCGCGCGACTGGCGGTCGGCGATGCGGCCCTCGATGTCTTCCAGCAGATCCGGGTGCACGCGCACCTGCAGCTCGGTGCCGCGCGCGACCTGGCCGAGGGCCCGTCCGATCGCTTCGTCGATCGCGGTGCCTGGCGCCACTTCGAGTGCGCGGCCGGCGATCAGATCGGCAGCGGCGAGCGCGACTTCGGCGGCCTCGCCGGTCACGCGCTCCGAGACCTGGCCGAACTGCGCGTCGATGCCCTCGATCCCCGCCTGCAACGCATCGACCGCGCTGAGCAGCGCGACTTCGCGTTCCGTCCGCGCCTGGGCGAGCCCGGCCTCATAGCCTTGCGCGCGGGCGAGGGCGAGGGCCGATTCCTGCTCGGACCTGAGCAGCGCGAGCTCGGCGCGCAGCGTCGCCACTTCGAGCGCGGCGTCGGGTCCGATCGGGGCGCCCCGGCCCGGCGGCACGGCGAAGATACGGTCGAAGCCGAAGCGCTCGACATGGACATGGGCGTGCATGCTCATCGGCAATGCTCCTTAGATGATCATCGCATCGTCGGACTTGGGATCGACGAGCAGGATCTCGCCGCGGTCCGCCAGGTCCTTGGCCAGGCGCACCAGCGCCGACTGGGCTTCCTCGCAGTCGCGCGCACGCACCGGGCCCATGCCTGCCATGTCCTCGCGCAGCAGCTTCGAGGCGCGCTCGGTCATCGCGCCGAAGAACAGCTGCTTCAGGCTGTCCGGCGCGCCCTTCAGCGCCAGCGCCATCTGGCGCTTGTCGGCGTTGCGGACGATCGACGAGATCGCCGGCGGCAGCAGATTGCCCAGATCCTCGAAGGTGAACATCAGCGCGCGGATCCGCTCGGCGCTCTCCGGCGCACGGTTGTCGAGCGCGGTGAGCATCGCTTCCTCGGTCGAGCGGTCGAGCGAATTGAACAGCTCGGCCATCGCCTCGTGCGGATCGCGCTTCTGCGAGCGCGAGAGGTTGGTCATGAACTCGGTCTTGAGCGTCTGCTCGACCTGGTTGATCACGTCCTTCTGCACCGTCTCCATGCGCAGCATCCGCATGATCACGTCGACCGAGAAGTCGCGCGGCAGCTCGGAGAGCACGCGCGCGGCATGATCGGGGCGCAGCTTGGAGAGGATCACCGCCACGGTCTGCGGATATTCGTGCTTCAGCGCCCCGGCGAGCACGGATTCGCTGACGTTGGAGAGCTTGTCCCACATCGTCCGGCCGGAGGGGCCACGGATGTCCTCCATGATCTCCTTCACCTTGTCGCCGGGCAGGATGCCGGCGAGCAGGCGCTCGGTGGTCTCGTAGCTGCCGTGCAGCGTCGCCATCGAGGCGACTTCGCTGGTGAACTGGACGAGCAGATGCTCCACCACCTGGGCCGGGATGCGGCCCAGGCCGGCGATGGTCGAGGACAGTTCCTTCACTTCGTCGGTGGAGAGCTGCTCCCAGATCGGCGCGCCATGATCCTTGCCCAGCGCCAGCATCAGGGCGGCGGCGCGCTGCGAGCCGCTGTAGCGCTTCAGTTCGGGCGGTTCTGCGATCTGCGCCATCACGGACATGCTTTTTCGTTTCCCTCGCGAAAAAATTGCGGCCGCGCGCACGGGCGGGGGCCGCTGTCCCTCTATTATAGGAGCAAGGGAGGCAGGGCGGATCGCGATGACGGTTAATTTATCTGGAAACCTGATCGGCTTGAGCATCCTGACGGGCTCGAGCTCGACCATGACCTCGGCGGTCTCGACCATCGCCTATGACAGCAAGGCCGTGCGCACGGCCAAGGCGCAATTCACCACCGCGGCCACCGTCGCGCCGTGGAAGAGCAGCGACGCGCTGCCGGTCAACGCCAGTCAGGTCGCTGCGATCACTGCGCTGCGCTCGATCATCACGCCCGCCACCACCGACGGCAACGGCACGTTCCTGCCCAAGGACGTCCAGACCAGCTTCACTGCCTATCAGGCGCTAGACAAGCTGCGCGTGCTGGCGGAGACGGCGAGTGCCAAGACCACGTCCGACGCGCAGCGCGCCCAGTTGCAGAAGACTTTCCTCAAGGGGCTGGACGATCTCCAGTCCTATCTCGGCACCGCGCCCTCGGACCTGGTGAAGCTCGCCTATGGCAAGCCTTCGTCCAGCGTCACCTCGAACAAGCTCGCCGCCACCAATGTCTACGAGACGGAGGGCAAGGGCCTCGTCAAGATCCGCAGCGATGCGATCCCCGGCCTCACCGGCACCGAGCAATTCTCGATCACGCTGAGCAAGCCCGGCACCGCCGCGCAGACGGTCACCATCGATCTCGCGCAGGGCGCGCAGCCGCCCACGCTCGACTCGGTCGCCGCCCAGTTCAACGCCGCGATCGCCTCGATCCCCAATCTTAACACCAACGGCACGCCCCAGCTCGACGCCAACGGCAATGTCGTGCCGCGCTGGAAGTCGACCTTCAAGGTGACCAACGAGGGCGGGAAATGGGGCTTCACTCTCTCGAACCCCACCGGCATCGAGCAGGTCACGCTCGACCAGACCAACGCCAAGGACGCGCTGGTCGTCGCCACCGGCCAGACCGCGCTCGATGCGCCGAGCTCCACCCAGCTCTTCCGGTTCGACGATCCGGCGGGCGATAACACCCGCGTGGCGATGGGCACGATCCAGGCGCTTGACCGCCAGGCGACCGCGCAGAACGTCGCCGCCGGCAAGACGATAACGACCACCTCGACCACGACCGACCTCGACGGCAAGGTGAAGACGGTCAAGACGTCGACCAGCAACGTCTATGCCAATACCGATGCCGCCGCGGTGGTCACCGACGCGCAGGGCAACAGCTATATCGTCGGTACCACCAAGGGCGATCTCGGCGCCAATTTGTCGGACGGCGACAACAATCTGTTCCTCACCAAGGTGGACGGCGCGGGCAATGTCGTGTGGCAGCGCGGCCTCGGCGCCACCGGCTCGTCGACCGGCGCGGCGGTTAGCCTGGGCCCCGATGGCAGCATCGTCGTCGCGGGCACGGTCACCGGCAGCTTCGGCGGCGCTTCCACCGACGGCGATATGGTCGTCGCCAAATATGCGGCGAACGGCGACGAGAAATTCTCCACCGTGATCCGCTCGGCCGGCACCGATGTCGCCAAGGCAGTCGCGGTCGGTGCCGACGGCTCGGTCTATGTCGGCGGCCGCATCGCCGCCGGCAATGACGGTTTCGTCGCGCGCATCGACGCAAGCGGCAAGATCGCCGAGCGTCGCACCCTGGCCGGCCCGGGCAGCGACAGCGTCAACGCGCTCGCCATCGATGATGACGGCAATGTCCTGGCGCTCGTCTCGCATGACGGCAATGCGGAACTCCGCAAGCTCCAGGGCTCGTCGCTCGCCACCGACATGGGCAGCCTGAGCCTCGGCACCGCCGATGCCCGCGTCATCGCCATCGCCGACGACGGCACGATCGCGGTGGGCGGCGCGACCTCGACGGCGCTCTCGGGCGCGCAGGTCAACGGCATCAGCGGCAATCGTGACGGCTTCGTCACCAGGATCGACGCCGGCCTGGCCAACGCCAGCACCACCTATCTCGGCTCCTCGGCCGACGACCAGGTCGACAGCATCGCCTTCATGAACGGCGAGCTCTATGCCGGCGGCCGTACCACCGGCGACCTGGCGGCGCCGCGCCGCGGCCCGACGGACGGTTTCGTCGCGCGCATCGACACCGCGACCGGCGCCGTGCAGAACACTACCCAGTTCGGCCAGGCGCTGCTGCGCACCGAGCCGGTCCGCATCGCCGCTGATACGGGCGGCGCCAGCGCGGTCTCGGCGCTGGGCTATGGGCGCGGCACGATCAATGCGGTCGCCTCGAGCAAGGTGACGACGCAGACCGGGCTCAAGGCGGGCGACTATTTCTCGTTCAAGGCCGATGACGGCGCGGTCCGCAAGCTCACCGTCCTTGCCGACGATACGCTTCAGTCGATCGCCACGCGGATGCAGGGCATGCTCGGCGCGTCCAAGGCGACCGTCACCGCGACTGCGGTCGACGGCGTCCAGCAACTGCGCATCACGATGAAGTCGGGGCATCAGCTCCAACTCCTCGCGGGCACCGGCGACAGCGATGCGCTCGCCAAGCTCGGCATGGAGCCGCAGCGCATCTCAAGCCCGGCGCCGGTATCGAGCAACGCACCCAAGGTGCGTCCGGGCGGCAGCTTCGGCCTCGATCTGGGCGAGGGGCTCAGCCTGTCCACGGCGGACATGGCCAAGACCGCGCTCGGCAAGATCAAGGACGCGATCTCGATGTCGCAGACTGCCTATCGCTCGCTCTATTGGGACGACACCAAGGCGAAGATGGTCGACGGCAGCAAGAAGAACTCGGCGACCGGCACCGAGAGCACCGCGATCGTGAACGCGCAGCTCGCCAATTATCAGGCGGCGCTCGCGCGCCTGACCAGCTCCACGCCTTCCACGTACGGATTTTGATCCATGGACATGCCCCCGATCCTTTCCGGCATCCGCCGTCAGATGGATACGCTCTCCGATCGCCAGCGCGTGATCGCCCAGAACATCGCCAATAGCGAAACCCCGGGCTTCAAGGCGCGAACCGTCGAGGATGCCGATTTCTCCGACCTGCTCGGCAGCACCAGCACGGGCAGCATCCGCGTTGCCAAGCCGCGGGTCGAGCTGACCGCCGGCATGAAGGGCCTGGGCGCGATCCAGCCGGCGGGCGCCGGGATCGTGCTGGACAAGGACATCAGCGAGACCAAGCCCGACGGCAACAACGTCACGCTCGAGGACCAGCTGCTCAAGCTCGGCCAGGTCCAGGCGGATTTCAGCGCGATGACCAACCTCTACCGCAAGCAGCTGAGCATGCTGAAGACGGCGGTGGGGAAGGGCGGGTAGGTTCCTTCCTTCTCCTTAGCCCTCTTCCGCTTGCGGGAGAGGGTTGGGTGAGGGTGTGAGGTGGGTCACTCTGCCCGAATGCCGGCGATACGTCCCACCAATCCGCATGCGCGCCGCCTTCGCAGGGAACCCGGCGTTGAACGCAAGCTATGGTCCGCACTGCGAAACCGGCAGCTCGAGAACCACAAGTTCCGGTTCCAGGCGACCATCGGCACGTTCGTCGTCGATTTCCTGTGCGTGGAAAAGCGGTTGGTCGTCGAACTGGACGGCAGTCAGCACAGCGAAGAAGGCGATAGGCGCCGCACGGCCTATCTTGAAGCCCAAGGCTATGTGGTGATGCGCTTCTGGAACAGCGATCTGGTCGAGAATTTCGATGGCGTCGTCGAAGCGATACGCCTCAAATTGGCGACATCGCCTGCGACGCCTGACACACCCTCACCCAACCCTCTCCCGCAGGCGGGAGAGGGCTATTAGCTCCCATCTTGCAATGCAGGATTTCGCCGGCTTCGCTCCCCGGGCCGGCGGCGGATCCGGCCGCTCTTTGACCTATGTTGGACGCGCCTGCCTGCCCGGCGCGGCTTAGGGGGCCCCGGGCGGTGCCCCCATAGTCTAAACTTCCGAAACTCCGGCCGCGCGAAACCGGCGCCCCGCGCAGGAGATCTCAGAGCCGCGCGTTGATCGAGATCGGCGCCGGCGCGTCCATCCCGCCCAGGCCGCCACAGGCGCCATAGGTCATGCTGCGCGTGCCCGTGAGGCGCTGGGCCTCGGCGGCGATCGCGCCCATCATCTCGACCGAGAGCTCGATCTGGCGCTTGAGAATGTCGGCATTGATGCTTGAGGCGTCGCGCAGTCCGCGGCTGGCCTCGGCCAGCTGCTCGCGCGCTTCCGGATCGAGCCGTTCGGCCCAATCGTCGGGCGCCTCGCGCTTCATCCGCGCCACTTCGGCCTCGATCCGGCCGGTGAGGCGCAGCTTGGCCTGGGCGATCTCGGGCAGTTCGGCGAAATAGGGGCCTCGGCCCAGCCGCTCGCTCTCCTCCTCCATGATCTGGGTGAGGGACACCATCGCGTCGATGAGCTGCTCGGTCATTTACTTGTTACCCTGTTGGAGCTTGATGATCTGGTCGAGCACTGCCGGCGCCAGGCCGATGCCGCCCTTGGCGGCCATCGCGTTGCCGAGTTTCTCGGCCATGATGCCACGGAACATTTCCTCGCCATGCCCGCCGGAGAATTCCCCGTCGCCCTGCTGCACGCTCTCGAGCATGAGCTGGGTCATCTGGCCGAGGAACACCGCCTCGAAATTCCTCGCGGTCTCGCGGTTCTTGGCGTCGAGCTTCGGATTGGCCGGGACGGCCGGGGCCTGGGGCCCGGTGGCGGAAGTCACGTCGCGCATCATTGCACCTCGATATCGGCCTGGAGCGCGCCGGCGCTCTTGATCGCCTGGAGGATGGTGATCAGGTCGCGCGGGGAGACGCCCAGCGTGTTGAGCCCGCTCACCAGCGTCTGCAGGCTGGCGCCGTCCACCATCGCCAGGCTGGCGCCGTTGCCGTCGTTCACCTGCACGTTGGTGCGCGGCACTACCGTGGTCTGGCCGTTCGAGAAGGGCGCTGGCTGCGAGACCTGCGGGCTCTCGGTGACGGTGATGGTCAGGCCGCCCTGGGCGATGGCCACGGGCGTGATGCGGACGTCGGCGTTCATCACCACGGTGCCCGAAGCCTCGTTGATCACCACCCGCGCCGGCTGGTCGACCTTGACCGACAGTTCGCCGATGCGCGTGACCAGGTCGATCACATTGCCGACGAAGTTCGCGCCAGCCGTGAGCTGCACGGTCGCCGGATCCAGCACGGCGGCGCTACCCGGATATTTGGCGTTGATCGCGCCGGCGATACGGTCGGCAGTGGCGAAGTCGGGGTTCTTGAGCGCCAGCTTCAGGCCGTTGGCCGAAAGCAGCGAATAGGGCACTTCGCGCTCGATGATCGCGCCGCCGGCGATGCGGGCGGACGTGGTCACGCCCCGGCTCACGCTGGCCGCTGCGCCCTGGCCCTTGAAGCCGGAGACGGCGACATTGCCCTGCGCGACTGCATAAATCTCGCCGTCCAGGCCGCGCAGCGACGAGACGATCAGCGTCCCGCCCTGCAGGCTGGTCGCGTCGCCCAGCGCCGAGACCTGGACGTCGATCCGCGAACCCGAGCGGGCGAAGGGCGGCATCGTCGCGGTGATCGAGACGGCGGCGACGTTCTGCGTCTTCATCTCGGTGCCGCGGATGTTCACGCCCATGCGCTCGAGCATCGCCTGCATCGATTCCTCGGTGAACGGCGTATTGCGCAGGCGATCGCCCGTGCCGGCCAGGCCGACGACCAGACCATAGCCGACAAGCTGGTTGTCGCGGACGTTCTCGACGTTGACGACGTCCTTGATCCGCGTCTGGGCCATTGCGGCCGGCGCTAGCCCCATGCTCAGGAGCAGGGCCATCAGGGGGGCGGCGAAGCGCAGCATATACCCTCGAAAGTGGAAAATTTCCGATAATTCTCTTATAGGATAGAGGACGGGCCATGCGGGCCCGGAGGACTAGATTTCGTGCGGATCGAGAACCTGCAAGCCCCCCTGCTGCAAAGCCTGATGGCCGCGCTGCCCAAGGTCGCGTCCGGCTTCTCGGTCGGGGAGGGGGATGGCCCCGCGGCGCCCGCGCCGCTGCCCCAGGGCCCCAATGCGGCGCAGATGCTCAACCCCTCGGTCGCGATGCTCGTCACGCTCGCCGCCGCTGATCCGGCGATCGAGCGCCGCCGCAAACAGGCGATCGACGCCCAGCGCGGCATCGACATGCTCGATCAGCTCCACCGCGAACTGGTTGCCGGTGTGGTGAGCCCGGTCCGGCTCCGGGCGATCGTCGAATGGTCCGAGACGTTCGAGCGCAGCGACGATCCCGCGCTGGCGGCCATTTTGTCGGAC
This sequence comes from Sphingomonas sp. 1F27F7B, assembly GCF_005503355.1. Lineage (GTDB taxonomy): Bacteria > Pseudomonadota > Alphaproteobacteria > Sphingomonadales > Sphingomonadaceae > Sphingomonas. The sequence continues at coordinate 18,375 of NZ_SCMK01000017.1, forward strand.
ATCGAGCTGCGCGTCCGAGTCGAACTGGCCAAGCTCGATCTCCAGGCCTGACGGCACCCTGTCTTTCCCCTACGGCTTCTCGGGCTTTTCAGTTTCAAATCCGAACGCAATTGCATACCGGATCTTTGGAACCTAGGGAGGCGTCACCGGTTTCGCGTTCGAAAGCGCGATGCCGTTCCTTCCATGACTGGCCGGCAGAGCGCGGCATGGACAGCCCTCAGGAGAGTATGCCTATGTTGGCTTTGCTGATGGGGTTCGCCGTCGCAGCGGCCCCCGTACCTCAGTCCGCCGATGCCGTGGTCGGCCGCTGGAAAACCCCCGTCCACAACGGCATCGTCGAGATCACCCGATGCGGTGCGTCGATCTGCGGCAAGATCGTCGGATCGGACAAGTTGCGCACGAATCCGAACCTGGCCGACGGCAACAACGGCAATGCGGCGCTGCGCACGCGCAAGTTGATGGGCCTGCAGATCCTGTCCGGCTTCAGCCAGCAGGGCGGCGGCTGGTATGGCGGCAAGATCTACAATGCCGAGGACGGCAAGACCTACAGCGCCGAGATCACGTTCTCCGGCAACGATCAGCTCAATCTGCGCGGCTGCGTGTTCAAGCCCTTCTGCCGCACCCAGACCTGGACCCGCGTGCGCTGACGCGCGTTTCCGAGTTCTCAGTATCCGTACGCGTACAAGGATTACCCCGATGTCCCCCTTCAAATATTCGCTGGCCGCCGGCAGCGCGCTGTTCGCGCTGCTCGGCTTCTCCCAGGCTGCCTGCGCCCAGGCCTTCTACCTCCAGGAACAATCCGCCCGCGGCGCCGGCCGCGCCTTCTCGGGCGAGGCTGCCGATACCGGCTCCGCTTCGATCTGGTGGAACCCCGCTGCGATCGGCGGGATCGAGAATGGCGATGCCACGCTCTCCGCCTCGGTCATTCTGCCGCGCGGCCAGGTTGCCGACAACGGCACGCTGATCGTCCGCCCGGGCCAGCCGGCAGCGCCGGTGGGCGGCAACGGTGTCACGCGCAATCCGATCAACAACGGCGTGCTTCCCTCGGGCGCGATCGCGGTGCCGCTCAACGACCGCATCGCGCTCGGCGTGTCGATCACTTCGCCCTATAGCTTCACCACCGATTATCCGGCGGACAGCTGGGCGCGCTACAGCGCCGCGCGGACCCAGCTGCGCACGGTCGACATCCAGCCGAGCATCGGCGTGGCGGTGACCGACTGGCTGCGCGTCGGCGCGGGGCTCAACATCGAATATACCGATGCCAGCCTCGGCAACGCGCTGCCCAATCTCGCAGCGGCGCTGCCGGACGGCCGCCAGGAACTGAAGGGTGACGGCTGGGACCTCGGCTGGACCGCGGGCGTGCAGCTGCATTCGAACCGCTTCACCCTGGGCCTCAGCTACAAGTCTGCGATCGAGCACACGCTGAAGGGCAATCTCACCGTCTCCGGCCTGGTCGGGCCGCTCGCTGGCTCGAACATGGCGCTCTCGGGGGTCGAGGCGAAGTTCTACACTCCGTCCCAGGCGATCGTCGGCGCCCGCTTCGCGGCCACGAACAAGCTCACCCTCAATGCCCAGGTGATCCGCTATGGCTGGGACAAGTTCGATGCCATCCGCCTCGGCGCGCCGGTCAACCAGGCGATCCCCGAAAATTATCGCACCAGCTGGAGCTATGCCGGCGGCATCGACTATGCCCTGTCGCCCAAGGTGACGCTGCGCGCCGGCGTCCAGCGCGCGATCACGCCGACCCAGGATGGCGAGCGCGATGCCCGGGTGCCGGATTCGAACCGCTGGAACTTCGGCCTGGGCGGCAGCCTGGCGGCGAGCAGGAAGCTCTCGTTCGACCTGGCGGCCAACTATGTCAGCTTCGCCGATGCCCCGATCGACCGCGTGACCGCCGCCTATGCCGGCACTGCGGCGCAGACGCCGATCCTCACCGATGGCGAGCTGCGAAACGCCCATGCCATCGTGCTCTCGGCGGGCGCGCGGCTGAAGTTCTGACGCTGCCCCGGGGATCGCGGGGAAGCGTCGCGTTCAGCGCCGCTTCTTCGCGATCCTCAGCACATAGCTGATCACTTCGGCCACGGCGGCGTAGTGCTCCACCGGGATCGGGTGATCGATCTCGGCACTGGCGTAGAGCGCGCGGGCGAGGGGGCGGTTCTCCACCAGCGGGATGCCGTGCTCGCCCGCGATCTCGCGGATCTTGAGCGCGATCCCGTCAACGCCCTTGGCGACCACCACCGGCGCCGCCATCTGGCCATGGTCATAGTGCAGCGCCACGGCATAGTGGGTCGGGTTGGTGATCACCACGCTGGCCTTGGGCACGTTCTGCATCATCCGGCTGCGCGAGCGCTGCATCTGGATCTGGCGAACCTTGGCCTTGATGTGCGGATCGCCTTCGCTCTGCTTGTGCTCGTCCTTGATCTCCTGAAGGCTCATGCGCATCCGCTTCAGGAAGGCGCGGCGTTGCCAGACGAAGTCGAACAGGGCGAGCGCGCCCACCAGCATCGCGATCGGGCGGAGCATCGAATAGACGATGCCGTGCGTCGCGCCGCCCACTTGCTGCAGGTCCGCGCCCACCATGGAATCGACCGTGGCGGCATGCGGCCATGCCAGATATGCCGCCACGCCGCCGACCAGGCAGAGCTTGGCGAGCGTCTTGGCGAACTCCATCAGCGCCATCTTGCCGAACATGCGCTTGGCGCCGCTGGCGGGATTGAGCTTCGACCATTTCGGCTTCACCCGGCTCCAGCTGATCATCGGCCGGCCCTGGAGGATGCCGCCCAGCAGCGCGATGCCGAACAGCGTGCCCAGGACCGGCAGCAGCGCCGATGCAGTCGCGCTCATCACGCCGGTCACGAAGCTCTCGGCGCCCTGCGGCTCCATCCGGAAGTCGTCGGCGCTGCCCCATAGGCGCACGAACAGCGTGCCCATCAGCTGGAGCGTGTAGGTGCCCAGGCCGCCCATCACCACGAGCATGCCGACGAAGATCGCGGCGTGGCGCATCTCGGGCGCCATCGGCACATCGCCCTTGGCGCGCGCATCCTCGAGCTTCTTGTCCGTCGGGTCGTGAGTCTTGTCGTCCTGGTCGGTATCGCCCGACATCACCAGCCTCCCTGCATCGCGTCGCCCATGGCGCGGGCGAAGAAGGTCAGCATGGTGCCGAGCGTGGCGGCGGCGAGGCTGATGCCGAGCAGCAGGTTGAGCGGCTGGGCGATGAAGAAGACCTGGATCGCCGGGGCGACCCGCGCGGCGAGGCCGAGCGCGACATTGAAGACGATGCCGTAGATCAGCAGCGGGGCGGCGAGGCTGAGCCCGAGCGTCATCGAGCGGGTGATCGCCTCGACCGCGAGCATGGCGAAATCATGCGCCGGCGGCAGCCCGCCGACCGGGAAGCTCTGATAGCTGTGCACGATCGCGCCCAGCCACAGATGATGGACCTGCATGCCCATGCACACCAGGGCCGCCGCCATGGCGACGAACTTGGAGAGCTGGGGCGCGGCGCTGCTCTGCGCGGGATCGAAGATCACCGCAGAGGATAGGCCGATCTGGGTCGAGATCACCGAGCCCGCCATGGAGACGGCGAAGAACAGGATCTTGACGATCATGCCCATGGCGAGGCCCGTCATCAGTTCGGCGACGAGCACCGCGGGCAACGCCGCGCCGGCTTCCGCCGCCACCCGGGCGGGCGCTCCGACCAGGCCGTACATCGCCGCCGACAGTGCGAAGGCGATCATCAGCCGGATGCGGCCGGGGATGGCGTCGTCGCCGAACACCGGCAGCAGCATCAGCACCGCGCCCACCCGGGCGAAGACGATGAAGAAGGCCGACGCCTGCAGCGTCAGGTCGGGAGGCAGCGTCATCCGGCGGTCACGATCAGGCTGCCGATCCTGGTCATGAAGTCGTTCAGCGCCTGTCCGATCGTGGGCAGCATCAGCAGCAGCACCAGCCCCATCGCGAGCAGCTTGGGCACGAAGGTGAGCGTGGTTTCCTGGATCTGGGTCAGCGCCTGAAGCAGGCCGATGACGGTGCCCACGATCAGCGAGGTCAGCAGCAGCGGACCCGCGATGGTGAGCACCAGCATCAGCGCGCTCTGCGCCAGGGCGAGGACCTGGGACGGCAGCATCGCGCCTAGATCTGCATCCGCATGATGTCGGAATAGGCGTTCACCACCCGGTCGCGCACGGCCACCATGGTGTCGAGCGCCGTCTCGGCCGCGCCGATCGCGGTCACCACGTCGATCAGGTCGCCCTTGCCGGCAACCTGTTGGGCCGAAGCCTTCTCGGCCGCGCGCAGCTGGTCCGCGGTACCGGTGACCATGTCCTCGACCATGGCGCCGAAGCCGCCGGCGCTGCCGCCGGTCTTTACGGGATCCGTCTTGCTGTTGCCGCCAAGGCCGGCGACGCGGCCATAGGCCGACATCGCATCAAGTGCGCCGATGGACATTCTGGGTATCCTTTACTTGAGGAGGTCGATGGTGCGCATCGTCAGGCTCTTGGCAGCCTCGATGGCGTTGAGATTGGCTTCGTAGCTGCGCTGCGCCGCCTTCATGTCGGCCGTCTCGATCAGGCCGTTGACGTTCGGCTTCATGACATAGCCGTCCTTGTCCGCGGCCGGATGGCCGGGCTGATAGACCTTCACGAAGTCCGACTTGTCGTTCTCGATCGCCTTGACCTTGACGCCCAGGCCGCCGGTCGCACGGTCCATATCGGCCTGGAAGCTGGCGACGCGGCGGCGATAGGGATTGCCGCCCGGCGCGTCCGCCACCGAGTCCTGGTTCGCCAGATTCTCTGCGATCACGCGCATGCGCAGCGATTGCGCGCGCAGGCCCGAGGCGGAGATGCCGAGCGAGGTCTTGAGGTCCATGATCGTCCTTCCAGCGAGGCCGCAGGGGCCGTTTCCTCCATTGTAGGCAAAAATTGCCGGGGCAGGCGCCGGACGCGGAAAAAAGGTTCCTATAAGTCCTCCTGAAAGGAAGACGCATGTCAGTGCTCGACGGAATTATGGTCGATATGTCGATCGTGCTGGGCTCGGCCAATGTGCCGATCCGCCAGGTCCTGCAGATGAGCCGCGGCGCGATGATCCCGCTGGAAAGCAGCCAGGACGATCCGTCGCTCGTCTATGTGAACGACGAACTCGTCGCGAAGGGCGTGGTCCTGGTCGACGGCGAAGTGATGTCGCTCGAGATCACCGAACTCGTGAAGAAGCAGCGCAACTGATGGACATCCTGTCGATGCTGCGCACGCTGGGTGCGCTCGGGATGGTGCTCGGCATGCTCGCCGGGGCGCTGTGGTTCGTGAAGCGATACGATCTGAAGCTGCCCGGCCGCGTGACCAGCACGCGCCGCAAGCGGATTGAGATCGTCGAGCGCCTGTCGGTCGACGGCAAGCGCTCGGTGGCGCTGATCCGCCGCGACGGGATGGAGCATCTGGTGATGTTCGGTCCCGAGGGACAGGCGACGATCGAGAGCGGCATCGTCGCGCCCGAGCCGGTCGCACCCGAGCCGGCCGGTGCCCCCGCGCCGGCGGCCAATCTCGCCGAGGACATCGCGGCGCTCCGCACCAATTTCGCCAGGCTGGTCGACCTGCCCAGGCTGGCCGAGCTGCCCCGTGCCGTCGCGGCGCGCGCCACGATCGCCGCCGCCGCGCGCAATGGCCATGCGCCGCGCGCGCCCAAGCGCGTCCGCGAGCAGCGCAACACCACGCGGTGGAACCGCGCCGCGGTGCGGGCCGCGCTCGATGCTTAGGCTGGTCGCGGCGGCCTTCGCCGTCCTGATCCTCGTGCCGGCCGAGGCGTTTGCCCAGTCGAAGGGCACGTCGATCAACATCGGCGGCCCGGACGGCGCGCTCTCGGCCAAGGCGATCCAGCTGGTGCTGATGCTGACGGTGCTCAGCCTGGCCCCAGGCCTGCTGATGACCGTCACCAGCTTCACGCGCATGGTGGTGGCGCTGTCGCTGCTGCGCACCGGCATCGGCGCCCAAGGCGTGCCGCCCAATCCGGTGATCATCAGCCTGGCGCTGTTCCTCAGCTTCTTCGTGATGGCGCCCACCTTCAACAAGGCGTGGGAGCAGGGCGTCGATCCCTATACCAAGGGCAAGATCTCCGAGCAGGTCGCGTTCGAGCGCACTGCCGAGCCGTTCAAGAAGTTCATGCTCGGCCAGGTGCGCGACAGCGATCTCAAGCTGTTCGCCGATCTGGGCGGCAAGCAGATCCAGAACCGCGCAGAGACGCCGCTGACCACGCTGGCGCCGGCCTTCATGATCTCCGAGTTGCGCCGCGCCTTCGAGATCGGCTTCCTGCTGCTGCTGCCGTTCCTGGTCATCGACCTGGCGGTCTCGGCCGTGCTGATGGCGATGGGCATGATGATGCTGCCGCCGCCGACGATATCGCTGCCGATGAAGATCATCTTCTTCGTGCTGGTGGACGGCTGGGCGCTGGTCGCCGGGTCGCTGGTCAAGAGCTTCGCGCAGTAGCGAAGCCGCCAAGGGTCAGGGAGGGGGCGGATGCCGGGGGGCGTCCGCCCCTATTTGCTTGTGGCCGCGAATGGTGGTGGTTAGCTTCGCGCATGAACCGCCGGAGAGGCTGCATCGTCACGCTCGCCGCCCTGGCCGTTCTGGCAGCCTTGGCGATCCTGGTGCTGCTGGCGGGCTGGCCCTGGCCGATTTCCGATCCGGTGAAGCTGAAGGCGATCCAGGCCGAAGCCCAGGCCTTGACGGCAACGCATCCGGCGAGACCTCCGGAACATTATGCACGCGTGCCGGAGAACCAATTGCCGCCGGTCGCCGCCAGCCTTCACCCCGAATGGGTCACGGTGCACGAATGGGGCGTCGACATCGTCATCAAGCCCTATTTCGATGGCGGCTGGGGATATCATGTCGCCCGGAGCCGGCGCGATCTGCCGATGCTCGACGGATGCTATTCGGAAGTCGGCCAAGGCGTATTCTGGCACGGTCCCTGCTAGTTCGCCGGCGCGGTTCCGCCGTTCCGCCGAGAGCAGGATAGCGGCCGTGTCGCAGCGCTTCGGGTTGTCGCGAGAGACTCAACCCCGCGCGGCGGGGCTATCCAGCCAGGCCGAGAGCTCGGCATAGGAAATGGGGTCGTGGAAGGCGACGCCGGCATATTCCTCGTTGCTCCAGCGCGCCGTGCAGCGGCGCGGGGGCAGGCCGGGGATCATCAGGATCACTTCGCTGTCCACCCGCAGCGTGCGTTGCAGCTTCAGGCAGGCGCCGCCCTGCGACAGATCGGCGACGACCACGTCGATCGAGCGGCCGAGGGAGTTGATCCGCGCCGGGATGTCGGCCGCGAAGCGCGGCGAGCGCGGACGCAGGGTTGCCGCTTCGGGCTGCGGCTTGCCGAGGATGGCGCCGACATCGGCGGGGGTGTCGAACCGCACGCCGGCCCGGCCCGCCTTGGTCCAGGCGATCGCGCCGTGCAGCAGCGCGCCGCCGCGCAACTCGACGGCGATGCGCAAGCCGGGCAGCAGCGATGCGATCGTGTCGATCTGCATGCCGTGCTCGGAGATGTTGCGCACCCGGCAGAGCTGGCCGGGATTGCCCTCATGGCTCAGCTTGCCGACGAGGAGCGTCGCCACGGCCCGCGGCGCGCGCTCGATCCACTCTTCGTGGCTTTCGCTTGCGATGGCGGGATTGGCTTCCACTATGTCCTCGGCGAAATTGCGTGATCTCTGTTTTTTATAGGCGGATTGCCGGCGCGAGCGGGCCGCCTCCACGCAAAATACGCAATTTATGCTGCGCGTCGCCTCATGCGGGCGTCGCTTGCGTGATCGCCACCTTGCGCACCACGCCGGCGCCGAACGCTTCCGGGGCGGCGGCTTCCACGACCTTGCGGAACTGCTCGAGGCTGGGCAGCAGCCCCTCCTTGCCGGCCGCCATCGGCGTCCTGAAGGTGCGCATGTTGATCGCGTGCAGGAGCAGCGGCAGCCGCTTGGCCACCTCGCCGGACTTGTCCTTGGGCACTTCGAGGTTGAACTGGAACTGGACATAGCCGGTGAGCCGCCCCTCGTCGGGCGAGACCAGCGGGGCGAGCAGCTTGTCCACCTGGACGAATGCCGTCTCGACTTCCGCGGCCGGTGCCGGGGCGGCGTGGGCGGGACGGGGGCCGAGCACCACCAGGGTGCCGAACGCGGCGGCGCCCCCCAGGCCGAGCCCGGAGAGCATCACGATGGCCAGGAACAGGATCTTTTTCATGACGCCGATACTCAGAATTTGAAGCTGCTGTCGGTCGGAAGCGATGGTGCCTCGGCCTTCAGCACGATGGTGATGCGGCGGTTCTCCGCCCGATCGGGCTGATCCGGGAAGACCGGCCGGGTGCCGCCCATGGCGACGATCTCGGAGAAGCGGTCGGTCGTCATGCCCGAGGCGATCATCGCCTGGCGTGCGGCGAGTGCGCGCGCGCCGGATAGCTGCCAGTTCGCATCGCTCTGGCCGCCGCCGGTCGCGTCGGTATGGCCCTCGATCGCGATCTGCCCGCCCGCCTGGGCGAGCTTGGCCGCGGTCTTGGCGAGCAGTGCGCGCGCGAAGGGGTTCAGCTCGGCGGTGCCGGGACGGAACATCGATTGCTTGTCGGTGTCCATCAGCGTGATCCGCATGCCCGCGCGGTCGGGCTCGATCGCCACATTCTTGCGTGCCTGGTCCTGCGGCACGGCGTCGAGCGCGATCTGCAGCTCGCTGGCGAGGACTCGCATCGACGTGTCGGGTATGTCGGCGGTGCCGCCGCGCGCGGCGCCGTTGGTGGCGGCCTCGGTGGTCGGCGTGCCGTTGGCGCGGCTGCTGTCGTTCGACGAGCGGCGCGCCTGGCCGCCCGCACCTTCGGACGTGCCCATCACCGGCGTCGAGGGCGCGGTGTCGGAGATGGTCGGCGAGAAATAGGCAGCGAGGCCCTTCAGCCGCTGCTTGTCCGGATTGGCGATCAGCCACAGCAGCATGAAGAAGGCCATCATCGCAGTCACGAAGTCGGCATAGGCCACCTTCCAGGCGCCGCCGTGATGTCCGGCCGCGACCTTCTTGACTCGCTTGATGACGATGGGGCGATCATTGGCGCCGGGCACGGGCATGGTCAGACGCTCCCGAGCGCGTCGCGCATGCGCTGCTGCACTGCGCCCAGGCGGATATGGCCGATCGCCGACAGCGAATCCTCGCCGCGCGCGATCCGCTCGAGCAGGTTCACGCACTCGTCGGCATGCTGGATGAGATAGTCGAAATCCTGGAGCTGCTCGAGATAGGCGCTGGCGAAATGCGCGTCGCCGACGAGCACTTCGGCAAGCGCTTCCAGCTTCGCGCGCATCTCGCGGATCTCGCCGGCAATCACATTGTGCAGCGTCGCCGAGAAGGGATCGAAGCCGGTGATCGCCTGCACGTTGGGGAGCTGTGCGGGAACGGGCATGCAGGACATCAGAACAGCTCCAGATCGCCGCCGGAGACCGGGGCGTGAACGGGGACCGGCGGGCGCTCGGGCACGCGGTCGGTAACCTTGACGCAGCGGCTGCGCCCTTCATGGGGAAGGAACTCGATCTTGCGGGCGCTGGTGCCGCCGAGATCGGTGTGGCCGACGGCGATCCCCTCGGTCTCCATGAAGCGGCGCGCGAAGGCGGCGTTGGAGGAGCCGATCGAGCCCAGCCCCGAGACGATGTTGGCGCCCCCGTAGAGATGCGCCATCAGCCGGCTGCGGACTGCGCCCTTCTGCATCATCCCGTTGATCAGCAGCTCCATCGCGTGCACACCGTAGCGCGCCATTTCCGAGGCTCCGACGCGCTGGTCCGCGCCGGGCTCGCCCAGGAGGAAATGGTTCATGCCGCCGATCCGGGCGACCGGATCGAACAGGCATGCGGCGACGCAGCTGCCGAGCAGGGTGGAGACGACCACCCCGGGCTCGGCCACCACGGCATGCTCGCCCTGGACGATGGCGAGCCGGCGCATCAGGTGAGCTCGCCGAAGACGCGCTCGATCTTCTCCTTCAGCGCGGCCGGCGCGAAGGGCTTCACGACATAGTTGTTCACGCCCAGGGCCGCGGCCTTCTGGACAATCTCCTTGTCCGACGAGCCGGTGAGCATGATGAACACCGTCTTGCCGATCACCGCATCGGTGCGCACCGCCTCCAAGAACTGGAGGCCGTCCATCTCCGGCATGTTATAGTCCGAGATGATCAGATGCACGCGGTCGCTCTTGATCGCCGCCAGTGCCTCCTGGGCGCTGGGCTTGTCCCGCACGTCCTTGAACCCGAGATCCTGCAAGGCGCGACGGATCATCGCGCGCATGCTGGTCTGGTCATCGACCACCATCACCTTGATCGCTGCTGCAGCAGGCATCAGACGCTCCCAATCTTCTCGCGGCAGGCCTTGAGGATCGCCTCAGGCATGCCAGACAAACCAACTTCCTGTTCCACCGCGCCCAGCTCCTTGGCCGAACGCGGCATTCCCCAGACCACGCAGGTTTCCCTGCTCTGGCCCAGCGTGCGGGCGCCCGCCTGGCGCATCGCCAGCATGCCCTGGGCGCCGTCGGCCCCCATGCCGGTGAGGATCACGCCGACCGCGGCTTTGCCGAGCGGCGCCACCGAGTTGAACAGCATGTCCACCGACGGCCGGTGGCCGGAGACCGGGTCGCCGTCGCGCAGCCTGACATGGCCGCGAACGCCGCCGCGCAGCTCCATGTGGCGCTGCCCCCCAGGAGCAATATAGACGGTTCCCGGCACCACCGGCGCGCCGTCGGTCGCTTCCACCACATGCACCCGGCATTCGCCGTTCAGCCGCTCCGCGAAATTGTGCGTGAAGGCGGCGGGCATGTGCTGGACGATCAGCACCGGCGGGCAATTCTCAGGCAGCGCGGGCAGCAGCGAGAACAGCGCCTCGACGCCGCCGGTGGACGAGCCGATCGCGATGACCCGCTCGCCGACGCTGCCCGCCGCGAGCGTGGGCTGGGCGGGCAGGCGCTGCGGGCCGGCACGGGCGACCGAACGGGCGGCGGCCTTCACCTTCTCGCAGAGCAGGACGGCGTCGCGCTCGATGTCTTCGGGCGTGCCGCTGGGCTTGGTGACATAGTCGACCGCGCCCAGCCGGAGCGCCTCGATCGTCACTTCCGCACCGCGCGCGGTCAGCGTCGAGCACATCACCACCGGCATCGGCCGGAGTCGCATGATCCGCTCGAGGAAGGACAGCCCGTCCATCCCCGGCATCTCGACGTCGAGCGTCAGCACGTCGGGGTTGAGCGTCTTGATCATTTCCCGCGCCGCGAAGGGCTCGGGCGCCATGCCGACGACCTGGATCGCCGGATCGGCGGAAAGCATGCGGTTGAGCGTCGCGCGCATCGAGGCGCTGTCGTCGACGATCAGAGTGCGTACCGGTGCCATCAATGCACCTCCGGCTTCTGGTAGATGGTGTGCCCGCACGAGCGCATCTGGCGTGCCGCCGGGCCGATCAGCCGCTCCGAATGCCCGATGTACAGGTGCCCGCCGGGGGCGAGCTGGTTGACGAAGCCCGCCTCCAGCTCTTCCTTCGCGGGATCCCCGAAATAGATCATCACGTTGCGGCAGAAGATCACGTCATAGGCGGCCTTGAGCGGCCAGGGCTCGAACAGGTTCAGCACCTTGGCCGTCACCAGCGCGCGCGCCTCGTCGGCCATCTGGAAGCCGCCCTGCACGGGCTTCATCCACAGGTTGCGCCAGGGCTCGGGCACGGCCTGGGCGACATTGTCGGCATAGAAGCCGCGCCGCACCGATTCCACCACATGGGGGGCGATGTCGGTCGCCAGCAGGCGGACATCGGCATTGCGCAGCCAGGCGGCGGAAGTGCGGTCCGGCCCGAGCAGGCACATGGCGATGGTGTAGACCTCCTCGCCCGACGAGCAGCCCGCCGACCAGATCCGCACCGGCCCCTGCTTGCGCTTGAGCGCCGGCAGCACCGTCTGGCGGAAATGATCGAAATGATGCGGCTCGCGGAAGAAATGCGTGTGGTTGGTGGTCAGCGCCACCACCATCGCATGGCGTTCCGCCGGATCGCTCTGCACAAGCGCGACATAGTCGGAGAACCTGGCCAGGCCGTGCTCGCGCAGCCGCCGCCCCAGGCGCGACTGGACGAGCGTGGTCTTCGCCTCGCTGAGCGAGATGCGCGCGTCCTCGTGCATGATCGCGGCGATGGCGGCGAAATCGCGGGCGGTGAGCTCCGCATTCGCCGCCGTCATGCCGCCAGCGACGCCGGTGAGCGCCGCGGCGCCCCCGGCGACGGTCACGCTGCGAGATCCAGGTGCTTGGTCAGGCTCAGCGCGTCCAGGTCGAGAAGCAGCACCATCGTGCCCTTTTCGTCCCGGGTGCCGTCCTTCTGGCGGGTGGCGATGCGCACCAGGCCGGCGATCACGCTCGGCTCGATCGTTTCGACCTCGGGGGCTGGCTGGATCTCGGCCTCGCCGATCGCGACGATGTCGTTGACTTCGTCAACCAGGAAGCCGGCCTGCTTGCCCGCAATATGGACGACGAGGATGCACGAGCGGGCATGGATCACGCTCGGCTCCCAGCCCAGCCGCTCGGCCAGGCCCACCACGGGCACCACGTTGCCGCGCAGGTTGGTCACGCCCTTGATGAAGCCGGGGACGTTGGGGAGCGGCGTCGGCTCGTCCCATTCGCGGATCTCGATCAGCGCCCGCATGTCGATCCCGAAGGTCTGCTGGGCGAGCGAGAAGGTGACGATCTTGCGGTCGGTGCCGGCGTTGTCGTTGGTGGTGGTCATGCTGCCAGTCCTTTCGGGGTGAAGCGATTGGTGGAGGCGACGAGCGCCTCGATGTCGAGGATGAGCGCGATCGAGCCGTCGCCGAGGATGGTGGCGCCGCCCAGGCCGCGGATCGGGTGGAGATTCTGGTCGAGGCTCTTGATCACCACCTCGCGGCGATCGTCGATGGTATCGACCACCAGGCCGACCTTGCCCGAGCCTTCGTTCTCGACGATCACGACCAGGCTGTCCTCGATCGCGCGATCGTCGTTGAGGCCGAAGATCTCGGTCGCGCGCTTCACGGGGACATATTCGCCGCGCATGTCGATCACTTCGCTGTCGGGCGAGGTGCGCTTCACCTGGCCCGGCTCGGGCTGCACCGTCTCGAGCACATGCGCGAGCGGCAGCACGAAGCGCTGGCCGGCGAGGCGGACGATCATGCCGTCCAGGATCGCCAGGGTGAGCGGCAGGATCATCGTGAAGGTGGTGCCTTCGCCGGGGATCGAGTGGATCTCCACCCGGCCGCCCAGCGCCTCGACGTTCGAGCGGACCACGTCCATGCCCACGCCGCGGCCCGAGATGTTCGAGATCGTGTCGGCGGTCGAGAAGCCCGGCGCGCAGATCAACTGGTCGATCTCTTCGTTCGACAGCTGCGCGTCGGCGCTGATGATGCCCTTCTCGACGGCCTTGGCGCGAACCTTCTCGCGGTTGATGCCGCGGCCATTGTCCTGCACCCGCACGAAGATGCGGGCGCCGCGCTGCTCGGCCGAGAGCTTGATCGTGCCCTCCGGGCTCTTGCCCGCGGCGATGCGCTCCTCCGCGCTTTCCAGGCCATGGTCGGCGGCGTTGCGGATCATGTGCGTCAGCGGATCGCCGATCTTCTCGATCACGCCCTTGTCGACTTCGGTGGTCTCGCCCACCGTCTCGAGCAGGATCTGCTTGCCGGTCTCCACCGAAAGGTCGCGCAGCATGCGCGGCACGCGGCTGAAGGCCTGCTTGATCGGCTGCGCGCGCAGCGACATCACATTGTCCTGGATCTGCCGCGTCAGGCGCGCGAGCTCGGGCAGCTCGACGCGCTGGCGATCGGCCGGCGACAGCCGGTCGGCCAGGATCGAGTTGCGGATCACCAGCTCGCCGACCAGGTTGAGCAGCAGGTCGAGCTTGCCCAGGTCTACGCGGATCGTCTGCTGCCCTTCGCCGCCTGCCTTGGGTGCGATGGCGGGCGTCTCGATGCCGCCGACGGGCGGCGAGGCGGCGGCGATCGTCTCGACGACGCGCTGCATCTCGGCGGCGAAATCCTCGATGCCGGCGGTCACCGGCACGAAGCCGAATTCGTCGGCCGTCGGTGCGGCTTCGGCCAGGGGCGCGGCGGTCGCTTCGTCGCGGCGGACCTCGATGATCGAGTCCGGCGCCACGAAGTCGAAGCAATCGTTGATGTCGCTCTCGGCCACTTCGCCCGGAACGCGCAGCGTCCAGGTGAGATAGGCGTCCTCGGGATCCAGATCGCGCAGCGGCGGCACCGCGGCCGTGTCGACCGCGACGACCTCGCCACCCAGCGCCTCGAGCTCGCGGATGATCAGCAGCGGCTCGCCGGCATTGGCGAGCGCCGCGCGCGACGGCTTGAAGGTGACGATCCAGGCGGCATCGGCGACGGGCAGCGCGGCGGGCGCGTCGAAATCGTCGAGCGAGACGGCCATCGGCACGAAGCCGAACTCGTCCGCTTCGCCGGCCGGCGCCTCGGCGGCAGGGCTGCCGTCATCGGCGCCCTTGTCCGCAAGCACCTGCTCGAGTGCGGCCAGCGCGGCCTGGTCGGCCGGGCGGGGCGCCAGGCCCTTGGCGGATTCGACATGGTCGGTCAGGATGTCGAAGGCGCTCAGCATCACCTTGACCACGCCGGGGCTCGGCGGGATCTTGCCGGCGCGTACTTCGTCGAGGACATTCTCGAACTTGTGCGCAAAGGCAGTGAGGTCGGCATGGCCGAACGCGCCGGCGCCGCCCTTGATCGAATGGACCGCGCGGAACACGCCTGCGATCGTCTCGGCCGAGACGTCGCCGGCCTGCATGGCCGACAGGCCCTGCTCGGCGGTGGTCAGGCCCTCGGCGCATTCTTCGAAGAAGATCGCCTGGATCTCGTCGAGTTCCTCGCTCACGGGCACACCCGGCGGATCGCCGCCCCCAGCTTGGTCGCTTCGAACGGCTTGGTGATCCAGCCGGTGGCGCCGGCCTCACGGGCGCGCGCCTTCTTCTCGTCCGAGAATTCGGTCGACAGCACCAGGATCGGCGTGCCGCGGAAGCCGGAGACCGCGCGCACTGCCTCGATCAGCTCGAACCCGTCCATCTTCGGCATGTTGATGTCGGTGATCAGCAGGTCGGGCTGCACTTCGTGCATGCGCTCCAGCCCGTGCTCGCCGTCATTGGCGCTCTCGATGCGGAAGCCCTGCGCGGTCAGCGACGTCTTGAGCAGCATGCGCATGCTCGCCGAATCGTCGACGGTAAGGATCAACTTGCTCACTGGACGTCTCCGGTCTCGAGGCCGATCGTCGCGGCCAGGTGGCAGCGCTGCACGCGATCGACGAATGCGGGGCTGGGATTGGCGATGCGGAACTCCTGGCCGCCTGCGGCCGCCTCGGCGCGCGCCGCGACGAGCAGCTGGAGCACGGCCTGGCCGACGCTCTCGACTTCGGACGCGTCGATCTCGATCGCGTCGTCCAGGTCCGCGGCGAGCACGAGGCGCACGCGCAGGTCTTCGGCCGTGACGGTGGTGCCATGGACGGGGAGGCGCAGCGCGCGCTCCTCGGCGTCAGGCAGCGGCAGCGACTGGGACTGGTCCATTCTTGGCCTCGTCAAGTGCGGTTTCTAGTTGCTGGAAGCTCGGCGCATAGGCCGACGGAGTCATGCGGCGGGCGATCTCGATCGCCACCTGGACCGGCTGGTTCTGGGCATAGGCGACGATCGCCGTCTTCACGATCGAATAGGGCTTGCCGTCGGCCTCGAGCGTCTCGAGCAGCTTGGCGGCGAGGGGGCCGACCACGCAGTAGCTCAGCAGCACGCCCAGAAAGGTGCCGACCAGCGCGCCGCCGATCATCGCGCCCAGGATCTCGGTCGGCTGGTCGATCGAGCCCATGGTCTTGATGACGCCGAGCACGGCGGCGACGATGCCCAGGGCGGGCAGGCCGTCGGCCATGATCTGCAGCGCGTGCTGCGGGCCGGCCTCTTCGTGGTGATGCTTCTCGATGTCCGCGTCCATCGCGGCCTCGATCTGATGCGGGTCCTCGAAGTTGACCGTCATCATGCGCAGATAGTCGCAGATGAACTCGATCAGGTGATGGTCCTTGAGCAGGCGCGGATAGGGCGTGAAGAGATTGCTCTCCTCCGGCAGGTCCAGATGCGGCTCGAGCGCGGTGGCGCCCCCCTTTTTGAAGGTGGAGAGCACGGTGAACATCAAGGTGAGCAGGTCCTTATAGTCCTGCGCCTTCCACTTGCCGCCCTTGAACGCGCGCATGATGCCGGTGCCGGCCTTCTTGATCGTCGCCATCGAGTTGGCGACGATGAAGGCGCCGATCGCGGCGCCCGCGATCGCCATCATCTCGTGCGGCAGCGCATGCGCGATGATCTCGAACTTGCCGCCCGACATGATGAAGCTGCCGAAGACGCAGACGAGAATGATGATGAATCCGATGCCGTTGAGCATGGCGGTTCGCCCGATGTCCCTGTTGTTTCCAGAATTATAGGAAGGATTTGCCGGCCATGGTTGCCGCGCCGGCAAATAGCTCAGGCTGCTTCGGCCGCCCGATCCTGCCAGTCGATGACCGCGAGATAGTTGCGCAGCCGGTTCGCCTCGAGCGAGGCGAGGAGCTTGTTGTTGTGCCAGGGCACGATCATCTCGGCCAGCGCGGGAGCCCAGGGCGCCGAGCTGTCGAACAGCACGCCGAGACCGAACACCGCGGGCACGTGCGCCCAGGCGAGCGGACGCTCCTCGGTCTGCGCCTCGGCCCGGAAATCCTCCACTGCAGTTAGCACGCCGTTGCGGGGGCCGCCTTCGTGCAGCGCCCAGGCGAAGCTGCCCGCGCCGCGGAAGCCGCGATTGGGCAGGCAGTCGGGCTGGCCGAGCGAGACGCCGCCGTCGAAGCTGTGCGGGTGGCGATGCTCCTCCGGGATCCGGTCGGGCGCATAATAGCAGTCGCGGCGGGCGCACGGCCACGAGACGTCGTGCATGAGCGCCAGCAGCGGCTTGCCGTCGCGCCGCGCGATCTGGTCGGCGATGCGCAGCTCGTTGATCACCGTGTAGTAATTATGGTCGCCGTCGATCACCCAGGCATCGATGTCCGACAGCTTCGGCATCGCCTCATGGCTCGGCTCGGCAATGTGGCGCACTTCGGGCGTCTGGCGGGCCCAGGCCAGGAACTCGGCCTTGGGCGCCGGATCGATGCTGGTCAGGCTGCCGCCGGCCAGGCGCGCATAGGCGGCAAGCTGCTGCGACATGCCGCCGAACTCGGCGCCCACCTCGGCAATGTTGCGAGCCTCGGCGATCTGCAGGCTGCGAAGGATGATGTCCGAGAATTCCGACATGGAATGGATCAACAGGCTCATGCGATGGCTCCCTGGAGCGTGGCGTTGGAAGGCGAGGGCGCGGCCGGCTGGCGCGCGGCGATGGGGCGGAAGGCCAGGGCCAGCATCATCTGCCGGTCTCCCTGCCGCGGCGGCGGCGGGACCATCATGAAGGCGAACTCGTTCTCGCAGCGGAAGAGATAGGGCGCGACCTGCTCCATGCCCTCGAGCGAAGGCAGCGCGTCGGTTTCCTGATTGCCGTCGGGATGCTGCTTGTCGCTCAGGAAGCGGTCGACGGGCATGAAGCTCACGCTCTCCACCTGCACATAGTCGAAGAGCTGGCCGAACTGCACGCCCACCGAGAAGCGGCTGTCGCCGATCGGGATGGGGGCGAGATAATAGCCGTCATGCGTCGGCGTGGCGGTCACCGTGCCGGTCGAGACCTGGTTGCCGTCGGCGACGATCAGCGGCAGCGCGATCGAGTTGTCGACGAAATCCTGATATTTGAGCGGCATCGCGAAGCGGCGCTGCGCCAGCAGGCTGAGCTTGAGCGCCAGCCCCTCGCCGTGCAGCTCCGCCGGCAGATACATGCGCTCGGCACCCTTCATGTAGAACAGGCCGCGCTGGCGCAGCCCGCGCCGTGCGATGGCGGGGTCGAACAGCGAGACGGTATTGTCCACGCCCAGGTTGATGTCGTGCTCGAACGCGCCGAGCACTGCGAGCTCGGCTTCGAGCGGCACGTACATCAGCCGGCCGAGCACGCCCGCCGCGCCGCGGCGCCACATGATCGCCTCGTGCGCGGGGCGCCCCGCGCGGATCGTCACGCTGCCTTCATCGCGCACGAAGCGCAGGCAGCCTGCCTGCACCCGGTCGCGCACGTCCGACTGGCGCGACTTGATCGAGCTGCCGCGGCGGATCGCAGTGCCGTCGGCTTCGTAATCGACCACCGATCCCTGGGCGGCGGTGCACAACTGCTCGAGCACGGCGACATTGGCGCACAGCGCCTCGAGCGCGGCGCAGTCATAGTCGTCGTGGCCGATAAAGCCCTTCTTGTCGAAACCACTGCGCGACTGCTCGCGCAGCAACAGGTAGCGGCCGGCGATCTGCACACCCAGCTCGCGGGCGAGCAGCGGCTCGACATCGTTCTGGACCGATCCGTTATAGCCCAGGTCGACCAGCATCAGCGTATCGCCCCTGGCGGGATTCACTGCCTTGCGGACATGCGCGATCAGCCGGTCGGCGAAGCTGCGCGACGCCTGGGTGATGCGGCGCATGCGCTGCGGGTCCTGGATCGCCTTGAGAAAGGCGCCGGGGCGGGGATTGTCCTTGACCAGCCTGGCCGCTTCGGCGGCCGGCAGCAGCAGCTGCTTCGCCACCGCGGTCAGGTCGCCGCAGATCTCGCGCTGGAGATAGCGATCGACCGCTCCCGGCGTTGCCAGCGCGGCGGCGGTGCCGGTGAAGCGGCTGATTTCCACGGCGTGGCCGACGCTGCCGCGCGCTTCGTGGACAAGCTGCGGCAGATGGCCGTCGCGCATCAGGAACACCGCGTGCACGGTGCCGCCATGCTGCGCCCGCAGCGCCGCGGCCTCGTCGTCCAGCCAGCGGTCGAACCCGTTCAGCACGGGGCCCAGCGTGGTATAGCCGAGCACTTCGGCGGCATCGCCCAGCTGCGGTTCGACGGCGGCGATCGTCGCGCGGTGTGGCTGGTGGGTGATCGCGACGCCGGCCGCGGTCGGGTGAAAGATGTTGCTGATCGCGCTTTCCAGGCGGATGCGCTGCTCGCTGCCCTCGGTAAACTGCTTGAGATGCAGCGTGTTCACCCCGAACGGCGCGACGCCGTCGACGTCTGCCTTCTTGTTGTCGCCGATGTGCAGGATCTGCTCGGGCGCGATCCTGAGCGCCTTGAGCACCGGGCCGTACAGGCCTTCGCCCTTGGCCTTGCCGTGGAAGGACGAGCAGAAGATCCGGCCGATCAGCCCGGCGACTTCCTCGCCCGCCGCGGCGGCGATCAGGCCGCGCAGCTGCTTTTCGTCGAGATAGGTGTCGGAAACGATGATCGTCTCGATGCCCTTCGCCTTGGCCGCGCGCATCAGCGCCACGGTGGGCGCGAAGGCGAAGCAGTGGCGTGCCTCGGCGTCGAGCTCGTCCCGCACCGCGGCGGCGCGCTCGGCGGCGCTCGCATTGGGCATCAGCTCGGCATAGACCTCGTCGATATGGACTTCGTTGCGGCGGTGGCGGACGGCGGCGGTGCTCCGCGCGGTCTGCTCGGCCCAGCCGCGCTGGAGGAGGTTGGCTTCGCCGAGCGCGCCGAACAGATCGCGCGGGGCATGCACGTCGCGCCACAGCAGCGTGTCGAAACAGTCGAGCGAGAGCAGGGTCACGCCCGGATAGGCGTCCAATGCCGACGGCAGCGCGTGCGGAAGGATTGCGTTGACCAATGATTTTCCCCGGATGCGCGCCCGCAATTCGGTAGGGCGCACTAATCTTATAGGATGCGCGCACCCGGAACGGTCGCGATCGTCCTAGAATGAAGGGTCAAGCAAATGGAGCGAGCATGACCCTTAGTGCCTATCAGGCGGCCCGTGCACGGGCTGAAACGCCGCGCTCGGCAGAGCTCAGGCTGCTGGGCGAGATCACCGGCGAGATGATGGAAGCGGAAGAGCGCGGGCTGAAGGGCGCGCTGCTGATGCCGCCTCTGCATCGCAATCGCCAGATGTGGGACGCCTTCTCGACCGATTGCGGCATCGCCGGCAACGGCCTGCCGCACGAGTTGCGCGCGCAGATCATTTCGCTGGCCTTGTGGGTCGATCGCTTCACCAGCGACGTGATCGCCGGCCGCGAGCGGATCCGCGAGCTGATCGAAGTGAACCGCATGATCATGGACGGGCTGCGGACGCCGCATCGCGCCGCCGCCTGATCCTTCCCATGGCCGATGGAGAGAGGCGCCCGGCGAGAGCCGCGGCGCCTCTCTTCGTTGCTCGCGCCATCGTCCGGCGGCAGTCGTGCCGCTGCGGTTCACGCCGCCGATATGCCGATATGAAGCGGGAAGAAGAGGCGCGGACGCAATGTTCGCGCAATGTAGCGCCACAAGTGCTGAGCCTGCGCTCGTGTGCCGACGGACATCACCCGGATCGTGCCGGGCCGCCGGTATCGCAGCAGGAGATGGTGTGCGCCCGTCGTTTCTCTCGTTGATGATGGTCATCGGCCTGCTCACTACGTTCGATCAGGCTGCCCGCGCGCAGGAGGCGCCGGCCATTGCGGCGCTCCCCCGGCCAAAGGCCGGGCAATCGCCCGGGGAATTCATTGCTGGCTATGCCGCGGAACATGGCTTCAGCGGCACGATCCTGGTGCAGAAGGGCGGTCGGGTAGTTTTCGAGCGCAGCTTCGGCCTCGCCAACCGCGCGCACAATGTTCCGAATGCGAACCGGACGCTCTATTGGGCCGCTTCGATCACCAAGCTGTTCACCTCGACGCTGATCCTCCAGCTCGCGGAGCAGCAGCGGCTGGATCTCGACCGGACGATCGGCGCCTATCTTCCCGAGTATCGCGGCGAAGCGGCGACGAAGGTGACGGTCCGCCAGCTTCTCAACCACACCTCGGGATTGAGGAATATCGACGCCATCCCCAATATCGAGGACGAACGGCAGGCCATCCGCGCGCAGACCGAGGACGCCGTCCGGCACGCCCGGCTGCCGCTCTATCAGACGCCCTACAGCAGCGACGATCTGCTTCGGAAGTTCTGCAGCGATCCCCTGGTCGGCGAGCCGGGCAAGGTCTTCGACTACAACAGTGCGGACTATATCATCCTGGGAAAGATCATCGAGCAGGCGTATGGTAAGCCGTTCGGCGCCGTGCTCGGCGAGCGCATCCTGATCCCCTTGCAGATGCGTTACAGCGGGTTGATGCGCCACGAGGACGTCGTTCCCAACCTTGCCGACGCCTATTCGCCCGGCGCCGATCGCCACGCGCTGCAACATGACATGCCGGTCTATCCTGAGAATTGGTACGCAGCCGGTGCGCTCTATTCGAGCGTCGGCGATCTGCTGCGCTTTTCCAATGCGCTGTTCGGCGGCCGGCTGATCGGCCGGCCGATGCTCGACCAGATGACGACGCCCGGGCTCGATCGCTACGGCCTGGGCCTCTGGGTGTACGACACCAAGGCCGGCGGGACGACCCATCGCGTCGCGAAGCGTCCGGGCCATATCATGGGCACGCAGAGCCAGCTCTACCGGTTTCTGGACAGCGATCTGACCGTGATCATTCTGAGCAATGCCGGAACCACCGATCTCGATGCCTTTGTGGCGGTGATTGGGAAGCGCATGTTCGAATGAGCAAGGCGAGGTCCGCGAACCCGGAGGAAACGGGATGCGGGGCCCACAAGGAAAGGGCGCCCCGGCCGAAGCCGGGACGCCCATTTCGTCAGATGGAGCCGGGCCTCAGAACGAGGCCCAGTCCTCGCCGGTCTTCATCGCGGCCGTGGCGGCAAGCGCCTTCACCGGCGAGACATAGCCCGGCTTCTTCGCAGCGGGCTTCGACGCGCGCGCTGCAGGTGCCGGGGCCGGGCGCATCGCCGGGCGCACTGCGGCGGTGCCGCCGACAGTGAAGCGGCCGGCCTGCTCCGAGAGTGCGCTGACTTCGGTGTTCAGGTTGCGCGCGGCGGCGGAGGTTTCCTCGACCATAGCGGCATTCTGCTGGGTCGCCTGGTCCATCGATCCGATCGCGGTGCTGATCTGGGTGATGGCGGTCGACTGGGCGGCATTGTCGGTCGCCATCTCGGCGAGCAGCGTGTGGACTTCGCCCACGTCGCTCGAGATGTTGGCGAGCGCGCCGTCGACCTTCTCGACCATCTCCACCGCCGCGACGATGTCGGTCTGGGTGGCAGTCAGCTGGTCGCGGGCGCGGCCGGCCTCTTCCTCGGCGCGCATCGCCAGCGCGCTGACCAGATCGGCGACCACGGCGAACCCGCGCCCCGCCTCGCCGGCACGCCCGGCTTCCACCGCGGCGTTCATCGCCAGCACCCGCGTCTGGAAGGCGATCTTGTCCAGCCCCTCGATCACGCTGTCGATGCCCTTGGCGCTCTCCGACACCCGCGTCATCGCCTGCACCGCTTCGTCGGCGATTGCGCGGCCGCCCGACACGGTCGAGATCGCGCCGTCGGCCCGTTCCACCGTGCGGCCGGCCGAGGCAGCCATCGTCTTCAGCCGCTCGTCCATCTGGGTGACCGCAGCGGAGGTCTCTTCCAGGCTGGCGGCATTGGCTTCGGTGCGGCGGGCCAGGTCTTCCGAGGCCTGGGCGATCTCGCTCGAGCCGGTGTGGATCGTCGAAGTCGATTCCATCACCGAGCCGATCAGCGTGCGCAGGCTGGTCAGCGCCGCGTTGAAGTTGGTCTTCAACTCGGCATAGTCGGCCGGGAATTCGCGGGCGATCTCGGCGGTCAGGTCGCCCTTGGCGACTTCCCCGAGATTCTGGCCGAGCGTGTCGACCACCATCTTCTGCTCTGCGTCGGCGACGGCCTTGGCCGCGGCCGCGGCTTCCTGCGCCTGGGCGGTGTCGCGGAAGACCAGCACGGTCTTGGCCATGGCCCCCAGTTCGTCGCCACGCTCGGTGCCCGGCACTTCGACGCGGTTGTTGCCGCCGGCGAGCGCACGCATCGTATCCTGCAGGCGCGCGAGGGGCAGGGTAATGCCTGAGCGCGAGACGAAATAGCTGAAGCCCATCGCGATCAGGATCGAGACCAGGCTGACGATCAGCATCGTGTAGATGGTGTTGCTGCTGATCGTGCCGAGCTCGCTCGACCGGGCCTTGCCGTTGGCGACCAGATCGTCGTTGAACTTCATCATCTGCGCCGAAAGGTCGATGATCAGCGGATCCACCTTGGCGAGCAATGCCCTGGCGCCGTCATTGTCGTTGCGCTGGCCGAGCACCACCGCCTGTGCCGCAAGCTCGTGGACCTTGGCGATCTGGCTGCGGTACGCGTCGAGCTGCGGCTTCAGCGAAGGCTGAAGTTGCTCGGCATTGTCGAGCAGCTTGTTGGCCGTCTCGAAATTGCTCTGCTCCGCCTTGCCGGCATCCTGCGCCATCTTCGAGGCGCCGTCATAGGAAAGCGCGCGATAGCCGGCATAGGCGATGTCCGATGCGCGGCGATTGGCGCGCGCCAGCTCGGTCGCCACCGGCATGTGGTTCACGACGAGATCGGAATAATTCCGGTCGATGCGCCGGAGTTCGCTCGATCCGAATAGCGCGACGCCTATCCCGACGGTGGCTACGATGGCGACGAGCGCCAGAATCTTGGTTGGAATCTTCAACTTCGCGAGCATTTCGTGCTTCTCCTGGAGGGGGCGGGCTCTCACCGAGAGCCCGCTTCGACTAGAACGCAATTGCGCGTAGCGGCATCAGAACGACGTCCAGTCGTCGTCGCCATTCGGCGGGGACTGGGTGAGCGGCAGAGCCTTCACCGGGGAAACATAGGCCTTGGTCTTGCGGGCAACCGGCTTGGCCGGACGCGAAGGCATCTGGGCCGAGATGGGGGCAGGGCGGGCCGCCGGGCGCACCGGGGCGGTGCCGCCGACAGTGAAGCGGCCGGCCTGCTCCGACAGCGCGCTGACTTCGATGTTCAGGTTGCGCGCGGCGGCGGAGGTTTCCTCGACCATAGCGGCATTCTGCTGGGTCGCCTGGTCCATCGATCCGATCGCGGTGCTGATCTGGGTGATGGCGGTCGACTGGGCGGCATTGTCGGTCGCCATCTCGGCGAGCAGCGTGTGGACTTCGCCCACGTCGCTCGAGATGTTGGCGAGCGCGCCGTCGACCTTCTCGACCATCTCCACCGCCGCGACGATGTCGGTCTGGGTGGCAGTCAGCTGGTCGCGGGCGCGGCCGGCCTCTTCCTCGGCGCGCATCGCCAGCGCGCTGACCAGATCGGCGACCACGGCGAACCCGCGCCCCGCCTCGCCGGCACGCCCGGCTTCCACCGCGGCGTTCATCGCCAGCACCCGCGTCTGGAAGGCGATCTTGTCCAGCCCCTCGATCACGCTGTCGATGCCCTTGGCGCTCTCCGACACCCGCGTCATCGCCTGCACCGCTTCGTCGGCGATTGCGCGGCCGCCCGACACGGTCGAGATCGCGCCGTCGGCCCGTTCCACCGTGCGGCCGGCCGAGGCAGCCATCGTCTTCAGCCGCTCGTCCATCTGGGTGACCGCAGCGGAGGTCTCTTCCAGGCTGGCGGCATTGGCTTCGGTGCGGCGGGCCAGGTCTTCCGAGGCCTGGGCGATCTCGCTCGAGCCGGTGTGGATCGTCGAAGTCGATTCCATCACCGAGCCGATCAGCGTGCGCAGGCTGGTCAGCGCCGCGTTGAAGTTGGTCTTCAACTCGGCATAGTCGGCCGGGAATTCGCGGGCGATCTCGGCGGTCAGGTCGCCCTTGGCGACTTCCCCGAGATTCTGGCCGAGCGTGTCGACCACCATCTTCTGCTCTGCGTCGGCGACGGCCTTGGCCGCGGCCGCGGCTTCCTGCGCCTGGGCGGTGTCGCGGAAGACCAGCACGGTCTTGGCCATGGCCCCCAGTTCGTCGCCACGCTCGGTGCCCGGCACTTCGACGCGGTTGTTGCCGCCGGCGAGCGCTTGCATCGCAGCCTGTAGTCGGGCGAGGGGCAGCGTGATGCCCGAACGCGAGACGAAATAGCTGAAGCCCATTGCGACCAGGATCGAGACCAGGCTGACGATCAGCATGGTGTAGACGGTGCCATAGCTGTTATCGGTCAGCTCGGCCGATCGTGTCTTGCCGCTGGCGACCTGATCGTCGTTGAACTGCGTCATCTGCGCCGAAAGGTCCATGATCAGCGGATCCACCTTGGCGAGCGATGCCTTGGCGTCGTCATTTTCGTTGCGTTGGCCGAACACGACTGCCTGTGCCGTAAGCTCGTGGACCTTGGCGATCTGGCTGCGGAACCTGTCGAGTTGCGGCTTCAGCGAAGGCTGGAGCCGTTCGGCATTGTCGAGCAGCTTGTTGGTCGCCTCGAAATTGCTCTGCTCTACCTTGCCGGCTTCCTGTGCCATCTTCGAGGCGCCGTCATAGGCAAGTGCGCGATAGCCGGCATAGGCCATGTCCAATGTGCGGCGATTGGCGCGCGCCAGCTCGGTCGCCACGGGCATGTGGTTCTCGACCAGTTCGGAATAGCTCCGGTCGATGCGCAGGAGCGCGTTCGATCCGAATAGTGCGACGCCTATTCCCACGGTGGCGACCATGGCGACCAGTGCCAGGATTTTGATTGGAATCTTCAACTTACCAAGCATCACCTGTTTCTCCTGCAGAAGGGGGCAGGATCTCGACGAGAGCCTGCTTCGACTAAAACCTGATTGCGCGCGGCAGCATCAGAACGACATCCAGTCGTCGCCGCCATTCGGCGGGGACTGGGTGAGCGGCAGAGCCTTCACCGGCGAGACATAGGCCGCAGCCTTGCGGGCAGGCCGAGGACCAGGGTCCCGAAAAGAGCGAAGGCCACCAGCATCTTCCTTGCCAGGGGTCAGTTGTTAATCATGCCGAGCATCCTTGATCTTCCGTTGTCTTCCGGCGTCTTCATTGTAGGCGCCGTGATTGAGGGTGGGGGGCTGCGGGTAGGAAAGCAGATCCATTATAGGACTAACTCCTTGACTCCCTCCCGGGCTGCGTAGTTTCCACAGTCGCTCGATCCGAATTTACGAATCATCCTATAATTGCTCGGGTAACCATTTCCGGAGTGTTCCGTGGCCCCTGTCGTTCGCCTTCCCGTCGCCTGTGCGGCGATCCTGCCCTTCGTCGCCGTCCCGGCATTCGCGCAGGAGAAGGTGAAGCTGAGCCTGAACGGCAGCCTGCGCGCCCGGGCCGAGACGATCCGCGGGCAGTTCCGCCCGAATACGCCGGAAAGCGACAGCTTCCTCTCGTTTCGTTCCATGGTCGCCGCGAAGGCGGAGATCGGCAATTTCACGCTGGGCGGCGAACTGGTCGATGCGCGCGGCTATGGAGAGAGCGACCGCAGCTCGGTGCGCACCAACGAAATCAACGACCTCGAGCCCGTGCAGGCCTATCTCGCCTGGCGGCCCGTCAAGGGCGCGCAGCTGAGCGCAGGCAAGTTCGCGATGGATATCGGTGCGAGCCGCCTCGTGGGTCGTACCGATTTCCCCAACGGCGTCCCCACCTATCTGGGCGCCAAGCTCGAAATGCAGGACGCGCGGGGTAACCAGCTCTTCCTGTTCTGGACGCGCCCGTTCACGGCCTTGCCCGATACGCCCGCGGACATCTACGACAACAAGGTCCAGCTCGACCGCGCGACCGAGAATATCGAGTTCTTCGGCGGCAACGCCGCGTTCGCCGGGCTGCTCGGCAAGGCCGTGGTCGAGACCTATGCCTTCCGCCTGATCGAGCATGATCGCGCCACGCACCCGACACGCAACCGCCGCCTGGTGACCTTCGGCCTGCGCCTGCGCCTGGCGCCCCGGAAGCTCGCGCTGGACTATGAAGTGGAGGGCGCGCTGCAGCGCGGCCTGGCCCGCGCCACCGCGGCGGTGACGGACGTGCGCGATCTCGATGTCCGGGCGGGTTTCGTCCATGCCGAGGCGGGCTGGACCTTTGGCGGCAAGTGGGCGCCGCGCGTTGCCGCGTTGTTCGACTATGCCAGCGGCGAGACGGCCAATCCCGGCACCTATACCCGCTTCGACACGCTCTATGGCGCCCGTCGCGCCGATTTCGGGCCGCTCTCGCTCTACGGGGCGCTGGGCCGGGCGAACATTGTGTCACCGGCCATCCGCGTGGAGGCGAGGCCCTCCAGGCGGCTCGACCTGATGGCATCGGTGCGCGGCGCCTGGCTGGCTTCCGCGATCGACAGCTTCGCTTCCACCGGGGTGATCGATCGGACCGGTGGCGCGGGCAGCTTTGGCGGCACGCAGTTCGAGTTGCGCGGCCGCCGCTGGCTGGTGCCCCAGATTCTGCGCCTGGAACTGGGCGCGGCCTGGCTCGCCAAGGGGCGTTTCCTGCACGATGCACCCAATGCGCCGCGCACCGGCGACACCCGGTTCGGGCATGCCGATCTCACCTTCTCGTTCTGATCCGCCTTTGCGGTCCGACACTTAGGTAGAAGCCACGGATAGTGGTATCTGCATGGTCCCGCATAGATCCGATCGCCCGCGGGCGGGAAGTCCGGGTCGCAAGTTTCAGGAGGGCCAAGTGAGCCCGAGATTCCCACTACTGGTGCTCGTTGCGCGTGAGGCGGGCCTCCGCAGCACGTTGATCGCGCGCCTGTCGATGGCCGGAGCGGATCTTGTCACGATCGACAATCTCGATGATCCGCGCGTGGAGCGCTGGCTGGCCAAGAGCCCGGTCCTGATCATCGATGAGGCCGCGCTCGCCACGCGCCCGGGCGGCGAGGCCGCGCTGCGCGCGGATCCCCGCTGGTGCGCCATTGCCGTGGTCGGCGGTGCGGCAACGGATGCCGCGCATCCGCCACGCATCCCGCGCGACGATCCCGCCAGCGCGATCGAAGCGATGCTGCCCGATTGGGGCTATCCGGAGCGCTGAATTCCGGAACCGCTCAGTTCTTGGGGAACATCCCCGCGGCGAAGGCGATGCGCAGCGCTTCGGAAAGGCTGCGCACTTCCAGCTTCTCCATCAGGTTGGCGCGGTAGATCTCGACGGTGCGCGGGCTGATGTCGAGCTCATAGGCGATGATCTTGTTCGATCGCCCTTCGATCAGGCCCTTGAGCACGTCTCTCTCTCGCGGCGAGAGCTTGCCGATCTTCGATTCCGCGGCATTGACTCGCGTCGCCGCCTCGTTGCCTTCCTCGAGCCGCGAGAAAGCGAGGTCGATCGCCGTCATCAGGAATTCGGCTTCATAGGGTTTTTCGATGAAATCGAGCGCGCCGGCCTTCATCGCCTGTACCGCCAGGCCGACATTGCCCTGGCCGGTCAGGATGATCGCCACGAAGCGCGGATCGCTCGTGACTGCGTTGAGCACGTCGAGCCCGGTCGAGCCCGGCATATGGAAATCGAGCAGCAGAACGCCCGGATCGAGATCCGGCAGCGATTCCAGAAAAATGTCGCCCGAACGAAATGCCCGGATCACGAGATCGGAGCGAAGCGAAAGGAGACTGTGCAAAGAGGCCCGGACGGCATCGTCGTCGTCCACGATATAGACCGTTTTTGTCATCTACTCTCCACCCTGTTCCGTAGTGGGTAGCGTGAAGCGGAAGACCGCGCCACCCTCTGGCCGGTTCTCTGCGCTGAGGACCCCACCATGCGCCTCAATGATACGCTTGCTGATGGAAAGTCCAATACCCATTCCTGCGCCTTCTTTCTTCGTTGTCGTAAAACGGGAAAAGAGTTGGTCGAGCATTGGTTCCGGTATGCCTGGCCCACTATCGGCGATCTCTATTGCAATCATATCTTTACTGGACTTGCGCGATCTGACGGTAATCCGGCGATCGTTTGCGCCCTGTTGACGAAGAACATCTATGGAATTGCGAAGAAGATTAACTACAACTTGCTGAACCTGCACGCGATCCGCGAAGACGCAGGGTATTTCGGGGTCCAGATCATAGGTCAGCCGGATATTGAACTGGCTGGTTCCGATGAGCACCAGATCGGCCGCGTCACGAATTGTCGGGCCCAGCGGCGTCGCGCGCAGATCCACTTCGCCGCGCATGGTAAAGCTGCGCAGACGGCGAATGATCTCTCCGGCGCGCAGCGTCTGTTCATTGGCCATGCGCAGCAATTCGCCGACCCGTTCGAGCTCTTCGCCCTTGTCGAGCAGCATCCGCGCCGCGGCGAGGAAATTCGATGTCGCGGCGAGCGGCTGGTTGAGTTCATGCGCCATGTCCGCCGCAAGCTCGCTCATCGCCGATTGGCGGCCGACATGGGCGAGCTCGGCGTTGAGTTCACTCAGCCGCTCCTCGGCGGCGAACTGCTCGCTCAGGCTGCGGGCGAAGAGCGTGTAGAGCAGGTGTCCGTCGATCTGGGCGACGCCGCCGCGCACCTCCATTGGAAAGCGTTCGCCACTGCGGGTCAGGCCGGCGGCGGCGATGGTCTGCCCCGGCTCCAGCGGCTTGCCCGCCTTGAGGAAGGCGCTCAGCCGCGTTTCGGATTCCGCTTCCTCGTCACGCGGATAGGGCGTGAGCATCGCGAAATTGTGGCCCAGCACCTCATGGGCGCGATAATCCCACAGCGTTTCCGCGGCGGTGCTGAACACGCGGATCGTGCCTTCCTCGTCGACCGCCAGCATGGCCTCCGGCACGGTCTCGATGATCGAGCGCAGCTGCGCCTCGCGGCGGCGCAGCGCGGCTTCGCGCTCCTCGCGCTCGGTGATGTCGAGCATGGCGCCGATGGTGCGGACCAGATTGCCCGCGGTATCATAGAAGGCGCGCGAGGATCCCTCGACGGCGCGTACCGAGCCGTTGCTCTTCTTGAAGCGGTAGCGGAAGCCGAAGCGCGGCGCGCGATCGGCGACGGCGGCCTCGATCGTCTCGATCACGCGCTCGGCGTCGTCGGGCTCGATCTGGTCGCGCCAGCTGTCGAAGCTGGTGACCGTGCCCGGCACCAGCCCCAGTCGCTCCTCCGCGCCGGGCGCCCAGGCGAACCGGCCCGTGGCGACTTCCCATTCGAACACGCCCACTTCATGCGTCGCAGTGGCGATGGCGAGCCGCTCCTCGCTCTCGCGGAGCTCGGCCACGGCGCGGGCCCGGTCGGAGATGTCGGTCATCTTGTGGATGATCACCGGATCGCGGCCGGCGATCTCGACACGGTGGACACGCTCGAGGATGGCGATCTCGCATCCGTCCCGCGTCGTCTCCACCAGTTCCTGGGTCTCGTCCTGCGGGCGGCGGGGCAGGGTGGTCTCGGCGCTCTCGCAGCGCGAGCGAAGCAGGAGATATTTGTTCTGCCCGCGCGCTTCCTCCTCGCTCCAGCCGAACAGCCTGGCCGCGCCTTCGGACCAATGGACGATCCGCCCGTCGGGCGAGGTAAGCGCCATGGTGGTGACGTCGATGGCTTCGCTCAGCTCCACCTGCACCGATTGCTCGCGAGCGACGCGCGTGACCGCCCAATAGGCGATCGTGCCGACGATCAGGACGTTGCCGAGCATCGCCAGCAGCTGGCCGGGGGCGGCGGTGATCACCATGTGCCGCGCGAGCACGAGCTCGAGCACTGCGGGCAGCACCGGCAGGATCAGCGCGGCCGGCAGCAGGACCTGCAGCATGCGGCGATTGTCGGGGTCGCGCGCCAGGTCGCGCATCCAGCCGAAGCCGCTGTTCCAGGCGATCGCGGCCAGCGCCAGCGAGATCGAGACGATGGCGGCGGGCAGCGAGGTGGTGAGCAGCGGCAGGGCCGGGCCGGCGCCGGCGCGCGAGAACAGGATGATGATCGCCGCTGCGGCCGCAAGCCCAAGCGCGATCATTGCGACCAGGCTGCGCATCTCCTTCGCCACAAGGTCGTGCACGCATTGCCCCAGCCCGGCCAGGCCGAGCACGAGGAAAACCGCGGCCGGATTGATCCCGACCCGGCCCGGCTCGGTAAAGCTGAACTCGCCGAGCTGGCTCGGGAAGAGCAGCTGGTCGACGCCGAGATCGATCTCGGTCCAGCGCTCGAACAGCGCGACCAGGGCAATCACCAGCGGCACGGCGAGGCAGTTCATCGCCAGCCGCCGTCGGCCCAGGAAGGAAGCCAGGAAACCCAGCGAGAGGCCGATATAGCCGACGGCGGTCCAGGGCCAGATCGGGAAATCGTTCAGGCCGAACCCGCGCAGGGCCGGAAAGTGGAGGAACCAGCCCGCGAAGGCTGCCAGGCTGCAGGCCAGCCCGAAAAAGGCGAGCGCGAGTGCGACTCGTCGATTCACGGGTGCCGCCACCCATGATGGCTCGGCGGGGTCAATTGCGAAGCGCAACGATGCACCTTCCCCTTCCGGGAACTGTCAATAACACCAATCAAGCCCAAGAGAAAATGGGGATAGTCCAGAGTGGTTCAGTTTCTTTGCGAGCAAGGACGGCTTGCCAACTGGACAGCACCTGCGCGATCACTCGATCATTACGCAAGGGGGAGGATTCGCTTGATCCGGACGTTAATCATCTTTGGTGCGCTGGCCGGACTCGCCGCCTGCGATTCCAGCGGCACCAGGGCGCAGAGCGCCGCTTCCGATCCCGCCCCGGCGAGCGGTCCCGGCAAGGGCAAGGGCTATAGCCACGATCCCTTCCCGTCGACCTATCATGCCTATCCGGGCGCTCCCACGCTGCTGACCAACGTCACCGTGCTCGACGGCGAGGGTGGGCGCATCGATCACGGCCAGCTGTTGTTCCGCGACGGCAAGATCGTCGCGGTCGGCCAGAATCTCGCCGCCGACGGCGCGACCGTGATCGACGGGCAGGGCAAATATGTCACTCCCGGCGTGATCGACATCCACAGCCATCTGGGCGACTATCCCTCGCCCGGCGTGCAGGCCAATTCGGACGGCAACGAGATGACCGGGCCGGTCACCGCCGAAGTCTGGGCCGAGCACAGCGTCTGGCCGCAGGATCCCGGCTTCGGCCGCGCGCTCGCCAATGGGGGCGTCACCACGCTGCAGATCCTCCCAGGCTCGGCCAATCTGATGGGCGGCCGCTCGGTGGTGGTGAAGAACGTCTATGCCCGCACCATGCAGGGCATGAAGTTCCCCGGCGCGCCCTATGGCCTCAAGATGGCCTGTGGCGAGAACCCCAAGCGCGTCTATGGCTCGAAGGGGCGCATGCCCTCCACCCGGATGGGCAATGTCGCGGTCGATCGCCAGACCTGGGCCCGCGCGGTCGAGTACAAGCGCCGCTGGGACAAATATGAGGAGAAGGGCGGGGAGGCGCCGGGGCGGGATCTGGCCATGGACACGCTTCGCGGCGTGCTGGAGGGCGAAATCCTCGTCCAGAACCATTGCTACCGCGCCGACGAGATGGCCGTCGTCATGGATATGGCCAAGGAATTCGGCTACCACGTCTCGGCCTTCCACCACGCGGTCGAAGCGTACAAGATCGCCGACCTGCTCAAGGCCAACAACACCTGCGCCGCCGTCTGGGCGGACTGGTACGGCTTCAAGATGGAAGCCTATGACGCGGTGCCCGAGAATCTCGCCATCCTCGACAAGGAAGGCGCCTGCGCGATGATCCATTCGGACGACGCCAACGGCATCCAGCGCCTCAACCAGGAAGTCGCCAAGGCGCGGGCCTCGGGCATCAAGGCTGGCATGAACATCAGCGAGGAACATGCCTGGACCTGGCTGGCGATCAACCCGGCCAAGGCGCTCGGCATCGCCGACAAGACCGGCAGCCTCAAGCCCGGCAAGATGGCCGATGTGGTGCTGTGGAACGGCAATCCGTTCAGCGTCTACACCCGGCCGGAAAAGGTCTGGGTCGACGGCGCGCTGCTCTTCGACGCGAGGGATCCCAAGCGCCGCCCGGTTTCCGATTTCGAGCTCGGCCAGCCGGGCGAGGGGGATGTGAAGTGATGACGAAGCAGCTCCTTCTCGCCGCCGCGGCGGCGCTTGCCCCGATCGCCTTTCTCGCTGCGCCCGCCGCGGCCCAGACCGTGGCGATCACCAACGCCAGGCTGGTCGTCGGCGACGGCGGCCAGCCGGTCGACGGCGGCACCGTCGTGATCCGTGACGGCAAGGTCGTCGCCGCCGGCACGGGCGTCGCGGTGCCCGCCGGGATCCGCGTGATCGATGCGGGCGGCAAATGGGTGTCGCCCGGCATCTTCGCCGGCTTCACCCGGCTCGGCATCGTCGAGGTCGACGGCGTCGACCAGACGAACGACACCGGTCCCGGCAATATCGGTTTCCACGCCGCGATCGACGTCGCCCCGGCGGTGAACCCCAAGTCCAGCCCGATCGCGATCAACCGGGCAGAGGGCATCACGCGTGCCGTGGTCGCCCCCGACAATTCCGGTTCGATCTTCGCCGGCCAGGGCGCGATCATCGATCTGGGCGCGGACATGGACGCAGTCAGCAAGCCGCGCGCCTTCCAGTTCATGGAATGGGGCGAGAGCGGCGCGCGTGCCGCGGGCGGCAGCCGGACCGCCGCCTATGCCGCGCTCAAGAACGTGCTGTTCGAAGTGCGGAACTATATCCGCGCGCCCGGCAGCTACACCGATCGCGGCAAGGATTCCTTCCTGACCCGCGCCGATGCCGAGGCGCTGGTGCCGGTGGTGCAGGGACGCATGCCGTTGCTCGTCCATGTGGAGCGCGCGTCCGACATGCTGGTGCTCCTGCAGCTAAGGAAGGAGCTGCCGGGGCTCAGGCTGGTGTTCGTCGGCGCGACCGAGGGCTGGACCGTCGCACCGCAGATCGCGGCCGCCGGCGTGCCGGTGATCGCCACTGCGCTCGCCGACCTGCCGGAGAGCTTCGAGCAACTCGCCGCGAGCCAATCCAATGTCGGTCGGATGGCGGCGGCGGGCGTCGTCGTCGCGATCGGCACGATCAACCAGGACGAGGCGCGCCAGGTCCGGTG
Organism: Sphingomonas sp. 1F27F7B; assembly: GCF_005503355.1. Lineage (GTDB taxonomy): Bacteria > Pseudomonadota > Alphaproteobacteria > Sphingomonadales > Sphingomonadaceae > Sphingomonas. The sequence goes on from NZ_SCMK01000017.1 coordinate 52,113, forward strand.
GGAGAAGCAATATGCCGGCAACCTGGTCGCGCTGACCAAGGTGCCCGGCGCCACCGGCCTCGACTGGGGAGCGGCCTTCGCGGCGATCAGCTCCAGGCCGGCCGAGGCGCTCGGCCTGGGCGGCGAGTTCGGCTCGCTCAAGCCCGGCCGCCGCGGCGACGTGGTGATCTGGGACGGCGATCCGCTCGAGATCGGCACTTCGGCGGTCAACGTCTTCATCGATGGCGTCGAGCAGCCGCTCGAGAACCGCTGGACGCGCCTGCGCCAGCGCTATCTCGATCCGAAGGACGGCGCGCTGCCCAAGGCCTATCAGCGCTAGGAACCTTGGTTTCGGTCCCGCATTGATTGCGGGACCGTCTTTTCTGAAGGGATGCGACATGTTGAAGCGGATCATCGTGCCGACGCTGGCGGCGCTGGCGCTTACGGCGTGCGGCGGAGGAGCGAGCGACGTCAACCTCTCCGCCAACGAGGCAGTGACCGCCGAGCCGCTCAACGAGCTGGACGCAGCGAACGCGGCGGACACGACCAACTACAGTGCCGCCGTGCTGGGTCAGAACGACGCCCAGCGCAACGCGACCTTCATTCGCGCGTTGCAGGACGCCCCCTTGCCCTGTGACCATGTCGACAGTTCGACCCGCATCGCCGATCAGGACGGCGTCCCCACCTGGCGCGTCACCTGCAAGGGCGGGACGAATTACATGATCGGCATCCCCAGGGACGGGGTGGCGAAGATCATCAGCCGCACGGACCGGTAAGGAAGCGTCGCTGCGCGCACGGCGGGCGGCGCAGCCCGAGCCGTTGTCCGTCCTCGCCCGCTGCCATATGAAGCGGCGCGCCGGCTCGAATCGAGCTTCGCGCCGCTGGGTCACAAAATGCCGCTGCTGTCAAAGCAGACCTGCGTGCCGGTCCGCCAGCCCGTTTTGGCCAATCGTCGATCCCCAATCCAGTATCGCATCAGTGCTTGATGGAGGCTGTGATGTCGATGTTGGTTGGTGCACGAAATACCGATCCAAATGCATCTTCGAAGGCGGGCCGGCAGTGGCCTGCGCATCTGCTGCAGATCGCTGGACTGTGCGTGCAGCTGATGGTGGCGAGTTGCCCCGGTGAAACGCTTCCCACTCCGATAATATTGAAAGTGGAGCACGGAGATATTTCCAGATCATATTGCCATTCGGCCATCGTGGAATCGAAAATATAAGTGAAGCGCGCGCCAGGGAGGGAGGAATGACGTACCGAACCACGATTGGATTTCTCAGGTCTCGCGTGAATATCTGGGTCAAACCGGCGGAGCGTGAAGAGGTTTTTCGTGATCTGATCTGCGACCTCAGGGGCGACGAGCCGACCTGGAGCCGGATTCGGGATCAGGACGAACTCGTCTTTCGGGAAGAGGATGCGCGATATGCCTTCGAACGAATCAGTGATCAGCCGATCAGGCCGAATGCGCGCTGGGCATATCCGAACGAGTTTCGCCATTTCCTGTCGGGCTTGATGCCGCATCCGGGCGGCGGGCTTCCCGACGCTCCATGCCACGATCTCCGCAAGGGGCAGGTGCGGGTGAACAGTTGGGGCACGGAGAGCCTGGTGGAGGTCACGCGGCCAGGGATTGGGGGAAGGATATTCTTCTATCAGGATGAGGTTGAGCTCAGGACGGCGGTGATCGATGGGGAAATCGAGAGTGTCCACGTCACTTTCGCGCGTATTCAGCCAATCAGGCATTTCGATCCGCAATCGGATCGCGGACATGGTGGAGTGCTGCTGCCGTTCGATCCGAAGCACGGTCGCGTTCTTTGCGTCACGCAGTGGCGGCACGATCGCCAGCGCTTCATGACCGAGCTGCCCCGGGGTTTCGCCCGACCCCAGGAATCCGGGGTGGATGCCGCGCTTCGGGAAGGTAAGGAAGAGGCGCGGGCCCAGCCGACCAAGCGGGTCGTCGACGCCGTCGATCGAATCCGGGGCGCCTCTGCCCATGTCTATGAGGTGTACGAACTCGGCAATGTGGCGACGGACAGCGGCAAGCTCATAGAGACGCCGGCCCTGGTCATGGCCTATGTGGATTATGAGGCGGTCAATAGCGAACTGGAGAAGATGACGGTCGCCGGCGAGAATCCGGTGTGGATCGGCGCAGCTCCGTTCTTCGCAGCCGCCTTGCGGGAAGAGGCCGTGCAGATCGGGAAGCACGACATTCGGAGACTGGATCGCTTCACGCCCTGGTTCGGGGACGATCCGGACTGCCATGTCGATGTGGAGACCGGAGTCGGCCGGCTGGCGTTCAGCGACAACTTCACCATCGCCGCGGCGGGACGTGCGCTGGTTCGGCTGCATGCCAACAACGCGTCACGAAGGGGAAAGCAGCGGCCCGCCTGGCTCGACGGGCTGGATCCCGCGGCTCTTGCCCGGTTTCCGGCGGCAACCGGCTGAGGGGCGGCCGGTCAGGCAAGCAAGCAAGTAGGCAAGTAGGCAAGGAAAAGGGAGGCTTCCCATGCGGGGAGCCTCCCTCTCAATTTCCGGCGATGCAGAGATCAGAGGCCGATCACGCCGCCATCGTTCTTGGTGATGATCACGATCGCCGAGCGCGGGCGGACCGTGGTACCGGCCGTGCCGGTCGCCTGGCTGTCCGGCCAGTGGCTCGACGGCGCCGCCGGGGAGCCGCCTTCGCCGGGGTGCTGGATGCCGACGAACATAGTGCGGCCGTCCGGAGTGGTGTCCACGCCGGTGATCTCGCACTCGATCGGGCCGACCAGGAAGCGCTTCAGGTTCGCCCCCGGCGCCGCGCCGACGCGAGTCGCCTGGGTCGCAGTCGCGCCGCCCGAGCCGGTGTTGGTGATCGTGCGCGCGCCGCCGTCGCCCACGGTGCCCGGCTGGGCCGCCAGCATCATGCAGTTGGTGACGTCGGTATAGGCGCCGTCGTCGGTCTGGACCCACATCAGCGGCTTCACCAGGCCCGAAGGGTTGGTCGCGCGACCGAACCACAGGCCGTCCGGGCTCGAGAAGTCGTTGTCCGCGGTCAGGCCCGACAGGTTGATGTTGGTCGCATCCAGGTCCGCGCCCGCGCCGAAGGCATAGATGTCCCAGGTGAAGGTCGTCGCTTCGGTATTGGCTTCCTTCAGGCGGATGATGTGGCCGTTCGGGTTGCCGTACTGCGCCCGCAACGTCGGGCCATAGGGGTCGTTATAGTGGCGCGGATTGGCGGCGTCGGTGCCGTTGAGCGGACGGCCGGTGGCATTGTTGTTGGTCAGGGTGAGGTAGACCTCGCCGGTCACCGGGTTCACCGCGGTCCATTCCGGGCGATCCATCGGCGTGGCGCCCGCCACGTCGGCGGCGAGACGGGTGTTGACCAGCACGTCCGCCTGGTCCGCGAACGGATAGACGGCGCTCGAGGCGTCGATGCCGTTCTGGCCGAACACCAGCGGCAGCCAGGTGCCGGTGCCGTCCGCGTTGAACTTGGCGACGTAGAGCGTGCCGGCATCGAGATACTTGTCGCCGATCGACAGGCGATCAGTCGCGTTCGCGTCCGCCGCCACCCACGCGGTGTCCGAGACGAACTTGTACAGATACTCGCGGCGCGCGTCGTCGCCCATGTACCAGGCCGGCTTGCGACCGGCGACGAACGCGCCCGGCCAGCAGCCCTCATGGCCCATGCGGCCCAGCGCGGTGCGCTTGCGCGGTGCAGCCGACGGATTGTACGGATCGATCTCGACCACCCAGCCGAACTGGTTCGGCTCGTTGCGATAGTCGGCCAGCGCATCCGCCGCAGTGGCGCGGGCGTCCCAGCGGCGGAACGTGGTGTTCGCCGAATCGGCGGCGATCACCGACGACCAGCCATAGCTGCCCGAGACTTGCGTCACGCCGTAGCGGCGCAGCGAGGTCACTTCCTTGGCGGTGCGGGCCGCGTCATCGCCCGTGCGGCGGAAATAGCCGGCCCAATTCTCTTCGCAGGTCAGCAGCGTCGCCCAGGGCGTATAGCCGTTGGCGCAGTTGTTGATCGTGCCGCGACCGGCCACGCCGGTCGGCGAATGAGGCGTCCTGAGCAGGTTCGAGCCCTTGGCCGGGCCGTTGAACACAGTGGGGGTGTTCGGCGTGATGCGGCGGTTGAAGGTCGAAGTGGCGGAGAACGACCAGACGTTCTTGGCGCCCTGCGTATATTCGACGACCGAGACGCCGTGGCACTCGATCTCCTTGATCGCCTCGGCCTCGGGGCGGACGCCGCCGGTCGAGGTTCCGCCGTTCGGATGGAGATACTGGTCGTTGATGTTCTCGTGGTTCTGCACGATCAGGCCGCGGTTCGAACTGGTATCGTCGCGGGCACCCGAAGCGCTCAGGCCGAACCAGAAGAGCGCGTCGCCATGGTCGCCCACGCGCTGCGCGAAGCCGGTATCGGTGCCGTCATTCTTATAGGCTGCGGCACCGCCCAGAATCGGATCGCCCAGGCGAGCGCCGACCTGCACGGTGTAGCCGGCCGGCACGGTGACGATGTCGAGCTTGTTCTTGGCGACGGCAGCGAAGCCGATCGCGGCCGGGCTGACGGTGATCGTGGTGCGCGCGACCGTCGGCTTGCCCGCCGCGTCGGCGGCGGCGAACTGGAACACCAGCGGGGTGGCGGCGCTCACGCTCGGCGCGATGAAGGTCGCGGTGTTGCTCGCGGCGCTGTCCAGCGTCACGGTGGGGCCGCTGATCTGGCTCCAGGCAGTGGAGAGGCCGTTGCCGCCCGTCGCGGTGCCGGTGAGGGTGACGACACGGCCCGAATTGGTCGCCGCGTCGGCGCCTGCGCTCACGGTCGGGCCGGCGCCGGTATCTGCGACCTTGCTGTCGCAGGCGGCAAGCACGGAGCCGCCCATGGTGGCCGCGACGATCGCGGCGCTGCCGCGTTGAAGCGTCTCACGGCGCGAATAGCGCTGGGCCGCGAGTTCGTTCAACGTCGGGCCGTTGTTGTGGATGTTGGTATCGACGTCGCCGTCGGTATAGCCGAAGCCCGTCTCGGTCAGATTGGTCATGGAAACCCCCAAGCAGCCGAGTCACTGGCGACCCGGATGGCCGGTCCTTGGAAGCGCGACATGACGCTAGAATGCGATTGGCGTTTCGGCTGCATGACTTTTTCGTGGCTGCTTAGTGACACTTTGCGTGGTGGCCCTGCAGCGTCTAGGCAGGCACGCGATGGACGCTGCCGAGCCCGATCCCGCATTGCCGCCCGCACCGCCCCCCATGCCGGCCCAGGGCCTATTGCGTCGCATGTCCGCGGTGCTTCGCGGCATGCCGGTGCCCGGCGGCTGGGGCGCGGCGGCGGCACTGGGCGCGTTGCTCGCTGCCGGGCCGCTGCTCACTTTGGTGGGCGCCAGCATGCTCGCCAAACGTGAAAGAAACGCGACAGTCCGGTTGCAGGCGCAACTCGCCCCCCGGCTGGCGGCGGAAACCGTCGCGCGCGAGGCGCGCACCGCGCTCGCCAACGCCGCCGGGCGAACCGCGCCGGGGCAGGTGCTCGAGATCCTGGCCGGTGCGCTTCCCGCCGATGCCCGGCTCGCTCGGGTCGAGCGCACGCGCGACGGCGGGCTGGAACTCGACGTTGCCGGCAGCGATCCGGACACGCTGCGCGCCGCGATCCGCCGTGCGCCGGAGCTCGCCGGCATGCGCAACACCAGCCAGCGGCGGACCGATGCGGCAATGATCGTCTCGATGCGCGAGGACGCGCAATGACCTGGAAGTTGCCCCCGATTGCGGTCGGCGGCATCGCCGGCCTGGTCGCTGCACTGCTGCTCGCGCCGGCCGCCGGCACAGCGCTCGGCGATCTCGCGAAGGCGCGCGCCGAGCGTGCCCGGATCGCCGCGCTCGCGGCCCGGCCGGCTGCGCCGCCGCCTCTGCTCGCGCCCGGGCTCGGACTGAACGTCGCGGACGCGGCGGCGGGTCGGGCGGCGATCCTGGCGCGGGTCCATGCCCTTGCCCGGTCGGGTGGCGTGTTGGTGGAGGAGGCGAGCGTCGCGCCGGTGCCTGCGGGCGTGGCGGCGCTGCGCATCCGCGTCTCGGGCGCGGAGAAGGCAGTGGTCGTGCTTGCCGATGCGCTGGAGCGCGGCCGCCCGCTCATGCGAATGCGCAGCTGGCGGATCGAGCCGATTCCGGAGGGCGGTGTGCGGCTGATCGGCGAGGTGGTCGCGGCATGGCAATGAAGCCGCGCCCCGAGGGCATCGCGCTCGCCGCCGCCGGTGCGCTGGCGATTGCCATGCCGGTTGTGCTGCTGCTGCCGGGCAAGGCCGACAGGAGACCCAGGGCCGCGCCCGTTCCCGCGCCGATCGGTGCCGGCACGATGCCGGCGCTGGCGCGCGTCTATGAGCGGCCGCTGTTCGGCGCCGCGGAGCCCGCCGAAGCACCCGCCGACGCCCCCCGGCTGGTGGGCATTGTCGGCCGGCTCAACGTCGATGCCGTGGCGCTGGTCAAGGCCGGCGACGGCGCGACCCGCACGCTCGCGATCGGGGAGAGCGTTGACGGCTGGAGCCTCGCCGGCCTTGCGATCGACGCGGCCTTCTTCACACGCGGCAGCGAGCGGGTGCGCGTGCCCTTGCCGATCGAGCCGGCGGGGTCGGGAGAGCCTGGGCAATAGCTGGAAGGGATGCCTGCGACCTTTGGTCGGCGCGGCGGGACGTCCATACGTGTTGTGCCCTAGTGTTGTGCCCTAGGTTGAGAACTCAAACAAGTATCTGATGTTCCTTCGTCATCCCCGCGCAGGCGCGGATGACGGAGTTAGCTGAATAAGTCCCCAACCTAGTCCTTCAGGCGCGTCGGATCGACCACGACGTGACGAATCCGCTGCCGATCCCAAGTATAGGTGATGTGCACCAGCCCGTCGGTCGACTGGATCACCGCCGGATAGGCATAGCCGTCGGGCAGCGGTTCGGTTTCCAGCGTCAGCGCCGGGCGCCAGTGCACTCCGTCGCGCGACATCGCGATGTTGAGCGGATAGCGTCTGCCGGAGCCGGGCGTCTCGGGTAGTTGGGCGGCGTGATTATAGACGATCAGCTGGCGCCCGTCCTTCAGCGTCATGGCATCGGTGCCCGAATTGGGATTGGGGAGGTCGACCGCGAACAGCTTGCCCCAGCTCTTCCCATTGTCGGCGGACTGGGTTGCCGCCAGCACACCCTCGCGCGTGCGGGCGATCGCTTCCAGCTTGCCGCCGGGAAGGAACAGGATGCTGGGCTGGATGGCATCGAAGCGCGTGTCGGGATCAACAGGGCCCGTTGTCGACCAGCTTCCGCCGGCGTCCTCGCTGCGCTCGAAATGCAGCTTCCAGCGCCCGCTGCCTTCGTCCTCGGTGCTCGACGGTGAAAGCCAGGCGCCGCCATGCAGTATGACCGGCTTGTTCTTGATCGGGCCAAGGATGCCTGCCGGCAGCCGCCGCGCACCGCTCCAGTGGCGCCCGCCATCGGTGGAGGTGGTCACCATGCCCCACCATCGTTGAGGGCTTGGGCCGACCTTGTAATAGAGGTGCAGCGGGCCGGCCGGGTCCTGGAACAGGACGGGGTTCCAGGTCGGCAGGCGGGTGCCGTCCGGCTGGATGCCGTTGGCGACCGATTTCGGCGTCTCCCAGCCCTTTGCGCCGCGCCGCGCGAACCAGATCTCGACGTCGGGATTCCGTTCGTGCGTGCCGCCGAACCAGGCAGCGGCAAGCGTGCCGTCCAGGGTCTGCACGATCGTCGAGGCATGGCTCTGGGGGTAGGGTGCCGTCCGATAGATGAACTCGCGTAGCAGCACGGCGTCCTGCCCCGGCGCCGCAGTCATGGGCGCCCCCGATGGAACCGCCGAAATCGGGAGCGTCACGGCAAGCATCAGAATGCGCATCATCAGGACTGCCTTTGTGCGGTCGAAGACGGAGGTTCGGCAGCATGTCGTCCGTGCGGAGGGCGGCCCCTCAGTAGATCCCGTCGATCTCCACCGTCAGCCGCGGCGTCGGCGGAGCGAGCAACAGGCTGCCGCGCTTGGAATTGGCGAGCTCGTCCGCCCGCAGGCGGTTGTAGCGGTCCTTCGACGCCGCAGCCGCATCGGCGCCGTCACGCAGGATCGTCGGCTTGAGGAAGATGAACAGCGTGCGCTTCTGGTGCGTTTCGCGCCGGCTCTTGAACAGCTCGCCGACGATCGGGATGTCGCCCAGGATCGGCACCTGCTGGCGCGTGTCCTGATAATCGTCCGCGGTCAGGCCGCCGAGGATGATCGTCTGGCCATTGTCGGCGAGCACCGTAGTGGTGATCGCGCGGCGATTGGTGACGAGGTCGGACGCTGCCTGGGTTTGCGCCTCGGCGATCGACGAGGCTTCCTGGTTCACTTGGAGCCGGATCGTGTCGCCCGCATTGATCCGCGGCAGCACCCGCAGCGTGATGCCCACGTCCTTGCGCTCGATCGTGGTATAGGGGTTCACGGTCGAGGAATTGGTCAGGATCGAGCCGGTGAGGAACGGTACGTTCTGGCCCGAGACGAACTCGCCCGCGACATTGTCGAGCACGGTGATCTGCGGAGTGGAGAGCAGGTTGGCCCGCGTCGAGGTGCCAAGCGCCTGGACCAGCACGGAGAAATCGTTGCCGATCGCGATATTGGCGTTGAGCCCGGTGCCGATTGCCCCAGCCGCCGGCACCTTGAGCGCGGTCAGGATCTGGCCCAGGGACACGCCCGACTGGGTGAACGAAGTCGCCACGCCCTTCACCTGGTTGATCACCGCGCCGCTGGTACCGATCTGCACGCCCAGCGCTTCCGCGTCGTCGCCGGTGATCTCGGCGATCGCCGCTTCGATCAGCACCTGGGGGCGGCGCACGTCGAGATCGGTGATCAGCGGCTCGATCGAGGCGATGGCGGCCGGCGTGCCGCGCACCACCACGGCGTTGAGCTCGGGCGCCGGCTGCACGGTCAGCTCGGGCGTGACGAAGCCCTTGGGCGTCTGCGTCTGCACGCTCTGCATCGTCGTGCCGGTGGTGCTGGCGCTCTGCATCGCGCTGCCGATGCCGCCGCTGGTCGAGGCCGAGCTGTTGGGCAGCGCCGAGAGATTCTGGTTGTTCTGGCTCAGCCGCGCAAACGGATTTGAATTGCTGTTGCTGCCCAGGCTGGTCGCGATCGGATTGTCGGCGCTCTCGCCCTGGCCGAGTACGCCGCGCAGCACGTCGGTCACTGTCTCGGCATCGGCATAGTTCAGGCGGAACATGCGGGTGATCGGCGTCGCGCCGCCCGGCTGGTCGAGCGAGATCAGCATCTTGCGTGCCTCGGCGACCGAAGCCGGCGTGCCGCGCACGATCACCGTGTTGCTGCGCGCATCGGCCGCCACGCGGGTGCCTTCGCCCAGCACGGTCTGGAGCGACTGGGCCACGTCGGTGGCGTTGCCGTTCTTCATCGCCAGGGTGAAGAAGGTCGCGCCGCTGCCGCCGTCGAGCTGGCGGGCGATCGCCTCCACGCGGCGGACATTGTCGGCATAGTCGGTGATGACCACGGCATTGGGCGTGCTCAGCGGCTCGACGCTGCCGAAAGTCGCGACCAGCGGGCGCACCACCCGGGCGACGTCCGCCGCCGGCACGTTCTGCAGCCGCACCATCCGGGTCACCAGTTCCTGGCCCGATACGCCTCGGCTGGGGATGCCGCCGTCGCGCACCGCATTGGCCGCCGGCACGATTCGCCAGGCACGCCCCGAGCGCACCGCCGCGAAGCCGTTGGCGCGCAGGACGGACTGGAACAGCTCCCACACGCCCTGGGGCGACAGCGGCGTCGACGAGGTGACGGTCACCACGCCCTTCACCGCCGGATCGAGGATCAGCGTGCGCCCGGTAATGCGCGAGATCTGGTCGGCCACGTCGGAAATCTCGACGCCGCGCATGTTCACCACCACGTCGCCGGTGCCCGCATCCTGCGGGGCGGGCGCGGAGCTGGATGCCGTTTGGGCGACGGCGACCGTGTCGAGGGCGATCCCGGCGAGCGCGAGGGCGGCGATGGCGGAGCGAATCTTCACGGGGAGTCTCTCTATCGGAGCGGCACGGTAAGCGTCAGCCGCTTCCCGTCGCGCAGGATCTGAATCTGGGCGGAGCCGCTCGTCTGGGCCGCCGCGAAGGCGCCCTGGGCGGCGATGGGGTCGGACAGGGCGGTACCGTTGACCGACTGGATCACGTCGCCCGCCACCATGCCCGGCGGGCCATTGTCACCGATGCGGTAGCCGCCGGAGACGGGCGTCGCGTCGAAGCGCTGGAGGATGCCGGCCACCGTCGCCTGGGGCGGTGCCGCGGTGGGCGCGGGCGGGCCGCCCGCCGTGCGGGCCGGCGCGGTCACCGGGTTGGCGGCGGGCGCGGGCGGGCGGCCGGCGGCGGCGGCCTGGCGCTGCTCGGGCGTCAGCGTCGGATCGGGGAAGGCGAGGAACTCGCTCCGCCCGCCACTGGCCAGGATCACCCGGTCGGGCAGGATCGACTGGATCGTCGCGCCCTCGATGGTGTCGCCCACCTTGTAGCTCTTGGGCGGCTGTCCGCTCACCGAGATGAAGGCGGTGGAGCGTTCGGCGGGGCCCGCCGCGATCACGCCCTTCAGCTCGAGGGGCAGGCCGGTCACCTGGCCCGCTTCCGAGGCGGGCGCCTTGCCGAACGGCGCGAGCGCCACCGCTGCTCCGATATCCGGCACCGCCGCGGGGCCGCCGCTTCCGGAAGATACGCTGATCGCGCCGGTGCCCGCATGGCCGGCGATCCGCCAGGTGAGGCCCGCAAGCGCCACCGCCACCGAGACGACCATCGCGCCGGTGAACAGGTTGAGCCCGATGCGCGCCTGGCGCGGAGTGAGGGTGAGGGCGGCCATTACAGCTTGCGTCCGTCCACGAAGCCGTCGAGCGATGCAAGCGCGCTCTTCTCCGTGCCGGCGAACACTTCGATGCGGACGCGCTCGATCTCCGGGTCGTCGGTCCGCCGTTTCTCCACCGCGACCCGCCATTGCTGGCCCAGCATCTCCACCTGGTCGCTGCCCGGGGCATTGGCCTGCAATTCGGCCATGCGGTTTTCCGCGACCCACATGGCGGTGGTGCGGCGCTCCATCGCCCGAGTGGAATCGATGTGCGATTCGACGGTGCGCATCAGCCCGACGGTGGCGATGGCGAGCACGGCCAGCGCGACGAGCGCCTCGATCAGCGAGAAGCCGGCCTCGCCGTCATGATCGACAGCCCCGGCCATCACGACGCCACCGCCGGGAACGCGCGGACGGTCATCCCGTCATAGACGACGGTCCAGCGCCGCTGCCCGCTCTCGATCACCGCCTGCATCGGCTTCCCCGCACCGTCGACGCCGAGCACGACCGGCGGCTTGACGCTCAGCGTCATCACCATGCCGCCCGGCAGCTTGTGGAAGCCGAATGCGTCGTCGGTGCGCGGCATGGCCTTGCCGTTGGCGCCGATCGTCGCAAAGCCATAGCCGTTCTTCTGCACGGTGAAGGCGATCGTCCGGTCGGCGAGCATCGCATCGTCGGCGGCAGCCTGGAGTCGCGTCGCGAGCCGGCGCGCCTCGGTCTCCACGCTGGGCGCGCGGGTCACCGAACCCATGCCGAGTGCCACCGCGCCCGCCATCACCGCAATGATGACCAGCACGATCATCATCTCGATCAGCGTCATGCCTGCCTCGGACGGGCGACCGCGCATCGCGATGTCGGCCCCCCGCATCGGGGTCAGCCCTTGCCTTCGATATCGGCGTCCACGCCTTCGCCGCCGGGCTTGCCGTCCTTGCCGAGCGAGCGAATCGTGAAGCTGCCGCCCTCGGACCGATACTCATAGGGCTTGCCCCAGGCATCGAGCGCCGGCGCAGAGAGATAGCCGCCCTGCGGATAGGTCGACGGCACCGGTGGCGCGGTCGGCTTCTCGGTCAGCGCCTTCAGGCCCTGCTCGGTGGTGGGATAGTCGCCATTGTCGAGCCGGTACATCTTCAGCGCGCCCGAAATGGTGGCGATGTTGCTCCTGGTGGCGGTGGCCTTGGCTTCGTCCGGCCGGCCCATCACGTTCATCGCGATCAGCCCCGCGACGATCGCGATGATCACCAGCACGATCATCATTTCGATGAGCGTGAGGCCGGCCTCGCCGTCGGGAACGGCGTGCTTGCGGTTGCGCACCTTAGGTGCGATGTCACAGAACTGTTTCAAAACTATGCGCATCCCCGCCCCATGCGTCCTGCCCATGAAGCAAATGTGACAATGAGCCCGAACACCAGGCCAAACACCAGGGGTGTGTCCGACCCATCCGAGCCGCCCGCCGCGGGCGTGTGGACGCTGGCGGGTGACCGCCTGATCATAGCCGTGCGGGACTGGCCCGCAACCATTCTCGTCCCCACTGGCCAGGTGCGGCTGCTCGCGGTCGATCTGCCGCTGCCCAGCCATGCGCGCCGCGTTGCCGCATTGCCTTTCGCGATCGAGGATCGAATCGCCGAGCCGGTCGATTCGGTGCATCTTGCCCTGGGCGAGGCGATCGCACCGGGCCGCTATCTGGTCGGCGTCGTCCGCCACGAGACGATGGCGGGCTGGGTCGCCCAGGCGGAGGAGGCCGGCATCGGCCATGCCGCGATGGTCCCCGACGTGCTGACCCTGCCGCGACCGGCCGAGGGCTGGGCGGTGTCGCAGGCCGGCGGCCGCGCCGCGGTGCGCGATGCGGAGGGGACGGGCTTCGAAGTTCCCGCCGCCTTGCTCCGGCCCGCCTGGGAAGCTGCCGCCCGCCCGGCGGTGACCAGCTATGGCGAGCGCCTGCCCGACGACATGCAGCAGGGCGCGGCCACGCTCGACCCTTCCGCCTTCGGGCCTGCTGCCGCCGCCGCGGTCGCTGCGCTCAACCTGCGCCAGGGCGCCTATGCGGTGCGCAAGGCGGCGGGTTCGGGCCTGTGGCGCAAGTTCGCCTGGGTTGCCGCGATCGGCGCCGCCGCGCATGTCGTCATCGCGCTGGGCGATGTGATCATGCTCCGGAGCATCGCCGATCGCCGCGAGGCGGAGGCGCGCGCCACGGCTTCGCTCGCCGCGCCGGGCGTGGCGCTGGGCGACGATCTCGCCAATTCGATCACCGGCATGCTGCCGGCGGGCGGCGGCGCCCGGGTGCCCCAGCCCTTCCTGCCGCTCGTCAACCGCGTTTCCGTTGCGCTCGAGCCGCTCGCCGGCGCGTTCGTGGTGCGGGCGATGACCTTCCAGGGCAAGCTGCTCACGCTCGATCTCGACGCCTCGCCCGATGCGGGTCTGGTGTCGCGGATCGAAGCGACGCTCAAGGGAGCCGGGGTAGGGGCGCAGGTCGTGCGCTCGCCCGAAGGCGCGATCCGTATTACGGCGAGCGCCGCATGAGACTGATTCTCGCCCGCATGCCGGCGCTCGACGCCGCGTTGATCCGCTTCGACGGCTGGTGGGGCAGCCGCAGCCGCCGCGAGCAGGTCATGCTCGGCGGCCTCGCCCTGTTTCTCGCTGCGCTGGTGTTGGTCTTCGGCGTGATCAAGCCGCTCCAGTCCGCCCGGGCCGCCGCGCTGCAGGACATCCGTACCTATGAGACGCTCACTGCCCGCATCCGCGCGGCGGGCACGCTGAACGCCAGCCAGCCCCAGCGCCGCCAGGGCTCGCCCGCCGAAGTGATCACGGGATCGGCGCCCGGTTTTGGCCTTGCCGCCACCGTCGCGCCGATTCCGGGCGGCGCGCGTGCGACGATCGCCGACGGCGGCTATGATTCGGTCATGGCCTGGCTTGCCGATCTTTCGGTGACCAGCAGCCTGCGCATCAAGCGCGTCGACCTCCAGAAGGCCGCGGCGCCCGGCCGGGTCAGCGCCACCGTGGATTTCGGCGGATGAACGAGATGCTGATCCTCGCCGACGAGGCCCCCGTCACGCTGCCCTATGGCTTCGCGCGCCGGAACGGCGTGCTGCTGCGCGTCACCGATACGGGCGTGGAGTGCGTCCACAAGACGGGCGCCGCGCTCGACGGCCTGCTCGAGGTTCAGCGCCTCGCCCCGGCCGCGCGTTTCGTCCCGGTGCCCGACGACCAGTTCGACGCGGCCCTGAGCGCAGCCTATTCGGGCGCCGGCGCCGCCGCCGACATCGATCTGGGCGACATGGACCTGGCCGCGCTCGCCGACAGCGCTGCCTCGGTCGATGATCTGCTCGACACGCGCGACGACGCTCCCGTCATCCGCCTGATCAACGCGCTGCTGCTCGAGGCGGTGCGCGAGGGCGCCTCGGACGTGCATGTCGAGACGCAGGAGAAGCGCCTCGTCGTCCGCTTCCGGATCGACGGCGTGCTGCGCGACATGATCGAGCCGCCGCGCGCGCTCGCGCCGCTGCTGGTCAGCCGCATCAAGGTGATGGCGAAGCTCGACATCGCCGAGCGTCGCATTCCCCAGGACGGCCGCGTGACGCTGCGCATCGGCGGCCACGACGTAGATGCCCGCGTCTCCACGATCCCGACCCAGCATGGCGAGCGGGTGGTGATGCGCCTGCTCGAAAAGGGGTCGCTGCGCCTCGACATGGAAGTGCTCGGCATGAGCGAGCGCGATCGCGGCGTGTTCACGCGCCTGCTCGAACGCCCGCACGGCATGCTGCTGGTCACGGGACCCACCGGCTCGGGCAAGACGACCACGCTCTATGCCGCGCTCCACCGCCTGAACGACCGCAAGCGCAACATCATGACGGTCGAGGATCCGATCGAATATGAGCTGGCGGGCATCGGCCAGACCCAGGTCAACCCGCGCACCGACATGACCTTCGCCCGCGGCCTGCGCGCGATCCTGCGGCAGGATCCGGACGTGATCATGGTGGGCGAGATCCGCGATCAGGAGACCGCCCAGGTCGCCGTCCGCTCGTCGATGACCGGGCACTTCGTGCTCTCGACGCTGCACACCAACAGCGCGGTCGGCTCGGTGACGCGGCTGATCGACATGGGCGTCGAGCGCTACCTGCTCTCCCCGATGGTCGTGGGTCTGTGCGCCCAGCGCCTGGTCCGCAAGCTCTGCCAGAATTGCGCGAAGCAGGACGAAGCGAGCGAGGCGGACTCGCTGCTGCTCGGCGGCGCGATCAAGCCCGGCAAGAAGATCTGGCGCGCGGTCGGCTGTGCGGAATGTCACGGCGAAGGCTATCGGGGCCGCGCGGGCCTCTACGAAGTCGTCGCGGTCGACGAGAAGTTCCAGAAGCTGATCCATGACGGCGCGTCCGAGGCCGAGCTCGAAGCCTATGCCCGCAAGGACAATCCCAGCCTGCTCGACGACGGCATCGCGAAAGTGAAGGCGGGCGTCACGACCGTCCAGGAAGTTGCGCGCGTGACCAAGGAAGAGTCCTGACGCCCGCCGGCAGGCGTCAGCTCAGCACTTCAGGAACTTTTTGGTGAAGATGACGGAGCCGTTGAACGAAACCGTCAGCTTCACGCCGGTCGGAATCCCCCACGTCGTGCAGAGGCTGATGCATGCCTGCAATTCGGCTCCGCTCGGGATCCAGCTCGGGACCGGAAGGCAGTAATTGCCGACGAGCGGCAAGTTGAGGCAGACTTTGCCGTTCTGGGACTTGACGGAGATACAGCCGGCGCTGACCGCGAATTCGGTGGCGGCGTAGATGTCCATCGTGGACAGACCGGCGCTTTCCAGCGCGGTGTCCGCGCCCGCACCGGCATGTTCTCGCGCGGCTTCAAGGGCGGCGTTGATCTTCGACTGGTCGAAATCGGCATAGGTTGTCATCATGGTCTCCTGTCAGAATTGCCATTCTACGGCGATGGCTCAGGAGTAATACGGGATGTTGTGCCAGATATATCTTGGAGTCTTGTCCATTTTGATTTGATGATTTCAGTTTTAGATGTCCATTATATTCTAATGGTGCCGGACTCATTATCCATTACGGTCTTATTTATTTATACCATTCTGGCTCCGAAATGGAGCAACGGCAGCTTTTGTCGCTACGATGCGGCTGCACGACCGGTCTGTCCTCCGCTGCGCACCTGTGCTTAAGCTCGGCCGCCGTTCCGCGCGGCGTTCACGCCTGGAGAGCTTTCGATGCCCGCCTTTGCCTACCGCGCCGCCGACAAGGCCGGCGCTTCCAGAAAGGGCATCATCGAGGCCTCCAGCCCCGCCGCGGCGCGCGCGCTGCTGCGCGAGCAGGCGCTGCTGCCGCTCTCGGTCGAAGTCGCCGCCGAGAAGGGCGCCAGCTTCGGCAGCATCCAGCTCCCGCGCTTCCGCCGCGCCGGCCTGTCCTCCAAGGCGCTTGCCACCGTCACGCGCCAGATCGCCACGCTGGTCGGTTCCGACATTGCGATCGAGGAAGCGCTGCGCCTGGTCGCCACTCAGTCCGAGCATGCCCCGACCAGCTCGCTGCTGCTGGGCGTGCGCGCCGCGATTCTCGACGGCCGCAGCTTCGCCGCGGCGCTCGCGCAGCATCCCAGGGCCTTTCCCGAATTCTATCGCGCCTCGGTCGCGGCGGGCGAGGCGTCGGGCAAGCTGCCCGACGTGCTCAACCACCTCGCCGAGTTCGTCGAGAACCGCCAGGCGAACGGCCAGAAGCTTCAGCTCGCCCTGATGTATCCCGCGCTGCTTGCGCTCGTGTCCTTCGGCATGATGGCGCTGCTGCTCGTCTATATCGTCCCCGACATCGTGAAGGTGTTCGTCTCGCGCGGCGCCGACCTGCCGTTCCTCACCAAGGCGCTGATCGCAGTAAGCTGGTTCCTCCAGAATTTCGGGCTGTACCTGCTGCTCGGCCTCGCCGTCGTCGCGCTGGTCTTCTTTCGCTGGGCGCGGGTGCCGGCCAATCGGCTGCGCATCGATCGCTTCTTCTCGGAGCGGCGTCCGTTCCGCCGCTTCAGCCGCCAGCTCAGCGCCGCCCGCTTCGCCGGCAGCCTGGCCACGCTGGTCGGCAGCGCCGTTCCCCTGGTCGACGCGCTGCATGCCGCGGCGGCGGTCACGCCCAATCGCTGGGTGCGCGAGCGGGCGCTCGGCGTCGCGGCCCGGGTTCGGGAAGGCATCAGCCTGCGCTCCGCGATGAGCGAGGCGGGAGTCTTCCCTTCGATGCTCGTCGCGATCGTCGCGTCGGGCGAGAGCTCCGGCCGTCTCGCGCCTGCCCTCGACCGCGCCTCGCACGAGCTTCAGCGCGAGCTTGACGCGATCGTCGGCACGCTGGTCGCGCTGGTCGAGCCGCTGGTGCTGCTGGTGATGGGCGGGCTGGTGCTGATGATGGTGCTGGCGATCCTGCTGCCGATCATCAACCTGAACAATCTGGTCGGCCTTTGATCCGGGTTCCTTCCCCCGCTTGCCGGGGGAGGATTTGAGAGATCACATCTGCCCCTGGATGTTCGCGCCGCCTGGCAGGCCCATGAACGGCAGCACCGCCGCGCCTTCCGGCGTCATCGCGATGTCGAGCGCGCCGTCCTCGCGCAGCACGGCGGTCATCAGCGTCTTCAGCCGCTGGGTCGAGGGGGCCACCCGGATCGTCGTGCGGTCGCCGACATGCTCGGCGGTGATCAGCAGCGCCGGCACCGCCACCGGCCCGCCGCCCTTCTTCGCCCGGCAGCTGCCCGGATCGGTAGTCACCTTGCCCTCGGCCATGCGCGCGCCGCCGCCGCTGGCGATGCGCTGCATCTCGACCTGCAAGGTCAGGTTGCAGGTGAAGGGCAGGTTGGGCTGGAGCGCGCGGAACAGGCTCGCATCGGCCGAGCCGCTGACATGGTCGAGCACCGTCCGTCCGCCCAGATGCTGGAGCATCTGCCCGCCCAGATCGGTATCCGGCCCGGTCGCCTTCCAGTCGGCCGCGAAGCCGAGGCTGGTGAGCGAGCGCAACGGCGCCAAGTGCCAGGCGAAGGTTGCGCCGCCGGCGATGCCGGCCTCGCCGTTCCACACCGTGCCCGCCACGCCGGTGCGCCAGACGGTGTTGCGGAAGATCACGCTCGCCGGCATCGTCACGAGCAGCGCGAGCAGATACGCCCCTATGCCGATCAGGGCGAAGAGGATAATAGACCGCCGTGCCCCGCTATCCCCTCCCAGAGTCGGCAATGGATCGACGGACCCTGCTGAAGTCGCTGCAATCGGGCCTGGTCGCGTCAGCGGCATCGGTCGTGCTTCCCTCGCATGTGTTCGCGGCGGACAAGAAGGACAAGCGCCCGATCGCCCTGCTGCTGCCGCTCACGGGCCCGCGAGCGCGGCTGGGCCTTAGCATGCGCCAGGCCGCCTTGCTCGCGGAAAACAGTGCCTATGTGCAGAGCTTCGACACGGCGGGTGCCGCCGCCGGCGCTGCCTCGGCCGCTGCCCAGGCACTCAAGCTCAAGCCCGCGCTGATCCTCGGCCCGCTCTCGGCGGAGGAAGTCCCCGCCGTCTCCAGCACCATCGCCGGCCGCGTGCCGGTGATTGCATTCAGCAACGATTCGGTGCTGCGCGCGCCGGGCACCTGGATCTTCGGCATCACCGCAGGCCAGGTGACAACCGCGATCCTGCGCTATGCCCGCACGCGGGGCGTGAAGACCGTGACGATGATCGACGACGGCTCGCCCTGGAGCGCCGCCGCCGCGATCGCCGCCGGCAAGAGCGAGGGCGAGATCGGCATCACCGTGCGCCTGCTCCAAGTGAAGCCGGGCCAGCCGTTGCCCAATCCCGGCGAGGCGCCCGATGCCGTGCTGCTGCCCGGGAGCGGCGAGGCCGTGCTCGCGGCGGCGCGCGCGCTCAAGGATACGGGTGTCCAGCTCCTCGGCACCTTTCAGGCGCTCGACAATCGCCCGGCGGCGCTCGCGGCGCTGGACGGTGCCTGGCTCGCCAGCCCGGATCCGAACGCCTTCGGAACCTTCGCCAGCGCCTTCCAGGCGCGCAACGGCGGCGAGGCGGGCATGATCGCCGCGCTCACCTATGATGCCGCCGGCATCGCGAACACGCTGCGTGCCGACAATCGCCTGAACCTCGACGGGCTGCTCGATGCCAAGGGCTTCCACGGCGTCACCGGCCCGGTCCGCTTCCGCACCGACGGTTCGGTCGCCCGCGACTTCGCGATCCTCGTCGCGGGCGAGACCGGCTACACGCCCGTGGCGACGAGTTCGGGTTCCTAGGTTCGACCGGCAATGTCCGTCTCTTGCCGTCATCTCCGCAAAGGCGGTGCGCCGGGGCCGGCAGCGGCTTCGGCCGTTACCCGGGGTCCCCGCCCTCGCGGAGATGACGGGGAGGGGGAAGGCGAGCGCGGCTTCACGCTGATCGAGCTGATGATCTCGCTCGGCCTGTTCGCGCTGATCGCCGTGGCGGGCCTCGCGCTGGTCGACGGCATCATCAAGGTGCAGGGGCGCACCGAGAAGCGGCTCGATCGCCTCGCCGATCTCCAGCGCGCGTTGTTCGTGGTGTCGAGCGACATCGATCAGATCGCGTTCGGCCGCGTCTCGGGCGGCGGCGAGAAGCTGAACTTCACGCGCGCCGCGCCAGGGTTCGGCGGCCCCGCCGTGCCGCTGCAATATTCGGTCGCCAACGGCAATCTCGTCCGCGGATCGGGCGCGATGGTGCAGACGGTGGTCGGCGGCGTCGCCCATGTTCGCTGGCGGTTCTTCGACGGCGGCGCCTGGGCGGATCGCTGGCCGCTGCGCGACGAGGACAAGGACAAATGGCCCCGCGCGATCGCGATCGAGCTTCAGGCGCTGGGGCCGGGCGGGGCACCCGGCGCGCTGCGCCGGGTCGTCACGCTGCCCGACCAGGCGGAGTATCCGAAGCAATGAAGCGGGTCCGCGACGACGACGCGGGGATGATCCTCGTCAACGTGCTGATGTTCGTCGCGATTGCGGCTGGATTGGTGCTATTGCTAATCAATCGCGAAGAATTGGCGCTTGACCGCGCGCTGCGCACGCGCGAGGCGGCGCGTGCGCTGGCGGTGGTGCGCGGCGGCGAGCTTTCCGCCGTGGTGGCGCTCCGCCGCGACATGGTCGTCGCGCCCAACGAGGACGATGTCACCGAGCCCTGGGCGCGCCTGTCGGAGAGGGGCGCACCGATCGAAGGCGGCAGCTTCGACCTTGCGATCGCGGACGCCGAGGGCCGCTTCAACCTGAACGCCCTGCGCGCGGGCGATGCCGGCGCGATCGTGCTGTTCCAGACGATCGCCAAGGAAGTGGGGTTTTCGCAGGACGACGTGGTCAAGGCGATCACCTATGTCCGCCTCTACGGCCCGGTCACCGATATCCGTCCGCTGCGCCTGGCCGGCTTCGATCCGGAGGCGACGGCGCGGCTGGAGCAACTGGTGACTGCCTTGCCCGGCACCACGACGATCAACCTCAACGCCGCGGACCCCGAGATGCTGCGCATCCTCTTCCGCGATCCGCTGGCGGCGCAGCGGCTGGCCGAGATTCGCAAGCGCAACGGCAAGCTCACGCTCAAGGACCTGAGCGACCAGAACCTCGCGCTGCCCTGGGGCACCAGCTTCCGCTCGGGTACTTTCTGGGTTCGCACCCGTGCGACGATCGGGAGCACCAGCCAGCAGGCCGCGGTGCTGATCCAGCGCGTGCAGCACCCTGATGGCAAGATCGCGGTGGGCGTGGTCGAGCGTTGGCGCGGCACCTCGATCCCGCCGGGCGTCCCGGCCTTTCCCGCCAGATAGTTCCTTCTCCTCCTCTTCTCCAGACAGGCTGGGGGAGGAAGCTACAGCAGGATCCGGAACAGCGCTCCACTGCCCGGAGCATCGGTGATCTCGATGCTCCCGCCATGCGCCACCACGATCTGGCGCGCGAGGTTGAGCCCCACGCCCGTGCCCGTCGCGCGCGTGGTGAAGAAGGGCAGGAACACGTCCTGGCGCAGGCCCCCGGGCACGCCCGGCCCATTGTCCTCCACTTCGATCACGAGCCTTTCCTGCCCGGAGAGCAGGCGCAGCGCCAGCCGGGGCGCGTGTTCCTGGCCGGCCATGGCCTGGGCCGCATTCTGGAGCAGGTTGATCAGCACCTGTGCGAGCAGATCGGGGTCGGCGTCGATCGCCAGCCGCGCCGGTGCCACTTCGATCTCCAGCGGCAGCTCCGGTTCGCGCGCCGCGAAGATGCGACCCAGTTCTTCCGCCCAGGGCTGGGCGGCAAAGACCTGGCGCTGGATTTCCGGCGTGTGCGCCACGGCGCGATAGGCCTCGATGAAATGGCCGAGCCCATGCGCGCGCCGGGCCAGCGTCGACACTGCGGCGCGGGCATCGCCGATCCGCGGATTGGCGGCGAGATCGGGATCGTCGAGCAGGTCCGCCGCGGTGGCGGCGAGCGAGGTCACCGGCGTCAGCGAGTTGAGGATCTCGTGCGTCAGCACGCGCACCAGGTCGGTCTGCGCCGCCATTTCGACTGCGTCGAGCGTGCCCTGGATCGGTTGCACGGTCACGACGCGGATGCTGCGCCCCAGCCGTTCGAGTGTTCCCGAGCGGACCAGCGCGCGCTGGGTCCGCCCTTCGATTGCCAGCAGCAATATCTCCTCGGCGGCGGCGCCCCCCGCCAGCCGCTTGGCCAGCGTCGCGCCATAGACGGCATAGTCCTCGGCCCGGGTGCCCGGCGTGTTCCGGAACAGCCGCCGGGCCGCCTTGTTCGCGGGAGCGACCTGGCCGTCGCCGTCGATGGTGAGCAGTGCCACCGGCATGTCGTCGACCAGCGCCTCGAGGAAGCGCATCTCGGCCGCCGTCGCCATCTGGCGGGCGCGCAGCCGGTCCATCGCGTCGTCGAGCGCGGCGCCCAGCACTTCGAACCCGCCGCCGCTCGTGCCTCCGAAGCGGGCGGAGGTATCGTCGAAGCGCAGCGCCTCGACGAAGCGTGCGACGGCGAAGTTGGTGCGCCATACGTGGCGCCACAGCCCCCAGACGGCGCCGGCCACGAGCAGCAGCGCGACGATCCGCGCCGCGCCCAGGCCTGGGGTGAAGAGAGCCAGGGCGGTGGCGGCCAGCGCCCCCGCCAGCGCTGCGATCCAGGCGATCAGGCCAAGCGTGAAGCGCCGGTCAAAGCCCATGCTTCTCCATCCGGCGATAGAGTGCCGCGCGCGACAGGCCGAGTTCGGCGGCCGCGAGCGAGATATTGTAGCCGTGCTTCTTCAGCGCCTCTTCGACGATCCGGCGCTCGATGCGCTCCAGATTGAGGTCGTCGCCCTGCTGCGGGGGCGGCGGCGTGATCGCCGCGGCCGGGAGGCGCGGCATCGCCCGGACGAGCGCGAAGTCCTCCGGCTCCAGCGCTTCCTGGCGCGCCAGGATCACCGCGCGCTCCAGGGCATGGCGCAGCGCACGGACATTGCCCGGCCAGTCATGCTCGAGCAGCGCGATCCGCGCCGCCGGGCTCAATATGGGCACCGGCCGGCCATAGCGCTTGGCATAGTGCTGGAGATAGTGCGTGATCAGTTGCGGCACGTCCTCGCGGCGCGCGCGCAGCGGCGGCAGGTCGATCTCCACCGTGTTGAGACGGAAGAGCAGATCCTGGCGGAAATGGCTCTCGTCGCGCAGTTTCTCCGGCGGCAGGTTGGTCGCGGCGATCACGCGGATATTGACCGGCACCGGCTTGTTGGCGCCCACCGGCGTCACTTGGCGCTGCTCGAGCACGGTGAGCAATTTGGGCTGGAGCCGCAGCGGCAGGTTGCCGATCTCGTCGAGGAACAGCGTGCCCCCGTCCGCCGCCTGGATGCGACCCACCCGGTCGGTGCGGGCATCGGTGAAGGCGCCCTTCACATGGCCGAACAGCTCGCTGTCGATCAGGTCCTCGCTGATCGCGCCGAGGTCGACCGTCAGCATCCCCTGGTCCGCGCGCAGCGACTGGCGGTGCAGCTCACGCGCCACCAGCTCCTTGCCGGTGCCGTTCTCGCCGAGCACGAGCACGTTCGCGTCGGTCGGCGCCGCGCGGGCGATCAGCGAGTGGACGCGCGCCATGACGGGCGAATCGCCGAGCAGGGGCGATGCGCCGGCCGCCGGGACGGGCGTGACGGCCCTGCCTCCCACGGCCCTGCGCGAGCGGCGCAGCGACGCGGCGGTCCGCACCGTCGCCAGGAGCTTCTCGTTCGACCAGGGCTTGGAGACGAAGTCGGTCGCCCCGCGCTTCATCGCCGCCACCGCGACCTGCACGCCGCCATGCGCGGTGATCATCACCACCACCATCTCGGGATCGACAGCCAGCAGCTTGTCGAGCCAGGCCAGTCCCTCGGCCGCATCGGTGGCGCCGCGCGCGAAATTGGCGTCGAGCAGCACCGCGTCGGGCGCGCGCGCCTGGATCAACGGCAGCGCCTCTTCGGGGCTGCGCACTGCCTCGACGTCCTTGAACAGGCGCCGCAGCAACAGCCGCGAGGCCATCAGGATATCGTCGTCGTCGTCGATCACGACGCAGAAATCGAATTCCGGATCGCTCATGCTGCCCGCTCCCGTACAGATACTGTGCGGAACCGGACAATCAATTTGTGTGCCAAGCCCTGGTCCCCCCTGGAAACGACTTGGCACGGCTCATGCTGATCCTCCGATGAACGGCGCGGCTGCCGGAGGAGGAAATCGTGCAACGCTCGGGCAGGGGAATACGCAGGGGAGCGCTTGTCGCGGCGGCGATCCTTCTCCTGTGCACCTTCCGCAGCCCCATCGGCGTCGATCTGCGCGTGGACGGCGCCGGCGGCCATGCCGTGCTCAAGCTCGGCATGGCATCGTTACGGATAGCGTTCGATTCCGGACGCGCCTGTCCGAAATCGAACACTTGCCGGGCTGCCATCGACACGCCGTCGCAGGAGATGCGGCTGGCATGGCAATTGCGAGGACAGGGGGCATGACGGTGTTACGGATGCAGAAGGAAAAGGGGGGCGCCGTCTCGGGAAGCGGGATGGACCAGCTGGTCGAGAAGCGGGGGCTGTCGATGCGGCTCAAGCTCGCGCTCGGCGGCGCGGCGCTGTTGCTCGCACTGGGCGGATTCTGGTGGTTCGCACCCTCGGGCACGAGCCAGACGGTGGGCGCCGACCGGGTGACCATCTCCAGCGTCACCAAGGGCACGTTCGACGATTTCATGCCGCTGCGCGCTCGGGTCACGCCGCTGCTCACTGTCTATATCGACGCGGTGGAGGGCGGTCGGGTCGAGAAGATGCTGGTCGAGGACGGCGCTACCGTCGCCGCTGGCCAGCCGATCGCGCTGCTCTCCAATGCCGAGCTCCAGCTCTCCACGCTCGCCCGCCAGACCGAAGTGGAGCAGCAGATCAACAACATGCGCAGCCAGGAACTCGCGCTTGCCCAGACGCGCCTGTCCAACGAGCGCGCCGTGCTCGCGGCCGAGACGGTCTATGACAAGGCCCGCCGCCAATATGATCGCGAGAAGCCGCTGGCCGATCGCGGCTTCGTCTCGGGCAAGCAGTTCGCCGACACCCAGGCCGACTACGCGCTGAGCCAGCGCAACCTCGCCGCGCTCAGGCGCAGCCAGGCGACCGACGCCCGGCTCCAGGGCAGCCAGCTCTCGCAACAGCAGGCGGCGGCGAAGTCGATGCAGTCGGGCCTTGCCATCGCCCGCGCCAATCTCGACGCGCTCCAGCTGCGCGCGCCGGTCGCCGGCCAGCTTTCGGGCTTTTCGGTCCAGGTCGGCCAGTCGCTGAACCGCGGCGAGCGCGTCGGTCAGATCGACAGCCCCGGCCGCAACAAGCTGATCGCCGGGGTTGATGAATTCTATCTCGGCCGTGTCCAGCTCGGCCAGCAGGCGACGCTCGACTGGAACGGCAGGCGCTACGGCGCCAAGGTCACCAAGATCTATCCGCAGGTGCAGAACGGCCAGTTCCAGGTCGACCTGCAATTCACCGGCGGCGAGCCGTCCCAGCTCCAGCGTGGCCAGACGATGCAGGCGCGCCTGACGCTCGGCGATTCCGCTCCGGCGCTGCTGATCCCCAACGGCGCCTTCTACAACGACACCGGCGGCGCCTGGATATTCGTCGTGGCGCCGGGCGGCGGCTCGGCGGAGAAACGCAACGTGCGCCTCGGCCGCCGCAACACCGATTTCGTCGAGGTGCTCGAAGGGCTCGATCCCGGCGAGAAGGTGATCACCTCGCCCTATACCGGCCTCACCGACAAGACCCGCCTGGACCTGACCAAGTGACCGAAAAGAAAGGGAATCCGATGCTGCAGATGCGCGAACTCTCCAAGGTCTACCGCACCGATACGGTGCAGACGACGGCGCTCGACGCGATCGACCTCGAAATCGCCCCGGGCGAGTTCGTCGCGATCATGGGCCCATCGGGCTGCGGCAAGTCGACCCTGCTCAACATGATCGGCATGCTCGACAGCCCCTCCTCGGGGTCATACCTGTTCAACGGCCAGGAAGTCGCGGGGCTGAGCGAGAGCCGGCTCGCCGATGTCCGCAAGGAGAATATCGGGTTCATCTTCCAGAGCTTCAACCTGGTCGACGAGCTCAGTGTCCGCGACAATATCGAGCTCGCGCTCCTCTATCACAATGTCCCCGCCGCCGAGCGCAAGCGCCGCGTCGAGGAAGTGATGGACCGCACCGGCATCGCCCATCGCGCCAAGCACCGGCCGAGCCAGCTCTCGGGCGGCCAGCAGCAGCGCGTCGCCGTAGCCCGCGCGCTGGTCGCCAGCCCGAAGCTGATCCTCGCGGACGAGCCGACCGGCAATCTCGACACCCAGCATGGCGAGGAAGTGATGCACATGCTCCAGACCCTCAATGCCGAGGGTTCGACGATCGTGATGGTCACCCACTCGCCGGCGCATGCCGACTATGCCGGCCGCATCGTCAACATGCTCGACGGCCGCGTCCTCCAGGAACGCCGCCGCGCCGCCTGAAACTCCGGGGGAGGAGAAAGCCCATGTGGCGCAACTATCTGACGGTCGGCCTGCGCGCGCTCGCGAAGAACCGCACCTATGCCTTCATCAACCTGTTCGGCCTGGCGATCGGCCTGGCGGCCTGCCTGCTGATCCTGCTCTACGTCCAGTATGAGCGCAGCTACGACAATTGGCTGCCCGATGCGGAGCGCACCTATCAGTTCCAGGTCTATTTCAAGAGCAAGACCACCGGCGACGGGTTCGACAATCAGGGCGCCCCCTATGTGACCAAGGGGGCACTGCTCAAGGATTTCCCGCAGATCGAGAGCGCCACCTATATGGGCGGCCCACCGCTCACGCTGCTCAAGGACGGCGAGGCCAGGCAGGTCGACGAGGGCCGGCTGGTCGACAGCGCGTTTCTCGACACGATCGCGCTGCCGATGGCGCAGGGAGATCGCAAGGCGCTCTCGCGGCCGGGCACGGTGGTGCTGAGCGAGGACGAGGCGAACAAGATCTTCGGCACCAAGAACGTCGTCGGCCGCACCCTGACGCTGCTGGCCTCCGGCAGGAAGGCCGATTACCGCATCACCGGCGTGTTCAAGGACCTCCCCAAGAACTCGCACATGGACCTGCGGATGCTCGTCCGCGTCGATTTCCCGAGCATGTTCCCCGAGGGCAATGGCTATCTCACCAGCTGGGGTTGGACCTCGGGCTGGGTCTATGTGAAGCTGCGCCCGGGTGCCGACGTCGCCACGGTGAACAACCAGCTGGAGGCGTGGAAGAAGCGCAACATCCCGGACGACACCTTCAACGGCCAGAAGCACAATCCGGGCGACGAGCGCACCTTCAAGCTGGTCGCGGCGCCCGACGTCCATCTTGGCCGTGCCAGCGGGTCGGGGATGACCCCCGGCAACGACGTGCAGACGATCATCACCTTTGCGGTGATCGCGGTGATGATCCTCGCCATGGCCTGCATCAACTTCACCAACCTCGCCACTGCCCGCGCCAGCCAGCGCGCCCGGGAAGTGGCGTTGCGCAAGGTGCTGGGCGCCACCCGTCGCCAGCTGATGACGCAGTTCATCGGCGAATCGATCCTGCTCGCCACCATCGCGATGCTGCTCGCGCTCGCCCTGGTCGAGATCGTGCTGCCCTGGTTCGGCAACTTCCTCGATGCCGATCTCAAGCTGCATTATTTCGGCAATGGCGGGCTGATCCTGCCGATGGTCGGCCTGGTGCTGCTCGTCGGCGCGGCGGGCGGGCTGTATCCTGCCTTCTACCTGTCGCGCTTCCAGCCGGCGCGCGTGCTCAAGGCGAACAAGTCCGCGGCGGATGCCGAGGGCTCGGGGCTCCTGCGCAGCGTGCTGGTCGTGATCCAGTTCGCCGTCTCGATCGGCCTGATCATCTGCACCGCGGTGGTCTATTCGCAGAACGTCTACGCCCGCTCGCTCGATCCGGGCTATAAGCGGGCAGGGCTGATCCAGCTGGCCGGCATCGGCTCCAAGACGCTGGAGCCCCAGGCCGACGCGCTCACCCGCGCGATCGCCAAGGTGCCGGGCGTCGATTCCGTCGGGCGGACGATGATCGGCGTGGTGACCGGCAACTCCTCCTTCACGTCGGTGGTCGTGCCCGGCCGGCACGATCCGGTCGACATCGGCGTCTACGGCGTCGATGCCGGCTTCTTCCCCACCATGGGCATTCGCGTGATCGCCGGCCGTGTGTTCGAGGAGAACCGCCCGGCCGACGACATGACCACGCCGATCCCCGAGGATCCGGCGGCGGAGAAGGCGCTGGTCGCGCGCGGCGGCCATATCGTGGTCAACGAGGGTGCCGTGAAGCGCATGGGCTTCAAGAGCGCGCAGGAAGCGATCGGCAAGACGATCCGCTATGGCGTGAAGGACGAATATGGGGGGCTGATGAACCTCACCATCATCGGCGTCGTCGCCGATGCGCGCTTCCGCACCGTGCGGACGGCGATCGAGCCGACCATGTTCCTCTACGACAAGCACAGCGTGAACTGGCTGGTAGCGCGCTTCCACGGCGATCCGCGTCCGGTGCGCGAAGGGATCGAGCAGGTCTGGCGCCGCTATGCGCCCGACGTGCCCTTCGCCGCCACTCTGGCCGACGAAGTGATCGCCCAGGTCTATAAGCGGCTCGATGCCCGGGCGCAGATGTTCGGCATGTTCGCGATCCTGGCGGTGGTGATCGGCTGTCTCGGCCTGTTCGGCCTCGCTGCCTTCACGGCGGAGCGGCGGACCAAGGAGATCGGCATCCGCAAGGTGCTGGGCGCGCGCACCGCCGATATCGCGCGGCTGCTCGTCTGGCAGTTCACCCGGCCCGTGGTGATCGCCAACATCATCGCCTGGCCGGCCGCCTGGTGGCTGATGCGCGAGTTCCTCAACGCCTATGACGCGCGCATCGCGCTCACGCCGGTGCCGTTCATCGGCGCGAGCCTGCTCGCGCTGGTGATCGCGGTGCTTACCATCGGCGCCCATGCCTTCCGCGTCGCGCGCACCAATCCGGTTCATGCCCTGCGCTACGAGTAGGCGCGTCAGTTCAGGGTCATGCAGGGCGGGCGAGGGGGCAACCTCTCGCCCGTTCTTCGTTCGGCGAAGCTGATATACTCTGATGGCGCTTGTTCCTCTTTGGGCAAGTACCCCCTCGTTATCCCCGCGCAGGCGGGGACCCAGGGTTTCTCCGCTCCATCGCCCGTGACACTGGATCCCCGCCTGCGCGGGATGACGGTCAGTGGACCATCCTTGTCTCAAGCGGATGAGCCCCTTCTCCGATCGGGGCGGCCGCGACGGCGTGCGCCGGTCGATACCGGCGCCCCGGCTGGCGCTCCCCGCCAAACCCGTTATCCTCGGACAAAATCCAAATCGGGAGGGGACATGATTCGCATCGCAAAGATCGCTCTGCTCGCAGCTATAGCGATGACACCGGTAGCATATGCGGCGGTCGAAGTGATCGGCCAGATGACGCCGGCCGCGCCGATCACCGAAGCGCGCATCGCCGCGCTTCCCAAGGCGGAGCAGGGCGCCTGGAGCGCCTATCTCACCCGCTCGCGCGCGCTGATGGCCGCGGACAAGGCCGCGCTCGCTGCCGAGCGCGCCGGCCTCGCCGAGGTCCCCGCGCCGCCGCCCAGTGGCAAGTCGGGCGGCAGCGGCATGCCTGCCAATCTTGCCGTGGCCTTCTATGCCACGCCCGAGGCGCGCCGTGTCGCCGACAACATCGTCAGCTTCCAGACGCCCGCCGGCGGCTGGGGCAAGAATGTCGATCGCGACGGCCCGGTCCGCGTGAAGGGCCAGCATTATGTCCCCGTCGAGCATCTGCCCGCCAATGCGCGCACCGGCGATGACGAGGCGTGGAGCTATGTCGGCACGATCGACAACAACGCCACCACTTCCGAGCTGCGCTTCCTCGCCCGCGTCCAGGCGATGGCGCCGGGGGCGGAAGGGGAGCGGTATCGCGCGGCCTTCCTCAAGGGCGTGCGCTATCTTCTGGAGGCGCAGTTTCCCAATGGCGGCTGGCCGCAAATCTATCCGCTCCAGGGCGGCTATCACGACGCGCTCACCTATAACGACGATGCGCTCTCCTCGGTCGTGACGGTGCTCGCCGACGTCGCGCGTCGCCGCGACGATTACGGCTTCGTGCCTGAAGCGCTCGCGGCGCAGGCAAGGGTCGCCTGCGACAAGGCGATCCGGCTGATCCTCGCGACTCAGGTGGTCGTCGACGGCAAGCGCACCATCTGGGGCCAGCAGCACGATGCGCTCACGCTTGCGCCCGCGGGGGCTCGCAACTTCGAACCGGCCGCCCTGTCCTCCGATGAGAGCGCCGACCTGTTGATCTTCTTGATGAAGCAGGCGGGCCGGTCTCCCGCGGTCGAGGCGGCGGTGCGGGACGGGGTGGCGTGGATCGAGGCGCACGCCATCCACGGCGTCGCCTTCGAGAAGGGCCCCGACGGCCGCAAGCTGGTCGACCGGCCCGGCGCCGGCCCGATCTGGTCGCGCTATTACGACATCCGGACCGGCAGGCCGATCTTCGGCGACCGCGACCGTTCGATCCACACCGACGTCAACGCGCTCAGCCAGGAGCGCCGCAACGGCTATAGCTGGTACAATGCCGGCCCCGCCAAGGCGCTGGCGGCCTATGGGAAGTGGGCGGGGCGGAAATAGACAGCGTTGGCGACCCAACGCTGGGGCATAACGAAGCTGGGGATGCTCATCCCATCGACAGATACCCTATCTAGGGTCGGGACTCATTCAGCAAACCTTGTCATCCCCGCCTGCGCGGGGATGACGGCCGTTGGCCCCCCTATCGGAAGGGGGATAAGTGCCAAGCTGCTGGTTGGGTAATCTCCGGGGAGCGATATCGCCGGGTGCGCTCTACCCCTCCCTAGCTAGCGCAGGCAGGCCCCGTCTCCCTCGGGGAGGACCCGCTGTCCTACACGCCAATGTTCCCTTAACGTTCCTAGAATCGCCGCCAGGCCGCTCTTTGAACCGTCTAGACCCGCATCTGCGCGAACATCCGCGCCTCGAAGCGTCCGCGCGTGCGTCACGCCCGCTCTCGCGCAGCATATGCAATATGCCCGCGCGCGAGCGCGGCCCTGTACGAACATCGCCAGCTTCCGCGACCGGAAGCGTCTGGTTCAGTTCGCCGCTTCCAGCGCCTCGCTCGCTTCGAGCCAGCTTGCTTCGGCCGCCTCCAGCCGCGCCTCGACTTCGCCCCGGCGCTTCATCAGCTCGCCCATCGACAGGCCCTTGAGCGCGGGCGAGGCGATGCCCGCCAGCGCCCCGTCCACTTCGGCCAGCGCCCGCTGCGCCTTGGCGATCTCGCCCTCGGCGTCCTTCACGGCCTTGCGGAGGCCGGCCGAGGCCTCGCGCGCCTGGGCGGCGGCGCGGCGCTCCTCCTTCTTGTCCACCGGCGCGGCGGCGGGCGAGGGGGCCGGCGCCGGCTCCTTGCCGGAGACGACGAAGGCGGCATATTCCTCGATCGTGCCGTCGAACTCGCGGGCGGTGCCGCCGTCGACGAGGAGCAGCCGGTCGGCGACCAGCTCGAGCATGTGGCGGTCGTGGCTGACCAGCACCACCGCGCCCTTGAACTCGGCCAGCGCCTGGACCAGCGCCTCGCGCGTATCGACGTCGAGGTGGTTGGTCGGCTCGTCGAGGATCAGCAGATGGGGCGCATTGTGCGTCACCAGCGCCAGCGCCAGCCGCGCCCGCTCGCCGCCCGAAAGCTTGCCCACCGCGGTGAGCGCCTTGTCGCCCGAGAAGCCGAACCGGCCCAGCTGCGAGCGCACCTGCACCGGCGTCGCGCCCTTCATCACTCGGCCCATCGTCTCGACGGGCGTGTCCTTCGGGTCGAGCTCCTCGACTTGATACTGGGTGAAATAGCCGACCGTCAGCTTGGTGGCGGTGGTCATCTCGCCTTCCATCACCGGCAATTCGCCGGCCATCAGCCGGGCGAGGGTGGTCTTGCCGTTGCCGTTGCGGCCGAGCAGCGCGATCCGGTCGTCGGGATCGAGGCGGAGCCCCACGCGCGCGAGGATCGGCTTGCCGGGCTGATAGCCGACCGCGACATGGTCGAGCGTCAGCAGCGGCGGGCGCAGGCCCACCGGATTGGGGAACTGGAAGGTGAGGCTGGGGTCCTCGGCCACTGCCGCGATCGGCTGCATCCGTTCCAGCGCCTTGACTCGGCTCTGCGCCTGCTTGGCCTTGCTCGCCTTGGCGCGCCAGCGATCGACGAATGCCTGGAGCTTCTCGCGCTCGGCGACCTGCTTCTCGCGCGCGGCCGCCTGCTGGGCCAGCCGTTCGGCCCGCTGCCGCTCGAACGCGTCATAGCCGCCCGGATAGAGCGTGGTCTGGCCGCGATCGAGGTGAAGGATATGGTCCGCCACGTTGTTGAGCAGGTCGCGCTCGTGGCTGATCAGAAGGATCGTGCCCCGATAGGCGCGCAGAAACCCTTCGAGCCACATCACCGCCTCGAGGTCGAGGTGGTTGCTGGGCTCGTCGAGCAGCAGGATGTCGGGATTGAGGAAGAGGAGCGAAGCCAGCGCGACGCGCATCCGCCAGCCGCCGGAGAAGCTGTCCATCGGCCGGGCCTGCATCGCCTCATCGAAGCCCAGGCCCTTCAGGATGCGTCCGGCACGCGCCGGGGCCTCATAGGCGTCGATCTGGTCGAGCCGCTCATAGATATGGCCCAGCCGGTCGGGTTCGGTCTGCGTCTCGGCCTCGAGCAGCAGCGCGGCGCGCTCGACATCGGCTTCCAGCACCGTGTCGAAGGCGCTGGTCTGGCCGCCCGGCGCGTCCTGGCGGAGATAGCCGAAGCGGGCGTTGCGCGGGATGTCGACCGAGCCGGTGTCGGTCTCGATCATCCCGGCGATCGCCTTCATCAGCGTCGACTTGCCGGCGCCGTTGCGCCCGATGAAGCCGACTCGGGCGCGCGGCGGGATCGCGGCGCTCGCGCCCTCGATGATCGCACGGCCGCCGAGCCGGATGGTGATGTCGCGGAAGGAAAGCATGATTGGGCGCCTAGCAGCACTCGGCCGCTTGCCCAAGCCGGGTATCGGCGTGCCCGAACACTTCGTGACGCGGATAGCTATGGGTGCCCGCGCGGGGCGGCGCCGTCCGGGCGGGTGCGAATCGAGCGAAGGGCAGAATCAACGAGTTCTCGCTCAGGAACAACGAGTCAATTACGCAATCCTACGTATGCCCCCGAGGGGGCGGCATTCCCACATTCCAGCTGATCGAGTCAGTGACGGAGATCGTTATGCGCAAGAATCTGTTCTGTTCTGCCTTGGCGCTTGCCTGTGCGGGCGCGGGTTTGACGCTCGGCGTGTCGCCGGCGATGGCGCAGGCCCATCATCAGGGCGGGGGGAGGCCCATGGCGTCGCCCGAGCGGGAGCGTCCGCCGATGGCCTATCCCCGCCTGGAACGCCCCCAGGGCACCCAGACGCGCCCGAACCAGCTCGATCGGCCCTATTACAACCACAACTTCAACGCCGATCGCACTTATCATATCGGTCCCTATCATCCGCCGCGGGGATTCCAGTATCGCCGCTGGTCCTATGGCGAGATCCTGCCGGGGATCTTCTGGGCGCAGAACTACTGGCTGACGGACTATTGGCTGTTCGGCCTCGACGTTCCGCCGCTCGGCTATGAGTGGGTGCGCTACGGGCCCGACGCGCTTCTGGTCAACATAACGACCGGAGAGGTCATCCAGGTCGTCTATGGGCGTTTCTTCTGAAGACAGCGCTTCCTGAGCAGGGCCTGCCGGGCAGTGCGCTTGCGGTCACGACGGAGATTGTCACCAGAGCGAATCGCCCTGCCCAGCGGCGTTTCACCGGAAGGACGCCAAGGTGGTGCGCCCGCACCTCCGGCTCGTGGAGGGCTGAGTATATCAAAGCGGGAATAAAATGGTCGGGGAAAGAGGATTCGAACCTCCGGCCCCTGCGTCCCGAACACAGTGCTCTACCAGGCTGAGCTATTCCCCGACCGGCGCATCCGGAGCAAACCCCGACTGCGAGGGGGCGCCTATAACCACGCTGCTTGCGTCACGCAAGCCGCTGAATCAGCTTTTCCGCGCATCCAGCATCGCGTCGACCGAAACGAACTTCTCGCGTGGTGCGCCGATGCGGGCGGCGGCGATCTCGGCCGCGTCGATCTTCTGCCAGTCGCGGAAAGAGACCAGCTCCACGCCGCGTCCCGCCAGCAGCGCGTCGAGCCCCGGCCGGCCGGGCTTGCCGGCGCCGTCGCCGACATCCTCGGCGATCTTCTCGGCGATGGCGAAGCCGTCGGGCCGGTTGGTGCCGATCGTTCCCGTCGGCCCGCGCCGGGCCCAGCCCACCGCGTAGAGGCCCGGCAGCACCCGCCCGTCGAGATTGGCGAACCGCCCCGCCTTGTCGTCATAGGGCACGCCGTCGATCGGCGGGGTGCGATAGCCGATACAGCTCACTACCAGGTTGGCCGGCACCGCATAGGTCTCGCCCGTGCCGTGCGCGTTGCCGTCCAGGCCCAGCGCGGTGCGTTCGATGATCACCCGCTCCGCCTTGCCGTCACCCTCGATCGCCACCGGCATGGCGAAGAAGTCGAAGACGATGCGCACCGGCTTGTCGGGCATGCCCTGGGCGAAGCGGCGCAGATGCCCCACCGATTTGCGCTGGCCGGGATCGAGCACGGCATCGTCCTCCGCCGGCGGCAGGTCGGCGGGCTCGACCACCGGCACGGCGCGGCTGAGCTCGCCCAGTTCGCCCAGCTCCTTGGGCGTCATCGCGATCTGGTGCGGCCCGCGCCGGCCGAGCAGGGTGATCGTGCCGACATGCGAATCGTGGAGTGCCCGGAGCGCGTGGTTGACCAGGTCCGATCCCTCGAACTCGTCCTCGTGCTTGGCCAGCACCCGGGCGACGTCGAGCGCGACATTGCCGTTGCCGATCACCACCGCCGGCCCGTCGAGCGGCGGATCGAGATCGGCAAAGTCGGGATGGCCATTGTACCAGCCGACAAAGGCCGCCGATCCGACCACGCCGGGCAGTTCCGCGCCGGGAATGTCCAGCTTGCGGTCGTGCGGCGCGCCGGTGGCGAGGACGACGGCATCGTAGAGGTGGCGCAGTTCGTCGATCGACACGTCCTTGCCCAGCGTGACGTTGCCGACGAAGCGGACATTGTCGGTCAGCGCCACTGCCTCGTAGCGGCGCGAGACGCCCTTGATCGACTGGTGGTCGGGCGCGACTCCCGTGCGGATCAGCCCGAAGGGCACGGGCAGCCGGTCGATGATGTCGACTCGAACCTGGTCGCCGAACACCTTCTGACAGGCTTCGGCAGTGTAATAGCCCGCCGGGCCGGAACCGATCACCGCGACATGACGCATGAATTCCCCCAAAGAGGTTCTATTCCCGGCTAGCTTAAGCTCTGCCGCGCCGAGAATATAGCCTCCGAAATTTCCGCTTGGGGGGAAGGGAAAATGCCGATTCCGTTATTGGTTTGGGGTGCTGCCGCGCTGATCGGGTATATCGGGTGGCGAAACAGGGACAAGATTGCCGAGTTTCTCGACAGCGATGCCGGAAAGGAATTCCTGCACAAGCTCAACGAGAGCGCCGAGGAGGTCACGAAGGCGCATTACGACAAGCCGACCCAGCAGCGCATGGACCGGTATCTCGAGACTCTCCTGAGGATCGACGAAGTGCCGGCGATCCTGGGGGTTCCGGCCTATCTCAGGACCATCGATAAATCCGATCTGGGGATTCTGGCGGTCTATTCCGACACGATGTCGCAGACCGTCGACGATTCGACGATCAAGGCGAGGCTGCGGAGCATTGCCCAGACGGCC
The DNA here is from genome assembly GCF_005503355.1 of Sphingomonas sp. 1F27F7B. Lineage (GTDB taxonomy): Bacteria > Pseudomonadota > Alphaproteobacteria > Sphingomonadales > Sphingomonadaceae > Sphingomonas. The sequence goes on from NZ_SCMK01000017.1 coordinate 87,080, forward strand.
CGGGCCCTCAAGAAATAGGCCCATTCCGGCGCGGATCGGGATGGCCCGGCATTCGGATCCGCGCTGGAACGCCATTGCGGTTGTTGCTACCCGGTAACGGTGAGCCCGATCGAAGCGACTGCCAGCCTGCTCGGCTTCGTCAACGTCGTGCTGGTCGTCCGGCGCAGCACCTGGAACTATCCGTTCGCGCTGGCGATGGTCTCGCTCTACGCCTGGGTGTTCTTCCGCGAAAGGCTCTACAGCGACGCGCTGCTCCAGCTCTTCTTCTTCGCGGTCAATCTCTATGGCTGGCGGAACTGGATGCGTTCACGCGCCGAGAGCGGGGAAGTGCGCGTCGAGACCCTGGCCTGGCCGCGACGCGCGGGCTGGGTCGCCGGCAGCGCGATTGTGATCGCGCTGTGGGGCTATGCGATGCACCGGCTCACGGATGCGGCCTATCCCTGGTGGGATGGCAGCATCGCGGTGCTCAGCATTGCCGCGCAGATCCTCCAGTCGCGACGGAACTGGGAATGCTGGGTATTGTGGATCATCGTCGATCTGCTCGCGATACCCCTTTTCGCCATGAAGGGTTTGTGGCTTACGGCGAGCCTGTACTGCGTATTCCTGGCCCTTTCCGCTTGGGGGCTGATCGACTGGTTGAAGGCACGGGAATGAAGTTGCGCACCATCTGTCTCCATGGGCCGGAGAGCACCGGCAAATCCACGCTGGCACCGCGTATCGCCGAGTATCTCGGCGGCGAAGTGGTGGAGGAATATGGCCGCGAATATGCCGAGGCGCGGGGCATCGACTTCACGATGCGCGATTTGCTGGAGATCGCCAAGACGCACGATGCGGGCGCGCGCACCATGGTTGCCGCCGGCCTCAAGCCGCTGGTGCTCGACACCGATCCGCTGATGACCGCGGTCTGGGCCGACATGCTGTTCGGCGAGCGCGATCCCTGGTTCGACGAATGGCGGGGGACGGCCGATCTCTATCTCCTGTTCGACATCGACATGCCTTGGCGGGCCGACGGCACGCGCATGTTCGGCACCCGGGAGCTGCGGCAGAAATTCTACGATCTCAGCAAGGCGGAGCTGGAACGCCGCGGAGTCCGCTGGGCGCATGTCTCGGGCCAGGGCGAGGAGCGCTACGTCAACGCGATCGCGGCGATCGAGGCGGCCCAGGCGGACGGCTGACGCGCGGGATCGACGGTTGTAAGATGCGCATGCTGCACTTGCGAGAATTTGTCGGTACTTGTCATAGTTCGTACACAATCCGATCCTAACGGCGCCCTTGCAGGGGGCGAGAGCCACTCTTCGATAACAAGAATGCCCGGCGTGACGGCGGCACGATTCTGCGAATGCGGAGTCGTGGCCGTTGTTGCGCGTCGGGCGCACAGCAGGGAAGAACCACATGAAGATCCGCATCACCAGATCTGCCCTATTCCTGGGCGCGGCATTCGGCGCGCTCGTCACGGGCGGGACCGCGCAGGCGCAGGATACTGCCGCCCCGGCCGCCGACGAGCCCACGACCGAGATCGTCGTGACCGCCGAGCGCCGCCCTGAAGCGCTGAGGAACACCCCGGTCTCGGTTGCCGTGATCGGCGGCCAGGACGCCCGCGACTTCACCGCCAGCGGCGAGGACACGCTGCTCTCGCTCTCGGGCAAGGTGCCGAGCTTCTATGCGGAGACCACCACCGGCCGCATCTTCCCGCGCTTCTATATCCGCGGCCTGGGCAATATCGACTTCTATCTGGGCGCCTCGCAGCCGGTGTCGATCATCCAGGACGACGTGGTGCTCGAGCATGTCGTGCTCAAGTCGAACCCGGTCTATGACCTCGATCACGTCGAAGTGCTGCGCGGCCCGCAGGGTTCGCTGTTCGGCCGCAACACCACTGCCGGCATCGTCAAGTTCGACACCGTCCGCCCGACGCTGGACGGCCTCGATGCCCGCGGCACGCTGAGCTATGGCAGCTACAACAGCATCAGCCTCGACGCCGGCATCGGCGGCCCGCTGGCCGACAATGTCGCGATCCGCGTCTCGGGCCTGATCCAGCATCGCGACAACTATGTCGACAACACCTATGCCGGTCCGAACTCGGACGGCACCCAGCGTCCGAAGAAGAACGCGATGGGCGGCTTCGACGAGCGCGACGCTCGCGTCCAGTTGCTGGTGAAGCCGACCGAGGACTGGACTTCGCTCTTCTCGGCGCACATGCGCAACTACCACGGCACCTCGACGCTGTTCCTGCGCAACGGGCTCAAGAAGGGCTCGAACGACGTCAGCAACGTCTCGCGCACCACGGTCCAGTATGACGAGGCGGCGAACAATCCGCAGGACTATGACACCTACGGCATGTCGTGGAACAACAGCTTCGATTTCGGCCCGGTCATGCTGACGTCGATCACGGCCTTCGAGACCAGCTCGGGCTATAGCCGCGGCGACACCGATGGCGGCTTCAGCCAGCTCGGCTACAATCCGGCGACGGGCACGTGCCGCGATTGCGGCCAGTCGATGGGCCGCCTGCGCGGTCTCGACCAGTGGACGCAGGAAGTCCGCCTCGCCAGCAACGGCGACGGCGCATTCAAGTGGCAGATCGGCGGCATGTATTTCGACAGCCGCGACATCACCGAATTCTACCAGCGTGCCTGGTTCCTGAGCCCGGGCGTCGTCGGCCGCAACCCGAACAACTGGGTGCGCCTGCACGACGTGAACACCAGCTGGGCGCTGTTCGGCCAGGCCAGCTACCAGGTGACGCCGCGCTTCCGCCTGACCGGCGGTGCGCGCGTGACTCAGGACACCAAGACTACCGATCTGCTGAAGACCGCCGATACCGCGGCGGGCGCCGTCACCTATGCGGGCCGCCGCCACGTCCGCCTGTCGGACCGGCAGCCGAGCTGGGACGTGAGCGCGCTCTATGAGGCCAGCGACGATCTGAGCCTCTATGCCCGCGTCGCGCGCGGCTTCCGCGGCCCGACCATCCAGGGCCGTTCGGCGGTGTTCAACTCGGACTTCACCACGGCGAACTCGGAAACGATCCTGTCGTGGGAGGCGGGCATCAAGTCGAGCCTGTTCGACAACAAGGTCCGCTTCAACCTGACCGGCTTCTACTACACGGTCAACGACATCCAGCTGAACGGTAACGACTCGAACGGCAACGGCGTGCTGTTCAACGCCGACAAGGCCAAGGCCTATGGTGTCGAAGCCGAGCTGGACGTGCGCCCGGTGCGCAACCTCGCGCTCTCGTTCGGTGCCAGCTGGCTCCACAGCGAGATCAAGGACAAGCGCGTCTATGCCCAGGTCTGCGCGCTGGCCGGCACGGTGGTCTGCACGGTCAACGATCCGACCATCACCCGCACCGTCTTCGGTTCGCCGGCGGTGTTCGCGCAGATCGACGGCAACCCGCTGCCGAACGCGCCGGAATATAATCTCAGCGCCACCGCGCGCTACGATATCCCGGTCAGCGACAGCGGCAAGGTCTTCATCTCGACCGACTGGAACGTGCAGGGCTACACCAACTACGTGCTCTACAAGACCAACGAGTTCTACTCGAAGGGCAACTTCGAGGGCGGCCTGAAGATCGGCTACCAGGGCGGCAACGGTGCCTGGGAAGTCGCTGCGTTCGCCCGCAACATCACGAACGAGAAGAATCTCAAGGGCGTGATCGAAAACTATATGGCCGCGGTGCTCAACGAGCCGCGCGTCATCGGCGTGTCGCTGACCGGCCGGATCCGTTAACCCTCATCCGGCGGTCAGTCGGGCCCGGCGGATTGCAACCTCGCCGGGCCCGTCCCCTTTCCAGGGCAAAAAAGGGGCGGGTGCCGATGGCGCCCGCCCCTTTTTCTTGCCGGTTTCCGGAATGTCAGTTCGACGGCGCCAGCTTGGTGTTGAGCACCCAGCCGACATTGTCGTTCTCGTCGGCGACTTCCCACCACAGGCCGTTCTTGTTGCCCGTCGGATAGACGATCGCGCCCACCGGGAGCGTGCGGATGATCTTCCCGGCCGCGGCCGGCGTGGCGCGCATCGCGACCGGGGCCTGGGCAGTGAAGGTCTTGGCGGGCGCCGCCTGGGCGGTGCCGGCATCGCCGGGCCGGACCAGGCCGAGATCGGTGACCATCTTGGCATAGGCCTGGATGAAGGACAGCGTCACGATCCGGCCGATGTCGGTATTCTCGTAGCCGCCGCCGACCGCGCCGGCCGCGCCGCCGAAGAAGCCGACGCCGGCGCCCGCACCGAACCCGATGTCGTTCTTGGCGGCATAGCCTTCCTGCACGGCGATCGTCTCGGTCGTGCGGACATTGGTGAGCGAAAGCACGGTGTTCGCCTCGAGCTTGCGCGACTTGATGCCGCCGAGCAGCCCGCCGACGCGACCGCCGACCAGGCCGCCCACGATACCGCCCACGGCGTTGCCGCTGGCGTTGCTGTTGGCGCCCTGGACCTCGGCGACGAGCACATAGTCGGCGGCCTTGATCTGGCCCTGGCCGACATTCGCCCCGCGCTGCAGGCCCAGGCCGCCGCCGATGTCGCGCTCGCGCGCCGCGGCCTGCAGACCCGAGCCGCGATCGACGAGGTTGAAGCATCCGGAGCGCTGCACGAGCACCTTCAGCAGCTTGGCGGGCGGGGCGAGCTGATACTGAGTCCAGCCGCTGGGATCGTCGCCGTCGACGATCGAGAGCGTGCCGAGCTTGCGCGAGCAGTGCGGCACGTCGTTGACGGCGGCCTGCTGCAGCTTCTCCCCCTTGGTCGGCTTGGCCTGCTTCTGGGCATAGGCTCCGCTCGCGCCGAACAGCGCGGCCGAAGCCATCAGTGACTTGATGACGAACGCGGTCTTCGAGGTCATGGTTCTCTCCCTCTGTTTGAAACCATCGCCCGGATAGCGGCAAACGCGTCGCGGTGAAATCATAGAAGGTGCAAGAGGCGTCTTTCGGGCCCTTTGGCTTTCGCGTGCAAGCTGCTAACGGGCCCCGATCATGGCAACCGACCTTTCCAAGATCCGCAATTTCTCGATCATCGCGCATATCGACCATGGCAAGTCGACGCTGGCCGATCGGCTCATCCAGCGCACCGGCGGGCTCTCCGAACGCGAGATGTCTGCGCAGGTCCTCGACAACATGGACATCGAGAAGGAACGCGGCATCACCATCAAGGCGCAGACCGTGCGCCTCGAATGGAAGGGGCATGTCCTGAACCTGATGGACACGCCCGGGCACGTCGACTTCGCCTATGAGGTGAGCCGCAGCCTGGCCGCCTGCGAAGGCGCGCTGCTGGTGGTGGATGCCGCCCAGGGCGTCGAGGCGCAGACGCTCGCCAATGTCTACCAGTCGATCGAGCATGACCATGAGATCATCCCGGTCATCAACAAGATCGACCTGCCTTCGGCCGAGCCGGAGAAGGTGAAGAACGAGATCGAGGAGATCATCGGCCTCGACGCGTCGAACGCCGTGCTCGCCAGCGCCAAGGCCGGTATCGGCATCGACGAGATACTGGACGCCGTCGTCGAGCGCATCCCGGCGCCCAAGGGCGATCCGGATGCGCCGCTCAAGGCGATGCTCGTCGACAGCTGGTACGACCCCTATCTCGGCGTCGTCATCCTGGTCCGCGTGATCGACGGCACGATCAGGAAGGGCCAGCAGGTCAAGTTCATGCAGACCGGCACGACTCACCTGATCGATCGGGTCGGCTGCTTCCGGCCGAAGATCGAGAACCTGCCCGATCTGGGGCCGGGCGAGATCGGCTTCATCACCGCGCAGATCAAGGAAGTCGCCCAGGCCCGGGTCGGCGACACGCTGACCGACGCGAAGAGGCCCGCCGCCGAGCCGCTGGAAGGCTTCAAGGAAGTCCAGCCGGTCGTCTTTTGCGGCCTGTTCCCGGTCGACGCCAACGACTTCGAGAAGCTTCGGGAAAGCATCTCCAAGCTGCGGCTCAACGACGCTTCGTTCAGCTTCGAGATGGAGACCAGCGCCGCGCTCGGCTTCGGTTTCCGCTGCGGTTTCCTCGGCCTGCTCCACCTGGAGATCATCCAGGAACGCCTCAGCCGCGAGTACGACCTTGACCTGATCACCACGGCGCCGTCGGTGGTCTACAAGCTCAAGCTCACCAAGGCGGCGGGCGAAGCGGAGGCGCGCGAGATCGAGCTCCACAACCCCGCCGACATGCCCGATCCCAACCGGATCGCGGAGATCGAGGAGCCGTGGATCAACGCGGTGATCTATGTGCCGGACGAGTATCTCGGGCCGATCCTCAAGCTTTGCCAGGACCGGCGCGGCATCCAGAAGAACCTTACCTATGTCGGCGGCCGCGCCCAGGTGACCTATGAACTGCCGCTCAACGAAGTGGTGTTCGACTTCTACGACCGGCTGAAGAGCATTTCGCGCGGCTATGCGAGCTTCGACTATGAGCAGATCGGCCACCGTGCCGGCGACCTCGTCAAGATGAGCATCCTCGTCAACAACGAGCCAGTCGACGCGCTGAGCATGATCGTTCACCGCTCGACTGCCGAGAGTCGCGGCCGCGGCATGTGCGAGCGGCTGAAGGACCTGATCCCGCGCCATCTGTTCAAGATCCCGATCCAGGCGGCGATCGGCGGCAAGGTGGTCGCGCGCGAGACGATCGCGGCGCTGCGCAAGGACGTGACTGCCAAATGCTATGGCGGCGACATCACCCGCAAACGCAAGCTTCTGGAGAAGCAGAAGGAAGGCAAGAAGCGGATGCGCGAGTACGGCTCGGTGCAGATCCCGCAAGAGGCATTCATCGCAGCGCTGCGGATGGGAGAGGAATAGGGGCGCCGCCCCGTTCCGAATCCCTCTGTCCCACCCCGTTCGTTCGACCGCCTCTCATCCCATCCGCATTCTCGCGATGGGGCGCCGGGGCCCGTTGTCGCGGAATTGTCATGGTCCCGTCGCACTGCGTTTATAGACGGCGCGCTTCCGCAACGAGGGGAATCCCATGCTGCTTGCCACGCTGATGCTGCTCCAGACCGCGCCGGTTGCCGCTGCCCAGGATATGCAGGCGGTGACGACCGCCGAGGTGAAGGCGATCGGGGAGACGCAGGCCGTGGCGAGCCTCGAGGATGCGGCGGACGATCCTGCGATCTGGCGCAACGCGCGCGACCCGAAGCGCAGCCTGATCGTCGCGACCGACAAGAAGGCCGGGCTCAACGTCTATGACCTGTCGGGCAAGCTGCGCTCTTCGCTGCCGGCGGGGCGGGTGAACAATGTCGACCTGCGCGCATGGGGCGGCCAGGTGATCGTGGCGGCGAGCGACCGCAACGACAAGGCAGCGGCGAAGCTGGCGCTCTATACGCTCGATACGCGGACGGCCACGCTCGCCGAGATCGGGCGGTTCGATGCAGGCGCGGGCGAGGCATATGGCCTGTGCATGTACGCGCCGCGCGGCGGGCGGCTGCATGCCTTCGTCGTGCACAAGGGCGGCACGATCGTGCAGATGGAGATCCTGCGCGAAGGCGGAGCGATCAAGGCGGACCGGGTGCGCACGATGCAACTCGCCACGCAGTCCGAGGGATGCGTGGCGGACGACCGGACGGGCACGCTGTTCGTGGGCGAGGAGGATGTCGGCGTGTGGCGCTTCGGCGCGGATCCGCGCGATGCGATCGCGGGCGAGAAGGTGATCGCCGTGGACGGCAGGCGTCTGGTCGCCGATGTCGAAGGCGTGGCGATCGCGGCCGAGGGCGCGCGCGGCGGCTGGCTGGTGGTGTCGAGCCAGGGCGACAGCGCCTATGGCGTCTGGCGCCTGCGCGACATGGCTTATGCGGGGCGTTTCCGGATCGCCGCGGGGAAGTTCGGCGCGACGAGCGAGACCGACGGGATCGAAGTCTCGACGGCGAGTTTCGGGCCCGGGCTGTCGGGCGGGCTGATGCTGGCGCAGGACGGCGACAATGCGCCGGCTGCGCAGAACTTCAAGCTGGTCCGCTGGGCGGATGTGCGCAAGGCGCTGGGGTTGAAGTGAGGGCCTTGCCTCGCTGCGTGGCGGGTGTCAGGCAGGGGGCATGACGATCGAGGAACGGATCGACCGGCGGGCGCTGCTCGTCGGGCTGGGCGTGGCGGCGATGGCGCCGCGCGCGGTGGCGGCTGCAGGCGCGCGGGCACCCCTGGTGCTTGCAGCGGCCAGCCTTCAGGAATCGATGACGGCGGCGGCGGATGCCTGGGCGCGGAAGGGGCATGCCCGGCCGGTGTGCTCGTTCGCCGCGTCCTCGGCGCTGGCTCGCCAGATCGCGGCAGGTGCCGCAGCGGACCTGTTCGTCTCCGCCGACGAGCCGTGGATGGACGATGTCGAGAAGCGCGGCCTGATCGCGCCCGGCACCCGTGCGGCCTTTCTGGGGAACCGGCTGGTGGTGGTGCGGCCGAAGCGCGCGCCAGGCGATGCCGGACCGCGCGTGCCGCTCGCCCGGCTGCTGGGCGGCGGGCCGCTGGCGCTCGCCGATCCGGATGCGGTGCCCGCCGGGCGCTATGCCAGGGCTTCGCTCGAGGCGCTGGGCGCATGGGATGCGGTGAATGCTCGCGTGGTGCGCAGCGAGAGCGTGCGCGCGGCACTGGCATTTGTGGAACGCGGGGCGGCGCCGTTCGGGATCGTCTATGCGACCGATGCGCGAGCCTCGGCGCGGGTGGAAGTGGTCCGCGTGCTGCCCGATGGCAGCCATCCGCCGATCCGCTATCCGCTCGCGCGCCTGAAGGCGTCGACCAGCCCCGATGCGGAGCCCTTCCGGCGCTTCCTGCTCGGCGGGGAGGGGCGGGCGATCTTCCGGCGCTTCGGCTTCCTGCCGCTGTGATGCTCACCCCTGCGGAATGGGGCATCGTCATGCTGTCGCTCCGCGTGGGCGGCGTCGCGGTGCTCGCCTGTTTGCCGGTGGCGTTCGCGCTGGCCTGGCTGCTCGCGCGCGGGCGTTTTCCGGGGAAGCTGCTGCTCGACGGGCTGGTGCATCTGCCGCTGGTGGTGCCGCCGGTGGTGACCGGCTGGCTGCTGCTGCTCGCCTTCGCACCGGGAGGGCCGATCGGCGGCTGGCTGGAGAGCTGGTTCGGCATCTCGGTGCTGTTCCGCTGGACCGGCGCGGCGATCGCGTCGGCGGTGATGGCGTTGCCGCTGATGGTGCGCGCGATGCGGCTCTCGATCGAAGCGGTCGACCGGCGCCTGGAACAGGCAGCCGCTACGCTGGGCGCGGGGCGCTGGCGCGTGTTCGCGAGCGTGACGCTGCCGCTCAGTCTGCCCGGTGTGCTGGCCGGTGCGGTGCTCGGCTTCGCCCGGGCGCTGGGTGAGTTCGGCGCGACGATCACCTTCGTCTCCAGCGTGCCGGGGGAGACGCAGACACTGCCGCTCGCCATCTATGCCGCGCTGCAGCTGCCGGGTGGCGAGGGGCAGGTGCTGCGCCTCGCCGGCATCTCGGTGCTGCTCTCGCTGGGCGCGCTGCTCGCCTCCGAGCTTATCGCGCGGCGCGCGGGCAGGGGGCTGCATGTCCTTTGACCTCGATCTGGCCAAGCGGCTGGGCGGAACCGATATCGCCTGCCGGATCGTCGCGGATGCGGGACTCACCGTGCTGTTCGGGCCTTCGGGCGCGGGCAAGACGAGCGTGCTCAACATGGTCGCGGGGCTGGTCGAGCCGGACGCCGGGCATGTGCGGGTGGATGGGGAGACGCTGTTCGACGCAGCGGCGGGGATCGACATGCCGGTGGCGGCGCGCCGTGCGGGCTATGTGTTCCAGGAACCGCGATTGTTTCCGCACCTGCGGGTGCGTGCGAACCTGCTCTATGGGCATCGTGCGGGAAACGGGCTCGATGTGGACGAGACGATCGCCCTGCTCGGCATCGCGCACCTGCTCGATCGCTGGCCCCGCACGCTTTCGGGCGGCGAGGCGCGGCGCGTGGCGATCGGGCGGGCGCTGCTGTCGGACCCCCGCTTCCTGCTGCTCGACGAGCCGCTGTCCTCGCTCGACCGGGCCCGGCGCGAGGAGATCATGGCGCTGATCGAGCGGCTGCGCGACGCAGTGCGGATGCCGATCCTGATGGTGACTCACGACCGCGAGGAAGCGGCCCGACTGGGCACCCAGGTGGTCGAGATCTAGGCTTCCAGCTCGGGCGCGTAGAGGCGCCAGGGTTCGCCGCTGCCGCGCTTGGCCGCATAGAGCGCGACATCGGCGCGGCGCACCAGCTCGGCGGAATGGAGCTCGCCGCTATGGACCAGGGCGATGCCGATGCCGGTACCCACCTGATGCGAGCGTCCGTCGAGTATGATCGGGCGCGTGAGGCTCGCGGCGAGCCGGCCCGCGATCGAGATCGCCACTTCGGCGCTGAGCACCGATGGCGCGATCACGGCGAATTCGTCGCCGCCCAGCCGCGCCGCGCAATCGCCGTCGCGCACGGCGTCCGCGATGCGGCCCGCCGCGGCGCGCAGGATCGCGTCGCCGGCGGCATGGCCATGCGTGTCGTTGATTGCCTTGAATCCGTTGAGGTCGAGCATGAACACCGCGGTGAGGCGCGCCGGCGCCGCCCGATCGACCAGCCGGACCAGCGCCTCGTCAAAGGCGCGGCGATTGGGCATGCCGGTGAGGGCGTCGTGATAGCCGAGATCGCGGACGCTGTGCTCCGCCTGGATGCGCCGCACGCGCTCGCGTTCGCGCGCGCGGTGCTGGTTCAGCCCGAAGCCGAACAGGAGGAGGATCAGCGCCGAGGTGAAGAGCAGGAACTCGTCCACTTCCATCCGGAACTTGCGATCCGCGACGTTGGTGCCTTCGTCGCGGAAGATGTCGAACGCGAATATGCCATAGAGCCCGGCCATTGCCAGGAGCACGACGAACCAGGTGCCGCGACTGAGCAGCAACGCACGAATACCAGCTTCCATGGCCGGCACTCCTCTACCGTAACGGTTAATTCCGAGTGGACGCCGCCATTAGTAGAGATGCGAGCGCGCGGTTCATCGGCGCATCGATCCCGTGCCGCGCGCCCAGCCGCACGATCACCATGTTGCGCGCGTCGACTTCGGTCTGGCGGCCCGCCTCGAAATCCGCGTGGAGCGAGTTGACCGATTGGGGATGTGCGAGCGTCGTCCATTTGACGACCTGGTCGGCGAGCCTGTCCGGCAGCTCCGCGCCTTCCGCCCGGCCCACCGCGATGCACTCGCGCACCAGGACACGCATCACGTCCGCGGCGCCTTCGTCATTCGCCACTTCGGCGGCGCGGTGGGTGAGCGCGCTGACGATTCCCGAGCAGTTGATCGCGAGCTTGCGCCAGGCAGCGGTGATGAAATCGGGCGTGGTCCGCGCGTCGATCGGCGTGTCGGCGAACAGTGCGACCAGGGCCTCGCCCGCTTCGCCTTCGGGCACATGGATCGTGCCGTTGCGGCGCTGGACGATGCGGCCGGGGGCATGGCGCTCGGCGGGCAGGTCGATGATCACGGGCACGGTGCGCTGCGCCGGCACTTCGGGAAAGCGGTCGCGCTGCTCGACGCCGTTCTGGATCACGGCGAGCCGCGTGGCGGGTCCCATCAGCCCGGGCAGCCAGGCAGCGGCAGCCGCGCAGTCATAGGTCTTGGTGGTGCAGAGCACCCAGTCCATCGCGGTCGCCCGTGCCGGATCGGTGAGGATGTGCGGCGCGGCGCGGATCACCCCTTCGGGCGTCTCGACTTCGAGATCCGTGAGCGGTGAGCGCGCGCAGAGCGTGACCGCGTGGCTCTGGGCCAGCCAGGCGGCCAGGGTGCCGCCGATGGCACCCGCGCCGATCACCGCGATGCGGACCATCAGATGCCGCCCAGATAGTCCATCTTGCCCACCGGCGCGCCCTTGTGGCGCAGGATCGCGTAGGCAGCCGTCATGTGGAAATAGAAGTTCGGCATCACGAAGCCGGTCACATAGGGCAGGCCCTTGAAGTGGAAGCTGCGGCTGGGCGTCTTCACTTCGACGTCCGCTTCCTCGCGCCCGTCGATCACGTCGCGCGGGATCGACTTCAGGAAGTCCATGGTCGCAGCGATGCGCGCCTGGAGATCGTCGAAGCTCGCCTCGGTATCGGCCATCGCCGGCGCCTCGACCTGGCCGAGCCGCGCGATCGCGAACTTGGCGGAATCGCTGACGCGCTGGATCTGGGCAATGAGCGGCGCCATGTCCTCGTGAAGGCGTGCCGTGAGCAGCTCTTCATGCGGAATACCATTCTCATCGGCCCATGCGCGGCTCTTTTCCAGGAACGCCGCCATGGCCCTGAAGCCGCGGAGGAAGACGGGGACGGTGAGGTCGTAGAGCTCGGTAGCCATGGCGCGGGAAATAGGCCGGCAACAGGCGCCGTGCAACGGGTGCGACGCGGGCGAAATGTTTCTACCTATCGTCGCCCGGTTGCGCCGAAGCGCTGGGCAAGGGCAGCGGATTCGAAAAGATATAAGCGCTGACAATGGCTTAGGGGAGTGTCACGGAAGTGACTTCCTCGTGCAATGTACCGTTCATGTCCCGTTGCAAACCGGCCCCCCGCATTTCCAAGGGGGGTTCTTCCATGCTTCGCAAACCGTCTCTCCGCACGCGCCTGTTGCTTGGCGCCGTGCTCTTCGCCGCGCCCGCGGTCGCCCATGCCAATGACGTGACGGGCACCGTCTCGGAGGCGAGCGGCACTCGCAACCTGCAGGGCGCGCGCGTCACCATCGTTGAGTTGCGCCGGACTACCGAGGCCGATGCATCGGGCAGCTTCCGCTTCGGTGACGTGCCGGCGGGCACCTACACGCTGCGTGCGGAATTCGCCGGCGTGCCGGCGAGCGAGGCGAAGATCCTGGTGCCGGAAGGCGGCGTCGCCCGGCAGGACCTGGTGCTCGGCACCGAAGGCAGCCAGATCCTCGTGGTCGGCCAGCGCGCCAACCTGCTCGGCGCGCTTTCGCGCCAGCGTGCCGCCGACGGCGTGGAGAGCGTGCTGACGCGCGACGCGGTCGGCCAGTTCCCCGATCAGAACGTCGCGGAATCGCTGCGCCGCCTGCCGGGCATCAACATCCTGAACGATCAGGGCGAGGGGCGCTTCGTGTCGGTCCGCGGCCTCGATCCCGAGCTCAACGGCACCTCGGTCAACGGCACGCGCCTGCCGGCGCCGGAATCGGATGTCCGTTCGGTCGCGCTCGACGTGATCTCGAGCGACACGATCGAATCGATCGAAGTCAAGAAGTCGCTGACGCCGGACATGGACGCGGACACGATCGGCGCTTCGATCGAAATCAACACGGTGAGTGCCTTCGCCCGCAAGAAGGACCTGCTGACCGCTTCGATCGAGGGCAGCTACAACAATCTGCGCGAGACGGTGACGCCTAAGGCGAGCTTCGACTTCTCGACGCGCATCACCGACAATTTCGGCATTGCCGGCGGCGTCTCCTATTATCAGCGCAAGTTCGCGACCAACAACGAAGAGATGGACGGCTGGGACGAGGATGGCGGCACCGTCTTCGCCGATACCGTGGAGTATCGCGACTATGACGTGGAGCGCCGGCGCTTCAGCTCGTCGCTGTCGCTCGACTGGAAGCCCAGCGACAGCACGACGCTCTATGCCCGCGGCCTGTATTCGCGCTTCGACGACCAGGAATATCGTCGCCGCCTGACCTTCGAGATGGACGAGGCGCCCAGCACCGGCACGGCCACCGGCGCCAGTTTCGACTCGCAGGATGGCGAGATCACGGTCACGCGCGACCTGAAGGACCGGTTTGAGCGCCAGGAGATCAAGTCGGTCACTTTGGGCGGCGAGACCAAGGCCAATGGCTGGAAGCTCAACTATTCGGGCAGCTGGGCCCGATCGAGCGAGCGCGAGAACGGCTCGATCGATCCGGCCGCGTTCGAGCGCAAGTTCGACGATGGCGACAATTTCGCCGTCGCGTTCGATTATGCGAACCCGATGAAGACCCGCTACAACATCCTTGCGGGCCAGGCGGCGTTCGTCGATCCCACCGGTTATGAATTCGACAAGCTCGAGCGCACCACGCTGAGCGACTCGGTCGACACCGAATGGGCCGGCAAGGCGGACATCGCCAAGACCTTTCCGACCGGCGCGGGCGAATTCACCGTGCAGGGCGGCGCCAAGTTCCGCTGGCGCACCAAGCGCTATGACGCGAACATCGACGTCTATGAATATGACGGCCCCGGCGACTTCACGATGCGGGACCTGCTCGGCCCGCAGGACTATGACCTGGCCAATATCGAGCCGGCGCTGTCGAAGACGGGGTTCCGCAACTATTTCGGTGCCAATCCTGGCCTGTTCGCGCTGGACGAGGGCAAGACGTTCGAGAGTTCCAACGACAGCGACTACAAGGTGAGGGAAGACGTCTCGGCCGGCTATCTGCTCGCCCGCTGGGACAGCGCCAAGGTCCGGGTGATCGGCGGCTTGCGCATGGAGCGCACCCATAACGACATCCATGGCCAGGAGCTGGACCTGGATGCCGAAACGGTGACGCCGATCCGCGTCGCCCGCAGCTATACCGACTGGCTGCCCAGCCTGACCACGCGTTTCGAGCCGACCAACGGCCTGGTGCTGCGTGCCGCCGGCTATCGCAGCCTGGTGCGCCCGAAATTCTCGAAGCTGGCCCCGCGCGTGGTGATCGAGGACGACGAAGGCGAGTTCGGCAATCCGAACCTGCAGCCCTACAAGGCGTGGAACTTCGATGCGTCGGTCGAATATTATTTCGGCAAGGGCGGGGGCCTGTCGCTTGGTTATTTCCACAAGGACATCAAGAACTACATCGTCGACCGCGTGTACCAGGACTATGCCTATAACGGCCGCACCCTCGATCAGGCGCTGATCCCGTACAACGGGCCGAGCGCGCGCATCAACGGCGTCGAGTTCAGCTACAGCCAGGTCTACAGCTTCCTGCCGGGCGCGCTGAGCGGACTGCTGACGCAGATCAACTACACTTTCACCGACGCCAAGGGCACGGTGCTCGAGGATGGCGACATCGGCGATCCCCGCGTGATCCCGCTGCCTTCGTCCGCGCGGAACACGTTCAACCTGGTGCTGGGCTATGAGAAGGGGCCGATCTCCTTCCGGGTCGCCGGCACCTATCGCGACAAATATCTCGACGAGCTGGGCGACGATGCGAGCGAGGATCGCTACGTCACCGATCACTTCCAGCTCGACATCAGCGCCAAATACTGGATCACCAGGAACATCCGGGTCTTCGGCGACCTGATCAACCTGACCAACGAGCCCTATTACGCCTATCGCAACTTTGCCGGCCGCTCGCGGCTCCTGCAGTATGAGGACTATAGCTTCACCGGCAAGTTCGGCGTGAAGATCAAGTTCTGATCCCGGCGGCCTGAACGACGAAGACAGCCGGCGCGGTCCCCGACCGTGCCGGCTCTTCTCGTTTCGGTGAACCTGCAAAAATGTGAGTCCCCTGCCTAGTGCAGCGTCGTCCCGGTCATCTGGCGCTGTCCGCCGCCGCGATGGCCGTGCGGGGAGGCGATGGTGAAGCTCGCGGCGCCGTCGGCGAGCGTATCGACTTCGCGGGTGAGGTTGCGTGCCGCCGCGGAGGTCTCCTCGACCATCGCGGCGTTCTGCTGGGTGCCCCGGTCCATGTCGCCGATCGCGTCGCTCACCTGGCTGATCGCGTGCGACTGGGCGTTGTTGTCCTCGGCCATGGTGCCGATCAGGGCATGGACCTGCCCGACATCGCCCGAAATGTCGGAAAGGGCGCCATCGACTTTCTGCACCGCATCGACCGCGGCGACGATGTCCGCCTGGGTGGCGGTCAGCTGGTCGCGGGCGCGGCCGGCCTCTTCCTCGGCCCGCATCGCCAGCGCGCTGACCAGATCGGCGACCACGGCGAAGCCGCGCCCCGCCTCGCCGGCACGCCCGGCTTCCACCGCCGCGTTCATTGCCAGCACCCGCGTCTGGAAGGCGATCTTGTCCAGCCCTTCGATCACGCTGTCGATGCCCTTGGCGCTCTCCGACACCCGCGTCATCGCCTGCACCGCTTCGTCGGCGATCGCGCGGCCGTTGCCGACCACGGCGATGGCGCCGTCGGCACGCGACAGCGTCTCGTTGGCCGAGAGTGCGATCGACTTGAGGCGATGATCGATCGCATGGATGGCGGCGGACGTCTCTTCCAGGCTCGCGGCATTGCTCTCGGTGCGGCGGGCCAGGTCTTCCGATGCCGAGGCGATCTCGCTCGCGCCGGTGCGGATATTCTCGGTGCCGGTCACGACATTGCCGATCAACGCGCGCAGCCCATGCGCGGCATCGTTGAAGCTGCGCTTGAGCGCGGCGAACGGCCCGGTGAGGTCGGCCTCGACCTCGACGCTGAGATCGCCGCGCGCCATCGCGTCCAGGCTGGTGCCGATCGTATCGACGATCAGGCGCGTCTGCGCTTCCTTGGCGGCCTCTGCCGCCTCCAGCTTGTCGCGGAAGGCGTCGATCGCCTTGGCCATCCCGCCCAGCTCGTCCTCGCGATCGGCATGCGGCACGCGGACCGAAAGGTCGCCGCCGTCCAGCGCGCGCATCGTGTCGGCAAGATCGAGCAGCGGGCGGACGAGCAGGCGGCGCGCGGCCTGGGCGAGCAGGAAGGTGGCGGCCAAGCCGGCCAGCAAGGTGACGAACAGGACGATCATCGCCACGGTGCCGAGCGTCGCGGCGCCGGCGGCGACCCGATCCGCATGGCTATCGATCGCCACCGAAGCGGCTTCCATCGACTTCTCGAGCGCGCGGAACTGCTCCATGAACCCCGGCATCTGCGCGCGGGCTGCGGCGGGATCGGCGGCGGCGATGTCGACGATCCGCCGGGCGGCGGCGGCATAGGCGTCCATCGGCGCCTTGAGCTGGCCGGTCGCTGCGACGATGCTGTCGACTCCCTGGAAGGCGGCGTCCTTGTCGATCGCCTTGGACAGCGTGTCGAGATGCTCCTTCAGGTCGTTCAGCGTCTCCTGGCGGGCGACGTCGTCGCCGCCGAGCAGGGCGCCGAGCACGTCCGCGCGCACCGCATCATGCATCATGTCGGCCTTCATGTGGTTCTGGAGCAGGTTGGACGCGGTCGCCTGTTCGGCGATCGCGCTGTTCTCCTTGGCCACGATGAACAGACCGGTGCCGCCGGATAGGGCGGTGATGCCGATCAGAACGGCGGCGGCCTGCGTCGTGGCTTTATTCAGCGACGTGATCTTCACGAGAAATCTCCCGTGCGGAAGCCTCCGCGGCGTCCGCCTCCGAGCCAATTATAGGGGGAGCGCCGCCCGCCGGGCCGGAGCCCTCTATTATTGTGTCCGGGGGATGTTCACAGCGGGGGCTTGGGCATGGGTAGGACGCTTGGCGGGGGCTCGACGGCGCTTGCGCTGCTATTCTCGACATCGGCACTGGCGCAGGAGACCGGCGAGCCGGCTCTGGACATCGGCGCGACCTATCGCGTCGACGTTTCGGGCGTGGTCGCCGACGGCCGCCGGATGCGCGGTTTCGGACTCGACGATCTGAACATCGAAGCGGATGGGGATCTGGCGCGACTGGTCGGCTGGAAGGGCGCGCGCTTCCATATCGGCCTGCTCAACAATTTCGGCGGCCGGCCCAATGACGTGGCCGGCACGCTGCAGGGCGTCGACAATATCGAGGTGGCTTCGCCCAGGCTGCGGCTGTTCGAGATATGGGTGGAGCAGAAGCTGGGCACGGCGACAACGCTGCGCGCCGGCCTCTACGACCTCAACAGCGAATTCTATGCCAATGGCGCGGCGGGCCTGCTGCTCGCCCCGGCGTTCGGCGTGGGCTCGGAAATCGCGGCGACGGGCCCCAACGGCCCCTCCATCTTCCCAGCCACCGCGCTGGCGATCCGGCTTGAGCAGCGCTTCGGCGAGGCTGGCTTCGCGCGCGTCGCCGTGCTGAATGCCAGCGCGGGCGCGCTCGGCGACGATCGCGGCTCGGCGCTCGATTTCCACCACGGTGCGCTGCTGATCGGCGAGGCGGGGGTGGAGAAGGACGGCGACAAGCTCGCGCTCGGCGCCTGGGGCTATACCCGGCGCCAGGACGACGTCGTCGAGACCGACAATGCCGGCAATCCCCTGCGCCGGGACGCGCCTGTCTCTTATACACCTCTCCGAGCCCACGAGACATCTC
>NZ_SCMK01000018.1 GCF_005503355.1 Sphingomonas sp. 1F27F7B
CCCGCGCCCCGGCCCGTACCGGCGCCGGCTCCAGCGCCGGCCCCGGCGCCTTCGCCATCGGCGCAAGGCCTGGACTGGCGCGACTGGCCGCTCACCCCCGGCGACTGGGTCTATCGCCAGGATGGGCGCGGATCGGTGGCGTTCTTCGGCATGGCCGGCGGCGAGGCCGAACTGATCCTGCGCTGCGATGCCGGTCGTGGCCGGGTCGTGCTTTCGCGCAAGGGCGAAGGGGTGACGAGCGTCACGGTGCGGACCACCAGCACGCTGCGCCAGCTCCCGGTCCAGCCGCTGTCGGGCGCGACCATGCCCCGGCTCGCCGCCGATCTCGCCGCGGCCGATCCGCTGCTGGACGCGATGGGCTTCAGCCGCGGGCGGTTCCTCGTCCAAGGCAGCGGCCTGCCCACGCTGGTGGTGCCCGCCTATCCCGAAGTGCTGCGCGTCACCGAGGATTGCCGGGGATAGACTCGGGCGCGGTGGCGGGACGCATGCACCATGCACGGCGTTCGGGTGGCGGCGAAGGGGGCGAGGCCCAGGGTTCGGGCCCAGAATTCCAGATTCGCCCAGAACAAAATTTAATACAAGACTTGTTCTGCGACTCGCGGTGATTCAAATAGTTGTCGTGTCCAGTTGGGCACGTGCTTCTTCAACTAGCGAAAGGAGGTGATCCGATGTCTCATGGTTCAGCAATGGGGTCGGTTCAGTTCGTTCGGGAGACGCACCGCTGAGCTGAGGGCGCGATCGGAAGCCCTCCGATCGTAAGGCGCGCGGGAGGTATCCTCCTCCAATCAACGGCGCCAGTCCGAAGCAAAGCGGTCCGCATGGTCTCCCGGGCTGGAGCTTCCGGCCGCTGACCATGTCGGAGGTCGCCGGGTCGTCGGGAGACGCCCCGGCGGCCTCTTTCATTTTGGGGGGCTCCGCCATCTTGTGAGCCCCGCATTTCAGGGGCCTGAGAGCATCCCTGCGACAGGTGGATCGTGACGAGAGATCATTCGCGCAAGCAGCGCCTGGTGGAGTTCATTCGTCGGATCTGGGACGAGGGCGATGCCGAGGCGGCGGCGGATATCTCGCCCCCAGCTATGCCATCCGGCATGATCCGGGCGATCCCTGGGATGGGCAGGTGCTCGCCCTGGCCGGCTTCACGGCGCGGCTGGTGCAATCGCGGGCGGCGTTTCCCGACCAGCGCTTCGAGATCCAGGGCCTGTTCGCGGACGAAGGGGCAGTGACGATGGCCTGGCTCTGGTCCGCCACGCATCTGGGCGATCTTCCCGGCTTTCCCGCGTCGGGCAAGACCATTCGCATGTCGGGCCTGACGATCTATGGGTTCGACGATCGGGATCGCCTGACCGGGCACTGGCAGGTTACCGACCGGCTCGGCGTCTACCAGCAATTGCAGCGGAACGCGGCCGCGGGCTGAGCCGCACCGGCGCGAGTGGATCCGGCCCTGCGGCAAGCCGCAGTCAACGGACCGGCAGCGATTGCTGGTGGTGGAAGAAGTTCTGCGGGTCCCAATATCGCTTCACCGCGACGAGGTTGCGCGGGTTGGCGCGGAAATTGTCGAGGAAATAGAGCCGCAGCGCCTGATTGACATCGCCCGCGGCCCAGGAGCCGAGCGACAGGTCGGGATAGTTGTAGTAGCAGCCGTCGACCACGCCGGCGGGATCGCGCACTGGATCGGGCACGCCGCCATTCGGCGCATAGACTTCGGCGTAGAATCGATCGATCCAGTCGAGATGCGCCCGGGCCTGCGCCGCTTCGTCGGGCGAGAGCGGGCCGCCCGGCGGCGAGGCGTTGTTCCAATAGGTCTGGTATTGCAGCTTCAGGATCGAACTGCGCTGCGGCACTGCGGTGGCATCGGAGGCGACGTCGTTGATCGCCCCGCCATAGCTGTCGACCTGGAGAAGGCTCTGCGCCATGTCGCTGACATCTACGCCGGGCGGCACGGTGTTCAGCCACCGGTAGATCGCGCGCACCTGGTCGGCGGGGAAGCCGGCCTTCATATAGGCCGACTTGTATTTGCCGAACTGGTTGGGGCCCGATCCGTTCAGCGTCTGCACCGCTTCGAGATAGGTGAGGTGCTGGACCGAGCCGCTCGGCAGCAGGCCGCTCATCATGCCGGGATGGCCGCCCAGCGGCCGCACGAGCGGGACCGAGGGCAGGATCGCGTCGAAGCGCTGCCGAACCTGCTGGAACTGCGCGGCGGCGCGCAGCCGGTGCTCGTCGGCGCCGATGCCCGGCGGCGAGGCGCTCTGGTAGATCATGCCGATCTGCCCGGCCGCGACATGGTTGAGCTTGAGCAGGCTGAAATCGCTGCCGGGCATTTCGCGAACCAGCTCCGCATAGGCGGCGAGCAGCGTGGCGAAGCTGTCGAGCGACATCTCGCTCCAGTTCCACGCCAGGGTGGCGAGCGTGGCATGATCGGGCGCATCGGGCAGCGTGGCGAAATAATAGCGCGCGATCACGCCGAAATTGCCGCAGCCGGCGCCGCGCAGTGCCCAGAACAGGTCGCGTTCGGCGGGGTCGCTGCTGGCGTTCGAGACGTGGCGCAGCGTCGCGGTGGCGCTGCCGGCGTCCCAGGTGACGATATCCACTCCGGTCAGCCAGTCGACCGTCAGCCCGTGCAGCCGGGAGAGCAGGCCGTAGCCGCCGCCGGTGATGTGCCCGCCCGCGCCCACCGAATAGCAGGAGCCCGCCGGCAGCGTCTTGCCGAAGCCGTTGAGCAGGGTGCGGTAGACGGTCCAGTTCTCGCAGCCGGCATCGACGAAATAGCCCAGCCTGGGATCGAGGCCGATCCGGTTGAGTGCGGACATGTCGATTACCGCGCGAGTGGTGCCGTTATAGGCGAAGTCCTCGTAGCAATGCCGGCCCGAGACGATCTTTACATTGGGGCCGTGCGTGCCGAGCGCGGCCTGGACGCAGGGGGCGAGGTCTTCGATCCGGTTGGGGACATAGACTGCGTCGAGATTGGGTGCGTACCAGCGCCGGACGAAGCCCTGCCGGTCGCTCATCGTTACTGCGGCGCCGCTGCGCGTGGGAAAGTTGCTCATCGCGATTCTCCTCCCGTTCGGGGCGGGAATATGCCGCGAAATCCGGCGCTGGTGCGAAAGGATGGCGCCGGATCGGATGAACCCGGGCGCGCGGCGCCGCTACGCCGGTCGCTTCCGGAACATCGACGCCCCCTTCACCGGGCCGATGCGAAGCGCAGGCCGCGCACCCCGCCGTCAAACCCGGTCGAGCCGAGCACCAGCATGTTGTTGCCGTCGAGCAGCGCGACTCGGCCGGGCAGGCGCAGTTGCCGCCAGCCGGTGCCGGCCGGCACCGCGAGCGTCGCCGGGGCGCCGCCGTTGAACGTGAGGGTGAGCGCTCCCCCCTTGTCGGACTTCACTTCGACGTCGACCATATAGTCGCCCCCGCCATCGGCCGAGAGCGAGTAGCGCATCCACTCGCCCGGCACGAAATCGCTGACATAGAGGCTCTCGCCGTCCTCGCGGACGATGTCGACGCCGTCGTTGCGCCAGGTACGGCCATTGTTCCACAGCGTCCGCGCCTTGCCGGTGGAGACATGGTAATTGGCGTCGTCGCTGTCGTGATAGGCGATGCCCGCCGGGCCGATGTCATAGTCCACCGCGTCGATCGCGCCGCCCTCCGCCGTGATCCGCAACGGCGCGGAGGGGCGCGGGCTGGGATCGTGCGGCTGGCGCAGCATCGCGTCGACCACGTCCTGGTGGAAGAGGTTGTTTTCGTGGCGGATATCGCGCCGGGCGAGTTGCATCAGCGTGGCCTGGGCCTCGTCGGCGCTCGGGCGCGGGCCCTTGCCGGTCCAATAGGCGACCAGCTTCGCCCAGCCGGGATTGGGTACGATCTCGTAGGGGTTGTTGAAGCCGATCTTCTTGAGCGGCCAGAACGCCCAGCCGATGCCGTGCTTCTCGACGAGCGAAATGGCGTCGCGGAACCAGACGTTCGAATTCTCGCCCGATTCCCCGAGCCAGAGCGGCATGTCGTAGGTCTCGCGCAGCGCCAGGAACGGAGCGATCGAGGCCTCGTCGTTGCGGTTCCAATATTTGTGGAAGCTGAGCGCGGTATTCCGGTCGGCGAAGGGCAGCAGGCCCTGAAAGTTGTTGCCCCAGCAATTGCCCTCGATGATGAGCATGTGGCGCTTGTCGACTGCGCGTATCGCCGCCGCGATGTCGGCATAGAGCTGCTTGAGCGGCGCGTTGCCCGTCTCCTTGCAGCCATGCTCGCCGCCCGGGCCGGAAAAGTCCCAATTGGGCTCGTTGAGCAGATCGTAGGCGCCGATGCCCGGCTCGTCGGCATAGCGCCGGGCGAGCTCGCGCCAGAGCGCGATCGTCTTGCGGCGATTCTCCGTGCTCTGCCACAGCGAGGGTCTGGCGGGATCGCGATCGGCGATCGGCAGGTCGTTGCCCTGGCCGCCCGGCGCGGCGTGCAGGTCGAGGATCAGGTACATGCCGTTCGCCTTGGTCCAGGCGAGCAGCGCGTCGATGCGGCGGAAGCCGTCCTCGAGCCAGCTGTCCTTGCCGGCGACGGGCTCCTTCTCGACCGGCAGGGTAAGCAAATCATAGTGCATCGGCAGGCGCACCGAGTTCATGCCCCAGCGCGCCATCATGTCGATGTCCGCCTTGCGCGTGTGGTTGTCGAGCCAGGCCCGGTAGAATTCCGCCGTCTTCTCCTCGCCGATCAGGTCGGCGATCGCGGCGCGGATGCGATGCTGCTGGCCCGATCCCAGCTGGCCGAGCTGGAGCATATAGCCTTCCTGCAGCATCCAGCCGCCCAGCCCCATGCCGCGCAGCAGGACTTCCTTGCCGCTTTCGTCGACGATGCGCTGGCCATCGGTGCGGAGGAAGGTCTGCGCGGAAACTGGCAACGTTGTCATGAAGGCGAGCAAGGCGAGCGCGAGCTTCTTCATCCGGGCGGTTCCTCTCTATAGCCTTTTGCAGGGAGACTAGCGCGAGGGAGGCCGTTCCTCCAGCCGCCATGCCGAACTGGTTTGGGGCGTATCCCCTTCAGGCAAGGATGGTCCGGCAACCGTCATCCCGGCGCAGGCGGGGACCCAGAGTCACGGGCGATACGGCGTGGAACCCCTGGATCCCCGCCTGCGCCGGGATGACGAAACGGGGGTACTTGGCTGAAGGGGGTAGTCGCCAGACAAGTTCTAGGGTGATGAGGAGGGGCTCAGCCCTCGACTATCGGGTGCTTGTCGCGCAGGCGGTCCGCCACGCGCTCGACGGCGGCATTCTCGTCCGCCTCGCCGCCCGGGGTGATCGACCAGTTGCAGTGCGGATGGGTCGAGGCGCTGTAGAGTTTCACCGGGCCGAGTACGTTGCGCCAGCGCCGCCGGGTGCCGCCCACCTCGCGCAACAATATGGCGAGGAACTGGTCGGTGAGGTCGGCGACGGTCATGCGCCTTCCGCCGCCAGGCCCTTGAGCCGGTACAGGACTTCGAGCGCTTCGCGCGGGCTGAGGCTGTCGATGTCGAGCGTGCCGAGCTCGCTGCGCAGCGCATCGACCGCTTCCTCCTCCTCGATCGCAGCGGCGGCGAACAGCGGCAGGTCGTCGAGCCCGGCGGCCAGGCCGCCGGTGGCGGCGCGGCCGGCCTCGAGCTTGTCGAGCACGGCCTTGGCGCGCTTGATCGTCACCGGCGGCAGGCCGGCGAGGCGAGCGACGGCGAGGCCGTAGCTGCGATCGGCCGGGCCCTCGGCGACTTCGTGAAGCAGGACGAGATCGCCCTTCCATTCGCGCGCGCGGACATGGTGGAGCGTGAGCGCATCGCAGCGCTCGGCCAGCCGGGTCAGCTCGTGATAATGCGTCGCGAACAGGCAGCGGCAGCGATTGTCCTCGTGGATCGCCTCGACGACTGCCCAGGCGATGGCGAGGCCGTCATAGGTCGAGGTGCCGCGGCCGACCTCGTCGAGGATCACGAAGCTGCGCGGCGTCGCCTGGGCGAGGATGGCGGCGGTCTCGACCATCTCGACCATGAAGGTCGAGCGGCCGCGCGCGAGATTGTCCGATGCGCCGACCCGGCTGAACAGGCGGTCGACCAGCCCCAATGTGGCGCGGGCGGCGGGGACATAGCTGCCGGCCTGGGCCAGCACGGCGATCAGCGCGTTCTGGCGCAGGAAGGTTGACTTGCCGCCCATGTTCGGGCCGGTGACCAGCCAGAGGCGGCTGCTCTCGGACAGATTGCAGTCGTTCGCGACGAAGCGGCCGCCGCTCTTCGCCACGGCTTCCTCCACCACCGGGTGCCGGCCGCCCTCGATCTCGAAACAGGCATGTTCGACGAGGTGCGGACGTGCCCAGCCGCCCTCGGCGGCGCGCTCGGCGAGGCCGGTCGAGACATCGATCCGGGCGAGTGCGTCGGCGGTGCGGGCGATGGGTTCGCGCGCGTCGAGGGCGCGGGTGGTGAGGTCCTCGAGATGCGCGGCCTCGGCGGCGAGGGCATGGGCGCCGGCCTGGGTGACCTTGACCGCGACCTCGTGCAGCTCGGGCGCGTTGAAGCGGACGACGCCGGCCAGCGTCTGGCGGTGGGTGAAGCCCGAATCCTGCGCCATCAGCGGATCGGCATTTCTGGCCGGCACTTCGATATGATAGCCGAGCACGCCATTGTGGCGGATCTTGAGCGAGCCGATGCCGGTGCGCGTGCGATACTCGGCCTCGAGCGCGGCGATCGCGCGCCTGCCGCCGGCGCCGGCGTCGCGCAGATCGTCGAGCGCGGCGTCATAGCCCTCGGCAATGTACCCCCCGTTCGCGGCATCGACCGGCGGCTCGGGGACGAGCGCTCGCGAGAGCAAGTCGATCAGCGCGCCATGGCCGCGCATCTGGGGGATGAGGTCGGCGAGCAGGGGCGGGATGCCGGTGGCATCCAGCCGCTCAGCAAGGCGCCAGGCGCCGTCGAGCCCGTCGCGCAGCTGGCCGAGATCGCGCGGGGAGCCCCGCCCGGCAGCGAGGCGTCCGAGCGCGCGGCCGATGTCGGGCATCGCCCGGAGCGCGCCGCGCACCATGTCGCGCAGGCCGGCATCGTCGTGGAAATGCGTGACGAGATCGAGCCGGGCCTCAATGCTCGGGCGATCCATCAGCGGCGCGGCGATGTCGCTGCCGAGCAGCCGGGCACCGGCTCCCGTGACCGTGCGGTCGACACTGTCGAGCAGGCTGCCCCGGCGCGTGCCGGCTGCACTGACGGTCAGTTCCAGGCTTTCGCGCGTCGCGGCGTCGATCGCCATAGCGGCCTCGGTACGGCTGATGCGCGGCGGACGCAGAAAGGGGAGCGAACCCTTGGCAGTGTGCTCCAGATAGGCGGCGAGCCCGCCGGCGGCGGCGAGCGCCGCGCGCGAGAACTGGCCGAATCCGTCGAGCGTCGCGACGCCGAACAAGCGCTTGAGGCGCGCTTCGCCGCTCGCGCTGTCGAAGTCGATCCGGGGCCGGGTGACCGTGGCCAGTTCGTCGAATGCGGAACCGTCGCCGACCACGGTTTCGGCCGGCGAGAGGCGGGCGATCTCGGCGGCGGCGCGGTCGGCGCTGGTCTCGATGATCTCGAAACGGCCGGTGGAGATGTCGGCACAGGCGATGGCGACGCTGCCGCTCGCCTCGCCGATCGCCGCGCACCAATTGGCGGTGCGGCTGTCGAGCAGCGACTCCTCGGTCAGCGTGCCGGCGGTGACGACGCGGATGATCGCGCGGTTGACCAGGGCCTTGGAGCCCATGCGCTTGCGCGCTTCCTCGGGCGTCTCGGTCTGGTTGGCGATGGCGACGCGGTGGCCGGCCTTGATCAGCCGGGCAAGATAGCCTTCCATCGCATGCGCCGGCACGCCGCACATCGGGATGCGCTCGCCGTCATGCTCGCCGCGGGCGGTCAGCGCGATGTCGAGCACCGCGCTGGCGATCTTCGCGTCCTCGAAGAACAGCTCGAAGAAATCGCCCATCCGATAAAAAAGCAGGCAATCCTCCGCCTCTGCCTTCAAGGCGAGATATTGCGCCATCATGGGGGTGGGGGCTGCGGAGGACATGGCTTGCGGCGTAGCGGAACCCGTTGCGTGATCAACACCCCGGCACGGCTTTTCCTGGGGAAAAAGCCGGATGTGCGGATTTTCGCACATCCGGGCGCGCCAATCCGTGCCGATCCGTGGCGGATGCATGGGAATCTGTCGCATTCGGCACATTGCGGCCGCGGAACGGCCCCCCTAAAGGGGAGGCAATCTGGAGAGAAGAATGTCTGAGGAATCGAACGTCCAGTTTTCGGAGCGCGAGGCGCTGCTCTATCACTCCGAGGGGCGGCCGGGTAAAATCGAAGTCATCGCCTCCAAGCCGATGGCGACGCAGCGCGACCTTGCGCTCGCTTATTCGCCGGGCGTCGCGGTGCCCGTGCTCGCGATCGCCGAGGATCCGGCCAAGGCCTATGATTATACCGCCAAGGGCAACCTGGTCGCAGTGATCTCCAACGGCACGGCGATCCTGGGCCTGGGCAATCTCGGCGCGCTCGCTTCCAAGCCGGTGATGGAAGGCAAGGCAGTGCTCTTCAAGCGCTTCGCCGATGTCGATTCGATCGATCTCGAACTGAAGACCGAGGATGTCGATCGCTTCATCGACGCGGTCGAGCTGCTCGAGCCGAGCTTCGGCGGCATCAACCTGGAGGACATCAAGTCTCCTGAATGCTTCGTGATCGAGCAGACGCTGCGGGAGCGCATGAACATCCCGGTGTTCCATGACGACCAGCATGGCACGGCGATCATCGCCGCGGCCGGCCTGATCAACGCGCTGCATCTGACCGGGCGCGACATCAAGGACACGCGCGTCGTGATGAACGGCGCCGGCGCCGCCGCGATCGCGTGTGCCGAGCTGATCAAGGCGATGGGCCTGCCGCACGGCAACCTGCTGATGCTCGATCGCACCGGCGTGATCTATCAGGGGCGCGAAGGCGTGAACCAGTGGCAGTCGGCGCACGCGGTCGCCACCGATCGCCGCACGCTGGCCGATGCGCTCGAGGGCGCGGACGTGTTCATGGGCCTCTCGGCCGCAGGCGCGCTGCCCGCCGAGCTGCTGAACCACATGGCGCTGAAGCCGATCATCTTCGCGATGGCGAACCCCGATCCCGAGATCACGCCGCCCGAGGCGCGCGCCGCGCGCCCGGACGCGATCATCGCGACGGGGCGTTCGGACTATCCGAACCAGGTCAACAATGTCCTGGGCTTCCCCTTCATCTTCCGCGGCGCGCTCGACGTGCGCGCGACGACGATCAACGACGCGATGAAGATCGCCGCGGCGACCGCGCTCGCCGAGCTGGCACGCCAGCAGGTGCCCGAGGAAGTGGCGGCGGCATATGGCGTGCAGCACAGCTTCGGGCCCGACTATATCATCCCGGCGCCCTTCGATCCGCGGCTGATGGAGCTGGTTCCCGCCGCCGTTGCCCAGGCGGCGATGGATTCGGGCGTCGCGACCAAGCCGATCACCGACATGGCGGCCTATCGCCAGCAGCTCCGCGCGCGCCTGAACCCGACCACGTCGGTGCTCAGCCTCGCCTATGAAGGCGCGCGGGCCAATCCGAAGCGGGTGATCTTCGCCGAGGCCGAAGAGGAAGTCGTGCTGCGCGCCGCGATCGCTTTCAAGGACGGCGGCTATGGCACGCCGGTGCTGGTGGGCCGCGAGAGCGTGCATGACCGGCTGAAGGCGCTCGGCGCCGATCCGGCCCATTTCGAATTGCACAACAGCGTCAACTCGCCGCTCGTCGAGCAGATGGTCGAGTTCCTCTATGGCCGCCTGCAGCGCCGCGGCTATCTCCGTCGCGATTGCGAGCGGATGGTCAATCGCGACCGCAACATCTTCGGCGCGCTGTTGCTCCAGCTCGGCCATGCGGATGCGATGATCACCGGCGTTACCCGCACCTGGGCCGAATCGATGCGCCAGGTGAAGCGCGTCATCGATCACGCGCCGGGCCGCACCCCCTTCGGCATGCACGTGCTGGTGGGCCAGTCGCATACGGTGTTCATCGCCGACACCACGGTGAACGAGCGGCCGAATGCCGAGGAACTGGCCGACATTGCCGCGGGCGCGGCTGCCGTTGCGCGCCGCATGGGCCATGAGCCGCGCGTCGCCTTTCTCAGCTATTCGAACTTCGGCAATCCCGAAGGCCAGTGGCTCGACAATGTTCGCGGCGGCATCAAGGTGCTCGACGGGCGCGGAGTGGAGTTCGAATATGAGGGCGAGATGTCGCCCGACGTGGCGCTCAACAAGCGCCAGCTGGCGAACTATCCCTTCGCGCGCCTTTCCGGCCCGGCCAATGTGCTGATCATGCCGGGCCTGCAATCGGCCAACATCTCGGCCAAGCTGCTGCGCGAGCTGGGCGGCGACTCGACGATCGGCCCAATGCTGATCGGCATGGAGAAGCCGGTGCAGATCGCCCCGATGACGGCCACCGCCAGCGAACTGGTGACGCTGGCGGTGCTGGCGGCCGGCGGAATCGCCCGTTGACCTAGTCGGTTCGGCGCCTCTTGCCTGCTACATTTGTAGCATACTACAAATGTAGCAGGTTGGAGGAGGCCGAGTCGTGATCGAATCGCTGCCGCGCCGCGAGCGCGAGGTTTTCGAGGCGCTGTGCAGCCTGGGCGAGGGTACGGCGATCGCCGTGCGCGGTGCGCTGGCCGATCCGCCGAGCGATTCGGCGGTGCGTACCTTGCTCGGCCGGCTCGAGGCCAAAGGGCTGATCGGCCACAGTACGCGCAATCAGGCCTATGTCTATGCGCCCGTGCCGCAGGCGGAGGCGGTGGCGGAGACGGCGCTGCAGCGGCTGGTGCACACGTTCTTCCAGGGATCTGCGGTGCGTGCCGCGACGGCCTTGCTCGGCATGGAGAAGGCGCTGACGCGCGAGGAGATCGATGAGCTTCAGCGCGCGATCGACGACGCGCGGGGAGAAGCGGAATGATCGCGGACCTGCTGATCGAACTCGGCTGGAAATCCGCGCTGGCCTGTGCCGTCGCGCTGCTTGCCAGTCAGGCATTGCGCGGACGGCCGGCGGCGCAGCGTGTGGCGGTTCTGCGTGCCGGCACGGGCGTGCTGCTGCTGCTTCCCATCCTGATCCTCACCGTGCCGGCGATCGAGATCGCGGCGCTGCCGGCCGTTGCGGCGCCGTCCGTCTTGCCCGCCATGCCCGAGGTCGGGGCGTCGGCCGTCGTCGCGGCGCCCGTCATGCCCAAGATCGATTGGATCGCGCTGGCGTATCTGGGCGGTGCCGCATTCGTGCTGCTGCGCCTCGCCGTCGGGCTCTTCCTGTTGCACCGCTGGACCCGCCATGCGGTGCCCGCCTCCCACCCTGTGTGGCGGGAGGTGTTCGCACGGGCCGCCGAACCCTTGAGGCGGCCCGTGCGGCTACTCGTCTCGCCTCGCATTGCCTCGCCCCTGAGCCTGGGAGTCGCGCCGGCGACGATATTGATTGACCCGGATATCGAGCAGCGCCCCGATCGTGCCGCGGCGGTGATCGCGCATGAGATCGCGCATGTCCGCCGGTTCGACTGGCTGGCGATGCTCGTGGGGCGGCTCGCGCTCGCGCTGTTCTGGTTCAACCCGTTCGCCTGGCTGCTGGTTGCCGAGCTGGCTCGCCAGACCGAGCTGGCCGCCGATGAGGAGGCGGTGAGGCATGTCGCGCGCGCGGATTACGCGCAGACGCTGCTCGCTGTCGCCGGTGGGTGCGGAGCGCATGCGGCATGCGGCATGGCGGTGACGCGCAGTGCAATGGCGCGGCGGATCCGGCGCGTGCTCGATACGGCCCCGCGCAAACCGGCGAGCGGGCTGGCATGCGCAGTGCTGATTGCCGGTATCCCGCTGGGGATCGCGCCGCTTGCCGCGATGCAGATCGTCGCGCGCCCCGCTGTCCCGGCTTCGCCGGGGGCGGAGTCCGCGGCTCGACAGACGATTCCCGAGGCGAGGCCGTTGGAGAGCTCGGTGCGGAAGCAAGCGGTCCGGGTTGCTCAGGGGCTTCCGTACCGCCGCGACAAGCCGGTGCCGCGTATGGCGCCCGTCCCCGAAGCCATGGCGATACCTCGCCAGTTCCATGCGCTGTCTGGGGCGCCGGTTCAGGTCCAGGTGCCGCCGCCGCCCGGACCTGGCGGGTCATTCGCCGGCACGGGCGCTGCCCCGGGGGACGGCGGATCGGTGGAACAGCGGCTCGCCGTGGTGGAGCGGCTGCGCGCCGCCGCGCTGGAGTATCGCGATCGCGCCCGGACTCCCGGCCTGTCGCTGGATACCCGCAAGAGCTATCGCAACGTGTCGGCATCGCTGGCGGATGAAGCCGACAAGCTCGAGAAGCAACTGCAGCAGATAGCGGGCCGCCGCTAGCCCAACCCCTCGCCACCGAACCAACGCGCGGCTTTCGCGCCACGGGGCCGGCTTGCCCGGCGACTTGAAGGGAGAATGACGATGCGTTCGATCCTGTTCCTGTCCCTGTCCTTCGTTCTCATCGGCGCCTGCCCGGCGCGCCTGCCCGGCCAGGTGCAGGCGGCGGAGCCTGCGCTGCGGGTCACCTATGGCGACCTGGCGCCGGATACCAGGGCCGGCCGCGCCACCTTGCGGGAGCGGGTGGACGGTGCGGCACGCACCTATTGCCGGACGAACGACCGGGACGTCGCCCCGCAGCTAATCCGCAACAAGGCGGGATATTGCTTCGAGTCGGTGCGCCTGTCGCTGGTCGCCGAGATGCCCGACAGGGTGCGGCGCGGATATTATCGGCGCTAGCCGTCGATGCTGACGCCCAGCGACGCGTTGACCAGTCCGCCGTCGACCGTGATCGTGTCGCCCACGACATAGTCGCCGGCGCGGCTGGCGAGGTAGATGGCGGCGCCCGCCATGTCCTCGTCGACGCCGATGCGCCGGGCCGGGATCGCCTTGGCGACATCGCCGCCATGGTCGCGCGCGGCCCGGTTCATCTCGCTGGCGAACGCGCCGGGGGCAATCGAAGTGACGTTGACATGGTCGCGGATCAGCCGAGCGGCCATGCGCTTGGTCAGGTAGATCAGCGCCGATTTCGAGGCGTGATAGCTGTAGGTCTCCCACGGGTTCAGCCGCTGGCCGTCGATCGAGGTGATGTTGATGACCTTGGCCGGGCGCTCGGCCGATCCGCCGGCCTTGAGCAGTTCGAAGAGCGCCTGGGTCAGGAAGAAGGGGGACTTCACGTTGAGGTCCATCACCTTGTCCCAGCCCTTTTCCGGAAAGCCTTCGAACGGCTCGCCCCAGGCCGCGCCCGCGTTGTTGACCAGGATATCGAGCCGCTCCTCGCGCTCCGCCAGCGCGGCGGCGAGCGCCTTGCAGCCGGCCACCGTCGAGACGTCCATCGGCAGGGCGATGCAGTTGGGGCCGAGCGCGGCGGCGGTTTCCTCACAGGCCTCGGCCTTGCGGGACGAGACATAGACCTTGGCGCCCTGGGCGATGTAGCCCGCGGCAATCATCCGGCCGATGCCCCGGGACCCGCCGGTGACCAGGGCAATCCGCCCGTCGAGGCGGAATAATGTCGTGGTGTCCATTCCAACTCCCTCTCTTCTCTCGCGGGGAGAGGGCCGGGGAGAGGGGCGCATCGCCACCGTCTCCTGCTGCCCTTCTCCCGGCTTCGTGTCGCTTGCCGCCCTCTCTCCTTCGGGAGGGAGAATTGTTATCCGCCGCGCTTCAGCGTTTCGCGGGCGATGATCAGCTGCTGGATCTGGCTGGTGCCTTCGTAGATCCGGAACAGCCGCACGTCGCGGTAGAGCCGCTCGATGCCGTAATCGGCGATATAGCCCGCGCCGCCGAAGATCTGCACGGCGCGGTCCGCCACCCGGCCGACCATCTCGCTCGCGAAATATTTCGCCGCCGCGGCTTCCATCGTCGTGTTCGCGCCGGAATCCTTCGCCGCCGCGGTTTCCAGCACCAGCGCCCGTGCCGCCAGCGCCTCGGTCTTGGAATCGGCGAGCATCGCCTGGATCAGCTGGTGCTCGGCGATCGGCTTGCCGAACTGTATGCGTTCGCTTGCATAGGCGACGCAGTCGGCGATCAGCCGCTCCGCCACGCCCACACAGACCGCCGAGATGTGGAGCCGGCCGCGATCGAGGACCTGCATCGCGATGCGGAAACCCTCGCCCTCGGCGCCCAGCCGGTTGGCGACGGGAACCGGCGTGTCGTCGAACACCACGTCCGCCACGCGGGCGCCCTTCTGGCCCATCTTCTTCTCGGGTTCGCCGATGCGCACGCCCGGCAGGTCGCGCGGCACCAGGAAGGCGGATACGCCGCGGCCGCCGGGGGCATCGCCGGTACGGGCCATCACGGTGAACAGCTCGGCCTTGTCGGCATTGGTGATGAAGCGCTTGGTGCCGCTGAGGCGATAGACGTCGCCGTCGCGGACCGCCCTGGTCTTCACTGCGCCGCTGTCCGATCCGACGTCCGGCTCGGTGAGGGCGAAGCTGGTGACGATCTCGCCGCTGGCGATGCGCGGCAGCCACTCGGCCTTCTGCTCGGTCGTGCCTGCCATCACCAGCCCCTGCGAGCCGATGCCGACATTGGTGCCGAAGCTGGAGCGGAAGGCCGGCGTGGTGCGGCCGAGCTCGATCGCGACCTTGCATTCCTCGAGCATCGTCAGCCCCAGGCCGCCATAGTCCTCGGCGATCGACAGGCCGAACAGGCCGAGCGCCTTCATCTCGCCGATCACCTCGGCGGGGATGGCGTCCGCGGCCTCCACCTCGGCTTCGAGTGGGCGCAGGCGCTCGCGCACGAAGCGGCGGATCGTATCGATCAGCGTATCGAAGGTTTCCGGGTCGAGCGCCATGGCCACGCGTTCCTCAGGTTCGAACCGGAACGCTATACCGACCATATGTTCTGGAGCAAGCCATACCCGATATTCCAACAGCTTGTAGTTGACCCCCGGGTTGCGGCACATATGGTGCGCGGAAAAATGGGCCAAGAGGGAGCGCAGGGGCATGGACGGCAATCAGGCGACAGTGCCCCCGGTGCGGCGAATCCGTACGCCGATCATGCTCGCTTATGGCTTCGGCACCGTGGCATACGGCGTGAAGGACTTTTGCTTCTCGACCTTCCTGCTGTTCTTCTTCAATCAGGTCCTGGGGCTCCCGGCCGCCGAAGTTGGTTTCGCGATCATGTGTGCGCTGCTGCTCGATGCGGTGGCGGATCCGGCGATCGGCTTCCTCTCGGATCGGACGCGGAGCCGCTGGGGCCGGCGCCATCCCTGGATGTATGCTTCGGCCATTCCGATTGCGATCGGCTGGCTGCTGCTGTGGAACCCGCCTGCGCTTTCCCATGCGGGCATGCTCGCATGGGTATTCGCCATGTCGGTGCTCGTCCGCACGGCGGTCAGCGCCTATGAAGTGCCGAGCCAGGCACTGACTCCCGAGCTTTCCGCTGATTATGAGGAGCGGACGCGGATCATGGCCTATCGCTTCCTGTTCGGCTGGGCCGGCGGGCTGGGGATGATGATTCTCGCCTATGCCTGGCTGCTCGGGCCCTCGCCGGGCCATCCCAATGGCCAGCTGGTCCGCGAGAACTATCCCGGTTTCGCGCTGGCGAGCGCGCTGATCATGGCTTTTGCCATTCTCGTCTCGGCGCTGGGAACGCATGGCGAGATCAAGCGGCTGCCCCAGTCGGAGGAGCGCGCGCGCCAGTCGCTGGGCGCCCATTTCGCAGAGCTGGGCGAGACGGTGAAGAACCGCGCCTTCCTGATCCTGATGGCTGCCGGGCTCTGCTATTATTCGGCGCAGGGCGTGAGCTTCGCGCTGTCGAGCTATCTCTATGCTCATGTCTGGCGCTTTCAGAACCAGGATTTCACGATCATCGCCTTCTCGTTGCTGGTCGGCGCCTTTCTCGCCTTCTTCGTCGCGCCGCGCGCTTCGCGCCGGTTCGGCAAGCCGAAGGCGGCGATGGGGCTGATGGCGGCGGCTGCCTTCTGGGTGGCGCTGCCCTATGTGCTGCGGCTCGTCGGCCTGTTCCCGGCGCCGGGCACGACCTGGCTGCTGCCGTCGCTGTTCGCCATCTATGCGCTCAACGTCGCGTGCAGCATTTCCGCGACGATCCTCGGCGCCTCGATGATGGCCGATGTCGTCGAGCATTCCGAGATCGAGACCGGCCGGCGCAACGAAGGGGTGTTCTTCGCCGGGTCCTTCTTCATCCAGAAATGCTGCAGCGGACTGGGCATCTGGGCGACGGGCCTGTTGCTCGAGCTGGTCGCGTTCCCCGCCGCCGCCAGGCCGGGCCAGGTGCCCATGGCGACGGTGGACCGGCTGACCATCCTGTTCTTCGTCGTCTATGGCGTGCTCGCCGTCGCGGCGGCGGTCCTCTATCGCTTCTTCCCCTTCGGCAAGGCGGAGCACGAGGCGCGGATCGCGGCGCTCGCCGTCCGCAATGCGGAAATGTCCGCCGGAAGCTGACCTTCCGACGGACATCCTTTCCTCCCCAGGAAAGTCGAGATCGGGCACGCCGCCCCTTATCCGTCATCCCCGCCTGCGCGGGGATGACGAGGGAGGGGTTCTTCCATTCAGGCCACTCGGCCCAGGCGATGATAGAGATTGGCGTATTTCGTGGACTCGGGTGCGTCCTTCACCTTTTCGAGATGCGTGGCGACCGCTTCGCGGATGAGGCGGAAATCCTCGGTCGAGAAGACGGCGCGGCTGCGCTGGGGTTCGGTCATGGCAATCACTCCTTTCTCAGGTCTCAGGCGGCTTGGGTGGTGACGAACTGGGCGGCTTCGGTGCTCTCGGCGAGCGCGGTGGTGCTGCTGCTGCCGCCCGCCAGCGTGGTCGCGATCGCATCGAAATAGCCGGTGCCGACTTCGCGCTGGTGGCGCGTCGCGGTATAGCCGTTCGCCTCGGCGGCGAACTCGGCCTGTTGCAGCTCCGAATAGGCCGCCATGCCGCGATCCTTGTAGCCCCGGGCCAGCTCGAACATGCCGTAGTTCAGCTGGTGGAAGCCAGCGAGCGTGACGAACTGGAACTTGTAGCCCATCGCGCCGATCTCGCGCTGGAAGCGGGCGATGTCGTCCTTGTCGAGATTCTTCTCCCAATTGAAGCTGGGCGAACAATTGTACGCCAGCATCTTGTTCGGGAATTCCTTCTTGATCGCCTCGGCGAAGCGGCGGGCATCGTCCATGTTGGGCTTCGAGGTCTCCCACCACAGCAGATCGGCATGCTCGGCAAAGGCGAGGCCGCGCTTGATGCAGTGATCGACGCCGGTGCCCTCCTTGAGGCGGAAGAACCCTTCCGGGGTGCGCTCGCCGGTGAGGAACTCGCGGTCGCGCTCATCGACGTCCGACGTGATCAGGCGCGCGCTCTCCGCATCGGTGCGGGCGCAGATCACCGTCGGCACGCCGGCGACGTCCGCGGCCAGCCGGGCCGCGTCGAGATTGCGGATATGCGCCTGGGTGGGGATCAGCACCTTGCCGCCGAGGTGCCCGCACTTCTTTTCCGATGCGAGCTGGTCTTCGTAATGCACCCCGGCGGCGCCTGCGGCGATATAGGCCTTCATGATCTCGAAGCAGTTGAGCGGGCCGCCAAAGCCGGCCTCGGCATCGGCGACGATCGGCGCGAACCAGTCGCGCTGTGCGCCGCCCTCCATATGCTCGATCTGGTCGGCGCGCTGGAGCGTCGCGTTGATCCGGCGCGCCAGTTCGGGCCCCGCATTGGCGGGATAGAGCGACTGGTCGGGATACATCTGGCCGGCGGTGTTGGCATCGGCCGCGACTTGCCAGCCCGACAGGTAGATCGCCTTCAATCCGGCGCGGACCATCTGCATAGCCTGATTGCCGGAGAGCGCGCCGAGGGCGTTGATGTAATCCTCTTCCTGCAGCAGCTCCCACAGCTTGAGCGCGCCGCGGCGGGCCAGCGTGTGCTCGACCGCGAGCGAGCCGCGCAGCCGCTCGACATCTTCGGGGGCATAGGGGCGCACGATGCCGTCGAACCGGCCGGTGGGGGCGGGGATCAGATCTTCGAAACGCGTCGGCATTGTCATTTCCTTGACTGAATTGCTCAGCTTGTATGGAAAGACATTGCCTCCTTTGGCGAGGGGCGGCGGGTGTCTGGCAGGGTCACGGTGTAAGTGGGGGTTTTCTTGGGTTTGAAAAGGTGTAAATAATTTACAAGAT
This sequence comes from Sphingomonas sp. 1F27F7B, assembly GCF_005503355.1. Lineage (GTDB taxonomy): Bacteria > Pseudomonadota > Alphaproteobacteria > Sphingomonadales > Sphingomonadaceae > Sphingomonas. The sequence goes on from NZ_SCMK01000018.1 coordinate 18,107, forward strand.
CGATGCGGCTTCCCCCTCTCCCGCAGGGGGGAGAGGGAATAAAGGCGTGAGATGGCCGAACAGAAGCTCTTTGCCGGTCATGCGGTGCGGCGGTTGCGGCGGCAGCTGGCGCTGACCCAGGCGGCGATGGCCGATGCGCTGGGCGTGTCCGCAAGTTATCTCAACCTGGTCGAGCGTAACCAGCGGCCGGTTTCAGCCACGCTGATGCTGCGGCTCGCCGAAGTCTATGATTTCGATCCGCGCAAGCTGGCCGCGGCCGAACCGGGCGGCGGGATCGAGGCGCTGCGGCGGCGGCTCGCCGATCCGATCTTCGCCGATCTCGAGATCGACCGGCAGCAGATGGAGGAATGGCTGGCCGGCGCGCCGGGCGGTGCGGAAGCGTTCGCGCGTGCCTATGATCGGATCGGGGCCGGCGGTTCGCCGACGGAAGCGGGCGCGGGCGATCCGGCCTGGCAGGTACGTCGCGAGATCGAGCGCTGGCGCAACCATTTCGCCGATCTCGACGCCGTGGCCGAGGCGCTGGCCGACGAGTTGCGCCAGGCGGCGGGCGATCCCTATGGCGCGATGGCGGAGCGGCTGCGGGTGCGGCACCAGCTCTCGGTGCGCATCCTGCCGGCGGAAGTGATGCCCGGGCTGCTCAAGCGGCTGGACTATCATGCGCGCCAGGTGCAGCTCTCCGAACTGCTCGACGGCGCGGGGCGGACCTTCGCGTTGGCCGAGTGGCTGTCGAGCGAGGCGCGCGGGGAGATTGAGGCGCTGGTGCGCGGCGCCGGGCTCGATCGCGCGGGCGAGCGTCTCTATCGCCGGCACCTGGTGGGCTATTTCGCGGCGGCGCTGGTGATGCCCTATGGCCGGTTCCTGCGCGCCTGCGAGCAGACCGGCTATGATCTCGACACGCTCCAGCGCCGTTTCGGCGCGAGCTTCGAGCAGGTGGCGCACCGGCTGACCACATTGCAGCGCGTGGGCGCGCGGGGGCTGGCTTTCTTCCTGATGCGCGTGGACCGGGCGGGGCAAGTCTCCAAGCGCTTCGCGGGGGCGAGTGGCTCGCCCCTGGTCGAGGGGCCGGGCCTATGCCCCTTGTGGAACCTGACCGAGGCGTTCGGCCGCGCCGACGAGACGCTCGCGCAGCTGGTCGCGACCGAGGAGGGCGGGCGCTGGTTCACCCTGGCGCGTGCGCGGACGCCGCAGGGCGCCGGGGGTAGCAGGGCGCGCTTCGCATTGGGGATCGGCCTGGCCGCGGCCGAGGCGCGGGCGCTGGCGGCGGCGCGCGGCATCGACCTGGCGGGCGAAGCGGTGCCGGTGGGGCTGGGCTGCCGTGCCTGCACCCGGCCGGACTGCGCGCAGCGCTCCGCCCCGCCGGCCGGGCGCGCGGCGCTGGCCAATGAGCGCGAGAGCGGGGTGACGCCGTTCGGGTTCGCGGGGGACTAGGTTGAGAGCCCGAACAAGTATCTGATTTTAGTTCGTCATCCCCGCGCAGGCGGGGATCCAGGGCCAAGGGTGGGGTGCGTGCGGCAGGTCCAATCCTCTCCGGAGAGCGCTCGCGTAATGGCATCCATATCCCGCACTGTCCTGGATCCCCGCCTGCGCGGGGATGACAAGGTTTACTGAACGAGTCTTGACCCTAGCGGTACGTCGTCGCGCCCGGGCTCAGAACAGGCGGGTGAGCAGGTAGAAGAGCGCGCCGACTGCCGCGGAGGCCGGAATGGTGATCACCCAGGCGGCGATGACGTTGCCGGCCACGCCCCAGCGGACCGCCGAGGCACGGCGCGCCGTGCCCGCGCCGATCACCGCCCCGGTGATCGTGTGCGTGGTCGAGACTGGGATGCCGAGCACCGAGGCGCCGAACAGCACCACCGAGCCCGCCAGCGAGGCGCTGAACCCCTGGTGCTGCGAAAGCTTGGTGATGCGCGAGCCCATCGTCTCGATGATCTTCCAGCCGCCGCTCAGCGTGCCGAGCGCGATCGCGATGTAGCAGGCGATCGCCACCCAGTGCGGCACTTCGAACTTCCCGTGCAGATAGCCGGTGGAATAGAGGAGCACGGTGATGATCCCCATCGTCTTTTGCGCGTCGTTGAGGCCGTGGCTGAGCGAATAGGCGCCGGAGGAGACGAGGTGCAGCATGCGGAAGCTGCGTTCGGCAGTGCGCGAGCTGGCGCGCATGAACAGCCAGGAGGTGAGCAGCATCACCAGCATGGCCAGGATCATGCCGATCGTCGGCGAGAGTACGATGGCGATCAGCGTCTTGTTGAGGCCGGTCCATTTCACGCCGGTGAGCCCGGCATGCGCCACGCCCGAGCCGATCATCCCGCCGACCAGCGCATGGCTGGACGAAGAGGGAATGCCCTTGAGCCAGGTGACCACGTTCCAGAACATCGCGCCGACCAGCGCGCCGAACACCACCGCCGGCGTGATCAGGTTCTTGTCGATCAGTCCCTGGCCGATCGTGTCCGCCACCTTGTGCAGGCTAGGAAAGGCGATCGTCAGGAAATAGGCGGCGAAGTTGAATGCCGCGGCGAAGGCGACGGCATGGACCGGCTTCAGCAGCCGGGTGGCGACGACGGTGGCAATCGAATTGGCCGCGTCGTGCAGGCCGTTCAGGAAGTCGAACGCCAGCGCGACGAGGATCAGGCCGACCAGCAGGGGAAAGGCAAGCTCGTACATCGGGCGGCGTCAGGAATGGTCGATCACGATGCCGTCGATCTCGTTCGCGACATCCTCGAACGCGTCGACGATCCGCTCGAGATGCTTGAACAGCTCGCGATGGACGGCGAAGCCCAGCGGATCGTTGGGGCCGAGCTCCTTGAAGGCGCGCTTGAGGCCGGCGGCGTGGATCTCGTCGGCATGGCTTTCCATCCGCACCAGCCGCTCGGTCAGCTCGTGCAGGCGCGCGCCGTTGCGGCCGACGTCGCGCAGCAGCGGCATCGCTTCCATGGTGAGGCGGGCGGCATCGACGATGATCGCCGCCATGTCCTTCATCTCCTGGTCGAAGGCCGTGACTTCGTAGAGGTCGATCGCCTGGACGGCGGCCCGCATCTCGTCGATCGCATCGTCCATCGCGCCGATCAGCGAAGTGATCGCACCGCGATCGAAGGGCGTGAGAAAAGTCTCGCGCACCGTGCGCAGCATCTCGCGGATGATCTCGTCGGCATCATGCTCGCGCTCGATCACTTCGCGGATGTGATCGCGATTGCCGTCCTCGAGCAGCCGGGCGAGCGCGTCGGCCCCGGCGACGATGGTGAGCGCGTGCTGCTCGAACATCTCGAAGAAATTGCCCGTCTTGGGGAGCAGGCGCTGGAACCAGGCGAACATGTGGTGCACTTTCGATTTGCGGGCGACGGCGGTGAGCAGGCCGTTGCGCTGCGCCGCGGCCCTGAACTCGGCCGGGCCGAACGATCGGATGAGGTCGCTCAGATCGGGCTCGTCGACGGCGGCCGCGGCTTCGGCGAGGCTGAACCAGCGGCGCTCGCGCTGGCCCTGCTCCTTCCAGGCGACCAGCTCCTGGTTGACCGACAGGGGGAAGACGTCGACGTCGATCATCAGCGAAGCGCCGTTGCCGCGCTTCTTGCGATAGCGATAGGAGCCCAGCGGCAGCGGGCAGACGGGGCCGCGCACGCCGGCCTCCTCCTCCGCCTCGATCGCCGCGGCGGTGTGGGCGGGCATGCCGGCCTCGGGATTGCCCTTGGGGATCACCCAGCGCCCGCTTTCGCGCGACGTGACCAGCAGCACGCGCACCGGCGCATCGACGGCATTGCCTTCGGTGCGATAGGGCAGGGCGGCGATCTGGCGGATGGCGCGGACTCCGAGGCGCCGGGATGGCGGGTGCCGCGTTTGTTACAATTTGGTGTCACGCGCAAGCCTCAGCCGCACCTCACTAGCCGCGCGCACGTATCTCCGTGAGCCAGCGGGCGCGGAGCTGCGCGGGGCTGCCCGGGATCGCCGCGTCGAGGAACGCGGAGCCGGCGATGCGATCGAGGCGGAAGGTGCGGAAGCCGGCGCGCAGCTCGCACCAGGCGACGACGACGCGAGTCGCGTCGCTATAGCCGATCATCAGCGGCCAGATCGTGCGCTGGGTGGCGCGGCCCTGCTCGTCGGCATAGTCGAGGCGCAGCTTGCGGCCGGCGCGGATCCAGGCGCGCAGCTGGGGGACGTCGATGCCGTCGCGCGGCCGATCCCAGGCGGGCACGGCACGGGCGGCGGGGTTGCCGAGAAAGGGCCGCATTTCCTCGGGCAGAACGGCGGCGATCTTGGCGAGCAGATCCTCGGCGGCGCGCGCAAGGCTCTCATCGGCATGGCCCGCGACCCAGGTTGCGCCAAGCGCGACGGCGTCGATCTCGTCGGTGGTGAGCATCAGCGGCGGCAGGTCGAACCCGCTTTCGAGGACATAGCCGATGCCCGCCTCGCCGCGGATCGGCACGCGCTGGCCGATCAGTGCGGCGATGTCGCGATAGACCGAGCGCTTCGACGTCTCGAGCTCCGCCGCGATCGCGTCGGCGGTGACCGGCCGGGTGCCCCGGCGCAGGATCTGGACGATCTGGAAAAGGCGATCCGCTTTGCGCATTCGATAGCTCTACTGCCATGCTGCTGACACCATGCTGGCAGCAGCATGGCAGTAGGTCGAGTCCCGTCAGTTCAAACGGGAGCCAGGAAATGACGACCAAGACCTATCATGGCAGCTGCCACTGCGGCGCGGTGACTTTCGAGGCGGACATCGACCTCGCGGCGGGCACCGGCAAGTGCAACTGCACCTATTGCCGCAAGCGCCGCAACTGGGGCGCGCTGCTCAAGCCCGAACAATTCCGCCTGCTTTCGGGCCAGGAAGCGCTGGGCGAATATCAGTTCGGCACCAGGAGCGGGCATCACCGCTTCTGCAAGACCTGCGGCATCGCGCCGTTCGGGGACGGCTATGTCGAGGAGATCGGCGGGGCGTTCGTTTCGGTGCAGGTGCTTTGCCTCGACGATGTCCCGCTCGAGGAGCTGGAAGCGGCGCCGGTCAACTATGCCGATGGGCTGCACAATGCCTGGTGGCAGGAGCCGGCGGAGAAGGCGGTCCTGTGAGGCGGGGTCAATCCGCGCCGGGTTGCCAGCTGCTTCTGCGTTCCTCGTCAGGCAGCTGCGCCAGCGCCCGGCGGGCGAGCGTGCGGGCTTCCTCCCAGCGCGGATCCGACCAGAGCGCTTCGCGGCGCCAGAAATCGGAATGCCCCTCTCCGCTCAGCGTGAGCAGCATCGCGTCGAGCGGGCGGATCGCCTCGATCTCCTCGCGGCTGATCTCGCCCCATTCGTGCATGTGGTTGGCGGCACGGTAAATGTCGTCGAGTTCCAGCGCGAGTTCGTCATTGCCGTAGTGCGATGCGTCGCCGTCGGACGTGAGATGGCCGAGGATCGACTCGAGATAGGCGTGCTGCACCTCCGCACCCTCGGCCAGCCGTGCCACAACCCGTCGGAGATCCTGATAGCGTGTGGGCATGCGGGATGCTGGCATCGCGCGCCGCGGCTGGCAACATCCGACGTCTCCGCGCCGCAGGCTGGGCCGCAGGAAACGCGAAAGGCCGGGGCGCGAACCCCGGCCTTTCTCCTTGCGCGGCGCAGCGGCTCAGAAGCCGGCGCTGAGCGTGACGAAGGCCTGGCGCGGGGCCGAGGAGTGGAACACCAGGATCGTGCCCGCCGCATCGTCCGGCGCGAAGACGCTGCTGTCGAAGTTCGACGCGTAGCGCTTGTTGGTCAGGTTGGTGACGTTCAGCGACAGCTTCAGGTTCTGCACATAGGCGAAGCTGCCATAGTCGTAGCTGACGCCCAGATCGAAGGTGGTGTAGCCGCCGAAGCTCTGGTCGTTGGTGTAGGTATAGTAGCGGCGGCCGGTATACTTGCCCTGCAGTGAGGCCGAGAGGCCGCCCTGCTTCACGGTCAGCACGCTGGCGAGCATCTCCTTGGGCGTGTCCACCTGCTGCTTGCCGGCGGTGAGCTTCACCACGCAGGTGGTGGTGCACCAGTTGAGATTCTCGTCATAGGTCGACTTGTTGAACGAAGCCGAATTGTACCAGCTCAGCCACGGCGTCGGCTTCCACAGCACGCCGAGCTCCGCACCCTTGCTGGTGACGCTGCCGGCATTGTGGAAGCTGTTGCCGCAGCCCGGATTCTGCTGCTGGTTGGTCGGACAGGGATTGTACTGGAGCAGGCGGTTGTTGAACTTGACGTAATAGCCGCTCAGCGCGACCTGCAACGGGCCGCTGACATAGCGATAGCCGCCCTCGACGCTCTTCGACGTCTCGGGCTTCAGATACTTGCCCTGCGCGTCCCACACGGCCTGCGAGACCGACTGGGGCCCGAGCTTGAAGCCGCCCTGGAACATGGCCATGTTCTCGGCATAGCTGGCGAACAGCTCATGGCCGGGCGCGACCTGCCAGTGCACGCCGACTTCCGGCAGGAAATTGTCCTTGGCCACCAGCGTGCCGCTGGCGAACTGGCTGGAGGCCGGCGGTGCCGATGCGGCGATGCCGCGGATCGCCCGGGCATCCGACTTGGAATAGGTGCTCTTGAAGCCGAAATCGATGCTCAGCGCGTCATCGAACAGGCGCACTGTGTCCTGCACGTAGAACTGGTGCGTCTTCCATCGGGTCTCCTGCACCCACTGGGCGGTGTTGGGCTGGCCGACGAGATACTGGGCCAGGCTGAACGGACCGGTGACGTTGGTCCAGATGTAGCGCGCGGCGCTGCTGGTATTGTCCTCGACCCACAGGCCGGCCTGGAACTCGTTGAAGGCGACCTTCCAGTTCAGGCTGGCGAGCACGCCGGTGCGATCGATCGTGTAGCGCGTATCGCGGATCTGGACCGGCACGTCGTCCGCCGTGGTCGACGTGCCCTGGTTGGACAGGCCGGTGATGAAGTTGTTGCCGGCGCCCTTGTCGTTGTGATGATAGACCTGGGTGCGGACGCTCAGGTTCTTGGCCAGCTCGAAGTCGCCGGCCAGGTAGAAGAGATTGTCGTTGCGCAGGATCTGGCCGTTGGTGAAGGTGACATCGGCGTTCTTCTGCGGCGCCGGGGCGGCGGCGCACTTGTACGGCGTGGTGGTCACCGTGCAGGCGGCGACGCCGACATAGGCCTGCCAGTTCGGGGCATAGCCGGCCCAGTCCCAGCCGAGGCGGTTCAGCATGTCCTTCGACAGATAGGTGTCGTCGGCCTGGTTGGTGCGCGAGATGTCGGCGAAAGCGGTGATCTTGATGCCGTCGGCCCGGTACTGGAGCTTGCCGTTGAACTGCTTGCCGGTGGACTTCTTGTAGGCACCCTGGTTCACGAACAGGTCCTGCGCGACATATTGGCCCGAGAGATAGGCGGAGAAGCCGCCATGCTCGCCGGTGTCGAGGCGCACGAAGGTGCGCAGGCTGCTCTCGCTGCCGATGGTCTGGCTGACCGCCAGCGCCGCGTCCTTGCTCGGGTCGCGGCTCACATAGGTGAGCGCGCCGCCGAGATTGCTGGTCGAGGGAATGGCGAGGCCGGCGATGCCGGTCGCGAGATCGGCACGGCCGAGATTCTCCGAGATCAGCGCGCGGCTGATCGTGAGGCCGTTATAGTTGTTGTAGGCGCCGTCGCCGAGCGGGGTGCCGTCGAGCGTGTAGCCGAGGTGCGTGGTGTTGAAGCCGCGGACCTGGAGCGAGAGCGACTGCTCGTTCACGCCCAGCGCGTCGATTGACTGCGCCATCACGCCCGGCAGGAAGTTGAGCGCCTTCTGCACGCTGGTGCCCGGCGGCAGCAGGTCGAGATTCTGGGGCACCAGGGTCGAGACCGAGCGGGTCTGGCCGCTGCCGACGACGACGATCTCGGCGCCGCCTTCGTCATTGGCTTCGACGGCCGGGGCGCCGCTGTCCTGCGCGTGCGCGGCAGGCGCCAGCGCGACAAGCGCGGCCGAAGCCATCAGAAAGGCATGAGCTCGGGCGTGGCGCAGCGGGCGGCGCGAAAAGTCGGTCATCATCATTTCCCATCCCGGCGACCGAAGGGCCGCCCCCGCTGGTGCCGCTAGGCCGGGTTCGCGTCGGTAACGTTACGAGTGTGCGACGTTTTAGTGACAATGCGGAACGCGCTGTGCCTGTTGCAGATTGGCAACGACCGTGCAGGATGCCGTCCGGAACAGGGAGGTGGCGGATGAGTCTATCGGTGCGATTCGGGTTGGCGGGCCTATTGGCGCTGGGTGGCGCGGCGCCGGTCTCGGCGGGTGCGCCGCAGGCGGGCGCCATGGATGCCGCGGTGCAGGCGGCGATGGCGCAGACCGGTGCAAAGGGCGTGGCGGTCGCGCTGATCGCCGGGGGCAAGGTCGTCTCGGTCAAGACCTATGGCGCACGGAACGCGAAGGGCGAGCCGCTGACCGCCGACACGATCCTGTACGGTGCCTCGCTCACCAAGGCGGTGTTCGGCTATCTCGTCACCCAACTCGCATCGGAGAAGAAGCTCGACCTCGACGCGCCGATCGCGGCGATGCTGCCGCGGCCGCTGCCCGAATATGGCAATCTCGACGCATATGGGAATTGGGGCGATCTCGCCGGCGACGCGCGCTGGCGCAAGGTGACGCCGCGCCACGCGCTGAACCATGCGACCGGCTTCGCCAATTTCGCCTTTCTCGAACCCGACAAGAAGCTGCGCTTTCATTTCGATCCGGGCACCAGCTATGCCTATTCGGGCGAAGGCATCTCGCTGCTCCAGTTCGGCATCGAGCGGGGGTTGGGGCTGAGCGTGGAAAAGGAGCTGCAGCGCCGCTTCTTCCAGCCGCTCGGCATGACGCGAACCAGCCTGATCTGGCAGGACGGCTTCGGCACCAACCTGGCGGACGGCTGGGACGAGACCGGCAAGCCAGAGCCGCATGACGACCGTAGCCGGGTGCGCGCGGCGGGGTCGATGGACACGACGATCCATGATCTGGCCGAGATGGCGGCGGCAATGGTGCGCGGCTATGGCCTGCCCAGGGCGTGGCGCGTCGAATATGCCCGCGGCACCCAGGCGATCCAGAGCAGGACGCAATTCCCGACCCTGAACAACCCGGCGGGCCCGGGCGAGGGGACTCGTGCCAGGGCGGCGCTGGGCGTGGTCGCCTTCGCCGGGCCGCAGGGCGCGGGCTGGTTCAAGGGCGGCCACAACGACGTGACGGCGAACACCCTGGTATGCCTCGAGCGCGGGCAGCGCTGCGTGTTGATCCTGGGCAATGACGTGCGGATCGAGCGGGCATTTCCCAAGCTGGTCAAGGCGGCGCTGGGCGAGACGGGCGTGCCGTATCGCTGGGAATATGGGTTCAAGGATTAGGTTGAGAACTCAAACAAGTATCTGGTTCTCCTGCGTCATCCCCGCGCAGGCGGGGATCCAGGGCCAGGCGCGGAACGGGTGTGGCGGGCCCTGTCCTCTCCGGACGGCATTCGCGCGGTCGCGCCGATATCCCGCATTACCCTGGATCCCCACTTGCGCGGGGATGACGGGGTTCGCTGAATGAGTTTTCACCCTAGCGTGAGGACCCAAGCGAGTATCTGATTTTCCCTCGCCATCCCGGCTCGAGGCCGGGGTGACGAGGGAGGAATATGAGTCCCAGGGACTAGTTGGAACTCGGCCGCTCCTTGGCAAAGGCCAGCGCGAACATCCGCCAGCCGCCCGGCGTGCGGATCACCAGTGCGCGATCGGTCCATTCGCTGCCGTCGGTGCCGCGGAAGGACCAGCGCGCGGTGCCGATGCTGCCGCGCGCATCGACCACCATCGAGGTCGGCACTGCCGGGCTGCCGCCGGAAGTCGATCTGCGGGCGACATAGCGCGCCTGCCATTCGGCGAGCGTGGCCGCGACGAATTCGCCGCCCTCGACCGTCATCACCAGGGCGCGCGGATCGATGCTGTGGGCGAGCAGCGCGTCGTCCCAGGCACGGTCGGCGGCGAGCTTGGCATCGACGGCCTGCCGCACGCCTTCGTCGGCGCCCGGATCGGGGCGGGCCCGGTCTTGGCAGAGCTTGCCGACGATCCGCCAGCCCTGTGCGAGCCGGGCGAGCAGGAGGTAATCGGTATATTCCTTGTCGCCGCGCACCGAGATCGTGCGCGCCACCGATGTGGTCGCGCCGCTGTCGAGCCAGCTTATCCGAGTGGAAATCGGGCCGTCGGGCGCCTTGCCGGTGCGCATGCGCTGCTTCCACTCGCCTTGGCTGGTCGCGCGAACCGTCGCACCGTCGGTGCAATACATGATCGCGCTCGGCTGGAACGCGGCCGCCAGCTTCACCGGGTCGTTCGCCGCGATGGCGGCGGCATAGGCGTCGATCGCCGCGCCGGGCGTCGCGAAATCCTGTGTGAGCATGGCCGCGAACATCGTCATCAGCATCGCCGGTCTCCTTCGTCCGCCAGCCATAGCGATTTGCCGATCGTTCAAATATTAGTAAGATACATCGATATCGCTCGGGAAAACGGAATGAAGATCGACTTGCGCCGGGCCGCCGCCTTCCATGCCGTGGCGCGGGCGGGCGGGATCAACGCGGCGGCCCGGATCGAAGGGAGGTCGCCGCCGTCGATCCATGCCGATTTCCGGCGTTTCGAGCGGGATGCGGGCGTGCCGCTGGCCGAGCGCGTCGGCCGCCGGCTGCGGCTCACGCCCGAGGGGCGGGCCCTGTACGAAGCGATCGACCGGGCACTGGCCGAAGTCGCGCATGCCGCCGAGCAGGTCCGCAGCGAAGCCCCGGCGGTGGTGCCGCTGCGTATCGGTTGCGTCACCGGCTTCGGCCGATACCGCCTGGCCCCCCGGCTCTTCCGCGACGCCGAGAGCGCTCGCCGCATCGTCTTCCGCATGGGCTCGCACGACCAGATCATCGACTGGCTCGGCGCCGGCGTGATCGATCTGGGAGTCACTTATCGCGGCGTGGCGGCAACGCCGATCGAGAGCGTCGCGGTCGCCGAGGAAGCGCTATGGCTGATCGGGGCCGCCGGCGATCCGCCCGGCCGCGAAGGTCTCTCCCAGATGCCGTGCATCGTCTATGACGAATATGAATATGTGTTCGGGCGCTGGTTCGATCAGGTGCTGGAGGCGCAACCGGCTGCCCTGACGATCCGCGATCACTGCAACGAGCTGGAGGAGGCGCTGCTCGGCGTGCGCGCGGGGCGGGGCTTCACGATCGCGCCCGAGGATGCGGCGCGGGCCTTTGGTTTCGCGCCGTGCGGGCCGGTGGCGCGCAACACGCTCATCCTGTGCGGCATGGGCAATCGCCTGGCATCCGAGGATGCCCGCTGGATCGCCGGGCTTGCAGGGGCGTCGGGCTGATCAGGCGCCGGCGACCGTGAGCCGGTCGCGCTGTTCGCTGCTGAGCGCCAGGTTCAGGCTGCCGGCGAGCTCCTCGACCTGCGCGACCGAAGTCGCGCTGGCGATCGGTGCCGTCACGCCCGGTTGCGTCGCGAGCCAGGCCAGGGCGATCTGGGCGAGCGTCGCGCCGGTCTCGGCTGCGATCTCGTCCATGACGGCCAGGACGGCGGGCCCCTTGCCCTGCATGAACGCGGTCATCCGGCCGCCGCGCACGCTCTTCCCCAGATCGGTTTCCGACCGGTACTTGCCGGTGAGATAGCCGGAGGCGAGCCCGTAATAGGGCACGCAGCCGATATTGTGGCCGACGCACAGGTCCTGCAACTCGCCCTCGAACTTGTGGCGGCTGACGAGGTTGTACTCGTTCTGCAGCGCGCGATAGTGCGGCAGACCGTCACGCGTGGCGATGTCGAGCGCGGATTTTAGCCGCGCGGCATGGAAGTTGGAGGCGCCGATCGCCCGGACCTTGCCGGCGCGGATCAGCCGGTCGAACGCGGCGAGCGCTTCCTCCTGCGGCACGGCGTCGTCGTCCTGATGCGCGAAATACAGGTCGATCGTCTCGACGCCGAGGCGTTGGAGGCTCGCATCGCACGCCGCGGCGATGCGCGCCGGCGCAAGCTTGCTGCCGCCCTCGCCGTCGAGCATGCCGACCTTGGTCGCGACCTTCACTGCGCCGCGCTTGCCCGAACGCCTGAGCCATTCGCCGATGATCGCCTCGGATTCGCCGCCCCGATGGCCGGGGACCCAGGCCGAATAGACATCGGCGGTGTCGATCAGCATGCCGCCGGCTTCGGCGAAGCGGTCGAGCACCGCGAAGCTGGTCGCCTTGTCGGCGGTCCAGCCGAAGACGTTGCCGCCCAGGATCAGCGGTGGCGTCTCGATTCCGCTCGTGCCCAGTTGCCGCATGCTCATTCCGCTGCTCCGTTGGACTGGCTCGCATTCGCGTCGATCGCGGCGGCCGCCGCGTCGAGCTGGCGGGATTCGCCTGCGCTCAGGCCGCCCTGCGCGTCGTCGGATCCGCTGCGGCCACAGGCGGCGAGGGCGAGCAGGAAGAGGAGAGGGGCGAACCGCATGGATCAGTCGGTGATCTCGTCGCCCGAGCCTTCGCCCGCGGTATTGCCGACCGGCACGGCGTGGTCATAATTGCTCTCGGCGGCGGCGAAGGCGGCATTCTCGGCAGCGTTCACGTCGCTCACTGCCTCGCCCATCGTGTTGCTGTCGCCCGCGACCGATTCATTGGCCTCGGCCGCTTCGTTCTTCGCCTTGTTGCCGCAGGCCGAAAGCCCGAGCGCCGCGACGACCGCGAGCGGGAGGAAAAGCGCCTTGCGCATGGATGCGTCCCCTTTGCCGGAATGGTTCGCGCAAGGGCTAACCGAGGGACGGACTCGCACGCAAGGCGCATGCGGTGCGTTGACCGCATATAAAGATATCTTTATATCTACAATCGCCGTGCAACAAGCCCTAGCCATCTTCCGTGCCCTTGCCGATTCGACGCGGTTGCGCATCCTTGCGCTCGTCCGCTCGATGGAGCTGAGCGTGGGCGAGCTGGCGCAAGTGCTGGGGCAGAGCCAGCCGCGCGTCTCGCGCCATGTGAAGATATTGTGCGATGCCGCGCTGCTCGAGCGGCGCAAGGAAGGCAGCTGGGTGTTCGTCGGCCTGGGCGATGCGGCCAGGGTCGGTCCGGTGCTCGCCGCGCTCGACGCATTGAGCGAGGCCGATCACTGGATGGTGGCCGACGAAGCGCGGCTCGCCGCGGTGCGCGCCGACCGGGCGAGTGCGGCGGCGGACTGGTTCGAGAGCAATGCCGGCGAATGGGACGCGATCCGCTCGCTCCACGTCGCCGAGAGCGAAGTCGAGGCGGCGATGGCCGCGGCGCTGGGCGATGCGCCGGTTGGCTGCCTCCTCGACATCGGCACCGGCACCGGCCGCATGCTCGAGCTGTTCGCGCCGCGTGCCGAGCGCGCGCTAGGCATCGACCGGTCGAGCGAGATGCTGCGCCTTGCGCGTGCGAAGCTTTCCGAGCAGGGGCTGGCCAATGCCGAGCTGCGGCAGGCGGACCTCTATGCGCTGCCGCTGCAGGATGGCGGAGCCGACCTCGCGATCCTGCACCATGTCCTCCATTTCGCGCAGCAGCCTGGCGCGGCGATCGGCGAGGCGGCGCGCGTGCTGGCGCCCGGCGGCCGGCTGCTCATCGCCGATTTCGCGCCGCACGAGCGCGAGGAGCTGCGGCAGAGGGACGCGCATACGCGCCTCGGCTTCTCGGACGAGCAGGTGCTCGGCTGGTTCGAGGCGCATGGGCTCGCGCCGGTGAAGGTGGAGACGCTGGAGGGTGGCGAGCTGACGGTGAAATTGTGGCTCGGTCGCAAGACGGGCGAAGAGAAGCAAGGGGTGAAGGCCGCATGACTATCATAGACCCGCTGGCGGCGCCGCTGTTCGCGGACGTGGCGGGCGACATCGACATGAGCTTCGAATTCTTTCCGCCTAAGACGGAGAAGATGGAGGAGACGCTGTGGGAGTCGGTCGAGACGCTGCGCCCATTGGGGCCGCGTTTCGTGAGCGTGACCTATGGCGCGGGCGGATCGACGCGCGAGCGGACGCACAACACGGTGGCGCGGATCGCGCGCGAAACGGCGATCCCGGCGGCAGCGCACCTCACCTGCGTCGAGGCGACCAGGGAAGAGATCGACCAGGTCGCGCACGAATATTGGGCGGCGGGCGTGCGCCACATCGTCGCGCTGCGCGGCGATCCGCCGCGGGCGGGCGAGAAGTACCGCACGCATCCGGGCGGCTATGAGAATGCGGCGGACCTGGTGGCGGGGCTGCGCAGGCTCCATCCGTTCGAGATCTCGGTCGCGGCCTATCCCGAATGCCATCCGGATTCGCCGAACCAGGCGGCGGACCTCGACAATCTGAAGCGCAAGATCGACGCGGGCGCGACCCGGGCGATCACCCAGTTCTTCTTCGAGCCCGAGACGTTCCTGCGTTTCCGCGACGATGCGGCCAAGGCGGGGATCGATGCGGAGATCGTGCCGGGCATCATGCCGGTAATGAGCTTTGCCAGCGTGGTGCGCATGGCGGGCATGTGCGGAACCCAGGTGCCGGGCTGGATGGAGCGGCTGTTCGAAGGGCTGGACGAGCATCCCGCCGCCCGCCAGCTGGTGGCGGCGACGCTGGCGGCGGAGCTGTGCCGCAAGCTCTATGCCGGCGGCGTGCGCCAGTTCCATTTCTACACGCTCAACCGCGCCGAGCTGAGCTACGCGATCTGCCACTTGCTGGGCGTGCGGCCGAAGGTGGCGGCGCTGGCGGCGGCATGAATCTGATCCTCTCCGGCGCGGGGAGGGGAAGCGCGACGCGCAGCGGCGTGGTGGAGGGGGCTCTCCACCAGCGGATCGGAATGCGGAGAGCCCCCTCCACCATGTTTCGCATGGTCCCCCTCCCCGTGCCGGGGAGGATCGAGGAACGATGATGACTGCACGCGAGAAACTGCTGGCCGAAGCCGCCAAGCGCATCCTGATCACCGACGGGGCGTTCGGCACCGAGATCCAGAACTGGAAGCTCGACGAGGCCGCCTATGCCGGCGATCTCGGCCTCGGCCATGACCAGAAGGGCAATAACGACATTCTCGCGCTGACCATGCCCGAGGTGCCGGCGTCGATCCACCGCGCCTATTTCGAGGCGGGGGCGGACATCGCCGAGACCAACACCTTCTCGGCCAACCGGATCAGCCAGGCCGATTACGGTGCCGAGCATCTGGTGCGCGAGATCAATGTCGAAAGCGCCAGGCTCGCCCGCTCGATCGCCGATGAGTTCGAGGCGAAGGATGGTCGCCCGCGCTTCGTTGCCGGCGCGCTGGGACCGACCAACAAGACGCTCTCGCTCAGTCCCGACGTCAACGATCCGGGCTATCGCGAGATAGATTTCGATTACCTCAAGCATGTCTATCGCGAGCAGATCGACGCGCTGGTCGAGGGCGGGATCGACTTCGTGCTGATCGAGACGGTGTTCGACACGCTCAACGCCAAGGCGGGGATCATGGCGGCGATCGAAGCGGGCGAGGCGCTGGGCCGCGATTTGCCGATCATGCTGTCGATGACGCTCACCGACCTCAGCGGCCGCAACTTGTCGGGCCATACCGTCGAGGCGTTCTGGCACGCGGTGCGCCATGCGAAGCCGGTGACGATCGGGCTCAACTGCTCGTTCGGCGCCGAGCAGCTGCGCCCGCACGTCAAGACGCTGTCGGCGCTCTGCGACACGCTGATCATGGTCTATCCGAACGCCGGCCTGCCCAACGAGCTGGGTGCCTATGACGAAGCGCCGGTGACCACCGCCGGGCTGGTCAAGGAATGGGCCGATGCGGGCCAGGTCAACGTGCTCGGCGGCTGCTGCGGCTCGACGCCGGCGCACATCAAGGCGATCGCGGACGCGGTGGCGAGCCTTCCCCCGCGCCCGATCCCGACCCCGGAGGTGCGGACGCGGCTGGCCGGGCTCGAGCCGTTCACCATGGGGGCATGAGCATGGCGGAACCGCAGCCATGGAGCA
Organism: Sphingomonas sp. 1F27F7B; assembly: GCF_005503355.1. GTDB lineage: Bacteria > Pseudomonadota > Alphaproteobacteria > Sphingomonadales > Sphingomonadaceae > Sphingomonas. Next base: position 33,942 of record NZ_SCMK01000018.1, read on the forward strand.
TCCGCGAGGCGGGCGCCGACGACATCGCCGCGCTCTCGCTCGTGGCGAGCGCCACTTTCCTTGAAACCTTCGCGGGCGTGCTGCCCGGCGCGGCGATCGTCGCGCATTGCGCCAATGCCTATGCGCCCGAACGCTTCGCCGATTATTTCGCCAGCGGCAGCCGTGGCTGGATCCTCGAGGCGGCGCCGGGCGGCGCGCCCGTCGGCTTCGCGCAGTTGACCGCGCCTGACCTGCCCGGCGCGGTGCCGGGGGATATCGAGCTCAAGCGCATCTACCTGCTCTCCCGCTTCCACGGGTCCGGCGCGGGCGCGGCACTGATGGCGGCGGCGGTGGCCGGTGCGGCCGGGCATGGGCGGCTGCTGCTCGGCGTCTATGCGCGCAACGCCCGCGCGCTCGCCTTTTACGGGAAACAGGGTTTCGTGCCGATGGCCGAGCGCCGCTTCGACGTGGGCGGACAGCTTTTCGACGATGTCGTGCTGGCCCGTCCGCTCGCGGCCTGAACCTTTGAACAGAAAAGAGAAATGACGAACACTCCCTCCTCCACCAACTTCGTCAATGTCGGCGAGCGCACCAACGTCACCGGTTCGGCGGCGTTCAAGAAGCTCATCATGGCCGGCGACTATGCCAGGGCCGTGGAAGTCGCGCGCCAGCAGGTCGAGAATGGCGCGCAGGTGGTCGACGTCAACATGGACGAGGGCCTGCTCGACGCGCACGAGGCGATGACCACTTTCCTCAAGCTCATCGCCGCCGAGCCCGACATCGCGCGCGTGCCGGTGATGATCGACAGCTCGAAATGGGACGTGATCGAGGCGGGGCTTAAGTGCGTTTCGGGCAAGCCGATCGTCAACTCGATCAGCATGAAGGAAGGCGTCGACCAGTTCCTCGAGCATGCGCGCAAGTGCATGGCCTATGGCGCCGCCGTGGTCGTCATGGCGTTCGACGAGACGGGCCAGGCCGATACCCAGGCGCGCAAGATCGAGATCTGCGAACGCGCCTACAAGCTGCTGGTCGGCATCGGCTTTCCGCCCGAGGACATCATCTTCGATCCCAATGTCTTCGCAGTGGCGACGGGCATCGAGGAGCATAACAATTACGGCGTCGACTTCATCGAGGCGACGCGCGAGATCAAGAAGCGCTGCCCGCATTGCCACATCTCGGGCGGCCTCTCGAACCTGAGCTTCTCGTTCCGCGGCAACGAACCGGTGCGCAAGGCGATGCACTCGGTGTTCCTCTATTATGCCATCCCCGCGGGCATGGACATGGCGATCGTCAACGCCGGCCAGCTTGACGTCTACGACCAGATCGAGCCCGAGCTGCGCCAGGCCTGCGAGGACGTGATCCTCAACAAGGATCCGGAAGCGGGCGACCGGCTGGTCGCGCTCGCCGAGAAGTTCAAGGGCACCGACGCGGTGGCCGAGAAGCAGGCCGCGGAGTGGCGCGGCTGGGCAGTCGAGAAGCGGCTGGAGCATGCGCTGGTCAAGGGCATCGACGCGCATGTCGTCGAGGATACCGAGGAGTGCCGTGCGGCGCTGGCGGCGCGCGGTGCCCGCCCGATCGAAGTGATCGAGGGCCCGCTGATGGACGGGATGAACGTGGTCGGCGACCTGTTCGGATCGGGCAAGATGTTCCTGCCCCAGGTGGTGAAGTCTGCCCGCGTGATGAAGAAGGCGGTGGCGCACCTGATGCCCTTCATCGAGGCCGAGAAGGAAGCCGGGGCCAAGGCCAAGGGCCGGGTGGTGATGGCGACCGTGAAGGGCGACGTCCACGATATCGGCAAGAACATCGTCGGCGTCGTGCTCCAGTGCAACGGCTTCGAAGTGATCGACATGGGCGTGATGGTGCCCTGGGCCGATATCCTGAAGGCAGCCAACGAGAATGACGCGGACATGATCGGCCTGTCCGGCCTGATCACGCCGAGCCTGGACGAGATGGTCACCGTCGCCGAAGAGATGCAGCGCGCGCAGATGACGATGCCGCTGCTGATCGGCGGCGCGACGACCAGCCGCGTGCACACCGCGCTGCGGATCGAGCCGGCCTATACCGGCCCGGTGGTGCATGTGCTCGACGCCAGCCGCGCGGTGGGCGTGGCGACGGCGCTGGTCTCCGATACCCAGCGCGACGATTATGTCGCCAGGGTCGCGGCAGAATATGAGCAGGTCCGCCAGGCGCGGGCCGGGCGCGGGCAGAGCGAGCTGCTGCCGCTCGACAAGGCGCGCGACAATGGGTTCGAGGCGGACATGCGCCTCAAGCCGGGCAAGCCGCGCATGCCGGGGGTGCACGACTTTCCCGATTGGGACCTCAAGGACCTGCGCGGCTATATCGACTGGACGCCCTTCTTCCGCGCCTGGGAGCTGGCCGGCAATTATCCGGCGATCCTGGAGGACAAGGTGGTCGGCGAGAGCGCGACCAGCCTGTTCGCCGATGCGCAGAAGATGCTCGACCGGATCATCGATGAGAAATGGCTGACCGCACGCGGCGTCGCCGGGCTGTGGCCGTGCCGCCGCAAGGGCGACGACATCATCGTCCATATCGGCGACGAGGAGCATGTCACGCTGCCGATGCTGCGCCAGCAGATCGCCAAGCGCGAGGGCCGGGCGAACATGTGCCTGGCCGATTTCATCGATACCCAGGGCGACTGGATCGGCGGCTTCGCAGTAAGCATCCACGGCATCGAGCCGCATCTCGCGCGCTTCAAGAACGCGATCGACGATTATAGCGACATCCTGCTGAAGGCGCTGGCCGACCGCCTGGCCGAGGCGTTTGCCGAGCGGCTCCATCAGTTCGTGCGCACTTCGATCTGGGGCTATGCCGAGGGCGAGCAGCTGACCAACGAAGCGCTCATCAAGGAAGAATATCGCGGCATCCGCCCGGCGCCGGGCTATCCGGCCTGCCCCGAGCACAGCCTGAAGCCGATCCTGTTCAAGATGCTCGACGCGCACAAGCGCACCGGCATCTCGCTGACCGAGAGCTTCGCGATGCTGCCGACCGCGGCAGTCTCCGGCTTCTATTTCGGCCACCCCCAGGCCGAATATTTCGGCGTGGCGCGGATCGGGCAGGACCAGCTCCAGGACTATGCGGCGCGGCGCGGCGTCGACCTGGAACAGGCGACGCGCTGGCTGCGGCCGAACCTCGACTGAGGCCGGCCGCGCCGCCGTTCAGGGCTGGGTATACTGGCCCTTGGTCCAGCCCGGGGTGCCCGGGTCGGAGCAATATTCGGTGGTGACGTTGGCGTTGGTCACATAGAGGCGGAGGTGCTGCCCGGCCGAATCCGCCCAGGTGACGATCGATGCCTGGGAGCCGGGGAAGGTTGCGCCGATGGTCCAGCCATTGCCGTCCGCGCATTGCTCGGTGATCGTGTAGCCGTCGCTCGAATAGACGCGGATGTGCAGCGCATGGGCGCTGTCGAACCAGCTCGTCGAGCACGTGCTGATCGGATAGCTCGGATTGTCTCCAGACATAGAACCTCCCTGTGCGGTTCGCGTCCCCTGAGGCGAACCGCGGGGAAGCTCCCGCGTACGCCGCGCCGGCGCAATCGCCATTGCGTCCGGATCGGTGCGGCGTGGCCGGATCGATCTGGATTGGTTCGGCATCGTGCGCCATCTGGTAACCTTGTGCGTTCGTCACGATCGCCGGAGCCCGCATGTCCGAGAGAAGCAACGAAAGAACCTCGGTCACAAAGCAGCTTGGCCCCGGGCTGATCACCGGCGCGGCGGACGACGATCCCAGCGGCATCGCCACTTATTCCCAGGCCGGCGCGCAGTTCGGCTATGGGCTGTTGTGGACGATGGTGCTCACTTATCCGCTGATGACGGCGGTGCAGCTGGTGAGCGCGCATATCGGCCGGGTGACCGGGCGCGGGCTCGCCCGCAACATGCGCGAAGTGCTGCCGGGCTGGCTGCTCACGCTTCTCGTCGCGATCCTGTTCGTCGCCAACACGATCAACATCGGAGCGGACATCGCCGCGATGGGCGATGCGGCGCAGCTGGTCATGGGCTGGGGCGACCATGGTTTCACGATCTTCTTCGCGCTGTTCTGCCTCATGCTGCAGGCCTTCATTTCCTATCATCGCTATGCGCATGTGCTGAAATGGCTGACCCTGTCGCTGTTCGCCTATGTCGCGGTGGTGCTGGTGGTGAACGTCGATTGGGCGGCGGCGGCGAAGGGGCTGGTGGTGCCCCGGATCGCCGGGGCCCAGGCGATCGCCACGGTGGTGGCGATCTTCGGTACCACGATCAGCCCCTATCTCTTCTTCTGGCAGGCCGCGCAGGAAGTGGAGGAAGTCGAGGACCATGACGGGGCCCGGCCGCTCAACGAAGCGCCCGAACAGGCACCGGGCGAGATCCGGCGGATGCGGGTCGACACGTTCGTCGGCATGGCCTTTTCCAACCTGATCGCCATCGCGATCATCATGGCGACGGCCGCGACGCTGCACGTGCAGGGCGTGGTGAAGATCGATACCGCCGCCGATGCCGCCGCGGCGCTGAAGCCGGTCGCCGGCAACTTCGCCTTTGCGCTGTTCGCGATCGGCATCATCGGCACCGGGCTGCTCGCAGTGCCCGTGCTCGCCGGATCGGCGGCCTTCGCGGTGGCCGATGCGCGCGGCTGGCGCTGCGGGCTGGAGCACAGGGTGCGCGACGCGCCGGGCTTCTACGGCGTGATCGCGCTGGCGACTCTGCTCGGCATCGGGCTCGACTGGTCGGGCATCCCGCCGATCCAGGCGTTGTTCTGGAGCGCGGTGGTCAACGGTTTCGCGGCGGTGCCGATCATGGCGGTGATGATGGTGATCGCCACGCGCCGCGGCGTGATGGGCGCGTTCCGCATCCGTGGGCCGCTGCTGCTGTTCGGCTGGGCGGCGACGCTGGTGATGGGCGCGGCGGCCGTGGCGATGCTGGTGTGGCGATGAGGCGGCAACGCGGCCCTGCTTGCCGCGTATCCCCCAGCCGCTAAGCTCGCGCGAAAATCACGGGAGGGGACCCAATGGCGGAGCCGACGGGCAAGGACATCCGGCTGGTGATCGGCGCATCGTCGCTGGGCACCATCTTCGAATGGTATGACTTCTTCATCTGGGGCACGCTGACCGCCACCGGCATCCTGCAGCACACATTCTTCCCCGCCGGCAACGACGTGCTGGCGAGCCTGCTCGCCTGGGCGGCGTTCGCGGTCGGCTTCGGCTTCCGGCCGCTGGGGGCGGTGCTGTTCGGCTATCTGGGCGACAGGATGGGGCGGAAATACACCTTCCTCGTCACGATCACCGTGATGGGGCTGGCCACCGCCGGCATCGGCCTGGTGCCGAGCTATGCCGCGATCGGCATCGCTGCGCCGCTGCTGATCCTGCTGATGCGCGTGGCGCAGGGGCTGGCGCTGGGCGGCGAATATGGCGGGGCGGCGATCTATGTCGCCGAACATTCGCCGGGCGGGCGCGCCGGCTTCCACACCAGCTTCATCCAGGCGAGCGTGGTCGGCGGCTTCATCCTGAGCCTGGCGGTGGTGCTCGCGTTCAAGGCGCCGATGCCGGCCGCGACCTGGGAGGCCTGGGGCTGGCGCCTGCCGTTCCTCTTCTCGATCCTGCTGCTCGCCGTGTCGCTGTGGATGCGCCTGAAGCTTTCCGAGAGCCCGGTGTTCCAGGCGATCAAGGATGCCGGCGAGACGGCCAGCAATCCGTTCGTCGAGAGCTTCACCTATCCGGGCAACTTGCCCCGGCTCTTCGTCGCGCTGTTCGGCATCGCGGCGGGGCTGACGGTGATCTGGTACACCTCGATGTTCTCGGTGCTCTCGTTCCTCACCGGGCCGATGCGGATGGACCCGACCACCGCGCAGCTGATCTGCGGCGGATCGGCGCTGGCGGGATGCGGCTTCTTCATCCTGTTCGGCCATCTCTCCGATCGGATCGGGCGCAAGAAGCCGATCGTGATCGGCTATGCGCTGACGCTGGTGCTGCTGTTCCCGCTGTTCTGGGCGATCGGCGGGGCGGCCAATCCGGAACTGGCGGAGGCGGCGAAGCGCACGCCGGTGGTCGTGCGGGGGCCCGACTGTGCCTATGATCCCTTCGCGGCCAAGCAGGTGGACGCCTGTGGCCGGATCCTCGACCAGCTCTCCAAGAAGGGCATCGCCTACAAGACCGACAAGGCCGAGGCGGTGGTGGTGACGATCGGCGGGGTACCGGTGGCGGATGCCACCCCCGCCGGGCTCGACGCCGCACTCGCCGCGGCCGGCTACAAGCTCGAGCGCATCATGCCCTCGGCGGGCAACATCGCCGTGATCGTGCTGGCGATATTGGGGCTGATGGCGCTGGCCGGCGCCACCTATGGCCCGGTCGCGGCGCTGCTCAGCGAGATGTTCCCGAGCCGGATCCGCTATTCCTCGATGTCGATCCCCTATCATCTGGGCACCGGCTATTTCGGCGGCTTCCTGCCCTTCATCAGCCAGTATATCGTCGCGCGCACGGGCGATCCCTATGCGGGATTGTGGTATACCATTGCCGTGGTGGCGATGGCACTGGTGGTGACGGCGCTGGGGCTCCAGGAGACGGCCGCGCCGCGGCACGGGAGGCACTGAAGGCATACCCGTCCCTCGCAACAGCCATTGCGGGGACCGGGCGGTCCTCCTAACCGCTGGGGAATGACTGCTCCCCTGCGCTTGCGGCTCGATGGCGCCGCGCTCGTCTCGAACTGGCGGCACCTGGCGAAGCTCAGCGGCATGGCCGCTTGCGGCGCGGCGATCAAGGCGAACGGCTATGGGCTCGGCGCGCCGGAAGTGGCGCGCCGGCTGGCCGAGGCGGGGTGCCGCGATTTCTTCGTCGCGACCTGGGCCGAAGCGGCGGCGCTGGCCGAGCTCGGCGTTACGGTCTCCGTGCTGCACGGCGTGCGCTCGGAAGATCCGCTCGACGCCCCCCATGTCCGGCCGGTGCTGAGCACGGCGGAGCAGGTGATGCGCTGGAAGCCGACCGGGCGGCCTTGCGACGTGATGGTCGATACCGGGATGAACCGGCTCGGCGTCTCGGCTGGCGAGATCGGCGCGGGGCTGCTCGACGGGCTGGCGATCGAGACGCTGATGAGCCATCTCGTCTCGGCCGACGAGGACGTGCCGCTCAACACCCGGCAGCTCGCCGCCTTCGGTGCGCTCGCGGGCGGGACGCCGGCGAAGCGCATGAGCCTCGCCAATTCCGCCGGCATCGCGCTTGGGGCCGATTATGCCTTCGATCTCACTCGGCCGGGCATCGCGCTCTATGGCGGCCGGCAGCGGCCCGGGCATGACGCGATCCGCCAGGTCGCGACGCCGGAGGCGCAGATCCTCCAGCGCCGCCGGGTCGGCGCCGGCGAGAGCGTGGGCTATAATGCGACCTGGATCGCGCTGGCCGATACCGAAGTGGCGATCCTGAACCTCGGCTATGCCGATGGCTATCTGCGCTGCTTCTCCGGCAAGGGCCTGGCCATGGCCGCGGGTGTCGTGCTGCCGCTGATCGGCCGCGTCTCGATGGACCTGACCGCGATCGACGTGACGGCGCTCCCCGGGCTCCGCGAAGGCGATTGGGTGACGATGTCCTATGGCTTGCCGGAGACCGCGGCGCTGAGCGGCCTCTCGCAATATGAACTGCTGACCGGGCTGGGTCCGCGCTACGACCGGATCTGGGGATAAGAAAAGGGCCGCCCCGTTAGGGGCGGCCCTTCCAGTTCATTCAGGCTGAAGGATCAGAAGCGAATCTGGGCGCCCGCATAGAAGAAGCGGCCCATGTTCGGGTAGATCGCGTCACTGCCTGTGCCGGTCGCATCATATGGCGGCAGCTGGTTGGTGAGATTGTCCACACCGAGGTACAGACGATAGTCCTTGTTCACGTTCACGCCGAGCCGGATGTTCTGGTAGACAATCGGATTGTAGAAGACGAACGGACGGGCATCCGGATTGAGTGCCGACCGGCCCTGCGACGGGAAGAAGGTCTCATAGCTCAGGCCCGAGACGATCTGCTTGCCGACATAACGTGCATTGTAGTTCACGTCGAAGCTGCCGAGCTTGATGTTCGCCGTGAACTGGCCCTGCCACTTCGGATCGCCCAGCGTGCTGTCGATACGGTCGTAGCGGTTCGGCTCCGTGATGTAGCTGTAGGACAGACGGTCCATCACATAGCTGACGATCGCGCGCAGGTTGATCGCGAAATCGTCATTGAACTTGTGGTCATAGGCCACGTCGATGTCGATGCCGCGAGTTGCCAGCTTGGCGAAATTGTACGGCTGGTTGATGAAGCCGCTGCCGTTGCCGGCCGTGGAGAAGTTGAACGTCGTCGTCTGGATCTGGCGGTTGCTCTGGCCGTTGAAGGTCAGGTTCTCTACCGCGTTGCTGCTGGAACGACGGAAGACCGCCGCGCAGAAGATGTTGTTGATGCCCGAGGGATCGTCATAGCAGCGATTGATGATCGCCTGGCCCGTCAGGCCCGAAATGACGTTCTTCACGCGCACATTGTAATAGTCGACCGAGATGCTGAAGCCCGGAGCGAAGCTGGGCGTGTACACGGAGCCGAGCGTGAAGCTGTAGCCGCTCTCCGGCACCAGGTTCGGATTGCCCGAGTTGATGCCGGCGACGCCAGCCGTCGGCTGGTTGGTCCACGGCGTCGTCACCGTCACATTGTCGTTGTTGACGTAGGTGATGGTGGTCGGAATGCCGGCCGCGGCGCAGTTCTTCACGCGGTTCGGGTTGGCATTGATGTTGTTGCTCGAGTTGGTGCCGCCCGGCTGGTCGCACGGATCGGTCAGGCCGTTCTGGAACGTCTGCGCCGCCGTGGCGTAGAGGTTGCTCAGGTTCGGCGCGCGGACGGACTTCGAGAACGTGCCGCGGAAGCGCAGGTCGCGGATCGGTGCCCAGATCGCGCCGGCGTTCCAAGCCCAGACCGAGCCGGTCGTGCCGCCATAGTCGGAGACGCGCGCGGCACCTTCGAAGGTCAGCTCGTGGATGAGCGGCAGCTTGGCCAGCAGCGGAATGCGCAACTCGCCATAAGCTTCCTTCACCTTGACCGCCGGCGGATCGAAGGTCGCCGCCGGATTGAGGAAGGTCTGGCCCGAAGCCGTGACCGCATCCTGGCCCGAGAAGGCGTCCTCACGGCGATATTCGCCGCCGATCGCGAAGCCGACCGGACCACCCGGCAGGCTGAACAGGCCGCTCGAATCGCCCGACAGGAAGGCGGTGAAATCGAGCTGCTCGGCCCACTGGTTGCGGGTCGAGGTGTGCAGGATGTAGTTCAGCGCCCGCTGATCGTAGCGGTTCTCGCCGAACAGGTTGATCGGATAGCAGGCCGCGTCGTCATTGGTCGTGATGGCATCGGCGTTGACCGAGCAGACGACCTTCTGGCCGGCATCGTTGAGCACGAAGTTCGAACCCGCATAGCCGGTCGGTGCGAGCACCGCATTGGCCGCGCGGTTGAACTGGGCGACCAGCACGTTGCCACCGGTGCGATAGAAGTTCTCGGTGCGGCCATAATTGGCTGCGATCTCGTAGCGCAGGTTGGCCGTGCTGCTGAGGTCGCCGCCGACGCCGATCACGCCGCGATAGGTCTTGCGGTTGTGGAACTCGGCGCGGGTGCCGAGGTCGTTGTTGAAGCGGTTGAGCGTGAAGCTGGTCGCGCCCGGATTCAGGATGGTGGTCAGCGTGTCGCGTGCCTGGGTGGTCAGGAACGGATTGTTGATGCTGAACGTGCCGGACAGCGCGCCGCCGGTGAAGCTCGGCTGCACCGACTGCTGGTGCACCTTCACCTGCGCATAGGTGAGCTCCGCGAACGGCCGGAACGCGCTCGAGAAATCGCCGTTGATCAGCAGGTTGCCGACGATGCGGTCCTGGCTCGGCATGAGCATCGCGCCTTCGACGCCGGACGCGGTCTTGCCGAACAGCACACCGCCGCCGATGATGCGGTTGTCGACCATGCCCGTGGTGGCCGGCGAATCCTTGATCAGCGTGCCATTGGGCTCGAACAGATAATAATATTGCAGCGGGCTGCCGGTCGGGTTGTTCTGGCCGGTGCAGACTGCGGCGCGCTGCGCGGCGTTGGCAGTCGTGGCCACCGTCGGGCAGGCGGTCACGACGGTGCCGCCGATCGAGCGGTTGCCGAACACGATGCCGCGCGGGACGAAGGCAGTGTTGGGGATGCCGTCGAAGTTGCGGTTCGGCGCGGTGGTGATCTGCGAGGTGATGAAGCCCGGCACGCCGCCATAGGCGCCCAGATATTCGCGATCGGCGTAGTAGATCTCGTTCGCGTGCGTGTACTCGGCCGACGCGGTGATGTTCAGGCGGCCGTCCATCAGGTTCTTGCCGGCGAGCGCGCTGACCAGATAGGTGCCGCGGTCGCCATAGGTGCTGATGCCGCTCTGCGCGCGGAGGCGGACGCCGTCATAGTCGCGGCGCAGGATGAAGTTGGCGACGCCGGCGATGGCGTCCGAGCCATAGATGGCCGACTGGCCGCCCGTCACCGTCTCGACGCGATCGACGAGGTCGTACGGGATCGTGCTGACGTCGGGGGTGTAGCTGCCCGGCACTGCCGAAACGACGCGGCGGCCGTTGATCAGGGTCAACGTGCGCGAGGTGCCGAGGCCGCGAAGGTCGAGCAGGCTGAGGCCGGCAGTGCCGATCGAGCCGGTCGAGTTCGCCTGGCTGAAGGTCGAGCGGAACTGCGGCAGCTGGTTCAGGGCGTCGCCGAGCGAAACGTCGCCGCGGGTGCCCAGCAGCTGGGTCGCGGTGATCGTCTGCACCGGAACGGCGGCGTCGATCGTATTGCGGATGCGAATGCGCGAACCCGTGACGATGATTTCCTCGTCCTGCGGCTTCTGGGTTTCGTTCGCCGCCGGCACCTGTTGCGAATCCTGCGCAAACGCCGCCGGTGCTGACAATAGCGACCCGGCGAGCGCCGTCGCGCTCAGCAAGTGAGATATTTTCATTGGTTCTTTTGCCCCTCGAGCGGAATGCCCGAAGGGGAGAGTGAGCAGGACGTGTTTCAGCGCCGCAAGGGACGGACACATTGCGCTGCGCAATTATGTCAGAGGTGTTGCAAAAAAGATACGATCGCGTGCGTTAAATTTCACGGCTGTGATAGTTCATGCAATATTCAGAATGTGACTTAGCGCTTCAATACGCTAAGTCACATCTGCACCGGAAACACTTTGTAACGGAATAGAGTCGCTTGAGAAGCTTTCGGAAGCCGTTCAGCGCTCGATGCACATGGCGATTCCCATGCCGCCGCCGATGCAGAGCGTCGCCAGGCCCTTCTTCGCGTCGCGCTTCGCCATCTCGTAGATGAGGGTGGTGAGCACGCGGGCGCCCGAAGCGCCGATGGGATGGCCGATCGCGATCGCGCCGCCATTGACGTTGACCTTGCCCGCATCCCAGCCGAGCTCCTTGCCGACCGACAGTGCCTGGGCGGCAAAGGCTTCGTTTGCTTCGATCAGGTCGAGATCGGCAATCGTCCAGCCGGCCTTTTCGAGCGCCTTGCGCGATGCCGGGACCGGGCCGATGCCCATGATTGACGGATCGACGCCGGCCGTGGCCCAGCTGCGGATCGTGGCGAGGATCGGCGCGCCGCGCTTCTCGGCTTCGGCGCGCGACATCACCACGAGCGCGGCGGCGCCGTCGTTCAGGCCCGATGCGTTGGCGGCGGTGACGGTGCCGTCCTTCTTGAAGGCCGGGCGCAGGCCCGCGACGCTCTCCACCGTGGCGCCGGCGCGGATATATTCGTCGTCGGCGACGATCGTGTCGCCCTTGCGGCCCTTGATCGTGACCGGGGCGATCTCGTCCTTGAAGCGGCCCTCGGCGCGCGCCTTCTCCGCCTTGTTCTGCGACGCGACGGCGAACTCGTCCTGCTCGGCGCGGGTAACCTGATACTGTTCCGCGAGATTCTCTGCGGTGATGCCCATGTGATAGCCGTTGAACACATCGGTCAGGCCGTCCTTGATCATCGTGTCGATCAGCGCGACATCGCCCATCTTGGCGCCGGCGCGCAGCGCCTGGGCGTGATTGGCGAGCGACATGCTCTCCTGGCCGCCGGCGACGACGATGGTCGAATCGCCGGTCTGGATCGCCTGGGCCGCGAGGGCCACGGCGCGCAGGCCCGAGCCGCAGACCTGCTGGACGCTCCACGCGGGCACTTCCTTGGGCACGCCCGCCGCCATCGAGGCCTGGCGGGCGGGGTTCTGGCCCTGCGCCGCGGTGAGCACCTGGCCGAGGATGACTTCGCTGACTTCCTCGCCCTTCACGCCGGCCTGCTCCAGCGCCGCCTCGATCGCGACGCGGCCCAGCTCGTGCGCGGGGGTGCTGCCAAAGGCGCCGAGGAAGCTGCCCACGGGGGTGCGCTTGGCGGCGGTGATGACGACGTCGGTCGGGTTGGCCATGGGAAACGACTCCTGCGGATGGTCTTATGTGTCGCGGGCTATCTAGTGTGCACTGCGGCAAGAAGCCAGTCGCGCAACGGCTCCCACACCATCGCGCGCGCGCGGCCGCCGACGATCATCCCGACATGGCCGAGGGCGAGGCTCCGGCGCTCGGCCAGGCCGGCTGCGGTGGCGGCGGGTACGATGCGGTCGGTGATCGAAAGCAGCTCGAGCGCGGGACAGGCCAGGCGCGAGGGGAGGATGCGGGTGCCGTTCACCCACCAACGGCCGGCGCCCGGCCGGTCGGCGCGGAAGAAGCGCTCGAACATCTCCGCGCCGGCGGCATAAGTGAGCGGTGCGCCGGCGTTGGCCCAGTCCTCGAGCGCGACGAAGGCGCTGGCCTGGTCGCTGCCGGGCTGCAACCGGGCGAAGCGCTCGAACTTGGCGATCGTGCGCGCCGGATCGAGCTGCCAGAAGCCGGCCTGCAGTACCTCCATCGGCACCAGCCCGAGCTGGGCGCAGGACGGCTGCGCGGCTTCCCATTGCGCTGCAATGGCTGCGCGCGCGGGATCGCCATAGCGCCGGAAGCGCCACGGGGCGGCGATGGTGAGGAGCCCGCGCACCGGCCGCAGCATCGCCGCCGCCGTCGCCAGCGTGCCGCCCAGGCAATAGCCGGCGAGCAGCGGCGGCTCGCCCAGCGCGTCGAGCAGGGGGAGCAGCAGCCCGGCGACGTGATGGTCGATGCCCTGGCCGCGATCCTCCGGCGCGGGTGCGCCCCAATCGACGAGCAGCGGCCGAAGCCCTTGGGCCGCCAGCCATTCGAGCAGCGAATTGCCCGGCGCCAGATCGAGGATGAAGGGCGGGTTGATCAGCGACGGCACGAAGACGACGGGCGGGCCGTTGCCGCCATAGTCGCGCAGCGCGGCGCGCCCGGCGGTGGCGATCGCGGGCCGGGGCGCCCGCTCCGGGGGGCGTTCCGCGTCCTGATAGGCCTTCAATCCGGCGAGCGCGGCGGCGCGGCGCTCCGGCGATGCTGCGGTCTCGCTGCGCAACAGCGAAAGGAACAGCGGCAGCGGACGCGGTCCGTGTTGCGCCGCAGAATGAAACGATGATAGATATGTTTCACTCACCTGGGGGCCTTAGATGAAGAAGAGCGCTGCTGGCACCGGTCCGGTCATCATCAAGAAGTACGCGAACCGGCGACTCTACAACACCGAAACCTCGTCCTACATCACGCTGGACCATCTGGCGGCGATGACGCGCGAGGGGCGCGACTTCAAGGTGGTCGATGCCAAGACCGAGGAGGACATCACCCATAATGTCCTCACCCAGATCATCATGGAAGAGGAGCAGCGCGGCCAGACCATGCTGCCGGTGAACTTCCTGCGCCAGCTGATCGCGCTCTATGGCGATTCGATGCAGGCGATGGTGCCGGGCTATCTGGAAGCGTCGATGGAGAGCTTCCGCCGCAACCAGCAGCAGTTCAAGTCGGCGGTCGAAGGCGCCTTCGCCAACTCGCCCTTCGCCGAGATGGCCAAGCGCAACATGGAAATTTTTGAAGCGGCGACTCAGGCGTTCAAGCCCGGGGCGAATCCGGGCGCGCCGGCGGCGCCCGCTGCGCCGGCGCCCGCGGCGAGTGGCGAAGACGATGTCGCGGCGCTCAAGGCCGAGCTCGCCCGGCTCCAGGACAAAATCGAAAAGCTGGCCAAATAGCGTCTCCCCCTTCCTCCCAGGGAGGGGAGGAAGATAGTCACCCCCGCGCGCGCAGTCCGCCCAGCGCCGCGCGGATTTCCTCCAGCGTCGGCATCTTCTGTTCGATCACGCAGCGCAGGCCCAGCCCGCCGAATCCGTGATAATCCGTGGCGCTGGCGAAGGCGATCGTGTTGTCGCCGCGCACTTCGGCGCCGCGCACCGCATTGGGCGGCAGCGCGACATGCTCGCCGTGCCGCTTGCCCGCGGAGGTGGCGACGATGCGATCCTGTTCGTCGACGATCGAGATGCTGGTCCGGCCCCAGTCGCGCTCGCCGAACAGCGATCGGTCGGAGATGATCGCGGGGATGTGCCCTTCCCAGTCGAACTCGAGATAAAAGGCGCCGAGCGGCCGCCCGTCGCGGCCCCGCGGGCGCACGCCGGTGACGAAGATGAGCACCGCGCGATGATCCGAATAGGGGTTTAGCCACACTTCGTCGGTGAACCATTCGTCGCGCCGGTGGCTGCGGATCGCGTTCAGATATTGTGGCGCGCTCGACAGGTCGACACTGCGCACCCGCGCATGCGGGTCGGACGAAGCGATCACCTTGCCCGCGTCATTGGCGAGGAAGGCGTTGAGGTAATAGGGCGATATCTCGGTGAGCAGCGCCAGCCGGGCATCCGCCGCGGCGATCGTCTCCGGGTTCGGATCCTCGAGCGCGGCGATCACTTCGGCATCGCATGCCATCACGCGCAGATCGATGCTGCGGCCATAGAGATGGCGGGAGACGTTCTGGATCAGCGCCTGGGCGAGCTCGACGAGGCGGGTGCCCTCGATCTCGCTCACCATCTCGTCGGCGATGCCCGCGCCCATGGCCAGGCGCTCGCGCACTTCGGAGCGGAATTCGATCGAGGCGCCGCGCGCCTGCTGCGCCAGCGCCTTCACTTCCTGCGCCACCACCGAGAAGCCGCGCCCGGCCTCGCCCGAGCGGGCGGCTTCGATCGCGGCGTTCAGCGCGAGCAGATTGGTACGCGCGGCGATTTCCTCGCTGGTCGCGGCATAGCTGTCTACTTCCTCGCGGAGGACCGACAGAAGGGTTCGAATTCGGCGTGGCACATGTCAGTCATAAGACGCGACGGTTAATGCCCCGTTTAGCACGAAAAGCTCAGGGCTTCCTGAACTTTAGCGTCATCCGGTCGCTCTCGCCGATCGCGGCATACTTCGCCCGGTCGACATCCTTCAGCCGATAGGTGGGCGGCAAGGTCCACACGCCGTCGGGCCAATCGGCGGTGTCGCGCGGATTGGCATTGATCTCGGAAGCGGCGACGAAGACGAAGCCGGCCTGCTCGGCCAGACGGCGGACGGTCGAGACCTTGAGATAGCCGCTGGTCCTTTCGCGCTCGGCACTCGCCGCCTCGGGCAGGCGATGGTCTTCGATGCCGAGCGTGCCGCCTTTCTTGAGCATCGCGAACATCTGCCTGAACGCCTCGGGCGCATAGTCGGTGTTGCCGCGCTTATAGCCCATTCGCCAGTTATGGACGTTGCGGAAGGTGAGGACGATATCGGCGGTGCCGTCGGGCACCCTGGGCTGGCCGGCCTCGGCGGGAAAGGCGACGAGCTTGGCATGGCCGTAGAGCGCCGGGTCTTTGGTCTTCAGTGCCTCTACCGCCTTGCCGCTGCCGGGGAAATCGGGGCCGACCGCGGCATAGTAACTGCCCTTGGCGCGGGTGAGCGGGGCGAGGATCTCGGTGTACCAGCCGCCGCCGGGCCAGATCTCGACCACGGTGTTGCCAGGCTTCACGCCGAAGAAGTTGAGCGTGTCGACCGGATGGCGATACGGATCGCGCGCGACATTGGCGGCCGTGCGGCTGGGCGAGGCGACTGCTTCGGCGATGGCCGAGCGCTGCGTGCGTGGTGCTCCGGTGGCGACGCTGGCCACGGCGACGGCAGTGGTGAGCACCGCGAGAATGGTCAGGGTCTGGCGCACGCGAATTCCCTCCCTAGATGACGTCCGCGCATGTGGGGGTTCTTCGGTTCGATGCAACAACAATTTTGGCTCGGCGCGGCGGGTGCGGCAGCGATTGCGGTGGTCAGCGCCCTGGGCGAGCATCGCCGGCGGCGGCGCACCCGGATCGACGATGTCGGCTATGTGCCCTGGCAGTTCCTCCAGGTGATGGCGATGCTGGGCGCGGTGATCCTGGCCAGCGTGGCGCTCAACCTGCGCTGAGCCGCGCTGCCCTAGCGCGCGCCGGCCGAGCAAAGCGCGACGCTCGAGGAGCGCTGATCGACGAGCAGGGCGAAATGCTGCAGGGCATGGGCGCCCACCAGAAGCTCGGGATATTTGTCCGAAACCCGCACCGTCATGTCGGAGAGAGTCGCGGATCCGATCCGGAACGGGCCGTGTAGCGCGGCGCTGCCGGTCTTCACGGCCGTGTTGCTCAGCTTTCCGTCGCCCGCCGCTACGACCGTGCCGCCGCCGACTCGATCGAAGAGCGCCTTGGGCAGGACGAAGCTGACATTG
This sequence comes from Sphingomonas sp. 1F27F7B, assembly GCF_005503355.1. GTDB lineage: Bacteria > Pseudomonadota > Alphaproteobacteria > Sphingomonadales > Sphingomonadaceae > Sphingomonas. The sequence continues at coordinate 50,491 of NZ_SCMK01000018.1, forward strand.
GCGCCGGTATCGAGATTGCCTTCGGTCGAAGTCGCGCCGATCGTCACGGGCACTCGGAAGGCGCGTTCATATCCGAGCACACCCGGCGCGCCGCGCGTCAGGCCCGGGCCCCGGGTAAAGGTGAGCCTTCGCTGCGGATAGTCGATCACCAGCAGCCCGTCGGCGAAGAAGGCACGCCCCAGGATGCCGGCGAACGCTGCCTCGGGCGCCATCCTGCTGCTATAGTCGCGCGTCATGACTTCGATGTCGTGGCGGACCAGCCCGCCAAGCTCGACCGATGCCAGGCGGACGGTATCGACTCGCGCGGAGGCAACGGCATCCGAGGTCTCGGCGGCTCCGGTGACCGGCAGCTTCAGCTTTGCGACCAGGCTGGCATCGGCGCGGCCCATGCCGCTCGCGCCCGTATCGACCGCGAAGGTGTAGGGCCCGTTGCCATTGACGCGCGCATCGACATAGATGCGCCCGTCGACGACGCGGAAGGGCACGCTCAGCAGAGCATCGGCACGCGCCTTCTCCACCAGCGCGCAAACCGGCGGCTGGCCGGGGCCGGCAAGGGCCGCGCTCGATCCGATCCCCGCCGCGGCGATCGAAGCGGCAAGGTTTCGCGCCATTATCCAGCCCATGATTGCTCAGCCCCGCCAGTCAAGTGTGTTGCCGATATAATGCACTATATCGGTGACGGGTCAACGGCCTTGGGGTGGCCGGCCCTGTGTGCCCTAGTAGAATTTGCGCAATGTCAGCCGGCGCGCGCTGCCGTCGCACAGCGTGAGCGCCACGGTGCGGCCGGGCGTGCCTGCACTCCATTCGATCGGGCGCCCGGCGACGGGTTCGCCATCGGCGGCGCAGATCGTCTCGCCCTCGCGCCAGCCCGTCTCGGCGGCGGGCGAGCCCCGCATCACATGGAGCACGCGCAGATGCGTGCCCTCGGCCCCGAGCAGCAGCCCGCTGGTCGAGCGGAGCACCGGCGCGGCGGCCATGGCGCCGGGCTGCAGCACCATCCGCCCGGCCCGCGGATCGAGCAGCACGCGGTAGCGCAGCAGCAGCCCGGTGCCGATCCGCCCGGCCGCCCCCGCCGCGGCGGAATAGCCGCCGTCCCCTTCGATGCGCAGTTCGGTCTCCGGCAAGGCGGCGCCGCCGAGCGTGAAGCCGTTCAGCACGGCGACTTCGCTGACCAGCGGGCCGCCGATTCCCCAGCCGAGCGTGGTGGAGATGGTAGCGCCGCGATAGCCGGCGCCGGTCCAGGCGGCGCGGCTCAGCGTCACCGAAGCGCCGTCGCCGGTATCGACGATCATCGGGCGCAGGCGCGCGCCGGCCAGGCGGATCTCGGTGACCGGCACGCCGGTATCGCGCTGGAGCGCGAGCGGCGCTGTGGTGCCGGCGAAGGGCAGGCGGCCGGTCGGCAGGATGCGGAAGCGGCGCACCGCATAGTCGATGTCGAGCGCGCAGCAGCTCAGCACGTCGCTGCCGATCAGCAGGTCTGCGCCGAACCGGTCCTGGCCGGGCGCGTCGGGGATGGCGATGCGCCCGCCGCGCCGCGTGAGCCCGCCGATCACCAGCGTGCCGCCCGGCGCCCAGGCGACCTCGACGCCGCCGCCGATCGCGAGCGCGGGCTGGCGGCGCCCGGCGGCGAGCCGCGCCCGCGCGGCGAAGTCCTGGGTCGCGAGCGTGTTGGTGAGTCCGGTGTCGAGCACGGCGCGGACGGGGCGGCCGTTCAGCACCGCCTCGAAGCGGATCTGGTTCGAGGGCGTCAGGTCGAACGCGATCCAGCGGGCCTCGCTGTCGGAAGCGAGCGTGATGCCGTCCCTGGCTTCCTCGCCCGCCGGAACGGGAGGAGCGGCGGCAAGCGCGAGGGGCAGGAGAAGCGAAAGCACCGGCACAGCCTTAGCCGGTCAGGCGATCAGAGGCACGCCTCGAGCAGCGCCTGGTCGAAGCCATATTGCTTGGCCTTGTCGAGCGTATAGGGGCGCAGGCCCATCGAGCGATATTCGCCGATGATCTTGCCGTCGGCGCTCTCGTCCAGATACTCGAACTTGAACAGTTCCTGGGTGACGATCACCGGGCCTTCCATGCCGATCACTTCGGTGACGTTGGTGACGCGGCGTGAACCGTCGCGCAGGCGCTTCACCTGGATGATCAGGTCGACCGAATCGGCGATCTGGCGCGAGATCGCTTCCTTCGGCACCTTGATGTCCGACATCATCACCATGTTCTCCATGCGGGCGAGCGCCTCGCGCGGGGAGTTGGAGTGGAGCGTGCACATCGAGCCGTCATGGCCGGTGTTCATGGCCGAGAGCATGTCGAAACATTCGGCGCCGCGAATTTCGCCCAGGATGATCCGGTCCGGCCGCATGCGCAGTGCGTTCTTGACGAGGTCGCGGATGGTGATCTCGCCCTGGCCCTCCAGGTTGGGCGGGCGCGTTTCGAGCGGCAGCCAGTGCGGCTGCTGCAGCCGGAGTTCGGCCGCGTCCTCGATCGTCAGCACGCGCTCGCCCGGGTCGATCATCTTCGACAGGGCGTTGAGCATCGTCGTCTTGCCCGAGCCGGTACCGCCCGAGATGACGATGTTGAAGCGGCTGGCACCGGCGATCTTCAGCATCGTCGCCATCTTCTGCGACATCGATCCGCCCTGGGCCATCATGTCGAGCGTGATCGGCTTGGCCGAGAATTTACGGATCGAGATGGCAGTGCCGCGCAGGCTCAGCGGCGGCACGATCACGTTGACGCGGCTGCCGTCCTTGAGGCGGGCGTCGGCGAGCGGGGTGGTCTGGTCGACGCGGCGGCCGACCGAGTTGCAGATGCGCTGCGCGATCTGGAACAGGTGCTCCTCGTCGCGGAACTGGATGTTGGCGAGTTCGAGCTTGCCCTTGCGCTCGACAAAGGTCTGCTCGGGGCCGTTGACCATGATGTCCGAGATGGCGGGATCCGCGAGCAGCTCCTCGAGCGGCCCCAGGCCGAGCAGCTCGTCAACGAGCACTTTCTCGAGCGCGAACTGCTCGCGTCGGTTGAGCGTCAGCTTCAGCTCGGCGAGCACTTCGCCGATGATCGGGCGGAATTCCTCGGCCAGCTCATCCTTGCTGAGCGTGGCGGCGGCTTCCGGATCGACGCGCTCGAGCAGGCGCGGAAGCACCTGTTCCTTGATGCGGTGGATCGAAGCCTCGAATCCCTCGACGCGCGAATTGCCCTGCTCGCCGGCGGCAGCCTGGCGCTCGGCGAGGCGCTGCAATGCGTCGGCGCTGGCGACGCTGGGGCCGTTCGGATCCCGTTGCTCGAACCCCTCGGGCGCGGCGCCCTGGCCGGGCAGCGGCACCGAGTTGATCGGCGGGAACTGCTCGCCGCCGAGCGGCGCGGGGTCCACCGGGCGCGGCAGCGGTCCGCCGCCCTGCATCGGGCGTGCGACACCGAACGCCGGACGGCCCGCCGGTCCACCACCCAATCCGCTGCGTCGTCCGAAAGCGCTCATCAGAATCCAATGTCCCCTCGAATGGCGAGCGTTAACCGCGAAGGCTTGAGATTTGCCTAATCCCCCGTCGCGGCGCGGGCGCAGCCGCTATGGACCGCCATCCGCTTCTCCCCCTCGTGATCATAGATCGTCATGCGCCGCACGGCTTCGCAGCGGCGGACATAGGCGGCGATCCGGGCGACGTTCGCCTCGTTCAGCGGGGCGGCCGGAAGCGGCTCCTGCACGACCACGGTTTCCGGCCGCGCGCGCAGCACCCGGCGAAGCTCGGCGACTTCGTCGATGCCGCTCGCCCGCGATTCCGCGCCTTCGTAGAAATGGGCGGGGAAGGCCAGGACGCTGGGCGGGGCGGCGCCGATCTCCGCATAGAGATAGCTCGGCATGCCGAAGACGAGCAGCCTGCGATGCGGCGTGACCCGGCGCACCTGCTCCACCAGTGCGGCGGCAGCGGGCCGGGCGTGGGCGCGGACCCGCAGGTCGAACATGTCCGACGTTGCGAGGGCGAGGATGACCAGGGCTGCGAAGCCGAGCGTGCCGATCCCCGGCCTGGCGAAGAATGGGGCGCTCAGCACCGCCAGCGGCGCCAGCAGGGGAAGGGCATAATGGAGATAGAGGCCGGGGAAGATCGCGACGGCGAGGATCGCGGCCGCCGCCCAGCAGGCGAGGAAGCCGAGCGGGGCGGATCGCTCGGCGCGGCCGCGCAGATAGCCCAGAAGCGCGAACAGGAGCGGCAGGCACAGCAGCCCGGCCAGCGCCAGCGCGCGCGTGATCCGGCCGGCGTCATAGGTGCGGGCGAAGTTCGACAGCACCAGCGCCTGCCACAGCTGCGGGAAATGCTCCATCCGCCAATAGACGAGACCGATCGCGACCATGGGCAGCGCGCCGAGCCCGGCCATCGCCGTGGCGCGGATCGCCAGGGCGGGCCAGCGCATGCCGCCGCGCGCCAGGATCGCGAGCGTCGCGACGCCGAAGAAAACGGCTTCGAACGCCGCCGATTGCTTGAAGCCGATGGCAAGCCCGGCGGCGAGCATGCCGAGCAGCACGCGGCGCGGCAGCAGTCCTTGTCGCAAGCGCTCGATACTGGAGGCTATCGACCAGGCGGCGGCGAGGATCAGCGGATTGTAGAACACTGCCGCTTCGCCGTTGCCGCCGCCGAAGCGAGTCAGCAGCGCGCAATAGGCGATGCCGGCCATCAGCGCGGCCGGAAGCGGCGCGATCAGTCGGGCGATGCGCGCCGTGCCATAGGCGCCGAGCGCGGCGAACGCCGTGGCGACCAGTTGATAGGCCAGCGTCGAAGCATGGACGCGGGCGATCGCGGCATAGGTGAGGTAGAGGAGCGGCGGCTTGCGATCCCAGATGTCGGCATAGAGAATGTCGCCCGCGAGCAGCCGGCGCCCGACCAGCGCGAAATACTGGTCGTCCACGGCATAGTTCCACTCGCCATAGGCCGGCCAGCGCGCCGCCAGCGCGACGAGCAGGAACAAGGCGAACTGGACGGAACGCGAGCGCTCGAGGCCCTGCCAGCTCGCCTTTGCCATGGTTTCCGATCCCCCGTTCGCCGGACGGACAAATAGGCGCACAGGGTTAAGGCCGGGTAGCTTCCGCGCCTAGAGAAAGGGGCCCCGCGCCCGGATGCGGGCGCCGCTGGGCGGCATGCCGGCAAGGGCGCGGAAGTCGCGGGCCATGTGCGCCTGGTCGGCATAGCCGCGGGCAGCGGCGGTATCGGCGAGGCTGTCGTCGCGCCGCTGGATGTCCTGCAGCGCCTCGCGGAAGCGCAGCAGGCGCAGATAGGTGCGCGGTGCGAACCCCAGCTCGCGAGCGAAGATGCGTTGCAGCCGGCGATGCGGCAGGCCGGCGCGCGCGGAGATCGCTGCGACGCTGTCCGCCGCGAGGATCGCCCGGGCCAGCGGCGGCGGCGCGATGCCCGCCAGCGCACGGGCGAGGTTGGCGACCGGATCGCCCTCCAGCAGCGCGGCGATCGGCGAATCCGGGGCGACCGCGATCCAGTCGTCGGCGAAGCGCGGGCAGGGGGCGCCGCCCAGGGCATGCCAGGCCCAGGGCCAGAGCTTGATCGCCGTGAAGCGCGCATCGCCGCTGAAGCCGAACCGGATCGGGCGTTCCGACAGGCCGGTGGCGAAATATTCCGGCTGGTCGCGCCGCCATTCGGAGCGGCCGGCATGGCGGCGGATCAGCTCGATGCAGCCATCGGGCGTCGCTTCGTGCTCCACCCATTCCGGCCGGCTGGCGGCGAGCGTCCACACCGCGGCGACAAGCCCGTCGAGCGCGGGCGGCAGGGGCAGCTCGGCATAGTCCATGGCATCAGCCTCGCATGTCGCGTTGGTTCAAGCCAGAGAGAGCGGCGGGGCGTATCGCGGCGAGGGAACAGGGAGGATCAAGGATGATCGCGAACATCATTTTGCTCGCCGGGCTGGGACTGTCGCCCGAGCCGCTGGACTGGCTGGTCGGCAAATGGTGCACCGAGCCGGTGAACGGCCGGACGGTCTGCGAGACCTGGCAGCGGATGGGATCGGACCAGGTGATGCGCGGCGAGACCGTCACGACCTCGGCGAAGGGCGAGCGGCGCGAGCCGATGCGGATCACCCGCGGGGCGGACAAGCTCGTCTTCCACGCCGAGCCGCCGGGCCAGGCGCCCACCGACTTCACCGCGGACGGCGCGACACCGGGGAATGTCGAGTTCGTCAACGCGGCGCACGATTATCCGCAGCGCATCCGCTATTGGCGCGAGGGCGAACTGCTGATGGCGGAGATTTCGCTGGCCGATGGCAGCAAGCCGATGCGCTGGGCCTATCGGCGGACGGGGAACTGATCCCGTCCTGTGAAGGCCGGGATCCCGGGCCGCGAAAGCGGGACGAGAGCTTCCCGGAAGGATCCCGGCCTTCGCCGGGATGACGGAGCCGAACGGCGGGATCCGCCTTCGGCTCCCTTATTCTCAGCCCGCCTTTTCGGCGAGGACTGTCAGGCCCTTCTCGTTCACTTCGGCGAAGCCGCCTTCGATGCGGATCGTCTCCGGCGTGGTGGCGCCGGCCCGGTAGATCTCAAGATTGCCGTCGCGGATGGTCGACATCAGCGGGGCATGGCCTTCGAGCACGCCGAAATCGCCCTCGGTGCCGGGGACGACGACCATGTGCACTTCCTCCGAGCGGAGGAGCTTTTCGGGAGTCACGAGTTCGAAGTGGAGGCTCATTTTCTTACCTTACTCCCTCTCTCCGCTTGCGGGGAGAGGGCGGGGGAGAGGGGAGAGTGGAGCCCGGCTTCAGGCCCCTCTCCCCGGCCCTCTCCCCGCGAGCGAGGAGAGGGAGGAGTGGTTTACGCCTCTTCGGCCAGCTTCTTGCCCTTGGCGATGGCGTCGTCGATGCCGCCGACCATGTAGAAGGCCGCTTCCGGCAGATGGTCATACTCGCCGTTCACCACCGCCTTGAACGACTTGATGGTGTCCTCGATCTGCACGAACGCACCGGGAATGCCGGTGAACACTTCGGCGACGTGGAAGGGCTGCGAGAGGAAGCGCTGGATCTTGCGGGCGCGCGAGACGGTCAGCTTGTCCTCTTCCGAGAGCTCGTCCATGCCCAGGATGGCGATGATGTCCTGCAGCGACTTGTACTTCTGCAGGATCGACTGGACTGCGCGGGCCGTCTCGTAATGCTCCTGGCCGACGACGCGCGGCTCGAGCACGCGGCTGGTCGAGTCCAGCGGATCCACCGCCGGATAGATGCCGAGCTCCGAGATCGCGCGGTTGAGCACGGTCGTCGCGTCCAAGTGGGCGAACGAAGTTGCCGGGGCCGGATCGGTAAGGTCGTCCGCGGGAACGTACACGGCCTGCACCGAAGTGATCGAGCCCTTGTTGGTCGAGGTGATGCGCTCCTGCAGCGCGCCCATGTCGGTCGACAGGGTCGGCTGATAGCCCACGGCCGAGGGAATGCGGCCGAGCAGCGCCGACACTTCGGCGCCCGCCTGGGTGAAGCGGAAGATGTTGTCGACGAAGAACAGCACGTCCTGGCCTTCGACGTCGCGGAAATATTCGGCGATCGTCAGGCCCGACAGCGCGACGCGGGCACGGGCGCCCGGCGGTTCGTTCATCTGGCCATAGACCAGGGCAACCTTCGAACCTTCCGAGATCGCGTTGCCGTCGGCGTCCTTGGCGATGACGCCTGCGTCGAGGAACTCGTGATAGAGGTCGTTGCCCTCACGGGTACGCTCGCCGACGCCGGCGAACACCGAGGTGCCGCCATGGCCCTTGGCGATGTTGTTGATCAGCTCCTGGATGAGCACGGTCTTGCCCACGCCGGCGCCGCCGAACAGGCCGATCTTGCCGCCCTTGGCGTAAGGGGCGAGCAGGTCGATGACCTTGATGCCGGTGACGAGGATCGCGCTCTCGGTCGACTGGTCGACGAAGAGCGGAGCCTCGGCGTGGATCGGCGCGCGCAGGTCGGTGCCGACCGGGCCGCGCTCGTCGATCGGCTCGCCGACGACGTTGAGGATGCGGCCGAGCGTGGCCGGGCCGACCGGGACCTTGATCTGGCTGCCGGTGTCGGTGACGACCTGGCCGCGGGTCAGGCCCTCGGTCGAGTCCATCGCGATCGTGCGGACGGTGTTCTCGCCCAGATGCTGCGCGACCTCGAGGACGAGCTTGTTGCCGTTATTGTCGGTCTCGAGCGCCGAAAGGATCGCCGGCAGCGGTCCTTCGAAGGCGACGTCGACGACGGCGCCGATCACCTGGCTGATGCGGCCGCCATTGTTGGTCGTGGTCGGCAGAGTGCCGGCGGCATCCGCCTTCGGCTTGGCCGCGCGCGGCTTGCGGGCGGGCTTCTCTGCGATCGGAGCTTCGGTTGCCATTGCTGTTTCCTCGTTCGAACGGTCTTAGAGCGCTTCGGCGCCCGAAATGATTTCCACCAGCTCGGTGGTGATCGCGGCCTGACGCTGACGATTGTACAGCGTGTTGAGCCGCTTGATGAGGTCGCCCGCGTTGCGCGTGGCATTGTCCATCGCGGTCATCTTGCTGCCCTGCTCCGACGCCGCATTCTCGCGCATCGCGCGGTAGAGCTGGATGGCGACGTTGCGCGGCAGCAGGTCCGCCAGGATCGATTCCTCGTCGGGCTCATAGGTCACCGCGGCACCGCTGCCCGGCGCCTCGGCGGCCGCCGCGGGCACGGCGACCGGAATGATCTGCTGCGCGGTCGGCTCCTGGGCGAGGACCGACTTGAAGGTCGAGTAGAAGAGCGTCGCCACGTCGAACTCGCCCGCCTCGAAGCGCGCGATCAGGTCGTCGGCATAGCCGCGGGCATCGGCGAAGCCCAGCTTGCCCAGGTCGCCCGGCTCGATCGAGTGGACGATGTTCTTGGGGAACTGGCGGTTGAGCACGGCGCGGCCCTTGCGGCCGATCGTGTAGATCTTCACCGTCTTGCCCTGCGCGAGCAGCTCCTGCGCATGGCGGCGGGCCAGGCGGGCGATGTTGGTGTTGAACGCGCCGGCCAGGCCCTTGTCGCTGGTGGCGACGACGAGCAGGTGGACCTGGTCCTTGCCGGTGCCGGCGAGCAGCTTGGGCGAGCTCTCGCTCACGCTCACCTTGCCGGCCAGGCTGGCGACGACGCTTTCGAGGCGCTGGGCATAGGGGCGCCCGGCCTCGGCCGCTTCCTGCGCGCGGCGCAGCTTGGCGGCGGCGACCATCTTCATCGCCTTGGTGATCTTCTGCGTCGACTTCACCGAGCCGATGCGGATCTTGAGGGCCTTCAAACTTGCCATTTACGAATTCCGAGCAAGGGCCAGACGGCCCGCGAGACCAACGAATGCCACGCCGAGAACCCCCTCGATCCAGCGCATCGCGCTGCTCTGCTTGGCGGCGCGGCCCGCACGGGCGGCGACGAAGACGATACCGGTGAGCCAGAAGCCGCCGAGCACATAGGGCACCGCGATCAGCAGTGCGCCCTTGAGCGGGGCATCGGGGCCGGTGCCGACGAACTGCGGCAGGATGGCGAGGAAGAACAGCGCGACCTTGGGATTGAGCGCCGTGGTGAGCAGCCCCTGCCAGAAGGGCTTGCCCAGCGCCGGGGCGTCGGCCGTGGCCGGCGCCGGCTTCACCGCGCCGCGGATCAGCTTGAAGCCGAGCCAGGCGAGGTAGATCGCGCCGGCGGTCTTCACCACCGCGAACAGCGCCGGGAAGACGGTGAGCACGGCGAGGAAGCCGAAGCCGCACAGTGCCATGTACCACAGCCCGCCGAGTACCACGCCGGAGACCGCCGCCAGGCCGGCCCGCACGCCTCCCCGCGCCGCGTGACCCGCGACGAGCATGGTGTCCGGCCCCGGCGTCAGCACGAGGCCGACGCTGAGCAGCGTCCATGCGAGGAGGGAATGGTCGGCCACTGGCTGGCGATCAGGCGAAGGTCTTGGCGAACGCCTCGAGGGCGGCCTTGAGCTTCGCCTTGGCGCCGTCCGACAGGTCCTTCGACTCGCGGATGTCCTTCAGCACATCGGCATGGTTCGCGCGCAGGTCGGCGAGCATCGCCGCTTCGTAGCGCACCACGTCCTGTACCGCCACGGCGTCCAGGAAGCCCTGGGTGCCGGCGAAGATCGACGCGGTCTGCTCCTCGAACGGCAGCGGCGAGAATTGCGGCTGCTTGAGCAGCTCGGTCAGGCGCGCGCCGCGGTTGAGCAGCTTCTGGGTCGAGGCGTCGAGGTCCGAGCCGAACTGGGCGAACGCCGCCATCTCGCGATACTGGGCGAGGTCGAGCTTGATCGAGCCCGACACCTTCTTCATCGCCTTGGTCTGGGCCGAGGAGCCGACGCGCGACACCGAGAGGCCGACGTTGATCGCCGGGCGGATGCCGGCGTTGAACAGGTCGGTCTCGAGGAAGATCTGGCCGTCGGTGATCGAGATCACGTTGGTCGGGATATAGGCCGACACGTCGCCCGCCTGGGTTTCGATGATCGGCAGCGCGGTGAGCGAGCCGTTGCCATTGGCGTCGTTGAGCTTGGCGGCGCGCTCGAGCAGGCGGCTGTGCAGGTAGAAGACGTCGCCCGGATAGGCTTCGCGGCCCGGCGGACGGCGCAGCAGCAGCGACATCTGGCGATAGGCGACCGCCTGCTTCGACAGATCGTCATAGACGATCAGCGCGTGCATGCCGTTGTCGCGGAAATACTCGCCCATCGCGCAGCCGGTATAGGGCGCGAGGAACTGCAGCGGCGCGGGATCCGACGCGGTGGCGGCGACGACGATGGAATATTCCATCGCGCCATTCTCCTCGAGCGTGCGCACCAGCTGGGCGACCGTCGAGCGCTTCTGGCCGACGGCGACATAGACGCAGTAGAGCTTCTTGCTCTCGTCGTTGCCGGCGTTGACCGTCTTCTGGTTGATGAAGGTGTCGATCGCGACGGCCGACTTGCCGGTCTGGCGGTCGCCGATGATCAGCTCGCGCTGGCCGCGGCCGACGGGGACGAGCGCGTCGATCGCCTTGAGGCCGGTCTGCACCGGCTCGTGGACCGACTTGCGCGGGATGATGCCCGGCGCCTTCACTTCGACGCGGCTGCGCTTCTCGGCGACGATCGGGCCCTTGCCGTCGATCGGGTTGCCGAGGCCGTCCACGACGCGGCCGAGCAGGCCCTTGCCGACGGGCACGTCCACGATGGTGCCGGTGCGCTTGACGGTGTCGCCCTCGCGGATCTCGGCGTCGGAGCCGAAGATCACGACGCCGACATTGTCGGCCTCGAGGTTGAGCGCCATGCCCTGCACGCCGTTCGCGAACTCGACCATCTCGCCCGCCTGGACGTTGTCGAGCCCGTGGATGCGCGCGATGCCGTCACCGACGCTGAGCACCTGGCCGGTCTCGGAAACCTGGGCCTCGGAGCCGAAATTGGCGATCTGGTCCTTGATGACCTTCGAGATTTCTGCGGCGCGGATATCCATGTCTTAGCCTTCAGCCTTTCATCGCGTGCGCGAGGGAATTGAGTCGGGTCTTGATCGAGCTGTCGATCATCTGGCTGCCGATCTTCACGACCAGCCCGCCAAGGAGCGAGGGATCGACCGAAAGGTCGACGGCCACTTCCCGGCCGATACGGGTGCGCAGCTGCTGCTTGAGCGCGTCGACCTGATCGGCGGAAAGCGGATGGGCGGAGGTGACTTCGGCCGTGGTCTCGCCGCGATGGGCGGCGGCCAGCTGGCGGAAGGCGCGGATCACCGCGGACAGCTGGTTCAGCCGGCGGTTCTGCGCGAGCACGCCCAGGAAGCTGGTGGTGGTGGCGTCGAGCTTCAGGCTCTTGGCGACGGCGGCGACGGCCTTGGCGGCGTCGGCACGCGAAACCAGCGGGCTGGCGGTCAGCGCCTTGAAGTCGGCCGATTCGGTCAGCGCCTGGGCGACGGTGCCGAGGCTGGCCTCGACCTGGGCCAGGGCCTTCGAATCACGCGCGAGCTCGAACAGGGCGGTAGCGTAGCGTCCGCTTAGGCTTGCCTGGATACCGGCGGAATTCTCCACGCGATCGGGTTCCTCTCGGAGGTTCGGGTTTCAGCCCCATATGAATTGGGGGCCGATTTCCGGCTCCATCAAAGTATTACTCTGACGGCTGCCCCATACGGCCCCCTATGGGTCGCGGCGCGGTTAGCATCGGTGTCACGGGGATGCAACCCGACTCCGAGTCGCTCTCCATCGAAGACTCGGGAAACCGAGCCCCGACACGGCCATGTACCGAATCATTTCATGTGGTAAACGACGCCCGCGACATCCTTTGGGGGGAAGGACAGGGGAAATGAACAAGCGGATTCTTGTCGGCGCCGCCGCCGCCATGCTGGTCGCGGGCATCGCGCGCGCCGAGGTTCTGGAGATTACCGGCGAGTTTGCCGCGCCCAACCGCGAGGCGAGCCTGTTGCGCTCGATCTCGGTCGACCGGATCGAGGGGCAGGACGGCCAGGCGCTGGCGCGCGCGATCGAGCAGGGCCTTGCCGGCACGCATTTCGCGCTGATGGGCGGCCATGCCGGCCGGGGCAATGCCGAGGGCTCGCTCGCCGGCGGCGTGACGACGGGCGTCGACGAATCCAATTTCAAGCGGCTCGAGAGGCGCTGCGTCGAGAAGGACAGCGCCGACCAGAAGAAATGCATCCGGCACGCCGAGGTGGAAGTCCGCTGCCGGCGCCGGGTCGTCAGCGTGAAGGCCGATCTGCGCCTGGTGCGCAACCGCGACGGCCGGATCGTCTATTCGACCACCAAGCCGTTCATCAACGAGTTCAGCTCGTGCGAGGGCGACAACACCCGCCCGGCGCCGGTGGAAGAAGTCATCGCCGATGCGGTGCGCGGTCTCGGCAATTCGGTGCGCGGCGACATCGCGCCAACTCTCTCGACCTATCGCATCCGCGTGCGCGAAAGCGACAAGGGGATGGGCAAGGACCAGGCGCAGCGCTTCAAGGATCTGGTGAAGCTGACCAAGCGCGATGCGCGCGGGGCCTGTGCCGGCTGGTCGGCGCTTGCGGGGGAAGTGCCGGACAATCCCTCGATCACCTTCAATCTGGGCCTCTGCGCCGAGCAGGCGGGCAATTACGAGAAGGCGCTCGAACTCTACCATGCCGCGTCGCGGGTGGGGGCGTATGAAGGCAAGGAAGGCGCCGACCGCGCGATCCGGCTGATCGCCGGCCGCGAGGACGCACAGGTGCGGGCACGGTGGCGCTGAGCCTCGCTTGCCGGCGGGGCCGGCAGGTCTATTGAGATCGCTTGGCCCGGTGCTGGCGAGAGGGGGAATATGATCCGGATATTGTCGGGCATGCTGGCGATCGCATCGGCGATGCCGGCGCTTGCGCAGGACGCGCGCACCGCGCGTTTCCAGGTGACCGGCGTCGAAATCTCGCTGCCGATCCCCAAGGGCTATTGCCTGCCGCAGGGAAAGGGCGTCACGGTGTCGCAGCTTGTCGCTGCGACCGACGACGCCAATGTCACCAATCTGACCTTGCATCAGTGCGGCGACGAGACGCGCTTCATGGACTATTATATTCTGAAGACGAGCAAGATACTGTTGGCGCTCGCCGTCTCGCGTGAGGATTTGATTGCGCAAGTGGTCGAGGCGCTGGACGAGCCAGCGGTGAAGGAATCAATAGATCCGGCCAAGGTGAATCCCGAGGTCGAGCGCAGTTTTGCAACCGTGGTCGGCGAGAAGCCGACCGTGAACGGCGGCATCCGCTGGCTCGGTCATGATGAGGTCTGCGTTTATCTGGCCGGCGTCATGACCTTCAAGACGTCGGCCAGCGACAGCGCACACGCCGTCAGTGGCTGCCTGACCGCCGTGGGTGGCCGTGCGGTGAACGTCTATCGCTACAGCGACGGTGCCGACCCCGCCAACGCGACCCGGTATCTGCCGGATGTCAAGGCGATGGCGTTGTCGATGCAAGGCGCGCCCGCCCATTGATCGATCGGGCCGCCCCGCCGGGGCGGCCCATCGCTCAGCGTCCGCGATTGCCGCCCTGACGGCCGCCGCCCTGGCCACCCTGGCGCTGCCCACCGCCGCTGCCGGTCGGACGCGGCTGCCACTTGCGCTTGGGGCGGGCATAGTTGCGGGGTTGCTCGCCCTGCGGCGCGTCGAAGCGGCGCGGGCGCGGCTCGCCGGCGGCCGCACCGGCCGCCTCGGGACGCGGACCGCGCTCGTCATGGCGGCGCGGCTGATCGCCCCGCGCGCGATCGTCGCGCTGGCCGCCGGGGCGACCGCGCTGCGGCTGGCCCGGGCGGCGGCCGTCGCGCTGCATCTCGCGGCCGCGCTGGCCGTTCTGCTGGTCGCGGCTCTGCGGCACGTTGACGCGGCTCGACTTGATCTTCTCGGCGGCGGCCACGAAGCCATCGGGCAGCGGCGCCACGGCGAGCTTCTGGCGGATCAGCCGCTCGATGTCGCGCAGATAGGGGCGCTCGTCCTCGGCGCACAGGCTGATCGCGATGCCGTCATTGCCGGCGCGCGCGGTGCGGCCGATGCGGTGGACATATTGGTCCGCCACGTTCGGCAGCTCGAAGTTGAAGACGTGGCTGACGCCCGACACGTCGATGCCGCGCGCGGCGATGTCGGTGGCGACGAGGATCTTCACCTTGCCGGCGCGGAACTCGCCGAGCGCGCGTTCGCGCTGCGGCTGGCTCTTGTTGCCGTGGATCGCATTGGCCGCGATGCCGTTGCCCGCGAGCAGGCGGACGACCCGGTCGGCGCCGTGCTTGGTGCGGGTGAAGACCAGCGCGCGGTCGATCTCCATCTCGCGCAGCATCATGGTGAGCAGCGCCTGCTTCTCGGCCTGCTGGACGAAGGTGACGCGCTGCTCGACACGCTCCGCCGTGGTGGCCTCGGGCGTGACCTTCACTTCCACCGGTTCCTTGATGAACTGGCCCGCGAGCTCGCGGATCGTCTTGGGCATGGTCGCCGAGAAGAACAGCGACTGGCGCTTGGCCGGCAGCTCGCGGACGATGCGCTTGAGGGCGTGGATGAAGCCCAGGTCCATCATCTGGTCGGCTTCGTCGAGCACGAAGATCTCGAGGCCCATCAGGATCGCGTAGCACTGGTCCATCAGGTCGACGAGGCGGCCCGGCGTGGCGACGAGGATGTCGACGCCCTTGGCGAGGTCGGTCTTGTTCTTGTGGATCGACGTGCCGCCGAAGATGGTGGCGACGCTCAGGCGAGTGCCCTTTGAGTAATGGCGCGCCTGGTCGGCGATCTGGCTGGCCAGCTCGCGCGTCGGGGCGAGCACCAGCATGCGGCAGCCGCGCGGCTGGGCGCGCTTGCCCGATGCGACCAGCCGGTCGATCGAGGGGAGCATGAAGGCGGCGGTCTTGCCGGTGCCGGTCTGGGCGATGCCGAGCAGGTCGCGTCCTTCGAGGAGCGATGGGATCGCCTTGGCCTGGATCGGCGTCGCCTCGCTATAGCCCTTGGCGGCAAGCGCGGCGAGAACGGTCTCCGAGAGACCGAGTTGATTGAACTGCATTATAAATCCTGTGCATACGGCCGGCGCACGCCGGACGGAGCCCAGGTGCGAAGGCGGGGTCAAAAATGACGACCCGCGTGACTAGGGAAGCCGTGGAAAACAATCGAGGCGGAGCCTGGGCCCTTGGGGTAAACCCGCATGCCCGATCACGCTGCGTGACGCCTCGGATGGCGGCCATATGGCGATGAAAACGATTTTAGTCAAGGAAGCCGGCCGCCGGGGTCCCGGGCCGCGACGCCTGCGCGGCTGCTGCGCCGCTGCGCGCCCCTATGGCATCCCTGTATATTCGCGCGGTCGATGGCCGAGCCGCACCGCTTCGGTCTGGCCGTGGAGCATCGGGTCCTGGAAGGCGCAGCGATTGTCCCATTGGCCGAGGCAGAGCGCCGGCGTGGCGGCATCGAATATCGCGGCGATCAGCGCGTCGTCGAACGGCCGGTCCGGGAAGCGGGCGAAGCGCAGATTGATCATCCGCGCCAGCGCCAGCGGCGTGACCCAGGAGGTGTGGGCCACGGTGACGGGCATGAGCGCCGTGGAGAAATCGTCCGACTGGAGCAGCGGCGTCCGGTTGAACGGCCATGGCCGCGCGGACAGGACGCCGGTGTTGACGAAGATGTCGGCTTCCGCCCTGGCCGGCCAGCCCGGCAGCGCGGCGATGTCGCCGCGGCCGGCATCGTCGAGCCCGGAGGTCAGCGCCGTGAAATAGCCGACGCGGATCCGGTTGTAATGGGCGGCGACGCGCTGGTCGTAGGGCGCGTCGTGGAGCCCGTCATTCTCCGAGGCGGCCTGCACCGTCAGCACGCCCGGCGTGCCGAACAGCGCGGCATAGATGGGCGCATAGGCGGCGAGCTTGTCGCGCAGGACGTCCTCGCCCGGGAGCGGCTTCGCGCAAGCCGCCTGCCAGCCGTCGCGGACGGTCTGGAAAGTGTGGCCGGCGCTGTAGTTGACGAACCGGACATGGTTCGCGCGCATCAGTGCGACGATCGCGTCCGCTGCGCGTCCGGCCGCCTGCACCAGCTCGGCCTGCACCGCTGCCGCGCCCGAGGCGTCGCAATAGCGTGCGGGCGCGATGTCCTCGAGGTCGATCGAATCGAGCAGCACCAGCGGCTGCGCCGGGACGTTGTCGGCGAGCAGCGAGAAGACGGTGCTGCCATGCCCGACATTGTCGAAGGCGATGTCGGGATAGGCCTGTTTCGCCGCGTCGCCGATCGGCACGAGCCGCTGGCTCGGCACATGGGTGGGCCCCGAGAAGCGGTCGAGCGCGTTCCACAGCGCCGTCGGGATGCGCCAGCCGGTCGTGGCGGCATTCGCGCTGCCGCCCTCGCCCAGGCGGAAATAGCCCTTGATGTGCTTGCGAAAGCGGATCGCGCGGACGGGCAGACGCGGAAGATTGTCGATGATCAGCACCGCTTCGCCATTGCCCGGCGCCATCGCGAACTCGGCAGGGCTGTAGGCGCGATCGGTCCAGGCGCAGTTGGGGCCGGCGGGCCGGCAAGTGTCGGCGAGGATGGCGGCCGCCGCGTCGTTGATCGCCTGGTCGAGCGGATCGCCGGTCGGCGACGGGCTGGGCGTTGGGCTCGGGCTGGGCGTCGGTGTGGGGGCGGGCCCCGGCGGGGCGGTGCCTCCACCCCCGCCGCCGCTGCAGGCGGCGAGCAGCAGGGGCAGGAGCAGCGATGTGCGTCGTGACATGTTCCGTCCTCGTCCGGTGCGTGCGCAGGGAGGACGGAGCCCGGCGGCCGCGCCAATCGGGACTGCGACCGAGACGGAGTTTCATGCGACGAAAATGACGCGGCGCGGGCCTTGCCGTTGCGCAGGTGAAATTAACGCCGGTGAACGCTTCCGCAAAGCACTCGTTAACGCATCGCCCGCTAGGCTCGAGGCGCCAACCACGGAGCCCCAAATTGCTCGTCGCCAAGCTTGAGATCCTCGGAGACATCGACCGCCGCGGTGCGATCCGGTTCGACACGGATTCGCCCTCGACATTGCGCACGCCGGACGGCGGCCCGATCGACGTGCAGGTCGAGGATTTCTCGCGCACGGGCTTTCGCTTCTCCTCGGAGCTCGATCTGCCGGAAGGCACGCTCGTCTCGCTCGGCCTTTCGGGTGCCGGGTCGCGCGCCGCCAAGGTGGTGCGCCGCTCGGGCAATACCTATGGCTGCGCCTTCATGAAGGCGCTCACCGAGGAGGAGATCGCGCACGCCTTTCGCGGCCAGGAGCATGTGCTCGCCGATCTCTCGGCCGCGCTCGCCGCGCGTTTCGGCAGCGGCAAGGCGCATGCCAAGCCGACGATCCCGCCGCTCCGCCGGCTGATCAGGCGTCCGACCCGCGAGGACTGAAGTCCCGTTCGCGATAGGCGAACCAGTCGAAGTCCGCGTGGAGGCCCGCGCCGGACAGGTCCTGGCATGCCATCCCCACGAAAGCGCCGGTGAAGTTGGGCAGGCCGGGCGCGCTCGCTTCGTCGGACAGGATCGAGGCGTCGAACTGTTCGGCCAGCCAGTGCCAGGCGCCGGCAGGCGGGCGCCAGGCGAAGCGCAGCCGCTCGTAATCCACTTCGACCCGCAGCTCGATCGGCCCCTCCGGAAGCGGGACGGGCGCGGTGAACGCATCGGCCTGCGGCGAATCGGGCAGCGCCGACATTACGCGCAGATGGCGGCCGGATTCCTCGTCGTGGCTGACGTGGAGATAGTGGAACTTGGCGGCATTGTACCAGGCGACCAGCCCTGCGGCCTGCTGGAAATGGCGCGGCGCGAACTCGAGCAGGCACGAGGCCGAATAGCAGAATGCCTGTTGCCGCCGCGCGACCAGCGCCTGGGTGAACAGGCTGCCGATCGACTCGCGGCCATATAGCCGCAGATGGCCGGGGCGCGCGGCAAGGCTGAAGATCGCCTCCGGCTCGGGCGTGCGCAGCCACTGGAAGTCGATCGGCAATGCCGCCTCGTCGAAGTCGGCGTGGGCATCGGCCGGCGCGCGGCCGTCGGGGCCGGGCACTTCGAGCATCGGCATGCCGGGCTCGCCGATGGCGCGGAGCCAGCCGTCCGCGTCCCAGCGCATCGGCTGGATCGCGGTCTCGCGGCCCAGCACGCAGCGCCCGCGATTGGGAAGCGGGCGGCCGCAGAGATAGACCAGCCAGGGCTCGCCCGCCGGCGTCTCGACCAGATCGGCATGGCCGGCGCGCTGGAGCGGCGCGTCGGGGCGGGTGCGGCTGGAGAGGATGTGGATGTCGGGATGCAATTCATAAGGGCCGGTCAGGCTGCGCGAGCGGGCCATCGTCACTGCGTGGTTCCAGCCGGTGCCGCCTTCGGCGGTGAGCAGGTGATACCAGCCGTCGCGCCTGTAGAGATGCGGCGCCTCGGTGAGCCCCAGCGCGGTGCCGGGAAAGATGTTGACTCGCTCGCCGACCAGGCGCCGCGCCGCCGGCGAATATTCCTGCACCACGATTCCGGCGAAGCGGTTGCGGCCCGGCCGATGGTCCCAGAGCATGTTGAGCAGCCATTTCCGCCCGTCCTCGTCATGGAAGAGCGAGGGATCGAAGCCGCTGCTGTTCAGGTGGATCGGATCGGACCATTCGCCGTCGATCGTCTCGCAGGTGACGAGATAATTGTGAAAGTCGCGCAGGCTGGCGCCCGACGCGCCGCCCACCGTGGTGCGGCCATAGCGCTTCACATCGGTGTAGATCAGGTGGAAGCGCGCGCCGTCATGCGAAAGGCACGGCGCCCACACGCCGCAGCCGTCCGGATCGCCGCGCATGTCGAGCTGGCTTGCGCGAGTGAGCGGCCGGGCGATCAGCTTCCAGTTCGCCAGGTCGCGGCTGTGATGGATCTGCACGCCGGGGAACCACTCGAAAGTGGAGGTGGCGATGTAATAATCGTCGCCCACCCGGACGATCGACGGGTCGGGATTGAAGCCGGGAAGGATGGGATTGCGAATCATGCGGGTTTGCGCACCAGCGTCCAGAGCACGGCCGCCGCGACGAGATCGAGCAGTCCGAGCGCGATGAAGAAAGGCGTGTAGCCGATCGAGGCGACCAGGCTGCCCATCAGCAGCGAGAAGATCAGGATCGAGGCATTGGCGCAGGTGCCGGCCAGGCCGGCGACAGTGCCCAGCTCGTCGCGGCGGAACAGGTCGCTCGCCATGGTGATCACCGTGACCGACAGAGTCTGGTGCGCGAAGCCGCCGAGCGAAAGCAGGGCGACGGCCGCCCAGGCGCTCTCCACCGTGCCGACGAACAACATGCCCGTCATCAGCACCGCGCCCAGGGTGAAGGTCCAGCGGCGCGCATCGATCAGGTCGATGCCGCGGCGCTGGAGCCACAGCACCAGCGTCGGCCCGAACAGGCAGCCCAGATCGGCGGCGACGAAGGGCAGAAAGGCGGACACGGCGATCTCGGCCAGGTCGAAATGGCGGACCTTCACCAGATAGAGCGGCAGCCAGAAGGTCAGCGTGCCCCAGGTCGGATCGGCCAGGAAGCGCGGGATGGCGATGCCCCAGAAGTTGCGCTGGCGCAGGATCGACAGGATCGAGGGCCGTGCCCCCGCCGCCTGGATATGCTGCTCCTGCCCGGCCAGGATATGGGCGCGCTCTTCCTCGCCGATCTCGGGATGTTCGGCGGGCGGGCGATAGAAGCGCAGCCAGAGCAGCACCCAGAACAGGGCGAGGGCGCCGGCGATCACGAAGGCCGCGCGCCAGTTCCACATCCAGATCGACCAGGCGACGAGCGGCGCCGCCAGCGCCGATCCGGCCGAGGCACCCAGATTGTAGATGCCGCCCGCCAGCCCGCGTTCCCGGGCGGGAAACCATTCGGAGACGACCTTCAGTCCCCCGGTATGCGACGTCCCCTCGGCAAAGCCCAGCGCCCCGCGCAGGCCGAACAGCATCTGCCAGTTGAAGGCGAGCCCGTGCGCCATGGTCAGCAGGCCCCAGCAGCTGGCGAAGACGGCGAGGCCGGTCCGGAGCCCGATCGTGTCGAGGATATAGCCGACCACTGGCTGCAGCATCACGCCGGCCTGGAAGGCGGCGGTGATCCAGGAATATTGATGCTCGTCGATGCCCAGGTCGGGCATGAACACGGGGGCCGCGACGGCAAGCGTCGAGCGGGTGAGATAGTTCACCACCGTGCCGAGCATCACGATCGCGATGATCCACCAGCGCAGGGCGCGCGTGCGTCGCCAGAGGGACATTGCTCTCTCCCGAGCGGGCGTCGGGGTGCGCCCGTTAGCGCTAACGGTGGCGGGTTCGGGAGGATAGGGCAAGAGAATATTGTCTGAGTTATATCTCTTCGTGTGAGAGTGGCTTCCCTCATCCCCTCGAACTTGCCTGGCGCTCATCGTATCGGGACAACCGCCGCGCTCTCGTCCTCTCCGCGCCCCACCTCTCGTCATCCCCGCGCAGGCGGGAATCCAGAGTCACAGGCGATACGGCGGAGAAGCCCTGGGTCCCCGCCTGCGTGGGGATGACGGAAGAGGAATAGCTGCCGCAAGGGGACAAGCTCCGATCAGGACCAGGGTCGGCATGCCGTGGCAGGAGGATCGGTTTGGCCGCAATCGCCGGGATGTGAGCGGGAGGGGCGTGCCCTATATCACTTGCATGACCCACGCACTCTCCCTCTCCGAAGACGCGGCCTGGGCTGCCTTCGAAGCGCGCGACCGCGCCTTTGACGGGCGGCTGATCGTCGCGGTGACCACCACGCGCATCTATTGCAAGCCGACCTGCCCGGCGCGGCGGCCGAAGCGCGAGCATGTCGAGTTCTTCGACGATGCCGATGCGGCCCGCGCCGCCGGCTATCGCGCCTGCCTGCGCTGCAAGCCCGACGAAGTCGGCCGCGACCGGATCGCAGTGGCAAGGGCGGTGGCGCTGATCGAGGCGGCGGAGGAGAATGTCCCGCTCGACGGGATTGCCGCTGCGGTCGGCTATGCGCCGCACCATTTCCATCGGCTGTTCAAGCGCGCCACCGGCGTGACGCCTGCCGCCTATGCCCGAGGGCTCAAGGCGAAGCGCGCCGCCGAGGCACTGTCGGGCGAGGAGAGCGTTACCGGCGCGATCTACGAAGCCGGCTATTCCGCGCCCAGCCGCTTCTACGAGACCGCGAACGCCCGGCTCGGGATGAGCCCCAGCGTGTGGAAGCGTGGTGGCGCGGGCGTGACGATCCGCTGGACTCTTGCCGAGACCAGCCTCGGCCCGCTGCTGATCGCGGCGACCGACAAGGGATTGTGCCGCGTCGCCTTCGAGGAAAATGCCCTCGATCTCACCCGGCGTTTCCCGGCGGCGGAGATCGTCCAGGGCGGCGCGGCGCTGGCGGCGCTCGCCGCGCGGGTGGTCGCCGAAGTCGAGAGCCCGGGGCGCGACACCGACCTGCCGCTCGACGTGCAGGGCACTGCCTTTCAGGAAGCGGTCTGGCAGGCGCTGCGCGCGATTCCGCCGGGCGAGACGCGCAGCTATGCCCAGCTTGCCGCTGCCGCCGGCAGTCCCGGCGCGGTCCGCGCGGCGGGCACGGCCTGTGGCGCCAATCACGTGCCGGTGGTCATTCCCTGCCACCGCGCGCTCCGCTCCGACGGCAGCATGGGCGGCTATGCCTATGGCGTGGACCGCAAGAAGGCGCTGCTGAGGCGCGAAGGAGCCGACCAATGAGCTATGTGATCCAGGGCCTCGACCCCGCGCCGTTCCGCGCACTTTATGGCTTGTCGGATGCGGCGCTGGCGGCCCGGCACGCCGTCCGCAGGACCGTGGCGAAGAAGCCCGGCGCGCCCTGCCGCGTGACGCTGGCCGATGCCGAGCCCGGCGAGACGGTGCTGCTGCTCAATCACGAGCATCTGCCCGTCGCCTCGCCTTATCGCGGCACCCATGCCATCTTCGTGCGCGAGGGTGCCGAGGTGCCGGCGCGCTTCGAGAATGCCGTGCCGGAGCAATTGGCGATCCGCCTGCTCTCGGTCCGCGCCTTTGACGATGCCGGCATGATGACCAATGCCGATGTGGTGGAGGGCCGTGACCTCGAGCCGCTGATCGCGCGCTTCTTCAAGGATCCGGCGGTCGCGTATCTCCACGTCCACAATGCCAAACCCGGCTGTTTCGCAGCGCGGGTGGACCGGCTCTAGGCCTACGAGACTGGCGGTCCCCGGTGGCTCCCCGGCGAAGGCCGGGGCCCAGTATCGGGATGCTATCGAGATACGCGAACCCCTCGAACGATGTCGCAACCGGGCCCCGGCCTTCGCCGGGGAGCAAGAAGGGCTGTCCGGCTCTCATCGCACGCCCAAATGTCGATACGCCCTAGGTTGAGAACCCAAACAAGTATCTGATTTTCCGTCGTCATCCCCGCGCAGGCGGGGATGACGATTGAAGGAATATGAGTCCCCCAACCTAGGGCGGAGCCTCGTTCAGCGAAGCCCGTCCTCCCGTGTTGGCGGAGGCGATGAATGAAGTGCGGTCCGGCGCGGCCGGACCTATTTGGCCGCCGCCGCTGCCGGAGGCTCGCCGCCCGGCGCGCATCTATAGACCAGCTTCTCGTTGTAGACTGCCGGCAGCGCGCTGCGGATCGATTGCTGCTGCGTTGCCAGCTCGGCCCGCTTGGCCTGGTCGGACGAGCATTCCTTGAGCGGCACGCCCTTCCGCAGCGCCCGCGCCTGCTTCATCTGCTCGGAGGAGAGGAGGTAGCGCGTGTTGGTGTAGGTGCCCGTCGCGGGATCGAAATCGAGCACCGAGACATTGGCTTCCTGATCCGGCACCAGGATGCGCTGCCAGTGCGTGCCGGACTCGGCATATTGGGTGCGGCCGTTGATGCAGCCGTCCTCGCCTATGTCGAGGTCCACCCTGTCGGTCGGGGAGACGATTACGCGGCTGCGCTCGGGCACCAGGGTGCAGACCAGCTTGCCCTGGGCGGCGGTGTTCGTCGTGCCGCCGGCTGCCGCCGCGGCCGCCTTGGGCACCGGCAATACCTTGGTTTCGTCGAAGCCCGGCCGGCTCAGGAACAGCGCGGCCGCGCCCAGCATCAGCACGCCGCCGCCCGCCGCAACCCAGATCGCTTCGCGCCTGCGCTCGCGCGAGAGCAGCAGCCCCGCCCCGCCCACTGCCAGCGCGCCGAGCACGAGCAGCACCGCGGCGCCGGCCATATAGTTCTCGCGCGCGGTCTCGGCGCGGTTGCGCGCCTGGGTGATCGCGTCGTCGCGCTCGGCCTCGGCCCTCGCGGCATTGGCGCGCGATGCCTCGTCCGCCGCCAGGCGCGCCTTCTCGTCGGCGCTGCGCTCCTGCGCCATCTGCTCCTCGACGGAGGTGCAGGGAATGTCGACCGTGGCGAAGGATTGCTTCGCCTCGCCGAGAAAGGCGGCCAGCTCGCTGCCGGCGATGGCGAAGGCGAAAGTCGAATCGCCGTCGTCATTGTGCGTGATCGCCGAATTGACGCCGAGCACGCGGCCGCAGCGATCGAGCAGCGGCCCGCCCGAATTGCCGCGCGCGATGCTGGCGGTGTGGAGCAGCACGCTCACCCCGCTCAGCTGGCGCAGGCCGGCGAACCCGCCCTGCGAGCGCACCGGCGACTGGGGCTTGATGAAATCCGCCGCCGAGCGGGCGGTGGCGACGTCGACATTGCCTGGATAGCCGAGCGCGATGAGCGAATCGCCGTCGGAGATCTTGCCGCCGAACAGCGTGAGCGGCGGCAGGCGCACGCCGCTGAACTCGATCAGCGCCAGGTCGCGTGCCTGGTCGATCTTGATGACCTTGCCCTGATAGGATTTGTCGCCTTCGGAAGGGACGACGCCGATCACGACATTGTCGGGATAGCGCGAGGCGAGCTCGACGACATGGGCGTTGGTGATCACGCGGTTGGGGCCCACGGCGAAGCCGCTGCCATGGCCGAAGCCGACCACTTCGTCATCGACCACCGCGATGGTCACGATGCGCACCACGCCGCGCGCGGAAGCGGAGATGTCGTCGGCATGCGCCGGGGCTGCCCATGCGAAGAGCAGCGCCACCACGATAAGCAACCGACGCATCATCGAACCCCGAACCTCCGTTAGGCCGGCAGCTTTCGGGCAAAAGCCCCGGCGGTTCAAGCCGGGGGCTGTAGCAGCGGCGGCGGGGCTCAGCTCTTTTTCTTCTTCTCC
Organism: Sphingomonas sp. 1F27F7B; assembly: GCF_005503355.1. Taxonomy (GTDB): domain Bacteria; phylum Pseudomonadota; class Alphaproteobacteria; order Sphingomonadales; family Sphingomonadaceae; genus Sphingomonas. The sequence continues at coordinate 74,978 of NZ_SCMK01000018.1, forward strand.
ACGTCCTCCGCCGCCTTCCTCGCCTTGGCTTCGGCTTCGTTCAGCAAGGCGAGCGCAGCCTCGGGCCCCTTCTCATCGAGCGCGGTGAGCACCTTCAGCGCGACATTGTCGGCAGGCGCATGCGGGCTGTAGGCGACGGGTTCGAAGGCGACGCGCGCGGCCTTGGCGTCGTTCGTCTCGAGCAGCACCTTGCCCGCCATGACGCGCAGATCGGTATCGAACGGCGCCAGCACATAGGCGCCGAGCAGCCCGTTCCTGGCATTGACGGTGGGTGCCTGCTTCGCCGCCGCGAAGCTCTCGTAGAACAGGATCAGCGGCTGGGGATATTCGGTATCGAGCTTGTTCGCTTTCAGGAAATAGCCGCGAATCGCCTTCCAGCGCTCGGGATTGGTGTCGCCGGCCGCCTTCGCGACTGCCATCTGCGCCATGCCCTTGTACAGCAGCGCGTGGATCGAGTTGGGATCGGCGGCCAGCGCGCGGTCCGCGGCCGCTTCGGCGGCGGCATAGTTCTTGGCGTCGAATTCGGCCTCGGCGAGCTCGTTCTGCGCCGCGGCGTCCGTGGGATAGGGCGCGGCCAGCCGGCGCGCGAGCTCGGCGACTTCGGGCGCGGCCTTCGCGTCGACGCCATTGCTCGAGCGTGTCCGCGCCGGCAGCGTGGCGACCTCGCCGGCGCTGAGCTTGCGCAGCGTGACCTTGCCCACCGCGACCTGCTCCCTGGAAAGGCGCAGCAACGGCAGCGTCGTGCCCGAGATGTAGCGGTTGAGCTTGTGGTCGAGGTCGTTCGGATTCCCGAAGGCGCGGCCTGCCTCGGCAGCCTTGCCCGCGTTGCTCAGCGTTATGTATTCGGCCAGCTCCTTGCCGTGCCCGCCGAGCAGCGCATAATGCGTCAGCAGCCAGCCGCGGCCGTAGAGAATATGCGTCTGCAATTCGTCGAGCTTGCCCGGATTGAGCATCAGCAGCTGGCTTGCCGGGATCTGGTTGATCTGGCTGATCCCGTATTTGCGATATTCCGGCGGCGCGCCGAAGGTGAGCGTGCCGTCCGTCCGATAGGTGGCGGTGCCGACGAACTCGGCGAACCCCTCGACGAACCATTTGGCGAACACCGCGCTCGGCCAGCTCGAGAACATGAAGCTATGGGCATATTCGTGCTGCAGGATCGCCCGCGCGCTGAGTTCGCCGGCGGTCTTGCGGGGGGCGAACGCCATCGGACCGGAGGCGCGTGGCTGGAAATAGCCGGCGATCGACTGGTCGCCGGAGAGCTTCCGGATCGCCGCGACGTCGTCGAGCATGAACACGGTGACGCGCAGGTTGGGGCTGATCGGCTTGTCCGGCGTGCCGGTGATCGTCCGCAGCGCTTGGTCGAAGCGCTCGAGCGCTTCGGTCGCCGCGGTGACCTGTTCGGGCGAACCTTCCGAATAGACGATGAAATGCTTGGAGCTGCCTTCGTACCAGTCGGCGGCGTGCGCGAACGACGGCAGCAGCAGCGAAGTAGCGAGCAAAAGATGACGACGCATGAGTCTTCTCCCCCGATCGGCCGAGTTTATGGTTCGTAGCGGAGTCGTCAATCTGTGGTGTGGCCGGGTCCGCGGTCGTGTTCGCCTCGGATCAGACGAAGCTATGGGGATCCACGTCCACCGCCACCCGCACCTTGGGGCTCCAGGCCAGGCCGCCCAGCCAGTCGCGCAGCACCTGCTGCACGTCGAAGCTGCGCCGGGCATGGACGAGCAGCCGGTAGCGGTGGCGCCCGCGCAGCATCGCCAGCGGGGCGGGGGCCGGGCCATAGACGTGCATGTCCTCGCCGATCTCGGGCGCGGTGCGGCCGATCATCCGTGCGGTTTCCTCGGCGGCGGCGCGGTCCTCGCTCGAGACGATGATCGCGGCATAGCGGCCATAGGGCGGCGCATCGGCGTCGCGCCGCGCCTCGGCCTCGGCGGCGTAGAAGCTCTCCGCATCGCCCGAGACGAGCGCCCGCATCACCGGCGCGTCGGGCGCATGGGTCTGGATATAGACGGTGCCGGGCTTCTCGCCCCGGCCGGCGCGGCCCGCCACCTGCATGATCTGCTGGAAGGTGCGCTCGCTGGCGCGCAGGTCGCCGCCGTCGAGGCCCAGGTCCGCATCGACCACCCCGACCAGCGTCAGGTTGGGGAAGTGATAGCCCTTGGTCACCAGCTGCGTGCCCACCACGATGTCGATCGCGCCATGCTCCATCCGCGCGACGAACTCGGCCGCCTTGGCGGGTGACCAGAGCGTGTCCGACGTGACGATGGCGGTGCGCGCCTCGGGCCACAGCGCCGCCACTTCGTCGGCGATGCGCTCGACTCCGGGGCCGCAGGCGACGAGCGTGTCCTCGCTCTTGCACTCGGGGCACAGGCTCGGCGCGGGGATGGTGTGCCCGCAATGATGGCAGGAAAGGCGCCGCAGCAGCCGGTGCTCGACCATCCAGGCCGTGCAGTTCGGACATTGGAAACGATGCCCGCAATGCCGGCAGAGCGTGAGCGGGGCATAGCCGCGCCGGTTGAGGAACAGCAGCGACTGCTCGCCCCTGGCCAGGGTCTCGTCGATCGCCTTGACGAGCGGCGGCGCCAGCCAGCGGCCGCGCTCGGGCGGGGCCTGGATCAGGTCGATGGGTATGATCTCGGGCATCTCCGCCAGCCCGTAGCGGCCGGGGAGCTTGAGTTCCGCATAGCGGCCCAGCTCGACCTGGTGGCGCGTCTCGATCGCCGGGGTGGCGGAGGCGAGGATCACCGGGCATTCCTCGAATCGCCCGCGCATCACGGCCACGTCGCGGGCATGATAATGGACGCCGTCCTCCTGCTTGAAGCTGGTCTCGTGCGCTTCGTCGACCACGATCAGGCCCAGCTTCGGATAGGGCAGGAACAGCGCCGAGCGGGCACCCACCGTCACCATCGCCTCGCCGCCGGCGATCGCCCGCCAGGCGCGGCGGCGCTGCGAAGTCCTGAGCCCCGAATGCCAGGCGACTGGATCGCAGCCGAAGCGCTTCTCGAAGCGCGTGAGGAAGGGTTCGGTCAGCGCGATCTCGGGCAGCAGTACCAAGGTCTGCCTGCCCGCCGTCAGTGCCGCGGCGATGGCTTCGAAATAGACTTCGGTCTTGCCCGATCCCGTCACCCCGTCGAGCAGGAAGGGCTGGAATGCTCCGGCGTCCACTGCCCGGCGCAGGGCCGCGGCGGCATCCGCCTGTTCGGGATTGAGCCGGGGCGGAGCGAAATCGGGGTCGGGCAGCGGATAAGGGGTGTCGGTGTCGACCACCACCGCCTCGATCGCGCCGGTCTTGACCAGCCCCCGGATCACCGCGTCGGACACATCGGCGGCCAGTGCCAGCTCGCGGACCAACCCCTGGCGCTCGCCGATCCGCTCCAGGGCCTGGGCGCGCTGTGGAGTCAGCCGGCCCGGCACCACGCCGGTCGCGCGATATTCGGTGATCGTCGGCGCGCTCTCGAACGCCGCGGAGGTGCGCAGTGCCATTGCCAGCACGGCGGAGGGCGGGCTCAGATAATAGTCCGCGGTCCATTCGACGAGCCGGCGGACCGATGCGGGGATCGGCGGCGCGTCGGCGACGGCCATGATGTTGCGCAGCCGGTTGTCGCCGATCTCCTCGGTCGGCAGCCGCTCGGCCTCCCAGACCACGCCGGCATATTGGCGCGGGCCGATCGGCACGACGACGATCGAGCCCGGCGCGACCTGCATGCCGGCGGGCACGCGATAGTCGAGCGGGCCGAGCGCGGGATGGAGGACGAGGACGCGGGCGCGGGACATGAGGCGTCCTCATATGGGCTTTTGCGCGGGAAACGGAATCCCCGTATCGGGTTGGGGCTTCAAGGAGATCGAAGATGCTGCTCGCCACCGTCCTGCTGCTCGCCCAGGCCGTTCCCGCCGCCCCGGCCGCGCAGACCACCCAGTGCAAGGCGACCGACGCCAGCCTTCCCGTCTCGCTGCTCGGCTGGGCGAAGCCCGGCGATGAATTCATGCCGGGCAAGGCAGTGGCGCTCGACACGAGCGACGGCGCGGCGCTCAAGGGGCTGCCCGCCGGCAGCAAGCCCGGCAAGGCGGCGACGATCGGCTTCAGGATCGAAACCGCGGGGGTCTACGGCATCGCGCTCGATCAGGGCGGCTGGATCGACGTGCTTCCCGGGATCGAAGGCGGCGCGGCGCTCGCCTCGGTCAGGCACGGCCACGGCCCCGAATGCTCGACGATCCGCAAGATCGTCCGCTTCGAGCTCCGGCCCGGCATCTACCGGCTCTACGTCTCGGGGCTGTCGGCGCCGAAAGTGAAGGCGATGCTGGTGGCCGGCGAATGAGCGCGGCGAACAAGGCGGCTGTCCGCGCCTATGTCGATGCGTTCAATGCGCACGATGTCGCCCGGCTGAACCGGCTCTTCGCGCCCGAAGCGAGAATCTGGGGCGTGCTGGGCGCCGGACCGCTCGACATGGCGATGGGGATCTGGCGCGAACTGCACGAAGGGATGGAGATGCGGCTCGAGATACTCGACCTGGTCGCCGAGGGAGATACGGTGGCGGCCCGTCTACGCGAGACCGGCCGTTTCGCCGGCCCCTTTCGCGGCATGGGCGGGCTGGAGCCGACCGGCCGGCCCTATGAGGTAGCCGCGATGGAATGGTTCCGGCTCGAGGACGGGAAGATCACCGAGCGCTGGGGCGCCCGCGATTCCGCCGCGATCGTCCGGCAGGTGAGCCAGGACTAAGGCCGCAGCGTCAGCCCGATCGTCATCGCATGGTCCATCTGATCGCGCGCGCCGGCGCGGCCGAAGCGATATTGGTTGAGATAGCCGATCTCGACGCGCAGCCGGCGGCCCACCGGCGCCCCCAGCCCGACATTGGCCCGCACCCGCTCGATCCCGCCGCGCTGGCCCCAGCCGGTGGTGTTGAGATTGAGGAAGGTCTCGTGCGTGGCGAACAGGCCGAGCCCGGTCCGGCCCAGCGGCGCGTTGAAGCGCAGCTGGCCGCGCACGCGGTGGCCGATCTCCGGCCCCGAACTGTTGAAGCGCTGCTCCAGCCGGATCCGCGTGGCGAAGCCGGCGCCCAGCGGCACGATCACGTGCTGGCGCAGCCGCTCCTCGTTCGGCAGCGTCCGGTCGCCGACGAAATCCTCGACGTGCCGATAGCCGATGGCGAGCTCGACCTTGCCGAGCTTCCAGGCGAACAGCCCGCCGATCTCGGTATGCGCCAGCCCCCGGGCGCGGTCGCCGAAACGGGCGATGCTTTCCACCGTCGCCTCTTCATGCTCGCTCACGCGGACGACGCCGCTCGCCTGCAGCCAGAGCTGGTCGTCGGTCCGCTGCGCGAACGCCGGCGCGGCGGCGAGGAACAGGGGCAGGACGATGCACGAGCGCATCGCGTCTAAACGCATCGTCTTCATTCCGGTGCAAGCTCTTCTTGCCGGCTCCGGAACATCCATGGAACATCGCTGCCATCCAAAGGGGGAGAAGAGTGATGATTCTCATGACGGCGCTGGCTCTGGGCATGGCGGCGCAGGGCCGCTGCACGGCGCTCGACACGCGGCTTCCGCGTCCGCTCGCCGGCTGGACGCGCGAGGGGCGCGGGCTCGATACCGGCCATGCGGCGATGCTGCCGGTGCGCGGCGGCAGCGTCGAGGCGCAGATCGCCATCCGCAAGGCCGGCACGGTCGGCATCGCAATCGATCGCGCCGGCTGGATCGACGCCTTCGCTGCCGGCAGCCCGCGCGCGCTGCGCATGGCGTCGGAGCGCCGGGGCCCGCGCTGCTCGACGATCCACAAGATCCTCTATTACCGGATGCGCCCGGGCACCTATCGCGTCACGGTGAATCGGCTTAAGGGCGGCCGTGCAAAGCTGATGCTCACGCACGACTGACAGCAAATGTCATAAGGGATTCCCGATGAAGTTCTTCGCCGACACCGCCGATACCGCCGACATTCGCGACCTGGCCGCCACCGGCCTGCTCGACGGCGTCACCACCAATCCCTCGCTGATCCACAAGGCGGGCCGCGATTTCCTCGAAGTGGTCCGGGAGATCTGCGAGATCGTCGAGGGGCCGGTCTCGGCCGAAGTGGTCGCGCTCGATTTCGAGGGCATGATGCGTGAGGCGGAGATCGTCCGGAAGATCGCCGACAATGTCGCGGTCAAGGTGCCGCTGACGATCGACGGCCTCAAGGCGTGCAAGGCGCTCACCGACGACGGCACCATGGTCAACGTGACTCTGTGCTTCTCGGCCAACCAGGCGCTGCTCGCGGCCAAGGCCGGCGCGACCTTCATCTCGCCGTTCGTCGGCCGGCACGACGATATCGGCTATCCGGGCATGGACCTGATCGCCGACATCCGCACGATCTACGACAATTACGCCTTCGACACCGAGATCCTGGTCGCCAGCGTGCGCAACCCGATCCATGTGCTCGAGGCCGCCAAGATCGGCGCCGACGTGATGACTGCGCCGCCCTCGGTGATCCGCCAGCTGGTCAAGCACCCGCTCACCGACAACGGCATCGCCGCGTTCATGGCCGACTGGGCCAAGACCGGGCAGAAGATCGGGTGATTTCCCAATTCCTCCCCCGGCTTGCCGGGGGAGGGGGACCGCTCGCATGGCGCGTGGTGGAGGGGCGGCCGCGGCACGCGGCGGAGATCCGCCGCGCCCCTCCACCACCGACCTGTGGCCGGCGACCTCCCTCCCCGCGACAAGCTCGGGGAGGAGCTATACTATCTCCCCATGACCGAACCCGCCCTCCCGCTTCTCTATGCGCAGCATCTCGCGCGTGACCGGCGGCGGTCCGCGCACACCGTGCGGGCCTATGGCGCCACCGCCGAGCGGCTGGTCGCCTTCCTCCAGCGGCATTGGGGCGGTCCCGTCACGCGCGACGCGCTCGGCCGCGCCAGCGCCGCGGACCTGCGCGCCTATCTCGCCCATCGCCGCGGCGAGGGCCTGTCCAACGCCTCCGCCGCGCGCGAGCTCTCGGCGGTGCGCGGCTTCCTGAAGTTCGCCGGCGGCGAGGATGCGGAGCTTCCCCGGCTCAGGGGGCCGCGCGTCAAGAAGGGCGTGCCCCGCCCGATTGCCCCGCACGAGGCAGTCGCGCTCGCCGAGACGGTTTCCGAGGAAGCACGCGAGCCCTGGATCGGGCTGCGCGACTGGGCGGTGCTGCTGCTGCTCTACGGCGCCGGGTTGCGCATCGGCGAGGCAGTAGGGCTGACCGGCGGCGTCCTGCCGCTGGGCCAGACGATGAGCGTCACCGGCAAGCGCGACAAGACCCGCATCGTTCCCCTGCTGCCCCAGGTCCGCGAGGCGATCGAGGCCTATGCCCGTGCCTGCCCCTATGGCATCGCGCGCGATGCCCCGCTGTTCCGCGGCGCGAAGGGGGGCCCGATGCCGGCGGGAGTGATCCGCAAGTCGGTCCGTTCCGCCCGCGCCGCGCTCGGCCTGTCGGACCGGACGACGCCGCATGCGCTGCGGCACAGCTTCGCCACGCACCTGCTGGGCCGGGGCGCGGACCTGCGCGCGCTGCAGGAGCTGCTCGGCCACGCCAGCCTCAGCTCGACTCAAGTCTATACCGCGGTCGACGCCGCGCACCTGCTGGACGTATATCGCAACGCGCATCCGCGCGCCTGATCCCGATTAGTTACACCGGGGCAGCCGTCCGCTAGAGCGGGGCCATGCACGATCCCTATCTCGCCGACGTCGCCGACATCCAGCGCATTCCCGAAGTAGAGACTATCCTCGCCGAATTGTGCGAGCGGACCGGCATGGGCTTCGCCGCGGTGGCGCGCGTCACCGCGGATCGCTGGGTCGCCTGCCAGGTGCTCGACAAGATCGAGTTCGGGCTGGACGCCGGCGACGAGCTGGCGATCAAGACAACGATCTGCGACGAGATCCGCGCGAGCGGCCAGGGCATCTATATCAACGACGTCGAGGCCGATCCCGCCTGGCGCACGCATCACACGCCCGCGCTCTATGGCATCAAGAGCTACATCTCCTGGCCGATCGTGCGCGGCGACGGCAGCTTCTTCGGCACGTTGTGCGCGGTCGATCCGCAGTCGCGCCTGGGCCTGGCGGCGCTGGCGCCGCAGATGGAGGCCTATGCGCAGCGGATCGCGACCGAGCTCGATCGCGTCAGTCCCGCGGCTTCCAGGTGAGGATCCGCCAGACATAGAGCAGCGCGATCCCGGCGACGATGGCGATGATCGCGGGCCCCACCCAATGTTCGATATCCTCGATCGTGGCGCCCAGCGCATAGCCCACGCCCACCAGGATGACGTTCCAGATCGCGCTGCCCGCGGCGGTGTAGCCGACGAAGCGCCAGAAGGGCATGTGCATCAGCCCGGCGGGGATCGAGATGATCGTGCGGCCCACCGGCATGAAGCGGAAGATCAGCACGGTCGGCCCGCCCCATTTGTCGAAATAGGTCTTGAGCTTCTCGATCTCGTGCCAGTCGAGCGTCAGCCAGCGGCCCCAGCGATCGATCAGCGGCCGCAGGCGCTTATAGCCCAGCCGCCGGCCGATCTCCCACCAGAAGAGATTGCCCAGCACGGTGCCCGCGGTGCCGGCGAGCAGCACGAGCGCCAGGTTCATCTCGCCGCGCGCCACGGCGATGCCCGCGACGCTCATGATCGCTTCCGACGGCACCGGCGGAATCACATTCTCGAGCACCATCAGCCAGAAGATGCCCCAATAGCCCCAGGAAGCCGCGTCCCACATAGCGCCTCGATCAGTTCCGCTCGGCGACGCGGCGCTCGATCGCCTGCCAGATCAGCGCGGCGGTGTCGGTGCCGTTGAACCGGTCGATCGCGACGATGCCGGTGGGGGACGTGACGTTGATCTCGGTCAGCCACTCGCCGCCGATCACGTCGATGCCGACGAACAGCAGCCCGCGCTGCTTCAGCTCCGGGCCCAGCACCGCGCAGATTTCCTGCTCGCGCGCCGTCAGTTCGGTCTTGGCCGCGCTGCCGCCCACTGCCAGGTTCGAGCGGATCTCGCCTTCGCCCGGAATGCGGTTGATCGCGCCGGCCACTTCGCCGTCGACCAGCACGATGCGCTTGTCGCCCGCCGCCACCGAGGGGAGGAAGGCCTGCACCATGTGCGGCTCGCGCCAGGCGGTGTTGAACACTTCGATCAGCGAGGACAGGTTGGCGCCGTCGCGGCCCACCTTGAAGATCGCCTTGCCGCCATTGCCGTGGAGCGGCTTGATGACGATCTCGCCATGCTCGGCGAGGAAGGCGCGCGCCTCGTCCAGGCTGCGGGTGACGAGCGTCGGCGGCATGAACTGCGGATAGTCGAGGACGAACACCTTCTCCGGCGCGTTGCGCACGCTGGCCGGATCGTTGACCACCAGCGTTCGGTCGGCGATCCGCTCGAGCAGGTGCGTCGCGGTGATATAGCCCAGGTCGAAGGGCGGGTCCTGGCGCATCAGCACGACATCGGCGTCCGCGCCCAGGTCGAGCGACACCGGCGCCTCGAAGCGGAAATGGTCGCCCGCCACGCGCTGCACAGTCACCGGATGCGCCCGGGTCCAGACCCGGCCGGCGGAATAGTTGAGGTCCTCGGCGCCGTAATGGAACAGCCGGTGGCCGCGCGCCTGGGCCGAGAGCATCAGCGCGAAGGTCGAGTCTCCAGCGATGTTGATCGCATCGAGCGGGTCCATCTGCACGGCGACAATGAGCGACATTCGGCCTCCTTCGGGAACGCCTTAGGTGACTTATTCGAATAAGTCACCCCATCCAGGCGTTCTCGATATGGCGAGGTGGCGTGCCCGGGGCAATGAGGATCACGTCGACGCGGATATCGTCGCCCGGGCCGGCATAGCGCGGCATCAGCACCTCGGCCGCGGCGGCGACGCGGGCGAGGCGGCGCTCGTCGATCGCGAAATCGAGATCGGCTGCGGTGGCGCGGGTCTTGACCTCGACAAAGGCGATCAGGCTGCCGCGACGCACAACCAGATCGACTTCGCCGGCCGGGGTGCGGACCCGGCGATCGAGGATTTTCCAGCCTTTCAGCCACAGCCACCAGGCGGCACGGCGCTCGCCTTCGCGGCCACGCGTTTCCGCAGCGCGGCGATCCGTTGGTCTTTTGCCCCTCACGACTCGCACCTGTGGATAACTTTGGTTACCATCGCCAGACCGAGTCGCACCGAACCGGGTTTATCGGTGCTTTCGGGGGGTCGCATTCTGATGGAATCCAACGAACGCTATTATCGGCGTCGCGCCGCTCAGGAACTTGCTGCCGCGAAGCGGGCGATGACAGAGGCCGCCGCGCTGCGCCGTCGCCAGCTTGCGGAGACCTATCTCAAGCGCCTTGCCGAGCTTACCGGCGCGGACGAGATGCGGGTGCTCGAACAGGAATACGCCTGAGGGAGCCTTTGCCCTATTTCGTCATCCCCGCGAAGGCGGGGATCCAGAGTCCGGGACGATGCGCGAGGTAGCCCTGGATCCCCGCCTTCGCGGGGATGACGGGTTTGGGGCGTTTTCTATCCGTGCCGGGCTACCCCTTCATTTCCATCGCCCGCGCATAGAGCGTCTTGCGGTCGAGCCCGAGCTTCTTCGCCACTTCGCCCGCCGCCTTGCTGGCCGGCAGGCGAGTCAGCGCCTCGGCGAGCGCGGCATCGGCATCGTCGGCACTGGCCGGAGCCGGGGCGCCGGGCGGCGCCACGACCACCACGATCTCGCCCTTCGGCGGCGCCTCGGCATAGCGCGCGGCCAGCTGGGTGAGCGAGCCGGTCACGCATTCCTCGAACTTCTTGCTGATCTCGCGCGCCACTGCCGCCTCGCGGTCGCCCAGCCCTTCGGCCAGCGCCGCGAGGCAGGCCGAGAGCCGCGGCCCCGATTCGTAGAGGACGAGCGTGGCGCGCACGCCGGCGATCTCGGCGATCGCTTCGGCCCGGGCCTGTTGCTTGGGCGGCAGGAAGCCGAGGAACAGGAAGCGGTCGGTCGGCAGCCCGGCCAGCGTCAGCGCCGCGATCGCCGCGCAGGGGCCTGGAATCGTCGTCACCGGATGGCCGGCGGCACGCGCGTCGCGCACCAGCTTGAAACCGGGATCGGAGATCAGCGGGGTGCCCGCGTCGGAGACCAGCGCGATGGCCTCGGTCGCCATGCGCGCGACCAGGCCGGGGCGGACGGCATCGGCATTATGGTCGTGATAGGGGATCATCTTCCCCTTCGCGCCCAGGTGCCGGAAGAGGCCGGCCGTCACACGGCTGTCTTCTACGGCAACCAGATCGGCGCCCAGGAGTATTTCGGAGGCGCGCGGCGACAAGTCACCGAGATTGCCGATCGGGGTGGCGACGATATAGAGGCCGGGCGTAAGAACAGCGTGCATCGGGGAGAGTAAATGGCAGACCCAACCGTGAATCCGCAACGGGGCATCCTCCGCTGGGCCGCTTTGGGCCTCGCCGCCCTTCTCGCCGCCTGCGCCAGCGGGCCGCGGGTGATCCCCGAGACGCGCCCCGCGCCGACGGTGGAGGCGCCGCGCGAGCGGCCCTCGACTCGCCCGATATCGCCGGGCCTGCCGCAGGACGTGGAGCGCCACCGCGTCGCGCTGCTGGTGCCGATGACCGGGCCGAACGCCGGCGTCGGCAAGTCGCTCGCCAATGCGACGCAGCTGGCGATTCTCGACACCAAGTCGGACGTGCTGCGCATCACCACCTACGACACTGCCGGCGGAGCCGCCAACGCCGCGCGCCAGGCGATCGCCGATGGCAACAAGCTGATCCTAGGCCCGCTGCTCGCCGAGGAGGCGCGCGAAGTGGCGCCGATCGCGCGGGCGGCGCGCGTGCCGGTGCTCAGCTTCTCGAACGACACTGCGGTGGCCGGCAACGGCACCTATCTGCTCGGCTATTCGCCGGCCCAGTCGATCGAGCGCGTGGTCGATTATGCCCGGGCGCAGGGCGTCACCAATTTCGTCGGGCTGATGACGTCGGGCGTCTATGGCGAGCGCGCCTCGACCAGCTTCCTGCGCGCCGTGGAGGACCAGGGCGGCAAGGTGCTGGCGATGGAGACCTATGATGGTCGCCCCGGCTCGATGACCAGCGCGATCACCAAGCTGTCGCGTACGCCCTATCAGGCGATCCTGATCGCCGGCTCGGGCGCGAGCGGCGTCACGGCGGCGCCGATCATCCGCAAGTCGGCGGGGGGCAAGGCGTCGCGCATCCTCGGCACCGAGCTGTGGAACACCGATTCGGCGATCGGTTCGAACGCCGTGCTGAACGGCGCCTGGTTCGCCAGCGTGCCCGACAATTACTATCGGACCTATGCGACCAAGTATCGCACGCGCTTCGGCGCGGCGCCCTATCGCCTGTCGACGCTGGGCTATGACGCGGTGCTGCTCACCGTGCGCATCGCCCGCGAATGGCGGCCGGGCGACATCTTCCCCGAGCGCCGCCTGGTCGCGCCCGACGGGTTCGGCGGCCTGGACGGCGCCTTCCGCTTCGGCCGCGACGGCATCGCCGAGCGCGCGCTCGAAGTGCAGGAAGTGAAGGGGGGGACGACGGTGACGATCTCGCCCGCGCCGACGGGGTTCGGAGGCTAGGTCGAGGATTCATTAGGTCGAGGATTTATTCAGCCAATCCCGTCATCCCCGCGCAGGCGGGGATCCAGAATCACGGGCGATACGGTAGAGAAACCCTGGATCCCCGCCTGCGCGGGGATGACGAAACAAGGTTACTTGTCTCGGGGGGGATAAGCGCCCGATGACCGTCATCCCCGCGCATTCGCCGGGATGGTGGCACGTTGCAGTGCAGGTTTTCGGTTGCTCCATGCCGGCGTGTGCAACCCGGCGCGCTTCGCCCTGTCGATCCTATCCGCCACCAGCGCTGGTGCGGGCGGGGAAAACGGAGCCCCCTAATCCAAACTTCCCGAACTTCCGCGCGGTGGGCCGAGCCCGAATCATGCGTTCAGGCGATCACCAGCTCGCGCAGGATCGCCTCGAGCACCGGCATGCCGGCATCGGTGACGCGGAGGCGGCTGCCCTCGCGTTCCACCAGCCCCTGCGCCGCCATCCCCGTCAGCGCGCCCGGGTCGATCGGCGCATCGGGAATGCGGGCAAGGTCGATGCCCTCGGCAAGGCGCAGGCCCATCAACAGTGCCTCGACGCCGCGGTCGCGCGTCTCGAGCCGATCCTCGCGCTCGATGCCGTGGCCGTTGCGTTCGATCGCGGCGAGCCAGTTCTCGGGCTTCTTGCGGCGAAGCGTGGCCACGCCGTTCCGGCGGCCATGCGCGCCCGGGCCGACGCCGGCATAGTCGCCATAGCGCCAATAAGTGAGGTTGTGGCGGCTCTCCGCCCCCGGCCGGGCATGGTTGGAGACCTCATAGGCCGGCAGCCCGGCTGCCGCCGTGATTGCCCGCGTCACCTCGAACAGATCGGCGGCTTCGTCCGGGTCGAAGGCCTTGAGTTCGCCCTTCTCGAACAGCGTGGCGAAGCGCGTGCCGGGCTCGATGGTGAGCTGGTAGAGCGAGAGATGCTCGGTGCCGAAGGAAAGGGCGCGGCGCAGCTCGGCTTCCCAGCCCGCCGGCGTCTGGCCGGGCCGGGCATAGATCAGGTCGAAGCTGACGCGCTCAAAGGCCAGCTGGGCAGTCTCCAATGCCGCCAGCCCTTCGTCCACGCCGTGCGCCCGGCCGAGGAAGCGCAGATCGGCATCGTCGAGCGCCTGCAACCCGAGTGAGACCCGGTTCACGCCGGCAGCAGCGATGTCGGCGAAGCGCGCGGCCTCCACGGAGGAGGGATTGGCCTCCAGCGTGATCTCGATGCCGGGTTCGAAGCCCCAATGCGCTTCGGCCGCCGCGATCACTGCGGCCACCGTCTCGGGCGGCATCAGCGAGGGCGTGCCGCCGCCGAAGAAGATCGAGCCGAGCCGGCGTCCGGGCAGTGCTTCCGCTTCATGCGCCAGATCGGCGAGCATCGCCACTCGCCAGGCGGCCTGGTCGACACTCTCGCGGACATGGCTGTTGAAGTCGCAATAGGGGCATTTCGACACGCAGAACGGCCAGTGCACATAGAGTGCGAGCGGAGGAGTGTCGGTGGGCATCGTCATGGAAAGGCTGGAGCGAGTAACGGGAATCGAACCCCCAGCATAGCCCGGCAGGGCGGAGCGTCCCAGGGGACGCGGGTTCGCCGGACGGGGGAAGCTGGAGCGGGTAACGGGAATCGAACCCCCAGCATAGCCCGGCAGGGCGGAGCGTCCCAGGGGACGCGGGTTCGCCGGACGGGGGAAGCTGGAGCGAGTAACGGGAATCGAACCCCCAGCATAGCCCGGCAGGGCGGAGCGTCCCAGGGGACGCGGGTTCGCCGGGCGGGGGAAGTTGGAGCGGGTAACGGGAATCGAACCCCCAGCATAGCCCGGCAGGGCGGAGCGTCCCAGGGGACGCGGGTTCGCCGGGCGGGGGAAGTTGGAGCGGGTAACGGGAATCGAACCCGTGTATTCAGCTTGGAAGGCTGCTGCACTACCATTGTGCTATACCCGCTAGCCGAGCGCCGACTGCCACAGCCGCCCCCGGCCGGTCAACCTCGCGCGCTACTTCCCGGTGAAGTTCGGCTTGCGCTTCTGGAGGAAGGCCAGCCCGCCCTCCATCGAATCGGCAGTGCCGCGCGCGCTGCGCTGATGATTCGCTTCCATCGCCAGCGTTTCCTCCAGCGTCGATTCGAGGGCCTGGGCGATCCCCCGGCGGATCATGCCGAGCGCCACGGTGGGGCCGGCGGCGAGGCGGGCGGCGAGCGCCAGTGCCTCATGCTCGAGCTGCTCGTCCGAGACGACGCTGTGCACCAGCCCCCAGTCGCGCGCCTTCGTCGCGGGCAGCTTCTCGCCCAGCAGCATCATCTCCGCCGCGCGCGAACGGCCGACGAGGCGCGGCAGCAGCCAGGTCGCCCCGCCATCGGGCACCAGCCCGATATTGACGAAGGCCTGGAGGAAATAGCCGGTGTCGCTCGCCACGCAGAAATCGGCGGCGAGCGCCAGGCTGCAGCCGATGCCCGCGGCGGGGCCGCGCACTGCGCTCACCACCGGCACGCCCAGGCGCGTGACGGCGAGGATCGTCGGATTATAGTGATCGGTCAGCGCGGCATGGGTCGCCGTGCCGGGATCGGCCGAGGCGAGCGCGCCGCTCGCCACATCGGCGCCCGAGCAGAAGGCGCGGCCGGCACCCTGGAGCAGCACCGCGCGGGCGCCGTCCAGCTTCGCCAGCGCGTCGCGGATCTCGTCGAACATCGCGGGCGGCGCCGCGTTGAGGCGATCGGGCCGGTTGAGCGTGACCACCAGCACGTCGCCGGCACGTTCGGTCAGGATCGTCTCGTAGGCCATCTTCCACTCCCGTTTCGCTTCGCAACCGATAGCGGCGAAGCGGAGCGGGCGGAAGGGTGGGAGCTGTTATTGCCTGCATTCCTCTCCCTCCGGGGGAGGATCTATTGACTGTCGATACGTCCTAGGTTGAGAACCCAAACAAGTATCTGATTTTCCGTCGTCATCCCCGCGAAGGCGGGGATCCAGGGCCAGGTGCGGAGCCGAGATGGCGGGGTGCTGCCCGCTCCGGATGGCGTTCGCGCGGTGGTGCCGATATCCCGCATTACCCTGGATCCCCGCCTTCGCGGGGATGACTAAGGAAGGAATAGCGGGGATGACGATTGAAGGAATATGAGTCCCCAACCTAGGGCTGCGGGCCCGAGGGCGTGACGGTGAGCAGCGAATCACCCCCCAGCGTGCGGTAGAGCGTCACCAGATTGGTCGCCTCGACCAGCCGGGTGCTCACCAGTCCGCGCTGGGCGGTGTAATAGGAGCGCTGCGCGACCAGGTTCGCCAGGAAATTGTCGATCCCGCCGCGATAGCGCGCCTCGGCCAGGCGATAGCTGTCCTGCGCCGCGGCCAGGTTGCTCGTATTGGCCTTCAGCTGATCGGCGATGGTGCCGCGCCGGGCGAGCGCGTCGGCGACTTCGCGGAAAGCGGTCTGGATCGATTTCTCATAGGTGGCGAGCGCCGCGTCGCGCTGGGCCTCGCTCAGCTGCACGCCCGCCCGGCCGGCGCCGGCGTTGAAGATCGGATAGCTGGCGCTGGCGCCGCCCGACCAGTTGAAGCCGTTGCCCGAGAAGAGTCCGGTCAGCGCGTTGCTGGCGAAGCCGAGCAGCCCGGTGAGCGAGATGCGGGGGAACAGCGCGGCGCGGGCGGCGCCGATCTGGGCATTGGCGGCGCGCAGCGTATATTCGGCCTGCACCACGTCCGGCCGGCGGAGCAGCACGCCCGAATCGAGGCCGGCGGGCAGCTCGGCGACAGTGGGAGCGGCTTCCTCGATCGCGGCGGAGAGCAGCGCGGCATCGACATCGGCGCCGACGAGCAGCCGGAGCGCGTTGACGTCCTGCGCCAGCGCAGTCTTCTGCGTCGCCACGTCGGCCTGGGCAGTGGCGAGCGTCTGCTGCGCCTGGGCCAGGTCGGTGCGCGGTGCGATGCCGCCCCGCAAGCGCCGATCGGTGAGTGCCACCGCGCGCTCGGCATTGGCCGCGGTGTCCTGGGCGATCTTGAGCAGGCTCGCGTCCGCCGCATGGTTGAGCCAGGCGGCCGCGATGTCGCCGATCAGCGTCAGGCGCGTGGCGCGTGCCGCCGCCTCGGTCGCGAACCAGCGGTCCTGCTGGGCATGGGTGAGCGAGGCGACGCGGCCGAACAGGTCGAGCTCGAAGGCGGGGATGCTGACATTGCCCGAGAAGTTGGCGCGGGTGCCGCCGGTGGTGGCGGCGCCGGTACTGCTGCCATGTGCCACGGTCGCGCCCGCGCCGGCATCGAGCTCGGGAATGCGGTCGGCGCGCTGGATGCGATATTGCGCGCGCGCCGCGGCGATATTGGCCGCGGCGACGCGCAGGTCGCGATTGTTGGCCAGCGCCTGTCCGATCAGCTTCTGGAGCCGCGGGTCCTTGAAGATGTCCTGCCAGGTGACGCTGGGCAGCGCGGCTTCATCGGCCTTGAGATAGGCATCGCCCGCCGGCCAGCCGGGCGGCACCGGCGCTTCGGGCCGGGCATATTTCGGCTCCATCGAGCAGCCGGCGAGCGCCGTGCTGAGGAGCAGGGTCAGGACCGCGCGCTTCATGCCTGTGCCTCCCGCTTGCGGGCCCGTCGCTCGCGCAGCGCCTTCAGCGCATCGCGCACGCCGCGGCGGACGAGCACGAAGAACAGCGGGATGTAGAAGATGGCGAGGATCAGTGCGGTCAGCATGCCGCCGATCACCGCGGTGCCGATCGCGATGCGGCTGTTCGCGCCGGCACCGGTGGAGATCGCCAGCGGCAGCACGCCGAACATGAAGGCCAGGCTGGTCATCACGATCGGGCGGAAGCGGATGCGGGCGGCTTCGATCGCGGCTTCGATCACGCGCTTGCCTTCCTTCTCGGCGCGCTCGGCGAACTCGATCATCAGGATGGCGTTCTTCACGGCCAGGCCCATGGTGGTGAGGAGGCCGATCTGCAGATAGACGTCGTTCTGGAGGCCGCGGAGCGTCACCGCGAACACTGCGCCGATCAGGCCGAGCGGCACCACCAGCATCGCGGCGACCGGGATCGACCAGCTCTCGTACAGCGCCGCCAGGCACAGGAACACGATGAGCAGCGAGACGCCGTACAGCAACGGCGCCTGTCCGCCGGCCAGCCGCTCCTGATAGGAGAGGCCCGCCCAGGCGATGCTGGTGCCGGGGATCTGCGCGGCGAGTTCCTCCATGCGTTTCATCGCGTCGCCCGAGCTCTTGCCCGGGGCCGGCTGGCCCTGGAACTCGAAGGACGAGATGCCCTGGAAGCGCGACACGGTGGTCGGCGCGGTCGCCCAGCTGATCGTCGCGAAGGAGGAGAAAGGCGTCATCGTGCCGTTGCTGCCGCGCACGAACCACTCGCCGAGATTCTGGGGCTCGGCGCGATAGGGCGCGTCGCCCTGGACATAGACGCGCTTCACGCGGCCGCGATCGATGAAGTCGTTGACGTAGCGGCCGCCCCAGGCGGTCGACAGCGTGTTGTTGACGTCCGCCTGGGTGAGGCCGAGCGCCGCGAGCTTCTCCTGGTCGATCTGGATGTTGAGCGTCGAGACGTCGGGCAGGTCGGACAGGCGCACGGCCTGGAGATCGGGATCGGCATTGGCCGCGGCGAGCAGCCTGTCGCGGGCGGCGACGAAGTCGGTGCGCGACATGCCGCTGGTGTTCTGGAGCTCGAGGGTGAAGCCGTTCGACTGGCCGAGGCCGCGGATCGCGGCCGGCACCAGCGCGAAGACCTGGGCGTCGCGGAAGTTGCGGAAGGCGCCGGCTGCGCGCTGGACGATCGCGTCGGCACTGTTCTCCTTGCCCGGACGATCGTCCCACGAGACGAAGTTGACGAAGCCCTGACCGGTATTCTGGCCGCTGGCACCGCCGCCGCCGCCGCCGCCGGTGACAGTGAAGATGGTGCGGACGTTCCTGCCCTCCTGCTCGCGCAGATATTTCTCGACCGCGAGCTGCACTTCCTGGGTGCGCGCCTGGGTCGCGCCGGCGGGCAGGCGGAACTGGACGCTGGCGGCGCCCTGGTCCTCGGTCGGCAGGAAGCCGGTGGGCAGCCGGTAGAACATCAGCACCAGCACCGCGCAGACCAGCAGGTAGATCAGCAGGAAGATCCATTTGCGATCGACGACATAGGAGATGGTGCGGGTATAATGCTCGACCGTCCACTCGAAGCCGCGGTTGAACTTCTCCGATCCGATGCGGCCCCAGCGGCCGACAAGGGGCACGCGGCGCGAGAACCAGCCGGAGCCGGGCTCGGCCATGTCCTTCTTGCGCTTGAGCACCGTGGCGGTCAGCGCCGGGCTCAGGATCAGCGCGACCAGCACCGACAGGACCATCGCCGAGACGATGGTGACCGAGAATTGGCGGTAGATCACGCCGGTCGAGCCGCCGAAGAACGCCATCGGCAGGAACACGGCGGACAGCACCAGCGCGATCGCCACCAGGGCCACCTGGATCTGGTCCATCGACTTGATCGTCGCCTCGCGCGGGGAAAGCTCGGGGTCTTCCTCCATCAGGCGCTCGACATTCTCGACGACGACGATCGCGTCGTCGACGAGCAGGCCGATCACCAGCACCAGGCCGAACAGGGTGAGCGTGTTGATCGAATAGCCGAGCGCATAGAACACCGCGAAGGTGCCGAGCAGCACCACCGGCACCGCGATCATCGGCACCAGCGTCGCGCGCCAGCTCTGCAGGAACACGAACATGACGATGACGACGAGCGCGATCGCCTCGCCCAGCGTCTTCACCACTTCGTCGATCGAGAGCTTGATGAACTCGGTGGTGTCGTTGGCATAGGCGTAGTTGAAGCCCTCGGGGAACTCCTTGGCCGCCTCCGCCACCGTCGCTTTGATCAGTTCGGCGGTCTTCAGCGCGTCGGCGCCCGGCGCGGTGCTGATCGCGATGCCCGAGCCGGGATGGCCGTTGACGCGGCTGACCGCATTGTAGTTCTCGGCGCCCAGCTCGATCCGGGCGACGTCCTTCAGCAGCACGTGCGCGCCGTTGGTCTGGGTCTTGAGGATGATCTTGGCGAACTGCTCGGGCGTCTGCAGCCGCGACTGGGCGGTCACCGTCGCGTTGAGCATCTGGGTGGCCGGCATCGGCTGGCCGCCGATCTCGCCGGCGGCGATCTCGGTGTTCTGGCTGGTGATCGCGTTCACCACGTCGCTCGGCATCAGGCCGTAGCTGGCGAGCGCCGAGGGGTTGAGCCAGATGCGCATGGCATAGGGCGAGCCGAACACGTTGACGTCGCCCACGCCCGGCAGGCGCGACAGCGTGTCCTGCAGGTTGGACGAGAGCCAGTCGGACACGTCGCGATTGGTGCGCTTGTCGGTCTCGTCATAGACGCCGACGAGCAGCAGCGTGTCCGGGTTGGACTTGGTGACGCGCACGCCCTGCTGCTGCACCTGGTTGGGCAGGCGCGAGAGTGCGGCCTGCACCTGGTTCTGCACCTGCACCTGGGCGATGTCGGGATCGGTGCCCTTGTCGAAGGTGGCGCTGATCGTCACCTGGCCGCGCGACGTGGACGAGGAGCTGAAATAGAGCAGCCCGTCGATGCCGGTCAGGTTCTGCTCGATGATCTGCGTCACCGAGTTCTGCACCGTCTCCGCCGACGCGCCGGGATAGGTGGCGCGGATGTTGACCTGGGGCGGCGCGATGTCGGGATATTGCGCGATGGGCAGCGAGAAGACGGCGCCCAGGCCCATCAGCATGGTGATGATCGCGATCACCCAGGCGAAGATCGGGCGATCGATGAAGATGCGCGACATGAGTGCTCAGCTGCCCTTCGACTTGGATGCGCCGGCGTCCTGACCCTTGCGGGGCTGCTCGATCTTCTGCGGCGTGTCGGCCGGGACCGGGCGGATATCGGCATTGGGCTTCAGGTTGGCGATGCCCTGGGTGATCACCTTGTCGCCGGGGTTGAGCCCCTTGGTGATGACCCAATAGGCGCCCTGGGTACGCTCGGCGGTCACGTCGCGGCGCGCTGCCTTGTTGTCCGGGCCGACCACCCAGAGCTGGGCGGTGCCCCTGGCGTCGCGCGACACGGCCTGTTGCGGCACCAGGAAGGCGCGGGTGTCGATCGCCTGGGTGAAGACCGCGCGGACGAACATGCCCGGCAGCAGCATCCCCTCGGGATTGGCGAAGCGCGCGCGCAGCGTGACGGTGCCGGTGTTCTGGTCGACCATCACCTCGGAGAATTCGACGGTGCCCGTCGTGCCATATTCGCTGCCGTCCTCGAGCTTCAGGCGCACGCTGGCGCTGCCCGGCGTCACGCCCTGCTGCGCCAGTGCGCGGCGCAGCGCGAGCAGTTCGGTGCTCGACTGCTGGATGTCGACGAAGATCGGATCGAGCCGCTGGATCACCGCCAGCGGATCGGCCTGGTTGGTCGTCACCAGCGCGCCCTCGGTGACGAGCGAGCGGCCGATGCGGCCGGTGATCGGCGCGGGGACGCGCGTGAAGTGCAGGTTGATCCGCGCGGTCTGCAGCTGCGCGCCCGTCTGGGCGACTTGCGCGCTCGCCTGGCGCGCCGCCGCCGCGGCATCGGTATAGTCCTGCTTCGACACCGCCTCGGCATCGGCCAGCGGCTTGTAGCGATCGGCCTTGATCCGCGCGGCCTCGGCGCTGGCCCGGGCGTTCTGCAGGCTGGCCGAGGCTTCGGCCACGCTGGCCGCATAGAGGCTGGGGTCGATCTGGTAGAGCGTCTGCCCCTGGCGGACGATCGCGCCTTCGGTGAAGAAGCGCTTGCGGACGATGCCGGCCACCTGCGGCCGGATCTCGGAGACCTGATAGGGGTTAACCCGCCCGGTCAGTTCCGCGACCACCGGCACCTGCCCCGGCTGGACCACCACGAAGCCCACCTGGGGCGGGCCGCCCGCGCCCTTTTTCTGGGCGGTCTGGCTGCCGCTGCCGCAGGACGCGAGCAGCAACATGGTCGAGAGCAGGACAAAGGCAGGTCGGCGGGAGCCGGCGAGGGTGATTCGGCGCAATTCTTCAACCCGGATCAAGGCGCCGACTCCGGCGCGGTGCTTAATGACGATGTTCCTTGTGCAGCCCACTGTGCAGTGCAACACAAGAAATATGCCGGAAACGCGATAAGCGGGCCCCGCAGACCGCACGTTTCCACGATTGGTTACCTGGCGCAACAATTGCCAGCTTGTTGCAGCGTGCCCTGCGGTTATGGGGGCGATCAATCTCCGCGTTGCGGCTGGCGCGGAACCGGCCTATTGGCGCCCGCCAATATGGCACGCATCGAAACGCCCAACCGCATCCGGGGCACCCAGGACATTTTCGGCGACGAGCAGCGCAGGTTCGCCCGCGTGCTCGAGATATTCGATCATGTCCGCAAGCTCTATTGCTTCCAGCGCGTCGACATCCCGGTGTTCGAGGCGACGGGCGTGTTCGCCCGCTCGATGGGCGAGACCAGCGACGTCGTCTCGAAGGAGATGTACACCTTCGAGGACAAGGGCGGCGACCTGATCACGCTCCGCCCCGAATTCACCGCCGGCATCTGCCGCGCCTACGTCACCGAGGGCTGGCAGCAATATGCGCCGCTCAAGCTCGTCACTTCGGGCCCGGTGTTCCGCTATGAGCGTCCGCAGAAGGGCCGCTTCCGCCAGTTCCACCAGCTCGACGCCGAGATCCTCGGCGCCGCCGAGCCGGCGGCGGACGTCGAGCTGCTGGTGCTCGCCGACCAGCTGCTGCGCGCGCTCGGCATCGAGGGCGTCACACTCCAGCTCAACACGCTGGGCGACGCGGAGACGCGCGACGCCTGGCGCACGGCGCTGGTCGCGCATTTCGAGGCGCACAGGGATCAGCTGAGCGAGGACAGCCTGGTCCGGCTCGAGAAGAACCCGATGCGCATCCTCGATTCGAAGGACCCGCAGGACCGCCCGATCGCCGACAGCGCGCCGGACATCGACGCCTATCTGACCGAGGAGGCCGCGGCCTTCTTCAAGGCGGTGACCGACGGGCTCGACGCGGCCGGCGTCGCCTGGACGCGTAATTCGCGGCTGGTGCGCGGACTCGATTATTATCGCCACACCGCCTTCGAGTTCGTCACCGACCGGCTGGGCGCGCAGGGCACCGTGCTGGCGGGCGGCCGCTATGACGGGCTGGTCGGCAATCTCGGCGGCCCCGAGACGCCGGGCGTGGGCTGGGCCGCGGGCGTCGAGCGGCTGGCGATGCTGATCCCGGAGCCGGCGGCGGAGCGGATGCAGGTCGCGGTGGTGGTCGAGACTGCGGGTGTCGAAGGGACTGCGATCGGCTTGCTCGCCGGACTCCGCAACGCGGGTTTCAGCGCCGAGCTGTTCGCGACCGGCAGTGCCAAGAAGCGCTATGACCGCGCGCTCAAGGCGGAGCCCGCGATGACGCTCTCGTTCCAGGCGCGCGACGGCGAGCTCTTGATCAGCCAGCGCGTGATCCGTGCCGACGCGGTCGATTCGGATGCCGTGGCCGCATTGGTCGCTGCGCGATGAAGATCCCCGCCGACCGCATCGCCGCGATCGAGGCGCGGCGCGACGAGTTGCAGGCGCAGATGGCGACCGGCGATCTCAGCGGCGACAGGTTTGTCGCCGTGTCCAAGGAATATGCCGAGATCGAGCCGGTGGCGCTTGCCGCGGGCGAGGTCCGGCGGCTGCGTGCCGAGGGCGAATCGCTCCAGGCGATGGCGCAGGAGCCCGATGACGAACTGCGCGCGCTGGCGGCGGAAGAGCTGCACGCCAACGAGGCCGCGCTCGCCGATGCCGAGCGCGGCCTCGCCCTCGCGCTGCTGCCCAAGGACGCGGCCGATGCGCGCCCGGCGATGCTCGAAATCCGCGCCGGCGTGGGCGGCGACGAGGCGGCGCTCTTCGCCGGCGACCTGCTGCGCATGTACCAGCGCTATGCCGATCGCATGGGCTGGAAGATCGAGCTGATCTCGGCCTCCGAATCGGAGTTCGGCGGCTACAAGGAAGTCGTGCTCAGCGTCACCGGGACCGGCGTGTTCGCCAAGCTGAAATTCGAGAGCGGCGTGCACCGGGTGCAGCGCGTGCCGGCCACCGAGGCGGGCGGGCGCATCCACACTTCGGCGGCGACGGTGGCGGTGCTTCCGGAAGCGGAAGAGGCCGATATCCGGATCGACGACAAGGATCTGCGCATCGACATCTACCGGGCCTCGGGCCCGGGCGGGCAGGGCGTCAACACCACCGATTCGGCTGTGCGCATCACCCATTTGCCCACCGGCACGATCGTCATCCAGCAGGACGAGCGCTCGCAGATCAAGAACAAGGCCAAGGCAATGAAGGTGCTGCGCACGCGCCTCTACGAGGCCGAGCGCGACCGGCTCGCCTCGGCGCGGGCGGGCGCGCGGCAATCGATGGTCGGCTCGGGGGATCGCTCGGAGCGCATCCGCACCTATAATTTCCCCCAGGGCCGCGTGACCGATCACCGCATCAACCTGACGCTCCACCGCTTGCCCGAAGTGATGGAAGGCGAACTGGACGAGCTGATCGGCGCGCTCGTCGCCCAGGACGAGGCGGATCGGCTGGCGCAGCTCGATTCGTGAGCGACATGGCCGACATCAATACGGCCATCTCCGCCTATCTGGGCTATCAGCGCGCGAGCCATCCGCAGGCCGATTGGTCCGCGGTCGTCGAGGCACTGGGCATCGCGCGGGCACAGGCCGTGGAAATCCCCATGCTTTGCATCCTCGGCGAGCTTGGCCACATGCAGCCCGATTGGCGCACGCATGGCCTATGGAAGGGCAGCGAATGGGCGGTACGGGAGTTGCGGAAGGTGCATGGCGGGATCGATGATCGCGCGGCCAAGGCACTGGTCTGGGCCTTTTCGTGCAACAACCAATGAGTGTTCGCGCCGCCCTCAACCAGGCTGCCCATGCGCTCGAAGCCGTTTCCGATTCGCCGCGGCTCGATGCCGAACTCCTCGCCGCCCAAGCCCTCGGCACCACGCGCGAATCGATGATCCTGCGCCACCTCGGCGACCCGGTGCCCGAAACGCTGGAAGCGCTGGTCGCCCGCCGGCTGGCGCATGAGCCGGTGGCGTACATCACCGGCCGCCGCGCCTTCTGGACGATCGAGCTGGCTGTCGGTCCCGGCGTGCTGATCCCGCGGCCCGACAGCGAGACGCTGATCGAGGCGGCGGTCGACTATTTCGGGGCGAACGCCCCTGCGCGGATCCTCGACCTGGGCACCGGCCCCGGCACGCTGTTGCTCGCCGCGCTCGCCGAATGGCCCGAGGCGCGCGGGCTGGGCGTGGACGCTTCGGATGTTGCACTCGACTATGCCCGGCGCAACGCCGCGGCGCTGGGGATGGCGGCGCGCGCCGGGTTCCGGCGCGGTGATTGGGGGCAGGGGCTCGACGACCGCTTCGACCTGATTCTCGCCAATCCGCCCTATATCGGGACGGAGGAGCCGCTGCCCGAGCAGGTCCGCCGGTATGAGCCGGGCTCGGCGCTGTTCGCGGGGGCCGAGGGGCTGGACGATTATCGCCGTATCGTCCCCGATCTGCGGCGCCTGCTCGCGCCGGGCGGCGCCGCCGTGCTGGAGATCGGCTGGACCCAGGCCGAGCCGGTATCCGCGATTGCCCGGAATAGCGGTTTTGCCGTGACTCTGTACAAGGATCTGGGAGAGCGGCCGCGCGCACTGCTCCTGACTTGAAACGACGCGAAAACGACACATATTTCTGCTTGGACATTGGTGCTGCACCGGCTAAGACAGCGACGGGGTAGGGCACTTTCAACCAAGCCGTTGAAACTTGGGCCGTGAAAAGCACAGCCCCGATTCAGGTCATGATAGCCGCTGCAGTCCGGTGGCCATGGCAGGCGTGTCGCGCCTTCCGAGGCGTTGGCGCGCATTTGTAAACTGCATCCGGGACCCAGGAATTGGACCGACGGACAGCGTAAACAAGACAGGACATATAGACCTTGATGAACAATCGTCAGGCCGGCCGCCGTCGTGGTCGTGGCGGGCAACAGCAGCGCCAGGGCGGTAACCCCGGCCAGGGTAACGGGAATCGCATCGACAACCGTGCGCGCGGCAATGCTGCCCAACTGCTCGAGAAGTACAAGAATCTGGCGCGCGACGCCCAGATGCAGGGCGATCGGGTCAACACCGAATATTATCTCCAGTTCGCGGATCATTATTTCCGCGTGCTGAGCGAGAGCCGCTCGCGCTTCGAGGAGCAGAACCAGCAGCGCCGCCAGCGCGACGATTTCGACGGCGACGACGAGGATTTCGACGTCGAGGCCGACGGCAATCGCGCCGAGGAAGCGGAAGAGCAGCAGGAGCAGCGTGCCCAGCAGCCGCCGCGCCGCGAGCGCGAGGAGCGTCAGCCCCGCCGCGAGCGTGAGGACCGCAACGGCCGCGCCAATGGCTATGGCAATGGCCATGCCGTCGAAGGCGAGCTTTTCGAAGCCGCGGCTGAAGAGCGCGCGCCGCGCGAGGAACCGGCACCGCGCCGTGGCCGCCGCCCGCGCCGCGAGGAGGCCCAGGCCGTCGAGGAAAGCCATGCGATCGACGCCGCGGTGCTCCCGCCCGCGCTTGGCGTGATCGAGCCGGCCCCGGCCGAGGCAGCGGAAGAGCCGGTAAAGAAGCCGCGTCGCCGCCGCACCCGCGCCGAGGATGCGGAAGCGACTGCCTGATCGGCGCTGCGCGCGCCTGAAAATCAGCGAAACGGGATCGGCGGCTGGGCGAAGGCTCAGTCGCCGATTTCTATTTCGTCCTTCAGCCGATCCTCCACCTGCGCGTCATGGCCGGTGCCCGAACTCAGGAACATCAATCCCATCAGCATGGCGCCCAGCAGGATCGTGAAGAACACGCCGAGCGCGGTGGCCAGGATCACGGTCAGGTTGAGCCAGCCCAGCCAGTGCCACAGGACCAGGATCGCGAGCGCGGCGGAGGCCGCCGCGGCCAGCGCCATCCAGCCCAGGATGCGGCGATAGCGCGCCCAGGCGAAGGCGGCATATTCGGGATCGTCCAGGCCGTGCGGCGCGTCCATGTTTTGCAATTGGGGGCGATCTATGGGAGACTCAACCGCCTGGACCCGAATCTGGAGTGATGGCGATGACGATCGCAGCGATCCTGGGGGGCAAGGGGCACGAAGTGGTCTCGATCGATGGCGAGCGGACGGTGGCCGATGCGGTCGCGCTGCTTGCCGCGAAGCGGATCGGCGCCGTGCCCGTGATGTCCGGTGGCGCGGTGGCCGGCATTTTTTCCGAACGGGACGTGATCTATTGCCTTGATCGTGAGGGCGCCGGGGCGCTCGCGCGCCAGGTGCATGAGGTGATGACAGCGCCGGCGATCACCGTTTCGCCCGATGAGAGCGTGCTCGGCGCGCTGGCGCTGATGACGCGCCGCCGTATCCGCCACTTGCCGGTGGTCGAGGGCGATACCTGTATCGGCCTGGTCTCGATCGGCGACCTGGTGAAGTATCGGATCGAACGCATCGAATCGGAAGCGGATGCGATGCGCGCCTATATCCAGGCGGTGTGATCCCTTGCGGGGCCCTGCCCATTCTATCCGTGGCGGTTGCGGATCAGGTTGATCGATTCGATCAGGACCGGGCGCGCGAACAGGAAGAGCAGCCCGCCATAGATGAGGCCGCCGGCGCTCACCAGCAGCGCGAGATGCGGAAGCGCCGGGAGCGGCGGCAGCAGCGAATCGAGTCCGGTGACGAGCAGCGCCATCGCGCCGGCGGCGCATACCGGCGGAGCGATCGCCCGAAGCAGCGCGCCGAGCTTCACGCCGATCACCGGCAGCGTCCGCCAGGTCGAGACCGCGAGATAGACCGGATAGGCGGCGAACCACGCGGCGACGAGTCCCATCAGCCCCCAATGCACCCCGATCAGGAATGCGATCGGCAGGCAGAGCGCGCCGGTTGCCGCGTTCTGGGCGCTGATCCCCGGGCGGCCGCAGGCGTCGCTGGCCGGGGCATAGAGCACTTGCAGCGTCATCATCGGCATGGCGAGCGCGAGCCAGTGCACCACCGGGGCCGCCTCGAGCCATTTCGGCCCCAGCGCCACTGCGACCAGCGGGTCGGCCGTTGCCGCCATGCCCAGATAAAAGGGCATGGCGACCACCATGATCAGCCGCGCCGATTTGGTGAAGGCGGCGGCGACCGCGGCCTTGTCGTCCTTGAGCCGCGCATAGGCGGAGAAGGCGACTTCGTTGAGCGGGGGCACGAACTTGGAGACGAAGATCTGGGTGAGGAACAGGCTGGTCGTGTAGATGCCCAGCATATGCGGATCGAACAGCCGGCCGGCGATGAAGACGTCGGCCTGGCTCTGCGCGAACCAGAAGAGCTGGCCGGTGGCCATCACGCCGCCATAGCGGGCAATGTCGCCGGCGCCGCGAAAGTCGAAGCTCGGCCACAGGAACGAGCGCGCCGCGATCGTCATGCCGATCGCCCGAGTGAAGAACAATGCGATCGGCGCGGCAACCAGCGTCCATACCCCCATGCCGGCAAGCGCCCCGGCGAGTGCCGTGATCGCCCCGGCGAGCGCCGAGACGAAGTTGACCAGCGCCTGTCTGCGGAAGTCCATCGCGCGCGAGAGCAGCGCCTGGGGCAGGGCGATGAAGGGGGTGGCCATGTATAGGAGTGCCTGCACGCGCAGCAGGTCGGCCACCATGGGCTGGCGATAATAGGCAGCGGCGGCGGGCGCCGCGAGGAACTGGATCGCGCCCAGTCCGAAGTTGAGCAGGATCAGCATGCCGAACAGCTGGCGCTGCGCGTGGCGGCCGGCGTCCTTGCGCTGGATGAGCGCGCTGGCCAGGCCATAGCCGTTGAGCATGTTGAGCAGGACCAGGATCACCTGAGTCATCGCGAACAGGCCATAGGCCGAGGGGCCGAGCATCCGGATGACGATGAAGGTCGAGGCCCAGGTGAGCAGCTGGCCGAAGATCTGGGTGCCCGAACGCCAGATCACGGCGCTGCGCACCTGTTGGCGCAGCGCGGCGCTTTCGGCTTCGGAACTGGCCCGCATGGTATCGCTCATCCCGCGCGCTATGCGCCCGTTCCTGTTTATGCGCCGTAAACCGCCCGAAAGGCGCGAATTTGCGCAGTTTCGCAGGCGTGAACCGTATCCGGAATTCGGATTCGAAGGCAGATTCGCGCGTGATTCGGGGGTGATTCGAGCGATTCTCGCCCGAAAGGGTCATCGAACCGTCATCGCGGCGCCGGACGGATCGATAGAAAACCGCGGATTTCTGCGGTTTCTGGGCTCTGTTTCGAAAAAAAGACAGAAAGTTTCACAAGGCTGTTGACGGGTCGAAAGGTCACGCATAGAAGCCACTCCACCGACGCGGTGCTCCTCACCGGAACGACGCGGCGGTCACCAAAATCCAGGCGCACAGGTCGCCCCGAGAAAAAGGGGTTAGACGGTGCGTCGGTTTTTGTCGCTCTTTGACATGGTTGATTTGATGAAGGGACATGTGGGCGGCGGCCCTGGGTTCTGACGGCTTCTAGGCGTCGGGTACTCAGATAAAGACAAGCCGTTCCAGGGTCTTCCGG